>CAYLYK010000001.1:0-1211859 GCA_964388115.1 uncultured Hyphomicrobiales bacterium
GGACGATCTCCGCCTCGACCGGCCGCTCCTTGCGCGGCCGCACGCGCAGGCCGAAGGCGACGTTCTCGAACACCGTCATGTGGCGGAACAGCGCGTAATGCTGGAAAACGAAGCCGATCTGCCGTTCGCGCACCGAATGCTGAACCGTGCTTTCGCCGTCCAGCTTCACGTCGCCCGTATCGGGCCATTCCAGCCCGGCGATGATGCGCAACAACGTGGTCTTGCCCGAACCCGACGGGCCCAGCAAAGCGATCAGCTCGCCCGAGCCGATGCGCAAGTCGATCTCGTGCAGCGCGGTGAAGGCGCCAAAGCGCTTGGAAATGCCGATCAGGTCGATGCTCATGGCGATCGTTCTCGCTTTTTCTCGGCGTTTTTAGGGGATGATCCGAATTGGTTCGGTCGATCCCATTGTGGTGAGATGGATGCCACATTCGCTTTTGCCTCGGCCGCGCCAGCGCCCTGCACGGGCGTTTTCGCCCGGCAATACCGGCGAGGAGCAAGGCATGCAGCCGATCGACCGATAGCCTTCGGCTTCCAGCGGATGACGCGGCAAATCGTAGGCGGAGAAATAGGATTCTATCTCGCGCGCCGACCATGTCGCCAGCGGATTGAACTTGATGCGGCCGAACGTCTCTTCGATCACCGGCAGTTCGCCACGCAAGCCGCCCTGGAAACGTTTGCGCCCGTTGATCCAGGCCGAGAATCCTTGCAGCGCCCGCTCGAGCGGCTCGACCTTGCGCAGCCGGCAGCAGGCGTCGGGATCGCGCTTGAACAGCATGCCGTCGGGATCGTAGAGCGCCACCGCACTGGCGTCGGGTTCGATGTTGCGTATGTCGGTCAGGCCGAGTTTCGCGACCAGAGCATCGCGATAGCGCAGGGTTTCGCCGAACAGCTTGCCGGTGTCGAGAAAGATGACCGGTACGCGGCGGTCGATCTGCGCCACGAGATGCAGCAGTACGGCCGCTTCGGCGCCGAAGGACGAGACCAGCGCTATGTTGCCCCGGAAAAAGCCGTGGATTGCATCCTCGAGCAACAGGCGTGTGCTCATCTCTTCCGCAGCGAGGGAGAAGTTCTGCCACTCGATCTCGGTGCGGGCGAAAGCGAAAGGGGCGCCCATGTCTATCCCGCCGTTCCCGACCAGGTGGCTTGGGCGCGCTGCTCGAACAAGGCGCGCCGGCGCTGCTCGAAAATGGTGGCGCGACCATCGCTGGTCGGCTGGTTGAAGACGCTGAAGGCCGACACGGCCTTACGCCAGGCCAGTTCCGCATCCGGCTTCGCCATCTCGAAGGCGTCGAAGCCGCAACGCTGCATGAACAGCAACTGGTCCAGCAGCACATTGCCGACCGCGCGCAATTCGCCCGTATAGCCCAGCTCCTCGCGCAGGATGCGGGCTTGCGAATAGGCGCGGCCGTCGGTGTATCTGGGAAAATCCAGCACGATCAGGCCCAGACGACCGACATGCTCGGCAAGGGCGCGCACGTCGTCGGTATTCTTCAGCCGGACGCCCAGGGCCGTGTTGCGGCCGAAGAACCTGTTTGGCTCGGCCTTGAAGCGATCGAAGCTGATCAGGATGGCGCCATCGGGCGGCAACGGCGCGTCGTCGCTTACCGGCGACCAGGCATCTTCGGAAACACGTCCGTTCTTAAGCAGCGGCATAGAGGCGCTCCTTGAAAGGCGAAATGCCGACGCGGCGCACCGTGTCGAGGAAGCGTTCGTCGGCGTTGCGGGTATCGAGATAGGTGCGAACGATGTTGTCGACCGCGCCGACCACGTCCTCGTACGAGACGGCGGGGCCGATGATGGTGCCGATCGAAGCCTCGTTCTCGGCGCTGCCGCCGAGCGTGATCTGGTAGAACTCCTCGCCGTGCTTATCGACGCCCAGGATGCCGATATGGCCGACATGATGATGGCCGCAGGCATTGATGCAGCCGGAGATCTTGATCTGCAGATCGCCGATGTCGTGGCTCAACGCGCTGTCGGCGAAGTGCCGGCTGATGCGCTGCGCCACCGGGATCGACCTTGCATTGGCCAGGGCGCAGAAATCCAGCCCGGGGCAGGCGATGATGTCGCCGACCTGGCCGATATTGTCGGCAGCCAGGCCGATCTGCTGCAGTCGCGCGAAGAGCGCCGGCAGGTCGGTGATCTTCACATGCGGCAGCACCAGGTTCTGCGCATGGGTGACGCGTATCTCCGACAGGCTGTAGGCATCCGCCAGATCGGCGATGGCGTCCATCTGCTCGGCCGTGGCATCGCCCGGCGGTTCGCCTTCGGGCTTGAGCGAGATGTTGACGATGGCGTAGCCCGGCTCGCGATGGGGCACGACATTGGCGCGCATCCAGCGGCCGAACGGCTTGTCCTTGAAGCGCAGCAGCGCCACTTCCGGCGAATCGGCCGGCAGCTTCTCGTAGACGGGCTTGGCGAAGCGCCGCTCGATATCGGCGATCGTCGTGGCGTCGAGTTGCAGCGGCCCGTCGCGCAGCGACTGCCATTCGAGCTCGACCCGTCGGCGCATTTCCTCGACGCCGATCTCGTGCACCAGGATCTTGATGCGCGCCTTGTAGAGATTGTCGCGGCGGCCGGCCTGGTTGTAGACCCGCATAATCGCTTCCAGATAGGACAGCAGATGCTGCTTGGGCAGGAAGGAGGCGATGGTCTTGCCGATCAGCGGCGTGCGGCCCAGCCCGCCGCCGACGATGACTTCGAAGCCGATTTCGCCCGCCGCGTTCCTGTGCATGCGCAGGCCGATATCGTGCACCCGCACGGCGGCGCGATCGTTGGACGAACCGGTGACCGCGATCTTGAACTTGCGTGGCAGGAAGCTGAACTCGGGGTGCAGCGACGACCACTGGCGGATGATCTCGCACCAGATGCGCGGGTCTTCGATCTCGTCGATGGCGACGCCGGCCCATTGATCGGCGGTGACATTGCGGATGACGTTGCCTGACGTTTGCAGCGCATGCATCTGCACCTTGGCCAGATCGGCCAGGGCGTCGGGCGCTTCCTCCAGCCGGAACCAGTTGAACTGGATGTTCTGACGCGTGGTGAAGTGTCCGTAGCCGCGATCGTAGCGGCGCGCGATATGCGCCAGCATGCGCATCTGCTCGGCATTCAGCGTGCCGTAGGGGATGGCGACGCGCAGCATGTAGGCGTGCAGCTGCAGATAGAGCCCGTTGGTGAGCCGCAGCGGCTTGAATTCGTCTTCGCTCAATTCGCCCGACAGGCGCCGCCGCACCTGGTCGCGGAACTGCGCCACGCGCTGATCGACGAAAGCCTGATCGAAATGGTCGTACTGATACATGACCGTTTCCTAGAGGTAAGGCAGGGCTTCGACGCCCACCATCGGCGTGGTGGGGCCGAAGGCGCGAATGCGTTCGCGCAAGCTGACCGGCCTGGTTTCGCCATCGACCTCGTTGACGTCGATCAGATAGGGGCCGACCACGACGGCGTTGGCCGAATCGCGCTCGGCCTCGGCCAGCAGCCGTGCGGCGTCGGCCTCGCTCGACACGGTCTCGGCATCGGCGATGCGGCTGGACCAATTGCCGGTGACGGTGCGGAACACCACCACGCCGTCGCGCAGGCGATTGGCGGTGGCGGCGCGGAGCGCGCTGGACGCTGGCTTGGCCATCACACGGCCTCCTTCAATTCGGTGGCGACGGTGACGATGTCGGCCTTGGCCAGGCCTGCGACCTTGCCGATGATCAGCAGAGCCGGGCCGCCATCCTTGTGACGCTCGGCCAGCGCCTTGAGATCGGACAGCACGCCGGTGCTGACGCGCTGATCGGGCCGCGTGCCGCGCTCGACGATGGCGACCGGCGTGCTGCGCGGCAGGCCCGCGACCAGCAGCTTGGCCGCCAGCGAGCCGGCATTGCTCAGACCCATATAGACGACCAGCGTCTGGTCAGGGCGCGCCAGCACGCGCCAGTCCGTTGCCAGCTCGCCGTCGCGGGTGTGGCCGGTGAGGAATGTCACCGACGAGGCATGATCGCGATGGGTCAGCGGAATGCCGGCCGAAGCCGCACATCCCAAGGCGGCGGTGATGCCCGGCACCACGACCGTCTCGATCTTCTGCTGCCGTAGGTAATCCATCTCCTCGCCGCCGCGGCCGAACACGAACGGATCGCCGCCCTTCAGGCGCAGCACGCGCTTGCCCGCCTTGGCGTGCTGGGCCAGCAGGGCGTTGATCTCGTCCTGGCTCTTGCTGTGATGGCTCTTGATCTTGCCGACATAGACGCGCTCGGCGTCGCGGCGCACGTAGTTCAGCAGCTCGGGCCCGACCAGCTCGTCGTAGAAGACGATGTCGGCCTGCTGCATCAGGCGATGGGCGCGGAACGTCAGCAGGTCGGGATCGCCCGGACCCGCGCCGACGATATAGACGGCGCCGCGCGCAGCCTCGCCGCCACCCTTGAGAAGATCGTTGGCGATATCCCGGGCCTGCTCGTCGCGGCCCGCCAGCACGGCCTCGCCCGCCGGACCGTCAAGCAGCCCATCCCAGAAGCGGCGACGGTCGGTGGAATTCTTTATTGCCGCCTTGGCGGTTTCGCGAAAGGCGCCGGCGAAGCGCACCAGTTCGCCCAGCCGCGCCGGCAACGCCGCTTCGATGCGCGCCCGCAGATTGCGCGCCAGCACCGGCGAGGCGCCGCCGGTCGAGATGCCGACGGTCACGCCACCGCGCTCGACGATCGCGGGCATGATGAAGTCGCACAACTCGGGCTTGTCGACCACGTTGACCGGCACCGACGCACGCCGCGCCTGCTCGGCGGCGATGGCATCGGCCGCTGCATCGCCGGTGGCGACGAAGGCCAGTTTCTGCTCGGCCAAATCTTCCGGCTCGACCTGCGCCGCCTGCCAGCGGATCTGCCCGTCCAGCGCCAGCTCGGCAAGTTCAGGGTGCAAGGTGCGGGCGAACACGGTGATTTTCGCGCCGGCTTCCAGAAGCAGACGACTACGCTGCAAGGCCATGGCAGTGCCGCCGATGACGGCGACGGATTTGCCCTGGAGATCGAAGAAGGTCGGAAAATGCCTCATGGCGACACCTGAAATGCGACTTGGGAAGAGGGCGAGCCTGGGGGCGCGCCGGAAACCGGGCAGCGATGGCGGCCGAAACGGCCGGATCGCCTAGCGACTACAGCGTCGGTCGCGGCGGCTTTGAGGCTTGGCGGGCAAGCGCTTCAGAAAGATCGATTTCATGGTCCACTCCATTCAATCGGGGCCCACGAACCGTTTCGTGGCGCTTTAGCGTTTGGTCCGCGGCGCAAGCTGCTCCGGTCAAATTCCCGCGCGCAGAAGAAGGGATGCGAGCCCGCCAATTCCGTTGCCGGCTTTGGTGCTTTCATTTTTTACAAATCAGAGATGGAGTCAATTCATAATTTACTAATTTATACGATATAAAAAACTAATTAATCTTAAGCTGAATGTAAATTATGATGAGGCAGGAAAGCAGGGTAAATCGCGGCTGCTTCACGAACGGTGTTCAGAATTGCGGCAAGCGGCAAAAAATTTTGTTGGGTGTGCCAACGAACGAGGTTCGTTGGATCGCAATTTTGAACGATCCAGTACGTGATGCGACGCAGGTCGAAACGATGGCTTCGCGCAGCGAAATCACGGCGTTTTCGATGGGCTTGCGCTATTGCCATTGCGGTCAATTGCACTCATCATCCGGCCAACAACAAAAAGAATACGATGGTGTTCGCGTGGGTTGATGAACATCAGACGGCGTAGGGAGGTCAGAGTTTTGCGTTTCATCGTTCATGCTTCGTTGCCCGACCATCGGGCGACGCAGGGAACCGCGCGCCGCGCCCGGCGCGCTTGTTTTGTTGCGCCCAGGGGAGCGAAGGCATGAGCATCGCCGCGGTTTCCAAGTCGCAGCTCGCCGAGGGCGATATCCAGCTTTCGGTCAGGGGCGTGTCCAAGCGCTTTGGCGGCGTGCGCGCCGTGGAAGCCATCGATCTCGATGTTCGCAAAGGGGAAATCCTGTCGGTTATCGGCCCCAACGGCGCCGGCAAGACCTCTCTGCTGAACATGATCAGCGGGTTCTATCAGCCGGACACCGGCTCGGTGACGTTCGAAGGCCGCAACATCACCAACAGCCGCCCCAGCCAGATCGCCACTTACGGCATCGCTCGCACCTTCCAGAACATCGCGCTGTTTCGCGGCATGACCGTGCTGGACAATCTGATGCTTGGCCGGCACGTGCACATGAAGGCCGGCGTACTGTCGTCCTTCATCTATTGGGGAATGGCACAGAAGGAAGAGGTCCAGAACCGCGCCCGCGTCGAAGAGATCATCGATTTTCTCAAGCTGCAGGATCTGCGCAAGCAGCCGACCGGGTCGCTGGCCTATGGCCTGCAGAAGCGCGTCGAGCTGGGCCGCGCGCTGGCGCTCGATCCGCGCGTGCTGCTGCTGGACGAGCCGATGGGCGGCATGAACCAGGATGAGAAGGAGGACATGGCGCGCTACATCCTCGACGTCAACGAGGAGTGGGGCGTGACTGTGGTGCTGATCGAGCATGACATGGGCGTGGTCATGGACATTTCCGACGAAGTCGTCGTGCTCGAGCAGGGCAAGCGCATCGCCGGCGGCACGCCGGAGCAGGTGCAGCGCAATCCCGAAGTCATTCGTGCCTATCTCGGCACCAGCAAGGGTAAGGGAACCGTCTGATGCCCGATACCATCACCGTCCAGTCAGGCGCGGCGCTGTCCGACCGCTTTACCCTGCCGCAACTCATGATGCGCAATGTCGTCGATCACCCTAACGCGCCGGCCTTGCGCGAGAAGGATCGCGGCATATGGGTGTCCTATAGTTGGTCCGACTATGGCCGCAACGTCGCCGAGTTTGCCAATGGCCTGGCGGCGTTGGGCTTCAAGCGCGGCGAGAAGACCACCGTGGTCGGCGACAACCGCCCGCGGCTCTATTGGGCGCAGATCGCCACCCAGGCGCTGGGCGGCGTCGCCGTACCGGTGTTCCAGGATTCCATCGCCTCGGAACTGGTCTACGTTTTGAACCACGCCGAAGTCTCGGTGATCGTCGCCGAGGATCAGGAACAGGTCGACAAGGTGCTGTCGCTGCGCGACCAGCTGCCGTCGCTGCGCCTGGTGGTGTACGACGATCCGCGCGGCATGACCGACTACAAAGAGTCGATTCTGAAATCGTTCGAGGAAGTCCAGGCGATCGGCCGCGACTTCGCCGCCAAGAATCCGGACTATCTGAAGAACGAGATCGCCAAGGGCAAGCCGGGCGACGTGGCGCTGTTTGCCTATACGTCGGGCACGACGGGCAAGCCCAAGGGCGCCATGCTGACGCACAGCAACCTGATCGGCTCGGCCGAGAACTTCCTCAAGGTCGAGGACCTGCGTCGCGGCGACGAGTGGCTGTCCTATCTGCCGATGGCGTGGGTGGGCGATGCGATTTTCTCGCTGGTGCTGTCGACGGTGACGGGCATTACCTGCAATTGTCCGGAAAGCCCCGAAACCGTGCAGCGCGACCTGCGCGAGCTGGGGCCGCAATGCATGCTGGCCCCGCCGCGCATCTGGGAAAACATGCTGACCACGATCAACGTCAAGGCAGCCGATGCTTCGCCGTTCAAGCGCTGGGTGTTCAATTATTTCCGCTCTCTGGCCGAGCGCGTCGAACTGGCCCGCAGCGAAAAGCGCACCGTGCCGACTGGCCAGCGCATCATGCATTGGCTGGGCGAGTTTCTGGTCTACGGTCCGGTGCGCGACCAGCTCGGATTGCGACGCCTGCGCTGGGCCTACACTGGCGGCGCGCCGCTCGGCGCCGATACGTTCCGCATGTTCCGCGGCTTTGGCGTCAACCTGAAGCAGGTTTACGGCTCCACCGAGACTTCCGCCCTGGTCGCCGTTCAGAAGGACGACGAGGCCGATCCGAACACGGTTGGCCGCCCTTGCGACGGCATCCAGATCAAGATTGGGGAAAACGGCGAAGTCCTGCTCAAGAGTAAGGGCATCTTCGCCGGCTACTACAAGCAGGAGGAAGCCACCCGCGACGCCATCGACGCCGAGGGCTGGTTCCACACCGGCGATGCCGGCTTCGTCGATCCCACGGGCCAGCTGGTGATCATCGATCGCGCCAAGGATGTCGGCAAGATGTCGGACGGCACGCCGTTCGCGCCGCAATTCGTCGAGAACAAGCTGAAGTTCAGCCCCTTCATTCGCGAGGCCATCACTTTCGGCAACCAGCGGCCGCACGTCGTGGCCATGATAGCCATCGACCTGACGACGGCGGGCAACTGGGCCGAGAAACGTGGGCTGGCCTATACCTCCTACGTCGATCTGGCCTTGAAGCCGGAGATGGCCGAGCTGATCCGCGGCGAGATCGAGAAGTGCAATGCCGGCCTGCCGCCGGAGACGCGCATTCGCCGTTTCCTGCTGCTAACCAAGGATTTCGACGCCGACGACGCTGAGATCACGCGCACCCGCAAGCTGCGCCGCGCTTTCATCGCCGACAAGTACGCGTCGGTGATCGAGGCCTTCTATAGCGGCGCCGGCCAGACCGAGTTGGTCAGCGAAGTCACCTACGAAGACGGCCGCAAGGCGACCGTTCGTTCGAACGTGATCATTCACGACCTGGGCAACACCGCCGCCGCACAACGCAAAGCGGCCTGAGGAGCAGCGTAGCCATGGAGTTCGATCCTCAATTCTTCCTGCTGCTGGTGAGCAACGGTGTTCTCGTCGGCCTGATGTATTCGCTGATCGCCCTGGGATTCGTGCTGGTCTACAAGGCGACCGACGCCATCAATTTCGCCCAGGGCGAATTCGTCATGATGGCGGGTTACCTGGCGGCCCTCGGCACCTTCCAGATAAGTTTCTGGCTCGGTCTGGCGGTTTCGATTGCTGGCATGGTGGCCTTCGGCTTCCTGCTGGAGCGAGGCATGCTGCGGCCTCTGATCGGCCGCCCGGTGGTGGCGGTGATCATGGCCACGATTGGCCTTGCGGCCGCGCTGCGTGGCATCTGGCAGATGGTGGCGGGCGTCGACACCTTCGCCGTCACCCTGCCGATCAACGAAGATCTGATCAAAATCTGGGAAATCGCGCCCGACGAATACCTGCTTCAGTTGCAGCCGGTGCAGCTGGTTGGCGCCGGCGTAGCGCTGGCGTTTCTGGCCGGCTTCACCTGGTTCTTCATGAAGAGCCGCATGGGCGTTGCCATGCGCGCAGTGGCGGATAACCAGCAGGTCGCGATGGCGATGGGCATCAATGTCGAGCGCTACTTCGCGCTGGCCTGGGCTATGGCTGGCCTGGTGGCGGCGCTGGGCGGCGTTGTGTGGAGTTCGATGCTGGGCGTCGATACCCACCTGGCGGTGATTGGCCTGAAGGTTTTCCCGGTCGTCATTTTGGGCGGCCTGGATTCAATTGCCGGCGCCATCATCGGTGGCCTCATCATTGGCATCGTCGAGAGCGTGGTCGCGGGTTATCTCGACCCCTATGTCGGCGGCGGCATGAAAGATTTCGCGCCGTACGTGCTGATGATCCTGGTGCTGATGTTCAAGCCCTACGGAATTTTCGGCAAGCGCAAGATCGAGCGCGTTTAATCAGGTCGGCGAAGAGCGGATAAGAAAAATGTTTCATCGCGAATCAGGCGTCTTCAAGACCAGCTACCGGGCCGACATGGCCCTTTACCCGCTGCCCATCGCCAAGTGGACGGTCATCGTGTTGGCCGTGTTGTTCTTTGTTGTCGCTCCCTTTGCGCTCGACGACTACTTTTTGACAAACCTGAACCAGATCATGATCGCCTGCGTCGGCGCGATCGGGCTCAACATTCTGGTGGGCTACACAGGGCAGATTTCCATCGGCCATGCCGCCTTTATGTCGGTCGGCGCGTATACCGCCGCCAATCTGGCTGTGAAGCTGGGCCTGCCGTTCTGGATCACACTGCCAGCCGGCGGGTTGATGGCAGCAGCGGTCGGAGCGCTGGTCGGCATCCCCTCGCTGCGCATCAAGGGACTTTATCTTGCCATCGCCACGCTGGCGGGTCAGCTGATCATCGAATGGACCATCAACCACGTCCCCGCGATTTCCGGTGGTACCCAGGCCTCGATCGAAGTGCCCAAGCCGAGCATCTTCGGCTACGTGCTGACAGACGAGCGCGATCTTTACTGGTTCATTCTGACTTTCACCGTGATCGCCATTGTCGGTGCGCTCAATCTGGTGCGCTCGCGTATCGGCCGCGCTTTCGTCGCGATCCGCGACCAGGACATCGCGGCGGAAATCATTGGCATCTCGATCTTCCGCTACAAACTGATGGCATTCGCCATCTCTTCCTTCTATGCCGGCGTTACCGGTGTGCTCTTCACCTACTATCTGGGCATCGCCAACTACGAGCAGTTCACTCTCATCGTTTCGATCGACTATCTCGCCATGATCATCATTGGCGGTCTGGGATCGATTCTGGGCTCGATTTTTGGCGCTGTATTCATCACCCTGCTGCCGCCTTTCCTGCGCAACTTCATGGAATCCTTCGGCGGCTTGTTCTTCAGCGACGCCGAGCTGGCGACCGTGGTGCCTTATCTGCGCCTGACCGTGTTCGGCCTGCTGATCATCTTCTTCCTGGTGGTCGAGCCGGAGGGCCTCAATCGTCTGTGGCGCAACATTCGCAACTATTTCCGGGTGTGGCCCTTCTCGTACTGAGAATGGGGCGTCCGGCCTGGATGTCGTCAATGAAGCGTTCGTCAGAAGACGCGTAGTGGTGGTTTTGTTTAGGAGAGGAAGTAACATGAAGTTTGCATGGTTGAGACTGGGCGTTGGAGCGGCATTCGCCGCCGCGACGCTTGCCGCGGCAGGAATGGCCTCGGCGCAGAACAAGGAAATCGTTCTGGGCTTCCAGACCGATCGCACCGGCGTGACCGCCAATATCGGCGTGCCCGTCGGCACCGGTTACAACGACTACGTCGCCTTGGTTAACTCCAAGGGCGGCGTCGAGGGCTACAAGCTCAAGGTCGTTGAGATCGACAACGAATACAAAGTGCCGCCGGCCGTCGAAGGCTACGAGCGGCAGAAGAAGGAAGGCGCGGTCATCATCGGGCTGTTCGGCACGCCGCACACCCAGGCGCTGACCGCCCGCCTCGCCGAAGACAAGATCGCCGGCACCTCGCCGGGCTTCGGCTCGGCCGCTTCGCGCGACGGCCAGCGGTATCCGTACCTGTTCCCGATGGCCGCGTCCTACTGGTCGCAGATGGCCGGCGCCCTGCAGTTCGCCAAGACGCAGCTCGGCGGCAACCTGAAGGGCAAGAAGATCGCCTATTTGATGTACGACAACCCGGCTGGCAAGGAGCCGCTGCCGGTGCTGGAGGCGGTCGCCAAGGCCGAAGGCTTCGACTTCCGCGTCTTCGCCGTGCCGCCGCCGGGCGTCGAAATGGGCGCGCAGATCCTCGACGTGACGCAGCGCTATCGTCCCGACTTCGTGGTCACCCATTTGTTCGGCCGCGCGCCGTCGGTGTCGATCAAGGAGCTGAAGCGCAACGGCTATCCGCTGCGCAAGGTCGTGGCGATGGCTTGGGGCGGTGCGGAGGCTGACATCGAAGCCGCTGGGGGTTACGCCGCTTCGGAAGGCTACAACACCATCCAGTTCGCGGGCGCCGGCACCGAATTCCCGGTCATCCGCGAAATCCTGAACATGTACTCGGCCCAGGGCAAGGAGCCGCCGAAGGACCTGCGTTCTTCGGTCATGTACAACCGCGGCGTTCTGACCGCGGCCATCCATGTCGAAGGCATCCGCAACGCCATCAAGGCCAATGGCGGTCAGCCGCCGACGGGTGCGCAGGTCAAGGCTGGCCTCGAAGCGATCAGCGGCTTCTCGCTGGGTGGCCTCGTGCCGCCGCTGAAGATCACGCCGCAGGACCATGAGGGCGGCGGCTGGGTCAAGGTGTACCAGGTCAAGGGCGGCGGCCTCGCGCCTGTCGGCGACTGGTTCCAGGGCTATCCGGCCATTCTGGAGCAGGTGCTGAAGGCCGAAGCCAGCAAAGGCTAAGGCAGAAACGTCGTGCCGGGGCTTCTCGCCCCGGCACATTTTCTTCGCTGCGGCGGGCTTCGCTGCGGCACAGGATTTGGATAACGCCATGCTGTCGCTGAACAACATCGAAGTCGTCTACGACAACGTCATTCTGGTGCTGAAGGGCGTGTCGATCGCCGTCGAGGCGGGCAAGATCACGACCCTGCTGGGCGCCAACGGCGCGGGCAAGACCACGACCTTGAAGGCGATCTCCGGCGTGCTGCGCACCGAGCGCGGCGAAGTCACCAAGGGCAGCATCGAGTTCGACGGCAAGCGGATCGACGGCATGCGCCCGTTCGAGATCAGCAAGATCGGCCTGGTGCAGGTGTTCGAGGGTCGTCGCGTGTTCGAGCATCTCACCTGCGAGGAAAACCTGATCGCGGGCGGTCACGTCTTGCGCCAGGGCAGCCAGGTGCGCGAGGGGATTGAGCGCGTTTACACTTATTTCCCGCGCCTGAAAGAGCGGCGCTTCCAGCAGTCGGGCTATCTCTCTGGCGGCGAGCAGCAGATGCTGGCGATCGGCCGGGCGTTGATGTCAAACCCGCGCATCATCCTGCTCGATGAGCCATCGCTGGGCCTGGCGCCGATGCTGACGGAAGAGATTTTTGGCATCGTCCAGCAGCTGCGCGATCGCGAGAAGCTGACGGTGCTTTTGGTCGAGCAGAATGCCACTTTGGCATTGGAAGTCGCCGACCATGGCTATGTCATGGAAAACGGGCGCATCGTTCTGGAAGGCTCCGCCGACAAACTGCGCGAGAACTCCGACATCAAGGAGTTCTACCTCGGTTTGAACGAAGTCGGCACGCGCAAATCCTATCGCGACGTAAAGCACTACAAGCGTCGCAAGCGTTGGCTCTGAAGCCGGCCCTGGATGCGGGGTGCAATGCTCTTGCCTGCCGCTAAGCGGGTAGGCAGAATTCGCTGGAAACGGCACCGTCCAAGGCGGGCCGCTTGATGCAATAGGCGAAGCAATTCGCCGTCATTGGTTTCCGCCCGGCGCGTTCGTAGGCCGGCGCAACAGTTCAGTAAAGCGTTGAGTTCCGCGTTGAGGGCAGGTGCGTCGCCTCAGGCGATCGCGCGACTGCGGCCATCCCGGCCTTGCCCTCCATGCGGTCGATTTCGGTTTCTCGAAGAAGAAGTGGCTTTTCGGCCGCATAAAGGGAGGAAGACGTGAAACATCGTTTGGCAAGAATGGCAGTCGGCGCGGCATTCGCCGTGGCGACGATCGCCGCGGCAGGAATGGCCTCGGCGCAGAACAAGGAAATCGTTCTGGGCTTCCAGACCGATCGCACCGGCGTGACCGCCAATATCGGCGTGCCCGTCGGCACCGGTTACAACGACTACGTCGCCTTGGTTAACTCCAAGGGCGGCGTCGAGGGCTACAAGCTCAAGGTCGTTGAGATCGACAACGAATACAAAGTGCCGCCGGCCGTCGAAGGCTACGAGCGGCAGAAGAAGGAAGGCGCGGTCATCATCGGGCTGTTCGGCACGCCGCACACCCAGGCGCTGACCGCCCGCCTCGCCGAAGACAAGATCGCCGGCACCTCGCCGGGCTTCGGCTCGGCCGCTTCGCGCGACGGCCAGCGGTATCCGTACCTGTTCCCGATGGCCGCGTCCTACTGGTCGCAGATGGCCGGCGCCCTGCAGTTCGCCAAGACGCAGCTCGGCGGCAACCTGAAGGGCAAGAAGATCGCCTATTTGATGTACGACAACCCGGCTGGCAAGGAGCCGCTGCCGGTGCTGGAGGCGGTCGCCAAGGCCGAAGGCTTCGACTTCCGCGTCTTCGCCGTGCCGCCGCCGGGCGTCGAAATGGGCGCGCAGATCCTCGACGTGACGCAGCGCTATCGTCCCGACTTCGTGGTCACCCATTTGTTCGGCCGCGCGCCGTCGGTGTCGATCAAGGAGCTGAAGCGCAACGGCTATCCGCTGCGCAAGGTCGTGGCGATGGCTTGGGGCGGTGCGGAGGCTGACATCGAAGCCGCTGGGGGTTACGCCGCTTCGGAAGGCTACAACACCATCCAGTTCGCGGGCGCCGGCACCGAATTCCCGGTCATCCGCGAAATCCTGAACATGTACTCGGCCCAGGGCAAGGAGCCGCCGAAGGACCTGCGTTCTTCGGTCATGTACAACCGCGGCGTTCTGACCGCGGCCATCCATGTCGAAGGCATCCGCAACGCCATCAAGGCCAATGGCGGTCAGCCGCCGACGGGTGCGCAGGTCAAGGCTGGCCTCGAAGCGATCAGCGGCTTCTCGCTGGGTGGCCTCGTGCCGCCGCTGAAGATCACGCCGCAGGACCATGAGGGCGGCGGCTGGGTCAAGGTGTACCAGGTCAAGGGCGGCGGCCTCGCGCCTGTCGGCGACTGGTTCCAGGGCTATCCGGCCATTCTGGAGCAGGTACTGAAAGCCGAAGCCAGCAAGGGCTAAGCAAGCGCGCCAGCAAGAGCACACTTAACTATTACGCCGGGGCATAAAGGCCCCGGCGTTTTTTATTGCCCGCTCCCGCCTTGCTGGAATTGGTCTGGCTCGGCACAATCTGCGCGCCAGACGTCAGGGGAGTTGGGGGAGACGTGAGCGTCGAGCATCACGGCGCATTGCCGAAGGGCTATCGGTTGCAGGAGTACCGCATCGAACGGGTGCTGGGCTTTGGCGGCTTCGGCATTACCTATCTTGCCGTCGATACTAATCTCGACAAGACCGTCGCCATCAAGGAATACCTGCCGAACGATCTGGCCTTGCGCGCCAATGGCGCCGCGGTTGTGCCCAAGGCCACCGAATGCCGCGAGGACTTTCAATGGGGCCTCGATCGCTTCCTTGATGAAGCAAGAGCTCTGGCCCGTTTCCGCCATCCCAATCTGGTGCCGGTGCATCGTTTCTTCGAAGCCAACGGTTCGGCCTATGTGGTGATGGAGTACGAGGCCGGCGAGCGGCTGACCGAGATCCTGCGCCGCACCAAGGAATCGGTGCCCGAGGAAGAGGCGCTGGCGCTGCTCGACGGTCTGCTCGACGGGTTGGCGGCGGTGCATCGCGGCGGCTATCTCCATCGCGACATCAAGCCGGGCAACATAATCGTGCGGGCCGACGGCGCGCCGGTGCTGATCGATTTCGGCGCCGCCCGCCAGGCTTTGGGGCAGCGCTCACAGGCCGTCACCAGCATCGTGACGCCGGGCTACGCGCCGCTCGAGCAGTACACCACCAGCGGCAATCAAGGGCCGTGGACGGATATCTATGCCGTTGGTGCCGTGGCGCATCAGATCGTCACCGGCGCGCCGCCGCCGGAAGCGACGGCGCGCGCCCGGCAGGATCCCTATCGCCCGCTCGCCGGCCAGAAATATCACGATTACGGCAATGCCTTCCTGCGGGCGGTCGACTGGGCCTTGCGGGTCGACGAGCATGAGCGGCCGCAATCGGTCAATGATTTCCAGCGTGCCCTGCATGGCGAGATCGTCCCACCTGAGCCTGGCGTGGACGCGACGAAAATCAACAGGCGCACGGACGACGCAACCGTGCTGAAAAGCGCGCCGCCGTCTCGCGAGGCGCGGCGCGGAGTCCTGACGCCGACAACGCCCGAACCGCAAGCCGCAGGCCGGCGCAAACTCGTCATCGGCGCCGTCGTAGCTGCGCTCCTTTTACTTGCGGTGGGCGGTGGTTATTTTTTCTTCCAGCACCAGCACGAGCAGCAGCGTCAGGAAGCCGCAATGCTCGAGCGCAAGGCGGCGGAGGATCGGGCGCGACTTGCCGCCGATCAGGCACGCGCCGATCAGGCGAGACGGGCGCAGGCCGAACGCGAAGCGGCAGAGCGGGCTGCGGCCGAAGATCAGGCCCGCAGAAAAGCCCAGGCCGATCGGGAAGCGGCGGACAAAGCGGCCGCGGACCGGGCGGCAGCCGAGAAAGCGGCGAGAGAGCGGGCGACGTCGCTGCAGCCTGATCGCTCCGCGTCGCCGGACAATTCGCAACGGGCCGCCGAAATCGCGCGCGACAACGCGGCCAAGGCCCGCGATCTCGCCAGCGACGCAAGAAGGGCGGCGGAACTTGCACGCGCACGCGCCGTGACGGCGCGTGACCAGGTTGCGCCGGCTGCCCGACAGGCGGCCGGCGCCGGGGCGCAGCGGCGCGACTACAACAATGGCGCCCAATATGCCGGCGCCATGAACGGTACGATCCGCGAAGGCATGGGTGTGCTGACCACGCCGACCGGCTACCGCTACGAGGGCGAGTGGCGTAACGATGCCGCTGCCGGTCTTGGTGTTTCACAGGACGGCAGCGGCGATCGTTACGAAGGCGAATGGGCCAATGGCGATCGCGGCGGGCGCGGGGTTTACGTCTGGGCGAATGGCCAGCGCTACGAAGGCCAATATGTCGACGGCAAGCGCAACGGCCTTGGCGTGCTGGTGTCGCCCAATGGCTGGCGCACCGAAGCGCGCTGGAGCGAGGGCGCGGCTACCGGCCCGATGGTGACGTACAACAACGCCGGCCAGCGTTATGAAGGCTCAATGCGTGACGGCAAATACGACGGGCCCGGGGTCTATTCCTGGCCGGACAAGCAGCGCTACGAAGGCATGTATCGCGACGACAAGCGTAACGGCTACGGGGTTCTGTACCTCGCCAACGGCACCAGACGGTCGGGTCTGTGGCAGGACGGCAATCTGGTGAAACCCGACTGAAACGCGGCACTTCGCGTCCCATTTTCGCCACAGCCGCCTGCCATTGATGGCCGTGTCGATCTGCCAGAGCTATGTTCCGCAAAGCGCCCGTTCCCGCCGCGCCCAGCCTTGACCCCATTGGACCCAACGCCATGACAAACGCCCACGACAATCCGCAGGCGCTGCCGCCGGGATTTCTGCTGGCGGAGTATCGCATCGAGCGCGTGCTGGGCAGCGGCGGCTTCGGCATCACCTACCTTGCCGAAGACACCACCTTGCACAAGAAGCTGGCGATCAAGGAATACCTGCCGGTCGATTTCGCCCTGCGTCTGAAATTGCCCGACGTCGCCGCCCGCTCGCGCGGCGCCGAGGACGATTTCAAATGGGGGCTGGAGCGCTTCCTCGACGAGGCGCGCACGCTGGCGCGCTTCCGCCATCCCAATCTGGTGCCGGTGTTGCGCTTCTTCGAGGCCAATGGCACCGCCTACATGGTGATGGAATATGAGCGCGGCGATACGCTGGCCGAACTGGTGGGCGAACTGGAGCAGGCTTACGACGAGCCCAGCGCCCGCGCGCTGCTGCTGCCGTTGCTGGACGGTCTGGATGAAGTGCATCAGGCGGGCTTCCTGCATCGCGACATCAAGCCCGGCAACATCGTCATGCGCCCCGGCGGCGTGCCGGTGCTGATCGATTTCGGCGCCGCGCGTCAGGCGCTGGGCGGCCGCAGCCGCTCGATGACCAACATCGTCACGCCGCGCTATGCGCCGATCGAGCAGTACGGGCTCGATCAGCGTCAGGGACCGTGGTCCGACATTTACGGCATGGCCGCCGTCATGCACACCATGCTCACCGGAGAGCCGCCGCCCGATGCCGTCTCGCGCGTGCCGGAAGACAAATACCGCCGTCTGTCCGAACGCCGCCTGCCCGGATTCAAGCCGGGCTTCCTGGCGGCGATCGACTGGGGCCTGGAAGTCTTCGCCAGCGACCGGCCGCAAAGCATCGCCGAATGGCGCTCTGCAATCGACGGCGCCATCGCAAGCCCACTGCCGCAGGCGGCGCTGACCCGGCGCGTGATCGACTCGGAAATTCCCAGCATGGGGGCTGCGCGTGCGGTGGAAACGCCGATACTTGACCGTCCCGCACCGCCGGTGGAGCCGACAGCGGCTCGCACCGGCATGCCGGTCTGGGTTCTTCCGGCCGCTGCCGCTGTAATTGCCGCCCTGGTCGGCATCGGCTACTTCCTCGACCGCGACGTGCCTGCCGGCAATGCGACGGCAGCGGTCGACCAATCGGCCGTGACGCCGCTGCGAGAACCCACAACGACCCCATCGCCATCGTCCCGGCCGCCAGCGACCCAGCCGTCCCGACCGGCAACGCCTGTCCCCAATGCCGCCAGGCCCGAGCCTTCCAAGTCTGACATCAAACCCGATGCTGGCCGGATCACCATCGCCCAGGCCCAAGGCATGGAAGCCGCCAAAGCTGCTCGCGCCCGGGCGGACGAGGCGGCACTGGTCGTCGGCAACGTCAAGCCGGTCGCAGCCGATGCCGTGGCGCAGGCCGAGCAGGCGCGGCTGCGCGCCGCCGAAGCGGCCAGCGTCACCAGCCTGGCCCTGGCGGCGGTCGATCTGCCCGATGGGAGCCGCTATGCCGGTGAGTTGAATGCCGGTGCCAAGCAAGGCCTGGGCGTGCTGATTTCGCCTGACGGACGGCGTTATGCCGGCCAATGGCGGGAGGACTGGCCTGACGGCAGAGGCGTGATGATTTATGCCGATGGCCGCCGTTATGAAGGCGACTTTCATGCCGGCAAGCGGCATGGCCTGGGTGTCCTGATATTGCGCGACGGCTCCAGACAAGAAGGCGAATGGCGGGACGATCGCGCCCAGGGGCTGGGCGTCATTACCCAGGCCGACGGACGCAAGCTCGCCGGCCAGTGGCGCGACACCGGTCTTGAGGGCTTGGGCGTTGCCATCCTCCCCGATGGCCAGCGCTATGAGGGCGAATGGCGCGACGGACGGCGGACAGGGTACGGCGTGCTCACCACAGGCGAAGGGAAGGTGCAATCCGGCCAGTGGCAGAACGACGCGCCGGCGAGCGGTCCTTAGGAAAAACGCAGCAATGTGAACGGGCTTACAGGGCGCGGACTGGATTTGCCGCTGCGGCTGCGGCATCGTGGCGCCGCCCATGATTGAACTCGTCGTCTCCATTCTGGCCATAACGGTCCTGCTGGTCCTTTCCAGCCTGCTGCTGCCGGTGGCTGAGCGGCTGCGCGTGCCGCACACCGTTCTGCTGGCGGTGCTCGGCATGGTGCTGGGCGTGCTGGCGGCGCTGGTCGGCAAGGCCGGCGATCTGGGGATCGTGTCCGACGTGGTCCTTGGCCTCAGTACGCTGGGGGTGACGGCGGAAGCCTTTCTCTTCCTGTTCCTGCCGCCGCTGCTGTTCACCGCCGGACTGGGCATCGACGTGCGCCGGCTGTTCGACGAGTTCGCCGCCGTGCTGCTCATGGCCGTGATCGCGGTCCTGGTTTGCATCGCCTTCGTCGGCGCCGCCATGAACCTGGTCAGCGGCGTCGATCCCATCGCCTGTTTCCTGCTGGGCGCCATCGTGTCGACCACCGATCCGGCTGCCGTGATCGGCATTTTCCGCGACATCGGCGCTCCCAAGCGCCTGCTCATCCTGGTCGAGGGCGAATCGCTGCTGAACGACGCCGCCGCCATCGCGGTCTTCACCATCCTGATCGCCATGCTGACCGGAAGCGCCGGCGAAATGAATGCCGGCGACGCTCTGCTCACCTTCCTGAAGGAATTCATCGGCGGGCTGATCCTCGGCTTCGTGCTGGGCCGCGTTGCCTGCGCCATGCTGACCTGGTTCCGCACCTCCGAACTGGGCCATGTCAGCGTCACCGTGGCGTTGGCCTATGTCGCGTTCATCGTCGGCGGCCATTACCTGCACGTCTCCGGCGTCGTCGCCGTGGTCGCAGCGGCGCTGACCCTGGCCGCCTTCGGGCCGACGCGCGTGGCGCCGGGCGCCTGGCGGCGCATCGTCGAGACCTGGCATCAGCTCGAGTTCTGGGCCAATTCGATGATCTTCCTGCTGGCCGCCATGCTGGCCGCCGGCGTGCTTTCCGATCTGCAATGGCGCGACATCGGCTTGGTCGGGGTACTGATCGTCGCCGCCATTGCGGCGCGTGCGCTGGTGCTGTTCGGCCTGCTGCCGGGACTGAGCGCCGCCCGGCTCGTGGCGCCGGTCGAGAACGGCTACAAGGCGGTCATGCTGTGGGGCGGCTTGCGCGGCGCGGTGACGGTGGCACTGGCGCTGGTGGCGGTGCAGACGCAAGGGCTGTCCGACGAGTTGCGCCATTTTCTCGGCGTGCTCGCGACGCTCTTCGTGCTGTTCACCCTGTTCGTCTGCGGCCCCACTCTGCGTCCGCTGATGCGCCTGTTTGGGCTCGACCGGCTCAGTCCGATCGACCGCGCCCTGCGCGATCGCGTGATGGCGCTCTCGCACGGCAATGTCGGTGAGAACGTCAAATCGCTGGCGCGCAATTACGGGCTGGAGAATTTGTGGGACCAGATTGCCCCTGCCGCCATGGCGCCGGCTGAAGAGACGACCACGATCGGCGAGGACGATGCCGTGCGGGTCGGATTGATCACGTTGGCCAATCGCGAAAAGGAACTTTATCTCGATCACTTCGAGCAGCGCATCGTTTCCCGCCGCATGGTGTCGCGCCTGGTGGCCGTCGCCGAACGCCTCGCCGATCTCGCCAAGGCATCGGGCGAGCGGGGCTACGGCGAAGGCGCGCAACGCGCCGGGCGTATGCATCTGGGGCTGCGCCTGGCGCTGCTGGTGAACCAACGACTCGGAATTTCGCGGCCGCTGTCGATCCAGCTCGCCGATCGCTGCGAGGCCCAGCTGACGACGCAGCTGGTGCTGTCCGAACTGGTCACATTCAACCGCACGCAATTGCGACCCCTGTTCGGGGCGGCGGTCGGCGACCGTCTGGCCGCTCAGCTTGCCATGCGGCAGGAACTGGTGCAGCGGGCGCTGGATGCGCTGTCGCTGCAGTATGCCGGCTATACCGAAAGCATGCGGCGCAAGTACCTTACCCGCGCCGCGCTGCGTTTCGAGGGTGCCGAGTACGATCGGCAGCTGGCCGAATCGATGATCAGCCGCGAAGTATTCAACGACCTGCAGCGCGATCTCGACCATCGCCGCAGGCATGCCGAGCAGCGCCCGCCGCTCGACCTCGGCATGGAACTGCGCGCCATGATCGCCAGCGTGCCGCTGTTCACCAGCCTCGATCAGGACGGCATCGTCCAGCTCGGGACCATGCTGCGGCCGCGCCTGGCAATGCCAGGCGAGACTGTCATCGCCAAGGGCGGCCGCGGTACCGCGATGTATTTCATCGCCGCCGGAGCGGTCGATGTGGTTCTGGGCAATGGCGTGATCCGGCTGGAGAGCGGTAATTTCTTCGGAGAAATTGCCCTGCTGTCGGACCAGCGCCGCAACGCCGACGTGGTGGCGGTGGGCTACTGCCACCTGCTGGTGCTGCAACGGTCGGATTTCCGTCGCCTGTTGCGGGCCCGGCCGGGATTGCGGGCGGAAATCGAGCGTGTGGCCGCTGCCCGTCTGGCGGAAGCGCCGCCGCCTTCCGGCCGGCCCGACCCGGCGACCGGCCCTTAAGCTGGCAGGGTATTTGCCGGATTTTTAGGCCTCTCAGTTCAGTTTCGAACCGATCCCTTCTCCGGACGTTGCCCCAATAACACGCCTGGTGCCAATCTCACGCGCTATCCCTTGCGATGCTGTTTCGAACCCGTCCATCCCGTATCATGCCCCATCATGCCCGTGTCCGCTTTGAGTTTCGATCGATCGCCGTTCCGCGTTGATTTTCTTCTGCGCGTTGCCATGGCCGCGTTAGTCGGGGTGGTGCTGGCCGCCACGCCGTCGTGGGCGGCCGCGCCATCGCCCGAACGGCTCAAGGCCGCGCTGGCCTATGAGGGCGAACTCTCTATCGATGGCCGACGCCTGGATCGCGAGTCGTTGCGCCGCTATTACGAGCCGCGCCGGCATGAGGCGGCGTGGCAGGGGGGCGGCGCCGCGCTCGATCGCGCTCGGTTTGTCGCCGCACTGGAAGCCGCACCCGCCCATGGCCTGGATCCGGCTGATTATCATCTGTCTGCCATCGCGGCCCGCCAGCCCGGCGATACCGATGCTGGGGTAGAACTGGAACTGCTGCTGTCTGATGCTTTCTTCCGCTATGCGACCCACATGCGGGTTGGTCGCGTCAACATGGCGGCCATCGAAGACGACTGGCAACTGCCTCCAACGCCCTTTGATGCGGTGGCGACGTTAAGCGCGGTCGACTCGACATCGCGCTTCGCTGACATGCTCGCCGCCTTGCCGCCGCAGACGGCCGACTACAAGCGGCTGATGCAGGCGCTGGTCGAGTGGCAGGGGAAACTCACGGGACCGGCTCTTCCTTCCGTAATGCCGGGACCGGCCATCAAGTCGAACATGGTCGATGCGCGCCTGATTGCGGTTCGCCAGCGCCTGATCGCCGAGGGCGATTTGGCGGCTGACAAGGCTGAGGGCGAGAGCCTCGATACCGATCTGATTGCGGCGCTGAAGAAATTCCAGCTTCGCTATGGGTTGGAAGCCGACGGGCTGGTGGGGGCGCGAACTATCCTGACGATGAACATATCGCCGGCAACTCGCCTGCGTCAGATCCTCGCCAATCTCGAGCGCCAGCGCGCGATGCCGCGCAACATCCCAGCCACAGCCATCATCGTCAATGTGCCTGGCACCTACGCCGAATTGATCGAAAACGGCGAGCCCACCTTCACGGCCAATGTCATTGTCGGCACGCCCACCAACCGCACGCCGGTGCTGGCGGCAAGTTTCCGCTCGCTGCTGTGGAACCCGCCCTGGACGGTGCCGCATTCCATCGCCACCAAGGAAATCCTGCCGCAGCTGCAGCGCAATCCGCAGTATCTGGCGAAGCAGAACATGGTCATCCTCAATCGCGAGGACGATCCGCAGGGCCTGACGCTGGACTGGAAGCGCTACAACAAGAACTACTTCCCCTTCGTGCTGCGCCAGCTGCCGGGACCGGCGACCGCTCTGGGCCATGTCGTGTTCGAGATGCCGAACAAGTTCGACGTCTATCTGCACGACACGCCCGACCGCCGGCTGTTTGCCATTGGCGACCGCTATTTCAGCCATGGCTGCATCCGCCTGCAGAATCCGCGCGTGCTGGCAGCGTGGCTGCTGCGTGGCAACCCGGCCTGGACGCCGGAAGCGATCGACGCGTTTATCGCCACCGGCGTGACAGAACGTGTCGGGCTGCCGCAGCCGGTCCCGATCTATTTGACCTACCAGACGGTCTATCAGAGCCGCGATGGCGTGCTGCAGTTCAGGCACGACATCTATGGCCGCGACTGGCGGCTGAACCTGGCTCTGGACAGCCTGCGCGAAGGGTCGCTGCCTTCGGAGGCGGTGATGATGGTGGCTGCCACAAAAGCGGCCGCTGGCCCTATCGATCCGCCCAAAAAACAGGCAAGCACCGAACCGACGCCCCGCTCAAACTGACCCTGTAACAGTCTGTAATTCTTCGTGAA
Source organism: uncultured Hyphomicrobiales bacterium (assembly GCA_964388115.1). Taxonomy (GTDB): domain Bacteria; phylum Pseudomonadota; class Alphaproteobacteria; order Reyranellales; family JAQSWP01; genus JAQSWP01. Next base: position 23,258 of record CAYLYK010000001.1, read on the forward strand.
ATCGGTCGTTGCCTAATTGGCATGCTGAATGCTAAGCAGGGATATGAACCGGGCCAGCGTATAAGGCCCCACCGATAACGCAGATACAGGGCTTCAGGGAGTTCATGACCAAAGGTAAAACCCTTGGCCGTCGGGCCTTTCTTTCGTTTTCTGCCGCCAGCACGCTGGCGCTGTCGACAAATACCGTTATGGCCGCCCCGGCCATCACCGGAAAAGCCACAGCTGCCAGCACCCGTACTCTGGCCTTCACCAACCTAAACACCGGCGACAGCGGAAAGTTCCTGTACTGGGAGAACGGACAGTACATTCCGCAAGCTCTCGCCGATATCAGCCACGGTTTGCGTGACCCGCGCAGCGGCGAAGTCCATCCCATCAGCCCGGAATTGATCGATCTGGTCGTCAAGTTAGGGCAAAAGCTTAATACCACTGCGCCTGTACAGATCGTTTCGGCTTTCCGCTCGCAGGACACCAATGACGAGCTGGCGTCCAAGTCGCGCGGCGTTGCCCGCCACAGCTACCATCTCGACGGCATGGCGATCGATCTGCGCGTCCCGGGCCGTGGCTTGGGGCAGGTGCGCGGCGCAGCCTTGCAACTGGCGGCCGGCGGCGTCGGCTACTATCCGCGCAGCAATTTCGTCCATGTCGACATCGGGCCGGTCCGCCGCTGGTAGGCTGGCGGCTCCGATCCTGACACGGCTGCGACGGCGGGACGCTTCCCGCCGTTTTGCTTTTATGCGGCGCTTTGACCAAGATGGGCTGGGGAACCGCCAGACCTGCCTGATGGCATGATCCTTGCGTTTTTCCAGTCGGTTAGGCCAAACGGGGGCAGGCGCGCTTGCAGCAGCAACAGCAGAACGGAAACGCCAAGGGCCCAGCGGCTTTCGATGAAATGCGCCTGCAGGACAACGGGGTGCGGACGGCCTATCGCGACCTGACGGCCTGGCTGCAATACACCCCCAACGAGATTTTCCTGCGCAAGCGGCAGGAGGCAGACGCGCTGTTCCGGCGTCTGGGCATCACCTTCGCCGTCTATAGTGAAGGCGGCGATCGCGAGCGGCTGATCCCCTTTGACATCATCCCGCGCGTGCTGGCTTCCCATGAATGGGACTCGCTGGCCAAAGGCCTGATCCAGCGCGTCAAGGCGTTGAACGCTTTCCTGCACGATATCTATCACGATCAGGAGATCCTGAAGGCCGGCCGCATGCCGTCCGACCTGGTGCTGAAGAACCCGTTCTTCCGGCCCGAGATGGTGGGCATCGATCTGCCCGGCCGCGTCTACACGCATATCGCCGGCATCGACGTGGTGCGCACCGACGAGAGCGAGTTCTACGTTCTCGAAGACAATCTGCGCACGCCGTCGGGCGTCTCCTACATGCTGGAGAACCGAGAGATCATGATGCGGCTCTTCCCAGAGCTGTTCGCGCAGAACCGCGTCTCGCCGGTGGCGCATTATCCCGACGAGTTGCTGCAGACCTTGCGCTCGGTGGCGCCGGCGCGCGCCGGCAGCGACCCCACCGTCGTGCTGATGACGCCCGGCTCCTACAACAGCGCCTATTTCGAGCACGTGTTCCTGGCCGAGCAGATGGGCGTCGAGCTGGTCGAGGGCCAGGATCTGGTGGTGCGCGATGACCAGGTCTTCATGCGAACGGCTGCCGGCTTGCGCCGCGTCGACGTCATCTATCGCCGCATCGACGACGACTTCATCGATCCGCAGGTCTTCCGTGCCGATTCGGCTTTGGGCGTGCCGGGTCTGATCAAGGCCTATCGCGCCGGCAACGTGGCGCTGGCCAACGCGGTCGGCACCGGCATTGCCGACGACAAGGCGATCTACGTTTACGTGCCTGAGATGGTCAGGTTCTATCTGGGCGAAGAGCCGATCCTCAACAACGTGCCGACTTACGCGCTGCGCAAACCGGACGATCTGAAGTACGTGCTGGATCACCTGTCGGAGCTGGTGGTGAAGGAAGTCCATGGCTCGGGCGGCTACGGCATGCTGGTCGGCCCGCGCGCCTCGAAGGCCGAGATAGAGGCCTATCGCGCCCGCGTCATTGCCGATCCGTCCGGCTTCATCGCCCAGCCGACCTTGGCGCTCTCCACCTGTCCGACTTTCGTTGATGAAGGCGTCGCGCCGCGCCATGTCGATCTGCGGCCGTTCTGCCTGGTCGGCGCCGACAAGATCCGCCTGGTGCCGGGCGGCCTGACCCGGGTCGCGTTGCGCCAGGGCTCGCTGGTGGTGAATTCCAGTCAGGGCGGCGGCACCAAGGATACCTGGGTTCTGGAGGGCTGACGGGTGCTGGCGCGGGCGGCGGACAATCTCTACTGGATGGCGCGCTATACCGAGCGCGCCGAGAACATGGCGCGCATTCTCGACGTGTCCTATCGCATGTCGCTGCTGCCCGTGGGCGCCGACGGCCAGCGCACCTTGTGGGAGCCGGCGCTGATCATTGCCGGCGCCGAGAAGGCGTTCGCGGCCAAGGACCTGCCGATAACGGCGCGCAGCGTCATGGAGCATCTGGCGCTGGATCGCGATTTCCCCTCCAGCATCTATTCCAGCATGGCGGCGGCGCGCGAGAACGCGCGCGCCATGCGCGTGCAGATTACTACCGAAATGTGGGAGAGCATGAACGCCACCTGGCTCGAGGTGCGCGACCTGACCTACGGCAAGATCGAAGCCATGGGTCCGCGCACGTTCTTCGACTGGGTCAAGGAGCGCAGCCATCTCTTCCGTGGCGTTACCTACGGCACGATGCAGCGTGACGAGGCCTTCCGCTTCGTGCGTCTCGGCACCTTCCTCGAACGCGCCGATTCCACGGCTCGCCTGCTCGACGTGAAATACCACGTGCTGCTGCCCAATCCGGAAGACGTGGGTGGTGCGCTGGACTATTATCAATGGGGTGCGCTGCTGCGCTCGGTCTCGGCGTTCCGGGCCTATCGCGCCATCTACCGCGACGTCATCAAGCCTTTGCGCGTGGCCGAGCTTTTGATCCTGCGCGCCGACATGCCGCGCTCGATGTCGGCCTGCTTCAGCGAAATCACCGAGATCCTCACCGCGCTGCGCGAGCTTTATCTGCGCGACTATCCTTCGGCCCGGCTGGCGCAAGAGATGAACTGGCGCCTGCGCTACGGCCGCATCGAGGATATCTTCGCCCAGGGCCTGCACGAATATCTCACCGAATTCGTCGATAACGTCGGCCTGCTTTCCAACGCCATCGCCCGCGATTTCATGCTCGTGGAGTAGCGATGGCTGTCGGCATCGAAATCGTCGAGGGCGATATCACCGCGCTCGACGTCGATGCCATCGTCAACGCCGCCAATGAATCCCTGTTGGGTGGCGGCGGGGTCGACGGCGCCATCCATCGCGCCGCGGGTCCCGGCCTGCTGGTTGAATGCCGTGCCCTTGGTGGCTGCCCCACTGGGGAAGCCCGGCTCACCGGCGGCTATCGCCTGAAGGCGCGGCACGTGATCCATACGGTCGGGCCGATCTGGCGGGGCGGCGGAGCAGGGGAGCCATCGCTGCTGGCCGGATGCTATCGAAATTCCCTTCTGCTGGCGCGGCAGGCCAAACTGCGCTCGATCGCCTTTCCCGGCATCAGCACCGGCGTTTACGGCTATCCGCCGGAAGAGGCGGCTTACGTGGCCTTTGGCGAAGTGCTACGGCACGAAGATGAGTTTCCCAGCCGCGTCCTGATGGTGGCGTTCGGAGCAACGGCAGCGGCACTGTATCGGCGCGTCTTGCGCGAGCTTGCAGGCTAGAACGACGAGCCCGGCGTCTTCAGGAATTCGATCTCGTCGGGCGTGTTCGCTCGACCAAGGGTCGCATTGCGATGGGGAAAGCGGCCGAATCGGGCGATCACGTCCTTGTGGCGTACCGCGTAGTCGTAAGCGCGCGGATCGTTCAAGGTGGCGAAAAGCGCCACGCTGCGCTCCTGATCGGCGATGTCCTCGCTGTGCTCGAATGGCAGATAAAGGAAGATTCGGTGATTGGGGCTCATCGCCGCATCGAAGCCGCGCGCCAGGGCTGCCCGGGCGATCTTGCGCGCGCGTTCATCGCCGGCGAAGGCCTTGGCCGTACCGCGAAAGAGATTGCGCGTGAACTGGTCGAGCAGAAGCAGCAGGGCCAAAGCGCCCCCTGCGGTTTCTGCCATGCCATCCAGCTCGCCGCGCAGCGCGCTTTCGACGTCGTTCAGAAATCTCGTGCGAATGTCCTGGTCGAAAACGTCGTCGCGCTTGAACCAGATTTCCCTGAATTCGACGGGCTCGGCGAGGTTGTGCGTGCCGAACCAGTAGAGCAGAAGCCGCCGCGCAAGCGCTTCAGCCACCGTTACCCTCCTGTCCGTAATAGAAGCGCAGCACTTTGCTGCTTTGCTCCGCCGGCAGCGCCAATATGCCCCTAAAGACGCGGATGAAAGTGCGGCAATAGGCTTCCGGCGGGGCGTCGGCCGAACGACCCAGCAGCGGACGGGCCACCAGGGTGCCATCGTTGCTGGCGTAGAGCGCGTCGATGACCTGTCGCCGCAACGCGATCGCCTCGGCCGCATCCGGCGGGTTCTGCGGCGCGGTCAAGGCGCTGCCCAGCAGGTCGATCAAAGCGGTTGAAAGCCGGGTGTTGAACGCCTCGGCGACGGCGGCATGGCGACCGGTTGCGGTGTCGCGACAGGCCATGGCATCGCGCGTCAGCAAGGCCTCCAGATTCTCGGTGGCCACAGTGGCGAAGCTGCGGACGCTGGCATCTGAAGCGCGCGGCGCATACACGGACAGATAGTTTGCCAACAGCACCAGGCGGGCCCGGCGCAGGCCCGCTTCGGCGCCGGTGGCGCGCAGCCGTTCGATCTCGGCGATCGCCGGCGCGGCCTCGGGATGACGTTCGACCAGCCGATTGTAGAGCAGTCGCTCCTGTCGCAGAGCTTCGTTCTGCACCGGCACCAGGCCTGTGTCCGCGGGCAGCATAAGCCCGGTTCGGCCAGGCGCGATCGCACCCAGCATGAGGCCGACGGTCACCCAGGTTGCGATCCCAGCCAACCCCGCCAGCAGCAGGAAAAGCCCGTTGCGGCCGCGCCCCCGCAAAAGCGAAGCGACGAATGCCAGGACGACAATCAGCCCGCCCAGTATCCCGATTTGCCACCACGCCATCGTTACTGCCGCATCCGCTTCTCCCGGCACGCCGCCATTATGCCGCAATAAAAACATCACCGCGACGCGACGACGCGGTTTTCTGTGGCAAAATCGAATTCGGTTCGATGAAACGGGACTAACCCTCCTCGGGATCGTTCTGATTGAATACGGATTAATTCGCGGATCGCACGCGTGAACGCAAAACGCACCTCGATCGACTGGCGGCAGGGCTTTATGGGCCTGCTTCTGCTTGTCGGTGCCCTGCCATCGGGCCCAGCCTTAAGCCAGGAGAGTGCCGGCTCGGCGGTCGAGATACCCCTGCGCATCGCAGCGGGCCCTGCCAGCGGATCGATGTTCGCCGCTGCGGGAATTGTAGCCAATGTCATCTCCAATCCCCCCGGCGGCCCGGCCTGCGCGGCAAACCGGGTTTGCGGCTATGCCGGGCTGGTCGGCGAGGCGCGCTCGACGGAGTCTAGTGCCGCCAATCTCGACAGCATCGCTTCCGGACAAAGCGAAACGGCCTTCGTCGAGGGCGACCTGCTGTGGCAGGCCTATAACGGCTTCGGCCGGTTCGCCGGCAAGCCGCTGGGCGATCTGCGGGCGCTGTCGGTTCTCTATACCGAATCGGTTCTGCTGATCGTCCGCGCTCGCAGCCCGATCGAGCGCATTGCCGGCTTGCGGGGCAAATCGGTGGCGGTGGGCGCGCTCGAGGATCCGCACTGGCATGCGATCAGCCTGATACTCTCCTCTCACGGCGTGCGCGAAAAGGATCTGACGCTAATCCATCTCTCGCTCGATGCCGCAGCGATGGCCGTGGCGCATGGCGACATCGATGCGGCAATCGTGATGGCGCCGTCGCTGCCGCAATCCTTCCGCGAGGTTGCCGAACGCACGCCCCTGCGCCTGCTGCCGGTCGAGCGCGAAATCGGCCAACGCCTGGCGCGGCAGCAGCCCTATCTTATGACGGTGGAAATCGGCGATTTGGCGGAGGGACGCAGCCGTACGCCGGGGCTGGCCATTCCCGTCCTCTGGGTGGCGACGCAGCGTTTGTCGGCGCCGATCGGCTACGCGCTGGTGCGCTCGCTTCAGGCGCCGGCCAATGAAGAGGCGCTGGCCCAGGCCATGCCCGCAAGCTCGGCCATCGCGCCGGAGAGCGAGCTGCGGCGCTCGCCCATTCCCGTCCATATCGGAGCGGCGCGCTGGTTCGACGAAGCCGCCGGCGTGGTACGCTAAACGGACTGGTCGAATTCGTACTTGGCGTTACGCCAGGTTTCCTTGAGCGCCGCAGCCGACCATTCCATCATCGGCGGATAGGACAGCACGCGATCGACGTAGCTGGCCGTGTCGTTGTCCATGCCGACGGCATAGGTGCGCAGCCGCGTCGCTACCGGCGCGAACATGGCGTCGGCAATGGTGAAGTGGCCGAACAGATAGCCTTCGTCCGGTTGGGCCTTCTCGCCGAAGCCCAGCCGCGCCTCGCGCCACATTGCGATGACGCGACGGATGTCCGCGGCGGCCTGGGCGCCGGGTACCTTGTGCGGAAAACGGCCGCGGATATTCATCGGCAACTCGCGCCGCAGATCGAGGAAACTCGAATGCATCTCCGCCGACACCGAGCGCGCCATGGCCCGCGCCGCCTTGTCCTGCGGCCATAGCCGGGACTGCGGGAAGGTCTCGGCCAGGTATTCGCCGATCGCCAGCGAATCCCAGATCACCCGCCCGTCGTGGATCAGCGCCGGCACCTTGCCGCTGGGGCTGTAGCGCAGGATTTCCTCACGCGTCTGCGGCTCGTCCAGCGGCACCACCACTTCCTTGAAGCGCACGCCGGCGGCGCGCAGCATCAGCCAACCGCGCAGCGACCAGGACGAATAGTTCTTGTTGCCGACCACGATGGTCCAGTCATCCATCGCCATACCCCTTTTTGAACGCCGCCCGCCCTTTCCCCGCCGCGAATTTGGCGGCAGGATCGGGGTCGCACCATATCAAAGGACTTCTCCCCGTGCCTCTGCCTTTCGCCAGCCGCGCCAGCGCCGCCATCCCGATCACTGTCCTGCCGCCGGACGGCGTTGCCGCCTGGCGCAAGCGCCAATCCGGGGTGGCCGGCAAATGGCTGGCGGGTACCGGGTTCAGTGGCGACGACGGGGCGATAGCCATGCTGCCGGCCGGTCGCGGCGGCATTGGGCAGGTGGCGGCTGTCATCGCCGATGCCGAGCAGCCCGACGCCTATGCCGCGCTGGCGGCAAGGTTGCCGGCTGGTGTCTATCGTCTTGCCGATGCGAAGATCCCGACCAAGCAGGCCAACATGGCCGCTTTCGGCTGGGGCCTGGCGTCGTACCGCTTCACCCGCTATCGCGCCAGCAAAGCCAAGGCGCCGGTGCTGGTGTGGCCTGAGAACGCCCATCGCCTCGGCGTCGAGGCCATGCTGGACGGCAATTTCCTGACCCGCGATCTGGTCAACACGCCGGCCTCCGACATGGGGCCGCAGGATCTGGCCACGGCGGCCAAAGCCCTGGCCAAGCGCTTCGGCGCCAAAATCAGCGTTATCGAGGGCGACGATCTTCTGAAGAAGAACTACCCGATGGTGCATGCCGTGGGCCGCGCGTCCTCGCGCAAGCCGTGCTTGATCGACATGGTCTGGGGACCGGCCGATGCGCCCAAGGTGACGCTGGTCGGCAAGGGCGTCTGTTTCGACACAGGCGGGCTCGATCTCAAACCGGCCGGCGGCATGCTGCTGATGAAGAAGGATATGGGCGGCGCGGCGCATGTACTTGGCCTCGCCTCCATGATCATGGCGTCGAAGCTGAAGCTGCGCCTGCGCGTGCTGATCCCGGCCGTGGAGAATTCGGTGTCCGGCAACGCCTTCCGCCCGCTGGACGTGTTGCAGACCCGCAAGGGCATCACGGTCGAGATCGGCAATACCGATGCCGAAGGTCGCTTGATTCTGGGCGACGCGCTTTACGAAGCCGCCAGCGAGAATCCCAAACTGATCGTCGACTGCGCCACGCTGACTGGCGCCGCCCGCGTCGCGCTCGGCGTCGAGATGCCGGCTCTGTTCTGCAACGACGAGGCGTTGGCGGAGGACATTCTTTCCGCCTCCGTCGCCTGGCGCGATCCGCTCTGGCGCCTGCCGCTGTGGCAGCCCTATCGCAAGCTGCTCGACAGCAAGGTGGCCGACATGAACAATGTCGCTTCCAGCGAGTTCGGCGGCGCCTTGACGGCCGCGCTGTTCCTGCAGGAGTTCGTCGGCAAGCGCGTGCCGTGGGCTCATATCGACATGATGGCGTGGAACCCCAACGATCGGCCCGGCAAGCCGGTCGGCGCGGCGGCACAAGGATTGCGGGCGTTGTTCGTGGCGATCGCCAAGCGCGCCGGCAAATAGACTTCAGCCGCGACGTACGGCCGTTCTTGTCGGGTTATTCTCTGTCTTGGTGCGGCGCCAGGTGCGCCAGCCATCGACGATGCCCAGCAGATTGTTGCGAAACCCGATCCAGGCGCCGGGACGCCGCTGGTAGATGAGCCGTAAAGCGGCGGCGACGCCGGGAGCGTTCCAGCTTCCTACCAAAAGCGAATAGGCCAGCGACGAAAAAATCGTCCATGCGCCGTCGTGCTCGAGCAGGCCCAGCGTATGATTGTGCATCATCTCGCGCAGCACGTTGCCGTCCATGCGATTGCGTTCCTGATCGCGCGGCCGTTCGCCCACGATGTGATCGACTTGGATCGCCGGATCGTAGATCAGCTTCCATCCCGCAAGCCGGATGGCGCCGCTGAACAAAGCTTCGTTGGCAACCTGGGCGCCGCTGCCCAGCAGCCGATCGTCGAAGCGCAAGTTGCCGATCGCCGCCTTGCGATAGGCCATGTTGACGCCTTTGAGCGATCGCACCTGGCGAGGCGGGCCTTTGCCGCAATGGAAATTGCCGTAGTTGCGGCCATACCAGGCGGTGATGCCGACCTTTTCGGTCAGCGGTGCGGGCGGTGGATTGTCGGGCAAAGTGAGCACGTCACGGCCACCGACACCGCCGGCTTCGGGAAAGGTTGCGAACGTCGTTTCCAGCCGCTCGACCCAATCCGGGCGCGGTACGGCATCGTCGTCGGTCATCGCCACGAAATCGCCGCGCGCATTGTCGAGCGCCGTATTCAGCGCCGCCACCACGCCCGGCCGGTCGACGGTCAGGATGCGCAACGGCAAGGTGGTTGTACGGGCATATTCGCCCAACAATTCGAGCGTCGGCGTATCGGTATTGCGCGCCACGACCAGCACTTCCAGCGGCTTGACCCGCTGTTGCTCCAGTCCGACCAGGCAACGCCGCAACTCCATCGTGCGCCGATAGGTAGGCACGATGACGGAGAGCGAGCTTGAACGCATGGTCAGTAGCCTGCCGCCGGATCGATCAGATCGTGCAGCGTTTCGCCGGCCCGCAATCGACGGACATTGTCGGCAACGCCAGCAGCGGCGGTGCGCGGATTGGATTGGCCGGCGATATGCGGCGTCACGCGCACTTTGGCGTGGCGCCAATAGGCGTGATCGGCGGGCAGCGGCTCCTGATTGAACACGTCCAAAGTCGCCGACGCGAGATGGCCGCTGTCCAGGGCCGCCAGCAGATCGGCATCGACCACGTGCCCGCCACGGGCGATGTTGACGACATGCGCGCCTTTGGGCAGCTGCGCCAGCGTGCCGGAATTGAGAATGCCGCGCGTCTGCGGCGTCAGCGGCAGCAGGCAGATCAGCACATCGGTTCCGGCCAGGAACGGCTGCAATCCCTCGCTGCCGGCGAAGCACTCGACACCTTCGATCTTCTTCGCGCTGCGGGCCCAGCCGCGCACCGGAAAGCCGAACCTGGCGTGATCGGCCGCCACGCGCGCGCCGATGGCGCCCAGGCCCATAACGCCGATGCGCAGATCGAAGGCCTCCCGCAGTTCCAACCGCTTCCATTTGGCCTGGCGTTGCAGGGCGTCGTAGTCGTCGCCAAGGCGCAAAATGCGCAGGCTTGTGAGCAGCGAGTATTCCGCCATTTGATCGATCAGCGAAGCGTCGTGAATGCGTGCGATCGGCACGCCTTGTGGCAGATCATTGTGCTTCAGCAAATGATCGACGCCCATGCCCAGCGACACGATCAATTTCAGATTGGGCAGGGAAGCGAGCAATCCGGCCGGCGGATCCCACGCAAGCGCCACTTCGATGTCTTCCTTGCGGCCCAACGCCGTGTGGCGGCGCCAGTCGAGCGGGCCCAGATGCTTTTCCATCTGCGCCCGCCAGCCCGAATCGTCGTCCCATTCCGAGGCGAAAAGAATAGCGCCCATGTCAGGCGGCGGGCGCGGTTTCGAGGTTCAGGGCGGCCGAGATCAGCGCCTTGGTGTAGGGATCCTGCGGCGACTCGAATATCTGCGCCGCCTTGCCGTGCTCGACCACCTTGCCGTCCTTCAGCACGATGACTTCGTCGGCCATGGCGCGCACGACTTTCAGGTCGTGGCTGATGAAGAGGTAGGTCAGGTTATGCTTGCGCTGCAGGTCGCGCAGCAGATCGACGATCTGCGCCTGCACCGACATGTCGAGCGCCGAGGTCGGCTCGTCCAGCACCACGAAGCGGGGGCGCAGCACCATGGCGCGGGCGATGGCGATGCGCTGGCGCTGCCCGCCGGAGAATTCGTGCGGATAGCGGTCGCGCATGGCCGGATCGAGCCCGACGTCGCGCAGCGCCTGGTCGATCATTTCCTGGCGTTCGGCCTCGTCCTTTCCGAGTTTATGGACCTTAAGTCCCTCCTCGATGATCTGCGCCACCGACATGCGCGGGCTCAAGGAGGAATAGGGATCCTGGAACACGATCTGCATTTCCCGGCGCAGCGGGCGAACCTGGCCGGCGGAAAGACCTTCGATCGAGGTGCCCGCGAAGCGGATCGGTCCGTCGCTTTTCTCCAGCTTGAGTAGCGCCAGACCCAGGGTCGTCTTGCCCGAGCCGGATTCGCCCACCACGCCGATCGTGTGGCCTTCGCGCAGGCGGATGGTGATGCCGTCGACTGCCTTGATGTAGCCCACCGTGCGGCGGAACACGCCGGCCTTGATTGGGAAGTAGACCTTTAGCTCCTCGGTCTCCAGCAGCAGCGGTGCGTCGGGCGACGCCTGCACCGGCTGACCCTTGGGCTCGGACGCCAGCAGATGCTGCGTGTAGGCGTGCTGAGGCGCGGTGAAGACCTGCTCGACGTCGCCCGCCTCGACGATCTCGCCCTTGGTCATGACGCAAACGCGGTCGGCCATTTTGCGCACGATGGAAAGATCATGGGTGATCAGCAGCAACGCCATGCCGAAACGCGCCTGCAGGTCCTTCAGAAGCTTGAGGATCTGCGCCTGGATGGTGACGTCCAGCGCCGTGGTCGGCTCGTCGGCGATCAGCAGGTCGGGCTCGTTGGCCAGCGCCATGGCGATCATCACGCGCTGGCGCTGGCCGCCCGAAAGCTGGTGCGGATAGGCATCGAGCCGCTCTTTGGCATTGGGAATGCCGACCAGTTGCAGCAATTCGAGCGTGCGGGCCCGCGCCGCATCGCGCGTCAGCCCCTTGTGCAGAAACAGCACCTCGTTGATCTGTTTTTCGATCGTGTGCAGCGGGTTGAGCGAGCTCATCGGCTCCTGGAAAATCATCGAGACGCGATTGCCGCGCACCTGCATCAGCTCGCGTTGGCTGGCGCCGACCATCTCCTTGCCGCGAAACGTAATGCTGCCCTTGGGATGCCAGGCCGTCGGATAAGGCAGCAATTGCAGGATCGACAGCGCCGTCACCGATTTGCCCGATCCCGATTCGCCCACCAGCGCCACCGTCTCGCCCTTGGCGATCGAGAAGGAAATGCCACGCACCGCCTGCACCTGGCTCTCGCCGCGGCCGAAGCTGACATGCAGGTCCTTCACTTCGAGCAGGGGTTCGGACGGAGAATTTTCTTGGCGCATGGGAGTTCCGTTCAGAGATGGGTCTTGCGCGGATTGAAGGCATCGCGCACGCCTTCGCCGATGAATACCAGAAGACTGAGCATGATGGCGATCACAACGAAACCGGTAAAGGCCAGCCACGGCGCCTGCAGGTTGTTCTTGCCCTGCAGCAACAGCTCGCCCAGCGAAGGCGAGCCCGGCGGCAGGCCAAGCCCAAGGAAATCCAGCGAGGTCAACGCCACTACCGAGCCCGAGAGGATGAACGGCAGCAGCGTCAGCGACGCCACCATGGCATTGGGCAGGATGTGGCGGAACATGATCGAAATATTGCCCAGCCCCAGCGCCTTGGCGGCGCGCACGTAATCGAGCTTGCGGCCGCGCAGGAACTCGGCCCGCACCACGCCGACCAGCGACATCCAGGAGAACAGCAGCAGAATGCCCAGCAGCATCCAGAAACTCGGCACGAAGATGCTGGCCAGAATGATCAGGATGTAGAGCGTCGGCATGCTGCTCCAGATTTCAAGGAAGCGCTGAAACAGCAGATCGGTCCAGCCGCCGAAGAAGCCCTGAACCGCTCCGGCAATGACGCCAAACACCGAACTGATCGCGGTCAGCAGCAGCCCGAACAGAACCGAAATCCGGAAGCCGTACACCAGTCGGGCCATCACGTCGCGCGCCTGGTCGTCGGTGCCGAGCAGATTGCGCCAGTCCGGCGGCGTCGGTGCCGCGGCCGGCAAGTTGCGCACCGTCGTGTCGTACTTGAAGGGGATGATCGTCTGCAGCAGCCAGCCCTTCTTGCCGATGAGCTCGCGCACGTAAGGGTCGGTGTAATCTGCCTCGGTGGCGAATTCGCCGCCGAACGTGGTCTCGGGATAGGACTTCAGAGCGGGGAAATAGTAGCCGCCGTCATACGACACGAGCAGAGGCTTGTCGTTGGCGATCAGCTCGGCGAAGAGCGTTACGAAAAACAGGATGGCGAAGACGATTAGCGACCAGAACGCGCGTCGATTGCGACGAAACGTTTGCAGGCGACGGCGCGTGAGTGGCGTGAGGCGCAAGACCATTGAGTCGCCTCAGCTCTGCGATTCGAAGTCGATGCGGGGATCGACGATCATGTACATGACGTCGCCCACGATTCCCATCAGCAGTCCGAGCAAGCCGAACATGTAGAGCGTGCCGAACATCACCGGGTAGTCGCGGTTGATGGCGGCTTCGAAGCCCAGCAAGCCGAGCCCGTCCAGCGAGAAGATGACTTCGATCAGCAGCGAGTCGGCGAACAGGATACCGACGAAGGCGGCGGGAAAGGCGGCAATGACGATCAACATGGCATTGCGGAAGACATGGCCATAAAGCACGCGCTGTTCGGGCAGGCCCTTGGCGCGTGCCGTGACGACATATTGCTTGGCGATTTCGTCGAGGAACGAGTTCTTGGTCAGCATGGTCAGGCCGGCGAAACCGCCGATCACCAGCGCCGCGATGGGCAGGACCATGTGCCACAGGTAGTCGGCTGCCTTGCCCAGCAGCGACAGATTGCTCCAGTCGTCGGATACCAGCCCGCGCAGGGGAAACCACTGGAAATACGAGCCGCCGGCGAACAGCACGATCAGCAGGATGGCGAACAGGAAAGAGGGGATGGCGTTGCCGACGATGATGATCCCGGAGGTCCAAACGTCGAACGCCGATCCGTCGCGCACGGCCTTGCGGATGCCGAGCGGAATGGAGATCAGATAGATCAGCAGCGTGGTCCAGATGCCCAGCGAGATCGAGACCGGCATTTTCTCCAGGATCAGGTCGATCACGCCAATACTGCGGAAATAGCTCTCGCCGAAATCGAACCGGATGTAGCGGCCCAGCATCAGGAAGAAGCGTTCGTGGATCGGCTTGTCGAAGCCGAATTCCTTCTCGATTTTGGCTACCAGCCCGGGATCGAGCCCGCGCGCACCGCGATAGACGCCGACCGGCCGCTCGCCGCCGCTGCTTCCCGGACCGGTGCGCTGCGTTTGCGGCAGCTGCTCTGTACTGCTGCCCGAGACACGCGCGGTGGCGTCCACGGCGGTGCCCTGGAGCTTGGCCAGCACCTGCTCGACCGGCCCGCCCGGCGCCGCCTGGATGATGAAGAAATTGATCACCATGATTCCAAACAAGGTTGGAATCACCAGCAGCAGGCGACGGATAATATAGGCAATCATGGCGCCGCGGTTCCGACGCTCATCGCGACCGCTGCAAAATCACCGGCCGCCCCGCTTGCCCTGCATGGCCGCCAGCTTGGCGGGGTCGATCCACCATGTATCGGCGAAGGGCAGATCGTATTTCGGATTGATTTTTGGCCGACCGAACACATCCCAGTAGGCGATGCGAAAGGCGGGCAGATGCCATTGCGGGATCATGTACCAGTGCCACAGCAGAACGCGGTCGAGTGCCTTGGTGCGCGTGATCAGCGACTGCCGGTCGGGTGCGGAGATGACCAGCTCCACCAGCTTGTCGATCGCCGGGTCGGAAATGCCCGCGAGGTTGCGGCTGCCGTTCTCCTTGGCGGCGGCGCTGCCCCAGAATTCGCGCTGCTCGTTGCCGGGCGACAGCGACTGGCCATTGCCGCCGATGATCATGTCGAAATCGAAGGAATCGGTGCGGCGCTGGAATTGCGCGCTGTCGACGGTGCGCACGCTGGCCTCGACACCGACACGCTCGAGCGCCTGTTTGTAAGGCAGGGACAGGCGTTCGTAGGACGGGTCGGCCAGCAGGATCTCGAAAGCGAACTGCTTGCCGTCCTTGTTCACGAGCTTGCCATCCTTGATGTCCCAGCCCGCCTCCTTGAACAGGCGCAGCGCTTCGCGCTGGCCGCCGCGGTTGTTGCCCGTGCCATCGGTCACCGGCAGTTTGAATTCGGTGGTGAAGACCTCGTCGGGGATCTTGCCCCGAAGCGGCTCCAGGATTTTCAGCTCTTCCGCCGAAGGCAGGCCGGACGACGCCAGTTCCGAATTGGTGAAGTAGGACGAGCTGCGCCGGTACGAGCCGAAAAACAGCGTCTTGTTGAGCCATTCGAAATCGAACATCTGGGCGAGCGCCATGCGCACGCGGCGATCCTGGAATTGCGGCTTGCGCAAATTCATGACGAAAGCCTGCATGCCTTGCGGAATCTCGTGCTTGATCTCTTCCTTCTTGATCTCGCCGCGTTGCACGGCGGGAATGTCGTAGGCCGTCGCCCAGTTGCGCGCGATGTTCTCCGACCGGAAATCGATCTGACCGCTCTTGAACGCCTCCAGCACCACCGTGAAATCGCGATAGTAGTCGTAGCGGATCTCGTCGAAATTGAAGCGGCCCTTGTTGGTCCACAGATCCTTGGCCCACCAGTCCTTCACGCGCTCGTAGACGATGAAGCGGCCGGGCTCGAAGCTCTTGATGCGATAGGGACCGGACGATACCGGCTGCTCGAGAGTCGTGCGGTCGAATTCCTTGCCTTCCCAATAGTGTTTGGGCAGCACCGGCATCTGTCCGATGATCAGGGGCAGCTCGAGATTGGTTTCGCCCTTGAAGGTGAATTTCACCTCGCGCTCGGAAACCTTTTCAGCCTTGTCGACGCTGCCGTAATAGGCGCGGAAGAACGGCAGGCCCTTTTCGCGCAGGATGTTCAAG
Organism: uncultured Hyphomicrobiales bacterium; assembly: GCA_964388115.1. Lineage (GTDB taxonomy): Bacteria > Pseudomonadota > Alphaproteobacteria > Reyranellales > JAQSWP01 > JAQSWP01. The sequence continues at coordinate 38,916 of CAYLYK010000001.1, forward strand.
GTGAAGATGACGTCGTCGGCGGTGATCGGCTTGCCGTCGCTCCAGCGCGCTTCCTTGCGCAGGGTGAAGGCGACCCAGGAGCGATCCTTGGGCGTCTCGATCTTCTCGGCCAGCTGGCCATATTCGCTGAACGCCTCGTCGTCTGACTGGATCGACAGCGGCACATAGAGCAGGCCCAGCCCGGCCGCAGCGTTGCCCTTGATGATGAAGGCATTGAAGTTGTCGAAGGTACCGACCGCCGCGAGCCGGATTTCGCCGCCCTTGGGCGCGTCCGGATTGACGTACTCGAAATGCTTGGCGTCCGGCCCGTATTTCATGTCGCCGTGCATGGCGATGCCGTGGCCGACGTAGTTCTGAGCGTTAACGGGAAGGGCCAAAGCGCACAGAAAGCCTGCGGCCAGTACCGGTCGCCAAATCTTTTCCAGCATTGCGCACTCCCTGTTCTACCGCCCACAGGCTATTGAAAAAGCGTCGAGGTTTGAAGCCCCGACGGCGGCTAATAACGGCTTTGTGCCCTGTATTTACGGCGGAATTTGGCTTGAACGGTCCCTTACCCGGCCAGCGCCTTGAGCGCCGCCGCGTGGGCGGCCTTATCGCCGGCCGCCACCACCCGCCCGTCGCTTTCGATGGTCAACGCCTTGCCCTGCCAATCGGTCATGACGCCGCCCGCACCCTCGATCACCGGGATGACGGCGCAGTAATCGTAGGGTTGCAGCGAGGCCTCGATCACCAGATCGGCGAAGCCCAGCGACACCAGCCCATAGGCGTAGCAATCGCCGCCGAACCGGGGCTGGCGCACTTTGGATTTGACCCGCTCGTAGGCGACGGCGTCGTCGCCCTTGAACATGTCGGGCGCGGTCGAATAGAGGAAGGCCTTGTCGAGCGACGGGCAGGGCCGTACCCGCGTCGCTGCGCCGTTCAATGTCGTGCCTACGCCTTTCACACCCAGCCAGCGCTCGCGCGTGATCGGCTGGTCGATGATGCCCAGCACCGGCTTGCCCCGATGCAGCAGCCCGATCAGCGTGCCGAACACCGGCATGCCGGTGATGAAGGCCTTGGTGCCGTCGATCGGGTCGAGCACCCAGACGTATTCGGCGTCCAGCCGTTCGCGGCCATGCTCCTCTCCCAGGATGCCGTCCTGCGGTCGGCGGCGCTCGAGCAACGTGCGCATTGCCGCCTCTGTCTCGCGGTCGGCGATGGTCACGGGGCTTTCGTCGGCCTTGGTGTCGACCCCCACCGGCGTGCGGAAATAGCGCCGGATCACGCTTCCCGCCGTCTCGGCCATTTCATTGGCCAGCGCTATCAAAGCGGGATCGAGGGACATGCAAAAACTCCATGAGAGGCCCGGCGCCAAGATAGCATGCCGGAAAAAGAAAACCCCGGCTCGCTGTCGCGGCCGGGGTTAATCGGAAAACGCCAAGCCTATTGCGGCAGCGGCGGCGGGCTCGAATGCTGGGTGCGCAGCCAGGCGATGATGTCGGCGCGCTCCTGGGCATTGCCGACACCGGCAAAGGCCATCTTGGTGCCCTTGATGAAGGCGGCCGGCTTGGCGATGAAGGCGTTGAGGTCCTCGTATTCCCAGTTGCCGCCCTTTTCGGTCAGCGCCTTGGAATAGGTGAAGTTGTCGAGATGGGCTTTCTTGCCGGCGATGACACCGAACAAATTGGGGCCGACCTTGTTGGCGCCGCCCTGGTTGGCAGTGTGGCAGGTCGCGCATTTCTTGCCGAAGGCCGCTTCGCCGGCGGCGGCATTGGCCTTGGCCAGCAACGGCGCGATCGGCTCGAGCGCCGCGGGTGCGGCAGCGGGGCCGCCCGCAGCCGGGGCGGCCGCTTCGTCGACCGCTTCGAATACCGGCTTGGCCGGCATGGTCGGGTGCACGACCATGCCCGACACCTTGCCGATGATCATGGCCAGCAGGCAGGCGGCGATCAGGCCGCCGGCGATCTTGTTGAGCTCGAACGAATCCATCCAAATTCCCCGTCGTCCCGGCCCGTTTCCGCACTTCCGGGGAAGCGCTGCCGCCGGTGAAAACTGCCGCGTTTGTCGAGCGCATCTACCATGAATGCGCCATGGACAGTAGTATCGAAACGCCGCAGCCCGGAAGAGCGCGGCAGAACGTCGCAGAAAACGCGCAAGTCCCGGAAAAGCAGCGCGAAAATCCTCGCCATCGACGCCGCCATGGCCTATCCCGAAACCGCCCTGGCTGCCCCCGTTTCCGAGTCCGTTTCCATGTCCCTGCCGCGCAATCCCCTGATCCTGATTCCAGCCCGCCTGGCCTCGACGCGCCTGCCCAACAAGCCGCTGGCCGAGATTGCCGGCCAGCCGATGATCGTGCAGGTCTGGCGGCGGGCGATGGAGGCCGATCTTGGGCCTGTGGTGGTGGCGGCGGCTGAGGCGGAAATCGTCGCGGCGGTCGAGGCGGCAGGCGGCAAGGCAGTGCTGACCGATCCAAATCACCCGTCCGGCTCGGATCGCATCTTCGAAGCATTGCAGAAGCTCGATCCTGCCGGCCGGCACGACGCCATCGTCAATGTGCAGGGCGATCTGCCGACCCTCGATCCGCAATCGGTGCGTTTCGCTCTGGCGCCGCTTGCCGAAGCGTCGGTCGATATCGCCACGCTGGTGACGGCTATCACTACCGACGAGGAGCGACAGGCGTCACAGGTCGTGAAGGCCGTCGTCTCGTTCCAACCGGGCGCCAGTATCGGTCGCGCCCTCTATTTCAGCCGCAACCTGGTGCCGTCAGGCGACGGCCCGCATTGGCACCATATTGGCCTCTACACCTATCGCCGCGAGGCGCTGGAGCGGTTCGTCTCGCTGCCGATGGGCGTGCTGGAGCAGCGCGAGAAGCTCGAGCAGTTGCGCGCGCTGGAGAACGGCATGCGCATCGATGCGCATCAGGTTGACGCCGTGCCGCTCGGCGTCGATACTCCGGCCGACCTCGAAAAGGCCCGTGCCGTTCTCGGTCGCTCCAACCCCGGAAAATCCCGATGAGTTCTCAATCCGATCCCGCGCGCATGATCGCTTTCCAGGGCGAGCCCGGCGCCAATTCCGATATCGCCTGCCGCTTCGTGCATCCCGAGATGACGCCGCTGCCGTGCCGCACCTTCGAGGACGCCTTCGCCGCCTTGCGCGAGAAGCGCGCGGCGCTGGCGATGATTCCGATCGAGAACTCGGTTGCTGGACGCGTGGCCGATATCCATTCGCTGATGCCCAATTCCGGCATGCATGTCATCGCCGAGCATTACCAGAGAGTCGAGCATTGCCTGGTGGCGCCGAAGAACGCCACGTTGCAGAGCATCAAGGTGGTGCGCAGCCATGTGCATGCGCTGGCGCAGTGTCGCAACATCATCGCCGAGCTGAAACTGAAAGCCGTGGTCGCCGCCGATACCGCCGGTGCGGCGCGCGAGATTTCCGAGCTCAACGACCCGACGATCGCGGCCATTTCTTCCAGCCTGGCGGCGGAGATCTACGGGTTGCAGATCCTCAAGAGCAACATCGAGGACGCCGACCACAACACCACGCGTTTCCTGATCTTCGCCCGCGAGGCGCAACAGCCATCGCTCGAGTCCGGCCCGTGCATGACGGCGTTCGTCTTCCGCGTCCGCTCGGTGCCGGCGGCGCTCTACAAGGCGCTGGGCGGCTTCGCCACCAACGGCATCAACATCACCAAGCTGGAAAGCTACATCTCAGGCGCCGCCTTCGAAGCGGCGCAATTCTACGCCGAGATCGAAGGCCATCCGGAATCACGCAACGTGCGTCTGGCTTTTGAAGAGCTCGGCTTCTTCTCGCGCGAAGTCAAAGTGCTGGGCGTCTTCCCGACCCACCCCTTCCGCCGTGAAGGGTGGAAGTAGCTACTCCGCCGCCTTCTTCTCGAAGGCTTGCGGCCAGTTCTTCGGATGCGCGCGGGCGTAGTTGGGCGGCAACGGCGCATCGGCATGCAGAGACTGCGCTGCTTGCCAGGCCCAGCGCGGGTTCAGCATCATCGCTCTCGCCAGCGCCACCATGTCCGCCTGGCCAGTGGAGACGATGCGCTCGGCCTGGTGCGGATCGACGATCATGCCGACGGCGATGGTGGCGATGCCGGCTTCGCGCCTGATCTTCTCGGCGAACGGCGCCTGATAGCCTGGCCCAAGGCTAAGCTTCTGGCGCGGATCTAGGCCGCCCGAGCTGACATCGATGAAATCGCAGCCCAGCTTCTTCAATTCGCGCGCCAGCACGACCGTATCCTCAACCGTCCAGCCGCCTTCCACGTAGTCCGTCGCCGAAACGCGCACGCCCATCGGCTTGTCCTCGGGCCAGACGGCGCGGCAGACGGCGAAGATTTCCAGCCCTAAACGCAAACGGTTCTGCAGGCTGCCGCCGTACTCGTCGCTGCGCTGGTTGCTGATCGGCGACAGGAACTGGTGGATCAGATAGCCATGCGCCATGTGCAGCTCGACCAGGTCGAAGCCGATGCGCGCTGAGCGCTTGGTGGCCTCGACGAAGCCGGCTTTGATGCGCTCGATGCCGGCTTTATCCAACGCCACGGGCACATGATAGTCGGGAGCGAAGGGCAGGGCGGAAGCCGAATACGTCGTCCACGGATCTTCCGCAGCCGACAGCGGCTTGCCGCCATCGGCCGGCGGCTGCACCGACGCCTTGCGCCCAGCATGGCCCAGCTGAATGGCAAGCTTGCCGGTGCCGTAGCGACGGCAGATATCGACGGTCTGCTGTAGCGCCCGCTCGTTGGCGTCGCTGTAGAGGCCGAGACATTTGTGAGTAATGCGGCCCGAGCGCAGCACCGCCGTCGCTTCGACCATGACCAGCCCGTTGCCGCCCATGGCGAACTGGCCCAGATGCAGATTGTGCCAGTCGGTGGCGCAACCGTCTTCGGCCTGGTACTGGCACATCGGCGAGACCATGACGCGATTGTCGAAGGTCACACCGCGCATCGTGATGGGCGAAAACAACTGACTCATCTTCTATGTCCTATTCCTTGTCCAGCCAGTCCTCGATCAGCCGCCGCGCGATGGAATCCCTGCGCGGCAGGAAAAAGCCGGTGCTGCTGCGCTGGGCTTGCGCTTCTTTCAGCTCAGCGCGGGTGAACCAGCGTGCGGTCTCGAGCTCGTCCGGATTGACGGTGAACTCCGTGCTTTCGGCCTCAGCCGAATAGCCCAGCATGATCGACGCCGGAAACGGCCAGGGCTGCGAAGAATGGTAGCGCACGTCGCGCACGCGCACGGCGACTTCCTCGAAGACCTCGCGCGCCACCGCATCCTCCAGGCTTTCGCCCGGCTCGACGAAGCCCGCCAGAGTCGAATGCATGCCGGCCGGAAAATGCCGGCCGCGACCCAGCAGCGCTTGATCGCCATGCGTCACCAGCATGATGACGGCCGGATCGGTGCGTGGGAAATGCTGCGCCTTGCATTGCGGGTTGGTGCATTGCCGCTCGTGGCCGGCCTTGACCGCCTTGGTCGGTGCACCGCAGGCGCCGCAGAATTTGTGCCGCCGATGCCAATAGGTCATGCCGCGCGCATAGGCCAGCAGCGATCCGTCGCGATGAAACAGCAGCGGGCCGACCTGGCGCAGATCGACGAACTCGCCCATCTGGTCCAACGGCAGATCGAGATCGCCGACATCGACGGCGAAGTGCGCCTGTTCCTCGACGATGCCGAGGAAGATCAGCTCGGCGCCCGATCCGGTCAGCGCACGGGCCATCATGCCGGAGATGAACACCGCTTTGGGTTCGCGTCCCGACTGGATCAGGTTGCGCTCCTGCAGCACCGGCACGAAACGGGTGCGGCTGTCGAAGATCAGGTCCTGGATATAGGCGTCATCGGTGCGTCGCAGCGTGTCGCGGTCGATGCCGGTGCCGGCATAGAAATTGGGACGGGCCATGGATGGGTAAACGCTCGTTTTCTGGAAGCCCAGACGGTGGCACAGCGCGCCGAAGCGCGCAACGAACTAGCGGGGAGGCAGCACCTGCAAATGACTGCCTGAAGGCATCGAAGGGGCGAACTCGGCGGCAAGCCGGCGCAGCTTGGCCGCATTCTCCGGGCTGGTGGCATAGACGGCCACCGTCGGACCGCCAGCCGCCACGGCGAACCGGCCGAGTTGGAATTCCGCCACGCGTTCCAGGCTCGCCGGCAGCCGCCCGACCATCCAGCTGTCGTAAACGATCACCGCCTCGACGTTGTGCCTTGCCAGCAACGCAGCCGTGGCATCGCGATCGTCGCGACCGGCCAGCCGCTGCAGGCGCACCTCTTCCGAACCCAGCCCGACGAGGTCCAGCACCATATTGGGATTGCGATAGGCGACCAGGCCGATGTCGTTGACCGCCACCGGCGCCTTTACATAGTCGAGTACGAAGCGGCGCATTTGCCATTGCTGCCGCCAGATATCCTGCGCGGCCCAGGGCGAGATCGCGGTCCACACCAGGGATGCCGGAAACAGCGACGCCAGCAGCACCGCACCGCTTGCGGCGGCGCCTGTCGCGCCGAGGCTGCGGACTGCCGACTGCAAGAGCCCGCGGGCCCCGAACACCAGCGCCGCCAGGCCGAAACACTGGCTGTAGATTTCATAGCGGCCCGGCCATGGCGAGCCGCCGAGCACGAATTGCCCCAGCAGACCAAAAATGCCGATCGCCGCCAGCCAGCCTGCCGCTGCATCGCCGCCGCGCCGCCAGCGCCACAGCAGCACGATCGCAAGCAGCGCCATCAGGACGATATTGCCGCTATCGGCGCGGCCGGCACGGATCGAGCGGGCGAAGCCGATGATCTCGGCTTGCAGCGTCTGCAACGGAGTCTGGGCCCAGGCGCCGAGCAGGCTCTTGATCAGGATCGGCCCGCCCAGGAAGGGCAGCCCAGCCGCGGTCGAAATCAATCCATGCGCCACGACGCCGCCAACGCTGCCGAGCAGCGCGAGCAGGGCGATCCGCCAGTAGCCATGCCAGAGAAGAACGCAGACCGCAGGCAGGGTGATGCCGAAATTCTCCAGCCGCAGCAATGGCCCCGCGATCAATCCCGCCATCAACCACCATCGCGCCTGGCGTTGCTGCAGCAATTCGATCATGCCGACGGCGACGGCCAGGGCTGCCGCCACCTGTAACGTGTGCTCCATGCCTGTTACGACCAGCCAGAACATGCTGTTCATCAGCATCATCGCCAGCGCCGAGAGGCCTGCTGCCAGCTTGCGTTGCTGCGGATCGATATCGGCCAGCACGAAGCGTTCGAACAGGCGCTGCCACAGCAGCGCCACCGCAAGCAGCGCCGCGAGATTCCATGCCGCCGGCAGCCAGGGGTGCAGCGCTGTGCCAGCCAGCGGAACCAGCAGCAACGGATAGAGAATGGAAGAGGAGGGGCTGGATTTCTCGCCTGGCACCAGGCCGAAATGCCCGTTGGCGATCTGCTCGGAGAACTGCAGGTGAATCCAGGCATCGTCGAGCGAATAGGTCCGCTGTCCGCCGGTGGCGATCAGCATCGCGCCGACCAGCAGCGCCAGGAAGGCGAGCGTCGCGACCAAAGGCCAGTGTGTTCGCAGGAAACCTGTCGGAAAGGCGGAAAACATCGCGGCCAATCTAGCTCAAAACCGGGCAGCGGCGGCATGATCTGGGATGGCGGGCGAAATCCGGCTGGCCCACCGGTCATTACGGCGGCGGCCGCTGTCTAAAGGGTCCGAATTGCACAGGTTTTTCGGGAAGATCGCAGGTTAATTTGCCGCTTGTTTCGAGCCGCTCGCCGCCCGATATTGGGCCCGGGAGATCGGTGCGGGCGTCGTGCTCGCCAACCCGGTCAGGTCCGGAAGGAAGCAGCCGTAACGAGATTTTCGGCGGGTCGCCGCCGGTCTCCCACCCGCCTCGTTTCCCCTAAGTTTTGGGGTGTCTTTTTGAAGGAAAGGGCAAGCGCAACGCCATGACCGACGCGCCGGAAGCCCTGCCCTACCGCGTTCTCGCCCGCAAATACCGCCCGACCAGTTTCCAGACCCTGATCGGCCAGGAGGCGATGGTGCGCACTCTGCGCAACGCCATCGAGACCGGGCGGCTCGCGCATGCCTTCATGCTGACCGGCGTGCGCGGCGTGGGCAAGACCACCACGGCCCGCATCATCGCCCGCGCCTTGAACTGCATCGGCGCCGACGGCAAAGGCACCGAGACGGTCGATCCCTGCGGCGTGTGCGAGAATTGCGTCGCCATCGCCGAAGACCGGCATATGGACGTCATCGAGATGGATGCCGCCAGCCGCACCGGCATCGCCGATATCCGCGAGCTGATCGAGGGCGTGCGCTTCAAGCCGGCCTCGGCGCGCTACAAGGTCTACATCATCGACGAAGTGCACATGCTTTCCACCCAGGCCTTCAACGGCCTGCTGAAGACGCTGGAAGAGCCGCCGCCGCACGTCAAATTCATCTTCGCCACCACCGAGATCCGCAAGGTGCCGGTGACGGTGCTGTCGCGCTGCCAGCGCTTCGACCTGCGCCGCATCGACGTCGACATGCTGGCCAAGCACTTCACCACCATCGCCCAGACCGAGAAGGTCGAGATCGCGCCGGAGGCCATCGCCCTGATCGCCCGCGCCGCCGACGGCTCGGTGCGCGACGGGCTGTCGCTGCTCGACCAGGCGATCGCGCATGGCGGCGGCATGGTCAGCGCCGATCAGGTGCGCGACATGCTGGGCCTGGCCGATCGCGGCCGCATCTTCGATCTGTTCGATTCGTTGATGGGCGGCGACATCCAGGCCGCGCTCGCCGTGCTCGACGATCTCTACAATGCCGGCGCCGATCCGGTCGTGGTCATGCAGGATCTGCTCGACCTGACGCACTGGCTGACGCGGCTGAAGCTGGTGCCCGATGCCGGCACCTCGGCGCTGACGCCGGAAGCCGAGCGCGTGCGCGGCCGAACCATGGCGGCCAAGCTCGCCATGCCGGTGCTGGCGCGCACCTGGCAGATGCTGTTGAAGGGCTTGCAGGAAACCCAGTCGGCGCCGTCGCCCATTCGCGCCGCCGAGATGGCGCTGGTGCGTATTGCCTATGCCGCCGACCTGCCCAGCCCGGCCGACGCGTTGCGCGGCTTGGCTGCCAGTGGCGCCGGCGCGCGGCCATCGACGCCGCAACGTTCCGGAAACGGCGCAGGCAATGGCGTGGGCAACGGTTCCACCAATGCCGTCAGCCGTTCGACCACCGGCGCGCCGACGTCAGGGGGTGGCCCCAGCGCCAGCGCCGGTCTTGCCGTGGTAGCGCGCAACGAGCAGCCGCAGCCGACGGCGGCCGCACCGCAAGTCGCTTTGCCGGCGACGGCCGACGCGGTGCTGGCGCTGCTGGAAGAAAAGCGCGAGATGATGCTCGCCAATCATTTCATCAACAACGTGCACGTGGTGCGGTGCGAGGCTGGGCGGCTGGAGTTCCGCCCAGCGCAGAGCGCGCCCTCGGATCTCGCCAACAAGCTGGGCGAGACGTTGTCGCGCCTCACCGGCACGCGCTGGGTGATTTCGGTGGCGCGCGAAGGCGGCGAGCCTACCATCGCCGCCTCGCGCGCCTCGGCCGATGCCGCCAGTCGGGCCTCGGCAGCGTCGCATCCACTGGTGCAGGCGGTGCTGGCGGCTTTTCCCAAGGCGACCATCGAGCGCGTCAGGCCGCTGGCTGCCGCCGGCGAAGTCGTGGTCGGCGAGGCGACGACGGAAGAAGACGATTTCGGGTACGACCGACCCTTGGACGAAGACGAATTGTAGGAGTTAGGACGATGGATCTTCAGGAGATCATGAAGCAGGCCCAGATCATGCAAGGCAAGATGCAGGAGCTGCAGGCCCGCTCGCAGACCATCGAATCGACCGGCCAGGCGGGCGGCGGGCTGGTCAAGGCCACCGTCAATGGCGTCGGCGAAGTCCGTCGCGTCGAGATCGATGCCTCGCTGCTGAAGCCGGAAGAGAAATCGATGATCGAGGATCTGGTCGTCGCCGCCTTGAACGACGCGCGCGCCCGCGTCGGCGCGGTCATGCAGCAGGAAATGGCCAAGCTGACGCAAGGCATGCCGCAACCGCCGGGCGGCTTCAAGCTGCCAGGCATGTAACATTCGTTTGCGACGAATTTCCCTCATCCTGACGAGCCGAGCGCAAGCCCGGCGTCTCGAAGGATACGGTTCAGGAATCGATTGTGCTGCAAATCCTTCGAGACGCTCGCTATCGCTCGCTCCTCAGGATGAGGGGTAGTGTGAACGGCTTTCCTGCATGACCGGCCCTGAAATCGATCGCCTGATCCAGTTGCTGGCGCGCCTGCCCGGATTGGGACCGCGTTCGGCGCGGCGTGTGGCGTTGCATCTGCTGAAGCGGCGCGAGGTGTTGCTGCAGCCTCTGGCTGCCGCCATGACCGATGCCGCCGAGAAAGTGCAGCCCTGCAGCCAGTGCGGCAATCTCGACACGATCGACCCGTGCGCCATCTGCGCCGACCCTCGGCGCGATCCGTCGATCATCTGCGTCGTCGAGGAGGTCGCCGATCTGTGGGCGCTGGAGCGGGCGCGTATTTTCGCCGGCCGCTATCATGTGCTGGGCGGCACGTTGTCGGCGCTGGACGGGGTGGGGCCGGAGGATCTCAATATCGGCCCGCTGCTGGGTCGAGCCCGCACCGCCGCCGTGCGCGAAGTCGTCATCGCCACCAACGCCACCACCGACGGCCAGACCACCGCGCATTATCTCACCGACCGCCTGGCCGAGTGCGACGTCAGCGTCACGCGGCTGGCTTATGGCGTGCCGGTGGGCGGCGAACTCGATTATCTCGACGACGGCACCTTGGCCGCCGCCCTCAAGGCTCGTCGCGCATTCTGATCGAAGAGGCAGCAATGGACGTCGCCAAGCTCAACAACCCCGACTACGCCGGCAGCATCGACTTCACCATCGCCGAGCAGCATGCCGATCGCGTCGTCGGCAAGATGAAGGTGCAGCCCGGCATTCTCAATCCATTCGGCACGGTGCATGCTGGCGCCATGGTGTGGTTCGCCGACGTCTGCGCCACGCGCCTGGCGATCGGCAATGCCCAGATCGGCGAGGGCGGCTCGGGCTTCCAGCTGGCTATCGACCTGCACACCGTGCTGCTGGGCAATCGCCGCGACGGCGAATTGACGGCCGAGGCCCGCTTCGTGCGCCAGGGCAAACGTGTTTCCGTCGTGCGCACCGCCGTAACCGGTCCCGACGGCAAGCTTCTGATGGAACTCACCAGCACGCATGTGCCGGCGGGGTAAATAAAAACGCGGGATCTTGCGATCCCGCGTTCTGTTCATTCCTGGGCGTTCGTACTTAGTCGCGCCGGCGATTTTGTCGCTGCTGTGGCGGCGCATTTTTCGCCGCCTCTTCCGCCGCCGTCAGCTCGGCGCGGACCTTGACCACGGATGCCTCCTTGGCGTCGATCTTCTCGGCATCGATGACGGCTTTTTCGGCCGCTTCGAAGTTCTGACGCCGGATATTGGCGCGCGCCGATGCGACCAGCCGCGCCAGGGTCAGTTCCTTGCGCACGGCGACCACCGCCACGGCGTTGGCATCGATCTTTTCCGCTTCGCTCACGGCCTTTTCCGCCGCGGGGAAGTCGAAACGCGCGATCGCGGCTTTGGCGTCGGCGACTGACTTCGATGCATCGGGCTTCGGCGCCGCCGCTGGCGGAGTCGCCGGCGGGGCAGGGGTGGCCGCGGGTGGCGCTGCCGCTACCGGACGATCGAGCGCGGGCTTCGGCGCAGGCATTGGCGCATTCCCGGTCTGCCCCGGCGTCGCGCGCCGTTCCTCGGCCAGGCGGGCGGTGCGCGGCGCCCAGCCGGCATCGGATGGATAGCGCTTGCTGCCGTCGGCCAGCAGGCGCTCGGCATCGGCATACTGCTTGCGCTGCAGGGCGGCGTCGATCGAAGCCTGCATCGCCTTGATCTCCGCCGTCTGACGGGCGCGATCGGCCTTGGCGCGTTCCAGCTCGGCGCTGGCAGTGGCGATCTCGGGCATCTTGGGCACAAGCGCGCTCGCTTCATTCAGCGACCGCTCGGCAGCGGCGAAATCGCCTTGTGTCGTGCTGCGTCGTGCTGCCGTCACCAGCTCCAAGGCGTTTTCATAACGGGTGCGCCGCTCGCTTTCCTGCCGTCCGTCGCCCCGACGTGCGGCGGCGCTGCGGCTCTGCAACTCGTCCCACACGGGATAGGTCGCATAGCGGCGGCGGCCGTCGGCGATCGCGCGATCAGCGTCGTCATACTGGCGGCGCTGGAACGAGGCTTCGATGGCGGCAATCAGCTGCCGCATTTCGGCCTGTTGCCGTTCGGCGGCGATGCGTCGACGGCTGAGTTCGGCGCGCGCTTGATTGGTCTCGGGGAAGCCCGGCGCCGCACGGTCGGCGCGCTCCAACAGGCGCTCGGCTTCGGCGAAATCGCCGCGCGTCATGGCCTGCCTGGCGTTGGCGATGAAACCCTGCGCCTGCGTCAGGCGCGCCTGCCAGGCGGTGGCGGCGCGCATTTGCGTCAGCCGTCGCGAGCGGTCGCGATACTCGTCGTCCTGGTTGAAGCGCTGCGCATACTCGGCCAGCAGGCGCTCGGCTTCCCACAGTCGCTCGTTGGCGAAGGCCTGATCGATGGCGGCCTGGTACTGGTAGCGCTCGCGATAACGCTGCCGCTGTTCGGTGCGCAACTCGGCGATCTCGCGGCGCGCGCGCGCGACATCGGCGAAACCGGGTGCCTGCTTGTCGGCGTCCTGCAGCATTGCCTCGGCATTGGCGAATTCGCCGACGCGGGCGAAGCGCCAGGCCTCGTCGATCAGCCGCTCTGCTTCGGCCCGGCGCAGCTGCGCGTCGCGTTCGCTGCGCATTCTCACCAGCTTCTGCTGCAGCGGCGGCCATGCGCCATCGCGCGCAAAGCGGCGATTGGCATCGGCCAGCAGCCGCTCGGCATAGGCGAAGTCGCCGGCGACGATGGCCTGATCGATGATCGAGGCCAGTGCGTTGCGGTCGGCATTGGGCGGAACCGGTGCTGCCACAGGGGCCGGTACGGGCGCCGGCGCAGCGGCCTGCTGCGGCGTCGGAAAATCGGACAGCTGGATCGGGCTCTCCGTGCATGTCAGCTGGTCGCTGATGCCGGCTTCAGATTGCGCGCAGGAAAAGACGTCGCCTGACCGATCCCGCAGCCAGGCGATACTTTGTCCGTCCTTGAAACCCGTGCCCATATAGGCGAGATATTTTTCGCTGTCGCGAGTCAGTGGCATTTCCGAGCAGTCGCTGTCGGAGCACCACAGCAGCTGGGCGCGACCCTTGCGATCATCGACCTGGCGCAGCAGGGCGGTGCGTGTCAGCACACGATCGCCGTCCTTGACCTGGAAGACCCCCAGGGAAGCGGTGGCGCCGATCGTGGCGTCGAGTTTTTCGCAGCGCGTGTCTTCGCACGACAAGGTAATGGGCCTGCCCTTGTTCAAGTTGGCATGGCCGTAGGAAAGGAAGTAGCGCCGACCGGCATAGCCCAGCGGCTCTATCGTCGCCTGCCTGAGGTCCTTGTCGGCGACGCCGTCGATCTTTACCGGTTTGCAAAAAGTATCGCCGCGGCAAATCCACGGTGCGCCGTCGAGGCGAAAGACGTGCCGGGCCTCGGCGGGGTCGAACAGCAGCTGTCTGTAGTTTTCTGGGGGGTATGTTGGCGCCTGCGCCAAAGCGGCCGTGCTCAATGCCAGCCAGGCGGTGGCCGTCAGCGCCAGCAGGGCCCAACCGGGTCTCGTGCGTTCGAATAAAGGCAGTAATTGCCCAGCGGAGCTTGAATATGCGCCCGACACGCCGTCCATGATTGTATCCCTGTCTGTTACTTGGCATTTATGCTCACCGCTAACGCAGCTTCGGAAGATTGGTTCCAAAATGAAAACGCGGGACCTTACGGCCCCGCGTTTGACTCGCAGCCTGCTGTTTTGACTAGAACTTCAGATTCTCTTTCAACAGCACCCATTTGCCGTTCTTGATCTGCTGCAGCTGGGCGGGGATCGTCATCAGATGATCGGTCTGCGAGAACTTGATCGGCGCGCTGCCGAAAATGTTCTGGTAGCCCTTGCCGCTTTCCAGCGCCGCCAGCATGGTCTTGCCGTTGAGATCCTTGCCCGCCTGCTCGGCGAACCACGCAAACGTCATCACGCCGTTATAGCCGTAGATGACCTGCGTCGTCGGCTCCGCGCCGTACTGTTTCTTGTACGAGTCGAACCACTCCTTGACCTTGCCCTTGACGGTGTCCTCGTAGGGCATCTCGTACAGGCCGGCGGCATAGAAGCCTTCGACCGCTTCCTTGCCCAGCATCGGCACTTCCACCACGTTGGCCGCGGCCGAGCCCAGGAACACCGGGTTCCACTGCAAGCGCTTGGCCTCGGCCATGGCGCCGATCGTCTCGCGGATGATGGTTCCCAGCACCACCAGGTCGCAGCCTTCCGACTTCATCTTGGCGATCTGCGAGGAGAAATCGGACGCGCCGCGCTTGTAGCTGGTGACGGCCGCCGGCTTCAGGTTCATCGCCTTGGCCTGCGCCTCGAAACCGTCGATGACGTTCTTGCCGAACTCGTCGTCCTGGTACATGACGCAAGGCTTGGCGAGCTTCTTCTCCTCGATCAGCGCCTTCATGGTGGCGCGGATCGAATCGGCATAGGGCAGGGTGATGGCGAATTTCAGCCGGTCCTGAACCTTCGCCTTGTCCATGGTCCAGGTGAATTCGGCCGACGTCACCGGGAAGAGCTGGAACACGCCAGCGTCCAGCACGGTTTCCTGCGGCGCCAAGGTGGTGGGCGAGCCCAAGGTCGCCACCATGGCGAAGACCTTGTCGCGCTCGATCATCTTCTGCGTGCTCAGCACCGCTTTCTTAGGATCGTAGGCGCTGTCCTCGATGATCAGCTTGATCTTGCGGCCATTGATGCCGCCCTTGGCGTTGATCTCGTCGACCGCCATCTTCATGCCGTTGGCAGTCGGCACGCCGAAGGCCTTGATCGGACCGGACAGATCCTGGTGCGTGCCGATCACGATCTCGGTGGCGCTGACGCCCTGGTCTGCGAATTTCTGCGCCAGCGTCGGGCTGGTCAGGGCGCTGCCTGCCAGCAGCACCGCGCCCATGAGCGCGCTTGTCTTCCACATTGTCTGCATGACGTACTCCTCCTACTAAACTTTGTTCACGGATGTTTCCGCCGTTTCCGGCTCCGTGAGAGAAGGATAACGCTGTGCGCTGGCAAAGCCAGAGGTTGCCCTGACACAATGCTATTTTGCGGGTTGACGTTTCGCGCTGCGAGAGAGGCGCCTTGGGATCACTGCCGCCACGACGGAAATTCGCCCCGGCGGCAAGTGATCGAGAGCGGATCAATCAGGCCAGCGTGCGTACCTTGGGCTCGCGATCCCACTGCCGCCTCGCCGCCGGCTTGAGAAACGCCTTCTCGCCTTTCGACAGATCGATGATGCCGGCATCCGGCTCCACGCCTGCCTTCTTGAGCAGCGGCATGGCCTGCGGCGAATGGCCGATGGCCTTGAGATGTCCGAAGGCGTCGTTGGCGAAATCGATCGCCGCGCCTTCCTTCAGCAGCATGGCGCAGCCTTCGTCCGACACGATGATCGCCACCGCATCGAAGATCACCGACAGCATGCCCTGCAGCTGCCCGTCCGCCGGCAGCTTCTTGCCGCCCTTCAGGGTCACGCCGCCGATCTTTGGCGCCACGATCTTCACGGTGGCGCCTTCGGCTTCGACAGCCGCTTTCACGGCGTTGACCATGGCGCCATCGGCGCCGTCGGTGACGAGAATGCCCACCGCGCGGCCCTTCAGCGTCGGCTTGTACTTGCCGATGATGCGCAGGGGCGGCGACGGGTCCATCGCGACCGGTTCGGCCGCGGGCTGCGACGGCTCGGGCAGATCCATCGCCATGCCGTCGGCGACGCGCTTGGCCAGATCCTCATCGACGTTCTGCAGATTGGCCAGGACGCGCAGGCGCACATGCGGCAGCGCCACCTTGCTCAACTCGAACACCAGGGCGCTCGCCAGATGCGCCTGCTCGGGTGCTTCCAGCGAATGGAAGAACATCCGCGCATGGCTGTAATGGTCGGCGAAAGTCTCGGCGCGCAGCCGCACTTTCGTGCCCGCGGTGGCGGCTTCGAAGCTGCGGAAGCCGGTGGTCGGGCAGGAGCGCGGGCCGCCGACTTCGCCGGCTTCGGCCAGCGAGTTGGGCTCGTAATTGGCGCGGCCCTTGGGGATCAGATGCTGCATCTGCCCGTCGCGCTGGAAGTTCATGAACGGGCAGCCCTTGGGCTGGTTGATCGGCAGCTGATGAAAGTTCGGCGTGCCGAGACGGGAGAGCTGCGTGTCCTGGTAGGAGAACAGTCGCCCCTGCAGCAGCGGGTCTTCCGACACGTCGATGCCCGGCGGTAAATTGGTCGGCAGGAACGCGACCTGCTCGGTCTCGGCGAAGAAATTGTCCGGGTTGCGATTAAGCACCAGCCGGCCGATCACCTGCAGCGGCACCATCTCCTCGGGGATCACCTTGGTTGCGTCGAGAATGTCGAACGGCAATTCGTCGGCCTGCTCCTGGCTGATCAGCTGCACGGCGAAATCCCATTCGGGGAAATTACCGGTGGCGATGGCGTCGAACAGGTCGCGGCGGTGGAAATCGGGATCGGCGCCGGCGATCTTCACCGCTTCGTCCCAGCAGGTCGATTGCGTGCCCAGCACCGGCCGCCAGTGGAACTTCACGAACGTGCCTTCGCCCTTGTCGTTGACCAGGCGGAAGGTGTTGACGCCAAAGCCCTCCATCATGCGCAGCGAGCGCGGAATGGTGCGATCCGACATCGCCCACATGATCATGTGCATGGTCTCGGGCATCAACCCGACGAAATCCCAGAACGTGTCATGCGCCGAAGCCGCCTGCGGGTAGCCGCGATCGGCTTCCATTTTCACGGCATGGACGAGGTCGGGAAACTTGATGGCGTCCTGGATGAAGAACACCGGAATGTTGTTGCCGACCAGATCCCAGTTGCCCTCGCGGGTGTAGAACTTGGTGGCGAAGCCGCGCACGTCGCGGGGCGTGTCGACCGAGCCTGCACCGCCCGCCACGGTCGAGAAGCGCGTGAAGGTTTCGGTCTCTTCGCCGACGGCCGTCAGGATGCGGGCGGTGGTGTATTTCTTCAGCGACTTGGTCAGCGTGAAGACGCCGTGCGCGGCCGAGCCGCGGGCATGGACGATGCGCTCGGGAATGCGCTCATGGTCGAAATGCTGGATCTTCTCGCGCAGGATCATGTCTTCCAGCAGCGAGGGACCGCGCGGGCCGGCCTTGAGCGAATTCTGATTGTCGGAGATCGGCACGCCGTGATTGGTCGTCAGCCGGGTTTCCATCGAATCGGGCAACTGGTGCAGTTCGCCGCCATTGCCGATCTTGGCATCGCGGCCGCCCTTGCGGTTCTTGGCGGCGGGTTTCGTCGTCTTGGTTGCCATAAAAGCCTCCCCAGAATGAAAGGGCGGCCTTGCCAGTAAGGAACTGCCGCTCAATGGGTTCCAACGAGAGGCTTTTAGAAAGGTTCAAAACAAGGAATCAGGACCATTCGGCGATGACGGAAGGATCGATTTCCAGACTCAAGGCCTGCGGGCGGCGTCGCGCAAACTCCTCGGCGTTGCTTTGCTTCAAGGCCCAAACCGCGGCCCCCCGCACCAGAGGCGAGGGATCGCCCAGCAAACTCTCGATCGTCGCTCGGGACGTCGGCTCAGGGGAATTGCCCAGCGCGATCGCAACATTGCGCAGGAAACGGTCGCGCCCGATGCGTTTGACGGGCGAACCCCTGAACATTTCCCGAAACGACGCATCGTCCAGCCGGGCCAGCTCCGCCAGAACCGGCGCCTGACGATCCGCTGGCGCGGTCAGCAAAGCCTCACGGCCGGCCTGGGCGAATTTGTTCCACGGGCACACCGCCAGGCAATCGTCGCAGCCATAGATGCGATTGCCCATGGCGGCGCGAAATTCGACCGGGATCGGGCCCTTGTGCTCGATGGTCAAATACGAGATGCAGCGCCGCGCATCGAGCTGGTAAGGCGCAGGGAAAGCAGCCGTCGGGCAGATGTCGAGGCAGGCCTGGCAAGAACCGCAATGGTCGATCTCGGCAGCGTCAGGCGGTAGCTCCAGCGACAGGTAGATTTCGCCCAGGAACAGCCACGAGCCGAACTCGCGCGAGACCAGATTGGTGTGCTTGCCCTGCCAGCCCAGCCCGGCGCGCTGGGCCAGCGGCTTTTCCATCACCGGCGCGGTATCGACGAACACTTTCAGCTCGGTGCCGAACTCGCGGTGTATCCAGCCACCCAGCGCTTTCAGCTTCTTCTTGATGAGATCGTGATAGTCGCGCCCTTGGGCATAGACGGAAATCGCCGCGCGATCCTTCTGCTCGAGGATCTGCAGCGGATCGGTCTGCGGCCCGTAGTTCAGTCCCAGCGCCACAATGGTCTTCACCTGCGGCCACAACACCAGCGGATCGCCACGTCGCGCCTCGGTTTCCGCCATCCACTGCATATCGCCGTGCCGGCCTTCGCACAGATAGACTCCGAGCAATTGCCGCTCGCGAGTTGAAGGTAAGGGCGCGGCGAACCCGGCCGAATCGAAACCCTCTGCGCGGGCGCGTTCGACGATCGCAGCCTTGATCGCCTCTGATGTCGGCTGCGGCTTCATCCCCGCCCGCGATAGGAAGGCACGCCCTGATCGGGCAGCCAGACATTCTTCGGCAGGCGTCCCTGCTGGAAGAACACGTCGATCGGCATGCCGCCGCGTGGATACCAATAGCCGCCGATGCGCAGGAACTTCGGCTTGGTCACCGCGATGATCCGTTTGGCGATCGCCACCGTGCAGTCTTCGTGGAAAGCGCCGTGATTGCGGAACGAGCCCAGGAACAATTTCAGCGACTTGCTCTCGACCAGGAACCGGTTCGGCACGTAGTCGATCACCAGATGCGCGAAATCGGGCTGGCCGGTCATCGGACAGAGCGAGGTGAACTCCGGGGCGGTGAAGCGCACCACGTAGTCGCTGTCGCGCTGGTCGTTGGCGACCACTTCCAGCACGGCCTGCTCGGGCGAGGCCGGCAGCGCGGTCTTGCCGCCCAGTTGCGTCAGGCCCTTCAAATTGCGTTTGGCCATGTCAAACCTCCGCGCCGGCAAGGGCTGCGATGTCACCGCCTTCCTGCTCGGCCTCGAATGAAGCGGCGAAAGCATCGAGCGTTCCAGCTTCGATGGCACCGCGCAGTCCGCTCATCAGGTCCTGATAATAGGTCAGATTGTGCTGCGTCAGCAGCATCAGTCCCAGCACCTCTTCGCTGCGCGTCAGATGGTGCAGATAGGCGCGCGAATAGTGACGGCAGGCCGGACAACGGCAGGCCTCGTCCAGCGGCCGGCCGTCATCCTGATGCCGCGCATTGCGCAGATTGACGGTGCCGCGCCGGGTGAAGGCCTGCGCCGTGCGGCCCGAGCGCGTCGGCAACACGCAATCGAACATGTCGACCCCACGCTTTACCGCGCCCACGATATCGGCCGGCTTGCCGACGCCCATCAGATAGCGTGGCCGATCCGTCGGCATCTGCGGCATGGTCGTGTCCAGCGTCGAAAACATCAGCTCTTGCCCTTCGCCCACCGCCAGCCCGCCGATCGCGTAGCCGTCGAAGCCGATCTTGGTCAGCGCCGCAATCGACTCGGCTCGCAGGGGCGGGAAGACCGAGCCCTGCACGATGCCGAACAGCCCATAGCCTTCGCGCTCCTTGAACGCCTCGCGCGAGCGCTGCGCCCAGCGCATCGACAGGCGCATCGACTTGGCCGCATCGTCCTCCGTCACCGGCCAGGCGGTGCATTCGTCGAACGCCATAGTGATGGTGGCGTCGAGCAGATGCTGGATCTCGATCGAGCGCTCCGGCGTCAGCTGATGCGCCGAGCCGTCGATATGCGAGCGGAAGGTCACACCATTTTCGTCGAGCTTGCGCAGCTTGGACAGCGACATGACCTGATAGCCGCCGGAATCGGTCAGGATCGGCCGCTCCCAGTTCATGAATTTGTGCAGGCCGCCCAGCCGCGCCACCCGCTCGGCGCCCGGCCGCAGCATCAAATGATAGGTATTGGCCAGCACGATGTCGGCGCCGGTCTCGCGCACCGCTTCCGGCGCCATCGCCTTGACGGTGGCCGCCGTGCCGACCGGCATGAAGGCCGGCGTGTTGATGGTGCCATGTGCGGTGTGCAGCGTGCCGCGTCGCGCCGTGCCGTCGCGATGGGAGATGTCGAAGCGCAGGATACTCATTGCTCTCTCTCCAGCAGGCAGGCATCGCCATAGGAATAGAAGCGATAGCCGCCGGCCTTGGCGTGCTCGTAGGCCGCGCGCATGCGGTCCATGCCGGCGAAGGCGCAGACCAGCATGAACAGCGTCGAGCGCGGCAGATGGAAATTGGTCAGCAGCAGATCGACCGCCTTGAAGCGAAAGCCCGGCGTGATGAAGATGTCGGTGTCGCCGCTCCAGGCCGGCACCGTGCTATCGCTCTGAGCTGCGGTTTCCAGCAGGCGCAGTGACGTGGTGCCTACCGCGACGATGCGACCGCCCTTGGCCCGCGTTTGCGCAATCGCCTGCGACGTCTCAGGCGAGATACTGCCCCACTCGCTGTGCATGCGGTGATCGTCGGTATCGTCGACCTTGACCGGCAGGAAGGTGCCGGCCCCGACATGCAAAGTGACGCTGGCGCGCCTGATGCACCGCGCTTCCAGCTTCGCGATCAGCTTCGGCGTGAAATGCAGCCCGGCGGTCGGCGCTGCAACGGCGCCCGCTTCGCGCGCGAACATGGTCTGGTAGTCGCTGCGATCCGATGTTTCGCCTTGTGCGCGCTTGATATAGGGCGGCAGCGGCATCTCGCCGTGCTGCTCCAGCGCCGCCAGCAGCGCATCGCCGGCGCGATTGAACCGCAACGCGACTTCGCCGCCCTCGTGCTTCTCGATCGCTTCGGCCATCAGCCCGTCGGGAAACTCGATAACGCTGCCCGGCTTCAGCTTCTTCCCCGGCCGCGCGAAGGCCAACCATGTGCCGCCATCGATGCGCTTGTGCAACGTCACTTCGATGCCGCCGGCCCCGATCCGGCCGCGCAGGCGGGCGGGAATGACGCGCGTGTCGTTGACGACCAGCAGGTCGTCTGGACGCAGCAGATCGGGAAGATCGCGCACGATGCGATCTTCCAATCCGTCGCGCTGGACGTGCAGCAGACGCGCCGCATCGCGTGGGCTGGCCGGATGATCGGCGATCAGCCCGCGCGGCAGCTCGAAATCGAAGTCGTCGACGCGCATGGGCCTAGCGGCCGGAAGCCGCCAGCTCGCTCATCGGCACGATGCGGCCCATCAGGGCGCGGAACGGCGCCAGGAAGAAGACCGCCAGCACCAGCTTCACCGCCAGATCGCCCAGCGCCAAGGTCACCCACGGCACGTCGGTGCCGGCGAAGGCCAGGCTGAAGAACAAGGCCGTATCGACGATCGAGCCCAGCACCGAGCCGAGCAGCGGCGCCTGCCACCACGCCGCGCGTCGCAGCCGGTCGAACACGGAGATATCGAGCAACTGGCCGACAATGAAGGCGCTGCCCGATGCGGCGGCGATGCGCCAGTCGGCCAGGACAATCGACAAGGCGACGCCCAGGGCGAAACCGACATAGACGACCTGGCGCGCGCGGCCGGGGCCGAAGGCGCGGTTGGTCAGGTCGGTGACCAGGAACGAGAGCGGATAGGTGATCGCGCCCCAGGTCAGCCAGTCGTTGAGCGGGAACTGGACCAGATAGTTGGATGCCGCGACCACCGCCACCATGGCGATAGCGGCCACGACCATCCCGCGCGCCAGATAGGCGCGGTCGTTTGCGTTCATGCTGACCTCCGTCTGCTTGACCCGCATCGGCAGCACAGGCCGGACGGGCGAACGGGCGGGTTTTAGCGGAAATGGGGCCGCAAGGGTAGGGGCGTTAATGCCTTGCTTGACCGCTCAACGAAGCTTTAGGTCGGTCAGGACCTCAGGCATGGTGCGACCAACGAGATTGAAAATCATGTCTTGCGCCATGCTCCGCTCGCCACCCGACATGTCTTCATAGCGTTCGCGCACCGGTATAGGGCTGTCCACATGCGGAATGCGCGAGCGGAAAGTCATCATCGGGAACGACATTTGCGTCGGGAAGAGGGCACGAGCCTCGCCGATCGGCTGCAGCGTGCTGCCGTCGAATAGCACCGCTCTCCATGCCGTGAAGGCAACTGTCGTACGCGTGCCAAAACCGAACGCGCTGCGCGCGTATAGGCCAAGTCCCTCGACTGACTGGTTCGACCCGCCAAGGGTGTCATCGAATCGCGCCGGGCCGTAATAAAGAATGGCGTCGGCGACCCCTGGACGAGCGACCGACCGCACCAAGGCTATGGCAGGATCGGCCCCGAAGATGCTCATCGGTTCCTGGCGGATAGTTGCCGGATTGTAAGCGATTTCGCGAAACTGAAAACGGCTTCCCAACTCGGCTTGCGTGCGCTGCTTGAAATGTCGGTCGATCTGCCAATCGACGTTGGCTTTGTTGGCCCTGTTTGTGAAAACCGTGAAGCCCACGAAATTGAGTTCGATCTGCTCGCCGAAGCCCGTGATGATGGCCAGCGATTTTATCTGTGACGTTTGTTGTGGGGTTATGGTCTGTACGCATCCTCCGAGAACCAGCATCGTCAATGCTATTGCAAGTATTCGCCTCATCATCGTCTCCGCCGCGTTTCGGACGCGAGTACGATGGTATGCTTACAACCGGAGCTCGCTGATCAATAAGTAGCAAAGCGAAAGCGACAAATCCACAGTACGTTTCGTTAAACCATCTCCGGATCATCGACGTCGTGCAGCACGACGCCCGTCGGCGCCGGGCCGATGGTGCGGAAGCGATGCACGCCGTCGGCGCCGATAAGGCGCTCGGCCTGGCCGCGGCCTTCTAGGCAATGCAGATGCGCCAACGTCTCGCCCAGCGCGAAGACGAACTGATGCTCGTCGAGAATCTTGCCGGGAAACAGAACTGGCGTCAGCTCGACGCCGTGCTTGCCGCCCGGCGTGGCGCAGGCAGCGCGCAGCACGTCCAGCCGCTCGTTGTGATGTTCGATCAGTTGATCAAGACGCCGATGGAGCCCGCGGAAGGGCAGGCCGTGCGACGGCAGCACCAGCGTGTCCTGCGGCAGGGCGCGGAACTTCTCGATCGTGTCGATAAACCATTGCAATGAATTGGCCATCGGCTCGATCGGCCAGACGCTGACATTGGTGGTGATCTTGGGCAGCACCTGGTCGCCCGCGATCAGCACGCCCAAATCGGCGCAGTAGAGCGAGGCATGCTCGGGCGAATGGCCGAAGCCCGCGATGATTTCCCAGCGCCTGCCGTCGATGAACAGCGGCTTGCCTTCCATGATGCGCACGTAGTCGGGCGGCAATTCGCTCACCACCTGCTTGAAGCCGCCGCGATGGCGCTCGAACGCGCCGATGCCCGATTCGGGGATGCCGTTGGCGAGATAGAAGCGCCGGCGCGAGCGATCCTCGCCGTCGCCGAATCCGCGCATGGTGTTCTGGGTCGAATGATACTCGCCCAGGGTCATGTGCAATGGCGCATCGAAGCGCTCGTTGAGCCAGCCGGCCAGCCCGACATGGTCGGGATGCATGTGGGTGACGACGATCTTGCTCAGGCGTCTTCCGGCGAAATCGCCGGCGAACAGCTGTTCCCATGCCTTTTTGGTTTTCGACATGGCGATGCCGGTGTCGATCGCGGCCAGGTGCTCGCCGTCCTTCGCCAGCCACAGGTTGATGTGATCGAGCCGGAACGGCAGCGGCATGCGCAGCCACCAGATGCCCGGCGCCACGGCGAACATGGTGCCGCCTTCCGGCGGCGCGGCGTGTGGAAAGTCCAGCGTGTGATCGGCCAGCGTATCCATGCCTGGCATGGTACCGACTTGCCGGCGGTGAACAAGCGTTTATGAAGTCGACTTGGGCAAGGCGCGCCAGGCGATATCGCTGCGACAGAACCCTTCCGGCCAGTCGATGCGGGCAATGGCGTCATAGGCCCGCTTACGCGCCTGCACCACATCCCTGCCCAGCGCGCAGATGTTCAGCACGCGACCGCCATTGGCCAGGATCTTGCCGTCCTTCGACCTGGTGCCGGCATGGAAGATCGTCACGCCTTCGACCTTCGCCGCGGCGTCCAGTCCCCTGATCTCGGTGTTCTTCAGATAGTCGCCGGGATAGCCCCGCGCCGCCATGACGACGGTGATCGCGGTTTCGTCGCGCCAGCGCAGATCGAAATGCTTCAGCGCGCCATCGGCCGCCGCGATCAGCGCCGCCAGCAGATCCGATTTCAGCCGCAGCATCAGCACCTGGCATTCGGGATCGCCGAAGCGGGTGTTGAACTCGATCAGTTGCGGGCCTTTGGGACCGATCATCAGCCCGGCGAACAGCACCCCCTGGAACGGCGAGCCTTCGGCCTTCATCGCCGCCAGGGTCGGGCGGATGATGCGATCCATCACCTGCTGCTGGATCTCGGCGGTGAAAACCGGCGCCGGCGAATACGCGCCCATGCCGCCGGTATTGGGTCCGGTATCGGCATCGCCCACCCGTTTGTGGTCCTGCGCCTCGAGCAGCGGCAAAGCGGCCTCGCCATCGCACAGGGCGAAGAACGAGGCTTCCTCGCCTTCCAGCACTGCCTCGATCACCACCGAGGCGCCGGCATCGCCGAAGCGATTGGCTTCCAGGCATTCGCGCACGGCGCGTTCGGCTTCGTCCAATGTCGTCGCGACGGTGACGCCCTTGCCGGCTGCCAGTCCGTCGGCCTTGACCACGATCGGCGCGCCCTGCAGACGCAGATACTCCAGCGCCGGCTCCAGCGCGGTGAAGCGGCGATAGGCGGCGGTAGGAATGCCGTACTTGGCGCAAAGGTCTTTGGTGAAACCCTTCGACCCTTCCAGCCGCGCCGCCAGCGCCGAGGGACCAAAGCATTTGATCTTCGCCGCCCGCAATTTGTCAGCCAGGCCCAGCACCAGCGGGCCTTCCGGGCCGATCACCACGAAGTCGATCTTTTCCTTCTGCGCCAGCGCAACGATGGCGTCGACGTTTTCGGCCGCGACGTCGACGCAGGTGGCGACCTGCGCGATGCCGGCATTGCCCGGGGCGCAGTAGAGCGCATCGCATAAGGGAGAGGCTGAAATCGCCCAGCACAGCGAATGTTCGCGGCCGCCGCCGCCCACCACCAGAACCCGCATTTTTCCTCGAATCCGCTGCAAATTGCTGCGAAAAAATTCAGGCACTTTCTATAGTATGAGTCGGCTTTCGGCTATGACCGAAACCGCGGAATCAGGATTGCGATAACGATGACCGACGCTCCCGACGAGCAGAAAAGCGGCCATAACCTGGCGGAATATTCCGTCAGCGAGATTTCGACGGCGCTGAAACGCGAGATCGAAAGCCTGTTTCCGCGCGTGCGGGTGCGCGGCGAGATTTCGCAGCCCAGTTTCCCCCGTTCCGGCCACTGCTATTTCCGCCTCAAGGACGAGGGCGCCGTGCTGGATGCGGTGTGCTGGAAGGGCGTCATCCCCCGGCTTGCGGTTCGGCCTGAGGAGGGCATGGAGGTCATCGCCACTGGGCGCATCACGACTTTCGCCGGTTCCTCGCGCTACCAGATCGTGGTCGAGTCGCTGGAACTGGCGGGGCAGGGCGCGCTGCTGAAGCTGCTGGAGGACCGGCGCAAGAAGCTGGCCGCCGAAGGCCTGTTCGCCACCGAGCGCAAGCGCAAGCTGCCCTATTTGCCGGAAGTGATCGGCGTCGTGACCTCGCCGACCGGCGCCGTCATCCGCGACATCCTGCATCGGCTGAACGATCGCTTTCCCCGCCACGTGCTGATCTGGCCGGTGGCGGTGCAGGGTGAGAAGGCGGCGGGTGAAGTGGCGCGCGCCATCCGCGGCTTCAACGAGCTGCCCGAGGATGGTCCGGTGCCGCGTCCCGATCTGCTGATCGTGGCGCGCGGCGGCGGCAGCCTCGAAGACCTCTGGGCCTTCAACGAGGAGATCGTGGTGCGCGCCGCCGCCGAATCGCGCATCCCGCTGATATCCGCCGTCGGTCATGAAACCGACACGACTTTGATCGATTTCGCCTCCGACCGGCGCGCGCCGACGCCGACCGCTGCCGCGGAAATGGCGGTGCCCGTGCGCAGCGAGTTGCGCGCCGCCATTCTCGATCAGGCGCGACGGCTGGTGTCCGGCATCGGCCGCGAGCTGGAACAGAACCGCCGCGCCGTGCTGGCGGCCGCGCGCGGCCTGCCCCGGCCGCAGCAGATGATCGAGGAGCGCGCCCAGCGGCTGGACGACCGCGGCGAGCGGCTATTGCAAGCGGGCCAACGCCTGATCGAGACCAGAACCGCCCAAGTAGCGCAGGCAGGCTTGCGTTTGCGCAGCCCGCTGACGCAGATCGATGCCAAGCGGGCGGAGCTTGTGTCGGAGGTACGGGCGCTGAACACGGCCTGGCAAACCTATCGTCAGCGCGTGGTCGAGCATTCCGAGCGCCAATCCGAGCGATTGGCCGGCCTGCAACGCCAAAGCCGCATCGCCTTGGCGACGTTCCTGCAGCGCGAGAAGGCACGGCTCGACGGCAGCGCCAAGCTGCTGGAAAGCGTTTCCTTCAAGAGCGTGCTGGCGCGCGGCTATGCGCTGGTGCGCGATGCTGCCGGCGCGCCGGTGATGGAGGCGGCGGCGGCCAATGCAGGCATGACCGTGTCGATCGAATTCCGCGACGGCAAGGTCGGTGCGCGCATCACCGATGCACCCCCGGCTTCAGCGCCTAAAGCCGCAAAGCCAGTGAAGAAAACCGGCGGCGATCAGGGATCGCTGCTGTGAGAGTTTTCATCCTGGCTCTCCTGGCATTGCTCCTTGCTGTTCCCGCCCAGGCGCTCGAGCTGAAAGGCGAGTTCGCGCAAGGCGGATTCGTTGTCGGCAAGGTCACGCCCGGCAGCACGGTGATCCTCGATCGACGCAATGTCGTGGTGGGGCCCGATGGCTCCTTCGCGCTGGGCTTCACCTATGACGCCGAGCCGACGGCGACGCTGACGGTGCGCGATCCGCAGAACAAGGTCGAGCAACGCACTCTCACCATCGTGCGCCGCCAATTCCAGGTGCAGCGCATCGACGGTTTGCCGGATGCCATGGTCACGCCGCCGCCGGAAGTTCTCGAGCGCATCCGCATGGACAATGAGCGCACCAAGGCCGCGCGCGAAGTCGTGACCCTGGTGGCGCATTTCACCGAAGGCTGGCGCTGGCCGGCGATGGGACCGATCAGCGGCGTGTTCGGCAGCCAGCGCATTCTCAACGGCAAGCCGCGCTCGGTGCATTACGGCGTCGACGTTGCCGCCCCTAAAGGCACGCCGATCGTGGCGGCCGCTTCCGGCACCGTCAGCCTGGCGGGCGATCTCTACTTCTCCGGCAACACGGTGTTCATTGACCACGGGCTGGGCGTGAATACTTCCTACCTGCATCTTGATTCGATCGCCGTGCAGGAAGGCCAGTTCGTCAAAGCCGGCGAGAAGATCGGCACGCTGGGCGCCACCGGCCGCGCCACCGGCCCGCATCTGCACTGGGGCCTGAACTGGTTCGAAGTGCGCGTCGATCCGGCGTTGATCGTGCCGCCGATGCCGCCCGCCCGTTAGACGTTACAGAAGTCGCTTGGCGGCTTTGGCGGCGGCGGCGAAATAGTCGCGATCGCCGTGGATCACCACCAGCGACATCGAGCCTTCGATCAGCAGCATGATCTGCCGCGCCTTGGCCTCGGCCTGGGTGACGCCGACCTTGCGCAGGCGCTGGGCGTACCAGCGTTCGACCCAGAGCTTGTGGCGGGCGGCGATGGCGCGGGCGGGATGGCCCGGCATGTCGGCCAGTTCCGCCGCCAGCCGCGTGAAGCCCGAGCCGGCGAAGCGGCGCTGCCGTGTCTGCCAGGCGGCGAGCTGGCTGAAAAGCGAGTCGATCAATCCGTTCGGCGTGTTGGTCAGGCTGGCGTCGATCTCCGCCATGCGCGCACGCGTCAGTTCCGACTGATGCTCGAGCACGGCGGCAAGCAGATCGTCCTTGCTGCGGAAATGCGCATAGAGCGTCCGCTTGGTGAGTTTGGCGCGTTCGGCGATGCCATCGACATTGGTGCGCGAGAAGCCCGAGCGCCAGAACGCCTCGTAGGCCGCCCCCAGAATGCGTGCCCGTGTCTGATCCCTGCGCAGGCCCATGCGATCCCCCTGCCGACAAGTATACCGGATAGTGAATGTACAGGCAGCGCAGGCTGGCAAAGCATGGCGCGGCTCTTTTGCCGGAGGATTTCATGGCAAGCCCCTCGCTCACCCTGCGCGGCATCACCGCTCGCCCCGTTCTTCTGAAGCTGAAGCGGCCGGTGGTGGCGCGCATCGCCACCATCGCCGACTGGCCGATGATCCTGATCGACCTGCACACCGAGGAAGGCGTGACCGGCCGCGCCTATCTCGAGCCCTATGCCATTCAGTCGATGAAGTATCTGGTGCCGGCGCTGCATGATCTTGGAGCGTTGCTGAAGGGACAGAAGCTGGCACCGGTCGAGCTTTATGCCGCCGCTCGCCGCTCGCTGCATTTCGTCGGCTACCAGGGTCTGTCGATGATCGCGGTGTCCGGGCTCGACATGGCGGCTTGGGATGCGTTGGCGCGCGCCGCCGATATGCCGCTCTGCCGCTTCCTGGGCGGCTCGGTCGGTCCGGTCAAATCGTACAACAGCAACGGGCTGTGGCTCAGCCGGCCCGAAACATTGGCCGATGAGGCCATCGAATTGCGCGACGAGGGCGGCTTCACCGGGCTGAAGCTGCGCATGGGTCGGACTCTGGCACGCGACGATCTGCGGGCGCTGGAGGTGATACGCGGCGCGGTCGGCGACGACATGGCGCTGATGGTCGACTTTAATCAGGGCCTGCATCTGGGCGAGGCGCTGCAACGCTGCCACATGATAGACGATGCCGGGCTGGAATGGATCGAGGAGCCGATCGTCTACGACAATCTCGACGGCTGTCGCCAGCTTGCCGCGGAGTTGAAGACGCCGCTGCAGATCGGCGAGAATTTTTATGGCCCGCGCGACGCGCATATGGCGCTGCAGCGCCAGGCTTGCGACCTCATTATGCCGGACTTCATGCGCATCGGCGGCGTCACGGGCTGGCTGCGCACGGCCGCGATCGCCGGCGCGGCGGGCATTCCCGTCTCAACGCATCTCTACCCGGAAGTGGCAGCCCACGTTATGCGCGTCACCGAGACCGCGCACTGGCTGGAATGGCAGGATTGGGCCGATCCCATCCTACAGCAGCCCTATGCCATCAAGGATGGGCTGCTGCAGATCCCGGATCGGCCAGGCATGGGACTCGAGTGGGACGAAGCGGCGGTGAAGGCCCACCGCTACGATGGATGATCCCTCTTCCCGCGCAGGCGGGAAGAGGGAAGATCAGTCGTCAGTGCATCTCGTATTCCGCCTTGCCGCCCGACATGGCGAACTTCTCTTCCGGCGACAGCACCAGCTTGTTCCGCCCGATGGCGGCGAAGTAGATCACCCACAGCACATACCAGCCGGCGACGAAGTAGACACCGGTGCGATAGACCGGATCGGAGAGCTGGTAATAGAGCGTGACCACCGCAATGACGATGGTCAGCACCGCACCTGGAATGCCGAACGGGCTGCGATAGGGCCGCTGGATATGCGGCATCTTCTGGCGCAGCAGGATGAACGACACCGCCTGCAGCACGTAGGACACCATGGCGCCGAACACAGCCATGTTGAGCAAGGTGCCGCCGATGAAGGCGCCGCCTTTTTCGATGCCGGCCACGAACCACACGATCAGCATCACCACGAAACCCAGCAGGGCGCCGGCGATCAGCGCCACATGCGGCGTCTTGCGCGTGCCGTGCGTGACCGACAATGCGGCCGGGAAATAGCCCGCGCGCGAGAGCGAGTAGATCTGCCGGCCGAAGGCGAAGATGATGGTGTGGAACGAGGCGATCAGCCCCAGTACCGCCACCAGCGCCAGCAGCTTGGCGATGTTCTCGCCATAGATGGTCTTGAACCCGTCCAGCAGCGGCTCGCCCGAGGAGCCGAGCTTGAAGGCGCCGGGCGCGATCGAGGCGTTCAGCCACACGATCATGAACGCCGACACCACCAGCGTGAACATGCCGGCGATGATGCCTTTGGACATGTCGCGCTTGGGATCGACCGATTCTTCGGCCGCCAGCGGCAGTTGCTCGATGGCGAGGAACAGCCACACCGCAAAAGGCAATGTCGCCAGCACGCCGCTGATGCCGAAGGGCAGGAACGAGCCCTTGCCATCGGGCAGTTCCGCCGGCGCGCCGTCCGGTCCGACACCGATATTGAGCGCGAACTTGCTGAACTCAATGTTGGGGATGGCGCTGACCCAGAACACGACCAGGATCGCAAGCGCCGCCAGGGTCACGATCAGCGACACCTTGAACGACAATTCGACGCCCCACAGGTTGAGGGCCACGAAGATGATGTAGGAGATGGCCCAATAGACCGGCTGGAACTCCGGTCCGGTCTCGAAAATGCCGCCGAGATAGGAGCCGATGAAGAACACGATGACGGCGGGCGTCAGAACGTATTCGACGTTCTCCGCCAGCCCGGTGACGAACCCGCCCCACGGGCCCATCGTGGCGCGGGCGAAGGAATAGGCGCCGCCGGTATGCGGCAAGGCGGGCGACATCTCGGCGAGGCTGAACGTCAAGCCCAGATACATGATCATGATGATGATGGCGGCGATCAGCATGCCGCCCCAGCCGCCCGACAGCAGGCCGAGATTCCAGCCCGAGAAATGCCCCGAGATCACGGCGCCGACGCCCAGCGCCCACAGCGACCAGACGCCGGCATAGCGGCGCAATCCACGCTTCTGGAAATAGGCTGCATCAACGCTGCGATAGGTGACGCCGCCGACCTGGGTCGGTTCGTTCTGCGACATGTCGATCCCCCGTCGAAGAAGCGCCAGCGAACGCTGAGCGCCGGAAGTCCAATTGTAACACCGAGCCGCACTTCGCGGCAGGCGGGAGAAGGCGATTTTGCGCCCAAGCTTTGCCCACACCCTGTGCAAGTCGCGGCCAATCTGCCTGGACCTTGGCCAAACCCGCGTTTTCGTCCGTAACGGTGGCGGCGGCATAAAGCCCGTTGCTTTGCCCCGTATTGCGGATAAATCTCATCCCAGGGGAGAGACCAAAGGCGCGTTCGATCCGCGGCGCGCCTGACTATCCAAGGAGATCATCATGGCTGTCGCCATCGACATCGGCATTCCCGCCGCCCAGCGCAAGAACATCGCAGACGGGCTGTCGCATCTGCTCGCCGACACCTACACGCTCTATCTGAAGACGCACAACTACCACTGGAACGTCACCGGCCCGATGTTCCAGACGCTGCACACCATGTTCATGACGCAGTACACCGAGCTCAGCGTGGCGGTCGACGACATTGCCGAGCGCATCCGCGCCCTGGGCGATTTCGCGCCCGGCAGCTACAAGGCGTTCAGCAAACTTTCCTCGATCGCCGAGGAAGACAAGGTGCCGAACGCGCGCGCCATGATCATGAATTTGGTCAAGGGCAACGAAGCCGTCGCCCGCACCGCGCGCAAGGTGTTCCCGATCGCCGAGAAGGCCAGCGACGAGCCGACCTGCGATCTGCTGACCCAGCGCATGCAGGTCGCCGAGAAGACGGCCTGGATGCTGCGCTCGTTGTTGGAGAAGTAAGGTTCTATCCTACTACGCCCTTCTCCCGCTTGCGGGAGAAGGTGCCCGAAGGGCGGATGAGGGTGTTCTCCTGCATCAACGCAGCACACCCTCACCCGGGCTTTGCCCACCCTCTCCCGCAAGCGGGAGAGGGGCGTAATTTGAAATGCTTTCGCTCGTGCGGGCGATGCTGCCTTTGAACGGCGCCAGGTTTTCCAGAAACATCTCCGCCGTGCGCCGCCAGGAATAGGTTTCGGCATGGGCGCGGGCGTTTTCCTTGGTTAGCGTTAGCGCCTGCATCGCTGCCGCGCGTAGATCCTCGCTCAACACGCCGGCCCGATTGTCGGTGATGACGTCGAGCGGCCCCGGCACCGGATAGGCCGCGACCGGCAGGCCGCTCGCCAGCGCTTCCAGCATCACCAGCCCGAAAGTGTCAGTGCGGCTTGGAAAGACGAAGACGTCGGCGGCGGCGAAGCGCGCGGCCAGCTCCTCGCCCTTGTGCGCGCCGGCGAATTGCACGTCGGGATACTTGCGCTTGAGGCTTTCCAGTTGCGGGCCATCGCCCACAACAAGCTTCGTGCCGGGAAGGTCCAGCGCCAGAAACGCCTCGATGTTCTTTTCCACCGCAACGCGGCCTATGAAGGCGAAGACCGGACTGGCCCAGCCGAAATCGCGCTTCTTCGACGGGTGGAACAACGTCAGATCGACGCCGCGCGTCCAGTCCTTGATGTTACCGAAGCCGCGCTCCTCCAGATCGGTGCGGATCGAACGCGTCGCCACCATCACGCCTGAAGACTTGCTATGGAAGCGGCGCAGGATGGCGTAGGTCCAGGCGAGCGGAAACAGCAGCCGCGCGCGCACGTATTCGGGGAAGCGCGTGTGATAGGCGGTGGTGAAGGGCAGGCGCCGCTTCAGGCAATAGCTGCGCGCCGCCATGCCCAGTGGCCCTTCGGTGGCGATATGAATGGCGTCGGGCACGAAGTTTCCGATCAGGCGCGCCAGCTTGCGGCCGGGAAATAGCGCCAGGCGGATTTCCGGATAGGTCGGGCAGGGCACGGTGCGGAAGCGGTCGGGCCCGACGACGTGCACGTCGTGGCCCATGGTCTGCAACTCGCGCTGCACGGTCGAGAGCGTGCGCACCACGCCATTCACCTGCGGGTGCCAGGCGTCGGAGACGATCAGGATGCGCATCTATTCCGCCGCGATGGCGAGAAGCGGCTTCTGCCGGCTGGCGTATGGCGTCTGCCACTGCACGATTTCCAGCCGGCCGTCGTGATGCTCGACCAGCCCGGTGCAGCTTTCGACCCAGTCGCCGTCGTTGCAATAGAGCACGCCGTCGAAATCGCGGATCTCGGCGTGATGGATATGCCCGCAGATCACGCCATCGACGCCGCGCTTGCGCGCCTCGTCGGCCACGGCCTTCTCGTAGTTGCCGATGTATTCGACCGCGTTCTTGACCTTGTGCTTGAGCCAGGCCGACAGCGACCAGTAGGGCAGGCCCAGGGAGCGGCGCGCCAGGTTGAACCAGTGGTTCAGCCGCAGCGCCATGTTGTAGGCCCAGTCGCCCAGCAGGGCCAGCCACTTGGCGTAGCGCACGATGCCGTCAAACTCGTCGCCATGCAGGATCAGGTAACGCTTGCCGTCGGCGCCTTCGTGGATCGCCTCGCGCATGACCTGCACGCCGCCGAAATTAAGGCCGCAATAGTCGCGCGCCGCCTCGTCGTGATTGCCCGGCACGTAGATGACTTTCGTGCCCTTGCGCGCCTTTCGCAGGATTTTCTGCACCACGTCGTTATGCGATTGCGCCCAGAACCACGAGCGTTTCAGCCGCCAGCCATCGACGATGTCGCCGACCAAATAGAGATAGTCGCTCTCATGATGCTTGAGGAAATCCAGCAGCAACTCGGCCTGGCAGCCGCGCGTCCCGAGATGGATGTCGGAGAGGAAGATCGCCCGGCAATGGCGCGGCTCGGTCGTCGCGAAATCCTTTGGGGATAATTCTGTGGACGCGGCGCTCATTGCGCTTCTATCTACGCAAGATCGACGTCAATGCGATGAAACATGCGTGAATAGTCGGCAATAAAAATGAAACGCCACTGTCTTTCGATTTAAACAATTCGGTAACGTACGACGCCCATACAGGGGAAAGCCATGCGCGCGCTTGTCATCTACAACCCGACGGCTGGGCAACGCCGCCTGCGCCGGCTGGAAGAGGTGCTGGCGCGGCTGCGCGCGCGGGGTGTGGATATCGCGCTGGAGCCTACTAACGCGCGGGGCCATGCCGAGCGGCTGGCCAGCGATATGGCGCAGGTCGACCTGGTCGTGGCCGCCGGGGGCGACGGCACCATCAACGAGGTGGTCAACGGCTTGATGGCGGCGCTGGCGCAGGGCCGGCAGATACCGCCGCTCGGCCTCATTCCGCTGGGCACCGCCAATGTGTTGGCGCGCGAGATCGGTCTGGCAACGGATGCGGCGTCGGTTACGGCGGCGCTGCTCGGCGATGGCGAGCTCGATTACCGGCCCGGTCGCCTGCGCACCGAAACAACGTCGCGGCATTTCGTCATGATGGCCGGCATCGGCTTCGACGCCGATGTGGTGAGCAAGGTCGATCTGCGCTGGAAGCGATTGCTGGGACGCGGCGCTTACGGTCTGGCGTCAGCCGGACGCTTCTTCGCCTACCGCCCGCATCTCTTCCGTCTCACCATCGACGGGCGCCCCTATCAGGCGGCATCGGTCGTGGTCTCGCGCGGGCGGCATTACGCCGGGCCTTTCATCGCCGCGCCTGATGCCGTGCTGGCGTCTCCCGATTTGCATGTCTGCCTGTTCGAGCAACCCGGCCGCGCCGCCGTGCTGCGCTATGGCGTTGCTCTGTTGAGCAATGCCCTGCCGCAGACGCCGCACTATCGAGTCGTGCGCGGGCGTGAGGTGGAAATCCTTGGGCATGAAGCGCAACTGGTGCAGGCCGATGGCGACATTGTCGCGACCTTGCCATTGCATCTCGACGTTGCCGAAGACGCTATCCGGTTGAAATCGCCAGCGCGTTAGCGCGCTGCGCGCAACCGTCCCAGCAGATCCTGATCGGGGAAGCCGTCTTGCGGCAAGCCGGAGGCGGCCTGGTAAGCGCGGATGGCGGAGCGGGTCTTGGGACCGACAAGGCCATCGGACGGATCGGGATAATGGCCCAGCCGGCGCAGCGCGTCCTGCATCTCGACGATGTCGGTGACGGCCAGCGGCGGCTCGTCCCAGGTCTGGATCGCGGTCATGCCCGGCCGGCCGACCAGCCGCTCGGAGAGAATGCTGACCGCCAGCCCGTAGAGCAGCGAGCGGTTCCAGCGCATGATGACCTTGAAGTTCGGCAGCAGCAGGAAGGCCGGGCCGCGATGCCCGGCCGGCAGGCCGATCGCGGTTTTCTGATCCGGCGCACCCAGCTTCTGGCCATCGACCCGGCGCACGCCCAGCGCGCTCCATTCAGCGTTGGTCTTCTCGATCGACGGATCGGCCTGGTCGTAGGGGAAACCCTGCGGCAGCACCACTTCGTGAGAAGCCTGTTCGCCCGCGCGCCAGCCGCTCTTCTGCAGGAAATTGGCCGAGGAGGCGAAGACGTCGGGCAGCGAGCGGAACATGTCGCGCTTGCCGTCACCATCGTAATCGACCGCGTTGCCGGTGAAGGTGGACGGCATGAACTGCGTGTTGCCGAAAGCGCCGGCCCAGGAGCCCTTCATGATCGCCGGATCGATGCGGTCGAAGGCGATCATGCGCAGGGCTTCGGTCAGCTCATTGGTGAAGAACTCGGCGCGGCGCTCGTCGCAGGCCAAGGTCGCCAGCGAGCGGATGATGGGGAAGTCGCCCATGAACGTGCCGAAATTGGACTCCAGGCCCCAGAACGAGACCAGCACTTCGGGCTGCACGCCGTATTGCGCCTGCACGCGGCGCAACAGCGCGCCATGCTGCGCCAGAAACTGCCGGCCCTTGGCGATACGATCTTCCGTCACCGAATTGCCGACATAGCGCCAGAAGGTGAGCAGGAATTCTGGCTGGCGGCGATCGAGTTCGATGACTTTTGCATCGGCCGTCGTCACGCCGGCGAAAGCGCGCTGCACCACGTTTTGCGGAATGCCGCGGGCTACGGCGTTGGATTGCAGGTTGAGCACGCAGGCGCGGAAGGCACTTTGGTCCAGCGCCGCCGAAACCGGCTGGCCGCTGGCGTCGAGGCCGGAGCCGGTGACGGTGGTGTTGGTTTGCGCATTGGCGGCGCAGCCGGTCAGCAGGGCCAGCGACAGCAGAACGGAAAGACGCTTCATCGTCATGATACGCACCTGAAGGTATTCGGTTCCCGAACGGACGATTTACTGGCCCGCGACGGTCATGCCGTCGATGCGCAGGGTCGGCGCATCGCTGCCGCTCTTGTAGACCAGATCGCTGGCCGGCGTGAGGTGCAGGAACATCTCTTTCAGATTGCCGGCTATGGTCAGGCCGCTGACCGGATAGGAAAGCTGCCCGTTCTCGATCCAGAAACCCGAGGCGCCGCGGCTGTAGTCGCCGGTGACGCCATTGACGCCGAAGCCGATCAGGTCGGTGACATAGAGGCCCGACTTGATCTCGCCGATCAGTTTCCTGGGCGAGATCCGGCCTGGCGCCAGTGACAAATTCGCGGCCGACGGCGAGGGCGGGCCGGAAGTGCCGCGCGAGGCATGGCCGGTCGGCGCCATCTTAAGCTGCCAGGCCGAGGCCAGATCGAGCAGCCAGGTGGTCAACACCCCGTCCTCGATCAGGTTGCGCTTGTGCGTCGGCAGACCCTCGGCATCGAAGGGGCGCGAGCGCAAGCCGCGCTTCATGTGTGGATCGTCGATGACGCGCAAGCCCTTGGCGAAGACCTGCTTGCCGAGCCTGTCCTTCAGGAACGACGTGCCGCGCGCGATAGCCTTGCCGTTGATGGCGCCGACCAGATGGCCCAGCATGCCGCCCGACACGCGCGGATCGAACACCACCGGCGCCTTGCCGCTTTTCGGCACTTTGGGATCGAGCCGCGCCACCGCACGCTTGCCGGCGGTGCGGCCGACCTTGGCCGCATCCATCATGTCCTTCTCGTAGACCGCGCTGGTCCACTCGTAGTCGCGCTCCATGCCGGTGTCCTTGCCGGCGATGACCGAGGCCGACAGCGAATAGCCGCCGCGCTCGTAGGCGCCGGCGAAGCCGTTGCTGGCGACGATGGCGACGTGGGAGCGCGACCAGCCGGCATCGGCGCCTTCGGAATTGGTCACGCCTTTGACGGCGCGCGCGGCGTCTTCGGCTTCGCGGCAGAGATCGAGCAGATGCTCCGCCGTCGGTTCCCTGGGATCGACCAGGTCCAGCGACGGCCAGGAGGTGGCGAGCTGCTCCGGGTCGGCGATGCCGCACCAGGGATCTTCTGGCACGGCGCGGGCCATGGCGACGGCGCGCTTGGCCAGATCCGCCAGCGCCTGCTTGGAGAAATCGTTGGTGGACACCATGGCCTGGCGCTTGCCGACGAAGACGCGCAGGCCGAGATCGTGGCCTTCCGAGCGCTCAAGCTTCTCGCGCGCGCCCATGCGCCAGGCAACGGAAACCTGCGTGCCCTCGACGAACAGCGCGTCGGCGGAATCGGCGCCGGCCTTGCGCGCCTGGGCGATCAAATCGTGCAGCTTCTCAAGCCCTGCGGCGGCGACTTTGGGCGACGCGGCCTTGACCGGCGTCGGCGCGCCAATGCGGCGGACGGCTTTCGCCAGTTTCTTCACGGCCGCCTTCCTGACCGGGGCTTTTTTGACGGCCTTCCGCTTGACGGCTTTCTTCACCGCCTTTTTCGCAACCTTCTTTGGAGAGGTTTTCTTTTTGAGCGGTTTGCGGGCTTTCTTCTGCTTTGCCTTGGCCATTGTCTCTCGATCGCTGCTGCTTCAAACGGGGAAGGGCGAAACTATCATCCTTCCTTGTCGTCGAGATAGTAGGCCATGAACAGCACGAAGGCGGTGCCCAGCCCGGCGATCCAGCCGACGATGCTCAAGGCGACGTCGCCGCTGCGGCCGAACGGGCCGGTCACCCATTCGATGAAGCCGCGCGCGAACCAGCTGCCGACCCCGCCCACGATCAGGCCGATCATGCCGGAGAGGACAAGGTTCCACACCAGCCTGATGCCGCCCATCAGCGGGCCTTCCAGGCGCGGCACGGGGCCGAAGAAGCCGGGGTTGCGTGGCGCGTCAGGCGGCGGCGGGCCAGGCTTGGGCGGGAAAGGCGAAGGATCGTCGCTCATGGGTGAAAGTCTAGCACGCCATGAAGTTTGTCATCCCGAACAAGCCGCGGCCGCCCGGGATGACTGTTCTTAAGGCGCTATGCCGCCAGCGCACTGTTGACGGCGCTCGTTACGGCTTTAAGCGACGCCGTCACGATATTGGGGTTCATGCCCACGCCCCAGGTGCGCTTGCCGTCCTCGCGCTGCGCCTCGATATAGGCGATGGCGGTGGCGTCGGCGCCCGAGCCGGTGGCGTGCTGGTGGAAATCCAGCACCTTGATCTTCACGCCGCAGGCCTTGCCCAGCGCATCGACATAGGCCGCGATCGGCCCGTTGCCGCTGCCGCTGATCTTCTTCTCCTGGCCGTTCTCCAGCACCCTGGCCTCGATGATGCGCTGCTCGGGATCGGCGCTGGACGGCAGGGTGGTGTGCGACTTGAAGTCGTAGGGCTTGGACTTGTTCAGGTACTCGCCCTGGAACGTGTCCCAGATCAGCGCCGGGCTGATTTCCTTGCCGGTCTCGTCGGCGATCTTCTGGATCACCTTGGAGAATTCGACCTGCAGCAGGCGCGGCATGTCGACCCCGTAATCGGCCTTCAGGATGTAGGCGACGCCGCCTTTGCCGGACTGGCTGTTGATGCGGATAATGGCCTCGTAGCTGCGGCCGAGATCCTGCGGATCGATCGGCAAATACGGCACTTCCCACACCTTGCTGTTGGAAGCGTTGAGCGCATCGAAGCCCTTCTTGATCGCGTCCTGGTGCGAGCCGGAGAAGGCGGTGAACACCAAGTCGCCGCCATAGGGGTGGCGCGGATGCACCGGCAGCTGGTTGCAGTATTCGGTGGTCAGCCGCACGTCGTTGATGTCGGAGAAGTCCAGCGCCGGATCGATGCCTTGCGTGAACATGTTGAGCGCCAGGGTGACGATATCGACGTTGCCGGTACGCTCGCCGTTGCCGAACAAGGTGCCTTCGATGCGGTCGGCGCCGGCCATGAAGCCCAGCTCGGCCGCCGCGACGCCGGTGCCGCGATCGTTATGCGGGTGCAGCGACAGGATCATGCTGTCGCGATACTTGAAGTTGCGATGGCACCATTCGATCTGGTCGGCGTAGATGTTGGGCGTCGCCATTTCTACCGTCGCCGGCAGGTTGATGATCATCTTTTTCTTGGGCGTCGGCTTGTAGACGTCGCCCACCGCGGCGCAGATGTCGCGGGCGAATTCCAGCTCGGTACCGGTGAAGCTCTCGGGCGAATACTCGAACACCCAGTCGGTCTGCGGATTGGCGTCGGCCAGCTTCTTCACCAGCTTGGCGCCGTTGACGGCGATGTCGATGATGCCCTGCGTCTCCAGCCCGAACACGACGCGGCGCTGCAATGTCGAGGTCGAGTTGTAGAGATGCACGATGGCGCGGTGGGAGCCCTTGAGAGACTCGAAGGTGCGTTCGATCAGTTCGGGGCGCGCCTGCGTCAGCACCTGGATGGTGACGTCCTTCGGCACGATGTTCTGTTCGATGATCAGGCGCACGAAATCGAAATCGGTTTCGGAAGCCGCCGGGAAGCCGACCTCGATCTCCTTGAAGCCCAGCCGGCACAGCATCTTGAACATGCGCAGCTTGCGGTCCGCATCCATCGGCTCGATCAGCGCCTGGTTGCCGTCGCGCAGATCGACCGAGCACCAGATCGGCGGCTTGGTGATGACCGCCGACGGCCACTTGCGGTCGGGCAAGGGCACCGGCTTGAACGGAACGTATTTCTGTACGGCGTCGATGGGCATGCGGCTCATGGCAAAATCCTTAAACTCTGTCGTCGTCCCTTGAAGATCAGGCCGGTCGTGGGAGCAGGGGCGACGCTCAGGCACGGGCCAATTCGAATGCAGCAGATCAGGGATGGCGGCGGCAGGCGGCCGATCCCGGCCTGCGGGCGAATAGTTCAGACCCGCAAGCCGTTGCTAAGTCGCAGCAGAAGCAGCAGCGCGGCCGAAATCGGGGCGGCAATGACTTGAATGCTGGAAAATCTGCTGGAAACCATGATCTGCAACCTTTGTCTTCCGAACCTTCGTTTTCGACCTTCAGCCGCATAAAGAGGCGGCCAACCCTGTGACGAGCGTCACAGTCGGATAAGTCGAAGCGCCAGGATCAGTTTGGTTGCGGTCATGACGGGCGGGAGGATAGCAGCCGAACCGGGCAGGTCAAGCCATGGAATGAGTGTTCGTTTACCGCTGCACCGGGCTGGCCTGCCTCAGGCTTTGCAGCACTTCCCGCCGCCTCAGCCACATTTTCCGCAGGAGCATGAAGGCTCCTACCGGCAGCAACAGGGCGAGGGCGATGGCCTCTCCGCCGCGCGTCTGGCGTGTGGTGAAGCCCTGCAGCAGCGCCCAGGCGACGACTCCGGAGATCGCGAGGGACGCGACCAGAAGGAAGGCGAGGAAGCCGAGGCCGGGAATGGTGTTCCAGAAGCTCATCCCTTGCGTCGTGGCCGGCAGCGGCTGGCCCGCCTGCGCCGCCGCCGCCCGGATCGAAGCCGCCAGATCGCCCAGCCGGGCGTTCATGTCGACCGACAGGAAGCGCTTGCCCTTCTCCTGCACCATGGCCTGCGCCATGCGATAGCGCCGCCCGTTGCGCGCGACGATCTCGATCAGATAGTCGAAACCGCTTTGTACGTCGCGAAAAGCGATGATGTCGCCATAGGCAACGAAGGCGCGGTGCGATAGGCCCGCCAACGGCACTTTCGGCCGCTCGTGAATGGCGATCCCGTCCTGTTTCAGCGTCCAGCGGTGGACGCGAAACAGGATCACCAGACAGCTCAGGAGGGCGATCAGCGTCACGCCTGCAACGGTCAGGAACATCGTTTCCAGCTGCGACCCCGGAACGTAAAGCAGCAGCAGCGTCATGGCGCCGCCAGCGATGAGCGCGATCCCGACCAATAGCGGCAGCGCAAGCTCTGACCGCCGATATGTTGCCTGGTAGTCGCCCAACTGCGGCTCATTCATGCCCGAACAGTGCTGAGGGCCGGACCCGTCGTTCAAGGGCAAACTGGCAATCCTTCGATTCCAATGGGGGAAATAGATTCTGTAGGGCGGCCCTTGAAGTTCTGGATCTTTGCCCAATATGAGTGAGTGCTCACAATTTTGTTGGGCATGGGGAAGTCGTGTCGATCTACGGGCTGAAATCGGGGTTTCAGGAATTGTTGCGGCCAGCGGCGCAGGTGCTGGCGCGCAGCGGAGTAACGGCCAATCAGGTGACGATTGCTGCCGTCGCGCTATGCGCGGCATGGGCGGCGGGCGCGATTCTAGTTGAAGCGGAATGGTGGCTGCTGCTGTTGGCGCCGGTGTTGCTGGCGCGCATGGCGCTCAACGCGCTCGACGGCATGCTGGCGCGCGAGCATGGGCAGGCGTCGAAGCTGGGCGCGGTGCTGAACGAGGCCGGCGACATTGCCGGCGACGCGCTGTGCTATCTGCCGCTGGCGCTGCTGCTGCCGGGCGACGTGGCCTTGCTGCTCGCCGTCATCGCCCTGGGCGTGCTGGGCGAGATCGTCGGCATCGCCGTGCAGGCTGCTGGCGGTGTACGCGCCTATGACGGGCCGCTGGGCAAGCCCGATCGCGCCTTCGCCTTCTCGCTCCTGGCCATCATCGCCTATAGCAGCATCGACCTTTTGCCCATCGCCTGGAACGGCTTCTACGCGCTGCTGATCGCGCTGGCGCTGCTGACGGCGTGGAACCGTCTGCAGCGCGTGCGAGCCTGATCATGAACGCGATATTTGCCGGCGTGTCGCCCATGGTGCTGTGGACCTTGGCTGGCATTGTGGCCTTCCTTGGGCTGGCGACCATCGTCGGCCGCCTGCTCGTCGTGCTGAAGCCCGAGCGCGACTGGACCGAGCTCAACCAGCGCATCATGTCGTGGTGGAAGATGGTGCTGGTCGCCGGTCTGGCGCTGGTGCTGAGCCACTGGGTCTCGCTGGCTTTCCTGGCGCTGATGACTTTCCTGGCGCTGAAGGAATTCGTCTCCATCGTGCCGACGCGGCCGGCCGATCGCGTGCTGATGTGGCTGCTCTATGGCGCGATCCCGGTGCAGTATCTGTTCATCGCCATGGGCTGGTACGGCATGTTCGTGATCTTCGTGCCGGTCTACATGTTCCTGATCCTGCCGGCGGCGATGGTGCTGCGCGGCGAGAGCCGCGGCTTCATCGCAGCGCTCGCCACGCTCAATCTCGGCCTGATGCTGATCGTCTATGCGCTGGGCCATGCCGCCTATCTGCTGGTGCTGCCTTCCGACAGCGCGAGCGGCGCCGGCCTGCTGCTGGCCCTGGTGCTGCTGACCGAAGCCAATGATGTGGCGCAATACATCGCCGGCCGCCTGTTCGGCCGCCGCAAGATCGCGCCGAGGCTGTCGCCCAACAAGACAGTCGAAGGCTTCATCGGCGGCATCGTCGTGACGACGGCGCTGGCCGGGCTGCTCGGTCCGTTGCTGACGCCGCTGTCGCTGCCGTTATCGCTGGCGCTGGGCCTGCTGCTGGCCGTGGCGGGCTTCATCGGCGATCTCACCATGTCGGCGATCAAACGCGATCTGGGCCTTAAGGACACCGGCAGCTCGATCCCCGGCCATGGCGGCGTGCTCGACCGGCTCGACAGCCTGATCTTCACCGCCCCGCTGTTCTTCCACTTCACGCGCTTCTTCGCCTACTGAGGAAACCATGCTGTTGCGTCGCTTGTGCCATCTGCTGCTGGTCCGCCCACTCGCCTCGCTGTTCATGGGGCTGAACGTCACGGGCCGCGAGTTTTTGCCCAAAACCGGACCGGCGATCGTGGTCGCCAACCACCGCAGCCATGCCGACACGATCGCGCTGCTGTCCCTGTTCGACACATCGACGATCCATCGCGTGCGGGCGGTGGCGGCGTCGGACTATTTCAGCCGCGACAAGCTGCTGAACTTCGTCGCCTCGCGCTGCCTCGGCACCCTGGCGCTGGATCGCAAGGCGCGCGAGCGTGGCGAGGACCCGCTGTTGCCGTGTCTTGCCGCGCTCGATCGCGGCGAGATCCTGATCGTCTTCCCGCAAGGCACGCGCGGGCCAGATGGCGCCCGCCTGCCGTTCAAGAAAGGCATCGCCCATCTGGCCGAACGCCGCCCGCGCGTGCCGATCATCCCGGTATTGCTGGGCGGTACGGAGAAGGTGCTGCCCAAAGGCTCAGTCGTGCCGGTGCCGTTTCGCTGCGATGTAGCTATCGGCGAAGCGTTCGTCCATCCCACGATATCGCGCGAGGCTTTCATCGCCGCGCTGGAAGCGGCTGTGTTCGACATGCGGACGCCGCCCGCCAAACGCGTGTCGACGTTGCGCCTGGTGGCCTAGATGCTGCGGCAGAAATTCGTCTGGTGGGCGGCGCTGTGGGGCGTGGCTGAAGGCTTCCTGTTCTTCATCGTGCCCGACGTGCTGATCTCGTTCCTGGCGCAGCGGCGTGGCTGGCGCGACGCAATGCTGGCCTCGCTGGCGGCCGCCTTGGGGGCGGTGCTGGGCGTGTTCTTGTTGTGGCAGTGGAGCGCGTCCGACGCGCAGACCGTGCGCTGGCTGGTCGAGGCGTTGCCGAGCATCGATGCTGCGATGATCGAGGCTTTGCGCGAGAAGCTCGCGACCGATCCTTTGCTGCCGACCTTGCTGATCGCCAGCATCGTCGGCGTGCCGATCAAGATCGCCGCCATGCTGGGGCCGGGCCTCGATCTGTCGCTAATCGAGTTTCTGCTGCTAACACCTTTGGTCCGGCTGCCGCGCTTTCTCGCCGTCGGCTTCGGCGTGGCGTTGTTGGCGCGGCTGGGCGAGCGCCGGCTCAGCCGGGAGAAAATGACCTTGATCCTGGCCGCGTTCTGGATCGTCTTCTATGCCGGCTTCTGGTCGCTCTAGCTTGGATGCCGGCAATGCCGCTCAATAGCGGTACTGAATCCAAGGTCCGTTGTGGTGTCCGCTCCTGATGTCGACGCAGACGTGGCGCTCCACAAGTAGCCAGCCGAAGAACGCATATTCGGTGTAGCAATATTCCGTCCAATCCTCCGCTTTTGCCAAAGACGTCATCAGCAGAGCGGCGACGAGAGCAGCCATAGGTATTGTGCAGAACCTGGTCATTGCTCCTCCCTTGGTGGTCGAAAAATCGGATTCGGTATGCGGCCAACAAGCGTACCTGCTGACCGCATAATCCGAGTAACGTGTTTGGATTGCTGAAACGTGTTCAGTGCGTTCTGATGGGTGAATGGCGCCAGTAGTCTCAACAACTCAAGACCCGTGTCGGTGAAGCGGACGTGCTTCCAGGAAGAGTTTGCCCATTCGCACATCAGGAGCCGACAACGTAGCGAGAATCGTCTACTACATCCAGTTATTCACCCAGTCGTTATTGCCACGTGTGCCGAACCGCAAAACTTGGCCGTAGTGGCGGCCACCGTTGTCATCGAAGCACACGTCGCGATAGAAACCGCCACGTCCAACATCTGGATTCCCGTAGAACCACCTGCCGCAATCCCAAAGTGCATGTGCGGAACTTGTCCACATCATGCCGGCCGCTAGGCTGACACCGATGATCAGCTTCTTTGAATCGAGTTTTGCCATAGCTCAACCCCCCAAAAACGAGATTGATGTTCCGACGCTTTAGTCAAGGCGCCATTCGTATGATTTCCTGCAATAGTATAGGGGTCAAGGAGTGGCCAAAAATTCGCAAGATCGATCCTGTGCGATGATTGCATGGTCTGTGGCAGCGAATCCGAGTTCAAGCATCGGGCCGTTGCGAACGGCAGCGGGTTGAGGAGCAGAAGGCGCCCCGCCGCGGTTTCGAGGCTACGTCTGGTGCGGCCCGGGCCATTCGGCACGGGGGTGAGGATCGGCCACGCTCATGCCTTTGCCTTCGGTGGCGCGCACCGGCACGGCTGAGTGATCGAAGCCGTCGAGGC
Source organism: uncultured Hyphomicrobiales bacterium (assembly GCA_964388115.1). Classification (GTDB taxonomy): domain Bacteria; phylum Pseudomonadota; class Alphaproteobacteria; order Reyranellales; family JAQSWP01; genus JAQSWP01. The sequence goes on from CAYLYK010000001.1 coordinate 83,789, forward strand.
AGAAGATGTTGACGCCGAAATGATCGGGCTGCGAGCGCTTGCGGTGGAAGACGTAGATGCCGCAGTGCTTGCAGAAATAATGCTTCGCCCGCCGCGTGTTCCATTGATAGAGCGTCAGCGCGTCCTCGCCCGCGAGGATAGTCAGCGCGCTTTCGGGCACCTTGGTCATCAGCGCGTTCTTCTTCACGCACAGCGAGCAGTCGCAAGTCGTCAGTTCCGTAATCTCGAAATCGACGCGGAAAGTCACGGCGCCGCAATGGCAGGAGCCTTGATGGACGGTCACGGTTTGCCCAGGCCCAATTCATCCCACATCGCATCGACCTTCTTCACCACTTCCGGGTCCATGGCGATCTTGCGGCCCCATTCGCGGGCTGTCTCGCCCGGCCATTTGTCGGTGGCGTCGAGTCCGATCTTGGAGCCCAGCCCGGAGACCGGCGAGGCGAAGTCGAGATAGTCGATGGGCGTGTTCTCGACCACGGTGATGTCGCGGGCGGGGTCCATGCGGGTGGAGATGGCCCACATCACGTCCTTCCAGTCGCGCGCGTTGATGTCGGCATCCACGACGATGACGAACTTGGTGTACATGAACTGGCGCAGATAGGACCAGACGCCGAACATCACGCGCTTGGCGTGGCCGGGATAGGCCTTCTTCATCGACACCACGGCGATGCGATAGGAGCAGCCTTCCGGCGGCAGCCAGAAATCGACGATCTCGGGGAATTGCTGCTGGAAGAGAGGAATGAACACCTCGTTCAGTGCCTCGCCCAGGATCGACGGCTCGTCGGGCGGCCTTCCGGTGAAGGTCGAGAGATAGATCGGGTTGCGCCGCATCGTGATGGCGGAGATGGTGAAGACCGGGAATTGCTCGACCGAATTGTAGTAGCCGGTGTGATCGCCATAGGGGCCCTCGTCGCCGTAATCGTCCAGCGACACATGGCCCTCCAGCACGATCTCCGCTTCGGCCGGCACTTTCAGGGGCACGGTCTTGCAATCGACCAGCTCGACCTTCTTGCCGCGCAGCAGGCCGGCGAACTGATATTCGCTCAGCGTGTCGGGCACCGGCGTGACGGCTGCGAGAATGGTGCCGGGATCGGCGCCGATCACGACAGCGGCCGGCAGCGGCTCGCGCTTCTCTTCCTTCCAGCGCGCGTGATGCTGCGCGCCGCCGCGATGGCGCAGCCAGCGCATCAGCGTGGTGTTCCTGCCCGTCACCTGCATGCGGTAGATGCCGAGGTTGAAATCGTCCTCCTTGCGCTTGCCCGGACCCTTGGTGACGACCAGCGGCCAGGTGATCAGCGGCGCCGGCTCGCCCGGCCAGCAGGTCTGGATCGGCAGGCGCGAGAGGTCGATGTCGCTGCCGGTCAGCACGATCTCCTGGCACGGGGCGGACGACACGGTCTTGGGCTTCATCGCCATGACGGTGCGCAGCAGCGGCAGCATGTCGAGCGCCTCGCGCCAGCCGCCGGGCGGCTCCGGCTGGCGCAGGAAAGCCAGCGTCTCGCCGACGCCGCGCAATTGGGCCGGCTCGCGGTCCATGCCCCAGGCGACGCGCTCGACGGTGCCGAAGAGATTGACCAGCACCGGCATGTCGTAGCGGCTGCCGTCTTCGCGCACGACGTTCTCGAACAGAACCGCCGGGCCCTGGCTCGCCAGCAGCCGGGTCTGGATCTCGGTCATTTCCAGCTTCGGCGACACGGGTGCTGTGACGCGCACCAGCTTGCCGGCTTTTTCCAGTTTGGCGATGAAGTCGCGCAGCGAGGCGTAGGGCATGGGATTACTGGTGCACGGCTTCGAGCTTGTGGCCATCGGGATCGATGACGAAAGCGGCGTAATAGGTCGGGCTGTATTTCTCGCGCAGGCCGGGCGCGCCGTCATCCGTGCCGCCGGCTTTCACTGCTGCGGCATGGAACGCATCGACGGCTCTGCGGTCGGGTGCGTTGAAGGCGAGATGGAAGCCCGGCCCCGGCGCGCGCGCCTTGCCCGGTCGGGCGAAGATCGCCAGCAGATCGCCCTTGCCCTGCGGCCCGTAGCCCACGCCTTTTTCGTTGGCCCACACCCGCACCAGGCCAAGCGGCCCTAGCGCGCGATCGTAGAAGGCGGCAGCGCGATCGAGGTCTTCGACGCCAAAGGAGAGGTGGCCCAGCATGGCGGGACTATTGCATCCGAACGAGGCGGATGCCACTGCTTGGCGATGGCCGCACCCCTGCCGCAGGATTTCGCCGATCTACTCTCCGCCGAGGGCCGCAAGCTGCTCGCGGGCAAGCATGCGCTGGCCGGCGCCCTGGCCGATCCGCGCACGCGCTTTATCTCCGCTGCCGGCCTGATCGATGCGCGCAAGGCGGCGCGGGTACGCAACACGCTGGAGCGCGCGTTGCTCGGCAAGCTGGAGCGCATCGACACGCCGATCCCGCCGGAAGCGACCTGGGACATGACGCGCAACTATGCCGAGCTTCTGCCCAAGACGGCGCGCGTGTGGACCGCCTATCTCGAGAACAGCCGCGAGGCGGCCTGGGAGGCGGCGGAAGAGATCGGGCTGGTCGATCTGCTGCAGTCCGCCTCCTTCCATCGCTTCGCCGAAGCCATCGCCGGGCGCGAGCTGCGCGGCAAGTGGGGGCAGCAGGTGTTGTGTTACGGCGCCGGCGATTACTCGGGCCCGCATAACGACCATCACCCCGAGGATGCCGAAGCGCGCGACGGCTATCTCGACCTGCATCTGAGCTTCGTTACGGCGGCGGTGAAGTCGCAACTGCTGGTCTATGCCAAAGCAGGGCATTTCAGCGAAAGCATAAGCATCGCACGCGATGGTATGGTCAGCGCCTATCGCCTGCCGTTCTGGCACTACACAACGCCGCTCGAAGCCAAACGCGGGCAAAGCGAGAAGGCGCGACGCTGGGTATTGCTGGGGACCTTCCTTTACAAGACATCGCCCAAGCTTGTTACCAATCGCAACGCGCGATAAAATCGCCGGCAGTTCGTGGGGGAATTGCGATGCCGATACTTGGCGGCCTGCTGCTGGTGATCCAGCTTGGCTTTGCCATCCATGCGATGAAGAGCGGTCGGCACTGGTACTGGATCATCATCGTCATGACCATTCCGGTGCTAGGCCCGGCGGCCTACTTCCTGTTCGAGCTGCTGCCCGAGCTGCGCAACTCGCGCACGGGCCGCAAGGCGGTGGCGGAAATCGCCCGCACCATCGATCCCGAGCGCGCCTATCGCGAGCGCTTCGACGCGCTGCGGATTTCCGACACGGTCGAGAATCGGCGCCAGCTTGCCGAAGAATGCATGGTGCTGGGCCGCTACGGCGAGGCGGTGGTGCTGTTCGAGCGTTCGCTGGAAGGCCCGCATCTGCACGATCCGGCGATCCTGTTCGGGCTGGCGCGCGCCCGCTTCGGGCTGGAGGACTGGCAGGACGTCATCGACACGCTCGACCGTCTGCGCCGGCACAACCCCGAATTCCAGTCGCAGGACGCGCACATGCTCTATGCCCGCGCGCTGGAGAATATTGGTCGGCTCGACGAGGCGCGCCAGGAAATGGAGGCGCTGGCCGCCTATTACGCCGGGCCGGAAGCCAGGGCCCGGCACGGGCTGATGCTGCAGAAGGCCGGCGAGCCCGACAAGGCGCGAGCGCAGTTCGAGGAAATCGACAGGCTCTACGGCAAGCGGCGCATGCAGATGCCGCCCGAAGACCGGCAATGGCTCGACGTGGCGCGGGCGAACCTCAACTGATTGTCAGCGTCGTCGATCCACTCTGTCATCCCCGCGCAAGCGGGGATCTTTCTCAAACAGGAAGACTGCCCTCAGGGGCACAGGCTCGCCCGCCTGAGATTCCCGCTTGCGCGGGGATGACGTGTGCAGGGGACGACGGAAGTAGAAAGCGCTGCTACCTTCCGAACGGCACCACCGAAATCGCGTTCTTCGGGCTGCCTTCGATGATCTTGTCGGAGTAGGTCAGGTAGACCAGCACGTTGCGCTTGCGGTCGATCATGCGCACGACCTGCGTCGACTTGAAGATGATCGAGGTGCGCTGCGAGAAGACCTCGTCGCGATCCTTTAGCTTGGTGACAGCGGCAGGATCGATCGGTCCCACCTGGCGGCAGGCCAGCGACACGTCGGAGGGATTCTCGGCCAGCCCCATGGCGCCGGAGACGCCGCCAATGTCGGCGCGCGAGAGATAGCAGGCGACGCCCGACACGTCGGGATCGTCGAAAGCCTCGACCACGATCTTGTCGTTGGGCCCGATCCATTTGAACTTGTAGCCGACCGAGCCGATGGTTTCGGCCATCGCGGGGAGCGCAAAGCCAGCGACAACGAGAGCGGCGAAAGCCAGGGCAAGGCGACGCATCTTGTGATCCTTCCGAAAACAGCCGGAGAGAGCCGGCAGCCTCTATTTAGGAAGCCCGGCGCGGGTTGCCAGGAAAATTCCCGGCAGCACCAGCAGCACCCCGACCAGATGGTAGAGGTGAAGTTCCTCGCCCAACAACAGGAAGCCCAGCAGCCCGGTGAAAAGCGGGCTCATGTACATGATCAGCCCGGTAGGCCCTGCGCCCAGATGACGCTGCACGTAGCCATAGGCCTGGTAAGCACCGAAGCCCGGCACCAGCGCCAGGAAGGCGGCGACGCCCACGCTGTGCCAGGTCAGCGGGTAGGGCTTGTAGAACAGGGGCTCGGCAACGACGAAGGGCAGCAGCGAGATCAGCCCGCCGATGGTGATGGCGGCCAGCCGTGCGGTGGGCGGCAGGGCGGAGGGGCGATGCTTCAGCACCACCGAATAGACCGCCCAGGCGATGGCGGCGGCCAGGATCAGCAGGTCGCCGACGGTGAAGCGCACGGCGAGGAAGGTCTGCACCTGCCCGCGCGCGATGACCACCAGCACGCCGGCCAGGCTCAACGCGACGCCCAGCATCTGCCGGCCGTTCATGGTCTCGCCATAGAACAGCCGGGCGAAGAGAATGATCAGCACCGGCGAGGCGGCGTAGATCAGGCCGATATTGGTGGCCGAGGTGGTGGCCGCGCCCATGTAGACGACGGCGCCGCAGACGCCCATGCCCAGCGCGCCCAGCAGAAGCAAGTCGCGCCATTCCGCCAGCGCCGCGCGACGATGCTTCCAAAGAGAGGTGGCGCAGAACGGCAGCAGCAGGACCAGCGCGCCGGCCCAGCGCCAGAACGCCAGCGCCACCGGCGGCAATTCGTCCGACGTGGCGCGCGCGGTCAGCATGTTGGCCGCGAACATCAGCGCCGTGGCCACCAGCAGCACATAGGCCAGCAGCACGGCATTGCCGCTTGCCGGCTTTGGCTCAGGCGACGACATGGATCAGACGGCCATGGATCAGACGGCGGCCAGGCCCTCGGGCGGCACGATGCCGCCTTCGGCCTTGATGGCGCGGCGGTAGGCTGCTTCGGATTTGAACGGGCCCTGCTTGGGATAGCTCTCGGGCCGGATCGGCTTGATCTCGCCGGTGCCGGGCATGATCACGCTATGGCTGAAGTCGCGGCCGATCAGCGGGATGACCCGCTTCCAGCGCGAGAACACCCGGCGCATGGAGGCGGAGAAGGTGACGTAGGTATCGAACTCGGAACGGTCCTTGGCGAAGATCTTCTCGAACGTATCGACGAACTCGGCCACGTACTTCCTGTCGACCACCTGCATGTTGGACATCATCCAGCAGCGATCCTCGAAATCCCAGTAGACCGACAGGCCGATGAATTCGCGGCGGCGGTTGATGTAGGGGAAGAACGGGAAGGCGCGGCAGGCGATGGTGCGGTTGTCGCGCTCGCAATGGGCCACGCCCTTGCACTCGATGGCGACGCAGGTGCTCTCCAGCTCGGCCACGATCTTGCGGGTGGGCGCATCGTAGGGCTTGAACTTGCCCCACAGATCGGTGCGCGAGCGCAGCAGGTTCCACTCGGCGCGCTCGGCGACGGGCACCGCGTTCTGCGTCGAGCAGCACACGGGCTCGCCGCCATTGAGCGGGGCGCATTTGCGGCCGCAATCGAAGCGCGAGACGGGCGCGCCGAAGCCTTCGTAGAAATGGGCGAAATCGGCGGGCGTGAGACTGCTCATACGGACCACTTGTGACGTGAAGCATCGCCTAAGGCAATACGCGCCAGACGATCGTTTCCTTCATGCCATGATTTTCAAGCTGAAGGGAGGTGGGAATGTCGTAGCGCGCGATCTCCCTTAGTCCCTGTGTGGGTAAATAGGAGCGGCCCGGATCGCCCAGCAGCACCAGCGCGCCGTTTCGCGCATGCGCCTGCAGCCAGGCGAAGACCTGCTCGGCCAGCGGCTTCTCGTAGCAAACGTCGCCCGCCAGCACGACATCGAAGCCACGCTCTGCCTCGATAGCGAGCAGATCGCGCTGGTCGATGGCGATGGCGAGGTCATTGGCCTCGGCATTCAGCCGCATGGCGGCCACCGAATAGGCATCGATGTCGTTGCCGACGGCCAGGCTGGCGCCGGCTTTCATGGCGGCGAAGGCGGCGATGCCCGAGCCGGCGGCGAAATCGAGCACGCGCTTGCCGCGCACCAGCTCGGGATGGTCGAGAATGTGGCGGGCAATGGCCTGGCCGCCGGGCCAGCAGAAGGCCCAGTAGGGCGGCGGCACGCCCATGCGTTCGAGATCGACTTCGGTGGCGCGCCAGATCGGCGTGATCTCGGTCGCCAGATGCAGGCGCAATTCGGGCACCATCGACGGCGCTTCGAGCACGGTGTTGGCGAAGATGAAATCGTCGATCACGCAACCGTCCGGCCGGCGATCAGGCCAAGCAGCAACAGCCAGCCTATGAGGCGGTTGGACTGGAACTTGGCCAGGCAATCGGCGGGATCGTCGCGCTTCAAGGTGGCGATCTGCCAGATCAGATGGGCTGCCACGGCGGCAAGCCCGAGCCAGGCCGGCCAGCCAAGTCCCGCCAAATGGATGGCGACGGCAAAGAGAAGCTTGGTGATGGTGGCGAAGAAGCTCAGCCACAGCAGGGGGCTGCCGGCAAAGCGGCGCGCGGTCGAGCGCACGCCGACGATGGCGTCGTCGCGCTGGTCCTGCATGGCGTAGATCGTGTCGTACACCAGCGTCCAGGCGATGCCGCCGGCATAGAGCGCAACGGCCGGCCAGCCGATCTCGCCGCGCAGCACCGCCCAGCCCAAAAGCGCGCCCCAGTTGAAGGCGAAGCCCAGCACCACTTGCGGCCAGTCGGTCAGCCGTTTCATCAGCGGATAGATCGCCACCACCAGCAGCGACGCCGCGCCGACCACGATGGCGAAGAGCGGGAAGCTCAGCAGCACGGCAAGGCCGATCAGGCTTTGGGCGATGAGGAAGATCAGCGCAGCCCGAACGGAGATTTCGCCGGCCGGGATGGGCCGGCCGCGCGTGCGCTCGACCCTGGCGTCGAAATCGCGGTCGAGAATGTCATTCCAGGTGCAGCCTGCGCCGCGCATGGCGATGGCGCCGATGGCGAACAGCGCGAACTTCAAGGCAAGGTCCGGCAGCGAGGCTCTTGTGCCGTCCCACGCCATGGCAAGCGACCACCAGCAGGGAAACAGCAGCAGCCAGATTCCGATCGGCCGGTCCCAGCGCGCCAGCCGTGCATAGGGACGCCAGGCGGGCGGCAGGAAGCGCTGCGTCCAGTGCTGGCGGCGTATGTCGGTGTAGCCGGTATCGACCATGCAGCCATTGTGACGATGCAACCGCTTATCCTCAATGCCATGCTATGGTCGCGCAAAATCACCGGAGCCAGAGCCCAACGCCATGACCGAAGAGCGCGACGATGCCCCGCGCCAGGCGCGCCTGTTCATCGATGCCGCCTTGGTGGAAGGCGGCATCGTCGAGCTCGACGCCGACCGCGCGCATTACCTGCGCAACGTGCTGCGGCTGGAGAACGGCGACGCGGTCAGCCTGTTCAATGGCAAGGACGGCGAATGGCGCGCCACCATCGAGGTGGCGGGCAAGCGCCGGGCGCGCCTGGCGGTCGGGCAGATCGTGCGCGAACAGGAGAGGGAGCCCGATCTGTGGCTGGTGTTCGCGCCGATCAAGCGGGCGCGCATCGATTTCATCGCCGAGAAGGCGACCGAGCTTGGCGTCTCGGCGCTGGTGCCGGTGTTCACGCGCTACACGGCGATGACGCGGGTCAATGTCGATCGCTTGCGCGCCAATGCCATGGAGGCGGCCGAGCAGACCGAGCGCTTGAGCGTGCCCATCGTGCGCGAGCCGGTCACGCTGGAGAAACTTCTGCAGGACTGGCCGGCGGGTCGACGCCTGCTGATGGCCGACGAGAGCGGCGGCGGCCGGCCGATCGGAGCCGCTCTGCGGGATTTGGCTGCGAGCGAGAAGCAGGCGCCATGGGCCATACTGATCGGGCCGGAGGGCGGCTTCCATCGCGACGAGCTTGACCTCTTGGGCAAACTGGATTTTGTTACCGCGGTCGGCCTCGGCCCGCGCATTCTACGCGCCGATACGGCGGCGCTTGCGGCGCTGTCATGTTGGCAGGCGCTGGCCGGCGATTGGGAGCGGCCAACACCGCGTCTGCCGTTGGACTACAAACGGCGCGACGCCAAGGAAAGTTAAGGAAGAGAGCAATGTCCGCCCCGCCTACCACCAGCGGCGCGCCGGTCACCGACCGCCGTCAGCTCATCGACTACATCGCCTCGGGCAACAAGCCCAAAGACGCCTGGCGCATCGGCACCGAGCACGAGAAATTCGGCTTCATCAAGGAATCGCTGAAGCCCATGCCCTATGACGGCCCGCAAGGCATCCGCGCCATGCTGGAAGGCCTGCAATCGCGCTATCACTGGCAGCCGGTGATGGAGGGCAACAATCCAATCGCGCTGCTGAAGGACGGCTGCAGCGTCACCCTGGAGCCGGGCGGCCAGCTCGAGCTTTCCGGCGCGCCGCTGTCGACCATCCACGAGACCTGTCGCGAGGTGCACAAGCATCTGTCCGAGGTGAAGAGCGTCGCCGAAGCGATGGGCGTGGCTTTCATCGGCATGGGGTTCGCTCCGACCTGGAAGCGGTCGGACATGATCTGGATGCCCAAGGGCCGCTACAAGATCATGGGCGAATATATGCCCAAGCGCGGCAATCTCGGCCTCGACATGATGCTGCGCACCTGCACCGTGCAGGTCAATCTCGACTATTCCAGCGAAGCGGACATGGTGAAGAAGTTCCGCACCTCGCTGGCGCTGCAGCCGATCGCCACGGCGCTGTTCGCCAACTCGCCCTTCATCGAGGGCAAGCCCAACGGCTTCGTCTCCTATCGCAGCCATATCTGGACCGACACCGATCCCGATCGCTGCGGCATCCTGCCCTTCGTGTTCGAAGACGGCATGGGCTTCGAGCGCTATGTCGATTACCTGCTCGACGTGCCGATGTACTTCGTCTATCGCGACGGCAAGTACATCGACGCTTCCGGCCTGTCGTTCCGCGATTTCATGGCCGGCAAGCTCGCCGTGCTGCCGGGCGAGATACCGACCATCTCCGACTGGGCCGACCACATGACGACGGCCTTCCCGGAGGTGCGGCTGAAGAAATTCCTCGAGATGCGCGGCGCCGATGGCGGCGGCTGGGGACGGCTCTGCGCGCTGCCGGCGCTGTGGGTCGGGCTGCTCTACGAGCAGAGCGCGCTCGATGCGGCGTGGGACATCGTCAAGGACTGGACGCCGGAGGATCACGCCACGCTGCGCCTGGGCGTGCCGAAGCAGGGGCTGAAGATGAAGTTCCGCAACGGCACCTTGCAGGACGTCGCCCGCCAGGTCGTGTCGATCGCGCGCGCCGGCCTGTCGCAGCGGGCGCGGCTCGATGCCGGCGGCAGCGACGAGACCGGCTTTCTGCATGTGCTGGAACAGATCGTCGATAGCGGCGAGACGCCGGCCGAGCACAAGCTGGCGCTCTATAACGGCCGCTGGGGTGGCGATCTCGCGCACCTGTTCAAGGAATTCGCGTACTAGCGGCCGCAATGGGGGAATGATGGAAAACCAGGGCGGCATAACGATGGCGCCGAGCGGCGCGCAGCTTTCCTACGGGCTGAAGCGTTGCCGCTACGGGCTGATGCTCTACAACCGGCAGGATATTTACGTCGGCCAGTCCTACGAGCAGTACGGCGAATACAACGAGCCGGAGATGGCGGCGCTGCGCCAGCTTTGTTCGCCGGGCGACCACGTCTTCGACATCGGCGCCAATATCGGCGCGCACACGGCGCCGCTTGCGATGCATGTCGGGCCCGCCGGCAAGGTCTACGCCATCGAGCCGCAGCGGCTGGTCTACCAGATGATGTGCGCCAACGTTGCCCTGTCGGCGCTCAGCAACGTTGCCACCTATTGGGCCGCCGCGGGCGCGACGCCGGGCGCGATCAACGTGCCCAATCTCGACCATTCGCAGCGCGGCAACTACGGCGGGGTCTCGGTCGGCTCGGCGACCGGCGAGAGCGTGCCGATGATCACCGTCGATTCATTGAAGCCCGAGAAATGCCGGCTGATGAAGATCGACGTCGAGGGCTTCGAGCTCGACGTGCTGAAGGGCGCCGCCGAGACGATCCGCCGCTTCAACCCGCGCATCTACCTGGAAAACGACCGCAAGGAGAAATCGGCGGCGCTGATCGCCCATCTGCTGGGCCTGGGCTATCGCCTCTACTGGCACCTGCCGCCGCTGTTCCGCCCCGACAATTTCTTCAAGAACCCGAAAGACATCTGGGGCAACATCGTCTCGGTCAACATGCTGTGCCTGGGACCGGGCGACAACACGCCGGTCAACGGCCTGCGCCAGGTCACCGGCCCCGACGACGACTGGCGGCGGCGGTAAGTCCCTAACTTTAGAACGTCATCCCGACCGAGCGAAGCGAGCGGAGGGATCCTCCCAAGGTGCAAGCAGTAATGTCGCTGGCAGGGGAAGATTCCTCGCTGCGCTCGGAATGACGGATAAAGAAAGCGTCGCTTGTCCTCACGCCGCCGTCCCGCCCACCGTCAGCGATTCGATCAGCAAGGTCGGCTGGCCGACGCCGACCGGCACGCCCTGGCCGTCCTTGCCGCAAGTGCCGATGCCGGGATCGAGCGACATGTCGTTGCCGATCATCCTGATCTTCTTCAGAGCTTCAGAGCCCGAGCCGATCAGGGTGGCGCCCTTGACGGCCGGGCCGATCTTGCCGTTTTCGATCATGTAGGCCTCGGTGCAGGAGAAGACGAACTTGCCCGAGGTGATGTCGACCTGGCCGCCGCCGAAATTCACCGCATAGAGCCCGCGCTTGACCGAGCCGATGATGTCGGCCGGCGAAGCCTGGCCGCCCAGCATGATGGTGTTGGTCATGCGCGGCAGCGGCTGGTAGGCGTGGCTCTGGCGCCGCCCGTTACCGGTCGGCTTGACGCCCATAAGGCGGGCGTTCATGCGGTCCTGCATCAGGCCGACCAGCTTGCCGTCTTCGATCAGCACGGTGCGCTCGGTCGGCGTGCCTTCGTCGTCGATCGACAGCGAGCCGCGGCGGTCGCCCATGGTGCCGTCGTCGATCACGGTGACGCCCGGCGCAGCGATCTGCTCGTTCATCAGCTTGGTGAAAACGGAAGTCTTCTTGCGATGGAAATCGCCTTCCAGCCCGTGACCGACCGCTTCGTGCCACAAGATGCCCGACCAGCCCGAGCCCAGCACGACGGGCAATTCGCCGGCCGGACAATCGACCGAGCCGAGATTGACCAGCGCCTGGCGCAAAGCCTCGTCGACCTCGCGCTGCCAATGATCGGGATCGATCAGCCGCTTGTAATCGACGCGGCCGCCCGAGCCCGTGCCGCCGGCTTCCATGCGGTCGCCGTCCTGCGCCACGATGGAGACGTTGAGCCGCACCAGCGGCCGCACATCGGCCACGCGCAGGCCATCGGCGCGCAGCACCTGCACCACCTGCCAGCTCGCCGACAGCGAGACCGAGACCTGCTTGACGCGCGGATCCTTGCCGCGGGCATAGGCGTCGATGTCGGACAGCAGCTTGACCTTCTGCTCGAAGGGCAGCGGCAGGATCGGGTTGGCGTCGCTGTAATAGAGGCGATTGGTGCCGCGCGGCGGCTCGGCCATGGTGCCGCCATGGCCGGCGCTGACCGAGCGCACGGTTTGCGCCGCGCGCCTGATGGCGGCTTCGTCGAGAGTGGAAGCATGCGCATAGCCGGTGGTCTCGCCCGCGATGGCGCGCAGGCCGAAGCCCTGGCTGGTGTCGAAGCTGGCGCTTTTCAGCTTGCCGTCGTCGAACACCATCTGCTCGCTCTGCACATACTCCAGGAACAGCTCGCCATCATCGGCGCCCTTCAGGGCGTCGCCCACGATGCGCTCGACGCGCGGCCGTTCCAGCCCGGCGCGGGTGAAGAAGAGATCGTCGGCAATGGCGAGATTGGACATCATGTACTCCGGAAAAACAGCGTGCCCTGCCACCTTAGCGCGGCGGGCGGCGGCGCGTCATGTCGAGGACATATGGGAATCGGAGAGGGCCGCTGCGACCCCAAGGCTTTGCAGCGCCCTCGGCGTGGCGTCATAAGGCCTTGAGCCAAAAAGGCAAATGCCGGCTTTCCGCTAGCCGTTGCGCAGGGTCCGACGCTATGGCGTATAGTCGGAGCGACGGGAGGGAACAGGGGCGCGCCGTCTGTGGCCGGGAGAGCCGTTCGCAGGCGGGAAAACCGCCCGCCGTGCGGCTTGCCGCCGCATGGTGCGGTCGCACCGAAACCCTTATTGCACTTGAGAAATTCGGGCTGTCCTGGCCTCCGATCGGGGTCGGGCCGCCAGGAGCAGGGGAGTGGTTTGAGATGATGAGGCTTCGTTCGCTGCCGGTCTGGCTGATGGGCGCGGTTCTGACCGTGATTGCGGGTCCGGCTCTGGCCGACAAGCCGCATCCCTGGCAGATGAATTTCCAGGAGGCCGCGACGCCGGTCGCCGAAAGTCTGCACCACCTGCACAATATCCTGCTGGTCGTGATCACCGTCATCACGCTGTTCGTCATGGCGCTGCTGGCTTTCGTGATGATCCGCTTCCGCGAATCGCGCAACCCGGTGCCTTCGAAGACCGCGCACAACACCACCATTGAAGTTCTGTGGACGGTGCTGCCGGTGCTGATCCTGGTCGGCATCGCCATTCCCTCCTTCCGCCTGCTCTATCTGCAGGACCGGGTCGCGAATCCCGAGATGACCATCAAGGCCATCGGCCGGCAGTGGTACTGGTCCTACGAATATCCCGACCACGGCAACTTCGCTTTCGATTCCTACATGGTGAAGGATGCCGATCTGAAGCCGGGCCAGATGCGCCTGCTCGAGGTCGACAACCAGGTCGTGGTGCCGGTCGACACCAACGTGCGCCTCTACACCACCGCCTCGGACGTGCTGCATGCCTGGACCATCCCGGCCTTCGGCATCAAGATCGATGCCGTCACCGGCCGCCTGAACGAGAGCTGGTTCCGCGTCACCAAGCCCGGCACCTATTACGGCCAGTGCTCCGAACTGTGCGGCGTCGGCCATGCCTTCATGCCGATCACCGTCAAGGCGGTCAGCAAGGCCGAGTTCGAGCAGTGGGTGGCGCAGGCGCGCGGCAAGTTCAACAAGGCCGACGGCTCGCCGCCCGATGCGATCAAGGTCGACAAAGCCGATGCCGCCGTCGCGCCCGCGACGCAGCAGATCCGTTAGTTTTACGATTTTCCGAGTAGGGAAAGGTTAGCGCCATGGCAACCCACGCAGCGCCTCACGGTCAGGATCACGCCCACGGCTACGGGCACGACGACCACGGTACGCCAGGCTTTTTCACCCGCTGGTTCCTGTCCACCAACCACAAGGACATCGGCACGCTCTATCTGCTGTTCTCCGTCGTCGCCGGCCTGATCGGCGGCGCCTTTTCGGTCTACATGCGCATGGAGTTGCAGGATCCCGGCCTGCAATACATGACCGGCGACAATGCCGGCCACACCTGGAACATGTTCATCACCGCCCACGGCCTGATCATGGTGTTCTTCGTGGTCATGCCGGCCCTGATCGGCGGCTTCGGCAACTGGATGGTGCCGATCATGATCGGCGCGCCGGACATGGCCTTCCCGCGCATGAACAACATCTCCTACTGGCTGACCGTGGTGGCCTTCGTGATGCTGCTGCTGTCGGCCCTGGTCGGCGGCGGCGCCGGCACCGGCTGGACGATCTACCCGCCGCTCTCAAGCGGCACGGGACATCCAGGACCGGCCGTCGACTTCGCCATCTTCTCGCTGCATCTGGCCGGCGCCGGTTCGATCCTGGGCGCCATCAACTTCATCACCACCATCTTCAACATGCGCGCGCCGGGCATGACACTGCACCGCATGCCGCTGTTCGCCTGGGCGGTGCTGGTGACGGCCTTCCTGCTGCTGCTGGCCCTGCCGGTTCTTGCCGGCGCCATCACCATGCTGCTGACCGACCGCAACTTCGGCACCAACTTCTTCAATCCGGCCGGCGGTGGCGATCCGATCCTGTTCCAGCATCTGTTCTGGTTCTTCGGCCATCCGGAAGTCTACATCATGATTTTGCCGGCCTTCGGCATCATCAGCCACATCGTCTCGACCTTCTCCAAGAAGCCGGTGTTCGGCTATCTCGGCATGGCCTACGCCATGGTGGCGATCGGCGTGGTCGGCTTCGTGGTGTGGGCGCATCACATGTACACGGTCGGCATGGACGTCGACACGCGCGCCTACTTCATGGCCGCGACCATGGTCATCGCCGTGCCGACGGGCGTGAAGATCTTCTCGTGGATCGCCACCATGTGGGGCGGCTCGCTGCGGTTCGACACGCCGATGCTGTGGGCGATCGGCCTGATCTTCCTGTTCACCGTCGGCGGCGTCACCGGCGTGGTGCTGGCCAATGCCGGCATCGATGCCGCCATGCACGACACCTATTACGTGGTGGCGCATTTCCATTACGTGCTGTCGCTGGGCGCCGTGTTCGGCATCTTCGCCGGCTTCTACTACTGGATCGGCAAGATGAGCGGCCGGCAGTATCCGGAATGGGCCGGCAAGCTGCATTTCTGGTGGACCTTCATCGGCGTCAACATCACGTTCTTCCCGATGCATTTCCTCGGCATGGCGGGCATGCCGCGCCGCTACATCGACTATCCGGACGCCTTCCACGGCTGGAACCAGGTCGCCTCCTACGGCTCCTACATCTCCTTCGGGGCCACGATCTTCTTCTGCGGCCTGGCGATCTACACCATCTTCTGGGGCAAGAAGATCGGCGAGAATCCCTGGGGCGAAGGCGCCACGACGCTGGAATGGACCCTGCCGTCCCCGCCGGCGTTCCATACCTATGACGAGTTGCCGGTCGTCAAGCCGACGCATCACTGAGAACGCGCCGGGCGGCTCGGGCCGCCCGGCCGATTTTCCGACACGAGTGGATTTGGTATTTTGAGCGATATCTCGGTTCGCATCAGCCAAGGCGATGGATCGGCGGCGCTGGCCGGGGCGGGCTCGCGCGTGTCCGACTACGTCGCGCTTCTGAAGCCGCGCGTGATGTCGCTGGTGGTGTTCACCGGCTTCGTCGGCCTGGTGCTGGCGCCCGGCCATATCCATCCGCTGCTGGCCGCCATCGCCGTGCTGTGCATCGCGCTGGCCGCCGGCGCCGCCGGCGCCATCAACATGTGGTTCGACCGCGACATCGACGCGGTGATGGAGCGCACCAGGCTGCGGCCCATTCCGGCCGGCAAGGTGGCGCCCGACGATGCGCTGGCCTTCGGCATCCTGCTGTCGGTGTTCTCCATCGCGCTGATGGGGCTGGCGGTGAACTGGGCGGCTTCCTCGCTGCTGGCGCTGACCATCGGCTTCTATGTTTTCGTCTACACCATGTGGCTGAAGCGGCGGACGCCGCAGAACATCGTCATCGGCGGCGCCGCCGGCGCCTTCCCGCCGATGATCGGCTGGGCCGCGGTGACGGGCGACGTGTCGTGGACCTCGATCGCGCTGTTCCTGCTGATCTTCATGTGGACGCCGCCGCATTTCTGGGCGCTGGCGCTCTACCGCCGCGGCGACTACGCGGCTGCCGGCGTGCCGATGCTGCCGGTGGTGGCGGGCGAGCGCGCCACCAAGATCCAGATGCTGGTCTATGCCGTCCTCCTGCTGCCGGTCTCGCTGGCGCCGACCCTGCTGGGCGCGGTGGGCTGGCTGTACGGCGCGTCGGCGCTGGTGCTGAGCAGCCTGTTCGTCGTGGCTTCGCTGCGCGTGCTGGCGTCGGAGTCCCATCGTCCGGCGCGGCAGATGTTCGCCTATTCCATCCTTTATCTCTTTCTGCTGTTCGCCCTGATGCTGGCGGACCGGCTGGCAGCGTGATGGCGATGGCTGAGCACAAGCGCTTCAACCCGGCCGCCAGCCCGCGCCATCGCCAGCAGCGCGTCAAGAACTGGGCCATGCTGGCCTTGCTGTTGGGCCTGGTGGGGCTGTTTTTCCTGCTGTCGATCGTGCGCATGGGCGGAGCGGGCTCATGAACCGCGAACTGCACCGGCGCAACATCCGCCTGATGTGGGGCCTGCTGGGCTTCACCGGCTTGATGATCGGCGCCGCCTTCGCCTCGGTGCCGCTCTACGACCTGTTCTGCAAGGTCACGGGTTTCGGCGGCACGACGCAGGTCGCCGAAGCCGCCACCAAGCCGGTCGGCGAGCGGATCATGACGGTGCGTTTCAACGCCGACGTTTCGGGCGACATGCCCTGGGCGTTCGAGCCGCTGCAGCGCGAGGTCAAGGTGCGGGTCGGCGAGGAGAAGCTGGTGCTCTATCGCGCCACCAACCGCTCGGCCCAGGCCATCGTCGGCACCTCGACCTTCAACGTCACGCCCGACACGGCCGGCATCTATTTCAACAAGATCCAGTGCTTCTGCTTCACCGAGCAGCTGCTGAAGCCGGGCGAGAGCGTCGACATGCCAGTGGTGTTCTTCGTCGATCCCGATTTGGCCAAGGATCGGAAGCTCGACAACGTGGCGACGATTTCGCTGTCCTATACTTTCTTCATCTCCAAGACCGACAAGGCCCGGCAGATGCTGGGCCTTAACGGCTACGTCCAAGGCCAATCGGGGGCAAGACAATGAGCGCAGTGCAGAAACATCCCTATCACCTGGTCGATCCCAGCCCCTGGCCGCTGATCGGCTCCATCGCCGCCCTGCTGCTGGGCTTCAGCGCCGTCACCTTCATGCATCCCGACATTTTCGGCGCCGAGACCGGCAAGACGCTGAAGGCGCTGGGCTACTGGAAACTGGCGCCGGGCTTCCTGCTGGTGTTCGCCACCATGTTCTTCTGGTGGCGCGACGTGGTGGCCGAGGGCGAGCATCTGGGGCACCACACGCCGGTGGTCCAGCTCGGCCTGCGCTACGGCATGATGCTGTTCATCGCCTCGGAAGTGCTGTTCTTCGCCGCCTTCTTCTGGGCCTTCTTCGACGCCAGCCTGTTCGCCACCGAGGCGCAGCAATATGCCCGCGTCGAGGCCAATGGCGGCGTCTGGCCGCCCAAGGGCGTCGAGCCGTTCAATCCGTTCGACCTGCCGCTGATGAACACGCTGATCCTGCTGCTCTCGGGCACCACGGTCACGTGGGCGCATCACGCGCTGCTGCACGGCGACCGCAAGGGCCTGATCCAGGGCCTGACCGTGACGGTGCTGCTGGGCCTGTGCTTCACCGGCCTGCAGGCCTACGAATACGCCCATGCCGCGTTCGGCTTCCGCGACAACGTCTATTCCTCGACCTTCTTCATGGCGACCGGCTTCCACGGCTTCCATGTCATCGTCGGCACCATTTTCCTGTTCGTCTGCCTGATGCGCGCCATCAAGGGCCATTTCAAGCCGAACCACCATTTCGGCTTCGAGGCGGCGGCCTGGTACTGGCATTTCGTTGACGTGGTGTGGCTGTTCCTGTTCATCGCCGTCTACATCTGGGGCGCCGGCGGCGCCGAATACGCCCATCACTGAAGCGACGGGACATGACGCATGAGAAGAGGGGCGGCGACTGGCCGCCCCTTTCCGCTTTAAGGACCGGCCTGCTGTGCCGCTGCCCGCGCTGCGGCCAGGGCAGGCTCTTTGCCGCCTATCTGAAAGTGGTCGACCGCTGCGCCGTCTGCGGCCTCGACCTGCGCGAACACGACAGCGGCGACGGCCCGGCCGTCTTCATCATCTTCATCCTGGGCTTTGTCGTGGTGCCGCTGGCGGTGTGGACGGAGTTCCGCTTCGAGCCGCCGTTCTGGCTGCATGTCGTGATCTGGCCCGCGGTGCTGCTGGGCGGCACCTTCGCCTTGCTGCCGCCCTTGAAAGGGCTGATGGTCGCCCTGCAATATCGCCACCGCTCGACGTCACAAGACGGATAGACACATGATCTCCACCAAGCGCTTCAAGTTCTCCCTGGTGCCGACGCTGATGACCGTCCCGGCCGTCATCATCATGCTGGGCCTGGGCGTGTGGCAGCTGCAGCGCCTGCAATGGAAGACCGAGATCATGGAGCGCATCGCCGAGCGCACGGCGCAGGCGCCAGCCAATTTCGAGGGCGGCCTGACCTGGGACGAGAGCAAGGACGAGTACCGACGCATACGCCTGCGCGGCTCCTTCGTGCACGACCAGGAGCTCTATCTCGCCGCCCGCAGCCGCAACAACAATGTCGGCTTCCATGTCATCACGCCCTTCGTGCTGACCAACGGCATGGCGGTGCTGGTCAATCGTGGCTGGGTGCCGTCCGAGCGCCGGGATCCGGCGAAGCGGGCCGAAGGCCAGATCAAGGGCGAGACCGACGTCGTGGCGCTGGTCCGGCTGACGCAGAAGCAGGGCATGATGCAGCCCGACAACGATCCGGCCAAGAACGTCTGGTTCTATGTCGACGTCGAGGAGATGAAGAAGGCGTCCGGCGTCGCCACCGAGATCGACTACTGGTTCGAGGCCGACGCCACGCCCAACCCGGGCGGTTTCCCGATCGGCGGCCAGACCCGCATCTCCCTGCCCAACGACCATCTGCAATACGCCGTCACCTGGTTCGTCTTCGCCGTCACCCTGACGGTGATCTTCCTGATCTACTCCTATCGCCGCCGCGACCCGGAGCCGCAATGAGCGCCAATTCCGCCACCGCCTACGCCACGCTGGAATCCCGCTTCCGCCGGGTCGGGCTGATCAACGACGCGCTGGCGATGCTGAACTGGGACCGGTCGGTGATGATGCCGTCGGGCTCCAGCGCCTCGCGCGCCGAGCAGACGTCCGGGCTGGAAGTCATCGCGCATGAGACGCTGGCCGCGCCCGACATGGGCGATCTGCTGGCCGCCGCCGATGCGGCGAAACTGGACGAATGGCAGGCGGCGAATTTGCGCGAGATGAAGCGGCGCTGGGTGCATGCCGCGGCGCTGGAGCCGCGCCTGGTCGAGGCCCGCGCCAAGGCCTGCGCGCAATCGGAAATGGTGTGGCGCGAGGCGCGGGCGAAAAGCGATTTCAGCCTGCTGCATCCTTTCATGCAGACCGTGCTCGATCTCACCAAGGAGGTGGGCCAGGCCAAGGCGGCGCTGAACTGCTCGGTCTACGACGCGCTGCTCGATGAATACGAGCCCGGCGGCAAGTCGGCCCGCATCGACGCGATCTTCGCCGAGCTGGAATCCTTCCTGCCCGCCATGCTGCAAGACGTGCTGGAGGCGCAGAAGCAGCGCGGCGCGCCGCTGCCGCTGGAAGGCCCGTTCCCGATCGAGGCGCAGCGCGTGCTGGGCGTGCAGTTCATGGATGCGGTCGGCTTCGATTTCACCAAGGGGCGGCTCGACATCTCGCTGCATCCCTTCACCGGCGGCACGCCCGACGACATCCGCATCACCACCCGCTACGACGAGGCCGATTTCGCCCGCTCGCTGATGGGCGTGCTGCATGAAACCGGCCACGCGCTTTACGAGGCGGGCCTGCCGCCCGACTGGCGCTTCCAGCCGGTGGGCGCCGCCCGCGGCATGGTCATGCACGAGAGCCAGTCGCTGCTGCTGGAGATGCAGGCCTGCCGCAGCCGCGAGTTCATCGCCTTCGCCGCCCCCAAGATGCGCGCCGCGTTCGGCCGCGATGGCGAAGCGTGGAGCGAAGAGAACATCCACCGCCTCTACACCAAGGTGAAGCCGGGTTTCATCCGGGTCGATGCCGACGAGGTGACCTATCCGCTGCACGTCATCCTGCGCTACCGGCTGGAGCGGGCGCTGATCGCGGGCGACATGAAGCTCGCCGACCTGCCGGGCGCGTGGAACGAAGGCATGAAGAAGTCGCTGGGCATCGCCCCGCCCGACGATCGCTGGGGCTGCCTGCAGGACATCCACTGGCCCGACGGCGCCTGGGGCTATTTCCCGACCTACACGCTGGGCGCGCTGGCGGCGGCGCAACTGTTCAAGGCCGCGCGCGAGGCCGATGCGTCGGTGCTCTCTGGCATCGCCCATGGCGACTTCAAGCCGCTCTACGCCTGGCTCAAGCGCGAGGTCCACGCCAAGGGCTCGCTGCACGACACCGACACGCTGATGACGCAAGCCACCGGCAGGAAGCTCGACGTCGACGCCTTCCGCCAGCATCTGAAAGCGCGCTATCTATGAAGTTCTGGAAACTTCTCTTCAATGTCTTGAAGTGGCCCTTGCTCTTGGTTTTCTTCGTTGGTGGAATTATGTCTCAATGCAGTTCGCCTGCATTTCACTTGTGGTTTCGCTAACTTTGTCTCGCAGATTTTTTTCTGAATCTGAATAGGAGAGGAGCCCATGCTGGCGCTGCGACCCAATTGCGAATGCTGCGACAAGGATCTGCCCAACGGCGCACCTGATGCGCTGATCTGCACCTTCGAATGCACCTTCTGTTCGAGCTGCGCCGAAACCCGCTTCGGCGGACGCTGCCCCAATTGCACCGGTGATCTCGTCAAGCGCCCGACGCGGCCGCCGGCGGCGCTGGCGAAATATCCCGCCTCCACCGAGCGCGTGCGCAAGCCGCATAAGGCGTGCGCCTGATCTTTTTGATCGTCATTCCGAGCGCAGCGAGGAATCCTCCCCTGTCGAGCGGAGTACAGCCGGCACCATTGAGCGTGGCGCCGACAGGGGAGGATGTCTCGCTGCGCTCGACATGACAGGAAAAAAGAAGCCTAAGCCGCTTCGATCACGTGCCGGGCGAGGTCGAAGGCGGAGAGGATGGCCTGGTAGCGCACCGAGCTGGAGCTGTTGGCCTTGAAGTCGCGGCGCATGAGCTTGGTTTCGGCGCCGCGGCGGGCGCCGGCGAGATACATCAGGCCGACCGGGTTGCCGCGATCGTCGGGCTCGGGGCCGGCGACGCCGGTGATGGCGATGGCGATGTCGGCCGGGCTGCGGGCCAGCGCGCCCTCGGCCATGGCGCGGGCGACGTCGGAGCACACCGTGCCGCATTTCTCCATCAGTTCGGGCGGCACATCCAGCACCGCCGTCTTGTTGGCCTCGGTGTAGGTGACGTAGCCGCCATGCAGCGTCTGCGACGCCCCCGGCGCTGCCGACAACACCGCGGAGATCAGTCCGGCGGTGCAGGATTCGGCGGTCACCAGGGTGAGCTTCTTGTGCGCGAGCAGGCGCAGCACGACATTGGCCTCGCGCAGCAACCGTTCATCGACCTGGCAAAAATCCTGTTTCATCCATTGCGCTGAAGGTTCGGGGAAATGTCCACGTGCGGAAACCGATGGCGGCGCGCGCGGTTCCCGGAACATCGACTGTTTGCGGCCGTTCCTTTGCCAGCGGGAATGCATGCCGCGCGGTAAAGGAGAATGCCATGGTCGGCGGTTACATCTGGTCCCTGGTCGCCCCCGCCGTGCTGCTGACCGGCGCGGTCCTGGCGTTCGTCACGATGCGCTACGCTCGCACGCACAAGCAGCGCTCACCGGCGGAGAAAGCGGCATCCAAGGCCGTGACCAAGGAGAATTACCGGCAACCGGTCGAGCAGGACTGACCGCCACCGGCTTCTTGCGCCGCAGCGCCCGCGCAGTTACTCTGATCCCTCAAGTCTGGGATTTCCCTAGGAGTATCAGTGCGTTACATCAGCACCCGCGGCGCCGCCCCGGCCCTCGCCTTCGACGAGGTGCTGCTGGCCGGCCTGGCGCGCGATGGCGGTCTCTACGTGCCGGAAACCTGGCCCACGCTGTCGGCCGCGACCATCGCGGGGCTCGCCGGGAAATCCTATCCGCAAGTCGTAGCCGAGGTGACCTATGCTTTTGTCGCGGGCGTCATCGAGCGCGCCGACTACGAACGCATCGTCGCTGAGGCCTATGCCGGCTTCGATCACGCGGCGGTCGCGCCGCTGAAGCAGCTCGACGGCAACACCTGGCTGCTGGAGCTGTTCCACGGTCCGACGCTTTCGTTCAAGGACTACGCGCTGCAATTGCTGGGCCGGCTGCTCGATCACGTGCTGCGCAAGCGCGGCCAGCGGGTCACCATCGTCGGCGCAACGTCGGGCGATACCGGCTCGGCCGCCATCGAGGCGGTGAAGGGCCGCGCGGCCATCGACATCTTCATGCTGCATCCTAAGGGCAGGGTGAGCGAGGTGCAGCGCCGGCAGATGACCAGCGTCCTGGCTGCCAACGTCTTCAACGTCGCGGTCGAGGGCAATTTCGACGATTGCCAGGATCTCGTGAAGGCGATGTTCAACGACCTGGCTTTCCGCGACGAGATGAAGCTGACCGCCGTCAACTCGATCAACTTCGCCCGCATCATGGCGCAGATCGCCTATTACTTCTGGGCTGCCGTCGCCCTGGGCGCACCGCACCGGGCGGTGCGCTTCGCAGTCCCCACGGGCAATTTCGGCAATGTCTATTCCGGTTATGCGGCGCGCGAGATGGGCCTGCCGATTGCGCACATGCAGATCGGGTCGAACCGCAACGACATCCTCACCCGCTTCTTCGAGACTGGCGCCATGAAGATCGCAGGCGTCGAGCCTTCGCTCAGCCCGAGCATGGACATCCAGGTCTCGTCCAATTTCGAGCGCCTGCTGTTCGACCTTTTCGGCCGGCGCGGTCCGGCCGTGGCCGAGACCATGACGGCCTTCCGCGACAAGGGCGTCTACGAGGTCGGCGGCAATGCAATGGCTGCGGCGCGAAAGCTGTTCTCCGCCTATCGGCTGAGCGACCAGCAGACGCTCGCCATGGTGGGCGAGGTCCATAGGCGCACCGGCGAGATCGTCGATCCGCATTCGGCCATCGGCATCGCCGGCCCGTGGCAGCATCAGAGTTCGAAGACGGAGCCTACCATCGTGCTGGCCACCGCCCATCCGGCGAAGTTTCCGGATGCGGTAGAGAAAGCCATTGGCATCCGCCCCAAACTACCCGCAGTGCTGGGCGATCTGCTGACACGCGAGGAGCGCTGCGCGTCGCTGCCCAACGATGCCAAGGCGCTGCAGGCCTATATGCGCCAGCACGCCAGCCTGAAGGGAGCGGCGTGATGTCGGTCAAGGTCACGACGCTGCCCAATGGCATGAAGATCTGCACCGATTCCATGGAGCATGTGGAGTCCGTGGCGCTGGGCGTGTGGGTCGATACCGGCACGCGCTTCGAGAAGCCGGAGCTCAACGGCATCGCGCATATGCTGGAACACATGCTGTTCAAGGGCACCACCACGCGCTCCGCCCGCGACATCGCCGAGCAGATCGAGGCGGTGGGCGGCAACATGAACGCCTATACGGGCCGCGAGACGACGGCCTTCCACGCCTCGGTGCTGAAGGAAGACACGGCGCTCGCCATCGACGTCATCGCCGACATATTGCAGAATTCGATGCTCGACGGCGGCGAGCTGGAGCGCGAGAAGACGGTGGTGCTGCAGGAGATCGGCCAGGCGCTCGATACACCCGACGACGTGATCTTCGACCAACTGCAGGAGACGGCGTTTCCCAACCAGATGCTGGGCCGCCCGGTGCTGGGCACCGAGGACACGGTGAAGGGATTGAGCCGCGACGATCTGGCAACCCATGTCGCGACCTACTACACGCCAGACCGCATGATCCTGGCCGCTTCGGGCCGCATCGAGCACGAGCGCATCGTCGATCTGGCGGCCAGGGCATTCCCCGGCAAGGCCGCCGCCAACGACCGGCCCGCTGCCGCTCCGGGCCTCTATCTCGGTGGCGAGCATCGCGATGCGCGGCCGCTGGAGCAGGCGCATCTGACCTTGGCCTTCGAAGGCTTCTCCTATCGCGATCCCGATTTCTACGCGCTGGCGGTGTTCTCGACCCTGTTCGGCGGCGGCATGTCCTCGCGGCTGTTCCAGACGGTGCGCGAGGAGCGCGGGCTGGTCTATTCGATCTATTCCTTTGCCTCGTCCTATGCCGAGACCGGGCTGTTCGGCATCTATGCCGGCACCGGCGCCAGCGAAGTGGCGCAGGTCATCCCGCTGGTGTGCGACGAGTTCGCCAAGGTGGCGCAGGATCTGCAGGAGATCGAACTGGTGCGCGCGCGCAACCAGCTCAAGGCCGCGACCCTGATGTCGCTGGAAAGCACGTCCAGCCGCTGCGAGTCGCTGGCGCGCCAGATGCTGGTCTGGGGCCGGCCGCTGTCGATCCCGGAAATCGTCGCCCGCATCGAGGCGGTCGATCAGGACGCGGTGCGCCGCGTCGTCGGCCGGTTGCTGAAATCGCAGCCGACGCTTGCTGCGCTTGGCCCGCTGCAAGGTCTCGAGGCGATGGACACCATCGCCCGGCGACTGGCGGCGTAAGCGGCAGAGGGGAGCGGGGCATATGTTCAGACTGTCCGACGTTCCGCTCTCTCTGGTTTCCACGCCGCGCCTCAACGGCAAACTGGTTTACCTGCGCGCGCCGCATGCCGACGACTGGCGCGAATGGGCCGAGTTGCGCGCCCAAAGCCGGCAATTCCTGCAGCCCTGGGAGCCGACCTGGCCCGAGGATGCGCTGACCCGCGACGCCTATCGCCGCCGCCTGCGCCAGCAGATGCGCGAATGGAAAGCGGGCGAAGGCTATGCGCTGTTCGCCTTCCAGCGCGACAGCAAACGGCTGATCGGCGGCTGCAACATCTCCAACGTCCGCCGCGGCGTGGCGCAATGCGCGTCGCTCGGCTACTGGATGGGCCAGCCCTTCGCCGGCCAGGGCCTGATGAAGGACGCCGTGCGCGCCATCCTGCCCTTCATCTTCGAGGAGCTGCGCCTGCACCGGCTCGAAGCCGCCTGCCTGCCCGACAACGAGCCCAGCAAGGGCGTGCTGCGCGCCACCGGCTTTCGCGAGGAAGGCCTTGCGCGCCAGTATTTGCGCATCAACGGCATCTGGCACGACCATCTGCTGTTCGCCATGCTGCGCGGCGAATACGAGCGGCTGGCGGCGCAGGTTAAGTAACCGTCACTTCCGCCAATCCAATTCCGTCATCCCCGCTTTCGCGGGGATGACATACCTGGTTGGATGAAGGCTGCTATTCCGCCGTCTTCCGCCGATCACGCCACCGCGTCATCGCCAGAATGATCCCGCCGGCGACCAGCCCCCAGAACGCGCCGGAGATGCCGAAGAAGCTCAAGCCCGAGGCCGTGACCACGAAGGTCACCACCGCCGCCTCGCGATCCTCGACCTTGCTCACCGCGCCCATCATCGAGCCGGCCAGCGCGCCCAGCAGCGCCAGCCCAGCGACGGCCTGAATCAGGATCGGCGGCGAGGCGGAGATGAAGCTGGTGGCAAGAGTCGCCAGCAGGCCGAACACCAGATAGGCGATGCCGGCCACGATGGCGGCCCAGTAGCGGCGGGCCGGATCGGGATGCGCGTCGGAGCCGGCGCACAGCGCTGCCGTGATGGCAGCGAGGTTGACGACGTGGCCGCCGAACGGCGCCGACGCCAGCGAATAGAGGCCGGTGGTGCGGAAGAGCGGGCTGGGGTCGGGGCGGTAGCCATTGACGTTCAGCACCGCGATGCCGGGAATGTTCTGCGACGCCATGGTGACGATGAACAGCGGCAGCGCGATGCCCACGATTCCGGCGATCGAGAACTGCGGCGCGATCAGCACCGGATCGGGCAGTAGCGATGTGGAGGCCAGTCCCTCCAAGGGCGTCGTGAAGCCGATCAGCACCATGGTCAGCGCCACCGCCACGGGTACGGCGTAGAGCCGCTTGAATACCACCAGCACCGCCCACACCGCGATCACCGGCAGCGCCAGATGCGGGATCTGCGCGGCGGCCTTCACCGGCGCCAGGCACAGCCCCAGCAGCACGCCGGCCAGCATGGCGTTGGCCAGTGAGGCGGGGATCGACGCCACCCACTCGCCGAGCTTCTTCCACAGACCGGCGATCACGATCAGCACGGCGCAGACAATGAACGCGCCCACCGCCGTCGCGAAACCGCCATCGACCGTGGCCGAGGTCGCCAGCAGCGCCGCGCCCGGCGTCGACCAGGCGATGGAGATGGGCTGGCGATGGCGCAGCGACAGCCAGATGGCGCAGATGCCCATCGAGATCGACAGCGCCATCAACCCCGACGCCGCCTCGCGCTGGCTCGCGCCGACGGCGGTCAGGCCTTGCAGCACCACGGGGAAGGAGGAGGCGAAGCCGACGATGGCGGCGAGGATGCCGGTGGCGAGAGCTTGCAGGGAGAAATCTGAACGCATGGGACAGGGATGATGCGGAACGGGCGGTTACTTTAACGCATCCCGCGATCACATCACCCGCGCTCTTGTCATACCCCCTCCCCCCTTGCGGGGGAGGGGGGTGATGCAGTGCGGATGTTTCCTGTGATGACCCCCCACCCTAACCCTCCCCCGCAAGGGGGGAGGGGATATGAGAAGAGGGAAGCGGAGAAAATCCTACAGCGCCGACTCCATCACCTGCCTAAGGCTGGCATGTTCGTGCCGCGCGTCGCGGATCAGCAGGATGGCGCCGATGAAGGTGAACACGCCCATGGTGCAGAAGGCGATGGCGTAGGAGTGGGTGAGCAGCAGGATCAGGCTGAACAGCGACGGGCCCAGCAGGGGGCCGGCGAAGGTGAACACCGCCGTGGCGCCGGTGATCTCGCCTGCTTTCGCAGGGCCCGCGAGTCTGGCGACCTCGGCGAGAAAGACGCCGTTCCAGCCGATCGCCGTGCCGCCGAAGAACACCATCAGCGCCAGGAGCGCTTCCTGCGGCCAGGTGTTGTCCACGAAGGAGATGCCGATGGCGCCCAAGGTCATCGCCACGCCCAGGATCGCCAGCAGCAGGCGGGGGCGGCGCGTCCAGTCGGCGACGCTGCCCCAGAAGATGCGGCCCCCGACGCCGGCCAGTTGCGTCACCGTCAGCACCAGCCCGGCGGCGATCAGGCCTGAGCCGTTATGCTCGATCAGGAAAATCACCAGGTAGGTCGAGAGGCAGACTTGTATCGCTGAGAACGCGATGGAGATCAGCGACAGGCGGCGCAGCTCGGGCATGCCCATCAGGGTCTTCAGCGGCCGGAACAACTGGCGCAGGCTGGGCCAGCCGGCGGCGGGGCGCTCGATGTCGAGCTTCGCGCGCAGTGGCTGCAAGCCCACGGCCAGCACCAGACAGGCGCCGGCCAGCGCCAGCGCCGCCGCCTGCCAGCCGACGAATACCACCAAAGGCGCGATGATGGCGCCGGCGATGATGCCGCCCAGCGGCACGCCGGTCTGCTTGATGGAGAACACCACGTTCAGCAGCCGGGGCGGCGTCACCCGCGCCAGGATCAGCGACGAGGCCGGCGTCGCCGGCCCATAGGCCAGGCCGAGCACGAAGGCGGCCGGCAGCAATATCCACGCCGAGCCGATGATAAAGATCAGCAGGCCGGCGGCGCAGAAGCACAGCGCCACCTGGCTGACCCGGATGGCGCCATAGCGGGTGGCATAGGTGCCGCCGAACAGGGCGGCGATCATGGCGACGAAATACGAGGTCGAGACGAAGAAGCCGATGCGGTCTTCCGGCACGCCGAAGCTCGCCGCCGCGTCGGTCGCCAGCACCGGGATCGCCTGCGACGAGGCCGAGGTGAACGCCTGCACCGCCAGCATCAGCAGGAGCGGCACGACGAAACCGGTGCGGGAGGGGGCGGGAGCGGTCATGGGCGGCGGGCAGTGAACATTCGTTCAGCTGCCGGATCAAGCCATGTCAGGGCAGGGCTTGTATGCAAGTCAGCTTCGCTCCTACTCCCTCCTCCTTCTTCTCATAACTCCCTCCCCCCTTGCGGGGGAGGGTGGGGAGGGGGGTGATGCAGTACGCGATGTTTCCTGTGATGACCCCCCTCCCTAACCCTCCCCCGCAAGGGGGGAGGGGATATGAAAGGAGAGGGAGAAGGGGATCGAAAGAAAGAGTCGCGCGTCAGCGCGGCCGCTTTGGCTCAGCGCCGCGCCTTCCTCGCCTGCTTGCCCCTTCCGCCCGAGCCTGACTTGGCACCGCGCCACGCCCTTGGATCCTGCGAGCCGCCGCGCGGGTGGGAGGCTTGGGCGCTGCCGGGGGCGCGGGAGGTGCGGGCGCCGGGGAGGCCGAGCTCGGCTTCCTCGAGGCGGCGGATTTCGTCGCGCAGTCTGGCGGCTTCCTCGAATTCGAGATTGCTGGCGGCATCGCGCATGCGTTTCTCGAGGTCGGCGAGATAGGCCTGCAGGTTGTGGCCGATGAGGTGGTTGGTGGCCTCGTCGCCGGTCGGCACGGTGTAGTGGTCGCGCTCGTTCATGTTCTGCAGGATCTCGCCGATGTTCTTGCGGATCGAGGCCGGCGTTATCCCGTGCGCCTCGTTGTAGGCGCGCTGCTTGGCGCGGCGGCGGTCGGTCTCCTCGATGGCGATCTTCATGGCGTTGGTGATCTTGTCGGCATAGAGGATCACCCGCCCATCGACGTTGCGCGCGGCGCGTCCGATGGTCTGGATCAAGGAGGTGGGCGAGCGCAGGAAGCCTTCCTTGTCGGCATCGAGAATGGCAACCAGCGCGCATTCGGGGATGTCGAGGCCCTCGCGCAAGAGGTTGATGCCGATCAGCACGTCGAACGCGCCGAGTCTTAAGTCACGCAGGATCTCGATGCGCTCCAGCGTGTCGATGTCGGAATGCAGGTAGCGCACGCGCACGCCGTTCTCGTGCAAATATTCGGTGAGGTCTTCGGCCATGCGCTTGGTGAGCGTGGTGACCAGAACGCGCTGGCCCTTCTTCGCACATTCCTTGCACTCGGCCAGCAGGTCGTCGACCTGCTTGTCCACCGGGCGGATGATGGTGGGCGGGTCGATCAGGCCGGTGGGGCGGATGATCTGCTCGACGAAGACGCCGCCGGTGCGCTCCATCTCCCACGGGCCTGGCGTGGCCGAGACGAAAACCGAATCGGGACGCATCAGATCCCATTCCTCGAATTTCAGCGGCCGGTTGTCGATGGCCGAGGGCAGGCGGAAGCCGAATTCGGCCAGCACCGATTTGCGGTTGAAGTCGCCTCGGAACATGCCGCCGATCTGCGGCACGGTGACGTGGCTCTCGTCCACGATCAGCAGCGCGCCCTTGGGCAGATACTCGAACAGGGTCGGCGGCGGATCGCCGGGGCGGCGGCCCGTCAGGTACCTCGAATAGTTTTCGATGCCGGCGCAGGAGCCGGTCGATTGCAGCATCTCGAGATCGAAATTGGTGCGCTGCTCCAGCCGCTCGGCTTCCAGCAGCTTGCCGGCATTGCGGAATTCCTCCAGCCGCTGCTTGAGGTCGATCTTGATGCGCTCGATGGCCTGGTGCAGCGTCGGCTTGGGCGTCACGTAATGCGAATTGGCGTAGATGGTGATCTCGTCGAGGTTCGCCACCTTCTCGCCGGTCAGCGGATCGAATTCGGAGATCGCCTCCAGCTCGTCGCCGAACAGCGACAGCCGCCAGGCGCGATCCTCCAGATGGGCCGGGTAAAGCTCGACCGTGTCGCCGCGCACGCGGAACGTGCCGCGGGTGAAGCTGGCGTCGTTGCGGCGATAGGCCTGCTCGACCAGCCGGCGCAACAGCGCGCCGCGCTCGACCCGATCGCCCGCCTTCAGGGTGAGCTTCATCGCCTCGTAGGTCTCGACCGAGCCGATGCCGTAGATGCACGACACCGATGCCACGATGATGACGTCGCGCCGCTCCAGCAAAGAGCGCGTGGCGGAGTGGCGCATGCGGTCGATCTGCTCGTTGATCGAGCTGTCCTTCTCGATGAACGTGTCGGTGCGGGGCACGTAGGCTTCGGGCTGGTAGTAGTCGTAGTAGGAGACGAAATACTCGACCGCGTTTTCGGGGAAGAAGGATTTCATCTCGCCATAGAGCTGCGCCGCCAGTGTCTTGTTGGGCGCCATGATCAGGGTCGGGCGCTGCACGTGCTGGATGACATGCGCCATGGTGAAGGTCTTGCCCGAGCCGGTGACGCCCAGCAGCACCTGGTCGTGCTCCTTCTCCTCCAGCGAGGCGATCAACTGGCGGATCGCCTCGGGCTGATCGCCCGCCGGCTCGAAATCGGAAACGATCTTGAAGTCCTGTCCCGCCGTCGGCACCGGACGGCGGTCGGTCATAAACATCGGCAGATTGTCCATGGCGCCTATATTGGGTCGGCGGGGGGCGAATCGCCAGTGCGATGGCGGAAGCACAGACTTGCGTCTAAGGTGCTGTCCCGCCTGCATTTCGCCAGCACGATGCCCGAGCTTCTCTCGCCCCTGATTTCCTGGCCGACCCTGATCGCCGCCGCAACGGTATTGCTGGCCGGGATCGTGCGCGGCTTTGCCGGCTTCGGTTCGGCGATGATCATGGTGCCGGTGCTGGCGGTGCTGTACGGGCCCCTGGTGGCGGTGCCGATCGCGCTGGCGCTGGAGATGGCGGTGTCGCTGCCGCTGGTGCCGCCCTCGGCGAAGCTGGTGGACTGGCGGCGCATCTCGGTGCTGCTGATCGCGGCCTGCGCCTCGGTGCCGCTGGGCGTGTGGCTGCTGCGCAATCTCGATCCGCAGATCGTGCGTTACGTCTTCTCCGGCATCATCATCTTCGCCGTCATTTTGCTGGCGACCGGCTGGCGCTATACCGGCAAGCCGGGCTTCGCGCCGACCATGGCGACGGGATTGCTGAGCGGGGTGATGAACGGCATCGCCGGCATGGCGGGCCCGCCGGTGGTGTTCTTCTATCTCGCCGGCAGCGACAAGGCCGCCACCAGCCGCGCCAGCTTCATCATCTTCTTCGCCGTGGTCGATCTCTTCGCGCTGGTCATCTTTGCCATCGGCGATGCGTTCACCAGAGACGGCGTCATCCTGGCGCTGGTGCTGTCGGTGCCCTTCGTGCTGGGCGGGCTGATCGGCGCCAGGATGTTCGGGCAATCGGGCGAGCGATTCTACCGCCTGGTGGCGCTCGCCATCCTGGCCGCGATCGCGGTGGGGACGTTGCTGGTGTGATCGCCGCAGTTTCTTTTTTATTCGTCATTCCGAGCCCCTTCGACAAGCTCAGGAGCGAGGAATCTTCCCCTGTTCCACTAGATATAAGCGGCCGCTTGTGCTGGCGCTGGCTGGGGAGGATGTCTCGCTACGCTCGACATGACGAAAAAAGAAAGCTGCAGGTCTATGAATCCGCCATCTTTCTGATGAGCGTCTCCGTCGCCGGATCGGCGGGGAAGAACGTCTCGATGCGCAGCTCGTGCAGGGTGATGTCCTGCGCGGTGCCCAGCGTGGCAATGCTGGTGAAGAATTTGGCCTCGATATCGCCCTTCTTCAGATGCACCGGCAGCAGCAGCGAGGGCTGCTCGACGTCGGAATTGACCCAGCCCTGCTGCACGCCGGGATAGGACAGCATCTCACGCAACAGATCGGCCGAGCCGGTATCGGCCCAGGAGGCGGCGGCCTCGCGCTGCAGGCGCTGGATCAGCGACTGCGCCACTTCGGGCCAGTTCACGATGTAGGGGCGGAAGCCCTTGGGGTGAAACGTCAGCCGCATGACGTTGGGCGGGTTGCCGGCCGAGCTCGGGTCCTGGATGAACGGCGCGAAGCGGTCCATCGCGCTGTTGGACATCAGGATGTTCCAGTGTCGGTCGAGCACCACCGCGCCATAAGGCTCGTGGCGTTCGAGGATGAATTGCAGCACCGATTTCACATGCGCCATCTCCGGCGCATCGAGCGCGGTCTCGCGATAGACCGGCGCGAAGCCCGCCGCCTGCAACAGCGCGTTGCGATCACGCAAGGGAACGTCCAGCGCCTCGGCAAGCTGGATCACCATCTGCCGGCTGGGGCGCGCCCGGCCGGTCTCGATGAAGGACAGATGCCGCGCCGAGACCTGCGCCGTCAGGGCGAGATCGAGCTGGCTCAGCCGCCGGCTGGTGCGCCAGCGCTTCATCATGTCGCCGAACGGGGCGGTGATCTGGTTCATGTCGCGTCTCCTTGGTGCCCCGGGAGTCTGGCAAGGATGGCGCGGCATTTCCATTACGTCGCAGGTAAGACTCCTCTCATACTCCCTCCCCCCTTGCGGGGAGAGGGTGGGGAGGGGGGCAACGCAGACGACGCTCGCCGCTCAAAGTCTTACCGGTATTACCCCCCACCCTAACCCTCCCCCGCAAGGGGGGAGGGGATTGGAGAAGAGGGAGAGGATAACGAATGAAGCTATCCTTCCGAATCCCGGCGCAGCAGCTCGACCAGCTTGCGGCCGATTTCGCCCGGGCTCTGGCCGCCCTTCCTGTACCAGGCATGCGTCCAGGCGAGCTGGCCGAGCAAGGCGAGCCGCCACAGGCTGCGGTCGATGCCCCGGCGCAGCGGCAGCTCGGCCACCAGCTTGCGGAACGGGTCTTCGACGATCTGGCGGCTGGCCAGCAATTGCGCCCGCAGCGCCTTGGAATGGCGGCGGGGGAATTCGGCGATGATCACCGAACACAGATCGCGATCGACGCCCAGCATGGATTCCAGATACGCCGCACTGGCAACACTCAGCCGCTCCCATGGATCGTCCGACGCCGTTTTCGCCAGCGCCGCCTCGATGCGGGCGTTGATGCGGCGCGCGCCTTCCTGGTGCACGGCGAGCAGCAGGCTCTCCTTGGAGGGGAAGTAGTAGTAGATCGTGCCCGGCAGTATCTCCATCGCCTTGGCGATGTCGCGCATGGAAGCCGCATCGTAGCCCTGCTCGTTGAAGCAGCGCGCGGCGATCACCAGCAGCTTGTCGCGGCGCTTGTCGAATTTCGGGCGGGTGGCGGGATCGCTCGGGCGGGGCATCGCCAGCGCCCAATAGCACGAATGCCGTCAGGCGGTATAGCGGCCCATGGCGCGTAACCGGATTAGCGCTAGTGGTTGCGGGGGCGGCGGGCGATCATCGCGGCCAGGATTGTTGGGAGGTCGCGATGCGTTTGCAGGGAAAAGTGGCGCTGATCACCGGCGCCGGGGGTCCCATGGGCCGGGCGGTGGCGGAACGTTTCGCCGAAGAGGGCGCCTCGCTGGTCGTCAGCGACATCTCGGGCGGCCGGCTGGCCGAAGCCGAAGCGTCGATCGCCAGGATGCTGAAGGGCGAGGCGAAGCTGGTGGCGCAGCGCGGCAACGCGATCTCGCGCGACGAAGCGCGGGCGTTGGCGCAGCTTGGGTTGGACACGTTCGGCCGCATCGATCTGCTGGTCAACATCGTGGGCGGCATCCGGGCCAAGACCATGTTCGAGCCCCTGGTGGAGATGAGCGAGACGCGCTGGGACGAGACCATGGCGCTGAACCTGAAGCCCAATCTGCACCTGTCGCAGATGGCGATCCCCGGCATGCTGGAGCGGCGCTACGGCAAGATCGTCAACATCTCGTCGATCAACTTCGCGGGCGAAGTCGGCAGCTCCGACTACTCCGCCGCCAAGGCCGCCGTCGCTTCGCTCACCCGCACCATGGCGATCGAGCTCGCGCCGCACATCAACGTCAACTGCATCGCGCCGGGCATCATCCGCACCAGCGTCATCGACCGCATGACGCCTGACGTGCGCGCGCACTACGAAAACAAGCCGCTGCTGAAGCGCCTGGGCGAAGCGCGCGACATCGCCAACGCCGCTTTGTTCCTGTGCTCCGACGAATCGAGCTACATCACCGGCCAGATCCTGGCGGTGTCGGGCGGCATCTGGCCGGCGCTGGGGTAGGCCTCCGCTCTTTCACCCACACTCCTCGAACTCCCTCCCCCCTTGCGGGGGAGGGTGGGGAGGGGGGTGATCCAGTACAGACATTTCCTGTGTTGACCCCCCACCCTAACCCTCCCCCGCAAGGGGGGAGGGGACATGAGCATTCAGGTGAAGAGCTTCTGTTTGCAGGGTTGGAGGGCGGGGCTCTCCAAGGCCCGCCTTCCAACCTGAGAGGGGGGATATATAAGGGGGGAGAGTGCGTCGGGCTGGGCGTCGGGCGCGTTGGACAGCCGTTGGACAGGGTGACGGGCGAGGTGTCGGGCACCGGTTGGACAGGCGTTGGACAACGCGTTGGGCAGCTCAACGAAACTCCGCCGCCGGCTCGATATGCCATCGCCTCTTTCCAGCACGGCCGACTCTGACGACGCTCACCAGCTTGAAGGCAATCGCATCGCGCATCGCCTTGACCAACGCCTTTTTCGTCATGTCGGCGGCTTCGGGCAGCATGTCCTTGATCATGAGCGGCGCATAAGTCGAGCTGGGTCGCGGGCTGAGCGGAATTTCCCGCGCCTGCGCCAGCGCCACCAGCTTGGCGAATCTCTCGGCCGCATTGCGCTGCTCAATCGCCGTGACCTTGTCGTAGCCCTCGGTCGCCTCCCGCACGAACACGCCGGCCTGCCAGCGCAGCGGCAGCCTGGCGCCCGACGCGGCGTAGTTGGATTTCATGCCGCGCAGCTCGCGCAGGTCCGGCTCGTCCTCGGCCTCGCCGGACTTGGGCCTGGTGAGATAGAGGCGCGAGCGCACCGAGTTGTTCCACGCCGTGCTGCCCGACAACCCGCTGCCGGTGTTCAGCCCGGCGACGGAAGGATGCGACATCAGCAGCACCGCGCCGTCGTTGATCTGCGCCAGCTTGCGGATGAAGCCCACGAAGGAGCGCACCTCGGCGCGGGCATTCTCGTTGCCGCCGAAGACGTCGGCCACCGTGTCGATGACGACCAGCTCCGCCTTGTGCGCGCGCACCATCTCCTCGATGTCGTGGAACGGCTGGCGCACGATGGGCGGGGCGTTCTCCTGCCAGCCGTATTGCAGCATGACGTTGTCCTCGCCCACCCGCGTCATCCAGCGCACGCGCCCCAGTTCGGAAAACCGGCAGCCGTAATGGGCGTTGATGGCGTCCTGCCGGCGAACCAGCTCCTCCCTGTCGTCCTCGCAGAAAAAGCCCAGCGAGCGGAACGGCTCGACCTCGACGCCGAGCCATTTCTCCTTCGCACCTGCCTCGCGCGGATCGATCGCGCCGGCGGTCATCAGCTGCATGGCGATCAGGCTCTTGCCCACCCCGCCATCGCCCGACAGCAAGGTCACCGAGCCGCGCGGAATCAGATGCGGCACCAGCCACCGCCGCTCGGGGATCGGCTGGCCGTCGAAGATGGTGGGATCGATGACGACAGGCGGCGCGGGCGGGTCGATCGCCGCGCTGCCCGCCACCGCCCGCCTCATCCCCTTCGGCAGCGGCATCTGGTTATTGCGCCAGTGCCGCTCCAGCGCCACCCAGTCGGTGCCGTCATCGTCGAGATCCATGCTCTCTCCCGCGGAAGTGCGAGGGCCGCGCTGCCGGCAAAATGCCAGCACAGGCGGATGCGCCTCAGGGAGAGATATTACGATTTATGTAATAAATGGTAAACGGGTTCGTAATTCAGTCTTTACTCCCTCCCCCCTTGCGGGGGAGGGTGGGGAGGGGGGTGACCAGTCGAGACATCTCGTGTGGTGACCCCCCACCCTAGCCCTCCCCCGCAAGGGGGGAGGGGACAGGAGAGGAGGGTGGAGTCCCAGTTTCCGCCAGCGCAGCGGCGATGGTTTCCCACACGCCTTCGACATTCTTCAGCACATCGGGATTCCAGAAACGAATGACGCGAAAGCCCTGACCGTTGAGCCAGGCCGTCCGCCGTTCGTCCTTCACGATGTTCTCATCTTCGGTGTGTTGGCCGCCGTCGAGTTCGACGATCAGCCGCGCCGAGAGACAGGCGAAGTCGACGATGTAGGGGCCAAGCGGCACCTGCCGGCGGAAGCGGAAGCCTTCGACCTGGCGACGGCGGATCGTTTGCCAGAGCTTGCGTTCGGCATCGGTCGCGTTGCGGCGCAGCTCGCGCGCTCTGAGAGACGGCATGGTCGCTCTCTCCTCTCTCCATCTCATATTCCCTCCCCCCTTGCGGGGGAGGGTTAGGGAGGGGGGCAACACGGCAAGCATCTCAACCGTTGACCCCCCATCCTAGCCTTCCCCCGCAAGGGGGGAAGGGACATGAAAAGAGTCGTGCGTCAGCGCGGCCGTATTTATTCGGCGGCTTGCTTCTTCGTTGATGCAGCCCCGAACCCGCCACCGCCCGGCGTCTCGATGACGAACACGTCGCCCGGGTTCATTTCCGTGCGCGCGGTGGCGCCGAACTCCTCGACCTTGCCATTGGCGCGCTCGACTCTGTTCCTGCCGGGGGAGCCGTTGTCGCCGCCTTCCAATCCGAAGGGTGGGCGCTTGCGGGAGTTGGAGAGGATGGAGGCGGTCATCGCTTCGAGGAAGCGCAGGCGGCGGATGGTGCCGTCGCCGCCGTGGTGTTTGCCCTTGCCGCCGGAGAATTTGCGGATGGCGAAGCTCTCCAGCAGGATCGGGAAGCGCCATTCCAGCACTTCGGGGTCGGTGAGGCGGGCGTTGCTCATGTGGGTGTGGACGGTGACGCCGTCATAGTCGGGGCCGGCGCCGGAGCCGCCGCAGATGGTTTCGTAGTACTGGTACTTCGCATTGCCGAAGGTGAAGTTGTTGAGCGTGCACTGGCCCGAGGCCTGCACGCCCAGCGCGCCGTAGAGCGCTTCGGTGATGCACATCGAGGTCTCGACATTGCCCGCCACCACGGCCGCCGGATAGACGGGGCGCAGCATCGAGCCGGTGGGGATGATCAGCTCGATGGGCTTGAGGCAGCCGGCATTCATCGGGATCGCCTCGCGCACCAGCGTACGGAAAACGTAAAGCGTGGCGGCGCGGCAGACCGCCGACGGCGCGTTGAAATTGTCGGGCAGTTGCGCGCTGGTGCCGGTGAAATCGACCTTGGCCGAGCGCGTGGCGCGGTCGATGGTGACGGCGACCTGGATCTTGGCGCCGTTATCCATCTCCAGCGTGTAGCGCCCGTCCTTCAGCCGGCCGATGACTCTGCGCACCTGCTCCTCGGCATTGTCCTGCACGTGCTTCATGTAGGCGCGCACGACGTCCAGCCCGAACTCGTCCACCATGACGCGCAGCTCGGACAGGCCCTTTTCGTTGGCGGCGATCTGGGCGCGCAGATCGGCCATGTTCTGTTCGGGATTGCGCGCCGGGTACTTGCCCGATTGCAGCAAGGCGCGCGTCTCAGCCTCGCGGAACTTGCCGCCATCGACGATGACGAAATTGTCGATCAGCACGCCCTCGTCCTCGACGGTCTTGCTGTCGGCCGGCATCGAGCCCGGCGTCAGCCCGCCAATGTCGGCGTGGTGGCCGCGCGAGCAGACGAAGAACAGCAGCTCTTTCCCCGGCTCGTCGTATACCGGCGTGATCACCGTCACGTCGGGCAGATGCGTGCCGCCATTATAGGGCGCGTTGAGCACGAACACGTCGCCGGGCTTCATCTCCTTGCCGCGTTCGCGGATCACCGTCTCGACGCTCTCGCCCATCGAGCCCAGGTGGACCGGCATGTGCGGGGCGTTGGCGATCAGCTCGCCCTGGATGGTGAAGATGGCGCAGGAGAAATCCAGCCGCTCCTTGATGTTGACGGAGTAGGAGGTGTTCTCCAGCACCGATCCCATCTGTTCGGCGATCGACATGAAGCGGTTGTTGAAAATCTCCAGCATCACCGGATCGGCTTCGGTGCCGACCGCGTGCTGGCGAATGAGCGGCACCACGCGGGTCAGCACCAGATGCGCCCGGTCCGTCATCTGCGCCCGCCAGCCGGGCTCGATCATCACGGTCGCAATGGATTCGATGATGACCGCTGGCCCGTCCACCGTGTCGCCGGCCAGCAAATCCTCGCGCCTGTAGATCGGCGCATCGTGCCAGGCATCGTCGGAATAGACCTTGCCGTGGCGCTGCAGCTTGGCCGTGCCGTCCTTGCGCGCGGCCAGCATGGGATCGCGCACCTGTTCGGTCTTGCCGACGATTTCGACGGACGCTGCTTCGACAATCAGCGCCTTGCCCGGCACCACGAAGCCGTAGCGCTGGCGGTGGGCGTTCTCGAAATTGCGCAGGATCGTGTCGTGGTCGCCGAACTCCACCACCATCGGCGCATCGGTGCCGTCGTAGCGCACATGCACCTTGTGCAAGATCTCGATGGCGCGCGGGGCGATGCCCTGCGCCAGCATCTCGGCGCGGCCTTCCTCGCCCAAAGTCTTCAGCAGCGTCTCGATCTCGGGAACGACCTGCGGCGACAGTTTCGCCTCGACGGCGCGCTCGCGAATGGCGCGCAGATCGGCCAGGCCCATGCCATAGGCCGAGAGGACTCCGGCCAGCGGATGCAGGAACACCTTGGTCATGCCCAGCGCATCGGCCACCAGGCAGGCATGTTGTCCGCCGGCGCCGCCGAAACAGTTCAGCACGTACTCGGTGACGTCGTAGCCGCGCTGGATGGAGATTTCCTTGATCGCGTTGGCCATGTTCTCGACCGCGATCTTCAGGAATCCGGCCGCCACCTGTTCCGGCGTGCGCTTGTCGCCGGTCTCCTTCTCGATGCGCGCCGCCAGCTCGGCAAATTTCCTCTTTACGATCTCGGCATCGATCGGCTGGTCGGCATTGGGGCCGAACACGGCGGGGAAGAATTCCGGCACCAGCTTGCCCAGCATCACATTGCAGTCGGTGACGGTGAGCGGCCCGCCACGGCGATAGGCGGCGGGGCCGGGATTGGCTCCTGCTGACTCGGGCCCGACGCGATACTTGGTGCCGTCGAAGAACAGGATCGAGCCGCCGCCCGCCGCCACGGTGTGGATCTGCATCATCGGCGCGCGCATGCGAACGCCCGCCACCAATGTCTCGAAGGCGCGCTCGAAGGAGCCGTTGTAATGCGACACGTCGGTCGAGGTGCCGCCCATGTCGAAGCCGATGATGCGCTCGAAGCCGGCGCTGCGCGCGGTTTCGACCGCGCCGACCACGCCGCCGGCCGGGCCGGAGAGGATGGAATCCTTGCCCTGGAAGCGATGCGCGTCGGCAAGCCCGCCATTGGATTGCATGAAATAGAGCCGCACGTCGCCCAGCTCGCCCGCCACCTGGTTCACGTAGCGACGCAGGATGGGCGACAGGTAAGCGTCGACCACGGTGGTGTCGCCGCGGCTGACCATCTTCATCAGCGGCGAGACTTCATGGCTGGCCGAGACCTGGGTGAAGCCGATGTCGCGGGCGATCTTCGCCACCTGCGCTTCGTGTTGCGTATAGCGATAGCCATGCAGCAGCACGATGGCGACGACTCTGTAGCCAGCGTCGAACGCCGCCTGCAATCCGGCGCGCGTGGCCTTCTCGTCCAGCCTGGTCAGCACCTCGCCCTGCGCCGACAGTCGCTCGTCGATCTCCAGCACGCGATCGTAGAGCATTTCCGGCAGCTCGATCTTCATGGCGAAGATGTCGGGCCGCGTCTGGTAGGCGATGCGCAGCTGGTCGGCGAAGCCTTTGGTGATGGCGAGCAGGGTGCGCTCGCCCTTGCGCTCAAGCAGCGCGTTGGTGGCGACGGTGGTGCCCATCTTCACCGCCTCGACCTGGCTGGCGTCGATGGCAGCGCCGGCGGCGACATGCAGCAGGTCGCGGATGCCCTGGACGGCGGCATCCTTGTACTGCTCGGGATTCTCCGACAGCAGTTTGTGCGTGAGGATGCCGCCATCGGGCGCGCGGCCGACGATGTCGGTGAAGGTGCCGCCGCGATCGATCCAGAACTGCCACTTGCCGTCGTTCACGCCCATGCTCCTGCTTCTGCCTAGTCGCTGATTTTAGGTCGTCATTCCGAGCGTAGCGAGGAATCTTCCCCTGTCCATCGCCGTAAAAGGCGGCGACAGGGGAGGATCCCTCCGCTCGCTGCGCTCGGTCGGGATGACAAAAGAATCGGCAATGCGGCTTGCCGTTGCTCGGCCTGCCTCGCACCGCTACAACAACCCCATGAGCATCTTCGGCAAGATCCTGGGCGGCGTCGGCGGGTTTGCGATCGGCGGGCCGATCGGCGCGCTGATCGGCGTCGTGGCCGGCCACGCCGTGGACAACATGCTGAAGCCCGAGCCGTCGCGGCCCGGCGTGGACAACACCAAACAGGTCGCCTTCACCATCGGCGTCATCGCGCTGGGGGCGAAGATGGCCAAGGCCGACGGGGTGGTGACGCGGGCCGAGGTCAACGCCTTTCGCGACATATTCCACGTGCCGCCGGAGGAGAGCGCCAACGTGGCGCGCTTCTTCGACATGGCCAAGAAGGACGCGCGCGGCTTCGAGCCGTATGCGCGCCAGATCGCCGGGCTGTTCCCCGACAACCCGGACGTGCTGGAGAAGATCATCGAGGGGCTGCTGCACATCGCCCGCGCCGACGGGCGCATGCACGACAACGAGCTCGACTATCTGCGCCAGGTGGCGGCGATCTTCGGGCTGGACGATTCCCGCTTCGCCCGCGCCCAGGCCGCGGCCGGCGACAGGATCGACCCGTGGCAGGTGCTGGGCCTGCCGCGCGATGCCGACGAAGCGACGATCAAGGCCACCTGGCGGAAGCTTGCGCGCGAGAACCATCCCGACCGCATGATCGCCCAGGGCATGCCGGAAGAGGCGATCGATCTGGCCAACAAGGAGCTGGCCGCCATCAACGCCGCCTACGACGCGATCTGCCGCGAGCGGGGCATCAAGTGAAGCCGGCCGACCTGGCGATCGCGCTCGGCATCATGCTGATGTGGGGGCTGAACTTCGTCATGGCCAAGATCGGGCTGGAGCACTGGCCGCCGATCTTCTTCGTCATGCTGCGTTTCGCCATGGTCGCCGCCCTGCTGCTGCCCTTCGTGCGCCTGCCGAAAGCGCATCTGGCGCGGCTCGTTCTGCTGTCGGTGGTGCTGGGCTCGCTGCATTTTCCGCTGATGTTCACCGCCATGAGCCATC
The DNA here is from genome assembly GCA_964388115.1 of uncultured Hyphomicrobiales bacterium. Taxonomy (GTDB): domain Bacteria; phylum Pseudomonadota; class Alphaproteobacteria; order Reyranellales; family JAQSWP01; genus JAQSWP01. The sequence goes on from CAYLYK010000001.1 coordinate 124,808, forward strand.
TCGACGCCGGCACCGCCGCGGTGGTGGTGCAATTGCAGGTGCCGTTCGCCGCCCTGCTGGGGCATTTCATCTACAAGGACCGGCTGGGCTGGCGCAGTATTGTCGGCATGGCGCTGGCTTTCGGTGGCGTGCTGCTGATTACCGGCGAGCCGCGCCTGTCGGGCCAGCTGTTCGCCGTCGGCCTGGTGGTGATCGCCGCCTTCATGTTCGCCGTCGCCAACATCCAGATGAAGGCGCTGGGCGATCTCGACGGCAACACCATCAACGCCTGGACCGGCCTGTTCGCCGCCCCGCAGCTGCTGGCGATTTCGCTGCTGCTCGAGCACGGCCAGATCGAGGCGCTGCAGAGCGTGACCTGGCCGGCGCTGGGCGCGCTGTTCTACCAGGTGGTGATCATGGTCATCATCTCCTACGCGCTGTGGTATCGGCTGCTGCGGAAATATTCGGTGGCGCAGGTGATGCCGCTGACCCTGCTGCTGCCGATCCTGGGCGTGCTGTCGGGCGTATTGCTGCTGGGCGAGCCGATGACGTGGCAGAAGGCGCTGGGCGGGCTGCTGACGGTGATCGGCGTCGGCGTCATCGTCGTCCGCCGCGCCCGCATCGCCGAGCCGCGCACCGGATCGACGACCTGAAGATTCCATGAGCGAACCGGCGCCGCGCCCCTACCTCTCCGCGCCCGACCGGGCGGAGCTGCCGGCGCTGACGGGGTTGCGGGCGGTGGCGGCGCTGGCGGTGGTCGGCTGGCATGCCTCCGGGTTCCTGACCGCGGTGCGCCTGCCCTTCACCCACGGCTATCTCGGCGTCGATCTGTTCTTCATCCTGTCGGGCTTCATCATTTCCTACGTCTATTGGCAGGAGTTCGAGCGCTTCTCCGGCCGGCTCTATCTGCGCTTCGTCGCCCTGCGCCTGGCGCGGCTCTATCCCGCGCATGCCGTCATGCTGCTGGTCTTCTGCGTGCTGCTGGCGATCTCGGTCGGCTTCGGCAACAGGGTCGCGCCCGACGGCCTGGGGCGCGAGATCGTGGCGCAGCTTTTGCTGGTGCATAACTGGGGCGTGGTGGAGCGGGTCAGGATCAACGTGCCGTCCTGGTCGATCAGCGCCGAGTTCCTCGCCTATCTGCTGTTCCCGCTCTACGTGACGCTGTTCGCCCGCCTGCGCTCGGTCCGGGCGCTGACGACTTCCATCGTGGTGGCGATGGCGCTGTGCTGGTTCGTGCTGGCGGTGGTGCTGGAGTGGCCGGTCAACACGCCCGGCGCTCCGTCCAATATCCGCGTCGTGTGCGAATTCGCCGTCGGCGTGGCGCTGTTCCGCCTGTGGCAGGGCGGGCAGGTGGCGGCTCTGCCCTGGACGGCGATTGTCGCGGCTTCGGTCGGGGCCATCGCGCTCCTCGTCGTGCTGACCCCGCCGCGCCATGATCTCGACTATGCCATCGTGCTGCTCATGGCGCCTCTGATCCTGGGCTTGGCCAGCGGCGCGGGCATAGCGTCACGGCTGCTGGCCAGCCGGCCGATGGTCTATCTCGGCGAGATCTCCTATTCAGTCTATCTGGCGCATGCGCTGATGATCCTGCTGGTCGAGAACGCGGTGCTCCGGTTCGGCACGCCGGAGCAATTCACCGACGCGACGCGCTGGGCCTTCACGCTGTCGGCCATCGCGCTGTCGCTGCTGGGCGGCGCGGCCCTGTTTCACCTCGTCGAGAAGCCCGTGCGCCACTGGCTGCGCCGGCATATCGACAGGCGCTGGCCCGACAGCGTATGAGCTAGGCGATGGCGATACGCGAGAAGCTTTCCCCCAATCACGACGCGCGGCCCGAGGCCACGCCGATCGACACGCTGGTGCTGCACTACACCGGCATGAAGTCGGGCGGCGAGGCGATCGAGCGGCTGTGCGATGCGCAGGCGAAGGTCAGTTCGCATTACTGCATCGAGGAGGACGGCACGGTGTGGCGGCTGGTGCCCGAAGATCGCCGCGCCTGGCATGCCGGCCTCTCCTATTGGCGCGGCGAGCGCGACATCAACGCCCGTTCGATCGGCATCGAGCTGGTCAACCCCGGGCACGAGTGGGGCTATCGCCCTTTTCCGGAGCCGCAGATGGAAGCGCTGATCGAGCTGGCGCAGGGGATCATAGGGCGTCACCCCATACCCAGCAGAAACGTCGTCGGCCATTCCGACGTGGCGCCGGCGCGCAAGCAGGATCCGGGCGAGCTGTTCGACTGGCGGCGCCTGGCGGGACGCGGCATCGGCCTGTGGCCGTCACCCGCTGAATTGCCGCGCGGCATGACGGGCTCCGACGCGGTCGGCCTCTTGGCCCATATCGGCTACGACCCCAAGGCCGCCATGCCCGGCCACGAAGTGCTGCCGACCTTGGTGATGGCGTTCCAGCGCCACTTCCGGCAGAGCGTGGTCGACGGCGGACTGGACGAGGAGACGGCGGGGCTGATCTGGAGCGTGAGCCGGGCGGTCCAGGCGTAGAAAGAGGGAAGCGGCATGACGCTTCCTATCATTGTCATTCCGAGCGTAGCGAGGAATCTTCCCCGGTCTCACCAGTATCAGCGACCGCTTTTTCTCCGGCTGGCTGGGGAGGATGTCTCGCTGCGCTCGACATGACAGTTTAGGAAGGAGGAGGGGACACGACGCCTCAGCTCTCCTTCATCAGCTCCGCGAAATCCGCTTCCTCGTAGAATGGCCTGAGCTCGAGATCGTTGGGGCCGGGCATGGGGTTGGGGCAGCGCTTGGCCCAGGCGACGGCCTCGTCCATGTCCTTCACTTCCCAGATCCAGAAACCGGCGACGAGTTCGTTGGGGTGGGGGAAGGGGCCGTCCTTCACGGTGCGGCTCTTGCCGTCGAAGGCGATGCGCTTGGCATGCGAGGAGGGCTTCAGCCCGGCGCCGTCTTTCATGATGCCGGCCTTGACCAGCTCGTCGTTGAACTTGCCCATCGCCTCGAACATCTCGCGCATGTCCTTGGCCGGCGGCAGGCCGCGCTCGCTGTCTTGCGTCGCCTTCACGAACACCATCACGCGCATCGTCGTTCTCTCCGCGTCATTTGACCTGAAGGAATAACGCGCCTACTTAGGAAAGTGCCAGACGGCTGGATGACCGCGGCGCTTTCGAGCGTCGAGGAAAGTCCGGGCTCCACGGAAACACGGTGCCGGATAATGCCCGGCGGGGGCGACCCCAGGGAAAGTGCAACAGAGAGCAGACCGCCGCCGTTCTTCGGAACGGCGGTAAGGGTGAAAGGGTGCGGTAAGAGCGCACCGCGGGGCCGGTAACGGTCCTGGCACGGCAAACCCCACCGGGAGCAAGACCAAATAGGGATGACAGGCCGAGCGATCGGCGCAACGCGTTTCCGCGTGGTCATCCGGGTCGGTCGCGCGAGGCGCCTGGCGACAGGCGTCCCAGAGGAATGGTCATCCATCGCGCAAGCGAGGACAGAACCCGGCTTACAGGCCGTCTGGCAAATTTCTCTTTCAAATCAATCCCCTCCTCATACCCCCTCCCCCCTTGCGGGGGAGGGTGGGGAGGGGGGTGACCAGTAAAGATCTCCCCCGTTGACCCCCCACCCTCGCCCTCCCCGCAAGGGGGGAGGGGACATGAAAGAGGGATTATTCACTGGATGAATGGTCGAGATTTATCCACAGGCCAACAGAAACAATCCAAGAACAAACTCGCCGCTCCGTCCCTCAAGTGTTACCCTCGCCCCTTCGATTCGAATGACTTGAGCGGGGCCCCGATCGACTTGCGCACACGCCTCCAACAACGTGGAAAACGCCTGCAAATACCTTGATTTGCTTGGCATTCCCGTTGACCCCCATGTGATCCCATGGTATCCCATCTAATCCCAATACCCATGGGCGTGGCGAAGGGATGGCCGTAGCGAGCGCGCTACGACCTGGCGGGAAATCACAGGGGGGATGGGATGGGGATGTTCCTATCCACATTCTTGATGCGCGTGGACAAGAAGGGCCGGGTCTCCGTACCGGCGTCCTTTCGCGCCGCCTTGTCTTCGGATTCCGCCGGCATCATCGCTTTCAGAACCTTGGGCTTCGACGCCATCGACGCGCGCGGCCGCGCCGAATTCGAATCCCTGCTCGCGACACTGCGCAGCCACAGTGTCGCCAATCTCGGACCCGAGCTTGCGATCCTTGGCGGCGCGGCGCCGAGCCCCGATCAGATCGTCGCTGCGACGGCCGCTGAAATTCCGTTCGATGGCGAAGGCCGTATCGTGTTGCCCGAAGCGTTCATTGCGTACGCCGGAATTTCCGATCAGGTGAAATTCGTCGGTCGCGGCACGTTCTTCCAGATGTGGTCGCCGGAAAATTTCGCCGAGCGCGAAGCCGAGGAGCTGCGGCAGATGCGCGAGCGTCTGCTGTCCGGCAAAGGTGCCGCTTCGTGAGCGCGGCGGATCGTTCGCCCCACCATCAGACGACCGACGTCGCCCATCGCCCTGTCCTGTTGTCTGAAGTCGTCGCCGCACTTTCCCCCCGCGCTGGCGGCATCTATGTCGATGGCACGTTCGGCGCCGGCGGCTACAGCCGCGCCATGCTCGATGCCGCCGCGTGCTCGGTCTACGGCATCGATCGCGATCCGACGGCAATCGAATCGGGCCAGTCTCTGGTGCGCGAGTACGACGGCCGGTTGACGCTGCTCGAAGGTTGCTACGGCGACATGGATCAGCTTCTTGCCGAGCGCGGCGTCGATGGCGTCGATGGCATCGCGCTCGATCTGGGCGTGTCGTCGATGCAGCTCGACCAGGCGCAGCGCGGCTTCTCCTTCCGCTTCGACGGCCCGCTCGACATGCGCATGGGCAGCGAAGGCCTCTCCGCCGCCGACATCGTCAACACCTGGGAAGAGAAGCGTATCGCCGACGTGATCTTCCGCTACGGCGAGGAGCGCCATTCCCGCCGCATCGCCCGCGCCATCGTGCGCGAGCGCGAGCGCGAGCCCATCGCCACCACGCTGCGTCTGGCCGAGATCGTGCGCCGCGCCATCGGCAAGGGCGATGATCGCATCGATCCCGCCACGCGCACCTTCCAGGCGCTGCGCATTGCGGTCAACGACGAGCTGGGCGAATTGGAGCGCGGGCTGGAAGCGGCGCAGAAGCTGCTGCGCGCCGAAGCCCGTCTCGCGGTGGTCTCGTTCCACTCTCTCGAAGATCGCATCGTCAAGGATTTCATGCGTGAGCGTTCGGACGCCGCCCCGCGTCCGTCACGCCACATGCCCGATATCGGCCGCAAGGTCGAAGCGCCGTTCCGTCTCGTGTCCCGCCGTCCCATCCTGCCCAACGAGACGGAAACGGCGCTGAATACCCGCGCGCGCTCGGCCAAGCTGCGCGTCGCCGAAGCCACCGGCATCGGCCACATGACGGGAGGCCGCGCATGATCAGCCGCGGCGTCATCATCTGGCTCGGCATCGCCATCCTGACCGGCATCGGCCTGTTCCTGGTCAAGTACGAGGTGCGCGCGCTCGAAGCCAAGCTGCTGGAGATCAACCGCAAGGTGGTCGCCAACCAGGAAGCGACGCACATCCTGAAAGCCGAGTGGGCGCATCTCAACGATGCCTCGCGCATCGAGCAGCTCAGCGCCCGCTATCTCTCGCTGCAGCCGATCGTGCCCGCCCAGCTCGGCCGCATTGAGGCCCTGCCGATGCGCCCGGCCCGGGCCGAGCCGCCCGTGGTCGCCACCGTCACGCCCGAGGGCGGCTACGGCAGCATCGGCGATCTGCTCAATGCGACCGCCACGGAAGGAGCGCGGCAATGATCGGCCGCCTGTTCCGCCGCCGGCAGATCGGCGCCACGAAGCTGGCGCCGCTGATCCGCAATCATCGCATCGGCGTCAACATCGCGGGCGACACGATCGAGGTGGCGCGCAACCGCCTGACGCTTGGCGCCTTCGTCTTCGCGCTGGCCTTCGGCGTCATCGGCCTGCGCCTGGTCGATCTGTCCTTGCTGCGCGACGGCGCCGAGCCGCGCCTGGCGATGGCCGCCGCGGCGGGCGACCTGGCGACCGAACGCGCCGAGATCCTCGATCGCAACGGCGTGGTGCTGGCGACCTCGGTGCCGACCGCTTCGCTCTACGCCAACCCGCATCTGGTGCAGGAGCCGGCCGAGGCGGCGCGCAAACTGGCCAGGGTGCTGCCGGGCACGACGGAAGCGGAAATCCTCGCCAAGCTGAAATCCGACCGCAGCTTCGTCTGGCTGCGCCGCAACCTCGCCCCGCGCGAGCAGCAGCTGGTCAATGCGCTCGGCATTCCCGGCCTCGACTTCCAGCGCGAGGAGCGGCGCATCTATCCGCAGGGCGACCTGGTCGCGCATATCGTGGGCTATGCCGGCGTCGATAACATCGGCCTGGCCGGCGTCGAGCAGTTCTTCGACGGTGGATTGCGCAACGGCGATCCGGTGACCCTGTCGATCGACGTGCGCCTGCAGCGCGCCATGCGCCAGGAGTTGCAGGCGACGATGGAGAAGTTCTCCGCCATCGGCGCTGCCGGCATCGTGATGGACGTGCGCACCGGCGAGATCCTGTCGATGGTGTCGCTGCCCGGCTTCGACCCCAACACGCCCAAGACGATCGACGAGACCTCGCTGTTCAACCGCGCCACCTTGGGCGTGTACGAAATGGGCTCGACCTTCAAGATCTTCAACACCGCCATGGCGCTCGACAGCGGCAAGGTCACCATGGCGTCGAGCTTCGACGCGACGGCCCCGATCAAGATCGCCAGCTTCACCATCAACGACGACCACGCGCAGAACCGCTGGCTGACGGTGCCGGATCTGTTCAAGTTCTCGTCCAACATCGCATCCGCCAAGATGGCGCTCGCGGTCGGCATCGAGCAGCAGCAGGCTTTCTTCGACAAGATCGGCTTCCTCAAGGCGGTGAAGCTCGAACTGCCCGAGAGCGCCGCACCGCTCTATCCACAGACCTGGCGGCCGATCAACGCCATGACCATCGCCTTCGGCCACGGCATGGCGGTGACGCCGGTGCATCTGGCGATGGGCGTCGCCGGCGTCGCCAATAACGGCGTGATGCAGAAGCCGACGCTGCTGCGCAAGCCGGAAGGCTCGATGCTGGCCGGCAAGCAGATCATCGCGCCCGCCACTGCGCGCAACATGCGCTACCTGATGCGGCTGGTGGTGGAAGAGGGCACCGGCAAGAAGGCTGACGTGCCCGGCTACCAGCCCGGCGGCAAGACCGGCACGTCGGAAAAAGTCGGCGCCCATGGCGGTTACAAAAAGAAGGCGCTGCTCAGCACCTTCGCCGGCGCGTTTCCGATGAGCGATCCGCGCTACGCCATCATCATCAGCATCGACGAGCCCAAGGGCATCAAGGAAAGCTTCGGCTTCGCCACCGCCGGCTGGGTCGCAGCGCCGGCTTTCGGCAACATGGTCAATCGCGTCGCCGCCCTCTACGGCATCCTGCCGGTGGAAGATCCCAACCCGCCCGCCAAGGCCAAGCCCACCACGGCCGCTGCCCCTGCCGCGCCTGCCGCAGCGCGTCCCGTCGCGCCCGTGACTGCCGCGCCCGTGACCGCCGCGCCCACCGCCGTCAGCCAGGGAGGGCGCAACGTTGCGGCTAACTGAGCTGATCCGTCGCTCCGGCCTGCAGCCGGCGCCGACCATCATTCCCCCGCACGCCGATCCCGAGATCGCCGGCATCAGCGCCGATTCGCGCGCCGTGCAGGCGGGCTATCTCTTCGCGGCGCTGAGCGGAACCAGGACGGACGGCGCGCGCTTCATCGCTGATGCCGCCGCGCGCGGCGCTGTCGCGGCGCTGGTTGGCGAAGGCGTTGCCTCGTCTGATATCGCCCTGGTGCAGGCCAAGGATGCGCGCCTGGCGCTGGCGCGTTTCGCCGCCGGCTTCTACGGCATCCAGCCGCGCATCGTGGCGGCGGTGACCGGCACCAACGGCAAATCCTCGGTGGCGCATTTCACCCGCGCCATCTGGCAGTCGCTTGGCTTGCAAGCGGCATCCATGGGCACGCTGGGTCTGGTCTCGCCGCATCTCAATCGCGCCGGTGGCTTGACCACGCCCGATCCGGTGGCGATGCATCGCGATCTGGCGGAGCTTGCGAAATCGGGTGTCGATCATCTGGCGCTGGAAGCCTCCTCGCACGGGCTCGAGCAGCATCGGCTGGACGGCATTCGCTTCGCCGCCGCCGCCTGGACCAATCTCTCGCGCGACCATCTCGACTATCACCGCACCATGGAGGCGTATTTCGCCGCCAAGGCGCGGCTGTTCGCCGATTTGCTGCCATCCGGTGGCACGGCGGTGATCAACGCCGACACGCCGCAAGCCGACAGCCTGATCGCGCTGTGCAAATCGCGCGGCCATCGCCTGCTGCGCTATGGCGTCGGTGGTGCGGAGCTGAAGCTGCGCGCCACCAGCATGACCGCGCATGGCCAGCGCCTGTCGCTCGAGGTGCTGGGCCGCGCCTATGACGTCGAGCTCAATCTGGTCGGCACCTATCAGGCCGCCAACGTGCTGGCGGCGCTGGGTCTGGTGCTGGGCGAGGACGTCGATCTCGATCGCGCCGTTGCCGCGCTCGCCTCGCTCGAAGGCGCGCCGGGCCGGTTGCAGCATGTCGGCTCGACCAAAGACAACGCGCCGGTCTATGTCGATTACGCCCACACGCCCGATGCGCTGGAGACGGTCATCAAGGCGCTGCGCCCGCATGTCGAGGGCAGGCTGCTGGTGGTGTTCGGCTGCGGCGGCGATCGCGACGCCGGCAAGCGGCCGATCATGGGCGGCATCGCCGCGCGGCTCGCCGACATTGCCATTCTGACCGACGACAATCCCCGCACCGAGGACGCCGCCGCCATCCGCCGCGCCGTGCGCGAGGGCGCCAGGGACGCGAAGAATCTGCGCGAGATCGGCGACCGCCATGAAGCCATCGCCGCAGCCGTGAAGGAGCTGCGCGCGGGCGATGCGCTGATCATCGCCGGCAAGGGCCACGAGCCCGGCCAGATTGTCGGCGCCACGGTGCTGCCGTTCGACGATGCGCAAGTCGCGCGCGATGCGCTGCGAGGTGCGGCATGAGCGCCGAAGCTCTGTGGACCGCCAGGGAAGCGGCCGCCGCCACCGGCGGGCGGCTGAACGGCAATGCCGACTGGCAGGCCACCGGCGCGTCGATCGATTCGCGCAGCTTGCAGAAGGGCGATCTCTTCATCGCCCTGCGCGGCGCCAATGACGGGCACGACTACGTTGCCGGCGCGCTGGACAAGGGTGCGGTGGCGGCGCTGGTCGATCGCATCCCCCAGGGAGTCGGCGCCGACAAGCCGCTCTTGGGCGTCGATGACACGCAGGCCGCGCTCGAGGCTCTGGGGCGCGCGGGGCGTGCGCGCAGCCAGGCGCGCTTTGTCGCCATCACCGGCTCGGTCGGCAAGACCAGCACCAAGGAAGCGCTGCGCCATGTGCTGTCAGCGCAGGCGCCCACGTCGGCCAGCGCCGCCTCCTACAACAACCATATCGGCGTGCCGCTGACCTTGGCGCGCGTGCCGCGCAGCGCGCGCTATGCCGTGATCGAGATCGGCACCAACCATCCGGGCGAGATCGAGCCGCTGTCGCGCCAGGCGCAGCCGCATGTCTGCGTCATCACCACCATCGGCGCGGTGCATCTGGAGAATTTCGGCTCGGTGGACGACATCGCCATCGAGAAAGCCGCGATCATGGCCGGCATGAAGGGCGGTATCGCCGTCTTCAATCGCGACAACGGCTATTTCGCGCGTCTGGTCGAGCTGGCCGGCAAGTATGGCGTCACCAACGTGGTCGGCTTCGGCCGCCATGCCGATGCCGACATGCGCCTGATCGAGGCCAGGACCGGCCCCGAGGGCAGCGACGTGCGCGCCCGCTATCGCGGCCGCGACCTGGTCTATCGCGTCGGCGCTGCGGGCGAGCATTGGGTGGTCAATTCGCTGGCCGTGCTGGCCGCCACCGATGCGCTGGGCGCCGACATCGATCGCGCAGCGGCGTCGCTGGCCACGGTGACTTCGGTCGCCGGCCGCGGCGCGCAGCACAAGGTGGCGCTGCCGGGCGGCGCGCTGCATCTGATCGACGAGAGCTACAACGCCAGCCCGATTTCCATGCGCGCCGCTTTCGCCGTGCTGGCCGGCATCGAGCCCGCGCCGGGCGGCCGCCGCATCGCCATCCTGGGCGACATGCTGGAACTGGGCCCCGATGCCGCCTCGCTGCATGCGGGTTTGGCGGCGCCGCTGGAGCAGGCGGGCATCGACCTGCTGCTGAGCTGCGGTCCGCTGATGAAGAACTTGCACGACGCGGTGCCGGCCAGGCTGCGCGGCGCGCACGAAGAGAATTCCGCCAAGCTCATTCCGCATCTGGCCGCGACCTTGCGCGCGGGCGATGTGGTCACCGTCAAAGGTTCACTGGGTTCCAAAATGAAGCCGATCGTCGAGGCCATCGTTGCGCTGGGCGCGCAGAAGGAGCAGCACTGATGCTGTACCACCTGCTGGCGCCGCTGGCCGACGAGTTCGGGCCGCTCAACCTCTTCCGCTACATCACCTTCCGTTCGGGCGGCGCGCTGCTGACGGCGCTGCTGATCTCCTTCCTGTTCGGCACGCGCGTGATCGAAATGCTGCGCAGCCGCCAGCAGATGGGCCAGCCGATCCGCGACGACGGGCCGGAGACGCATTTCAAGAAAAAGGGCACGCCCACCATGGGCGGGTTCCTGATCCTGCTGGCGTTGTCGGGCGGCACCTTGCTGTGGGCCGACCTGACCAACCGCTTCGTGTGGATCACCTTGATGGTCACCACCGGCTTCGGCCTGATCGGCTTCGCCGACGACTACATGAAGGTGACCAAGCGCAACTCCAAGGGCGTGCCGGGCAAGGTCAAGCTGCTGGTCGCTTTCGCCATCGCCCTGGTCGCCGCCTGGCTGATCATGGATCTCTCGCCGGCCGGCCTGCGCAACCAGCTCGCCATTCCGTTCTTCAAGACGGTGCTGATCAACCTGTCCTTCTTCTTCATTCCCTTCGCCGCCCTGGTGATGGTGGGCTCGTCCAACGCCGTCAACCTGACCGACGGGCTCGATGGGCTGGCCATCGTGCCGGTGATGATCGCGTCCGGCGTGTTCGGGCTGATCTCCTATCTGGTGGGCAATGCCGTCTTCGCCAATTACCTGCAGCTGCACGCCGTGCCGGGCGCGGGCGAATTGAGCGTGTTCTGCGCCGCCCTCGTTGGGGCCAGCCTGGGCTTCCTCTGGTACAACGCGCCGCCGGCCATGATCTTCATGGGCGACACCGGCTCGCTCGCCATGGGCGGCGCGCTGGGCTCCGTCGCCGTGATCACCAAGCACGAACTCGTCCTCGCCATCGTCGGCGGCGTCTTCGTGCTCGAGACCGTGTCGGTCATCGTGCAGGTGATCTCCTTCAAGCTGACAGGCAAGCGCGTCTTCCGCATGGCGCCGCTGCACCACCATTTCGAAAAGAAGGGCTGGGCCGAGCCGACCGTGGTGATCCGATTCTGGATCATCGCCTCGATTCTGGCGCTGGCCGGTCTTTCGACGTTGAAGTTGAGGTGACGGGACGATGATCGATCTCGCGTCCTTGCAGAAGCAGCGTTTCGCCGTGCTGGGGCTGGCTCGCTCCGGCCTGGCGACGGCGCGCGCGCTGCAGGCTGCGGGCATCGACTATGTCGCCTGGGACGACGATGCGGCCAAACGCGATGTCGCGCAGGCCAAAGGGGTGAAGATCGCCGATCCGCTGCAAGCCAACTGGGACGCGCTGGACGCGCTGGTCATCAGCCCCGGCATCCCGCACACCTTCCCCAAGCCGCATCCCGTCGCCACCCGCGCCAAGGACGCGCGCAAGCCGATCATTGGCGACATCGAATTGCTGGCCCGCGCCGCCACGGCCGCAGGCGCCCGCTTCGTCGGCATCACCGGCACCAACGGCAAGTCGACCACCACGGCGCTGATCGGCCATATCCTGAAACAGGCCGGCCGTCCGGTCGAAGTCGGCGGCAATCTCGGGCCGCCGGTGCTGGATTTCGCCATGCTGGGCAAGGACGGCATCTACGTGCTGGAAATGTCGTCCTATCAGCTCGAGCTGGTCGAGCATCTGCGCTTCGACGTCGCCGTGCTGCTCAACATCACGCCCGACCATCTCGACCGCCATGGCGGCATGCAGGGCTACATCGACGCCAAGCGCCGGCTGTTCAACAACCAGGCGATGGACGATGCGGTGGTCATCGGCATCGACAGTGAGCCGACCCGCCACCTGGCCGATGCGCTGGCAAGCGAAGGCCGCCGCAACATCGTGCGCATTGCCGTCGGGCACAAGGTCGAGGGTGGCGTCTATGCCATCGACGGCAGACTGCATGATGCGCGCGACGGTTTTGAGATCGACCTGCGCTCGATCCTGACCTTGCCTGGCGCGCACAACTGGCAGAACGCCTGCGCCGCCTATGCCGCCTGCAAGGCTTTGGGCATCGACCGCGACGGCATCGCTGCCGGCTTGCGCTCCTATCCGGGCCTCGCGCATCGCCAGGAGCGGGTCGCGGAAATCAATGGTGTCGTCTACGTCAACGACAGCAAGGCAACCAACGCCGACGCCACCGAAAAGGCGCTGTCGAGCTACGAGACGATCTACTGGATCGCCGGCGGCCGGCCCAAGGAAGGCGGCATCGAGCCGCTGCGCGCCTATTTCCCGCGCATCGTTCACGCCTTCCTGATCGGCGAAGCGGCGAAGGAGTTCGCCGTCACGCTGGGCGGCAAGGTCGCCTTCAGCCAGTGCGGCACGATGGCGGCGGCGCTGAAGGCCGCGCATGAAATGGCGCAGCGCGAGAAGCGTCCGCATGCCGTGGTGCTGCTGTCGCCAGCCTGCGCCTCGTTCGATCAGTGGCCCAGCTTCGAGGCGCGCGGCGATGCGTTTCGTGCGCAAGCGCAGAAGCTTGCCAAAGGGGAGGCGGCATGATCGCGCTTTCCCGCACCGATACGTCCGTCGTCGGCCGCTGGTGGTGGACCGTCGATCGCTGGATGCTGGCCGCCATCATCGGCGTGGTCATGTTCGGCGCCATGCTGACCATGGCCGCTTCGCCGCCGGTCGCGGACCGGCTGGGCATCGACTCTTTCCATTTCGCCCGCCGCCAGCTCTTCTTCTTCCTGCCGATGGCGCTGGCCGTCACGCTCGCGATCTCGGTGATGACGCCGCAGCAGGTGCGCCGCTTCGCCATGCTGGCGTTTCTGGGCAGCCTGTTCCTGCTGGCGATGACCTTGGTGATCGGCGCGGAGATCAAGGGTTCGCGCCGCTGGCTGTCCTTCGGGCCGCTGACCATCCAGCCCTCGGAATTCGTCAAGCCGACTTTCGCGGTGGTGGCCGCCTGGCTGTTCACGCGCAAGAAACTCGACCGCCGCTTCCCCGGCAATCTCGCCGCCCTCGGGCTATTCGGCGTGGTGATGGGCCTGCTGCTGCTGCAGCCCGATCTCGGCATGGCGGTGGTGGTGTCGGCGGTGTTCTTCGCCCAGTTCTTCCTCGCCGGCCTGCCACTTTATTTCGTGGTGGCGGGTGTGCTGCTGGGCGCCGGAGGTCTGGTCGGCGCCTACACGATGCTGAGCCATGTGCGCTCGCGCATCGACCGCTTCCTCGATCCCTCGACCGGCGATTCCTATCAGGTCAGTACCGCGCTGGAAGCCTTCCTCAATGGCGGGCTGTTCGGCCGCGGCCCGGGCGAGGGCACGGTGAAAGCCTCGCTGCCCGACGCGCATACCGATTTCGTCATGGCGGTGGCGGGCGAGGAGTTCGGGCTGATCGTCTGCCTGATCATCGTCGGCCTCTACGCCTTCATCGTGCTGCGCGGCATGAGCCGCGCGCTGCAGGAGACCAGCCTGTTCCTGATGCTGGCGGCAAGCGGCCTGCTGGTGCAGTTCGGGCTGCAGGCGCTGATCAACATGGGCTCGACCGTGCAGTTGATGCCGACCAAGGGCATGACCCTGCCATTCATTTCCTATGGTGGCTCCTCGGCGCTCGCTACGGCGCTCGCCGTCGGCATGTTGCTGGCCCTGACGCGCCGGCGCGGCAGCATGGGAGAGATCGAATGAGCGCCGCCGCTCTCGCCGCCAATCCCATCGTGCTGGCCACCGGCGGCACGGGCGGCCACGTCTTCCCGGCCGAAGCGCTGGCGGGCGAACTCGCGCGCCGCGGGCATAATCTGGCGCTGATCACCGATGCGCGCGGCAAGCGCTGGAAAGGCGCGCTGGCGCAGCATCCGATCCATTACATCCGCGCCGCCAGCCCCTCCGGCGGCATCATGGGCAAGCTCATGGGCATGGCTCGCCTCGGCCTGGGCTACTTCGACGCGCGCGTCGCCTTGCGCGGCCTGCATCCCTCCGCCGTGGTCGGCTTCGGCGGCTATGCCTCGGTGCCGACGGTGATGGCCGCGTCGAGCGCCGGCGTGCCGACGGTGATCCACGAGCAGAACGCGGTGCTGGGCCGCGCCAACCGCATCCTGGTCGGCCGCGCGCGGCGCATCGCCACCTCCTTCCCGCGCGTGCGCTTCCTGGCCGATGACGGGCGGGCGGTGCTGACCGGCAATCCTGTGCGCGACGACATTCGTGCGCTGGCCGCCCACGACTACGTGCCGCCGCAAGCCGGTGGCGAGTTCCGCCTGCTGATTACCGGCGGCAGTCAGGGCACGCGCGCCTTCGCCGACATAATCCCGGCCGCGATCGAGACGCTGCCGGCCGAATTGCGCAGCCGCCTGCGCATCGAACAGCAATGCCGTTCCGAAGATCTGCAGCGCGTGCGCGACGCTTACGCCAAAATGGGCGTCAACGCCGTCACCGCCGATTTCTTCGCCGATATTCCGGCCCGGTTGGCCGGAGCCCACCTCGTCGTCGCTCGTGCAGGGGCATCTACGGTGGCGGAATTGACCGCGTCAGGTCGTCCGTCGATCCTCGTCCCCTATCCCCACGCCACGGACGACCACCAGACCGCCAATGCGCGGGCGCTCGACGAGGTGGGCGCGTCAATCCTGCTGCCGACGCCGCAATTCACGCCGGCGGCGCTGGCGCAGCATCTGCAAACGCTGATGGCCGATCCGCAGCGGCTGGCCGCCATGGCACAGGCCTCGCGCGGCCAGGCGCGGCTCGACGCGGCGCAGCGTCTTGCCGACACGGTCGAAGCGGTCATCGCTCCCTCAAGCAAGGGAGGCGCGGCATGAGAGCCTTGCCGCTTTCCATCGGCACCATCCATTTCGTCGGCATCGGCGGCATCGGCATGAGCGGCATCGCCGAGGTGCTGCACAATCTCGGCTACGCCGTGCAGGGCTCCGACATCGCCGACAACTACAACACCAAGCGCCTGAGCGATCTGGGCGTGAAGGTGATGATCGGCCATCGCGCCGAGAACGTCGGCCAGGCCCAGGTCGTGGTCGTGTCCTCCGCCGTCAAGGCCGACAACCCCGAAGTGCTGGCCGCCCGCTCGCGCCTGGTGCCGGTGGTGCGCCGCGCCGAGATGCTGGGCGAGCTGATGCGCCTGAAATGGTCGATCGCCATCGGCGGCACGCACGGCAAGACCACCACGACCTCGATGATCGCGCAGCTGCTGACGGCGGCGAAATACGATCCCACCGTCATCAATGGCGGCATCATCAACGCCTATGGCACCAACGCCTTCCTGGGCCAGGGCGACTGGATGGTGGTGGAGGCCGACGAATCGGACGGCTCCTTCCTGCGCCTGCCGCACACCATCGCCGTGGTCACCAATATCGACCCCGAGCATCTGGACCATTACGGCAGCTTCGAGAACCTGCGCAACGCCTTCACGCAGTTCATCGAGAACGTGCCGTTCTACGGCTTCGCCTGCCTGTGCGCCGACCATCCCGAGGTGCAGGCGCTGATCCCGCGCGTCTCGGACCGCAAGATCGTCACCTACGGCTTGAGCGTCAGCGCCGACGTGCGCGCGACCAACCTGAAGCTCGACCAGCACGGCGCCGACTACGACGTGATCATCACCAACCGCGTCACCGATGCGGCGCGCACCATCATGGACCTGCGCCTGCCGATGTTCGGCCGCCACAACGTGCAGAACTCGCTGGCCGCCATCGCCGTCGCGGTCGAAATGGGCATCGACGATGAGAGCATCCGCCAGGGCCTGGCGAGCTTCACCGGGGTCAAGCGCCGCTTCACCCGCACCGGCGAAGCGCACGGCATCGCGGTGATCGACGATTACGGCCACCACCCGGTCGAGATCGCCGCCGTGCTGAAGGCCGCGCGCCAGGCCTATGGCGGGCGGGTCATCGCCGTGGTGCAGCCGCATCGCTTCACCCGCCTGGCGCAGTTGCGCGATCAGTTCGCCACCTGCTTCGGCGATGCCGACATCGTCATCGTGGCCGACGTCTATGCCGCGGGCGAAACGCCGATCGAGGGCGTCAACCGCGACATGCTGGTCAATGCCCTGCGCCGCAACGGCCAGCGCGAGGTCGTGCCGCTCGATGATCCCAGGAATTTGCCGGAGATCGTCTGGCAGCTGGCGCGGCCGGGCGATCTGGTCGTCTGCCTGGGCGCGGGCAACATCACCAACTGGGCTTATGCGCTGCCCGGCGCGCTGCAGAAGATCGCCGACGAGCGCGGTGGGTTGCGTCCGGTGGCCAACGACCGGGGGAAAGCCTGATGATGGCCGCGCGCGCGCTCCCCACCCTCATCGAACGGCTGCCGCCGGTGCGCGGCCGGCTGACCGAGAACGCCTCGCTGGCCGGCGTGACGTGGTTCGGCGTCGGCGGCCCGGCCGACGTGCTGTTCCGCCCTGCCGATCGCGACGATCTGGCCGCCTTCATGCGCGATCGCCCGCGCGATGTTCCCGTCACCGTAATCGGTGTCGGCTCCAATCTTCTGGTGCGCGATGGCGGCGTGCGCGGCGTCGTGGTCCGGCTGGGCCGCGGCTTTGTCGATATTTCCGCCCGCGACAACCGCATCCATGCCGGCGCCGGCGCGCTCGATCTTTCCGTGGCGCTGACCGCGCGCGATCACGGCCTGGCGGGCCTCGAATTTCTCTCCGGCGTGCCGGGCACGATCGGCGGCGCGCTGCGCATGAATGCCGGCGCCTATGGCGGCGACATGGCCCGCGTCGTGGTCTCGGCCGAAGCGGTGGACGGGCAGGGCAACATCGTCACCCTGACGCCGCGGCAACTGGGCTTCACCTACCGCCATGCCGCGGTCGAGCCCGACATCATCTTCACCGCCGCCGTGTTGCAGGGCGTGCCTGGCGACAAGAGCGCCATCGCCCGCCGCATCGCCGAGATCGAAAGCGAGCGCCAGGCCAGCCAGCCGCGCAGCAAGACCGGCGGCTCGACCTTCGTCAACCCGCCTGGCTTGCGCGCCTGGGAGCTGATCGATCGCGCCGGCTGCCGTGGCCTGAAAGTAGGTGGCGCGCAGGTCTCGGAGAAGCATTGCAACTTCCTGATCAATACCGGCGACGCCACGGCCTACGACGTCGAGGCGCTGGGCGAGGAAGTGCGCCGCCGCGTCTTTGCGGCGACGGGCGTTGCGCTGCAGTGGGAGATCAAGCGCATCGGCGATTACGCCGCCGGCCAGAAGCCGATCGTGGCGGGAGCGCGCTCATGAGCGGCACGGCCTCCATGATCGCGCCGACCAATCGCCACGTGGCGGTGCTGATGGGCGGCTTCTCGGCCGAGCGCGAGGTGTCGCTGGTCAGCGGCAAGGCCTGCGCCGAGGCTTTGCGCCAGGCGGGCTATCGCGTCACGGCCATCGACGTGAAGCGCGATCTGCGCCATCTGCTCGATAGTTTGCTGCCGCAGGGCGGCGAGAAGCCGGAAGTCGTGTTCAACGCGCTGCATGGCCGCTTCGGCGAGGACGGCTGCGTGCAGGGCGTGCTGGAAATCGCCGGCCTGCCCTATACGCATTCCGGCGTCATGGCCTCGTCCATCGCCATGGACAAGGAAATGGCCAAGCGCGTGTTCGAGGGCGCGGGCTTGCGCATGCCCGAAGGCAAGATCGTGCATCGCTCGGTCTTTGAGAGCGGCCATCCGATGCCGCAGCCTTACGTGGTCAAGCCGATCGCCGAAGGCTCCAGCGTCGGCGTCATCATCGTGCGCGAAGGCGCCAATATTTCCGCCCCCGACATGTCGGGCTGGAGCTATGGCGATCACGTCATGGTCGAGCGCTACATTCCCGGCCGCGAGCTGACCGTGGCGGTGATGGGCGACAAGCCCCTGGCCGTCACCGAGCTGCGGCCCAAGCGCGGCTTCTACGACTACGACGCCAAGTACACCGATGGCGTCACCGACCACATCGTGCCGGCCGACATTCCCCCGGCCGTGACCCGGGAAGCCATGCGCGTGGCGCTGGAGGCGCATCGCGTGCTGGGCTGCCGCGGCGTGTCGCGCTGCGATTTCCGCTTCGACGACCGCCAGCCGGGCATCGACGGACTTTATCTGCTCGAGATCAACACCCAGCCCGGCATGACGCCGCTGTCGCTGGTGCCCGAGCAGGCGAAACATATCGGCATCAGCTTTCCGGCGCTGGTGTCGTGGATGGTGGAGCAGGCGCTATGCCCGCAGTGAACGACATCGACGTTCGCGCGCGCAAGCGTGCGGCAGCCTCGCGCAAGATGGCGGCGCCAACCGATGCGCCGCGCCGTCCCTCTGCCGCGCGGCGCACCCAGAAGCCGGCCATTCCGTCCTTCGTTCGTCGCGGCGCCATCGCGCTTGGCATCGTGGTGTTGGCGGCCGGCGCGGGCTTCGGCGGCTATCACGGCTGGCGTTTCGTCAGCGCCACTTTCGCCGACGTGCGCGGCTCGCTGCTCGACTGGCCGCAGATGGCTGGCATGACGGTGCAGGACATCACCGTCGAGGGCCGCTCGCTGGTCAGCAAGGAGGCGGTGCTGGCGGCGCTGAACATCCGCCGCGGCGATCCGCTGCTGCGGTTCGATGCGCAGGCGGCCCGCGCGCGGCTGGAAAGCATCGAATGGGTCGAGGCCGCCATCGTCGAGCGGCGCCTGCCCGACGGCATCTACGTGAAGCTCAAGGAACGCAACGCCGTGGCGCTGTGGCAGCGCGGCAAGGATTTCATCCTGATCGACCAGCAGGGCCGCCAGGTGCGCAACGTCGATCCCAACTATTACGGCCACCTGCCGCTGATCGCCGGCGCCGGCGCGCCCGAGCAGATCACGGCGCTGTCGCTGCTGCTGCTGGAAGTGCCGATCATCGGCAAGCGCGTGCGCGCCGCCGTCTGGGTCGGCCAGCGGCGCTGGAACCTCACCCTCGACAACATGGTCGAGGTGCAGCTGCCGGAAGAGGACGCGGCCTCGGCGCTGAAGAAGCTGGCCGAGCTCGATGCCAAGCAGCAGCTGCTGTCGCGCGACCTGAAGAGCATCGATCTGCGCCTGCCCGACCGGCTGGTGCTGCAGCTCAACCCGCCGCCTGAAACGCCGGCGGCCGAAAAGAATCAGCCCGCTTCGGGCAAGCCCAAGCCGGGCCGTACATCGACGAGTGGAGTAAGCAGTGGTCAAGGCTAGGAACGGCATCATCGCCGCACTCGATATCGGCAGCAGCAAGGTCTGCTGCTTCATCGCCCGCGTCGAAGGCAACAACCAGTTGCGCGTGGTCGGCATCGGCCACCAGCCTTCGAGCGGCATCAAGGGCGGCAACATCGTGGATATGGAAGCGGCCGAGCATGCGCTGTCTTCCGCCGTCAACGCCGCCGAGCAGATGTGCGGCGAGCGCGTCGAGGAAGTCATCGTCGGCGTCGGCGGCGGCTATCCCGCCTCGCACACGTTCGGCGTCGAAGTCGCCATCGGCGGCCATGAAGTCGCCGACAAGGACATTCGCCGCGTACTGAGCCAGGTGCACCTGCCCGCCGAAACCTCGGACCGCGACCTGATCCACACCATGCCGATCGGCTATTCGATCGACGGGCGCGGCGGCGTGCGCGATCCGCGCGGCATGTATGGCGAGCGGCTGGGGGTCGACGTGCATCTGGTGACGGCCGCGTCCGGCGCCATGCGCAATCTCGGCATCTGCGTCAAGCGCGCCCATCTCGAGATCGCCGATCGCTGCGTCACCTCTTTCGCCGCCGGGCTGGCCAGCCTGGTGCAGGACGAGATGGATCTGGGCGTGACCTTGATCGACATGGGCGGCGGCACGACCTCGATCTCGGTCTTCTACGATGGCAACCTGATCTACACCGATTCCATTCCGGTCGGCGGCAACCACGTCACGCACGATATCGCGCGCGGGCTGTCGACGCCGGTGGCCGACGCCGAGCGCATGAAGATCCTCTACGGCCGTTCGGTCTCCAAGCCCAACGACGAATACGAGATCATCGACGTGCCGCTGATCGGCGAGCAGGAACATACCGAGCCCAACCACGTGCCGCGCTCGGTGCTGGTCGGCATCATCCGCCCGCGCATCGAGGAGACGTTCGAACTGGTGCGCGGCCGGCTGGAAGCCAGCGGCGTCGACAAGCTGACGGGACGGCGCATCGTGCTGACCGGCGGCGCCAGCCAGCTCGACGGCATCACCCAGTCGGCAGCGCAGATTCTCAACAAGCAGGTGCGCAATGGCAGGCCGGTGCGGGTCACCGGTCTGGCGGAAGCGACCGGCGGGCCGGCCTTCTCGGCCTGCGCCGGGCTTCTCACCTATGCCTTGCGCGCGCAATCGGCCGGCACGGCGGCGTCCGTGCCTGGCAGCGAAGCGGAGGCGAGCCGGTTCGGCCGCCTCGGGAGTTGGCTGCGTGAAAACTTTTAGACACGCGCTTCAGGTTCGCCGGCGTCGCCGACGACCACGCTCGGGGCCGGAGCACGGCCCCCCATGGAGTTTCAGCCCGGATCAACCGGGTCGCCGTAACGCAAGCCAGTTTTCAGAATTCGAGTGGAGGACAAAATGACGATTACCTTTAGCACCCCGCAACGCGAACCCGACATGAAGCCGCGCATCACCGTGATCGGCATTGGCGGCGCGGGCGGCAACGCCGTCAACAACATGATCAGCGCCAATCTCGAAGGCGTCGAATTCGTGGTGGCCAACACCGACGCCCAGTCGCTGTCGCAGTCGCTGGCCGACCGGCGCCTGCAGCTGGGCAAGACCATCACGCAGGGGCTGGGCGCCGGCGCCCGTCCCGACGTCGGTCGCGCCGCGGCCGAGGAGACGCTCGCCGAAATCGTCGAGCACCTGCAGGGCTCGAACATGGTGTTCGTCGCCGCCGGCATGGGCGGCGGCACCGGCACCGGTGCTGCGCCCGTCATCGCAGCCGCCGCGCGCGAGGCCGGCATCCTGACCGTGGGCGTGGTGACCAAGCCCTTCCAGTTCGAAGGCAATCACCGCATGCGCACGGCCGAAGCCGGCATCCAGGAGCTGGAGAAGTACGTCGACACGCTGATCATCATCCCGAACCAGAACCTGTTCCGGGTGGCCAACGAGAAGACGACCTTCGCCGACGCCTTCAAGATGGCCGACGACGTGCTGTGCACGGGCGTGCGCGGCGTCACCGACCTGATGGTGATGCCGGGCCTGATCAACCTCGACTTCGCCGACATCCGCACCGTCATGGGCGAGATGGGCAAGGCGATGATGGGCACAGGCCAGGCCGAAGGCGAGCATCGCGCCCGCCTGGCGGCCGAAGCGGCGATCTCCAACCCGCTGCTGGAAGACGCCTCGATGAAGGGCGCCAAGGGCGTGCTGATCAACATCACGGGCGGCCTCGACATGACCCTGATGGAAGTCGACGAGGCGGCCAATCGCATCCGCGACGAGGTCGACCCCGACGCCAACATCATCTTCGGCTCGACCTTCGACCAGAGCATGCAGGGCAGCATGCGCGTGTCGGTGGTGGCGACCGGCATCCAGGCTTTGGCGTCCTCGCAGCCCAAGCCGACCTACCTGCCGCTGGGTGGCGCCGCCGCCCAGCAATCGGGTCCCATTCCCGGTCCGTCGGGCCGGCTGATGGGTCGCGCCGCCGCCGCCGCTGTCGCCAATGCCAGTGCGGCGACGTCGGGCATGAGCGCCATGCCGGTGCAGCCGCTGGCCGCCCCGCCGCAGCCGGTGATGCAGCCCGCGCCCCAGCCTGCCCCCCAGGCGGCGCCCGTGATGCAGGCGCCGGAGCCGGAGCCCGAGATGGAGGAGCCGGAAGAGGAGATGATGCCCGAGCCGATGCCGATCGCGGCTCACGCGGAGCCGGCACCGCAGCCGCAACGCTCGCCGGTGCAGGAAGTGCTGGCCGGCGACTGGCGGACCGTGCAGCCGGCGCGGACGCAGCCCGAGCCGGCGCCGCGTCAGCCGATGCCGGTGGCGCCGACCATCCCCGCTGCGCGTCCGGCGGCCCGGGCCTCGCAGCAGGTGGCGGATATCTATGCGCCGCCGCCGGCGCAATTCACGCCGCCTGCGCCGCGGCAGGCGCCGATCGCCGCTCCGGCGGCTTCGGCTCCCGCCGCCCAGCCGGTCGCGATGCCGCAGGCCGCCGTCGCGCAGGCGGCAGCGCAGCCTGCCGTCGCACGGGGACCCAGCCTGTTCCAGCGCATGACCGGCGCCGCCAGCCGCCGCGAGGCCACGGCGCTGGCGCAGCCGATGCCGCAGCCCGAGCCAACGCCTGCGCCGCAGCCGGTGGCTCAGCCGATTCCGGCCCCGACCGAGGCCGCCAAGCCGGCCGAGCCCAAGATGCGCTCGCGCCAGCCGACTTTGGGCGGGCTCGATCCGACCGACCGGCTGAATTCGGCGCGGGCGGAAGAGGACATGCTGGATATCCCGGCTTTCCTGCGCCGGCAGGCCAACTAGGGTCCGTCCAGCCCTCCTGCTAAGCCTTTGGCGGGCCGCGTCTTTGCGACGCGGCCCGCTTCTTTTTGCGGTATCGCCAGGGCCGTTCCGGCGGCTACCGGTCGGCGCAAACGCCATGCTATAAATCCGCCCGTCGCAGCGGTTTTCTCGGAGTTGGAACAGTCTCATGGCGGTCACGTCGTTTCTGCCTCGCCTCGCTTTCGCAGCCGCTTGCCTGGCCCTTGCGGCCTGCGGCGGCGATAAGGACAAGGACAAGGCCTATGCCGAGGCGCCCGTCGAAACGCTCTATAACGACGCGCTGAACGAGCTGAGCCGCGGCGACTACGTGCCGTCGGCCAAGAGCTTCGAGGAAGTCGAGCGCCAGCACCCCTATTCGGTATGGGCGACCAAGGCGCAGCTGATGGCCGCTTTCGGCTATTACCAGGCCAACAAATACGAAGACGCGCTGGTGGCGCTGGACCGCTTCATCCAGCTGCATCCGGGCAACCGCGACATCGCCTACGCCTTCTATCTGCGGGCGCTTTGCTATTACGAGCAGATCTCCGACGTGGCGCGCGACCAGCGCATGACCGAGCTGGCGCTGCAGGGCCTGCGCGAAGTCACGACGCGCTTCCCCGAAACGCGCTACGCCCGGGACGCCACCTTGAAGATCGACCTGACCATCGACCATCTGGCCGGCAAGGAAATGGAGATCGGTCGCTACTACCAGAGGCGCGGGCAATACGTCGCCGCCATCAACCGCTACCGCACCGTGATCGAGAAATTCCAGACCACCAGCCACGTGCCCGAAGCGCTGCATCGGCTGACCGAAACCTATCTGGCGCTGGGCGTGCAGCCGGAAGCGCAGATGGCGGCCGCCGTGCTGGGCCATAACTTCCCCGGCAGCGACTGGTATGCGGAGACCTATTACATCCTGGAAGGCCAGGATCTGCGGCCGGCGCGGCGCGAGGAATCCTGGCTGCGGCGCTTCTGGAGCTCGATAGGCCTCTAATCTCCCATGCTGGTCGAGCTTTCGATCCGCGACGTCGTTCTGATCGAACGGCTTGATCTGAAATTCGCTTCTGCTGCAAAGAGGGGCGGCAATCTCGCCGCGTTGACCGGCGAAACCGGCGCCGGCAAATCCATTCTGCTCGATGCGCTGGGCCTGGCGCTTGGCAGCCGCGGCGACAGCGGCCTCGTGCGCCATGGCGCTGCGCAAGCCACCGTCTCCGCCGCTTTCGAAGTCGACGCCAGACACCCCGCCATCGCCTTGCTGAAGGAGCAGGGGCTCGATAGCGGCGACGGCGTGCTGCTGCTGCGCCGCGTGCTGGGCAGCGACGGCCGTGGCCGCGCCTTCATCAACGACCAGCCGGTATCGGTGGGATTGCTGCGCCAGATCGGCGATCAGCTGGTCGAAGTGCAGGGCCAGTTCGAGCAGCATGGCCTGCTCAATCCCGCCCGCCATCGCGAAGTGCTGGACGAGTTTGCCGATCTCGGTGCGGCCGGCGAGAAGCTGGCGAGCGCCTATGCGGCATGGCGGCAGGCGGAAGAGGCGTATCGGACGGCGCAGGAAACGCTGAACGCAGCCCGCGCCGAACAGGATTACCTGCGCCATGCGGTCGACGAGCTGGGCCGGCTCGATCCGCAGGAAGACGAAGAGAAGAGCCTGGCCGACGAGCGCCTGCTGCTGCGTCATGGCGCGGCGCTGGCGGAGGCTTTGGCAGGCGCCGGCAACGAACTCGATGCCGGCAAGGGCGTGGCGGGCGCCTTGCGCGCAGCGCAGCGGCTGCTGGAGCGCAATGCCGACAAGGCCGCGGGCCGTTTCGATCAGGCGCTGGCGGCGTTGGACCGGGCGGCGGTCGAGGCTTCCGAAGCCGAAGCCCAGGTCGAGGAATTGCGCCGCAGCCTGAACGCCGATCCCGGCCGGCTGGAGAAGGTCGAGGAGCGGCTCTACGCGCTGCGCACTGCTGCCCGCAAATACAATGTCGAGATCGCCGGACTGGCCGGCCTGCGCGCCAAGCTCGACGAACAGCTCGCCGCCATCGACGGCGGCGGCCAGCATTTGAAGAAGCTGCGCCAGGCGGCGGACGAAGCGCGCGGCGCCTATGTGGCGCTGGCCGAGAAGATGACGGCCGCGCGCAAGAAGGCGGCCACGGCGATGGACAAGGCGGTGGCGGCCGAACTCGTGCCGCTGAAGCTCGAGAAGGCGCGCTTCATCACCCAGCTCGACAAGCTCGCCGAGAGCGACTGGAACGAGAGCGGCATGGATCGCGTTGCCTTTCTCGTCAGCACCAACCCCGGCACGCCGCCGGGCCCGCTGAACAAGATCGCCTCGGGCGGCGAGCTGTCGCGCTTCATGCTGGCGCTGAAAGTGGTGCTGGCGCGCACCGGCAAAGTCGAGACGCTGGTATTCGACGAGGTCGACAGCGGCGTCGGCGGCGCCACGGCGGCCGCGGTGGGCGAGCGGCTGGCGAAACTGGCCAAGGATCGCCAGGTGCTGGTCGTGACGCACTCGCCGCAGGTGGCGGCGCTGGCCAATCTGCACTGGCGCATCGGCAAGCGCACGGCCAAGGGCAACGCCGTCACCGAAGTCGCCGTGCTCGATGCCGAAGGCCGCAAGGAGGAGATCGCCCGCATGCTGGCCGGCAGCGAGATCACCGCCGAAGCGCGCGCCGCCGCCGCGCGGCTGATGGCGGGCGCGGGCTGAGATGGCCAGGCGCAAGTCGAAAATCCCCGAGCCCGTGCCGGTGGACGAGCTCGATCCGCTCAGCGCGTCGGCTGAGCTCGCGCTGCTGGCGGCGGAAATCGCCAAGCACGATCGCGCCTATCACGAGAAGGACGCGCCGATCGTCAGCGACGCCGAGTACGATGCGCTGCGCCGGCGCAATGACGCCATCGAGGCGAAATTTCCCAACCTGGTGCGCCGCGATTCGCCCAATCGCCGGGTTGGCGCGGCGCCCGCCGGCGGCTTCGCCAAGGTGCGGCACTCCAGGCCGATGCTGTCGCTGGACAATGCTTTCAGCGACCAGGACGTGGCCGATTTCCTGGCGCGCATTTGCCGCTATCTTGATCTGGCGGAAGGCACGGCGGTCGAAGTCGTGGCCGAGCCCAAGATCGACGGTCTGTCGGCCAGCCTGCGCTACGAGGACGGCGAGCTGGTGCTGGCCGCCACGCGCGGCGACGGCAGCGAGGGCGAGGACATCACCGCCAATGTGCGCACCATCAAGGACGTGCCGCACAAGTTGAAGGGCAAGGCGCCGGCGGTGCTGGAGGTGCGCGGCGAGATCTTCATGGAGCGGGAGGAATTCCTGGCGCTGAACAGGCGGCAGGAGAAGGAGGGCGAGAAGACTTTCGCCAATCCGCGCAACGCCGCCGCCGGCTCCGTGCGCCAGCTCGATTCGACAATCACCGCCAAAAGGCCACTGGGCTTCTTTGCCTATTCCTGGGGCGAGATCGATGCCGAGCCGAAAACCCATTGGGATTTCCTGCAGGCGCTGAAGGGATGGGGCTTCAAGGTCAATCCGCGCGCCAAACGCTGCAAGGACCTGGAAGAGATGCTGGCCTTCTATCGCAGCATCGGCGAGGAGCGCGCCAGGCTGCCCTACGACATCGACGGCGTGGTCTACAAGGTCAACCGCACCGACTGGCAGCGCAGCCTGGGCTTCGTCAGCCGCGCGCCGCGCTGGGCCACCGCGCACAAGTTTCCCGCCGAACAAGCGCAGACCGTGCTGGAAGACATCATCGTGCAGGTCGGCCGCACCGGCACGCTAACGCCGGTCGCCGTGCTGAAGCCGATCACCGTCGGCGGCGTGACCGTGGCGCGCGCCACCTTGCACAACGAGGACGAGATCGAGCGGCTGGACGTGCGCATCGGCGATACGGTGCGCATCCAGCGCGCGGGCGACGTCATCCCGCAGGTGCTGGGCTATGTCGAGGAATTGCGGCCGAAGGATGCGAAGAAATTCAAGTTCCCGCGCAAATGCCCCTGTCCGCTGAAGACCGAGGTGGTGCGCGAGGAAGGCGCGGTGGCGCGGCGCTGCAGTGGCGGGCTGGCCTGCCCGTTCCAGCAGGTCGAGCGGCTGCGCCACTTCGTCGGCCGCGGCGCGTTCGACATCGAAGGCCTGGGCGGCACCCATATCGAGAATTTCCATGCCGACGGCCTGCTCAACGTGCCGGGCGATATTTTCCGCCTGCACGAGCGCGAGAATGAATTGCTGGAGCGCGAGGGCTGGCAGGAGAAGTCGGTCGGCAAGCTGCTCGACGCCATCGAGGCCCGCCGCAGGATCGGGTTCGATCGCTTCATCATCGGGCTGGGCATTCCCATGATCGGCGAGGCCACGGCCAAGAACCTCGCGCGTGAGTACGGCACGGTCGAAGAGTTCCTCGAGCAGATGCACCAGGCAGCGAAGGAACGCGGCAAGAACGAGGAGCCGGTGAAGAAGGAGAAAGCCGAAGCCGAGGTGGGGCCGGCCTATGGACGGCTGTGCAACGTGCCCGATATCGGCGTCACCACCGCCGACGCCGTGGTCAATTTCTTCAGCGACAAGCGCAACGTCGATGTGGTCGAGGATCTGGTCAAGGAACTGGAGATCCAGCCCATGGCCAGGCGCGCGACGGCGGGCGAGGGCGCCAAGCTTGCCGGCAAGACGGTGGTGTTCACAGGCTCGCTGGCGCAGATGACGCGCGATCAGGCCAAGGAGCAGGCCGAGGCCTTGGGCGCCAAGGTGGCCGGGTCGGTGTCGAAGAAGACCGACTACGTCGTGGTCGGCGCCGATGCCGGCTCGAAAGCCAAGAAGGCGGAGGAGCTGGGCGTGACGATGCTGACCGAGCAGGAGTGGCTCGATCTGGCCGGTGGCTGATGGAGAAGCTGTTCCAGCATCTCGATGCGGCCGATGGCAGCGCCGAGCCGGACCTCGAGAAGCTCGAACTCGATCTGTGGCGCCGCTTCGGCCGCAAGGGCGCGGCCTTTGTGCTCGACATGTCGGGCACCTCGCGGGCGGTGCGCGAGCGGGGCATCGTGCCGCTGCTGTTGCGCATCCGGCGCATGCAGCGCATCGGCATTCCCCTGATCGAGGGCCATGGCGGCGAGCTGGTGAAGGCCGAAGCCGACAATCTCTTCGCCTTCTTCCGCCATGTCCGTTCCGCCGTCGATGCGGCCATTGCCTTGCAAAAGGCGTTGCGCGAGGACAACAAGCGGCGTTCCAAGGATTGGCGCATCGATGCCTGCATCGGCATCGCGCAGGGCCGCGCGCTGGTGCTGCCGGCGCAGGACCTGTTCGGCGATTGCGTCAACATCGCCGCCAAGCTGGGCGAGGATCTGGCGCAGCCGGGCGAAATACTGGTGGCGATGCACGCCTTCGCCCGCATCGACACGCGCGAGACCTATGTCAGCGAAGGCATGAAGGTCGAAGTCTCCGGCCTGGCGATCGACGCGGTGCGCGTCACCTACTAGAGCAGCGACTCTCTTCTCATGTCCCCTCACCCCTTGCGGGGGAGGGCTAGGGTGGGGGGTCATCAGTAAAGATTTCTCCCGTTGACCCCCCTCCCTAACCCTCCCCCGCAAGGGGGGAGGGAATAAGAGTTAGCGGCTGATGGGTGCCGTGGCCTGCTCCAGCCAGGCGCGCGTCAGCGCATCGACCTGCGGGCCGATCTCCTTCAGCACGCGGGCGTGATAGGCGTTGAGCCAGGCGAGCTCGTCGTCGCGCATCAAGGACACGTCGACCAAGGTGCGATCGATCGGCGCCAGGGTCAGGGTCTCGAAGCGCAGGAACTTGCCCGCCTCGTCGGCCTTCTGCACCAGGATCAGGTTCTCGATGCGGATGCCGTAGCCGCCTTCCTTGTAATAGCCGGGCTCGTTGGAGACGATCATGCCCGGCCGCAGCGCCACCGTATTGGGCAGCTTGGAGATGCGCTGCGGGCCTTCATGGACCGACAGGAACGAGCCGACGCCATGGCCGGTGCCGTGCTCGTAGTCGAGCCCGATTTCCCACAGCGGCTTGCGCGCCAGCGCATCGAGCTGCGAGCCCGAGGTGCCGGCGGGGAACTGCACGGTGGCAAGGGCGATATGGCCCTTCAGCACGCGGGTGAAGCGATCGCGCATCTCTTCGGTCGGCTGGCCGATGGCGATGGTGCGGGTGACGTCGGTGGTGCCGTCGGGATACTGCGCGCCCGAATCGACCAGATAGAGTTCGCCGGCGTTGAGCTTGCGGTTGGAGCGTTCAGTGGCGCGATAATGCACGATGGCGCCGTTGGGCCCTGCGCCCGATATCGTGTCGAAGCTCAAGTCGCGGCACAAACCGTGCTCGCGGCGGATCGCTTCCAGCCGGTCCGAGGCTTCGATCTCCGTCAGCTCGCCCTTGGCGCTCGCCTGCGACAGCCAGCCCAGGAACCGCGTCAGCGCCGCGCCGTCGCGGGCGTGCGCCCGGCGTGTGCCCTCGATCTCCACCTGGTTCTTGCAGGCTTTGGGCAGCGCCACCGGGTCTGCCTCGCGCAGCAGGCGCGCGCCGGCCTTTTGCAGGCGGGCAGCGATGCGGAAGGGCGCGGAAGAGGGATCGACCAGCACCGCGCGCCCCGCGACGCCCAGGGCGTCGAGCGCCGCATCGAGTGCCTGCGGCGGCTGAACGCTGACCTGGTTGCCCAGATGCTGGCGGGCGGCTTCCGTCAGCTTGCGCGGATCGACGAAGAGGTCGACCGAGGTGTCGGCATGGAGGATGGCGAAGGACAGCGGCAGCGGCACGTGCGGCACGTCGGCGCCGCGAATGTTGAGCAGCCAGGCGATCGAATCCGGCAGGCTGAGCACGGCGGCGTCGGCTTTCAGCCGCAGCAGCTCGGCGGCGATGCGCTGGCGCTTGGCCGTCGAATCGTCGCCGGCGTAATCCTGCGCATGCGGCACCACGGGCCCCAAAGGCGGCGGCGGCTGGTCGGGCCACACGGCATCGACAGGATTGCTCTCCAAAGGCACCAGCTCGGCGCCGGCCTTGGCGCAGGCGGCGGCCAGCCGCTCGCACTCGCCGATGCCGTGCAGCCAGGGATCGAAGCCCAGCTTCATGCCCGGTCTCAGGTTTTCTCCCAGCCATTTGTCGGGCGTGACTTGCGCCAGCGGTTGCGGCGCGAACAGGTTCACGTCGACCTGCTGCGTGACCTGCAAGGTGTAGCGGCCGTCGATGAAGATGGCGGCCTTGTCGGCCAGCACGATCGCCAGCCCCGCCGAACCGGTGAAACCGGTCAGCCACGCCAGGCGCTGGGCGCGGGCGGGGACGTATTCGCCCTGATGCTCGTCTGAGCGCGGCACCAGAAACCCGTCGATGCCGCGGCGCTGCAATTCGCCGCGCAATGCGATCAGCCGGTCGGCCGGCGGGATCGCGTCTTCCAGCCCATGCGTTGCCGCGGCCAGGCGGTCGCGCTCTTTTATAAGAGCCGCCCTGGTGTTCTCGTCGAGCCGGCCGCCGATCAGGGCCAGCCAGTCCGGCCCGGCAAAGCCTTGCGGGGCGGCGGCGATGCCGGCCAAAAGCTCCGCCAATTCCTGGGGCGAAACGGGCTTGCCCTGGCTTTCCAGCCTGGCGGCCAGATGGCGGATTCCGTCGTCAGGCGAACTCATGCCAAAGCCTCGATTCTACGATTCTTTCACCCTATGCCGGAGCGTTCCTGCCTGCAAGGGTCTGAAATATCGTTCCGGATCAATGGTCTAGTTAGTATCCCATTATTGGTTGTGATATGCGTTAAATGCACTGCTGCGCCGCAACATTCCCGCTCCTGGTATGGCGGTGCCCGCCCTATGTTCCCTGCGTTACGCGGATCGACGCCGGATATGCCGACGCCCCGCGTTCCTAACCTCGGAAGAAGATGAAAATGTCGACCTATATGACCCCGCACATGTCCCTCGAGAACGTCCTGGCCGAAGCCCGCGCGGTACGCGCGAAAATGGTCGGCGATGCGATCGTCAATGGCGTGCGTTTCACGGCCGGTAAAGTCGGCCAGGCTTTCAGCCGTATCAAGGCCGCGCAGAAGCAGCGCGCCGCGGTTGCCCAGTTGATGTCGATGGACGAGCGCATGCTGCAGGACATCGGCCTGAACCGCTCGCTGGTGCCCTTCGTGGTCGCCGGCGCCGTCAAGGACGCGGCCGTCGATCTCTACGCCGATGTCGGCGTCGGCGTTAATGCCAACGCCAACGACAATTCCGGCCACCGCTACGCGGCCTAACTTCCCCCGGACGGTGCGACCTCCTCCCCGCACCGGCCAAGCAAAAGGGCGACATCTTCGGATGTCGCCCTTTTTATTTATGCCGCCTGGTGGCGGCGTCAGCCCTTCATCACCAGGGTCGACCAGTCGCCGCCTTCGATGCGCTTCTGCAGGGTAATGCCCTGGGCGCGATAGGCCGCGATCACGGCCGGCGCCTGGCTGGTCAGCAATCCCGACAGTACCACCTGTCCGCCATTGGCCAGCGCCGTGGCGATCGAGGGCGCCAGCTCGATCAGCGGCTGGGCCAGGATATTGGCGACGATCAGGTTGAACGGCGCGCGGCGGCGGATGACATCGTTGTCCAGCCCCTCGGACCGCACGGCAATGACGCGGCCATCGACGCCGTTGATGCGCGCGTTCTCTTCCGTCACCTGCACCGCGATGGGATCGTTGTCGCAAGCCAGCACGCGGCGGCGGGCGATGGCGGTCATGGCGATGGCCAGGATGCCCGAGCCGCAGCCGACATCGATCGCCGATTCCGGCTGGCCGGCGCGGCCGATCTCGTCGATCGCCATCAGGCAGCCGCGCGTGGTGGCGTGGGTGCCGGTGCCGAACGCCATGCCGGGATCGATCTGGATGCCGGTCTGGCCTTTGGGCACGCCGCCCTGGTGGAAGGAGGGATAGATGAAGAAGCGCCCGATGCTGAAGGGCAGGAAGGAGCGCTGGTTTTCCGCGACCCAGTCCTTGTCTTCCAGCTCGGTCAGGGTCACGGCGGGGCTTGGAATGCGGCAGGCTTCCGAGACGGCGGCAATGACGCGGGACAGCAGCGCGCGGTTGGGAACGCCGTCAATATAGGCCTCGACGCGCCAGTCGATATGCTCGCGGATTTCGGTCGAGGCGACGGGCGTCTCTTCGCCCAGCGCTTCCTGCAGCGTCAGTTCGAAGGCCAGCCGCGCCTTTTCCGGCACCGTCACTTCCAGCTTCCACACCGTCACGCGCAAGGCCCCCGATCCGCGTTGATGTTCCCCTGACGGGTTCTAAGCCGCCGACACGAAGCTCGCCAGCACCTTCTTGCGGCCGGCCTTCTCGAACTCGATGTCGAGCTTGTTGCCGTCGATGGCGGCGATCGCGCCATAGCCGAATTTCTGGTGGAAGATGCGCTGGCCCAGCTCGTAATTCACTTCCTCGGCATCGCGGGCGGTGATCTCGCCCTCGATCAGGGTCGAGCGCAGGCGCTTGCCCAGTTTCTGTCCCGGCGACCAGCCCCAGTCGCTGTCGCCGGAAGCTGCCGTGTTCTCGCGCATGCCGCCGTAATGGCCGGCGGAGTAGGAGCCGTACAGCCCCGCATCGCTGCGCTGTTCGATGTGCTCGGGCGGCAGCTCGGCGATGAAGCGCGAGGGGATCGACGATTGCCACTGGTTGAAGATGCGCCGATTGGCGGCGAAGGAGACGAAAGCGCGCTTCCTGGCTCGCGTCAGCCCGACATAGGCCAGGCGGCGCTCCTCTTCCAGGCCGGCGACGCCGCTTTCGTCCAGCGCCCGCTGGTTGGGGAACACGCCTTCCTCCCAGCCGGGCAGGAACACGCTGTCGAATTCCAGCCCCTTGGCGGCATGCAGGGTCATGATGTTGACCATGTCGCTGCCCGCGGCCTCGGCGTTCTCCATCACCAGGCTGACGTGCTCGAGGAACCCGGCCAGGTTCTCGAATTCCTGCAGCGCGTTGATCAGTTCTTTCAGGTTCTCCAGCCGGCCCGGCGCTTCGGGCGACTTGTCGGCCTGCAGCATGGCCGTGTAGCCGCTTTCCTCCAGCACCGTCTCGGCCAGCTCGGTATGCGCCAGCCCATCGAGCAGCGAGCGCCAGCGCTCGAAATTCTGCACGAGCTCCGTCAGCGACTTGCGTGGCTTGGGCTTCAGCTCGTCGGTCTCGATCAGCCGCCGCGCCGCTTCGAACAGCGACACGCGGCCGGCGCGAGCAGTATCGCGCATCGCCTTCAGCGCCGATTCGCCCAGGCCGCGGCGGGGATTGTTGTAGATGCGCTCGAAGGCCAGATCGTCGTCGGGCTGCACGATGACGCGGAAATACGCCATGGCGTCGCGGATTTCCTGGCGCTCGTAGAAGCGCGGGCCGCCAATGACCTTGTAGGGCAGGCCAAGCGTGATGAAGCGCTCCTCGAATTCGCGCGTCTGGAAACCGGCGCGCACCAGAATGGCGATCTCGCGCAACGCATGGCCCTTGCGCTGCAGGTTCTCGATTTCCTCGCCGACCGCGCGCGCTTCTTCATCGCCATCCCACACGCCGCGCAGATTGACACGCTCGCCACCGGTTACAGAGGTCCACAGCGTCTTGCCCAGGCGGCCTTCGTTATGCGCGATCAGGCCGGAGGCGGCGGCGAGAATATGCGGCGTCGAGCGGTAGTTGCGCTCCAGCCGGATGATCTTCGCGCCGGGGAAATCGCTCTCGAAGCGCAGGATGTTGCCGACCTCCGCGCCGCGCCAGCCATAGATCGACTGGTCGTCGTCGCCGACGCAGCAGATATTGGTGACGCCGTCTTCGCGGCCCTGCGCCAGCAGGCGCAGCCACAGATACTGCGCGACGTTGGTGTCCTGGTATTCGTCGACCAGTATGTAGCGGAAGCGGCGATGGTAATCGGCCAGCACTTCCGGGTTGTTCAGGAACAGCGTCAGGCAATGCAGCAGCAGGTCGCCGAAATCGGCGGCGTTCAATTGCTGCAGCCGCTCCTGGTATTGCGCGTAGATCTGCACGGCGCGGCCATTGGCGAAATCGCCGCCTTCGGCCGTCGAGACCTTGTCGGGCAGCAGGCCGCGATCCTTCCAGCGCTGGATGATGCCGGAGAGGATGCGGGCCGGCCATTTCTTGTCGTCGATGTTTTCCGCCTGCAGCAATTGCTTCAGCAGGCGGATCTGATCGTCGGTGTCGAGGATGGTGAAATTGGGCTTCAGCCCCACCAGCTCGGCATGGCGGCGCAATATCCGCACGCCGATGGAATGGAACGTGCCCAGCCACAGCCCATCGGCCGCGCGGCCGATCTGGCCGCCGACCCGCTCCAGCATCTCGCGCGCGGCCTTGTTGGTGAAGGTCACGGCCAGGATCTGGCTGGGAAAGGCCCGACGATTGATAAGGATATGGGCGATGCGGCTGGTCAGCACCCGCGTCTTGCCCGTGCCGGCGCCGGCCAGGACCAGCAGCGGGCCTTCGGTCTGCTGCACGGCCTGAAGCTGGGTCTCGTTCAGCCCCTTGAGATGGGCGTCCGGCGCGGGGCCGGACAGGGGGCGGGACGGCGTCTCCTCGGGCGGCGGCGCATCGGCAAGATCGAACGGATCGGACATGGGTGATTATATAGCACGCATGGCCATAATTTCCCGCCCGGACTGGCAGGGGCGGGGCAGGCTTGCCATGTTGCCGGGGCAGGTTTCAGCCGTGGAAGACTCCCTCGCTTGATCATCCCCGACCGCCCCAGCAACGACGAGATGATGGCCGCCCGCTTGCGGCCGGGCGGCTACGTCATGCGCATCCACCGCAGCCTCGATCCGGCGGGCGAGATACCGCGCGAGGCGGTGATCGGCGCCTGGCGGGTCGATGGGCGCGGTCGCATCGTCGGCGACTTCATCGTCAATCCCGACTACGACCCTGTGCGCTGGCCCGACGACAGCGTCGAGGACGTGGTGGTGGAAGAGGGTTGGCCGGGCTTGCGGCGGATCACGCAATGGATCGGCAGGATGCTGGATCGTATGGGGTTCTAGCAACGGTCCGGATTTTCGCTTCATGATTTTTGGAGGAGAGGCCACTCGACTCGTGTCCCTTCCCCCCCCCCCTTGCGGGGGAAGGTTAGGAAGGGGGGTGCCTTACAGGAAATATTTCCTGAGCATCACCCCCGCCCTAACCTTCCCCCGCGAGGGGGTAGGGGAGATGAAGAGGATGGAGGTATGTCGGTGCGCAAGGCGGCATGCTATTCATCGCACTCCCATCTTCGAGCGCGGCCCCGTGCAATTCCTCATCGTAGGCGTTTTCATCCTGACCTATATCGGCATGGCGATCGGCCGCGTGCCGGGCTTGCGGCTGGATCGCACCGGCATCGCGTTGCTGGGGCTGGTGGTGCTGCTGGCGGCGGGGGCGATCAAGGTCGAGGATATCGGCCGCGCCGTCGATGCGCCGACCTTGCTGCTG
Source organism: uncultured Hyphomicrobiales bacterium (assembly GCA_964388115.1). Classification (GTDB taxonomy): domain Bacteria; phylum Pseudomonadota; class Alphaproteobacteria; order Reyranellales; family JAQSWP01; genus JAQSWP01. The sequence continues at coordinate 159,884 of CAYLYK010000001.1, forward strand.
CTATTCGCGCTGATGATCATCTCGGCGCAGTTCGGCGCGGCGGGATTCTACGACTGGTGCGCCGCCCGCATCACCGCCGCCAAGGGCAGCCCGACCACGCTGCTGATCATCACGGTGCTGGTGGGCGGCGGGCTGTCGGCGGTGCTGGCCAACGACATCGTGGTCTTCGCCATGACGCCGTTGCTATGCCGCGGGTTGCTGGCGCGCAATCTCGATCCGCGGCCGTTCCTGATCGCGCTGGCCTGTGCGTCGAACGCCGGATCGGCCATGACGGTGATCGGCAATCCGCAGAACATCCTGATCGGCCAGACCGGCGGGTTGAGCTTCTGGTATTTCATGGTGGTTTGCGCGCCGCCGGCCTTGATCTCGCTCGGCATCGTGATCGGCATCGTTCGCTGGCAATGGCGGCCGGAACTCATCGCGACCGCTATGCCCAGCAAGACCGAAGTGCCGCCGCTTGACATCTACCAGACCGACAAGGGCTTGCTGGCCGTACTGATGCTGGTGATCCTGTTCACCACCAACCTGCCGCGCGAGACCGGGGCGCTGGTGATTGCCGGCTTGCTGCTGCTGAGCCGCAGGCTGTCCAGCCGCGCCATGGTGGGGGCGGTTGACTGGCACCTGCTGCTGCTGTTCGCCTGCCTGTTCACCATCACCGCGGCGTTCGCCTCCACCGGCCACACCGAAAGCGCCTTTGCCTGGCTGGCGGCCAAGGGATTGCTGCCCGAGCGCCTGTCGATCCTGGCGCCGCTGACCCTGATCGCCAGCAACACCATCGGCAACGTGCCGGCGGTGATCCTGCTGCTCACCGCCTGGCCCAATCCCTCGCAGGAGGCGCTGTACGGGCTGGCGCTGCTCTCCACGCTTGCCGGCAACCTTCTGATCGTGGGTTCGCTGGCCAACATCATCGTCGCCGAGCGCGCCGCCAGCATCGGCGTGAAGCTGGGTTTTCGCGATCACGCCAAATCGGGCATTCCCATCACCTTGCTGACCATGGGCGTGGCCTGCCTGTGGCTGTGGCTTTTCGGGTTCCTGCCCTGGTAGGGGCCTGCGCTTTTTGTCGGCCGTGTTAGAGTAGGGTGCTTGCTGGAGGCGCCCATGGTCGCGAAGCTTCTCCGCCTGTCTCTCATCCTCACGGGCTGCGCGCTCTTCGCAGCGCCGGCGCTGGCGCAGCCCGTGCTGCCCGGCCCCGTGCTGGGTGTCAGCACCAAAGTCCCCGAAGACGCGCGCAGCGCCCGCACGCTGGGCACCGAGCGCAGCGGCTCGGGTGTGGTGATCGACGGCGACGGTCTGGTGCTGACCGTGGGCTACCTGATCATGGAAGCGCGCGAGGTGACGCTCGATCTGCCCGACGGCAAATCGCTGCCGGCCAGCATCGTCGCCTACGATTACGACAGCGGCTTCGGCCTGCTGCGTGCGGCGGTGCCGGTGAGGCTGAAGGCGGCGCGGCTGGGCGACAGCGACGCGATCGCCGCCAAACAGATGCTGCGCATTCAGGCCGGCGGCCTGCATATCGGCGCGCCGTTTCCGGTGCTGGTGGCGGACCGGCGCGACTTCGCGGGCTATTGGGAATATTTGCTCGAGAAGGCGATCTTCACCTCGCCGCCGTTTCCGGGCTGGGGCGGAGCGGCGCTGCTCGATAAGGACGAGAAATTGGTCGGCATCGGCTCGCTGCTGGTGCGCGATGCCGGCGCGCGCGGCCAGGAATTGCCGGGCAACATGTTCATTCCCATCAACCGCATCAAGCCGATCCTGGCGGACATGCTCGCGAGCGGCAAAGTCATCACCCCGGCCAAGCCGTGGCTGGGCCTCTACACGCAGGAGGCGCCGAGCGGCCTGCTGGTGACCTATGTGGCGCCGGACGGGCCGGCGGCGAAGGCCGGCGTAAAGCCGGGCGATCGCATCACTGGTGTGGGCGGCGTCGAGGTCGACGATCTGGTGAGTCTCTATCGCGGCATCTGGGCCAGGGGCGACGCCGGCGTCACCGTCGATCTCGATCTGCGCCGCGGCGAGGAAGAGAAGAAGATCGCCGTGCCTTCCGTCGATCGCACCAAATTCCTCAAGCTCGACAACAGCCTCTGAAACAGCGGCGGCTTGCGCGCTGTGGCGCACGGCGGCATAATTAGTTTCAAACGTAACTAATTAAGAAAATCGGGAGACGCCTCATGTCCAGCGCCCGCAGCTTTGCTTCGCAAAACGATCTGGCCGACAAGAAGATCACGTTCAGCAAGCTGTCCGACAACGCCTATGCCTACACCGCCGAGGGCGATCCCAATACCGGCATCGTCATCGGCGACGATGCGGTGATGGTGATCGACACGCAGGCGACGCCGGTGATGGCGCAGGACGTCATCCGCCGCATCCGCGAGGTCACCGACAAGCCGATCAGGTACGTCGTGCTGAGCCATTATCACGCCGTGCGCGTGCTGGGCGCGTCGGCCTATGGCGCCGACCATATCATCGCCAGCGAAGCCACGCGCGAGATGATCGTCGAACGCGGACAGCAGGATTATCTCTCCGAAGTGCAGCGCTTCCCGCGTCTGTTCCGCTCGGTCGAGACGGTGCCCGGCCTGACCTGGCCCACCATCACCTTCACCGACCGCATGACGTTGTGGCTGGGCAAGACCGAGGTGCAGATCATCCATGCCGGCCGCGGCCACACCAAGGGCGACACCATCGTGTGGCTGCCGAAGGAGCGAGTGCTGTTCTCGGGCGATCTGGTGGAATATGGCGCCACGCCCTATTGCGGCGACGCCCATCTGCAGGACTGGCCGCAGACCTTGCAGAAGCTGCGCGACCTGAAGCCGCTGGCGCTGGTGCCCGGTCGCGGCGATGCGCTGACCACCGAACGCGCCGTCGAGGACGGGCTGGCCGGCACGCAGGCTTTCGTCACTGAACTCTATGAAGAGGTGAAGAAGCGGGCGCAGGCCAATGAGAGCCTGAAGCAGGCCTATGAAGGCGCGATGCGCGCGCTGCAGCCGCGCTACGGCAATTGGGTGATCTTCGAACATTGCATGCCGTTCGACGTCTCGCGCGCTTACGACGAGGCCAAGGGCATCGATCATCCGCGCATCTGGACGGCCGAGCGCGACATCGAGATGTGGAAGGCGCTGGAGAGCTGACCGTCCCGCCATGGGCAGCTACATCAATCCCGTCTATCCCTATCGCCGGCCGGCCGAGCTCGATCGGGCGGACCAAGCGCGTCGTCCGGTCGTGATCGTCGGCGCCGGCCCGGTGGGGCTGACGGCGGCGCTCGATCTGGCGCTGCGCGGCCATCGGGTGATCGTCCTCGATGAGGACAACACCGTCTCGGTCGGCAGCCGCGCCATTTGCTGGGCGCAGCGCACGCTTGAGATCTGGGACCGGCTGGGCGTGGCGCAGCGCATGCTGGAGAAGGGCGTGCTGTGGGACACCGGCAAGCTCTATGTCGGGGAGCGGCTGATCTACCAGTTCCAGATGCAGAGCGAGAGGCATCAACGTTTCCCCGCCTTCATCAACCTGCAGCAATATTACGTCGAGCAATACCTGGTGGAGCGCTGCGCCGATTTTCCGGAAATCGATCTGCGCTGGAAGCACAAAGTCGTCGGCATCGAGCAGGATGGCGATGAGGTGCGGCTGAAGGTCGAGACGCCGGATGGCGTTTATGGGCTGGGAGCGCAGTACGTCATAGCCGCCGATGGCGTGCGCAGCCCGATCCGTACCATGCTGGGTCTGCGCTTCGACGGCCAGGTGTTCAACGACCGCTTCCTGATCGCCGACGTGCGCATGAAGGCGGAGTTTCCGTCCGAACGCTGGTTCTGGTTCGACCCGCCCTTCCATCGCGGCCAGTCGGTGCTTCTGCATCGCCAGGCCGACGAGGTGTTCCGCATTGATTTCCAGCTCGGGCCCAATGCCGACCCCGAGACGGAGAAGCAGCTCGATCGCGTCACGCCGCGCCTTAAGGCCATGCTGGGAGAGCGCGAGTTCGATTACGAATGGGTCAGCGTCTACAGCTTCACCTGCCGCTGCATGGAAAATTTCAACCATGGCCGCGTGCTGTTCGCGGGCGATGCCGCGCATGTGGTGTCGCCGTTTGGCGCGCGCGGCGGCAATTCCGGCGTGCAGGATGCCGACAACCTGGTGTGGAAGCTCGATCTGGTGCTGCGCGGCAAGGCACCGGCTAAACTGCTGGAAACCTATTCGCAGGAGCGGGTGCCGGCGGCGCGCGAGAACATCCGCCATTCCACACGCTCGACCGATTTCATCACGCCCAAGAACGAGGCCAGCCGCGTGCTGCGCGATGCGGTTCTGTCCTTGGCCGGCGATTATCCCTTCGCTCGCGCGCTGATCAATTCCGGCCGCCTGTCGCAGGCCAGCTGCTATGAAACGGATTGCCTGGCGACGGAAGATGACGCGGTCTGGAGCGGCGGCGCCGCGCCGGGCGCGCCGGCGCCCGACGGGCCGCACGGCGATGGCTGGCTGTTCGATGGAACAGGCGGCGGGTTTCGTCTGCTGGCGTTCGAAGCCGATGTCGCGGGCGAGCCGGGTGTCGAAACGGTCCTGATCGGCCGCGGCGACGATCATGCCGGCGTGCTGTGGCGGCGCTACGATGCGCAGCCGGGCACGGTCTATCTGCTGCGCCCCGATCGCCATGTCGCGGCGCGCTGGCGGCATTATGATGCGCAGGCGGTGCGGGCGGCTTTGCGCCGCGCCATGGCAGCGTGAGAGGGACATGACCGGAAAAACCCTGAACCTCGATCCCGGCATCGTCGATCCCGACGGGTTCTACAATGCCCTGGTCGATTGCTATCGCGATCTCGACGACAGGCAGGTCGGCCTGTTCAACGCGCGACTGATCCTGCTGCTGGCCAATCAGATCGGCGATCGCGCCGTGCTGGACGAGGCGCTGAAGCGCGCGCGTGAGGGAGTATGAGCGGCGAACGGACCTCCATTCGGCCGGCCCGGCCCGACGATTGCGAGGCAATGCACGAGATGCTGGTGGCGCTGGCCGTTTACGAGCGGGCGCCCGATGCGGTGAAGGTCACGCCCGAAGCGCTGCGTCGCGACGGCTTTGGCTCCACGCCGCGCTACGAGGCCATCATCGCCGAGCGCAACGGCAAGCCGGTCGGCTTCGCGCTGTGGACGCAGAACTACTCGACCTGGGAAGGCCGCGCCGGCTTCTTTCTGGAGGATATTTTCGTCTACGACGAGGCGCGCAAGTTCGGCGTCGGCCAGGCGCTGATGGCGCGCATGGCGCGGCTCGCGCGCGAGCGCGGGCTGGGGCGCATCGATCTCAACGTGCTGACGTGGAATCCAGCGCGCAAATTCTACGAGCGGCTGGGCATCGTCCATATCGACGACTGGGCGCCCTATCGCGTGCGCGGCGAGGCGCTGGACAGACTCGCCGCGCTCGATCGCTAGAGCAATCCCCGCGAATCCGCTCTAGAAACGGTGCTTGAACCCGATGGTCAGATAGTCCGACGGCGTGCCTGCCTTCGGCAGAACGCCGAAGATGCTCGAGCGATGCTGGATGCGCAGCTGCAGCAGCCAGTCGGGCTCCTCCGGCAGATTGAAGGTGAATTCCATCATCATGCCGTTCTTGTAGTAGCTCGCCTCGCCCTTTTCCGCCTCGTACTTCGATTTCTTGCTGGCCAGCGACGGGCCGGTACCCATGGCGAAGGTCGTCATCAGCCAGTTGTTCCACGGAAACCAGATCCAGCGCGCGATCAGGTAGGCATGGGCGGTGGCGAAGGTTTCATCGCCAAAATGGAACGAGCCGCCAAGCTCCCATTCGAAGCGCAGCGCATTGCCCAGCGAGCCAAACTCGCGGCCGAAGGAAACGCCGACCAGTCCGACGTCGCCGGTGTGGAAATCGCCGGCGAACAGGATGGACGACAATTCGGCATTGGCGACCACGCCCGCATAGCCGTTGATCCAGGACCGCCCGTCGCCCCACTGGAAGTCGAACGGGTTGAAGTAGTTGGGGCGATCCGCGAACCAGGGGCGCGATTTCATCCCCGCATAAGCGGTCTGGATGCCGATGGGCGAGCCGACATTCTGCGCCGACGCGGTATTGGGAGCGGCGCCGATGCTTATGGTGATCAGAAGGAACGAGAAGAGCAGCGCGAAACGGCGCGCCTTGAACGAAAACCACAGCATTACGAACTTTTCTCCCGGAAATTCCTAAGCGGCGGTCTGCCGTTTCAGCGTGACGCGTCGCCCGGCCTTTTCCGGCCAGGGCAGCTTCTTGTGGGCGGCGCCGATGGCCTCGATCCGGGCGCGGACATCGTCCGGCCACGGCTCCGACCGCCGGCTTTCGAAGCCGACATTTAGCATGATTTGATCGTTGGTCGAGGCAAGAAATCCATCCTCGGCATGGTACATGCAGTGGAAAAAATGCACCCGCTTGGCGTCCCAATCGAGGATTTGCGTAGTGATACGCAGAGGGTCGCCCAGCTTGACTTCGCGGTCGTAGGTGAGATGCGTCTCAAGCGTGAAAACCATGCCGCGGCGCTCCCGGACATAGGCGGCATCGCAGCCCAGCTCGCGGCAGAACGTCTCCGTCGCCTGGTCGAAGGCATAGAGATAGAAGGCCACGTTCATATGGCCGTTGTAGTCGATCCATTCGGGCAGAACCCGGGCGCGATGGCGATCCAGCGGTGCCGACAGGTCGGGGGGCGCGATGAGGGTGTCCATTGACGGCAATCTAGAAGATTGATCGCACCGCGCCAACCGCCGGATTTTGGCTGGAAAGCGGCCGGTTTCCGGCCGGTTGAACCGCCCGCTGGCAGCCGATAGAGTGCGCGCCGCTTCGAGGGGTTTCGAGACGTGACGCAAACCGGCCAATTTCTCACCTTTCCGCAGGCCTTCAATCTGGCTGCCGAGCACTATCGCGCCGGCCGCCACAAGGAGGCGCGCGAGCTGTGCGAGAAGATTCTGGCCGGCGCCCCCAACTACGCCGACGCGGTCCATCTCAGCGCCGTGCTGCAGATGGACGCCAATGCTCTCGACAAAGCCGAGGATCTGGCCCGGCGCGCCGTCGAGCTGTCGCCGCAGAGCGCCTCTTTCGTCAACACGCTGGGCGTCATCCTGAAGAAACGCAAACGCTTCTCCGACGCCATGAGCTGCTTCCAGCGCGCCGTGGAGCTCGATCCGAAATTCGCGCCAGTCTACACCAATATCGGTCTGATCCTGGCGCTGGAGGGCGATTACGACCGCGCCGAACAGGCCCATCGCCGCTCGCTGGCCAGCGATTCCAACTACGTCACGGCGCTGCACAACCTCGCCAACCTGCTGCAGGACGCGGGCAAGCTCGACGAGGCGCTGGAATATTTCCGCCGTGCGCTCGAGCGCAAGCCGGGCGATCCGGAGATCCATACGCATCGCGCGCTGTGCATGCTGATGAAAGGCGACTTCGCGCGCGGCTGGGATCAGTACGAATGGCGCATGCAGATGAAGAGTCAGCTCGCCAAGCACAGCCTGAAGTCGCCGCTGTGGGACGGGCGCGGCTTCGAAGGACAGACGCTCCTCGTCTATCACGAGCAGGGTTTCGGCGACGTGGTGCAGACCGCGCGCTATCTGCCGATGGTCAAGGAACGCGGCGGCAAGGTCGTCGTGGCCTGCGCGCCGCCGATCGGCAAAGTGGTCGCCAGCGTGGCCGGCGTCGATGACGTGGTGACCAATGACGCGGCCATCCCGCCGCATCATTTCAAGGTGCCGGTGATGGCGCTGCCGCGCATCTTTCGTCAGGACATCGACAACATTCCGAGCAAGGTCCCCTATATCAAGGCCCCGCCGGTGATGCTGATGGGCGGCGAAGGCACCAGGCGGGTCGGCATCGTCTGGGCGGGCAGCAACACGCACGACAACGACCATCGCCGCTCGATGCCGGCCGAGGAGCTCAAGCCGCTGCTCGACGTGCCGGGCGTTACCTTCTACAGCCTGCAGTTCGGCGAGCGTTTCGCTGAGCTGGAACAGGCAGGCCTGGCCGGCAAGGTGACGCGCATCACCGACGCGCAGATGAGCGACTTCCACCAGACCTCGGGCTATATCGATCAGCTCGATCTGCTGATCACGGTCGACACGGCCGTGGCCCATATCGCGGGCGCGCTGGGCAAGCCGGTGTGGACGCTGCTGGCTTTCGCCAACGATTTCCGCTGGCTCAAGGGCCGCGACGACACGCCGTGGTATCCAACCATGAAGCTCTATCGCCAGAGTCGCCCGATGGTGTGGAGCGACGTGGTGCAGCGGCTGGTCGCCGATCTGGGCGCTTTCGGTCGCAAATCAGGCCGTCGGCGCTAAGCAGGCATGGCCGTCGTTCCGCTGCAACAGGCGCTGGTCATTGCCGGCGACCATCATCGCCATGGCCGGCTGGTCGACGCGCAAACCATCTATTCCCGCGTCCTCGAGAAGCATCCCGACAATGCGACGGCGCTCGAGGGCCTTGGCGCCATCGCGCTGGCGCAGCAGAATTTCGCCCAGGCGCAGCAACTCATCGAAGCCGCCTTGCGCAAAACCGGACCGCAAGGTCCCAGCCTGAACAATCTCGGCCTGGCCTATCGCGGCCTGGGCCGCTTGCCGGAAGCGCTGGCCTGCTTCAAGCAATCGCTGGGCATTGAGCCCAACTCGGCGCTGACGCTGATGAATCTCGGCCAGTTGCTTGAGCAGCAGGGACAGACGGATGCGGCGCTGGGCTTTCTGCAGCGCGCCGCCACCCTGGCCGGCGCCAATAGCGCGCCGCACAATGTGCTGGGCAACCTGCTGACGCGGCTGGAGCGCCATGCGGAAGCCGAGCGATGCTTCCGTCACGCCCTGGCGTTGGAGCCCAACAATTCCCGCCTGCTGTTCAATCTCGGCAACACCTATTTGCGGGCCGATCGCATCGAGGACGCGGTTGCGGCCTATCGCGCCGCCATCGCCGTCGATCCGCAGTATTTCGACCCGTACCACAATCTGGGCCATGCCTATAACGAGCTGGGCCGCCCGGCCGATGCCGAAGCGTGTTTCCGCAAGGGCATGGAATTGCGGCCCGACGATTTCAATCCGCATATGAGCCTGGGCATGACCCTGATCGCTCAAGGCCGCTACCAGGAAGGCTGGCGCGAATACCAGTGGCGCCTGCATGACAAGGTGCAGCTGCCGCCGCGCGGCTTCACCCAGCCCGCCTGGCAGGGCGAGAGCCTCGCCGGCAAGACGCTGCTGCTGTGTTCCGAGCAGGGGGCCGGCGACGCCATCATGTTCATGCGTTATTTGCCGTTGCTGCTGGCGCAAGGAGCCAAGGTCATCGTCGAATGCCTGCCGCCGCTGCGGCGACTGTTCGAGCATCTCGAAGGGCCCGAGAAGGTCGTGTTGAAGGGCGACCGACTGCCCGACTTCGACACCTATGTGGCGCCCATCGATCTGCCTCTGTTCTTCAACACCACGGTCGACACCGTCCCTGCCACAGTGCCCTATCTGCCGTGGCCGACGCCGGAGCAGGATCCGTCCTTGCGGCTGGATGCGCCATCGGGCCGGCGCATCGGCCTGATCTGGGCCGGCAATCCCAGCCATCGCCACGATCGCTGGCGCTCGATCCACGACGTGAAATTGCTGGCGCCGCTGTTCGACGTGCCCAACACGGTTTTCTACAATCTGCAATTCGGCGCGCGCGCCGACGACTTCGACAAGGCCGGCATGGGCCATCGCATCGTGAAATTGGGCGACGAGCGCATCGTCGATTTCTGGAACCTGGCCGGCTTCGTGCGCCAAATGGATCTGGTGATCAGCGTCGACACCGCCGTGTGCCATCTCGCTGGCGCACTTGGCGTCCCGACCTGGACCCTGCTTGCCCATGGCGGCGAATGGCGCTGGATGACAGAGCGGGAGGACACGCCCTGGTATCCGACCATGCGCCTGTTTCGCCAGAAGGCCCGCAACGACTGGCCCGAACTTATCCAGCGCGTGACGCTGGCGTTGCGGGTGCGGCCCTGAACGACGGTTCATAACGGGCTGGCGCGGGGCGGCGGTTTCCGTCTACCGTGTCGAAACAAGAGAGATCAAAAGGGAGGAAACGGACATGGCCATCATGAACCGTCAGATCGTTCTGAAATCGCGCCCCGTGGGCGAGCCCAAGCCGAGCGACTTCGAGGTCAAGGAAGTGCCGGCCGGCGAGCCGGGCGAGGGCGAGTATCTTGCCAAGGTGATCTGGCTGTCGCTCGACCCCTACATGCGTGGCCGCATGTCCGAGAACAAGGGCTATGCCGCCAACCAGGAGCTGGGCCAGCCGATCGTCGGCGGCACGGTCAGCCAGGTGGTGAAGTCGCGCAACCCCAATTTCAAGGAAGGCGACTACATCACCGACTTCGCCGGCTGGCAGTCCTATTCGGTGTCCAACGGCATGGGCGTGCGTAAGCTTGATCCCAAACAGGCGCCGCTTTCCACCGCGCTGTCGGTGCTGGGCATGCCGGGCATGACAGCGTGGTACGGGCTGACGCAGATCGGCAAGCCCAAGCCGGGCGAGACCGTCGTCGTGTCGGCGGCCTCGGGCGCCGTCGGTTCGGTGGTCGGCCAGCTCGCCAAGCTGCATGGTTGCCGCGCGGTCGGCATCGCCGGGGGCAAGGACAAGTGCGACTATGTGGTGAAGGAGCTGGGTTTCGACGCCTGCGTCGACTATCGCAACGCGCCCAATCTGTTCCAGGCCGTGCGCGAAGCCTGTCCCAAGGGCATCGACGTCTATTTCGAGAATGTCGGCGGCAAGGTGGCTGCTGCAGTGCTGCCGCAGCTCAACGATTTCGCCCGCGTGCCGCTGTGCGGCATGATCTCGCAGTACAATGCAACCGAACTGCCGCCCGGCCCGAACTGGGCCATGCTGCTGATCAAGCGCATCCTGGTGCAGGGCTTCATCATCTCCGACCACTTCGACCGGACGGGCGACTTCATCAAGGCGGTGGCGCCGGCCATTGGCGGCGGCAAGCTGAAATATCGCGAAGACATCGTGAAGGGCATCGAGAATGCGCCCAAGGCGTTCATCGGCCTGCTCAAGGGCGAGAATTTCGGCAAGATGCTGGTGCAGGTTGCCGACGATCCCACCCGGAAATAGTGGCGCGCAAATAGTTCGTACGAAGAGGAAGCGCAGATGAACGAGGTCTCGGCGCCGCTGGTTGCGGCCGCCACGGTGCTGCTGGTGCGCAAGGCCGATCCGCAGCTGCAGGTGTTCATGGTGGTGCGCCATCACCAGATCGATTTCGCCTCCGGCGCGCTGGTGTTTCCCGGCGGAAAGCTGGAAAAGGCCGATGGGGACGAGCGTTTGATCCCGTTTATCGGCGGCATCGATGTGGCGAAGGACGAACTGCGCGCCTTCCGCGTCGCCGCCATCCGCGAGTCCTTCGAAGAATGCGGCGTGCTCCTGGCGCGGCCCCGAGGCGAGAAGAGTCTGGTCAGCGCGGCGCGGCTCAAGCAGCTCGAAGACAAATGGCGCGAGAAGCTGGCCAAGGACCAGGCCAGCATTCTGGACATGGTGCTGGCCGAGAATCTCGAACTGGCGGCCGATCTGATGCTGCCCTATTCGCACTGGCTGACGCCGCAGTTCGTCAAAAGGCGGTTCGACACCTGGTTCTTCATCGCCGAGGCGCCGGCCGATCACGTCGCCGTGCATGACGGGCACGAATCGGTGGATTCGGTATGGATTTCGCCCGCACAGGCGCTGGCGGAACTCGCGGCGGGCAAGCGCACCATCATCTATCCGACGCGGCTGAACCTGATGCTGCTCGACCAGAGCAAGTCCGTAGCGCAGGCGCTGGAGGCTTCACGCACGCGCAAGATCGCGCCGGTCGAGCCCTGGGTCGAAGACGTCGGCGGCAACAAGATGCTGAAGATCGATCCCGCCTGGGGCTTCCCCATGATCGACGCGCCAATCGATCCGCGGATGCGCGGCTGAGGCTGGACAGGGGAGACGTATGCGATGACCGACAAACCCTATCGCCTGATCGGCTCCAACCCGTCGCCCTATTCGGTGAAGATGCGGGCGCTGATGCGCTATCGCCGGCTGCCGTTCTTCTGGGAATGGCGCAACCCGCGCAACATCGAGGAGACCAAGGACGTCAAGCCGCAGGTCATCCCGATCCTGCAATATCCCGACGGCAGTTTCAGGAACGACAGCACCTTCATCGCACTCGATCTCGAGGAGCGCCACAAGGAGCGCTCGGTGCTGCCCGCCGATCCGGCCCAGCGCTTCCTGAATTTCCTGATCGAGGACATGGCCGACGAGTGGGGCACCAAGTGCATGTTCCACTATCGCTGGTTCTATGCCCAGGATCAGGATTTCTGCAGCAAGTGGATCGCCGGCGAATGGGGCATGGGCTCGTCCTATGGCGCGGTGCTGGAGCGCGCCGCGCAGTTTCGCGAGCGGCAGGTCGGGCGCATGGCGCTGGTCGGCTGCACGCCGGAGAACAGGCCGATCATCGAGGAAAGCTATCTGCGCGTGCTGCGCGTGCTCGACGACGGGCTGAAGCAGTATCCCTTTATCTTCGGCCATCGTCCAACCCTGGCCGATTTCGGCTGGTTCGGGCAGCTTTTCCAGCTCTTCATGGACCCAACGCCCGGCCTGCAGATGCGTCTGACGGGACCGCGCGTGCATATGTGGATCCCGCGCCTTGACGATTGCTCGGGCGTGGCCGACGACGCCAGGCTGGCCGATCCGAACGGGCCGCTGCCGGTGTCGGTGCTGGGCTTGCTCAAGCTGGCGGGCGAGGCCTATCTGCCGTTTCTCGCCGCCAATGCGCAGGCGATCAGGAACGGGGCCGAAGAATTCGCCCTGCCGATCTGGGGCATGCCCTACAGGCAGGTGACGTTCCGCTACCAAGCCAAGTGCTACGACTGGCTGCGCCAGCAATTCGCGGCGCTCGACAATGCAGCGCGCGGGCGGCTGGAACCGGTGCTCGACGAGACGGGTTGCCTTCCGTATCTGCGGTGATTTTCTAGCGCATGGCCAATGTTCTCGGCATCGTATTGCCGGCATCGCTCGTTACCTTTGTTGGCTGGATGATCCTGCGCCTGGGCGTCATCAACGCCGAAGGCGCGCGGGGCTTAAGCAACTACACGTTCAACGTCGCCTTCTCGGCGCTGCTGTTTCGCGTCATGCGCGACGTGCGACCGCAGGATCTCGACCTGGACGTGGTGCTGGCCTATTTCGGCGGCTCGCTGATCGTTTGGGGCATCGCCATGGCGGTGGGACGCCTGGCGTTCGGGCTCAACGGGCCTGAGCGGGCGATGATGGGCATGGGCAGCGCCTTCTCCAACAACGGCGTGCTGGGCATTCCGCTGGTGCTGACCACCTGGGGCGAGCCCGGCCTGGTGCCGCTGTTCATGATCATCGCGTTCCATTCCGCGATCCTGCTGTCGCTGTGCTCGATCCTCATCGAATGGCATCGCGGCGGGGACGGCGGCGTCGGTCTGGCGCGCCGGCTGGCGCGCATGGGTCTGGCCGTGCTGCGCCATCCGGTGCTGGTTGCCATCATGCTCGGCCTTGCCTGGGGCATGCTGGCGCGGGAGTTCGACCTGGCGTTTCCCAAAGCGCTGGAACTGGCGCTGAAATGGATCGGCGATTCGGCGGTGCCTTGTGGGCTGATCGTGCTGGGCGCGTCGCTGGCGGGCATCAGGCTGGCGGGCGATCTGCCGCAAATCCTGACCATAACGACGATGAAACTGGTGCTGCAGCCGCTCTGCGTCTGGCTGCTGGCGCATTACGTTTTCGGTCTGCAACCGCTGTGGGTGGCGGTCGCCACCCTGGCGGCGGCGCTGCCAACCGGCGCCAATTTCTACATGATGGCGCAGCGCTACGATGTTTTCCTGCAGCGGGCGACATCGACCGTGCTGGTGTCGACGGCACTGAGCGTCGTGACGCTGTCGGCTCAGCTGGCGCTGCTCGTGTGAAAAGAACCGCCGACCCCAAGGGCCGGCGGTTCTTTCATATCTTCCTCAACGCCACCAGCGCCACCAGCGGTCGGGCGAGGCGCCCGGGCCGCCGCGCGGGCCGGGCGGGTTTTCCCAGTTGGTGCCGGGGCCGCCGCGCGGGCCGGGAGGATTGTCGTCGCGATCGCGCACCCAGTGATGATGCGGGCGATGATGCCAGCGTCGATCGGGCGAAGCGCCGGGACCGCCGCGTGGACCGGGCGGGTTTTCCCAGTTTGTGCCCGGGCCGCCACGCGGGCCGGGCGGATTGTTGTCCCAGTCGCGGGCCATGCCGGGCGCCGCAACGCCCAGCGCCAGCGCCAAGGCGCCGGCGGCAGTAAGAAGACGGGAAACGCGCATTCGGACTCTCCCTCAAGCGAAAATGGACAAGACAGGCAGGCTGCCGACGACATCGTCGGGTTGCATCGCCTGGGCCATCAGAGCCAGAGCGCAGAGAGCCAGACCGATAGCGATCGCCAGCGCGGCCCAGAAACGCAGCCTTGGCGGGACGAGGGACGAACTCGGCATCGCTACTCTCGACTTCTGCAGGCTCTCAATAGCCTCATAGAGCCTTACGCCCTGTCAGCGCCCGCCATCCCCGGGGCATTTCTTCTTTTTCGTCATCGTCTGGCCTGACCGGGCGAGCCATGGCGCTGCAACACCGCCCTCCGGTCAATGCTGAATTATTGGGCAATGTCGATAGGCGGCGTGGGCAAGCCGGGCCATGACGAAACGAGAGGCGCAAAAAAAGAGGGCCGGGAAATCCCGGCCCTCCAGCTTCAATTCCCGTGCGGGAATTAGAAGTCCATGTCGCCCATGCCGCCGCCCATGCCGCCGCCCGGCATCGGGGGGGCCTTCTTCTCCGGACGATCGGCGATCATCGCTTCGGTGGTGATCAGCAGGCCGGCGACCGAAGCCGCATCCTGCAGAGCAGTGCGCACGACCTTGACCGGATCGATGATGCCGGCCTTGATCATGTTCACGTACTCGCCCTTCTGGGCGTCGAAGCCGAAGTTGGCGTCCTTGCTCTCCTGCAGCTTGCCGGCGACAACCGCGCCGTCGAAGCCGGAGTTCTCGGCGATCTGGCGCAGCGGCGCCTGCAGCGCGCGACGCACGATCTCGACGCCGACCTTCTGGTCGTCGTTGCCGACGCGGATCTTCTCCAGCGAGCGGATCGCGTAGAGCAGCGCCGTGCCGCCGCCGGCGACGATGCCTTCCTCGACCGCGGCGCGGGTGGCATGCATCGCGTCGTCAACGCGATCCTTGCGCTCCTTCACCTCGACCTCGGTGGCGCCGCCGACCTTGATGATCGCCACGCCGCCGGCCAGCTTGGCCAGACGCTCCTGCAGCTTCTCGCGGTCGTAGTCCGAGGTGGTTTCCTCGATCTGCTGGCGGATCTGCTGGCAGCGCGCCTCGATGTCCTTCTTCTTGCCGGCGCCATCGACGATGGTGGTGGCTTCCTTCTGGATGATGACGCGCTTGGCCTTGCCCAGCATGTCGAGCGTGACGGTCTCGAGCTTGATGCCCAGATCGTCGGAGATCAGCTGACCGCCGGTCAGGATCGCCATGTCTTCCAGCATCGCCTTGCGACGATCGCCGAAGCCCGGCGCCTTGACGGCCGCGACCTTCAGGCCGCCGCGCAGCTTGTTGACCACCAGCGTGGCCAGCGCCTCGCCTTCGACGTCCTCGGCGACGATCAGCAGCGGCTTGCCCGACTGCACGACCGCCTCGAGGACCGGCAGCATGGCCTGCAGGCCCGACAGCTTCTTCTCGAACAGCAGGATGAAGGGGCTCTCCATCTCGCAGATCATCTTGTCGGCGTTGGTGATGAAGTACGGCGACAGGTAGCCGCGATCGAACTGCATGCCTTCGACGACTTCCAGTTCGGTGTCGAGCGACTTGGCTTCTTCAACGGTGATGACGCCCTCGTTGCCGACCTTCTTCATGGCCTCGGCGATCATGGCGCCGATGTCCTTCTCGCCGTTGGCCGAGATGGTGCCGACCTGCGCGACTTCCTCGGAAGTCGTGATCTTCTTGGCACGGCTCTTGATGTCTTCGACGACGGCGCTGACCGCCAGGTCGATGCCGCGCTTCAGATCCATCGGGTTCATGCCGGCGGCGACCGACTTCACGCCTTCGCGCACGATGGCCTGCGCCAGCACGGTGGCGGTGGTGGTGCCGTCGCCCGCCATGTCGTTGGTCTTGGAGGCGACTTCGCGCACCATCTGCGCGCCCATGTTCTCGAACTTGTCGGCAAGTTCGATTTCCTTGGCGACGGTGACGCCGTCCTTGGTGATGCGGGGAGCGCCGAAGCTCTTCTCGATCACGACGTTACGGCCCTTGGGACCGAGCGTGACCTTGACGGCATTGGCGAGGATGTCGACGCCGCGCAGCATGCGGTCGCGCGCGTCAACGGAGAATTTTACGTCCTTGGCAGCCATTTCTGTCTTACCTCTGATTGGATTTCGTCAGGAAATTTCGTTCGGAAAGGAGATCAGGCGGCCTTCTTCGCGGCCGCCTTGGCGCCGTCGATGATGCCCATGATGTCGCTCTCCTTCATGATCAGCAGCTCCTCGCCGTCGATCGTGACTTCGGTGCCGGACCACTTGCCGAACAGCACGCGGTCGCCGGCCTTGACGTCGAGCGGAACCAGCTGGCCGTTCTCGTCGCGACCGCCCGGGCCGACAGCGATGATCTCGCCTTCCATCGGCTTTTCCTTGGCGGTGTCGGGGATAATGATCCCACCCTTGGTCTTCTCAGTCTCGGCGACGCGGCGGACCACGACCCGGTCATGAAGCGGACGGAACTTCATATTAATCCTCCTCAAGTAATTGAACTTGGCTGCAAATCCGCAGCCGCTCCCAGTTGTTAGCACTCACCGTCGATGAGTGCCAAAGCCGCGCGGGATTTAGGCCTCAGCCCGGTTTGTGTCAAGGCTGGTGGGCATTTTCCAAAGGTATGAATGATCGAAATTTTGCCTTTTGCTGCCCGAAACGGCTGGCAGCACTCTCGCTTGGATGCTGCTAATCATTTGATTTTAAAAGATTTATTGCAGATCGCTGAAACCAGTGTCACGCTTTTGGCGTTGGTGTTTGGTAATTGGGAGTGTTTCGATGACCTCGATTGCTTTGCAGCTCAAGGACTACAGGCTAACAACGGCTGAGATCCTCTATCACCTGCCGGACCATCCGCATCTGTTCCAGACCTTCGTCTGGCAGGATCTCGACCTGGCCCCGGAATTCCCGGTGCTGCGCAAATTCCTCGATTTCTGGCAGCGCAACCTGGACGGCCCGCTCTACAAGGTGCGGGTGGCCAGCGCCGGCCTGATCCAGCCGGCCGAGTGGCGGTACACCGATGCGGAGTACCGCCTGCACTGATTTCAGATAAGCAGGCTCGCCAGCACGAACACGATGCCGAGCGTGGCGACGTTCCACAGGATGGAGCGCACCCAGGGAATGCCGAACGCATAGGCCGGCACGTAAGCCAGGCGCGCCCAGAAGAACAGATGCGCGCCCAGCTCGCTGGCCCAGCTTTCGCGGCTGGCGACATGGACGAGCAGAATGGCGCCGATGAAGACCGGCAGCGTCTCCATCAGATTGCGCTGCGCCCGTTCCAGCCGCGCCGGCATGCCCGACACCGGCCGCGCCTTGTCGCGCGGGCCGACGGACCATTCGACGCCGGTCTGCTTTTTCGCGCTCAGGCTTTGCAGCCCGATCTGCACCAGCGCCAGAACCAGGCTGGCGGCCAGCAGCCAGAGCTCGACGCTCACGCCGCCACGCCCCGCCGCGCGCGGTCGTACTCGGCCTTGGTGCGGGCGATCAGCTCGGCCGTCGTCGGAATATCGCCGACGCCCGACACCGAATGGCCGGCGCTCCAGATGTCCTTCCAACGCTTGGCCGTCGGCTTGTCGCGTTCGGCGGCGTTGATGTCCTTGGAGATGTCGAGCGCGCCGCGCACCGGCAGATTGTCGGGATCGAGGCCGGCGGCGATGATCGAGGCCTTCAGCGTGTTGGTCTCCAGCCCGGTGAAGGCCTTGCTCAGCTTCACGTCGTCCAGGCGGCTGTCGACCAGCATCTGCTTGTAGCCGTCGACCGCCATGCTCTCGCGCGTGGCGATGAACTTGGTGCCCATGTAGGAGAGATCGCAGCCCAGCTGCTCGGCGGCATGCAGCGCGACGCCGTCGGAGATGCCGCCGGCCATGACGATGATGCCGTCGTACATCTGCCGCACGGCGCGGGCGAAGGCGAAGGGATTGGCCCAGCCGGTCTGCCCGCCAGCGCCGGCGGTCAGCAGCACCAGCCCGTCGACGCCCAGAGAGATCGCCTTTTCGGCGTGGCGCAGCGAGGCGATATCCGCCAGCACCAGACAGCCCGCGTCGTGCAACGGCTTGATGATGCGTTCGGGCGATCCCACCGAGGCAATGACGATCTCTGCCTTGTGCTTGATGACGAGCTCGAGATCTTCCTCAACGCGCGGATTGGACTTGTGCACGATCAGGTTGGGACAGAACGGCGCGTAGCCCTTTGTCTCCCGCGCGATGCGCTCCAGCCACTGGTCGAGATCGGCCGTGGTGCGGCAATTGGCGGTCGGGAAGGAGCCGATCACGCCGTTGCGGCAGGCCTCGATCACCAAGTCCGGCCCGGAGACCAGGAACATCGGCGCGGAGATCAGCGGCAGCGACAGGCGGGATTTGAGCGAGGCGGGGAGGGGCATCGGCTACTCCTGAATACGAAGGCGCCGATGCTATCCCGGAATTCTAAACGCTGAAATACTTCGCCTGCGGGTGGTGAATCACAATCGCCGATGTCGACTGCTCGGGGTGGAGCTGGAACTCGTCCGACATTTCGATGCCGATGCGCTCGGCGCCCAAAAGCTTCAATAGCTGCGCCTGGTCGCCCATGTTGGGGCAGGCGGGATAGCCGAACGAGTAGCGGCTGCCGCGATAGCCTTGCTTGAGCAACCCGTCCATGTCGGGCGATTCGTCGGCGATGAAGCCCAGCTCGACTCTGATGCGCTTGTGCACGTATTCGGCCATCGCTTCGGCCATCTCGACGCCGAAGCCGTGCAGATAGAGATAGTCCTGGTAGCGGTCGGCGGCGAACCACTCGCGCGCCACTTCCGAGGCGTGCTGGCCCATGGTGACGACCTGCAATCCTATAACGTCGCGCTCGGGCGCGTTCACGTCGCGCAGGAAGTCGGCGATGCACAGGCCGCCGGTCTTGTTCTGGCGCGGCAGCGCAAAGCGGGCGACTTCGGTGCGGCCGTCCTGTTCGAACAGCACGATGTTGTCGTCCTCGGCTGCCGCCTTCCAGTAGCCGTAGACGGCCTGCGGCTTGAGGATGCCCTCGTCGTGGCAGATCTTGGCGATGCGCTGCATCTGCGGCCGCAACTCCTGCCGCGCCCAGGCCATGTATTCCTCCAAGGTGCGGCCGTCCTTGCGGAAGCCCCAGTGGAATTGATAGAGCATGCGCTCGTTCAGGTAGGGCAGCAGGTTCTTGATCGGCACGTGCTCGATCACGCTCGGCCCCCAGAACGGCGGCGTCGGCACCTCGACATTGGCTGCCAGTTCCTGGCGGCGGGTGCGGATTTCCTCGTAGTCAACGGGCCGCATTACCGACGCGTCGGCAGCCTCGCCCAGCTTGCGTTTTGTGTTCGTCGGCCGATTGGCGCGCTTGCTTTGCACGCTTTGCAGGAAGCCGTCGAATTGCTGGCCGACCACCTTGTCCATCAACGACAGGCCGTCGAAGGCGTCGGAGGCATAGGCGACGCGGCCCGAGGCGTAGGCTTTGACGCAATCCTCCTCGACATAGCGGCGGGTCAGCGCCGCGCCGCCCAGGAATACCGGCAGATCGAGGCCTTCGCGCGTCATCTCTTCCAAATTCTCGCGCATCACCACGGTCGATTTCACCAGCAGGCCCGACATGCCGATGGCGTCGGCCTTGTGCTCCTTCGCCGCCGTCACGATCGAGGCGATCGGCTGCTTGATGCCGAGATTGACGACTCTATAGCCGTTGTTGGTCAGGATGATGTCGACCAGGTTCTTGCCGATGTCGTGCACGTCGCCCTTCACCGTGGCCAGCACGATGGTGCCTTTCTGCTGGCCCTCGACGCGCTCCATATGCGGCTCGAGCCAGGCGACGGCCGCCTTCATCGTCTCGGCCGATTTCAGCACGAAGGGCAGCTGAATCTTGCCGGCGCCGAACAGATCGCCCACCACCTTCATGCCGTCGAGCAGGATGGTATTGATGATCTCAAGCGGCGGATGGCTTTTCATGGCTGAGGCCAGATCGTCTTCCAGCCCCTGGCGGTCGCCATCGACGATGCGATCCTTCAGCCGTGTCTCGACATCGACGGCGCGCACGCGCGCTTCGGCCTTCTCCGCCTTGCGGTCGGCGAACACCGCCAGCAGTTTCTCCAGCGGATCGTACCCTTCGCGACGGCGGTCGTAGATCAGGTCTTCCGCCACCTGCACTTCTTCCGGCGCGATCTTGTGCAGCGGCATGATCTTCGAGGCATGCACGATGGCGCCGGTCATGCCGCGCTTGACGGCATGGTCGAGGAACACCGAATTCAACACATGGCGCGCCGCGGGGTTGAGGCCGAAGGAAATGTTCGACAGGCCGAGAATGATCTGGCACTCCGGCAGTTCCTTGGCGATGCGCTCGATGCCTTCCAGGGTCCACAGGCCGAGCTTGCGGTCGTCCTCGTTGCCGGTGGCGATGGTGAAGGTCAGCGGGTCGAACAGCAGGTCGGACGGATCAAGCCCGTGCTTGTTGACGGCGAAATCGTAGAGCCGCTTGGCGATGCGCACCTTGGCGTCGGCATCCTTGGCCATACCCTCTTCGTCGATGGTCAGCGCGATCACCGCGCAGCCGAAGCGCTTGGCGAGTTCAAGGCGTTTTGCTGCCGGCTCCTCGCCGTCCTCGAAGTTGATCGAGTTCAGGATCGCCTTGCCGCCATAAAGTTTGAGCGTGTTTTCCAGCACGTTGTATTCGGTCGAGTCGATCACCAGCGGGGCGGAGACGTGCACGCGCATGCGCGAGACGACTTCGCTCATCTCCCTTACTTCGTCGCGGCCGACGAAGGCGGTGCAGACGTCGAGCGCGTGGCTGCCTTCGCGCGTCTGCTCGCGGCCCATCTCGACGCAGCCGTCCCAGTCGCCCACTTCCTGCAGCTTGCGGAACTTGGCCGAGCCATTGGCATTGCAGCGCTCGCCGATGGCGAAATAGGCGTTCTCCTGGCGCAGCGGCACCTGTGAGTAGAGCGATGCCACCGACGGCACCCAATGCACCGTGCGCTGCTTGGGCGTCGGGCGGATGCCGGCACTGCCGGCGCGCCGGCGCAGCATCTCGTCCAGCGCGGTGATGTGCTCGATGTTGGTGCCGCAGCAGCCGCCGATCAGGTTGACGCCGAATTCCTCGACGAAGCGCTCGACCCAGCGCGCCATCTCGCCCGCCGACAGCGGATAGCGCGTCTTGCCGTCGACCAGTTCGGGCAGACCAGCATTGGGTTGCACTGAAATCAGGCCGGGCCAGTTCTCCGACAGCCAGCGCACATGCTCGGCCATCTCCTGCGGACCGGTGGCGCAATTAAGCCCCATCAGCGGCACGTCGAGCGCCTTCATGATGGTGGCGGCGGCGGCGATGTCGGTACCGACCAGCAAGGTGCCGGTCGTCTCGACCGTCACCTGCACGAAGACGGGGGTGAGAGCGCCGGCTGCCTTGCGCGCGATCTTGGCGCCGTTGACGGCGGCTTTCACGTTCAGCGGGTCCTGGCAGGTCTCGACCAGGATGGCATCGACGTTGCCCGCGATCAGGCCGCGGCACTGCTCGGCGAAGGCGTCTTCGGCGGTCTGGTAATCGACATGGCCGAGACTGGGCAGCTTGGTGCCAGGGCCGACCGAGCCGATGACGAAACGCTGCCGGCCATCGCTGAAACCCGCGATGGCTTCGCGCGCCAGCTCGGCCGAGCGCTTGTTGAGATCGAAAGCCTGCGCCTGCAGGCCGAACTCCGCCAGGGTCAGCGGCGAGCCGCCGAAGGAATTGGTCTGCACCATGTCGGCGCCGGCCTGCAGATATCCGGTGTGGATGGTGCGCACGATGTCGGGGCGCGTCTGATTCAGGATCTCGGTGCAATTCTCCTGCCCGCCGTAATCGCGCGCGACATCAAGGTCCATCGCCTGCACGCGGCTGCCCATGCCGCCGTCGCACAGCAGGACACGTTCGCGCAGAGAGTCGAGAAGACGGGACATGGCGATACTCTTAATTCTTCGCCGTTTGCGGGCGGATGCCCAGCAGGTGGCAGATGGCGTAGGTGAGGTCGGCGCGGTTCAGCGTGTAGAAATGGAAATCGCGGATGCCTTCGGCCTGCAGCCGGCGGCACAGATCGCCCGCCACGGTGGCGGCAATCATGCGGCGGGTTTCCATGTCCTCGTCCAGACCCTCGAACAGGTCGGCCATCCAGGCCGGCACCTTGGCGCCGCACATGGCGGCGAACTTGGTCACCTGGGCGAAATTGCTGACCGGCAGCACGCCCGGCACCACCGGCACGTTGATGCCGGCAGCAGCGGCGCGATCGCGGAAGCGCAGGAAGTCTTCGGGTTCGAAGAAGAATTGCGAAATGGCGCGGCTGGCGCCGGCATCGACCTTGCGCTTGAGGTTCTCCAGGTCGGCTTCGGCGCTTTGCGCTTCGGGATGCGTCTCGGGGTAGGCGGCGGCGCTGATCTCGAAATCGTGCTTGCGCTTGAGGCCGGCGATCAGATCGGCGGCGTAGGCGTAACCTTGCGGGTGCGGCTGGTATTTGCCATTGGCTTCCGGCGGCGCGTCGCCACGCAGCGCCACAATGTGACGGATGCCGGCATCCCAGTAGCTCGATGCCACTTCGTCGATCTCCGCCTTGCTGGCGCCGACGCAGGTCAGATGCGCGGCGGGAGCCAGCGTCGTCTCCCGCTTGATGCGGGCCACGGTCTCGTGCGTGCGCTGGCGGGTGCTGCCGCCGGCGCCATAGGTCACCGACACGAAGCTGGGATGCAGCGGCTCCAGCCGCTTGACCGACTGCCACAGCGATTGCGCCATGGCTTCGGTCTTGGGCGGAAAGAATTCGAACGAGACGCGCAGATCGCTTGACTGGCGCGCAGGGAAAGACGGCGCCGGCGAGCGCAAAGGAGAGGAGGGGATCATGAGCGGACCTCGGAATGGGCGGCGCGTGCGATGGCGCCGGCCTTGGCGGTTTCGGGTGGGCGCTCGCCAACCCAGATGCTGACGTCGAGCCGCTCGCCCGGCAGATGGCGCGGCGAGTCTACGACCAGTCCGGCGGCGGCCAGCCAGCCGGCGACCTGATTGTCGGCAAAGCCCAGATGGCGGTGGGCGTGCTCGCGCTGCAGATGCACCAGCTCGTGCGGCGCGAAATCGACCACGATCAGGCGGCCGCCCGGCTGCAGCACGCGCGCGGCTTCGTCGAGCGCGGCCTGCGGATCTTCAGCGTAGTGCAGCACCTGATGCAACGAGACGACATCAAACGAATCGTCGGGCAGGTCGAGGGCGTACATCGAGCCCTGTCGTACCTCGGCATTGCGCACGCCGGCGCGCGCGAGATTGGCGCGGGCCAGCGACAGCATCTCATGCGACTGGTCGATGCCGATGCCGCGCTGGAAATGCGGCGCCAGCACTTCCAGCACGCGGCCGGTGCCGGTGCCGATATCGAGCAGGGCCTGCGCCGGCTTCTCGCGCAGCAGCCCGACCAGCACGCGCTCGATCTTGCTGTCGTCGATGTGCAGCGAGCGCAGCCGGTGCCATTCCGGCGCGTTGTCGCGGAAATAGCTGGCGATGCGATGCTCGCGCTGTTCCTTCAGCGCCTGCAGGCGGCGGCGGTCGCTTTCCAGGCCGCGCTCGCCCTGCGGCAGCAAGTGCACAACGGCGTCGGCCAGTTTTGCCGCATCGTTGTCGCGGCGCAGACGGAAATAGGCGAAGGGGCCTTCGCGGAATCGCTCCAGCAATCCGGCATCGGTCATCAGCTTCAGATGTCGCGATACGCGTGGCTGGCTTTGCCCGAGAATCTGCGTCAGGTCGCTGACGTTGATCTGATCGCGCGCACACAGCGCCAGGATGCGCAGGCGCGTTTCCTCGCCGATGGCTTTCAAGGCCGCCAAAATGTCCTGCATCAGTCACCTCTGTGACGATATAATGATATCCTTATATCATTGTCCATAGGAATTTGACCGCTCAGTCTTAGAAGACTTTTCCACAGGCCGAGGAGGGGGGAATGCAGTTTCTGAAATCGGAAGTGGAGGAATTTCACTGCAAAAACCGGGGACTGCGGCTTCCATGCAACACCGGATTCAGACTCGCGACGGCAACTGGCGCGATCCTTTCAAAGGGTTACATCGAATGGTAAATGGTTGGTGGACAACCGTAATGCCGCCGGCGATACCGGAAGCGTTGCGGGGATGGCCGCCTGGGGAGGGCGGAATTTTGGGGCCGATCTGGCGCGATGCGAACGTATCTGAGCCGGTGGGATTAGGGTAAAGTTGTAATCCAATGACCTTCAAATCTTTCGCATCCGCTCTTGGCGCGATTTTTCTGGCGGCTTTGCTGTCGGCCTGCGCCACAACTGGCGACAATTCGCCTGAAGCCCGTGCGGAAGCTGCCCGCATCAACGATCCGTTCGAAGTCCCCAATCGTTTCGTCTTTGCGATGAATCGCGCCGTCGATGCCGCCTTGCTGCGTCCGGCCGCCGTGTTCTATCGCGACTGGGCGCCGGCGCCGGTCAAGCGCGGCACGCGCAACGTGCTCGACAATCTCAACGAGCCTGTGACGGCCTTCAACGAAGTCTTCCAGGGCGAGCCAGGCAAAGCCGGCGAGACTCTGCTGCGCTTCGTCGTCAATTCGACGGTGGGCATTCTGGGCATCTTCGACGTCGCCAGCGAAATGGGCCTGCCGCGGACGAAGGAGGATTTCGGCCAGACTCTGGGCGTATGGACCAAGGACTATGAAGGCGGCCCTTATTTGATGCTGCCGCTGCTGGGGCCTTCCAATCCGCGCGACGCGGTTGGTCTGGTGGTCGACTATTTCTGGGACCCGTTCAATATCGCCTTCAACAAATACAATCTCGAGTATCTCGGCTATATCCGCGCCGGCATGTCGGCGGTCGATGGCCGTTCCCGCACCATCGAGGTGCTGGACGATCTGGAGCGCAACTCGCTCGACTATTACGCGGCCATTCGCAGCGCCTATCGCCAGCGCCGTGCGGCTGAAATCCGTAATGAAGGCCAGCCGGGCGGCAAGCCGATTTCGCTGCGTCCAGCCGAGCAGGGCGAAATCGCCTTCATCCGTTGAGCCCTCACCGAAGGCCCCTTATGGCCTGGAGAGTGTCGTGATCAGTAGACGTGTGTTTGCCGCCTTGCTGGCGGCCGTTTTGAGCGGCTTTACCGTTACAATGCCGGCCATCGCCAGCGCCAATCCGGCCGAGTTCATCAAGAGCATGGCCAGCCGCGCCATTGGCGTGCTGCAGCAAACCGCCGGTGGCGACGCGCAAAAGCGCGAAGCCGATTTCCGCGCCATCTTCCGAGAAAACTTCGATATCGCCGAGATCGGACAGTTCGTTCTCGGCGTGCACTGGCGCAACGCCTCCGAGCAGCAGCGCGCCGAATACCTCAAGGAATTCGAAACCTACGTGGTTCGCACCTACGCCCAGCGCCTGTCGGAATATTCCGGCGAGCAGCTCGAGGTCGGGCGCGTACAGGCGCAGGGCGAGAAGAACTACGTCGACAGCGTCATCCGCCGCCCTAACGGCGCGCCGCCGATCCG
Organism: uncultured Hyphomicrobiales bacterium; assembly: GCA_964388115.1. Lineage (GTDB taxonomy): Bacteria > Pseudomonadota > Alphaproteobacteria > Reyranellales > JAQSWP01 > JAQSWP01. The sequence goes on from CAYLYK010000001.1 coordinate 185,593, forward strand.
CATCGTGTGGGAAGTCGAAAAGCGCGGCGCGGGTTACAAGGTCGTCGATCTGAAGATCGAGAACGTCAGCATGAGCCAGACGCAGCGTTCCGATTTCGGCTCCTTCGTGTCGCAGAACGGCGGCAAGGTCGACGTGCTGATCGCCCGGCTGAAGCAGTTCAACGCGCGCTGATCCTCTCGGCAGCGCCGCCGCCTTCCTGGCCTTAACTGGAGGCATGCATGCAACCGAAAGAGCAGTCGGTCATTGCAATCGGCGGGATTCAAATCCGCTATCTTGTCGACGGCGTCGAAAGCGGCACGGACTCGGGGATGTTCGAGTTGACCGTTGCGCCGGGTTCCAAGGTGCCGCCGCCTCACAGCCACACCCGCAACGAGGAAATAATCTACGTCCTGGAGGGCGTGCTGCGCTATTCGGTCGATGGCGAAATGCGTGATCTAAAAGCGGGTGAGCGGATGTTTTCGCCGCGCGGTTCGGTCCATGCATTCAGCAATCCGCATGATCGACCGGCGCGCGCTCTCGTTGTGCTGACTCCCGATATCGGCGCCCAGTATTTCCGCGACGTAGCGCAGGCTGCGGCGACGCCTGGCGGACCCGATCCCTCGCGCATGGTGGCCGTCATGCAGCGCTATGGCCTGGTGCCCGCACCGCCGCCGGCCGGCTAAACAGTTGTAAGCAGGGTGGCGATCGATCTTGGCTGCCTGCAGATTGTCACCGGCCTCTGCAATAACGGGCCGCGCTCTCAGTTTCGCGTCAGCGGCTTGTACTTGATGCGATGCGGCTGGTCGGCATCGGCGCCCAGGCGGCGCTTCTTGTCGGCTTCGTAGTCCTGGTAGTTGCCCTCGAACCAGACCACCTGGCTGTCGCCTTCGAAGGCCAGCATGTGGGTGGCGATGCGATCGAGGAACCAGCGATCATGGCTGATGACCACGACGCAGCCGGCGAACTGGGTCAGCGCCTCTTCCAGCGCCCGCAGCGTATCGACGTCGAGGTCGTTGGTCGGTTCGTCGAGCAGCAGCACGTTGGCGCCTGATTTCAGCATGCGCGCCAGATGCACCCGGTTGCGCTCGCCGCCCGAAAGCTGGCCGACCTTTTTCTGCTGGTCGGCGCCCTTGAAATTGAAGCTGGCGCAATAGGCGCGGCTGGGCATCTCGCGGCGGCCGAGCTGGATGACGTCGTTGCCGTCGGAGATCGATTCCCACACCGTCTTGTTGGCCGGCAGCGCGTCGCGCGACTGATCGACATAGCCCAGCTTCACGGTCGGACCGACGGTGAACTCGCCGCTGTCGGGCTTCTCCTGGCCGACGACCATGCGGAACAGGGTCGTCTTGCCGGCGCCGTTCGGGCCGATGACGCCGACAATGCCGCCCGGCGGCAGGTTGAACGACAGATCGTCGATCAGCAGGCGGTTGCCGTAGCCCTTGCGCAGGTGTTCGGCGCGGATGACCAGATCGCCCAGGCGCGGGCCGGGCGGAATGACGATCTGCGCCGTTTCGACCGATTGCTGTTCGCCTTCGGCCAGCATCTTTTCGTAGGCGGCGATACGAGCCTTCGACTTGGTGCGGCGGGCCTGCGGCGACTGGCCCATCCATTCCAGTTCGCGCTGCAGAGTGCGGCGCTTGGAGGTTTCGGCCTTCTCTTCCTCGGCCATGCGGTTTTCCTTCTGGCGCAGCCAGGAGGAGTAGTTGCCTTCCCAGGGAATGCCCTGGCCGCGGTCGAGTTCGAGAATCCAGCCGGCGACGTTGTCGAGGAAGTAGCGATCATGGGTGATCGCCACCACGGTGCCTTCGTATTCCTGCAGGAAGCGCTCCAGCCAGGCGACCGATTCGGCATCGAGATGGTTGGTGGGCTCGTCCAGCAGCAGCATGTCGGGCTTCGACAGCAGCAGCCGGCACAGCGCCACGCGACGGCGCTCGCCGCCCGACAGCTTGGTGACGTCGGCATCGCCCGCGGGGCAGCGCAGGGCGTCCATGGCGATCTCGACCGTGCGCTGGATGTCCCAGCCATTGGCGGCGTCGATCTTCTCCTGCAGCTCGCCCTGTTCCTCGAGCAGCTTGTTCATCTCCTCGTCATCGGTGACCTCGCCCAGCTTCATCGAGACTTCCTCGAAACGCTGCACGTTCTGGGCGACCTCGCCGGCGCCTTCCATGACGTTGCCCAGCACGTCCTTCTCGGGATTGAGCTGCGGCTCCTGCGGCAGGTAGCCGACCTTCACGCCCTCGGCAGCCCAGGCCTCGCCGGTGAAATTGTCGTCCAGCCCGGCCATGATCTTGAGCAGGGTCGATTTGCCGGCGCCATTGGCGCCCAACACGCCGATTTTCGCGCCCGGCAGGAAGGACAGCCAGATGTTCTTGAGAACTTCCTTGCCGCCCGGGTAGGTCTTGGACAGACCCTTCATCACGTAAATGTACTGGTAGGACGCCACCTGGAAGCTCCTGCAACGGGATCGATCGGGCCGGTGTTTTAGCCGCCCGGGCCGGTGGGCGCAACGCGGGCAGGAAAAGGGTAATCAGCCCTTCGGCAGGCGCAGGACCAGCCCGACCAGTTCGCTTTGCCGGTGGCAGGAAGTCTTGGCGAAGATCGCCTGCAATTGCACCCGCAGCGTGTTGACGCTGATGCGCCGGGCTTCGGCGATATCGCGCAATGACCGGCCGTCGGCCAGGGCAATGGCCAGGGCGGTCTCGGCGGCGCTCAGGCGATAGCGCTGCCGCAGAATTTCCGCTCGATCATGGGGGCTGGCCCGCAGTTCCACTATCAGGCAGGCAAGACGATCGACGCCCGGAAGCCCAAGTCCGCCCGCTTCGCTTGTCCCGAGCAGGGAGAGTCGTTCGCCGGAGGGCAGATCGATGTCGAGATGGTTGCCGGCGGCTGTTTCGGCATTCGCCGCCTGAGTCAGACTCTCGAGCAGCGAAGCGAGACGATTGCCGATTTGCCCGGCGCATACCAGCCTGCCCGCATCGAAGCCGATCCCCGCCATCTGCAACAGTCGTTCGGCCGCCTTTGTCGCGAACACCGCCTTGCCTGACGCATCGAGCAGAACAAAGCCGGTCTGGGCGGTGTCGAAGGACGGTCTCGCGGCACGCTGTATCCGCTCGGCAATCTCGAGGCTGCGATCGACATGGCGCGCCAGGATTTCCATGGTCTTGAACTCGCGCGCGTCGAAATGGCCGCGGCGGCGGTTGCGCTGGACCCCGAACACGGTCGTCCGACCGGCATTGCGGCGCACGACGGTGCCCATGGCGTAGAAGAGATCGAGATGGCGAAAATAGTCGCTGTAGAATTCGCTTCGCTCAAGGTCCGAATCGCGAATGAGATTGTGCGTCGCGTTGGTTTCCAGCGTCGGCTCACGCACGACGCGATGATGCAGGGCATCGACGCTGCCGTAATACTGTTCGTACTGCGCGATCATGGCCGGATCGACCGGCGTCGAGCCAAGCACCTGTGACTGGCGCCGGCGCGCATCGAATTCGTAGAGTATGCCGCCCTGCTCGCCGAACGCCCTGGCGACGTCAGTCACCACGCCGTGCCATGACCGCGCCCCGATGCCGGCGGCGTAGATCGACTCGATGAGATTTGAAAGCGTCGTCGTATCGATGGCCACAGCGCCCCCCAAAAGCTCTGCTTCGCCAAAACGAACACGCAAACCGCCGGCGACCCGTGCCGGATAGTCCGTTCAGATTATAGATCGAATTTGCGCAAAACCGCATTGTTTAAGGGCTCGCCTTGTCCGGAGCGGCATTGCGAATGGTTTGCAGATAGTGGGGGTTGCGATGCTATCCAAATCTGTTTTCGTTCTCGGCCTGTTCATGGCTTTCTCGGCCGCGACAGCGCAGGCGCAGCAAACCGGCGATGTTCGTATCCAGGTGAATGGGCACCGCGAGGTGAATGGAGATCGCAGCGGCGCCAAGGCGAATGTCACAAACGTCGATCGCGGCGAGTCTCGCACCGTCGATTTGAATTCCAGCGGCCGCGCCGATGTCAGCGGCTTGCCCGATGGCACCTACATCGTTCAGGTCAATACCGGTGATCGGACGGGTTTGACCTATATTCGGGTCGAGGCCGGCAAGGCATCGACGGCGGAGTTGTCCGCTCAGGGCCTGCCCAAGAGCTCGACATTCAGCAGCAGCCCGGAGCAGCTCCTGCAGGCGGCGCGCGATGCCGCCAACCGTTGCGATCGGGCTGCCTACGATACTGCCGTAACCGAACTCGACCGCGATCTGTCGATGGCCGAGATCAATCTGCGCGATATCAACCGTATCGTCGAGGAGTACGGCCGTCTTACCAACTTGCAGCCCGATCTGCAGCGCTTGCAGGCCGTTTTCGACTCCATCGCCCGCAGAGCAATGGCTGGTCGTGCGGCGCCGACTGGAACGGCGCGGGCCGCCGGCGCTCCGGTCGAACCGGGCCTGGTTCACCTGCCGAATTACATGGCCGCCATACGCGAGAAGATGAGGCTTGAAACGCGGCTGAACGCGATCCGCGCCGCGCGCCAGCAAGTGCCGCCATTTCCGCAGAATTGCGGCCGCGAAACGAGCGCGCTCGAGCGCGCTTTCGGCCTGCAGCTGCTGATGTCGCCAGAGGCGGCGATCGTGGCCGCCAACCGGCCGCAATTCGCGCCGTTCCGACTCGAATTCGGTGGCGTCATCACCAAGCTTGGAGCCTTCAAGCCGGACGACACCGAAACCGACGTCAAGTTCAGCGCCAGCGTGGGCGCGCGTTGGGACGCGCCGTGGCTGGGCGTCGGCAAGAAATTCGGCGTCGAGGCCAAGCTCTGGTATGTCGATTACAAATACGACGACACGGGCGATGTCGTCGCCGAACCTGGCGGCACGATCGGCCTGTTCAGCCCCTCCACCACGGGCAATCCGTTCGGCGGCTATTTTACCGCAGGGCCGCTGACCAACGGATGGTACGACGCCAAGGTGCAATCCTATGGCGGCGAGGTGCAGGTCCAGACCTGGTTCGAGGCGGGTTCGGTGCGTGTGATGCCGTGGATCGGCTTTCGCGTTGGGCGCACGACCATCGACGAGAACATGAGCTTCGATATCGGCATGCCCGCCTTCACCACTTTCGAGCAGCACAACGACATCAAGGACACCTATCTCGGTCCCACGATCGGGTTGCGCGGGCGTCTTGATCTTGGCGGTGGGCTTTATGGATACGCCGAAGGTTCGCTGGGCCTGGAATATCACAAAGGCAAGGGCGATTGGAAAACGCTGGTGCCTGCGGTGGATGCCGAGCCGCGCAAGGACAGTCTCTCAAGTTCCAAATGGGGCATCAGCGCCGGCGTCAAGGCGGGCCTCGGCTGGCAGATCAGCGGCGGCTTCAGCGTCGAGCTTGGCGCCGGCATGAATTACACCAATGCCAGCCCCTATCTCGAATTCAAGGAGGATGACAGCACCACCACCGGCACCGGCGGCGCCGATATCGGCTATGGCAGTCAGGTGGAATACTTCGGAACGTTGCGCTCGACGTTCAGATTCTAGAATGGGCTCAGTGCGTCAGCACGTCCTGAACTAGCGTCGCGGCTTCGCCGGCCTGCCGCAGCGCCGCCTTCAGGCGACTGCGCTCGGCCCGCGTCAAACGGCGGGGGTCGATGCGGTTGCCAGGCGTGCCGCCAGCGGCGATATCCGCAATCTGCTGTGCCAGGATCGCGCCGGCAATGTCGCGGCGCGCCTGTTCCAGCGCCTCGCCGTTGTCGGCTCCCAATCTTTCCGCCGCGATGGCTGCCCGCAGCCGCTCGCCTGAGGCGACGGCGGCGCTGCCCAGCTTCAGCGCCATGACGCGGGCGGCCGAAACGATCGGCAGCAAACCGCCGCGCTTGAGATCGACGCGACCCTGCTTGTCGAGTTGCAGGCTACCCAGTATTCCCAAAGGTGGCCGGTGCGCGGTGCCCGCTTCGGCCAGCAGGCGCAGGAACGGCGGAGCCGTGCTGGCGCTGTGGCGCGCATAGGCCAGCGCCTGCCTGGCCAGGGCCTCGTCGCCGGCAATGGCAACCGAATCGAAGAAAATGTCGACGTTGAGCAGAGCATCGCCTTCGGGGCGCGCGATCCAGTGATCGATGGCTGCTTTCCATTCCTGCAACGTCCGGCGCCAGGCGCGATTGCGCGCCATGACGTTGCCTTTGCACAAGGGAATGCCGGCCTGGTCGAGCAAGGCGTTGAGCCGCACGGCAAAGCGGGCGAACCAGCCGTCGATTTCGCTCGCGCCTTCGTCGGCCACGATCAGGGCGTTGTCCTGGTCCGGCGCCAGCAGGCTTTCGCCGCGCCCCGCCGAACCCAGGATCAGCAGGCACCACGGGACGGGAGCGCCGCCTTCGCCGTTGGCGGCCATTTCCTGCAGCGCCAGCTGGGCTGCGCGGCCGGTGATGTCGCGGGTGATGGCGCTCAGAACCGACGACACCTCGCTGGCGGCGATGTTCTCGCCCAACAGAGCGCGCGCCAGGCCCGGCAATTGGTCGTGGGCGGCGCGCAGGGTCGCGCTGTCGGCCGCGACCTCGACGGCATCGCCGATTGCCAGCGACTGCCCGGCGCGCACGCGCAGCAAGGCGCGCGTCGTCACCATGCCCACTGGTCGCCCGTCGCAGTCGAGCACGGCGAGATGGCGGATGCGGCGGCGGTCCATCCGCGCGATGGCGCGATAAAGCAGCGCGTCGGCGGCAATCCATTCCACGGGCGTGCTCATGAACGCGCTTAACGGCTGCGCCAGGGCGGCGGCGCCGTCGCGGCCCACCGCATTCAGCACGTCGCGTTCGGTGACGATGCCGATCGCCTTGCCATCGCGATCGACGACCACGCAGCTGCCGATGCGCTCGCTCTGCAGGCGCGTCACCGTATCCTGCAGGCTGGCCTCGGCGCGTGCCATCACGACCGGCGAGACCATGATGTCGGCGACGCTATGGACGTAAGGGAAGCCGTCCAGGCGTTGCAGCACCGCGGGGGCGGATGCGTCTACCATCCGGCGGCCTGCTGCTGGCGGATGACGCGACGGGCGGTGGCGGCGCGGGCCTGCGCGTCCGCCAGGGTGCGATCGCCTTTGGCTTGCATCAGCGCCAGCAAATGCAGATAGACCTCGGCCGTAACCAGCGCATCGCCCAGCGCGGTGTGACGCCCGGAAACGGCGATGCCATAGGTCTGCGCCAGAGCTTCCAAATTCAAATCCTGCAGTTGCGGATCGAGCGCGGAGGCAAGCTGGAGCGTACACAGCGAAGGCGGCCGCTGCCAGCGAATGCCGGCGCGGCGCAGTTCGGCTTCCAGCAACGTGAGATCGAAGCCGATATTGTGGCCGACGATGACGCAGTCGCGCAGCATCGGTTCGATGTGGTCCCATTGCTCCGTCAACGGTCTGGCCTGCCGGATCATCGCATCGGTGATGCCGTGGATGGCGGTCGATGCGGGCGGGATGGCTTCGCCCGGATTGACCAGCACGTCGATGATCTCGCGGCGCGCGATGCGCCCGCCGTGAAGGCGAACGGCGCCCAGGCTGATCAGGCGGTCGAGGCCGACATTCAGGCCGGTGGTTTCGCAGTCGAGCACCACGGCGTCGAGTTCGTCCAGCAACGCGTCCGGTTGTGGCGCAATACGCGGAGGCAGGGTTTCATGCAGGTCGAGCGCATGCACCAGCCCCGTTTCACCCCCGGGGGCGGCGTCGAAGGCGATCACCACGCCGTCCTTTTCGGGCAGGCGCCGCAGATGCGCCCTGCAGGCAGTGCCGTCGGTCAGTTCGAGATTGATGGCGATCGATGGTCCGTAACCGGCATTCTGCGTCTGGCGCGCGAAACTCGTGCGATCGATCGCGTCGAACACGCTGGTGCCTGGCTGCAACCGGCCGCCGCCAAGAAAATCCATCGCCGGCTGGTTGGCCAACGTCACCAGCCCCTGCGTGGTGATCACCAGCACCGGCTGTGGCAAGGCGGCGAGAATGGCCGCCATGCGGCGTGTCTGTTGCAGTTCGGGCGATTGGCGCGCCGACAGCGCGGAAACATGGTTCCACAAATCAGCGAGTTCGGCGTCGAGTTGAGGCGGCGCCTCTTTCGCCAAAACACGATCGGGCCGATCGCCGATCCCTTGCAGCGCGGTTCGCAAAAGCCGCAAGCCCGTGGCATGGCGCTTTGCCAGGTTGACCGCCAAGGGGCCGGCAATCAGCGCCATTACAGCTCCCGCAATGGCCATGCCCCGGCCAAGGCCGAAGCCCAGTTCCAGATCTGCTGCGAAAGCGGCGAGCCCCAGCAGGATCGCCGCTACGCCAAGCGCGGCGATGGCAATGCCCAGGCCCCGCTGGATGGCCATTATCGCGTCTCGCCGTCAGGCCGTGCGTCGCGCATCGACGACGATGGCTTCGGCGATGGCCTGCAGATCGACATCGCGCGTCAGATGCTCGCAAAACCGCACCATGCCGAAGCGAACCGAATTGACCACCATCTGCCTGTCGTTCTTCCGCACGGAGGGATGGAACGGCAGGGTTTCGAACAGACGCTTGGCCGAGCGGTACGCCACCGAATGCGGCGGTCGCGGCGGACCCAGTTGCGCGCGCGCCAGACGTGGCGGCAATTCCTCCAGCACGTCGCCCCAGCCTTCCTGCCGGTGATCCGGAAGGGGATAGCGGGCGAGGATGGAGGCGAAGATTCGTTCCAGCACGGATCGCAGTTCGACTTGATGTGCGCCGACCAGCGGCCGCAACCGTCCTTCGACGATGACCATCATGTCGGCCAGCACGGCGGCAAAGGCTTCCCAGCGGCAGACGTCGAGAGCCGCTATGAATGCGTCCTCGGTGAACAATCTTTGTGCAAGCAGGCCGGTGCGAGCACGGCTGTATTCAATGCTGGTCTGTTGCGACAGGAACGCGGCTTCGCGATCAAGAACATTTGCCAGCCCATCGATATCGACGGCGCGGGGCGGACGACGGCTGCCGAAGAATTTCCAGAAATTCATGCCAATCCTGTTGCTGCATTGCAGCAATATCGCTTTGAGAAATTGTACCGAGAATCAATCGCTGGTATAAGGGTCTGTGTAAGTGGTGCGGCGGCACGCGATGGCGCTTGGGGCGTCGTAACTAATCGCTTGCCGTACGTAAGTATCGCAACCAAAAGACGACGTCCGAAAATCTTTCGGGAATGATCGTCAGCCCTGGGGGGAAACAGCATGGCGTCTCCTGATCTACCGCCGGAAAAGGCGCAAGCGTATTGGCGTCGCACGACCAGCCTGATGTGGCTCGTGCTCGCGATATGGTTTGTGTTTAGCTTCGTCATCCACATCTTCGCGCCGTCACTGAACAAGATCACGATCATCGGTTTCCCGCTCGGCTTCTATATGGCGGCGCAGGGTTCGCTGATTATTTTCGTGATCCTGATCTTCTGGTACGGCAACAAGCAAAACGCCGTCGACGAAGAATTCGACGTGGCCGAGGAATAGGGAGAACGTCATGGCTGCTAAGGGAGATTTCCTTAACAACCTCGGTCGGATCTACACGATCTACACCGGTGGTTTCGTTGCTTTCACCATCGCGCTGGCGATTCTCGAACAGGTGCTGAACGGCGCCGGCGTTCGCAAAGAAGTCACCAACGAGGTTATCGGTCTGCTGTTCATCGGCCTGACCATCGGCGTCTACGCGCTGATCGGCTGGCTGTCGCGAACGGCGCAGATTTCCGAATACTACGTCGCCGGACGTCGTGTTCCGGCGCTGTACAACGGCATGGCCACGGGGTCCGACTGGATGAGCGCCGCGTCGTTCATCTCGATGGCGGGCAGCCTGTACGTGCTGGGCTATGGCGGCCTGGGCTTCGTTCTGGGCTGGACCGGCGGCTACGTGCTGGTGGCCATCCTGCTGGCGCCCTACCTGCGCAAGTTCGGCCAGTACACGGTCCCCGACTTCCTGGGCGTCCGCTACAACGGCAACCTGGCGCGTACGCTGGGCATCATCGTGCTGATGTCGGCCTCGTTCACCTACGTGGTGGCGCAGGTCTTCGGCGTCGGCCTGATCGCCTCGCGCATGACCGGCCTGGGCTTCGAAGTCGCCTGCTATGTCGGTCTGCTCGGCATTCTGGTGTGTTCGATGCTGGGTGGCATGCGAGCCGTCACCTGGACCCAGGTGGCGCAGTACATCATTCTGATCATCGCCTACTTGATCCCGGTCATCTGGATGTCGGTCATCAAGACCGGCGTGCCGATTCCGCAGATCATGTATGGCCAGGCGCTGGAAGCGATCGCCGGCCTCGAGAAGACCCTCGGAGTCGTCAGACCGCATGCCGGCGCCTTCGTCAATGCCGCGGGACAGGTATCGATGGTCGAGGCCGTCAATTTCCTCGCCCTCGTGCTCTGCCTGATGATCGGCACCGCCAGCCTGCCGCACATTCTGATGCGTTACTTCACCACGCCCAGCGTGCGTGATGCGCGTCGGTCCGTGGGCTGGAGCCTGTTCTTCATCTTCCTGCTCTACTTCACGGCGCCGGCTTACGCTGCCTTCGCCAAGTGGGAAGTGTACGGCAGCCTCGTCGGCAGCCAGATCAGCGCTCTGCCGGCCTGGGTTGCCAAGTGGAGCCAGATCACCGGCATGTTGACGATCAACGACGTCAACAAGGACGGAATTCTGCAGCTCGCCGAACTGACCTTCCATCCCGACATCATCGTGCTGGCAACGCCGGAAATCGCCGGTCTGCCTTACGTGATTTCGGGCCTGGTGGCGGCCGGTGGCCTCGCAGCGGCTCTGTCGACTGCCGATGGCCTGCTGCTCGCCATCGCCAACGCTCTCAGCCACGATCTCTACTACAAGATGATCAATCCAAAGGCCGACTCCAAGACGCGCTTGGTGGTGGCTCGCGTGATCCTGGTCTTCGTGGCGATCGCGGCGGCCTACGTGGCCAGCACGAAACCCTCGACCATCGTCTCGATGGTTGCCTGGGCCTTCTCGCTGGCGGCATCGGGCCTGTTCGTGCCGTTGGTGCTGGGCGTGTGGTGGAAACGGACCACGACGGCCGGCGCCTGCGCCGGCATGATCGTCGGCTTCGGCGTCTGCCTGTTCTACCTGATCTCGACGCAGTTCTATCCGGACTGGTTCATCGCCACGTTCGGCGGCTTCGTGCCCGATGGCGCGGCAGCCGGGACCAAGCCGTCGGCGACCTGGTGGGGCATCCGCAACATCTCCTGCGGCCTGTTCGGCATTCCGCTGGCGTTCCTGGTGACCATCGTGGTCTCCCTGGTGACGCCGGCGCCGTCGAAGGAAATGCAGGACTTCATCGACTCCATCCGCGTGCCCAAGGGCGCGGTGCGGGTCGATGGCAAGGCGGTCGTCGTCGACTAAGCCGCCTCTGGCAAATCGTAAGGGGCGCAGGACTCGCAAGGTCCTGCGCCCTTTGCATGTTCACTGTTTGGAGTAATCTGGCGCCAGCATGGAAAGCGACAACCTGTTCTGGGCTTTCTGGTACTACCAGCTGCCCAACTATATTCTCGGCGCCCTATTCTGGACCTGCATCGGCCGCTTTCTGCTGAGCATTTTCGTGCCGCCGCAATCGACCAACTACATCTGGCGCTGGTTCTGTCGGCTGACAGATCCGGTCCTGCGCGCCGCGCGCTGGATCACCCCCGGTTACGTGCTGCATTTCTTCATGCCGCTGGCGGCGGCGTTCTGGCTGGCCTTCTTGCGACTTGTGCTGTTGATGGCCATGACGGCCGCCGGTATCGCGCCCAGGCTCGGCTCGGCGGTGGGGGGCTAGACCATGGACAATAACGGCACCTTCTCCGTCATCCTCGCCGTCTGCCTGTTCAACGGCCTGTTCTCGCCGCTGCTGCCGGTGGTCTTCGCCATCTCGCCGATTTTCCTGCCGGCCTTCGTTCCGATGGAGCCGGAATATCTGTTCTACATGAGCTCGATGGCGCTCTCGACCGCGACGCTGTTTCTGGCCGGCGTGCCGGCGGCCGTCGTCGAGCGGATCACCAATTCCGACCGGCAGGCGCCCGGCCCGCTCTATATCTGGCTGACGGCCGCCATCGTGCTCAGCCTGCCGGCGTTCCTGCGCCTCTTCGCCAGCCTGTGATGCGCCGCCGCCGGCTTCGATTCTTTGCTGCCGGCCCGCATTCCGGCGCATGAACCGGGTCGAGTACCTGGCGGAAGTCTCGATCGGCCGCGGCTGCGGCTTCGCCATGCTGGCGATCATCACCGCCATGTGCGGCATGGCGGGCAATCTCGAACTTTGCCTGAAAGTGGGCGCCGGACTATGCGCGCTGCTCGGGCTGGTGCTGGCCTGGCGCGCCTGGAAAGCGCCATCGCGCGATCCGCGCAGGACGGAAGTCTATCTCATGCTCGACAAGGGCCGCGACCTGCCCGACGACTACCCGCTGCCGCAGATCAACGAGGCGCTGCGGCGTGTCTACGTGCGCTATGCCGAATATTCCGGCGGGCTGGCCCTGGTCCTGGCGCTGCTGGCCGTGGCGTTGCCGCCGCTGTTCAGGAACTGAGGCGGCTGGTAGGCCCGGCAGGATTCGAACCTGCGACATAACCGTTATGAGCGGCTCGTTCTAACCACTGAACTACGGGCCCGCCGGCAGCGCATTCTTATCGGGCAAAACAAAAGGCCCGGCAAGAGCCGGGCCTTTTTCGTCGAGCCGTCGTCGGCGATCAGGTATCGAGGAAGGAGCGCAGCAGGCGCGAGCGCGAGGGATGCTTGAGCTTGCGCAGGGCCTTGGCTTCGATCTGGCGGATACGCTCGCGGGTGACGTTGAACTGCTGGCCGACTTCTTCCAGCGTGTGGTCGGTGTTCATGCCGATGCCAAAGCGCATGCGCAGCACGCGCTCCTCGCGCGGCGTCAGTGTCGCCAGCACCCGCGTCGTGGTCTCGCGCAGATTGGACTGGATCGCCGCGTCGATCGGAATCACGGCGTTCTTGTCCTCGATGAAGTCGCCGAGATGCGAATCTTCCTCGTCGCCGATCGGCGTCTCGAGGCTGATCGGCTCCTTGGCGATCTTCAGCACCTTGCGCACTTTCTCGAGCGGCATGCCGAGCTTCTCGGCCAGCTCTTCCGGGGTCGGCTCGCGGCCGATCTCGTGCAGCATCTGGCGTGACGTGCGCACCAGCTTGTTGATGGTCTCGATCATGTGCACCGGAATGCGGATGGTGCGCGCCTGGTCGGCGATCGAGCGGGTGATGGCCTGGCGGATCCACCACGTGGCGTAGGTCGAGAACTTGTAGCCGCGCCGGTATTCGAATTTGTCGACCGCCTTCATCAGGCCGATATTGCCTTCCTGGATCAGATCGAGGAACTGCAGGCCGCGATTGGTGTATTTCTTGGCGATCGAGATGACGAGGCGCAGATTGGCCTCGACCATTTCCTTCTTGGCGCGGGCGGCTTCGCGCTCGCCGTCCTGCACCGTCTTGACGATGCGGCGGAACTCGCTGATTGCCAGGCCCGTGGCCGAAGAGATTTCGGCGATCTCGGTGCGCACCAGAGTAGCGTCGGCGCCTTTGCGGCGCACGAAGTCCTTCCACCCTTTGGTGGTCCGCTTGGCCATGCGATCGAGCCAGGTCGGATCGAGCTCGTAGTTGAAGTAGTTCTCGAGGAACTCGGTGCGCGAGACCTTGCAGGATTCGGCCAGCCGCAGCAGCTTGCCTTCAAGCTGCATCAGCTTGCGGTTCAGCTCGTAGAGCTGGTCGATCAGCTGCTGGTGGCGGCCCGGGTTGAGGCGGACGTTCTCCATCGCCTCGACCATCTTCTTGCGCAGCACCTCGTATTTCTTCTCGAACTGCGTGCTGGGCTTCTGGCCGCGGTTCAGCGTCGCCAGGCGGCGATTCTGGATCTTGGCCATCTCGCCGTAGATCTTGGCGATCTTGCTGAAGGTCTTCAGCGTCTCGGGCTTCAGCGATTCTTCCATCGCCGACAGCGAGACGTTGGCCGCTTCCTCGCCTTCCTCACCCTCGGCCGCCGGTTCCGGCTCGGCCGCGGGCGTCGCGGAGGGAATGGCGACATTGGTGTTGGCCGCGCCCGGCGCGCCGCCATAGGTCGCTTCCAGATCGATGATGTCGCGCAGCAGCACCTTGCCGTCGACCAGCGCGTCGCGCCAGGCGATCAGGGCGCGGATGGTCAGCGGGCTCTCGCAGATGGCGCCGATGACCTTGAGCTGGCCTTCCTCGATGCGCTTGGCGATGGCGATTTCGCCCTCGCGGCTGAGCAGCTCGACGCTGCCCATCTCGCGCAGATACATGCGCACCGGATCGTCGGTGCGGCCCAGCTCTTCCTGCTGCTCGGCGGGCTCGGCTTCGGCGGCCGGCTTCTCGGCGACCTCTTCGGTCGTCTCCTCCGCCTCTTCGCTGTCGACGAGGTTGATGCCCATTTCAGAGAGCATCGCCATCGTGTCTTCGATCTGCTCGGAGGACACTTCCTCCGGCGGCATGGCCGCGTTCAGCTCGTCATAGGTGATGTAGCCGCGTTCCTTGCCCTTGGCGACGAGCTTCTTGACGCCCGCGCCCAGGCTGTCGAGCAGCGGGCTATCGGTGCTGTCTTCGCTCTTGTCGGTGGTCTCGGTCTGCTGCTGGGCTGGTTTGGTTGCCATTCTCGTTCCTGAACCCTTCAAAAATGGCTTTAGCCGGGCCGCTGGAGGCCGACCCGGCGCGAAAAAGCCGTCCTTTATACTGGGCTGTCCCTCAATGAGCCAGCCCCGATGCGTCGTCCGTCAAAACCGATCCGGAAGGATGCTCATGGCGTGCAATTGCTCGATAAGTGCATGCAAACGCTGCCAATTTTCTTCGGTCGGGCTGTCATTCCAGGCCTGCGTCGCCTCGGCCAGTACGGCCTCCTTGCCGGTGGCGGCATTCCGGGCGGCGCCGCCATGCCGCCAGATATCGGCCAGATCGTGCTGATCCGCCTCCAGCCATTTCGGCTGGGTGGGCACCACCTTCAGCAAATGCCGGGCGAAATCGTCGAGGCCGAGCACCCGGAGATGGTCGCCCAACCCACTATTTTCAATGTTCGCCAGCGGCTCGCGTTCCTCCGCCCCGTCCGGCTCGGCTGCATTGCTGGCCGGCTCCGCCACCCAGCTTAGCAGCGCGTCGATCAGGGCCTTGTGGCGGGGCTCGCGCACGACCAGATGGGCCAGTTCCTCGGCCACCATGCTGATCAGGTCGGGCCGCCGCAGCAGCATCGCCAGCAGGTCGCGCTCGCCTATGTGAGGCGGCGGGGTCGGCCTGGTATCGATCGGCGTCAGGGTTTCGGCCCAATGGGCGCCCGGCCTGGCCTTGCCGAAGCTTCTGCCATAGGGCGCCCGCGGGGGCGGGCGGAACGCCTTCCACAGCCGGTCGCGCCACTCGCGTCGGTAATGGCTCTGCACCGTGCCGTCGGCGATCAGGCTGGCGCGCTTCATCAGCGCAGCCTCGATGCTGGCGCGTCGCTCGGGCGTGTCGGATGGCTTGCCCTCCATCTCCAGCCGCCAAACGATCTCGGCCAGCGGCGCGGCCCGGCTAAGCGCTTCGGTGAAGGCCTGCGCGCCTTGCGCCTTGATCAGGCTGTCGGGATCCTCGCCCGGCGGCAGGCTGACGAAGCGCAGGCTCTTGCCTGGCTTTAGCAGCGGCAGCGCTCGCTCGGCGGCGCGGCTGGCCGCCCGCTGGCCGGCATTGTCGCCGTCGAAACACAGATAGGGCTCATCGGCCAGACGCCACAGCAGCTGGATCTGATCTTCCGTTAGCGCGGTGCCCAGCGGCGCCACCGCACCCTTGAAACCCGCCTGATGCAGGGCGATGACGTCCATGTAGCCTTCGGCCACGATCAGCGGCGCGCCCTCGTGCACGGCCGGTCGTGCGCGCGAGAAGGCAAACAGATGGGCGCCCTTATGGAAGAGGGGCGTCTCGGGCGAATTGAGATATTTCGGCTCGCCGTCACCCATGATGCGCCCACCGAAGGCGATGACGCGGCCCTTGCGATCCTCGATCGGAAACATCACCCGGCCGCGGAAGCGGTCATAAGGCGCGCGGTCGTCTTCGGGCTGTATCGTCAGCCCGGCCGTCGTCAGCAAGGTCTCGGGGCAATTGTCGGCCAGCAACGCCTTGCGCAATCCCTCGCGCTCGTCGGGCGCATAGCCCAGGCGGAAATCGCGGATCGTGGCATCCGATAGCCCCCGGCGGCGCAGATAGTCGAGCGCGGCGGCCCCGGCGGAAGACCACAGCCGCTGCTGGAACCAGACCGCTGCCTTCTCGACCACGTCCTGCAGGCTGGACGCCTGCTGCACACGCTCGCGCTCGGCCGGGGTGGAAACCGGCAGCGCCATGCCGGCATCGCGCGCCAGTCGCTCGACCGCTTCGGGGAAGCTCAGGCCTTCGCTCTTCATCACAAAGCCGACCACGTCGCCATGGGCGCCACAGCCGAAGCAGTGGAAGAAGCCTTTCTGGTCGTTCAGCGTGAAGGAGGGGGTTTTCTCGTTGTGGAAGGGACACAGGCCCGAATGCTCGCGGCCCTTGCGCTTGAGCTGCACGCGCCGGCCAACGATCTCCGACAGCGTCAGCCGGGAGCGCAGCTCGTCGAGAAAATCGGGCGTGAACGCCATTGCGCAGCGGCCCTCGAAACGGGGGGAACCAGCCTATTACCTACGAAAATCGGCCCAGCGTCCACGCCAACAAAGCGGGGATAACCCGGGATCAGCCCAGGCTTTGCTTGGCCAGGGTCGCTGCCTTGGCGAAATCCATCTGGCCGGCGTAATTCTGCTTCAGCCAGGCCATGACCGCGCCCAGTTCCTTGATGCTCTTGGCGCTGGTGGCGGCAACGGCCTTGTCGATCGCCGTCTTCATGCCGGCCTCGTCGAGCTGGCGCGGCATGAAGGACTCGATGACGGCGATTTCGTCCTTTTCCTTCTGCGCCAGTTCCGGCCGGTTGCCCTGCTCGTAAAGCGCGATGGAATCGCGGCGCTGCTTGACCATGTTGCCCAGCAAAGACAGCACTTCCTCCTCTGGAACGCCGCCCTGCACGCCCTTCGAGCGCGCGGCGATGTCGCGATCCTTCAACGCCGCCAGAATCAGCCGCACCGTCGAAAGGGCGGTCTGGTCCTTGGCTTTCATCGCCTCCTTCATGGCGGCGTTAAGCTTTTCGCGCAGCATGGCACCTCTTAATGACCCCGTTAGCGCCGGGGTCGTTTTGAAGGCGGGGAGAATAGTCTTCCGCGCCGATGATGCAAGCCCACAAGCGGCGTGGCTGCAATGCCTGAAATCGCTCGCAGTAGTGCGATGCAACAAGGTAGAATTTTATTTATAATCCAAATGCTTAGAGAAGATAATCATGCACAGCCCCAATCCTTGACGGATGGCGGGCGTTTCTTTACAAACCCCGGCGTTTACCCGCTCTCGCCGCGCGGGGTTCAGCCATACCGTCTGGATCATCATGGACCTTCCCAAGACCGGAGGCGCCGCGCAGCAGGCCGCGCCAAAACATGCCACGGCCGCTCTCGTTTTGGCCGATGGCACGGTTTTTTGGGGCAAGGGTATTGGCGCTCATCGCAGCGCCGTCGGCGAAGTCTGCTTCAATACCTCGATGACCGGCTACCAGGAGATCATCACCGATCCCTCCTATGCCGGACAGATCATCACTTTCACCTTTCCCCATATCGGCAATGTCGGCGCCAATCTCGAAGACATCGAGAGCATCACGCCGGCCGCCCGCGGCGTGGTGCTGCGGCTGGACATCACCGACCCGGCCAACTGGCGCGCCACCCGCAAGCTCGACGAGTGGCTGCGCGCCAACGACCTGCCGGGCATCACAGGCATCGACACCCGCCAATTGACCCGCCGCATCCGCGACCTGGGCGCGCCGACCGGCGTCATCGTGCACGCGGCCCACGGCGAGCTCGATATCGCGACGGCGGTGAAGGAAGCCATGGCGTGGCCTGGTCTTGAGGGCATGGATCTGGCCAAGGACGTGTCGACCCGCCAGACCTATGGCTGGGACGAGACCAAGTGGGAGCTGGGCAAGGGCTACGGCAAGCTCGACAAGCCCCGGCACCATGTCGTTGCGATGGATTTCGGTGCCAAGCGCAACATCCTGCGTTGTCTGGCCTCGGCCGGCTGCAAGGTCACGGTAGTGCCGGCCAATGCCAGCTTCGACGACATCATGCGCCACAAGCCCGATGGCGTGTTCCTGGCCAACGGCCCCGGCGATCCCGCCGCGACCGGCCAGTACGCGGTGCCGGTGATCAGGCAGGTGGTTGACAGCGGCATGCCGCTGTTTGGCATCTGTCTCGGCCATCAGATGCTGGCGCTGGCCCTGGGCGGCAAGACGCACAAGATGGACAAGGGCCATCGCGGCGCCAATCACCCGGTCAAGGATCTGGCGACCGGCAAGGTCGAGATCACCAGCCAGAACCACGGTTTCGTCGTCGACCATGAGAGCCTGCCCAAGAACGTCGAAGTCA
The DNA here is from genome assembly GCA_964388115.1 of uncultured Hyphomicrobiales bacterium. GTDB lineage: Bacteria > Pseudomonadota > Alphaproteobacteria > Reyranellales > JAQSWP01 > JAQSWP01. The sequence continues at coordinate 203,966 of CAYLYK010000001.1, forward strand.
CGCATGTGTCCCTGTTCGACGGCTCCAACGAAGGCATTCGCCTGACCGACAAGCCGGTGTTCTCGGTGCAGTACCACCCCGAGGCCTCACCTGGCCCCGAAGACAGCCATTATCTCTTCGACCGCTTCGTCGATCTGATCGAGAAGAACAAGAAAGGCTGATCGGCGAATGCCCAAACGCACAGACATCAAGTCGATCATGATCATCGGCGCCGGGCCGATCGTTATCGGGCAGGCGTGCGAGTTCGACTATTCGGGCGTGCAGGCATGCCAGGCGCTGAAGGAAGAGGGCTACCGGATCATTCTGGTGAACTCCAACCCGGCCACGATCATGACCGATCCGGGTCTGGCGCATGCCACTTACGTCGAGCCGATCACGCCCGACATGGTGGCGCGCATCATCGAGAAGGAAAAACCCGACGCGCTGCTGCCGACCATGGGCGGGCAGACGGCGCTGAACACGGCGATGGCGCTGGTGCGCGATGGGCGGCTGGCCAAGCTGGGCGTCGAGCTGATCGGCGCCGATGCCGAAGCCATCGACAAGGCCGAGGACCGGCTGAAATTTCGCGACGCCATGACCAAGATCGGGCTGGAAAGTCCGAAATCTGAAGTCGTGCACAGCATCGAAGAGGCGCGCGCGGCCCTCGACAAGGTCGGGCTGCCGGCGATCATTCGCCCGTCTTTCACGCTGGGCGGTACCGGCGGCGGCATCGCCTATAACCGCGACGAATATCTCGACATCGTCGCCGGCGGCCTCGAAGCCTCGCCGACCACCGAAGTGCTGGTCGAGGAATCGGTGCTGGGCTGGAAGGAATACGAGATGGAGGTCGTGCGCGATCGCGCCGACAACTGCATCATCGTCTGCTCGATCGAGAATGTCGATCCGATGGGCATCCATACCGGCGATTCGGTGACGGTGGCGCCGGCGCTGACCTTGACCGACAAGGAATACCAGATCATGCGCAACGCCTCGATCGCGGTGCTGCGCGAGATCGGGGTCGATACCGGCGGCTCGAACGTGCAGTTCGCCGTCAATCCGGAAACCGGCCGCATGGTCGTGATCGAGATGAACCCGCGCGTCTCGCGCTCCTCGGCACTGGCGTCGAAGGCCACCGGCTTCCCGATCGCCAAGGTCGCCGCCCGTCTGGCTGTGGGTTACACGCTGGACGAATTGCAGAACGACATCACCGGCGTCACGCCGGCCTCGTTCGAGCCCACCATCGATTACGTCGTCACCAAGATCCCGCGCTTTGCCTTCGAGAAGTTTCCCGGCGCCGAAGCTTTGCTGACCACCTCGATGAAGTCGGTGGGCGAAGCCATGGCGATCGGCCGCTCCTTCCAGGAATCGCTGCAGAAGGCGCTGCGCTCGATGGAGACCGGGCTGACCGGTCTGAACGAAGTCGAGATCAAGGATGCGCCCAACAAGGACGCGCTGGTCGGCGCGCTGGCGCGGCCGACGCCCGATCGCATCCTGGTCATCGCGCAGGCGTTCCGCCATGGGCTGACGGTCGAGGAAGTCGCCGGCGCCTGCCGCTACGAGCCCTGGTTCCTGCGCCAGATCAAGGAGCTGGTCGAGATCGAGGAGGACGTTCGAAAGAACGGCCTGCCTGCGGAACGGCTGGCGCTGCTCAACCTGAAGAAGCGTGGTTTCTCAGATGCGCGGCTGGCCGAACTTGCCGGCGTTGCGGAAGCCGAGGTGATGGCGACCCGCCATCGGCTGAACGTGCGACCGGTCTACAAGCGTATCGACACCTGCGCCGCCGAGTTCGCCTCGCGCACGCCTTATCTCTACTCGGCCTATGAAGGCGACGGCGCCAACCCGGCCGAATGCGAAGCCGATGTCACCGAGCGCACCAAGGTCATCATCCTGGGTGGCGGTCCCAACCGCATCGGCCAGGGCATCGAGTTCGACTATTGCTGCGTCCATGCCGTCTACGCCCTGCGCGAAGCGGGTTTCGAGACCATCATGGTCAACTGCAATCCCGAAACCGTCTCGACCGACTACGACACGTCCGACCGCCTCTATTTCGAGCCGCTGACGGCTGAAGACGTGGTCGAGCTGGTGCGCAAGGAGCAGGCGAAAGGCAAGCTTCTGGGGCTGATCGTGCAGTTCGGCGGTCAGACGCCGCTGAAGCTGGCCGATGCGCTGGAGCGTGCCGGCATTCCCATTCTCGGCACCTCGCCCGACGCCATCGATCTGGCGGAAGATCGCAAACGCTTCCAGGTGCTGCTGCAGGATCTGAAGCTGCGCCAGCCGAACAACGGCACCGCGACATCGCAGGAAGAAGCCATCGAAGTCGCCGAGCGCATCGGCTATCCGGTGGTGATCCGCCCGTCCTATGTGCTGGGCGGGCGCGCCATGCAGATCGTGCACGATCGCACCGGGCTGGAGCGCTACACGCGCGATGCCGTGAAAGTCTCGGGCAGCAATCCGGTGCTGATCGATTCCTATCTCAACGACGCGATCGAGGTCGACGTCGATGCGCTGGCCGATGCCGATGGCGAGGTCTTCGTTGCCGGCATCATGGAACATATCGAAGAGGCCGGCGTGCATTCGGGCGACTCGGCCTGCTGCCTGCCGCCGCATTCGCTGTCGAAGTCGGTCATCGCCGACATCGAACAGCAGACCGTGGCGTTGGCCAAGGCCCTGCATGTTGTTGGGCTGATGAACGTGCAGTTCGCGGTCAAGGACCAGGACGTCTATATCCTCGAGGTCAATCCGCGTGCCTCGCGCACGGTGCCCTTCGTTGCCAAGGCGACGGGCGTCGCTATCGCCAAGCTGGCGGCGCGGCTGATGGCCGGTGAGAAGCTGAAGGACATCAAGATTCCGCGCCACACCGGCAAGCATATTGCGGTGAAGGAAGCGGTGTTCCCGTTCGCCCGCTTCCCCGGCGTCGACATCATCCTGGGGCCCGAGATGCGCTCGACCGGGGAGGTCATGGGCATCGACATGACGTTTGGCCGCGCCTTCGCGAAATCGCAGATCGGCGGCGGCACCAAGGTGCCGACATCGGGCGCGGTATTCGTCTCTGTGCGCGACAACGACAAGAAGAATCTGGTGGCCCCCGCCAGGCGGCTGCAGGAGATGGGCTTCAAGATCGTCGCCACGCGCGGCACCGCCTCGTTTCTAAAAGAGGCCGGCATCGAGGTGACGCTGGTCAACAAGGTGCTGGAAGGCCGGCCGCACATCGTCGACATGATGAAGGATGGCGGCATCCAGCTGGTGTTCAATACCGCGGAGGGCGCGCAGTCCATCGCCGACAGTTTCACGCTGCGGCGCACGGCGCTGATGAACAAAATCCCCTATTACACCACGGTGGCCGGGGCCCGGGCGGCGGTCGAGGGAATCGCGGCAATGCGCGAAGGCACCCTTGATGCGGCCCCCCTGCAGTCCTATTTTAACGCATCGTTCTGAAACCCTGATCTTTTCGGCTGGGGACAACCTGTTGGCTTACGGGCCGGCCGGAAGATGCTAGGCTTTTGCGTGGGTTGTCCCCGCTTTTCAAGGAGTTGGCGGCGTGGCGTTGGAAAGAATTCCCATGACTCAGGACGGATTCCGCACGCTCGAGGAAGAGCACAAGCGGTTGAAATCCATCGAACGCCCGGCGGTGATCAAGGCGATTTCCGAGGCGCGCGCCCATGGCGATTTGTCGGAGAACGCCGAATACCATGCCGCGCGCGAGCGCCAGAGCTTCATCGAGGGCCGCCTGATGGAACTCGAAGACATCATCTCCCGCGCCGACGTCATCGACGTGTCGAAGCTTTCGGGCAAGACGGTGAAGTTCGGCGCCACTGTCAAACTGGTGGACGAGGACACCGAGGAGAAGGTGACCTACAAGATCGTCGGCGCCCACGAAGCCGATCTCAGCAAGGGCCTGATCTCGATCACCTCGCCCACCGGCCGGGCCATGATCGGCAAGACTCCGGGCGACATGTTCGAAGTGCAAACGCCCAGCGGCCCGAAATCCTATGAAGTGATCGGCGTCAGCTTCAAATAGCACTAGCTTGGTTGAAATGAAAAAAAGGCCGGATCGCTCCGGCCTTTTCCTTTTCGTCGCTTGGATCAGATCGAGCTTTCGATCCAATCGCGATAGAAGGTCCACCACCAGCTGGAGACGCCGTTCGATACGGCGTTGATCGGATCCCAGGTGTTGATGTTGTTGGCCGGCATGCCGCTGCACTTCCATGCGGGCGTGTAGGGGCACTGATCGAGCACCGAAGCGGCAAAACCAGGCTGCGCGCCGGCAATGGTTGCGGCAATCGCAAGCGGAAGAAGCAGTTTTTTCATCGTGGAGACTCCTCAGGACGGTCAAAGGGCCTGGGAATTATAGGACTGCGGTGAAGCGCGCCCACGGATTGATCTTGCGAATCTCGGCGCGCCGCATTGGTCAATCGACCTGCACCGGCACACCCGGCTGGTACTTCGACGAGCGAATGCCCAGCGAAGACTTCACATGGTTGACGTGCGGAGCCGCCGTCAGTTTGGTGGTCAGGAATTTCTGGTACGTGTCCCAGTCCTCGGCGACGATCTTCAGCAGGAAATCGCTTTCGCCGGCCAGCATGTGGCACTCGCGCACCTGCGGCCACGAACCGACCAGTGTCTCGAACGCCTTCAGATCGGCTTCGGCCTGGCTGGTGAGGCCGACCAGGGCGAACACGGTGACGGAATAGCCCAGTTGTTCAGCGTTAAGCTCGGCGTGGTAGCCGCGGATGAAGCCGGATTTTTCCAGCGCCCTGACCCGGCGCAGGCAGGGCGGGGCGGAGATGCCGGCTCGTTTGGCGAGCTCGACATTGGTCATTCGCCCGTGTTCCTGCAGATCGCTGAGAATGCGGCGGTCGATGCGATCCAGCTTTACACGGCTCATAGGCAGGCCTCCATTGTCGGCCGTTCTATGCCAGAGGTGCCTTGTTTCAGCAATAAAATTACGCGCTAGCCCTAAAATTATCGTCAAAATCGTCCACAAGCTCTGATTTTTACGCATGCTTGCGCCAATACTGCACGGAACCTATGTTATCTCCCTCATTCGGGAGGGGCGGGTATGTCCCAGACGCATCACACCAAGGTTCTGATCATCGGCTCCGGCCCGGCCGGCTACACCGCTGCGATCTATGCCGCGCGCGCGAGCTTGAAGCCGATCGTGGTGCAGGGCATTCAACCCGGCGGCCAGCTCACCATCACCACCGACGTGGAGAATTATCCCGGCTTCGAATCCGTCATCCAGGGTCCGTGGCTGATGGAGCAGATGCAGAAGCAGGCCGAGCATGTCGGCGCGCATATCATCATGGACGTCATCGTCGAGGTCGACTTCTCGCGCCGCCCCTTTACGGCGATCGGCGACAGCGGCGACCGCTATGTCGCCGAAACCATCATCGTCAGCACCGGCGCCAGCGCGCGCTGGCTGGGCCTGCCGTCGGAAGAGACCTATCGCGCCGGCGGCGTCTCGGCCTGCGCCACCTGCGACGGCTTCTTCTATCGTGGCAAGGAAGTCGTGGTGGTGGGCGGCGGCAACACCGCGGTCGAGGAAGCGCTCTATCTCACCAACCACGCCAGCAAGGTGACGCTGGTGCATAGGCGCGACCATCTGCGCGCCGAGAAGATCCTGCAGGGCCGGCTGTTCGCCAATCCCAAGATCGGCGTGATCTGGAACAGCGTGGTCGAGGAGATCGTGGGCGAAGGCCCGCCGCCGGTCGTCACCGGCGTGCGCCTGCGCGACGTGAACAGCGGCGAGATCAGGACGGTGAAATGCGACGGCGTCTTCGTCGCCATCGGCCATACGCCAAATACCGAACTGTTCCGCGGCAAGCTGCGCATGGACGAGGGCGGCTATCTGATCGTCGAGCCGGGCACGGTCAATACCGACATTCCCGGCGTCTTCGCCTGCGGCGACGTGCAGGACAAGATCTATCGCCAGGCAGTGACGGCGGCCGGCACCGGCTGCATGGCGGCGCTCGATGCCGAACGCTTCATCGCCGCACAGGAATTCGCTGCCCGGCAGGCGGCGCAATAAACGATTTCAAACGGGGACGGCCACGCCAATGGATTGGGACAAGCTGCGCATATTCCACGCCGTCGCCGATGCCGGCAGTTTCACGCATGCCGGCCAGACGCTGAAGCTGTCGCAATCGGCCATCAGCCGCCAGATCGGCGCTCTTGAAGAGCAGCTTGGCGTCATGCTGTTCCATCGCCACGCTCGCGGGCTGATCCTGACCGAGCAGGGCGAACTGCTCTATCGCACCGTGCGCGAGATGGCGGGCAAGGTGTCGATGACGGAGACCCTGCTGAAGGCCAGCCAGGACCAGCCCAGCGGCCGGCTGAAAGTCACCACGACGGTGGGGCTGGGCTCGCTGTGGCTGACGCCGCAGATCCACGAATTCATCAAGCTCTATCCCGATATCGAAGTCAGCCTGCTGCTGTCGGACCAGGAGCTCGATCTCGGCATGCGCGAGGCCGACGTGGCGATCCGTTTCGCCATGCCGCGCCAGCCGGGCCTCGTGCAGCGTCACCTGATGCAGGTGCACAGCCACGTCTACGCCTCGCAGGAATACATCGCCCGCACCGGCAAGCCCGAGACCGTCGCCGATCTCGAACGTCATCACCTGATCATTTTCGGCGAGGATGCGCGTGCGCCGGTCGACGACATGAACTGGCTGATGCGCGAGGGCGCCGACGACAGCGGTCAGATCAATCGCCACATCGTGCTGCGCGTGAACAACATCTACGGCATGTTCCGCGCCTGCGAGAGCGGCTTGGGTATCGCCTCAATCCCCGACTATTTGGCTCGGGAATCCAGCAAGCTGGTGCGGGTGCTGCCGCAGGTGCCTGAGCGCATCATCGATGTTTATTTCACCTACCCCGAGGAGCTGCGGCACTCGAAGCGGGTGGCGGTATTCCGCGATTTTCTGTTGAAAAAAGTCGCCGAAACGCCGTTTTGATTTTTTGACATAGGCATGATTCGAGCGCATGCCTGAAATGCCCAAATTTTGATAGCAAACGAAGCCTAAAGGATTATTTATCAACCAGGTTCCTGTTGCGACGCAGCAAGTTGTTGTTGTCCAAGGAACTCGGGGCCCCAGCCTATCGTTGGGGCCAAGGATCTCTCGATCCTACGTCTCCCAGACGTGAAGCCTCCCTGTTTGACTTGCCCCTAAGCCATTGGCTTAGGGGTTTTTTTTATTCGGCAGCGCGGCCGGTCCTGCCGGACGGCAAAATCGCCCGCGTTTGAGCGCCGATGCGTGGGGCCTTGCCCGAACTCGATGCCCGCTTGCCGTCGAACGACACCGGCGTATGAGTGAAGGCTGTTTTGCCGTCGACCGAGCGGTCGAGAATACCCAAGGCGTCGGTCTGCGGCGCTGCCAGAACCTCGTCCACACGATTGATTGGCCCGCCCGGCACGCCGGCGGCATCGAGCCTGGCCGCCCAATTCTCCTTGGTGTCGGTCTTCATGATGTCCTGGATCATGCCGACCAGCAGAGCGCGATGGGCGGCGCGGGATTTGTTATCGACAAAGCGCGGATCTTTCGGCCATTCCGGCTTGCCCAGCACGTCGCAGAAGCGCGACCACAGACGGTCGTTGCCTGGCGTGACCATCAGCGGTCCATTGGCGGTGTCGAATGCCTGATAGGGCGTGAGCTGCGGATGGCCCGTGCCCTGGCGTTGCGGCAGCTTTCCTGTCGCGGTGTAGGAGGCGACATGGGTGCTCATCCACATCAGCGCCGTCTCGAACAGCGAGGTGTTGACGACGCAGCCCTTGCCGGTCAGCGCGCGGCTCACGAGGGCTGCGAGGATGCCGATCGTGGTCCACATGCCGGTGCCGTAGTCGATCACCGACGCGCCGATGCGCGCCTGCGGACCCGACGGATCGCCGTTGACGGAGATCAGGCCGGAGAAGGCCTGCAGCAAAGGCTCGTAGCCCGGCTTGCGCGCCATCGGCCCGACATGGCCGAAGGCGGAGACGTCGGCGTAGATCAAGCGAGGAAAGCGCGCCAGCATCGACTTGCCGTCGATGCCGAACTTCTCCATCACGCCAGCGCGCATGTTGTGGACGTAGACGTCGGCCTCGCCGATCAGCCGGATCAGGCCCTGGCGCTGCGCCTCGTCCTCGAGATCGACCACCACCGATTTCTTGCCGCGATTGATGGCGACGAAATTCACCGAGGAATCGTCGATGAAGGGCGGCCCCCACAGGCGGCAATCGTCGCCCGACGGCCGTTCGACCTTGATCACCTCAGCGCCGAGGTCCGACAGGATCTGGCCGCAGAACGGGCCGGCGAGATTGGCGCCGAATTCGACGACTTTGATGCCCTGCAATTGCATGACGCTTCATCCCGGCAATTCCTATTGCCCGGATGCTAGCGCGAAATCGCGCTGTCCGTCGAATGCAGCAGCAGTCGCCTAAAGGAAAAGGCGTTCGCCAGCCAGCCCTTTGTAGAGATGCGCCACCTGCTCGGCATAGCCGTTGTAAAGCAGCGTAGGAACGCGTTCGCTGCTGCCCAGCGGCTTCTCGGTCGCCTGGCTCCAGCGCGGATGGGGCACGTCCGGATTGACGTTGGCCCAGAACCCATACTCGCTGCCTTGTAACGATTCCCAGAAGGATTTGGGCCGTTTGTCGGTGAAGGTGAAGCGGGTGATCGATTTCACCGACTTGAAGCCGTATTTCCACGGCACCGCCAGGCGCAGCGGCGCGCCGTTTTGTTTGGGGATCGGCTTGCCGTAGAGGCCGGTGGCGATAAAGGCCAGATCGTTGGTCGCTTCCTCGATCGTCAGGCCTTCGGTGTAGGGCCAGGGATAGAGAAAGTCGCGCTGGCCCGGGGCCATGCGCACGTCCTTGAAGGTCTGCATCTGCAGGTATTTCGCGCTGCCCAACGGCTTTGCCATTTCGACAAGAGACTTCAGGGCGAAGCCGCTCCACGGCACGGCCATCGACCAGGTCTCGACGCAGCGATGGCGATAGAGGCGTTCCTCGAGCGGCATCTTGGCCAGCAGATCGTCGAAGCCGAGCTCCATCTCCTTCTCGACCATGCCGTCGATCTTCACCATCCAAGGACGGATCTGCAGCTTCTTGGCGTCGCTGGCGATCGACTTGTCGGTGCCGTATTCGTAGAAATTGTTATAGGTGGTCGCCAGCCGTTCCTGCGTCACCGGCCGATCGAGCGTGTAGGCCTCGTTGCGCTTGGCGGGATAGAGCTTCTCGGTGGGATCGGCTTCCTGCGCCAGCAGGGGATTGGCCAGCAGCGAGGAGGCGGCCAGGATCGTGCCGCCCGCCGCGCCGCGCATCAATTGCCGCCGGTTCAGATAGACCGATTCGGGTGTCGCTGCCGTTTCCGGCAATTCCCAGCCACGCCTGCGCTTGATCAACATTCGGCCACCCTCCAGCAATCCAGTCTTCGATCTAGGCCGCAAGTCCGCTCGCGGCAAGTCACCATGGCGTGACCTCAACCCGCGCTGCCGCCCGCCACCGGATCGTCCCGGCGAATGCCCAACCAGACCAGCACTTCGAGCACCAGAAACATCGGCGCGATCAATGCCTGAAAGAGATTGCTGACCAGAGCCGGTCGCTTGCCCTCGAAAACGTGGCCGACCAACTGGAATACCCAGCCGCCGATGAAGGCCGCGGCGAAGACAATCCAGCCCGTGGTCTCGCTGGTGCGCGTGGCGATCCATTCGCCGAGATACCACATCGGCACCAGGGCTATCATGAGGGTAAGGCCCAACACCCATTCGAGCGAGATCCACAGGATCAGAACGGCGAGCCCGACCAGCAATCCGGCGCTGATGCCGTGGCCGGCAATATCGAAGCGTAGCCAGCCCAGCGGAATGAACAGCGAGAAGATGATGAGAGGAATGCCGATGAAGTGCGTGGCGCGATTGCGCGCATCGCGATGGTAGCTGGCGTACATCGCAAGCTGGCGTTCGAAGAAACTGGCGGCCATGGCGTCCTCCGGGATTTGCGCCAGTCTAGCGCAAACCTCGGGGGCCGCCAAAATCAGGCAGCGGCGGTGGCCTGCTGCCGGGCGCGATCTGCCAGTTTGCCGCCCAATTCCTGCAAATGATCGAACTGCGCCTGGTAGGTGCCCACGCCGAAGCTCAGTGAGCGGATTTCCACGATCAGCCCGGGCATCTCCGCTTCCGGCAGCAGGGCGGAAACCTCGTCCCAACCGCGCCAGCCGTCCCGTGCGGTAAAGCCCAGTATCTGGCCGCGGCGGGTCGAGATCAGACGCTGTACCTTGGCCGTGGCTTCGTTGGGAATGTGGAAGGTCACCTTGACGATCGGCTCCAGCAACACCGGCTCGCATCTCATCATGCCTTCGCTGAGCGCAATACGAGCGGCGTGGCGGAAGGCCTGCTCCGAACTGTCGACGGTGTGGAAGGAGCCGTCGGTCAAGGTTACCGACACGTCGACCACCGGAAAGCCCAGCGGACCCTGCTTCATGTAATCGCGCACGCCCGCTTCGACGCCGGGAATGTACTGGCGCGGCACGGCGCCACCGACGATGGTTTCCTTGAACTGGATGCCGCTGCCGCGCGGCAAAGGCTTGATGTCGAGATGCACGTCGCCGAACTGGCCATGCCCGCCGGTCTGCCGCTTGTAGCGCCCGTGCTCGGAGGTGCCTCGCCGGATGGTTTCGCGATAGGCCACTTTGGGCAGCGTCGACATGACGGGCACGTTGAAGCGGCTGCCTAGCCGCTCGATGGCGACCTGAAGATGGATCTCGCCCTGGCCTGACAGCACCAGCTCCGAAGATTCTGCGCGATGCTCGATCGACAGCGCTGCATCCTCCTCGCGCAATTTCTGCAACGCCGCCGACAGCTTCACGTCGTCGGTGCGATTCTTGGGTGCGATGGCCAGCGCGAAAACCGGCAATGGCGGCGCCGGCCAGTCACGCGCCGCATCGGCGACGCCATCATCGCTCAGGCGCTGCCCCGTGGCTGCCGCATCCAGCTTGCCCAGCCCGACAATGGCGCCGGCCTCCGCCTGATTTAACTTCGCCTGCTGCCCGCCCTGAATTCGATACAGGCCGCCCAGGCGCTGGCCGCCGAGTGGCTTGCCGTCGCTCACCGAACCCTGCCAGATCCGCGCCAGCGACAGCTTGCCGGTGTGCGGCTGATGCAACGTCTTGAAGATCTCGACGTTCGTGCCCGCGCCCGAAAAGCCGCGTCGCCGCGCGGTCTCGTCCACGCCCGGCACGTCATGGCGCAGCGCTTTCCACAGGCGCTGGATGCCGTGATCGCGCTCGGCGCTGCCCAGCAGCACGGGCACGATCAGCTCCTTGCCGAATTCCTCGCGCAGATCGCGATAGATCGTGCTCTTTTCGGGAGCGACGTCGTCGAGCAGCTGTTCGAGCAGCTTGTCGTCGTAATCCGCCAGCGCTTCCAGCATCTCGCGGCGCGCCTCGCTTTCGCGTGGCAGGATTTCCTGCGGCATTTCGATCAGGTCCGAAGGCCGGCCAGGCTGATAGCGATAGGCGCGCTCGCTGACCAGATCGACGTAGCCCGTGATCTCTTCGACGCCGTCCTTGCCCTTCGTGCGCATCGGCACCTGCCGCAGCACCAGCTTGCGATTGGAGACGGTCTGCAGCGCCGACAGCAGGTCGCGCACGCGCGCCGAGGAGTTCTCCATCTTGTTGACGAAGATCAGGTGCGGGATGTGTCGCTCTTCCAGGAATCGCAACAACGGCGCCAAGGCGATGACGCGAGCCGGATCGGGTTCGCACACCACGATGGCGGCATCGGCAGCCATGAGAGCACCGGCAGTCTCGTGCTGGAATTCGATCGAGCCGGGGCAGTCGATGAAGTGGAAGGTCTCGCCCATCCATTCGGCTTGGGTCAGGTTGACGTCGATGGTCATCTGGCGAGCGCGGGCTTCGGCGCTGGCATCGCCGGTCAGGCTCTTGTCGCGGGCGCTGCCCTTGCGGGGCAGGGCGCCGGCGGCGAACAGCAGGCTTTCCATCAAACTGGTCTTGCCGCTGAGATAGGGGCCGCACAGCGCCACCGCGCGGGGTCCCCTGCCGGTTTTGATTCCACTTGCGTTCGATTGATTGGACATGGCCGCACCTCCCTGTCGCGGAAGCTCGTCCGCGAAAATGCCCGGGCAGCCGGTTTGACGTTACACACCGGACCAGGAAACCGTCGCCAGGGTGTCAGTCGACGACCAATGCTTTCACCGCGGGCGAGCAGCGTCAACCCGTGGCACCAAGTCACGGATTCGGCAGGAAGAATCTGTATGATGCCAGGGATCGATCACCTAGAGGGTCAGGGAGAGGAAAACTGGGAAGCGGAACGTCGCCACGCGACGGCTCTGTGGCGCTGAAGCGCGCGCTCGGATTGCCGTTGCTCATTCTGTACGGGCTGGGCGTGACAGTCGGGGCCGGCATCTATGTGCTAGTCGGCGCTGCAGCGGCGAAAGCCGGGCTTTACGCGCCCGTTTCGTTTCTGCTTGCCGCGATCGTCGTGGCTTTCACCGGCTTCTCCTACGCCGAGCTTGGCGCGCGGTTTCCAGTCAGCGCCGGTGCAGCCGCCTATGTGCGCCATGGTCTGAATTCAAATGGAGTGGCGCTTGCCGTCGGCGGGATGGTGCTGGCCACCGGTGTTGTGTCCGCTGCTGCGATCTCGATCGGCGCTGTGGGATATTTGCGCCACTTCGTCGACTTGCCGCCTCCAGTGCTTGTCGCGGCCGTCGTGCTTGTGATGGGATTTGCGGCTGCCTGGGGCATCGTCGAATCGGTTACTGTCGCCGCAATCTGCACGGCGATCGAAGTGCTGGGGCTGGTGCTTGTGATCGGCTTCGCCGTTGCGCATAGGCCGGAGCTGCTGGGAGAGATCGACCGCATTTTCCCGCCATCCACCGCCGACGCCTGGACAGGAATCGCCGCCGCCGGATTGCTTGCGTTCTTCGCATTCATCGGCTTCGAAGGGATCGCCAACGTGGCCGAGGAGGCCGTCGATCCTGGCCGCACGATGCCGCGAGCGATTCTCGCCACCCTGGCGATCGCGACGCTGCTTTACGTGGCGGTGGTCGGCGCGGTGGTTCTTGCGGTGCCGCTCGAGACGCTGAGTGGCTCGTCGGCGCCGCTGGCGCTCGTCTTCGAGGATGCCAATCCAGCAGTCGGCACAGCGTTCATTGCAATTGCCGTCTTTGCCACCGTCAACGGCGTGCTGGTCCAGATGATCATGTCGTCGCGGGTGCTCTATGGGCTCGCGGCGCAGGGAAGTCTGCCATCCTGGCTGGGAGCCAACCAGCTATCCCGGGTCGCAGCGACAACGCGCACGCCACTCGTCGCTACCGGAGTGGTCGTGACGGCCGTCCTGTTGCTGGCGCTCGTCTTTCCGATTGCCGGGCTAGCCGAGGCCACGGCCGTTATCGTTCTTGTCGTCTTCGTGCTGGTCAATCTTGCACTTCTGCAACTGAAGCGCCGGCCCCAAACCATGCAGCCTCCGGCATTCCGCGTGCCCGTCTGGGTGCCGGCAGTAGGCGCTTTATCAAGTGCAGCTCTTCTTGGCGCCGATTTCCTCCTTAACTGAAAACCCGGCATGCCGTAACGAAAAAGGCGGCCTCAAGCCGCCTTTTTGCGTTTCTGTGTCGTGGCGCTATTGCAACGCCGCACAGGCGCGCTGGATGCGGCGGCAGGCTTCTTCCAGGGCCTCGGTCGAGGTGGCGTAGGAGATGCGGAAATGCGGCGCCAGGCCGAAGGCCGAGCCCTGCACCACCGCCACGCCTTCGCTTTCCAGCAGATAGGTCACGAAGTCGGTGTCGGTCTCCAATACCTTGCCCTGCGGCGTTTTCTTGCCGATCACGCCGGCGCAGGACGGGAAGACGTAGAACGCGCCCTCGGGCCGCGGGCAATGCAGGCCCTTGGCCTGGTTCAGCATCGACACGACCAGATCGCGGCGCTGCTTGAACACCTCGTTCTGGCTGGCGATGAAATCCTCCTGCCCGTTCAGCGCCGCGACCGATGCCGCCTGGCTGATCGAAGAAGCGTTGGACGTGCTCTGCGACTGGATCGTGTCCATCGCCTTGATCAGGGGCAGCGGACCCGCGGCATAACCGATGCGCCAGCCCGTCATGCAATAGGCTTTCGACACGCCATTCATGGTCAGGGTGCGATCGAACAGTTTGGGTTCGACTTGCGCCGGCGTGCAGAACTTGAAGTCGTCGTAAACGATCTTCTCGTACATGTCGTCGGTCAGCACCCAAACCTGCGGATGGCGCACCAGCACGTCGGTAAGCGCTTTCATCTCGTCCCAGCTATAAGCCGCACCGGTCGGGTTGGACGGCGAGTTCAGGATAATCCACTTGGTGCGCGGCGTGATCGCCTTCTCGAGATCGGCCGGTTGAATCTTGAAGCCCTTGTCGGCAGCGCCAACCACGATCACCGGCTTGCCTTCGGCCAGCAGCACCATGTCGGGATAGGAAACCCAATAAGGCGCCGGGATGATGACTTCATCGCCCGGATCGAGCGTCGCCATCAGCGCGTTGTAGATCACCTGCTTGCCGCCATTGCCGACGATCACCTGGTTGGGCTGGTACTCCAACCCGTGATCGCGCTTGAACTTGGAGCAGATCGCCTGACGCAGCGCCAAGGTGCCGGCGGTCGGCGTGTATTTGGTATCGCCCTTGTTCATGGCCGCGAGTGCCGCGTCCTTGATGTGCTGCGGCGTGTCGAAATCGGGCTCGCCCGCGCCCAGCCCGATGACGTCGCGGCCGGCCGCTTTCAGTTCCGCCGCCCGCGTGGTGACGGCGATGGTCGGCGACGGCTTGATGCGGCCCAGGCGTTGGGCGAGAAAGGACATGACCAAAACTCCCGAAAAGCGCGGAAAACGGCGGCCGGACCATAGCCCGCACCGGCTGTGGGTCGCAAGCCGGCTGCCCTGCGCGCCCGGCCGGGCTTGCCTGCAGAAATCGCAGTTTTGCCCGTTTTTCACCCCGCCATCGCCCGATCCGCTTGGTGCCATGACAGCCGGCAAACGCACAGGGGGTTGGCCATGAAAGCTGGGAATACCCGCAAGAGCTGGGGCCGCACCATAGGCGAGGGCGTGATCATGATCGCCGTGGTGCTGCTGATCGGCCTTGTCGCGCACGCGGCGCACTTCATTCGCTGACCGAACGACCGGCGCGGTTGCAAACCGCTTCTGCCCGTCGCAGCATCTTAAGAGAAGACTGCGGCGGGGGAAAATGAAACAGGTCCAGTTCGGCGCGTTCGGCGTGCCATCGCAGGTCGGACACTGCGTCGAGGTCGCCGATGTTGGCGAGCCCGGGCCGGGCGAAATCGTCTTCGACGTTCTGGCGTTCCCGATTAATCCCGCCGATCTTTCCTTCATGACCGGCCGCTACGCCAGCCAGCCGCCGCTGCCGGCGACGCCGGGCGCGGAGGGTATCGGTCGGGTCGTGAAGATCGGCGCGGGCGTGAAAGATCTGAAGCCCGGCGATCGCATCATCAGCCTGCTGCGGGAGAATTGGACGCAGCGCCGGCGCATTCCCGCCGACCAGGCGATCAAGGTGCGCGACGACATTCCGCTCCAGCAGGCGGCCATGCTGCGCATTAACCCACCGACAGCGCTGCTCCTGCTGGAAGATATCGTCGATTTGCAGCCGGGCGACTGGATCGTGCAGAACGGCGCCAATTCGGCGGTCGGCAAGATTCTGATTGGCCTGGCGCGCGAGCGTGGCGTCCGCACCGTCAATATCGTTCGCCGCAAGGAGCTGGCGCCGCTGATCGGATCGCTGGGCGGCGATGCGGTGGTGGTCGATGACGGCGGCGATCTTGCCGCCAAGGTGCGCGCGGCGGCGAAGGGCGAGCCGGTGCGGCTGGCGATCGACTGCGTCGGCGGCCAGGCGACGCGCAAGCTGGTCGACGCGGTGTGCGATGGCGGCACCGTGTGCGTCTACGGCGGATTGGCGGGCGAGGACAGTGCCGCGCCAACCCATGCGCTGGTGTTTCGCGGCGTTACCGTCACCGGATTCATGCTGGGTCGGTTTCTGATGAAGCGCAGTCGCACGCAGATCACCGCTATCTACGATCTGCTGGCGCAGCGCATCGCCGATGGTCGCCTCAACGTGCCGGTCGAGAAGATCTATCCGATCGAGCAGATCGCCCAGGCGTTGAAGCACAGCGAGGAGTATGGCCGCGACGGCAAAATCCTGGTCGCGCCGAATGGTTCGCTTGCCTGATGTCCGTCTTCGAGTCTCCGGCCATCCACGACGAGTTCTGCGGCTTCGCGCAGCAGATGCGCGCCGCCTTCGATGCGCATTTCGCCGATCCCTATGCCATGGCGCCGCCGCAGCATTTCATCTGGAACTACTGGCATGTGCCGGGACGCTACACGTATCTAAGGTCCGAGCTTCCCGCCGTGCTGGGCCGCGAGCTGGCCAGCCGTTTCATGCGCCACCTCGAAACCTGGTCGCTGTTGCGTTACGGATTGAAGCCGCGTACGCCGTGGTTGTCGCTTTACGTCAATGGCTGCGAACAGGGGTTGCACAATGATGCCGGCAACGGGCGCCTGGCCTATGTCTATTCCCTGACGCGCTGGCAGGAGCGTCGCTTCTCCGGCGGCGAAACCCTTCTGTTGCGGCCGGAAGCGCGCAGCATCGAGCGCCAGACCCGACCATCGTCTCTGGGTGACCTGATGCAGGCAGTTTCGGCCGACTTCAATCGCCTGATCCTGTTCGACGATCGCCTGCCGCATGGCGTGGCGCGGCTTTCCGGCACGATGGCGCCGACCGAGGGACGGCTGGTAATCCATGGCCACTTCGTTGAAACGGAACCCGTACTTATTGGCGCGTTGTCCGATGCGGCGTTGCAGTCCGTGCGCGGATCGCTGGTTGATGATCTTGAGCGCATCGGCAAGCACACAGATGCGGCTTTGCATGGCGTGATCACTTTGCGTGCCGATGTAGCTCGCACCGGCGTTGTCGGCAATGCACGCGTCCTTGCCGATCTGGGTTGGGTTTTGGCGCCCGACGGCGAGACGCGCAAGCAGACGGCCATTGCCCAGGCCCTTGCCCGGCTGGAAGCGATCGGACCGCTGCCACAAGCACAGGGCCCCTCGATTCTTGTCGCAGCGCTGCCATTGGGAGGGGCCCGCCAAAGCAGCTGACGGTCCGCTTGCGCCTGATCAAGGAGGCTGTCGTTCGGCGATGCGAAGATGCTGCATTCATGGCGGAGGACAGCATGGCGTGCGGGCACCGGATGCGGGCAATGATGATGGAAAGTCCGGGCCGATCCCTGACGTTGCGCCAGATCCAGCGCCCCGAGGTCGGACCTGGAAGAATCCTGATCAAGGTCGCCGCTTGCGGCGTCTGTCGCACCGATCTGCATGTGCTGGACGGCGAGTTGCAGCACCCGCGCCTGCCTCTGATCCCGGGGCATGAAATCGTGGGCCGCATCGTGGCGCGAGGCGCCGGAGTGGACCGTTTCGTCGAAGGTCAGCGCATCGGCGTGCCGTGGCTCGGCTGGACATGTGGCCTTTGCGACTATTGCCGCACCGGCCGGGAGAATCTCTGCACGCAAGCGCGCTTCACCGGCTATCAGCTCGATGGCGGTTATGCTGAATATGCCGTGGCGGATCAGCGCTATTGCTTCGCGTTGCCCGATATCTATGGCGATGCCGAAGCGGCGCCACTGCTTTGCGCCGGCCTGATCGGCTATCGCGCCTTCGCCAAGGCCCCTGACGCGCGGCGCATCGGGATTTACGGCTTCGGCGCCGCGGCGCACATCGTGGCGCAGATCGCCGTGCATGAGGGGCGGTCGGTGTTCGCCTTCACGCGTCCGGGCGACGAGGCGGCGCAGAATTTCGCCCGTTCTCTCGGCGCGGTATGGGCAGGGTCGTCGGAGGAAAAACCACCCGAGCAGCTCGACGCAGCGCTGATTTTCGCTCCGGTGGGCGCCTTGGTGCCGACCGCCTTGCGCGCCTTGCGGCCCGGTGGCCGCGTGGTGTGCGCCGGCATTCACATGAGCGCGATACCCGCTTTTCCCTATGACATTCTATGGCAGGAGCGTGAGATCGTGTCCGTCGCCAACCTCACGCGCGCCGATGGCGAGGCTTTCCTGGCGCTGGCGCCGCGCGTGCCCGTACGCACCCATGTCGTTCCCTATCCCATGGCGCGCGCCAATGAAGCGCTGGAGGATTTGCGTCATGGCCGCCTGCAGGGCGCGGCCGTGCTGATGTGCTGAGATCAGGCTCCGGTTTCGACCGGCCTCAGATCGACGGCGACGCCGAACGTGTGATGGCCGCCGCCCAGGATGACGCCGCGCACCGGGCTGACGTCGGAAAAGTCCCGGCCCCAGGCCAGCAGAACGTGCTGGTCCGTCACGACCAGATCGTTGGTGGGATCGACGTCGATCCAGCCCGCCGCCTCGCCGCACCAGACGGAGACCCAGGCGTGGCTGGCGTCGGCGCCGCGCAGCGCTTCCTGTCCGGCGCGCGGGCGGGTGCGGATGTAGCCCGAAGCGTAGCGGCCGGCCAGGCCCAGCGAGCGCAGGCAGCCGATCTGCACATGGGCGAAATCCTGACACACGCCGCGGCGCAGCTTCAGCACCTGCAGCAGCGGCGTGGAAATGTCCGTGGCGTCCGGGTCGTAGGCGAAATCGCGCTTGATGCGATGGGTGAGATCGATCGCCGCTTCCATGATCGGCCGGCCTGGCGCGAATGACGGGCGGGCATAATCGAGCAGCTCGGGATGGCCCGCGATCAACGGCGAGCGATGGGCGAATTCATGCGCCTCGACGAAGCGAGGGAAGCCATCGTTCCACAGCAGATCGCGCACCTCTTCCCAGGCCGGGCTTTTCGCCGGATCGCCGATTTGCGGAAAGGAGACGTCGACGCGGCTGCGGACTTCGACAATGAAATTGTCGTGCGTTTCCTTCAGCGCCAGGAAGGTGACGTTATTGCCGAAATGGTCGGTGGTCTCGCGAATCTCGCTGGCGCGCGGGGCGGAGATGATCTCGCTGGAATGGATCTTCTGGAACGGCAGGCTGCGCGCCTTCAGATGCAGCGAATGCCAGGCCAAATCGACCGGGCTGGCATAGGCGTAGCTGGTGCGATGAGAAAGGTCGTAAAGCATCAGTCGCTTCTCTGCGCCGCGCGCTGCGAGCCCAGCGCCTGGGCGGCAGGGACATGCGTGAAGTAGGCGCGGGTGACGGCATTCGACAGCGCCCGCAGGCCATGCGCGCTTTCTTCCAGCAGATCGCGCAGCATCGATAGCGGCAGGCCTTCGTTCTGGCGCATGACGTCGCCGCGATCGAACATGCGCACCACGCTGTTGAGGTCGTTGGCGATCTCGGCCACGGGAAGCACCGTCAGCTCGCCCGTGCGCTTGGGCAGCGCCGCCAGATGCTCGTCCAGCCGGCGCAGCTGATAGGCCAGCGAGCGCGGGTTGGTGTCGTCGGCCAGCACCAGGTCGAGCACAGGCGCGGGCTGCAGGGCGGCGAGATAGCGCGAGCGGTAGGTGATGGTCGAATCGCACAACTCCAGCGCCAGCCGCAGCGCCGGCTCCCAGGCCACTGGCTGCAGGGCGAAGGCGCCCAGCGCACCCTGGCTGACGTAGACGCCGCGTTCGATGCGCCGGCCGATGTCGAGGAAACGCCAGCCCGCCCCGCGCGTCATGTTCTCCGACGACAGGCCGGCGAAAGTGGCGGCGAAGCGGATGAGCTCATCCATGGCGGCAATCAGCCGGTCGATGTCGCCAAAGCCGCGCGCCAGCCGACGCCGCGCGTCGCCCAGCATTTGGTTGATCGCCTGCCACATGTCGACCGAGAGACGATCGCGCACCGAGGCAGCCAGCCGCTGGATGGCGTGGAACGTGTCGTGCAGTGGCTGATCGGGCGCTGCCGCCTGCGTCAGGGCCTGCGCCAGCACGCGCGAATCGGGCGGCGCCTGGGCTGCCGCCGTGTCGATCAGGCTGAAATTTTCCAGCGAATGGGCCAGTGCGCGCAATTCGGCCATGTCGCGCGGGCCCAGGGTGCCGGTCGCCAGCCGCCAGAGGGCGGCGCGCAACAGCCGGGCGCCGTTGTCGAGGCGTTCGACGTAGCGGCCGAGCCAGAAGAGATTGTCGGCGGCGCGGCTGGGCAGCACGACGCCAGCACGATCGGGCGCCAGCCGTTGCGGCGCGGGCATCGAGGTGCCGGCCGCGCGCGCTTCGTCGGCGCTTAGCACCCAGACGTCCTTGCCGATGCCGTGATGCTGCAGCGGCGAGCGGAAGAACTCGTTGTGCGTCATCGGCACTCGCGCATGGCCGCCCGGCATGGCGTGATAGTCGGCTCCATCGCGCACCAAAAAGGAGCGCACGATGATGGGATGCGGCATCAACCCGCCGCTGCTCCAGGTCGGCGCCAGCGAGGGCGCCACCAGGCGCTGCGCGACATAGGCGGCAGGCTGGCGGCGCAGGCGCTCGGCCAGCGCGAGCCGGGCCGGCTCGTCGAGCGTCGCGGGCAGGATCGGCTCCTCGCGGCGGCCGAAGCAGCGGCGTACGGCGAAACTGGCGAAATCGCCGATCACTTCTTCCAGGGCCGCCGCCTGGCCGCACCACAGAGTCGGGATGAATGGCAGCTGCAATTCCTCGCCCAGCAGGTGGCGGCACAGGCTGGGCAGAAACGGCGCCAGCGCCGGGGTTTCGAGCACGCCGCTGCCGATGCCGTTGGCAATGGCGAGTTGACCGCTGCGGGCTGCCTGCATCATGCCGACCACGCCGTCGGTCGAGGCCGAATTCAACTCCAGCGGATCGCACAAGCTGCTTTCGACGCGACGCAGCAGCACATCGACCGGCTTCAATCCTTCCAGCGTCTTCAACGCCACGCGACCGTCACGAGCGGCAAGATCGGCGCCTTCGACCGGCGTCAGGCCCAGCGCACGAGCGAGATACACATGTTCGAAATAGGCATCGTGTTCGGGACCTGGCGTCAGCAACACCATGTGCGGGCTGGACTTGGTCGGCGCCGCGAGATTCTGCAGCGCGTTCTGCCACAGGTCGAAGAAGGGACGCAGCGGGCTGACCGGCTGGGTGCGGAAGATCTCCGGCATGGTGCGCGCCAGCACCCGCCGGTTCTCCAGCGCATAGCCGACGCCGGCCGCCAGTTCAGTGCGGTCGGCCAGCACGCGCCAGCCGCCATCGGGCAGGCGCACCAGATCGGCGGCGTAGCATTGCAGCATCGCCGGCGGCGGCATGTCGGGATCGCGGGCAGGACGCAGGAATTCGGGATTGGCGAAGATCAGGGCCGGCGGCAACAGGCCGTCGTGCAACAGGCGCTGCGGGCCATAGATGTCGGACAGGATGGCATTCAGCAGGCGGGCGCGCTGGCGCAGGCCGGCTTCGATGCCTTCCCATTCGTCGGCCGGGACGATGACCGGCAGCAGGTCGAACTGCCATTGCTGGCCGGTGCCGCGCGGATCGGCATAGGCGTTGTACAGCGCGCCGTCCTCGGCCAAAAGCTTGCGCGCATTGTCGGTACGCTCGGCCAGCCCGTTGCCCGGCAGCGAATTGATGGCGCTGAGCAGGGTCTGCCAGTGTGGCCGCACGCCGCCCTGGCCGGTGACCATCTCGTCATGCGCCAGATCGAGATTGGCCAGCGCCGGCGCGTCCTTCGCGGCAGGAATCGGGGTGGGTTTCTGGGACATCGTCGATCAGCGGCTGCGCCAGAAGCGCTCCCCGTTTGTTGGCGGCGGACTGTATCAGCCTTTGCGCTGCCAGCGAAGATCGAGCGTCAACGGATGCTCCGGCGCCACCGCTTCCTCGGCCGGCAGGATGGTGCCCTGGCTGTGGCCGATGGGGAAGAAGCGGGCGCGGCGGCGCGCTTCGGCCGCGTTGGCGTTGACCGGGAACTGCTCGTAGTTGCGGCCCCCCGGATGGGCCACGTTATAGGTGCAACCACCCAGCGAGCGGCCATTCCAGGCGTCGAACAGGTCGAACACCAGCGGTGCGTGCGAGGGGATGGTCGGATGCAGGGCCGAAGGCGGCTGCCAGGCCCGATAGCGCACGCCGGCCACGTATTCGCCTTCGACGCCAGTCGGCCGCAGCGGCAGGCGGCGGCCATTGCAGATCACGACATGGCGCGGATCTGTCATGCCCGAAACCTTCACCTGCATTCGCTCGACCGAGGAATCGACGAAGCGCACTGTGCCGCCGGCGCCGCCTTCCTCGCCCAGCACATGCCAGGGCTCCAGTGCGTGCCGCAGTTCGATGTCGACATTGCGATAGGCGACCTTGCCGATTTCCGGGAAACGGAACTCGAAATGCGGCGCGAACCAGGAAAGATCGAATTCGTAGCCGTGCCGGTTGAGGTCCTCGATCACGTCGGCGAAATCCTGCTGCACGAAGTGGGGCAGCATGAAATCGTCGTGCAGGCGGGTGTTCCAGCGCACGAGTTCCGCTTCGTAAGGCTGGTTCCAGAACCGCGACACCAGCGCGCGCAACAGCAACTGCTGCGTGGCGCTCATGCGCGCATGTGGCGGCATTTCGAAGGCGCGCAATTCCAGCAGGCCGCGTCGGCCGCTGGAACTGTCGGGCGAGAACATCTTGTCGATGCAGAATTCGGCGCGATGGGTATTGCCTGTGACGTCGGTCAGCGTGTTGCGGAAGATGCGGTCGACCAGCCACGGCTCGGTGCGGTTGCCGCTCTTGACCTGCTGGAAGGCGATTTCCAGCTCGTACACCGCATCGTTGCGCGCCTCGTCGACGCGCGGATGCTGGCTGGTCGGGCCGATGAACAGGCTAGAGAACAGGTACGACAGCGAGGGATGGTTGTGCCAGAAGCCCAGGAGGCTCTTCAGCAGGTCGGGCCGGCGCAGGAACGGCGAATCGGCCGGCGTCGTGCCACCCATCACCATGTGGTTGCCGCCGCCGGTGCCGACATGGCGGCCGTCGAGCATGAACTTCTCGGTGCCCAGCCGGCACTGGCGCGCCTCCTCGTAGACCACCGTGGTGCGATCGAGCAGCTCGCCCCATTTGGCCGAGGGATGGATGTTGACCTCGATGACGCCGGGATCGGGCGTCACCGAGAAATGCACCAGCCGCGGATCGGCCGGCGGCAGATAGCCTTCGAGGAACACCGGCTGATTCAATTCGGCTGCGGTTTCCTCGATGGCGGCGACGAGATCGAGATAGTCCTCCGCCGTGTGCGTGGGCGGCATGAAGATGTAGAGATGCCCGTTCCTTGGCTCGAAGGAGATGGCGGTCCTGATAACCCAGGCCGCCGACTCGTTCTTCAGCGGTACCGGTGGCAGCATCTGCTCGCGTCGGCCCGGCGTGCCGCTTGCCGGCAGAACCTGCGCCGGCGTGCGCTCAAAGGATTGCCGCGTCGGCAATTTTTCCAGCGGCGCCATGGGATCGACTTCCGAAGCGAACGGAAAGTCTTTGTCGGCGACCCAGGGCAGCGAATCGAGCGGCAGGCGGTAGCCGATCGGCGAGTCGCCTGGAATCAGATAGAGCCGCTCGGGTCTCAGGAACCAGGCGCCGCTCTTCCATTTGCGGCCATTGCCGGCCGCGCGCTGGATCGGCAGCACGTAGCCGACAACCGATTCCAGCCCCTGCTCAAAGATCTTCGCCAGGCGCTCACGCTCAAGCGGATCCCTGACCTTCGATTGCAGCGGATCGACGTTCACCGGCAGGCGTCGCTCGCGCCACAGGTAATACCAGGAGTCTTCGTAGGCCGGGATGGCGAAATCGGGATTGATGTCGAGCCGCTTGGTCAAAGCCGTTGCAAAGCGGCGGGCCGTCAACTCGTCGGCGCCGGAAGGCCGCTCGTCCTTGGCCCACAGTTCCGGGTTGGTCCAGATCTTCTCGCCATCCTGGCGCCACACGCAGCTCAGCGCCCAGCGCGGCAATTGCTCGCCGGGATACCATTTGCCCTGGCCGTAATGCAGCAGCGGCGCCTTGGCGAAACGATCGGCCAGGCGGCGGAACAAGCGGCCGGCCAGAATGCGCTTGTTGTCGCCCAACGCCGCGGTGTTCCATTCGGCGCCGTCCATGTCGTCGATGGAAACGAAGGTCGGCTCGCCACCCATGGTCAAACGCACGTCGCCCAATGTGAGCCGGGCGTCGACATGGTGGCCGAGCTTCTGGATGCGCTGCCATTGCGCCTCGGTGTAGGGCTTGGTTACGCGCGGCGATTCGAAAATGCGATCGACTTTCATCTCGAAGCCGAACTCGACATCGGCCTTCTCGACCAGGCCGCTGATCGGCGCGGCACTTTGCGGCTCGGGCGTGCAGGCGAGCGGGATGTGGCCTTCACCGGCCATCAGGCCGGAGGTGGGATCGAAACCGATCCAGCCCGCACCGGGCAGATAGACTTCGCACCAGGCGTGCAGGTCAGTGAAATCCTTCTCGGGGCCCGATGGGCCATCCAGCGATTTCTCATCGGCCTTGAGCTGGATCAGATAGCCCGAGACGAAACGTGCGGCGAAGCCGAGATTGCGCAGGATCTGCACCAGCAGCCAGCCAGTGTCGCGGCAGGAGCCGAGCTTCTTCTCCAGCGTCACTTCCGGCGTCTGCACGCCCGGCTCCATGCGGATGACGTAGCTGACGTCTTTCTGCAGGCGCTGGTTAAGCCCGACCAGGAAATCGATGGTGCTGCACGGCGTCAGGTCGATGCTCTGGAGATAAGCGTCGAGCAGGCGGCCGCGCGGGGCCGTCTTGCGATAGGGCGCCAGCTCCTCGCTCAGCACCGGATCGTAGGCGAAGGGAAATTTCTCCGCTGCCGGATCGAGGAAGAAATCGAACGGATTGATGACCGCCATGTCGGCCACCAGATCGACCGACACCTTGAAGCGGGTGGTCTTCTCCGGAAACACCAGGCGGGCGAGATAATTGCCCGACGGATCCTGCTGCCAGTTCAGGAAATGCAGCGCCGGCTCGACCTTCAGCGAATAGGACAGAATGGGCGTGCGCGAATGAGGTGCGGGGCGCAGGCGGACGGTTTGCGGCCCCAGCGTGATCGGCTTGTCGTAGCGGTATTCAGTCTCGTGATGCAGGGCGACGTGAATGCTCATGACCTGTCCATCGGTGCCGGGAGCCGGGTTTGTACCAGTAAAGCCAATGCAAGGCTTGAGCCAAGACGCGATTGCTCGGCGTCCGGTCCGCAGGAACCGACGGCCGACCTAACTCTCTGAAGATAATGGCAATCCAGCTAGACCAGTTCGTTATCCTGGGCCGTTGGGGGAGGCAGAATGCCCAGATTTTGCGCAGACGCCCGAATCTGCCCGTTCCTCGCCCCATGTTAGATTGCGTCAGGGGAGATCATGCAGAGAACGGCACTGGTTCTAGGGGCGAGCGGCAGCTTTGGGGGCGCCGTTGCCGCGGAGATGCTTCGCCGTGGCTGGCGGGTTCGGGCATTGGCGCGAAATCCGCAGCGGCTTTCCCGCGACGGCATCGATATCCGACAAGGCGATGCGCTGGATGTCGACAGGGTCATCCAGGTCGCAGACGGGGTCGACGTCATCTTCCATGGCGTGAACTATCCCTATCATCAATGGACTGCCAACATGGAGCGCGTGACGTCGAACGCCTTGCGCGCGGCACGGGCACACAACGCGACCCTGGTGTTTCCCGGCAACGTCTATGGCTTCGGCAGGCAGACCGATGCCTCGCTGCCGGAGACCGCCGGCATGCGGCCCAATAGCGAGAAGGGCCGGCTGCGAGTGAAGCTCGAGACCATGCTGAAAGCCGCCACGCTCGACGACCGAGCCCGCGTGCTGGTGGTGCGGGCCGGCGACTATTTCGGACCGACCGTGCGCAACGGGCTGGTCGACCGGGTCTTTGGCAATGCCGTTGCCGGCAAGGCGATGCAGGTCTTCGGCAAGCTCGATGCGGCGCATCAATGGAGCTACGTCCCCGACCTGGCGCGGCTGGCGCTGGATCTGCTGGAAAAGGGCGAGGCGCTGACGCCGTTCGAGATCGTGCACGATCGCGGCTACCTCGCACGACCGCAATTGGCGTTTCTGAAGAGCATTGCCGCGCGGGCCGGCAAGCCCGAACTGACAATCCGGCGCGTGCCCTGGACGCTGCTGCGCCTGGCCGGCCTGTTCGATCCCGTCGCGCGCGAGCTTCGAGAAATGCGCTATCTGTTCGACGAGGCCGTGATCATCGACGATCCACGTCGGCAGGCGTTGCTGCCGGATTTCCGCTGGACGCCGATCGAACAGGCGATTGATGCGACGCTGGCCAGCTATCGATAGCGGCGTGAAGAGCTAATTGCGGAACAGGTGGGCGGCGAAAGCGGGGCGCTCGCGAAAAGCCACGTGCAGATTGTCGTTGAAAGACCCCAGTGTCATGCCGACCGATTTCCACGCCAGCGTCAGCGCCTGGCGCGAGAACAGCGAGATGTGACCATTGCGTGGGGCCGCGTACCACCAGCGCAGTTTCTGCGTTTCGATATCGGCTGGCTGCACCAGGGTGCTGAACAGCACCATCCCCTTGCTCAGCGCCGCCAGCCGCCGCACCACGTCCATCGGGTTGTTGGCGTGTTCGAGAACCTCGAAGCATGTCACCAGATCGAATTGATTGGCGGGCAAGGGAGCATCGGGGCGCGAGATCGGATCGTAGGAGACGGCGTTGGTAAAGCCGTTGGCCTTGAGATATTCCGTCGTGGCGCCGTTGCCGCCGCCGAAATCCAGCACGCTGATCGCCTGGCGATGATTGCCGAACGAGCTGGTCAGCAGAGCGGCGTTGCTGCGCGGCCGCTCATCGGCATAGCCGGGATCGTACTTCACGTACTCGTCGTTGTAGATGCGGCTGCGGAAGTCTTCCGCCGACCAGGAATCGGTCAGCGGCGTGAACATGAAGCCGCAGGCGGAGCAGCGATAGTAATAGACGGCAATGCCGGAAAGCGTTTCGGCGCCGCCGGCCGGCCTGTGGCAATAGGTGGCGAAGTCGCAGACGTCGAACAGTTTTGCGGGCGCGCCGCAAATCTTGCACGGCAGACTGAGAGCTTGCTGGTCCATCGCCACAGGCGGCTGTATCGGCGTGGGACGTCGTTTCCTACTTCACGTCGGCTGCGACGCGCACGGTCTTCATGCGATCGGGGCTTGTGACGGCGCCGCTGCCCGGCGCGCCCTTCTTGATCTTGTCGACGAACTCCATGCCCGAAACGACCTTGCCCCAGACCGTGTACTGGCGGTCGAGGAAGGGCGAGTCGGCCAGCACGATGAAGAACTGGCTGCGTGCCGAGTTGGGATCGTTGGTGCGCGCCATGGAGACGACGCCGCGCTTGTGCGATTCGTTGTTGAACTCCGCCGGCAGCCGCTCGCCGGCGCCGCCCATGCCGGTGCCGTCCGGGTCGCCGGTCTGCGCCATGAAGCCGTCGATGACGCGATGGAACGGCACGCCGTCGTAAATCTTGTTACGGGCATGCTGCTTGATCTGGGCCACGTGCTTGGGCGCCAGGTCGGGGCGCATTTCGATGACGACGCGACCGTATTCGAGATCGATGTAGAGCGTGTTTTCCTTGTCCAAGGCGCTGGCCTCCCGGGTTGAAATCGCCAGGGCGCAGAACAGCGCCAGAGCGAGCGTTAACAGACGCATGGTGGTGCAATCTCCCGAATTGTACTCGGTGAAGGGCGGACCTTGGCCGAGCCGAGGTCCCGAATCAAGCGCCGATCTAGATCTTGAAATCGAGCGGGATTTCGATGGTCGCTTCGACCGGCGGGCCATTGTCGGTGCGATAGAAGCGCCACTGCCATACCGCGCGCACGGCCGACTCGTCGAGTTGGTCGAAGCCGCTCGAGCGCGCGATATCGATGCGCCGCGGCCGGCCATCCAGTGAAAGCGTCACCAGCAGCACGACACGGCCTTGCAATCCGTTGGCGCGAGCCGCGCTGGGATAAGACGGCATCAGGCTGTTGCCCCTGCGTCCGGGCGGCTGCGGCCGCACCACGATCGGCGGCATCTTGTGATCGGCATCGGTTATCTGGTCGCGCGGCTTGACCGGCGGCTTGGTCAGCGCGATGGCGCCGGTGACTTCGGGTTCCGGCGTTGGCGCAGGCTTGGGCGGCTCCGGCTTGGCTTGCGGCTTGGGCGGCGGCATGGGTTGCGGCTTCTGCTGCGGCTCGGGCTTTTCCGGTGCGGCGTTGGGCTTCTCGTCGCCCTGGGGCGGCGTTGCCAC
This sequence comes from uncultured Hyphomicrobiales bacterium, assembly GCA_964388115.1. Classification (GTDB taxonomy): domain Bacteria; phylum Pseudomonadota; class Alphaproteobacteria; order Reyranellales; family JAQSWP01; genus JAQSWP01. Next base: position 232,051 of record CAYLYK010000001.1, read on the forward strand.
GTCGCGGGTCGCCACCACGATCTGCTGTGGCGTGACCGGCGGCGGCGGGGTGGGCGGCGGCAATTGCACCGGCTTGGGGGGCGGCTCGGGCGGCTTCTCCTGGGTCGGCTCCTGCGCAGGCGGAGGCGGTGCAGGCGGCGGGACCGGTTGCGGCGGCGGCGCGGGCAGGGTGACGATTTCCACCGGGATCGCGTCGGGCGGCGGCGGCTTGGCCGCGAACAGGTCGAACGGCACCAGAATCGGGATGGTGAAAGCCAGATGCAGGAACAGGGAGCCAAGCAGCGCGTAAACCAGCAGATACCGGCGGCGCCGACGCGGCGCCGGTAGCTGAGAACGGTCTATCTTGCTGTTACTGTTCACCTGATACTCACTGTGGGCGATCGCGGCAGCCTATCCAAGCCCGATCACGTACGAGATATTCAACGACAACAGATGTTTGCGGCATTTCTCCGCAGGTGTCAGGGAGGCAATGTATGGACCTTAAGCTGGCTGGAAGCAAAGTCCTGGTTACCGGCGCTTCCAAGGGTATCGGTCTGGCTGTGGCCAGCGCTTTTGCCGCAGAGGGCTGCAACGTGGCGCTGGTGGCGCGTACCGAAGCGGCGCTGCAGGCAGCCCAGCAGCAGATCCGCCAGCGCCACAATGTCGGCGTTGATATCATGGCGCTGGATATCGCCACGCCGGGCAGCGCGGAAAAACTGGTCGATGCGTTTCCCGACGTCGATATCCTGGTGAACAATGCCGGCGCCATTCCCGGCGGCAACATCGAAGCGATCACCGAACAGGTCTGGCGCCAGGCCTGGGAGCTGAAGGTGTTCGGGTACGTCAATCTCTGCCGCCAGTATTTCATTCGTATGAAAGAGCGCAGATCGGGCGTCATCGCCAACGTGGTGGGGCTGGCCGCCACGCGCATGATGTTCGACTACATCGCCGGCACCATGGGCAATGCCGGGCTGGTTGCCTTCACCAAGGCGCTGGGCAGCAAGAGCGTCGATCACAATGTGCGCGTGTTTGGCGTCAATCCGCCGATGACGGCCACCGATCGCATGCTGACGCTGGCGCGCACGCGGGCTCAGGAGCAGTTCGGCGATGCCGAGCGCTGGCGGGAGACGCTGAAAGGCCTGCCATTCGATCGCCCCGCGACACCGGAAGAGATCGCCGATGTTGTCGTTTTCCTGGCTTCGCCCCGCGCCTCCTACATCTCCGGAGTGGTGCTCGACATCGATGGTGGTTCGGCCAGCCGCAACTGAGAATCGATCGTGATGCCGCCAACAGTCGCGGCAATTTGGACGCAAGTAGAAGTTGACTCTCGCCAGCGCTTACGGCCACGTTCCGCTTCACAGAACCTGGCATGAACGGTTCGAAACCCTAGGGGGAAACATGCGTAAAATTTTGGCACTCGGCGCCGCACTGGCGGCCGGGCTGGTTTTCGGCAGCGCCAATGCGCAGCAGAAACCGCCGCTCAAGGTCGTGGTGATCTACGGCAAGACCGGGCCTCTGGAAGCCTATGCGCGCCAGACCGAAGCCGGCTTCAACCTGGGGCTGGAATACGCCACCAAGGGCAAGATGGAAGTAGCGGGCCGCAAGCTCGAGGTCGTTTTCAAGGACGACCAGATCAAGCCCGATCTCGCCAAGGCGGCGGCGGAGCAGGCTTTCGGCGACGAGAAGGCCGATATCGTGGTCGGCACCACCTCGTCGGCCGCGGCATTGGCCATGCTGCCGGTGGCCGAAGAATTCAAGAAGGTGATGATCATCGAGCCGGCCGTGGCCGATAGCATCACCGGCGACAAGTGGAACCGCTACATCTTCCGCACCGCCCGCAATTCCTCGCAGGACGGTCTTGCCGGAGCGGTAACGCTGTCGGGCGACATCTCGATCGCCACCCTGGCGCAAGACTACGCGTTCGGCCGCGACGGCGTGGCCTCGATGAAAGACGCGCTGGCAGCCGTCGGTTCGAAGGCCAAGGTCGTGTTCGAGGAATACGCGCCGCAGCAGACCACCGACTTCACCGCCTCCGCGCAGCGCCTGTTCGACGCGCTGAAGGACAAACCGGGCCGCAAGATCATCGCCATCATCTGGGCCGGCCCGCATCCGCTGCCCAAACTGATGGATTTGAAGCCGGAGCGTTTCGGCATCGAACTGGCGCCGGGCGGCAACATCCTGCCGGTGATGGCGGGTTGGAAGAACTTCGCCGGCCTGGAAGGCGCCATCTATTACTACTACGGCTTCCCCAAGAACGCCGCCAACGACTGGCTGGTGAGCGAATACAAGAAGCGCAACAACGGCGCGGTGCCTGATTTCTTCACCGCCGGCGGCATGAGCGCGGCCATGGCCCTGGTGCAGGCGGTCGAAAAGACCGGCGGCTCGACCGATGCCGAGAAGCTGATCGCCGCCATGGAAGGCATGGAGTTCGATACGCCCAAGGGCAAGATGCAGTTCCGCAAGGAGGACCATCAGGCCCTGCAGCCGATGTATCACTGGCGCATGAAGAAGGACGCGACCGATACCGACCTTCTTGAGCTGGTGCGCGAGATCCCGGCTTCCGAAATGAAGCTGCCGATTCGCAACAAGCGCTAGAACTGGAAACGACGCCGCGGCTGGAGACGGCCGCGGCGTCTTTCGTTTTTCGGAGCCCCACTTGTCTTCCGCATCGTCGAGCGCTGGCGCCGTGCTGCGCACCGAAGGTCTGACCATCAGCTTCGGCGGCCATGTCGCGGTCGATTCGGTAAGCTGCGAATTCCAGCCCGGCAGCCTGACCTCGATCGTCGGCCCCAACGGCGCGGGCAAGACCACTTATTTCAATCTCATCTCCGGCCAGTTGCGCGCCACCTCGGGCCGCGTGCTGCTGGGCGGCGAGGACATCACCGGTCTGCCGGCGCCCTATCGCACGCGCCGTGGCCTGGGTCGCGCCTTCCAGCTCACAAACCTCTTTCCCAATCTCAGCGTGCTGGAAAACGTCCGCCTGGCCGTGCAGGCGCGCGCGCGGGTCGGCATGAACCTCTTTTCCATGGCGGTGCGCCATCGCGAACTGACCGACGCGGCCTGGAGCTATCTCGAGCGCGTCGCGTTGACCCAGGCCGCGCAATCGCCGGCCGCGGCTTTGCCGCATGGCGATCAGCGCAAGCTCGAGGTCGCCATCCTGCTGGCGCTGGAGCCGCAGATATTCATGTTCGACGAGCCCACCGCCGGCATGAGCGTCGATGAAGTGCCGGTGATTCTCGACCTGATCCGCAGCATCAAGGCGCAGGGCGACAAAACCTTGTTGCTGGTCGAGCACAAGATGGACGTGGTGCGCAGCCTGTCCGACCGCATCGTGGTGCTGCATAACGGCCAGCTGGTCGCCGACGGCGAGCCGGCCGAAGTCATCGCTTCGCCCATCGTGCAGCAGGCCTATCTCGGCATGGGCGGCGGCGATGAGTGAGCCGATCCTCTCCTTGCGCGGGCTTAACACGCACATCGCGCAATATCACATCCTGCATGGTCTCGAGTTCGACGTGCCGCGCGGCGAACTCACCATGCTGCTGGGCCGCAACGGCGCGGGCAAGACGACCACGTTGCGCAGCATCATGGGGCTGTGGCGCGCCTCGGCCGGCGAAATCCTGTTCGAGGGCCGCAACATCGCCGGCCTGTCGACGCCGGAGATCGCGCGGCTTGGCATCGCCTACGTGCCCGAATCGATGGCGATCTTCGCTGACCTGACGGTGAAAGAGAATCTCGTTCTGGCAGCGCGCGACGGGCCGCTGGATTCGGCGCGGCTGGACTGGATCTTCGGCCTGTTCCCGGCCATGAAGCGTTTCTGGACCCTGCCGGCCGGCGTGCTGTCGGGCGGGCAGAAGCAGATGCTGGCGGTCAGCCGCGCGATCGTCGAGCCGCGCAAGCTGCTGCTGGTGGACGAGCCCAGCAAGGGCCTGGCGCCTTCCATCATCGCCAACATGATCACAGCCTTTCGCGAATTGAAGCAGGGCGACACCACGATCCTGCTGGTCGAGCAGAATTTCAATTTCGCCCGCCAGCTTGGCGACAGCGTCGCGGTGATGGATGACGGGCGCATCGTGCATCGCGGATCGATGGCGGCGCTTTCGGCCGACGCCGGGCTGCAGCACAAGCTGCTCGGCCTTAGCCTCGACGCGCATCAGTGAAGGAGCAAGCGATGGCCACCGTCAAAGCCGCTGCCGCCGATGCCTTGCCGCAGGTCAGGACCGACCGCCTGCCGCTGCTGATCCTGCCGATCGTGATCCTGCTGGCGCTACCAGCGATCTGGGACTTCCCCTCCTGGCTGACCTTGACCCTGGCCGGACTGGCCATGGGCATGATGATTTTCCTGATGGCGTCGGGCCTGACCCTGGTGTTTGGCCTGATGGACGTGCTCAATTTCGGCCACGGCGCCTTCATCTCCGTCGGCGCTTTCGTCGGCACCTCCGCAATGTTGCCGCTGATGGCCTGGATGCAGGCTGACAGTTTCGCGCTCAACATGGCCGCATTGGTGCCGGGCATCGTCGCGGCGATGGCGGTGTCCGGCGTGCTGGGGTACGGCTTCGAGCGCATCGTCATCGCGCCGGTCTATGGCCAGCATCTGAAGCAGATCCTGATCACCATGGGCGGTCTGATCGTGGCCGAACAGGCGATCCACGTTGTCTGGGGTCCGGACCAGATTCCGTTGCCGCGCCCGACCAGCCTGCGCGGCGCCTTCATCATCGGCGACGTGGCGGTCGAGAAATACCGGCTGCTGGCCGTCGCTATAGGGTTGCTGGTGTTTGTCGCCATGATGCTGGTGCTGAACCGGACCAAACTCGGCCTGCTGATCCGCGCCGGCGTCGAGAACCGAGAAATGGTCGAGTCGCTGGGCTATCGCATCAAGCGGCTGTTCGTCGGCGTCTTCATCGCAGGCTCAGCACTGGCCGGGCTCGGCGGCATCATGTGGGCGCTCTACCAGGAGACGGTTACGGCTTCGATGGGCATGCAGGTCATGGTGCTGGTCTTCATCGTCATCATCATCGGCGGGCTGGGCTCGGTTGGCGGCTGCTTCATCGGCGCGCTGCTGGTTGGGCTGACGGCGAACTATGTCGGCTTCCTGGCGCCGAAGCTGGCGCTGGGGTCGAACATATTGCTTATGGTTCTGGTGCTGCTGTGGCGCCCGCAGGGTCTCTATCCCGTGGCGCGGAGGTAGGGCCATGCTAACCACCATCCTTTCCGGCGACCTGCCGCGCAGCCGGATTCTGGCTGCGACGCTGATCGTGGTTTTCGTCTCGCTGCTGTTCGCGCCGTTTCTGTTTCCGACGGTTAATGCGCTGAACGTCGCCGGCAAGATCTGCATCTTCATCCTGCTGGCGGCCAGCTACGATCTGTTGCTGGGCTATACCGGCATCGTCTCCTTCGCCCATACCATGTTCTTCGGCATCGGCGCCTATGGCGTCGCCATCGCCATGGGGCGAGTGGCGCCGGATTGGGGCGGGGTGTTGCTGGGCGGCGGCATTGCCATCGCGTTGTCAGTAGTACTGGCGGCGCTGATCGGCCTGTTCTCCTTGCGGGTGCGAGCGATCTTCTTCGCCATGATCACGCTGGCCGTCGCCAGCGCCTTCGCCATTCTGGCCTCGCAGCTGTCGACTTTCACCGGCGGCGAGGACGGGCTGAACTATCGCGTGCCCGAGATGCTGCGGCCCGCCTTCCGCCTGTTCGAGGGCACGATCTTTGGCGTGACCGTCAATGGTCGCGTCATGGCCTATTACCTGACTTTCGTCGTCTCCCTGCTCTTGTTCCTGCTGCTGCTGCGGGTGGTCAATTCGCCGTTCGGCCGCGTGCTGCAGGCCATTCGCGAGAACGAGTTCCGCGCCGAGGCGATCGGCTATCGCACCGTGCATTATCGCACTTTGGCGAATTGTCTGGCGGCGGCGGTCGCCACCATCGCCGGCATGCTGCTGGCGCTGGTGCTGCGCTACACCAATCCCGACACGACGCTCAGCTTCACCATCATGATGGACATCCTGCTGATGGTGGTGATCGGCGGCATGGGCACGCTCTACGGCTCGGTGATCGGCGCCACTCTGTTTCTGTTGGCGCAGCTCTATCTGAAAGACGTGATGGGCGCGGCCAGCGCGGCAACGTCGGGCCTGCCGCTCATTCCCAACCTGCTGCATCCGGATCGCTGGCTGCTGTGGTTCGGCCTGCTGTTCATCGCCAGCGTCTATTTCTTTCCCACGGGCATCGTCGGCAGGCTGCGCGCGCTGGCGCAACGCCACCGGCTGCTGTAGCTAGAATCGTCCCTGCGCGTCGACGCGGGCGAGATAGTTGGTGGTGTCGAACCCCGATCCTGCCGGGCCTTCGAACAGAATGGCGAAACCGCCCATCGGATGGGCCTTCAGCATCAAGGCCCGGCGCATTTTGTAACCGCGATAGTTGACGCGGGCGCGCTCAATGCCTTCGCCGTCGAGCAGAATCAGGATCGCCGCCCGCAGATCCTGGCTCTGCGGTTCCGACCCCGCGAGCGCCAGCCCGCCATTGGGCAGGATGACCATATCGTTGATCTCCTGGCTGGCCGGTCCGGCGAGCGGACGGCGCCAGGCGATACTGCCGTCGGAACGGATGCGCACCAGCTCGACGAACTGGCCGGCATTGGCGGTGGTTTCCGTCAGTGCCAGCACATAGGCATCGCCCAGCGAATTGGCGGCCATGCCACCGACCATGGTCAGCGTATTGCCGTCGCCAAAGAAATGACGCCAGACCGGCTGCCCGTCCGCCTGCAGCTTGATGGCGACGCCTCGGCTGGCGAGAACCGTGTCGTCCTTGTCATAGGCGATGTCCGCCAGACCGCCGACCAGGGTCACGGCTTGCGGCGCCAGGCGCAGGAGATCGGCAGAGTTGCCGCCGGCCTTGCGCTCGCCACTCAGACGGCGACGCCAGCCGGGCGCGCCGTCGGCCGATACGCGCATGACCAGCGCTTCGATTTCGCCGGTCTTGTCCCGTGCCACGCTGCCCGAAACCACCGCGCCGGCCTCGCCATCGACCGCCAGATCCGACACCGCGCCCGGACCCAGCTCTCGTCGCCATAGCGTTTGGCCCTTGCCGTCGAGGCGGACGAGCGCCAGCTGCGATTGCTCCTTGGGTGTTTCGTCGAACACCGCGAAAGTGTGGTCCGGGCCGACGGCGCGGGCGATGACGGTCGAGACAAATTCGCTCTTCGGTGCGGGGTTGCGCTCCCACAGCCGGCGACCGCTGGCGTCGAACCGCGCCACGCGCATGCCGGGATCGGCCGTCGATCCTTCCGGCGGCAGCGCGGCCAGCACGATGTCGCCGTTGGCGGCGACGTCGAGCGAACTGACTGACAGCGGTGCGCCATCGAAGGGCTGGATCAGGAACAAACCCTTGGGCTGCGTTTGGCCGATGGCCGCTCCCGCCGCAAGCCAGCCCGCCATCCCGATGCCGATCGTCCAGGCCCTTAGTCCCATTCCGCTCATGGCGCCATTTTGCAGCGGGAAACAGCGTCATGCTACTGTCGAAACGACAGTAAATCGGGAGTTTCCAAATGTCCGGCATCATCGACGCGCGCAGTCTCGACCAGCTTTTTCGCGAGGCCCGCACGCATAACGTCTTTCACGACAAGCGGGTCGGCGACGACACGCTGAAGCAGATTTACGAGCTCATGAAATGGGGGCCGACCAGCGCCAATTGCTCGCCGGCGCGCATCCTGTTCCTGCGCACCAAAGAGGCCAAGGAGCGGCTGAAACCGGCCCTGAGCGCGGGCAACGCGGCCAAGACCCTGGCGGCGCCGGTGGTGGCGGTGATCGGTTACGATCTGGAATTCTACGAAAACCTGCCGCGGTTGTTTCCGCACAACCTCGATGCGCGCAACTGGTTTGCCGGCAACGCGCAATCGATTTTCACCACCGCCTTCCGCAATTCCTCGCTGCAAGGCGCCTATTTCATGCTGGCCGCCCGCGCCGTCGGGCTCGATTGCGGGCCGATGTCGGGATTCGACAACGCCAAGGTCGATGCCGAGTTCTGGCCGGACGGCAAGGTGAAGTCGAACTTCCTGTGCAATCTCGGTTACGGCGATGCGTCGCAGCTCTTCGCGCGCAGCCCGCGGCTTGGCTTCGACGAGGCCTGCAAGCTGCTATAAAGCCGGCCTTGCTGCCGCTCGGCTATGTCGAGTGGCAGCAGGATCCTTTGCCCGTGGTCTCGTACTGGTCGTGCAGCTTCACCCAGTCGCCGAGATTGAAATTGGGTCCGGTCTCGTCGCGGCCCTTGGGCACCAGATCGAGATAGGCATAGGCGCCGATCGTCGGCTCGTCGCCGCGGCCATAGGCCGAATAGGTGTGGAAGATCTCGCCGGCGTCGTTTCTGTAGAACACGCTGATGCCAGGTTGCTCTTCGCCCGCCGCTTTCTGGCGTTCGTAGTTGTAGTCCATGGTGCCCGTGGCCAGTTGCTCGGGCGTGAAGGACACGCCGAAATCGTAGTTGAAGTCGCTGCCATTGGAGGAGACCCAGGTGAAACTCCATCCCATGCGGCGCTTGAACGGCGCGATTTCCTTGTATGGCGCGCGGGAAACGGCGGCGAAGCTGACGTCCTTCTGTTCGAAATGCTGGCGCGCGCCATCGACGTGATCGGCGGCGAAGGAGCAGCCGATGCACCCTTCCTTCCAGCCGGGTGCGAACATGAAATGCTGCACGACGAGCTGGCTGCGGCCGTCGAACAGATCCCCCAGCGTGACTTTTCCCTCCGGCCCGTCGAAGACGTAGTTCTTCTCAACCTTGACCCAGGGCAGATTGCGACGCTCCTCATGCAGCCGGTCCAGCGCCCTGGTCATTTCCTTCTCGCGCGCCAGGTGGGCCTTGCGCGCTTCGATCCACTCCGCTTGCGAAACGATCTTGTGCTGTTGCATGGCATGACCTCGCTTATCTGACAGGTATCCAAATTTCGATGTCGCCGCTTCCGGTGCGGTAGTCGAAGCCCGGTCCGTAGCGCTCGAAGAAATACTGCGCGCCATCTTTTTCCTTCACGATGTCGCAGCCTGAGACTGGAGCCCAGTCGCGCCAGATAGAGTCGCAGGTTGCACGAATTTCAGTCACATCGCCTTGATGGGCGAACACCGCGTAGCGATGAGCGGGCAGGGTGATTTTACTGGCATCCGCCGGCACCGGGGCATCAGCGCTGACATCGATCGCCGCCACATACTCGAAACCCTTGAGTCGATCGAAGCAGATGCCATAGGCGACGCGCAATTTCTGCCGCGGCAGCCGCGGCATCATTTCGCCGAGCTTCTCCCATTGCCGCGGAATGCCGGCAGTGTCGTCACCCGGGTAAAGCGCGCGCAGGCCGGCCGCGTGTATCGGGCCGCTGGTTTCGAAACGCGGGGAAAGGGGAGGGTATTTCTCCATGTGCTTCCTCCTTATCCGGCGAGCAGCCGCTCCAGCTTGTCCAGCGCGCCGTTCCAGCCTTGCTCGTGGCCATCGCGCGCGGCCTGGTCGGCGAATTGCTCGTGGAACAAGGTGAAGAGCGTGGCGTCGCCGTCGGGCTTGAAAGTCAAGGTGAGCCGCGATTCGCGCTCGGGCATGGTGCGCCAGGCCCAGCTGAAAGCGAGTTTCCGGTTGGGCACGACTTCGCTGTAGATGCCGCTCACGTCGTGTTGCTCGCCGTCCATCGTATGGAACACGATGCGGAAGCCGCCGCCGACGCGCACGTCGGTTTTGGCACTGACCACCTTGCCCTCGTCCGGGCCGAACCACTGCATCAGCTTTTGCGGCTCGGTCCAGGCGGCATAGACTTTTTCCGGCGCCGCCTTGATGCGCCTTTTGAGGGTAAGGCTGGGTTTGGACGCCATTCTTCTTTCTCCAGCAAGGCGATCAGACGGGCGAGCCGGGTCGACCAGAACTGCCGATACCGGATTAACCACAGCATGGTCGGTGCGTTCCCGCGGCGCCGCCGCATTAATTAACCTACAGGTTAAATAATAGGTCGCCGCAAAAGATTGTCAAGAAGCCGGATTCTCGGGAGAAGCGATGGTGCCCCAGGCCGGACTCGAACCAGCACGTTGTCGCCAACAACAGATTTTGAGTCTGCCGCGTCTACCAATTCCGCCACTGGGGCACAGGGGCTAGGCGGCGGATAAAACCCGAACCCGGGGCGCGGGTCAACCCGCCCGATCCAGGGCAGCCGACCGCAGGGCGAAAGGGCGGCCGGAGATCGGCGACGACGCAAATTTGCCGCGCTATAACGGGCTCGCGCGCGAGCTATCAATGACGTGCAGAGTTCAAGGAAAAGGCGCAGGAGGAACCGCGGTGACGCATCCCAGCATTCATGCCCAGACCCATCCCGACAAGCCGGCCTACATCATGGCCGGGAGCGGCGAGACCGTGACTTATGGCCAGCTCGAGGCCCGCTCCAACCAGGGCGCCCATCTGTTTCGTTCGCTGGGGCTGAAGGCGGGCGATCACATCGCGCTGTTTCTCGACAACAACCCGCGCTTCTTCGAGATCTGCTGGGCAGCGCAACGCTCGGGCCTGTACTACACCGCCATCTCGTCCCGTCTCACCGCTGCCGAAGTGGAATACATCGTGGGCGACTGCGGCGCGCTGGTATTCATTGCCGGCAAGAGCCTGGAAGGCGTTGCTGCCGGCCTCGCCGGCAAGCTGCCGAAGGTGAAGCACTACTACGCCGTCGATGGCGAGATGGCGGACTACGGATCGTGGGAGCGGGCTATCGCGAAGCAGCCGACCACGCCGATCATCGACGAGATTAGCGGCTACGACATGCTCTATTCGTCGGGCACCACGGGGCGACCGAAGGGCATCAAGGCGCCATTCCTGAACGAGCCGATCACCGCGACCAATCCGCTGCTGGCGCTGTCGCAGAAGCTCTACGGCATCGACAGCCACACCTTCTATCTGTCGCCGGCGCCGCTCTATCACGCCGCTCCCTTGCGCTTCAACATGACCATCATGCGCATGGGCGGCACGTCGCTGATCATGGAGCATTTCGACGCCGAGGAATATCTGCGCCTGGTGCAGAAGCATCGCATCACCCACAGCCAGCTGGTGCCGACCATGTTCGTGCGCATGCTGAAGCTGCCGGAAGAAGTGCGGAAGAAATACGACGTCTCGTCGCTGAAATGCGCCATCCATGCCGCCGCACCCTGTCCGGTCAAGGTGAAGGAGCAGATGATCGAATGGTGGGGGCCGATCCTGACCGAGTATTACGCCGGCACCGAAGGCAACGGCTTCTGCGCCGTGGCCTCGCCCGAGTGGCTGACGCACAAGGGCACGGTGGGCAAGGCGCTGATCGGCGAATTGAAGATCATCGGCGAAGACGGCACGGAGATGCCGACCGGCGAGCCGGGCGTGATCTATTTCGCCAATGGCCGGCCGTTCTCCTATCACAACGACGCCGACAAGACGAAGCAGGCCTTCAACGAGAAAGGCTGGTCGACGCTTGGCGATATCGGTTACGTCGATGCCGAAGGTTATCTCTACCTGACCGACCGCAAGGCCTACATGATCATTTCCGGCGGCGTGAACATCTATCCGCAGGAAGTGGAAGATCTGCTGGTCACTCATCCGAAGGTCGCCGATGTCGCCGTGTTCGGTGTGCCCAGCGAGCAGTTCGGCGAAGAAGTGAAGGCGGTGGTGCAGGCCGCCAATCCACGCGAGGCCGGGCCCGATCTGGCGCAGGAGCTGATCGCCTTCTGCCGTCAGCATCTGTCGCCGGTGAAGTGCCCCAAGAGCGTGGACTTCGAGGCCGAGCTGCCGCGCCATCCGACTGGCAAGCTCTACAAGCGGCTGCTGCGCGATCGCTACTGGGGCGACAGCAAGAAGCGCATTGCCTGAGGCGGCAGCGTTCCGTCAGTCGGAGCGCTGCTCTTGTGGCAGTGCAGCAGCGGCGGGGGAATCCGGCGTTGTTCGATGTTCGACCGCGTGATACGGTTTTTCAATAAAGGGGAAAAACCCCTGCAAAAAATACAGGGAGGACTGACACCATGCAGCGCATGCAAGTTGTTGCGCGCCTAGGCGCATTCTGCCTCACCACGGTCGCGATTGCGGCGTTGACGACACCCAGTCCGGCCGCGGCGCAAGCTGTCGTCGATGGACCGAAAATCACGTGGCAATATTCGGTGTGGGGCAATCCGCGCGCGTTCACCAGAGGCATCGAGTATGTCGCCAAGGAGGTCGAGACCAAGACCGGCGGCAAGTTTACAATCAAAATCGGCTACGGCGGCACGCTGTCGCCTGAAAAGGAAAATCTCGACGGCATCAAGATTGGCGCCTTCGAAATGGCTGCGATCTGCACGGCGTATCATCCCGGCAAGACGCCTGCCTCGCTCGCGGCGGATTTGCCATTCATGCCGCTTTCCAATCCTGACGTCGCCATCGCGGTGTACGAAGCGATGTACAAGCATCCGGCGATCATTGCCGAGATGAAGCAGTGGGACGCCCAGATCTTGATGGCCGGTCTTCTGCCTCAGTACGAATTCATGGGAGTGGGCGATCCGCCTCTTACCGTCGAGGCCTGGAAAGGACGCCGCGTGCGCGCCCTTGGCGGACTTGGCGACGCAATGCGGCTGATCGGCGCCAATACCGCTTCGCCGCCGGCCTCGGAAGTCTATACGGCGCTCGACCGCAAGACGGTCGATGCCGCTTCGTTCCCGTTCTCCTACGCTCATGCCTCGTACAAGCTGCACGAGATCAGCAAGTGGTGGACGACCAATATGTCGCCTTCGACCACCAATTGCCCAAGCGTGGTCTCGATCACCGCGTGGAACAAGCTGCCGCCGCAGTATCAGAAACTTCTGACGGAAGCGCGCCTCGGCGCCTACGAGGAACTCAAGAAGGCCTACAAGGAAGCGGACGACAAGAACATCCCTGAATTCAAGGCGAGAGGCTTGATACCGATCGTCTACCCAGCCTCCGAACTGAAGAAGTTTCAGGAGATTGGCGGCAAGCCGGTGTGGGACAAGTGGGTCGCCGACCACAAGGACAAGTTCCCGGCCCAGGAGCTGATCGATCTCATCCTGGCCACGGCGAAAAAAGCCGGCGCCAGCTAGGCCCGGAACCGGCTGCGAACGAAGATCCAGATGCAAGGCAGCTCATCAGGCGGCCCCGCCGCGCAGGCGGGACTGCTTAGCCGCTTCGACTCGGCCTATGCCCATATCGAGAATGTTTTCAACATGCTCGCGGCGCTGGCGATCTTCGTGGTCATGATGATCGGGATCGCCGAGGTCGTGCTGCGATCAGCCTTCAATTTCTCGATTTTCGGCTATCTCGACGTCATTGAACTGACGATGGCTGTGTTCGCCTTTCTGGGCGCTGCCTATTGCCAGCGCCATGGCAGCCATATTCGCATGGATCTGGCGGTAGCCTTCTTGCGCGGCCGGGCGCAGTACGTCGTCGAAGCTCTGGCCATCGTCCTGGCCTTGATCGCCGTTGGGATATTGATCAAGGCAACCTACGCCCATTTCCTGCGCAGCCTGATGAGCGGCGACAGCACCATCGATGCCAATCTTCTGGTGTGGCCTTCCAAATTGATGGCGCCCATTGGGCTGAGCCTGCTGTGGCTGCGCCTTTGGCTCAATTTTTTCGGTTACATCCGCCTTATCATGCATCCGGAAGCAGCGCCGGTTGCGGTGCCTCCTGCACCCGGCGGTCACGGCCATGGCGCCAGTGAAAGCGACGCAATCTGATGGAACCCTTAACGATCGGCATTGTCGGTTCCATCGCCCTCATGGTCCTCGTGATCCTGGGCGTACGGGTGGCGTTTGCCGCCGCTTTGGTCGGCATTCTCGGTCTCGTGTATATGCGCGGCTGGCCGGCAGGTATCGGCATTTCCGGCCTCATTCCCCATGCCGAGACGACGCACTACACGTTGAGCGTGCTGCCGATGTTCATTCTCATCGGTTATCTGGCGTTCTATGCCGGCATCACGCGCGGCCTGTTCGATGCAGCGCGCAAATGGCTGGCACGCGTGCCAGGCGGTCTGGCCGTGGCCACGATCTTTGCGGCAGCTGGATTTGCCGCCGTTTCCGGCGCCAGTACGGCGACGGCGGCGGTATTCGCCCGCATCGCCATTCCCGATATGCTGCGTTTTGGTTACGACAAGCGTCTTGCCGCCGCCTGCGTCGCGGCCGGCGGTACGCTGGCCTCGCTGATACCGCCCAGCGCCATCCTCGTGATCTATGGCGTGATCGTCGAGGAATCGGTTGGCCGGCTGCTGGTAGCAGGCTTCATTCCCGGCATCATCTCCGCTTTCATCTATGCGGCGGCCATCATCATCCGCGTCAAGATCACGCCGTCGTTGGCGCCGCCGGTGTCCGAGCGCTTCACCCTGCGAGAAAAGATCGTCGCTTCGCAGGGGTTCTGGCCGATCCTGTTCGTCATCGGTTTCGTGATGGGTGGCATCTACCTGGGCTGGATGACGCCGACCGAATCGGGCGCCTGCGCCGCCGGCGTGGTCCTGCTCATGGCGATCGCCCGCCGGCAGATGAGCTGGGGCGATTTCGGCAAGGCGCTGATGGAGACGGCGAAGCTGACGGTGATGATCTTCACCATCATTTTCGCCCTGCTTATCTTCGTCCGCTTCCTGGGCTTCGCCGGAATCCAAGAGGCATTCAAGGGCTGGATCGTCGAATTGCCGCTGCCGCGGTTCGTCATTCTCCTGATCATCCTGGCGATCTATTTCGTGCTCGGCATGTTCATGGACGCGATCGGCATGCTGATGCTGACCCTGCCGGTCATCTTCCCGGCCATCGTTGCGCTGGGGTACGATCCGATCTGGTTCGGCATCATTATCGTCAAGCTGGTTGAAATATGCCTGCTGACGCCCCCCGTCGGGCTTAACTGCTACGTGGTCAACGGCGTGCGTCCCGACATACCGCTCGATCAGATTTTCCGCGGCGTCTGGCCGTTCGTCGCGGCAGATATGGCGGTAATCGCGCTCTTCATTGCATTTCCAGACATTGTCACGTTCCTGCCGAACGCTATGCTAGGCAAGTAATGTTGCTTAGTAGCGTCAATGGCGGACTCTCCCGGTAGTCCGCATTCCAGGTTCGGCAGGCTCGGTCTGCTGCTCATTGCCCTGTGTTTCGTCATGGGCATGGTCAGCCGCGGCCTGGGCGACGCTTTTTCAGTGTTCGTGCTGCCGATCAGCGCCAGCTTTGGCGTCGATCGTGCTGCGGTGACCGGCATCTATGCGATCTCCATGCTGGGCATCGGCTTCGGCGGGCCGCTCGCCGGCATTCTCGTCGACCGCTTCGGACCGCGGCAGCTGGTGCTCGTCGGGGTCGCGGCGATGGGGCTTGGTCTGGCGCTATCCTCGCTGGCGCAGGCGGTGTGGCAGTTCTATCCCACCTTCGGCCTGCTGGTCGGGATCGGCTGCGCTGCCCTGGGCAGCGTGATGCAATCGGCGCTGCTCGGGCGCTGGTTCAGCCGCCGGCTGGGCACGGCGCTGGCCACCTCCTATTCGGCAAATGGCGTCGGCCTGATGGTGATGGCGCCGCTGTCACAGCTTCTCATCGATGCACACGGCTGGCGTATCGCCTACGCCATATTGGGCGGCGGCGTGCTGTTTCTGCTGCTGCCCATCCTGCTGCTGCCGTGGAAGCGCATCGAGGCCGGCCATCCCGATCTGCACATGCCGGCGGCGACCAACGGCAGCGACAGCCCCGCCGCCGCCACCTTGCGCAGCGCAGTGCGCGCCGCGCCGTTCTGGAATCTCTGCGCCACGTTCTTCTTCACCTCCGTCGGCATCTATTCGCTGACGCCGCAGACCGTGGCCTATCTCATCGAGCAGGGTATGGCGCCGCTAGAGGCCGCCAGCGCCGTGGGCGTCACCGGCCTGCTGATGCCGATCGGTATGATCGGCTTCAACTGGCTGGCCGATCGCGGCGGCAGGCGCTTTTCCGCCACGGCCAGCTATGGCTGCACCATGCTGGGCGTCGGCGCGCTGCTGGCTTTCTCGGGTCCGCAGGATTTCTGGCTGCTGACGGCCTTCGTGGTGCTGTTCGGCATTTCGATGGGCTCGCGTGGGCCGATGATCTCGACCCTCGCGACCATGCGCTTTCGCGGGCCGCACCTGGGACGCATCTATGGATCGATCACGCTGGCGATGGGCATGGGCGGCGCCTCGGGTGCGTGGCTGGGCGGTCTGGCGCACGATCTTACCGGCGGCTACACGGCGGTGATGGCGGTGTCGCTGGGGGGCCTGCTGCTGGGCGGCATTCCGTTGCTGGTCGAATCGCAACGGCAGAACGTTTTGGAGAAGCAAATCCGTTCAGCTCGCTAGTGACGAGAGCAAATCCTGCTCTAGTTGCGTCGGGCGAACTCCAGCGCCTGTTCCAGTCGATCGTTGCCCCAAAACAGCTCTTCGCCAACGGTGAAGCTCGGCGCGCCGAACAGGCCCAGCTGGATTGCGCGTTCGGTCTGCGCCTTCAATCGTGCTTTGTTGGCATCCGTGCCGGCGGCGTCGAGAATTGCCGTCGGCTCGAGCCGCAGGGCGTTCAGAATCTCGATGACGACGGCTGGGTCCGAGATTTCCCGGTCCTCCGCGAAATTGGCGCGATAGACGGCGCGAACGAAATCGCCAATCCAGGGCTGCTCGTGATGCGCCGTGGCGATCCGCGCGGCCAGCAATCCGTTGCGCGGAAAAGTCGAAGGCCGGCGCAGCTTCAGGCCATAGTCGGCTGTCAGCCGTTCCATGTCGCGCCACATATAGGCGCCCTTGGCGGCATAGATGTTGAACGGCGAATTGTTCCAGCCCTGGCTGGCGAAGATCGGTCCGAGCAGGAAAGGACGCCAGAGGATGTCAACGTCCGACTTCGCGGCCAGCGCTTCGATGCGTTCGGCCGCCAGGTAAGAATAGGTGCTGGCGAACTCGAACCAGAATTCCAGCGGCTGCATGCTCTATTCCGCCGGCGTCGGGGCTGGCGCAAGCGTGGCTTCAGGCTCATGCGGTTTACGGGTGCTGGCCAGCAGCATGTAGAAGCTCGGCACAACGAACAGAGTCAGCACCGTGCCCAGCATCATGCCGCCTACGATCACCCAGCCGATCTGCTGGCGCGTTTCGGCGCCGGCGCCGGTGGCAATCGCCAGCGGCACCGAACCCAGCACCATGGCGCCGGTGGTCATCAGGATCGGTCGCAGGCGCAGCACGGCCGCTTCGATTACCGCCTCAAGCTTGCTGCGTCCTTGCTCCTGCAGCTGATTGGCGAACTCGACGATTAGAATGCCGTGCTTGGTGATCAGGCCGATCAGCGTCACCAGGCCTATCTGGCTGTAGACGTTCATGGTGCCGCCGGTCAGGGTCAGCGCCAGCAGCGCGCCAGTGGCAGCCAAGGGCACTGTCAGCATGATGATTAGCGGGTCAATGAAGCTTTCGAACTGGGCCGCCAGAACCAGGAAGATGAACAGCAGCGCCAGAATCAGCGTCACGTACAGTCCGCCCGAGGCGCTGCGGAACTCGCGGCTCTGGCCGGCGAGATCGAACACGATGCCCGGCGGCAGTTGCGCCGCCTCTTTCTGCAGGAACTCCAGCGCCGATCCCAGCGTGTACCCGGGCGCCAGGAACGCGGTGATGGTGGCCGAACGCAGCTTGTTGAAATGGTTGAGTTCACGCGCGGCGACGGTCTCCTTGAACGTGACCAGGTTGGACAACGGAATCATCTGGCCGGAAGAGGCGCGCACGAAAATCTGGTTGAGGTCATCGGGGTTGGTGCGATCGACATCGGCTACCTGCACGACGACGTCGTACTGCTTGCCGTTCTGCTTGAAGCGCGTGACCTGGCGGCCGCCCATCATCGTTTCCAGGGTACGGCCGATGACGTCGACTTCGATCCCCAGATCGGCTGCCTTCTCGCGATCGACGTTGATGCGGATTTCCGGCTTGTTCAGTTTCAGGTCGGTGTCGACCGTGAGCAGGCCGGGATTGGCGCGCGCTACGGCCAGCAACTTGTCGACCGCCTTCTGCAGCTCCGAATAGGGGCCGGAAGTCTGCAACACGAACTGCACTGGGCGCTCCGAGGCGCTCTGACCCAACGATTGCGGATTGCTGGGTCCTCCCAGCAGGCCGGGAATGCCGAATATCTTGGGCTGCAGCGACGACACGACCTGCTGCTGCTTGACGGCGCGCTCTTTCCAGTCGTTCAGGCGTCCGAAGGCGATGACGTTGTTGACCGACGGGAAGCCAACGATCAGGAAATAGGTCGACATGCTGGGCGTGTCGCGCAATATCGCCTCGATGCGCCGGCCGTATTCGAAAGTGTGATCGATGGTCGAGCCTTCCGGCGCGATCCCGAACGTCACCACAGTGCCGCGATCTTCGATCGGCGACAGCTCCGATGGCAGTCCGCGCCACAGGAAGAAAGCGGCGGCGGCGACCAGCACCCAGACCACCACGACCAGCGACCGCACTTTCAGCGATCGAGCCAGGGTTGCGCGATAGCCGCTGTTGAGCGCTTCCAGGATGCGCTCGCCGGCCATGAACAGTTTGCCGTGCCGCTCGTGGTTCCTCAGCAGCTTCGAACACATCATCGGCGACAAGGTCAGGGCCACGAAGCCCGAAACCAACACCGCGCCCGCCAGCGTCAGGGCGAATTCGATGAACAACCGGCCGGTGCGCCCGGTCTGGAACGCCATGGGCGCATAGACGGCCGCCAGGGTGATGGTCATGGCCATGACGGCGAAGGCGATTTCGCGCGCGCCCTTCAGGGCCGCCTGGAAGGGCCGCATGCCATGCTCGACGTGGCGGCTGATGTTTTCCAGCATGACGATGGCGTCGTCGACCACCAGGCCGATCGCCAGCACCATGGCCAACAGGGTCAGCGTGTTGATCGAGAAGCCGAACAGCAGCATCAGCGCGAAGGCGCCGATCAGCGACACCGGGATGGTCACCAGCGGGATCAAGGTGGCGCGCAGCGAGCGCAGGAACAGGAAAATGACGATGATGACGAGGATCACGGCCTCGCCAATGGTGTGGAAGACGTTGTCGATCGAACGGTCGATGAAGATCGAGGAATCGTAGCCGACGCCGACCCTCATGCCCTCGGGCGCCTCGCGCTCGATGCGCGGCAGCTCCTCGCGAACGCCCTTCGACACGTCGAGCGGGTTGGCCGTTGCCTGCTTGATGACGCCGATGGCGACGGCGTTATTGCCGTTGAAGCGAGCGATGACCCGGCTGTCGCGCGCGCCGAGCTCGGAACGGCCGACGTCGCGCAGCCGCACCAGGTAGCCGCCGACGTCGCGCAGGATGAGGTTGTCGAACTGCGCCGGGGTGCGCAGGTCGGTTTCGGTCATGATGGTGAATTCGCGCGCCTGGCTTTCGATGCGACCGGCGGGAATTTCCACATTCTGCCGGCGCAGGGCATTCTCAACGTCCTGCGGCGACATGTTGTAGGCCGCCAGCCGCGCCCGGTCGAGCCAGATGCGCATTGAATAGCGCCGTTCGCCGAAAATACGCACGCCCGACACGCCGGGAATGTTCTGCAGCCGGTCCTTCACGAAGCGGTCGGCGTAGTCGGTGATCTCCAGCGACGAATGGCGATCCGACGAGAATGCCAGATAGATGATGGGTTGCGCATCGGCCTCGACCTTGGCCATGACCGGCTCGTCGATGTCGTCGGGCAATTGCTGGCGCACGCGGCCGACACGATCGCGAACGTCGGCGGCGGCGCCGTCGGGATCGCGGGTCAGCCGGAAACGCACCGTGATCTGGCTGCGTTCGGCGCGGCTGACCGAGCTGAGAACGTCGATGCCGTCGATGCCCGACAGCGAATCCTCGAGCGGCACGGTGATCTGGCTCTCGATGATCTCGGCGCTGGCGCCGCGATAGGTGGTATCGACCGTCACCACCGGCTCGTCGATGTTGGGATATTCGCGCACCGACAGGCGCTGATAGGAGATGAAGCCGACCAGCAAGATCACCAGGCTCATCACCGTGGCGAAGACCGGGCGGCGGATGGAAAGTTCCGGCAGCGTCATGGCGAAGCGCTCCCGCCTAATTGGTTTTCTTGCCGTCGGCCGGCGCGGCGGCGGGCGCGGTCTCGGTGCCGGTGCGCGGCGCGATCGGCGTGCCGCTTGGCGCCGGCACGACGGTGACGGCACGCCCGTCCTGCACCTTGAGTTGCCCGGCGGTGACCACCAGGTCGCCCGGCGACAGTCCTTCAAGCACCTCGACTCGGGCATTGCGGCGCAAGCCGAGCTTGACCGGCGTGTTGGCGATCTTGCCGTCCACGACGCGATAGACGAAAGCCTTGTCGCCGATCGGAATGATGCTCTGCTCCGGCACGAAAATCGCGTTCTCGCGCACGGCCAGGGTAAGTGTGACGCGCGCGAACAGGCCGGGACGCAGAATGTCGCCGGGGTTGTCGATGCGCGCACGCACCACGATGGAGCGGCCGGCCTGGTCGATCAGCGGATCGATGGCATAGATGCGGCCGGCAAAGGAGCGGCCGGGGAATGCGTCGACCGTCACCGCGATGGTGGCGCCGTCCTTCACCGACGGCAGGAAGAGTTCGGGGACGCGAAAATCAATCTTCAGCGGATCGATCTGTTCGAGATTGACGATATCGGTTCCGGGGCTGAGGTAGTTGCCTATGCTGACCTTGCGCAGGCCGGCAATGCCGTCGAACGGCGCGGCGATGCTCATCTTTTCCAGCCGCGCCTTGGCGAGCGTGATGTCGGCCTCCGCACTCAGCAGGCCGGCGCGCGCCTCGTCCAGCGCTTTCACCGTCCCGGCATCGCGCGCAACAAGAGTCTGAGCGCGATTGAAGTTCGACTTGGCGAGGTTCAAACGCGCCTCCGCTTGCGCAAGCGTCGCCCTCTCGACCGAGTCGTCGAGCCGCACCATGACCTGGCCGCGCGTAACCTTCTCGCCTTCGCTGAACGAAAGCTCCGCCACTCTGCCCGTGACCTCGGGACGAATGATCACCGATTCGTAGGAGCGGAAGGTGCCGATGGCCAAGGTCTCGCGCTGGGCGGTTTCGACCGTGACCTTTATCGCCTCGACCGGCACGGCAAACCCGCCGCCTGCCGCTGCGCCACCCGGCCTGGGTGGCGCTGCCGCGCCTTGGGCCGGCGCGGCCGGCTTGGACGGCGTCAAGGCGCCGCCATTGCTGTACCACCAGGCACCGGCGCCTACCGCCACCAGGAGAACAAGCGCGATATAGACGACCGGGCCTTTGCCCTTTCGATCCTTAGCCATGCCCTGCCCATTTGCTGCGTTGCAGCATTATTTATTATGCCTTTAGATAGCCGAGTCTTGGTCTGCCGGCAAATCGCCCGATGGAAGGCAAGGTAACCGTTTCGAAACCGCTGGCGATTGCCGTAGTGCCACTGCGCTGCTAGACAGCAGCCCTCGCCGCATTAGCGATGGTAGACGATGTTCCGACGCCTTTACGACTGGATGATGCGGTTGGCCGGCCATAGGCGTGCGCTGCCTGCCTTGGCTGCCATTTCCTTCGCCGAGAGCTCGTTCTTCCCAATTCCACCCGACGTGATGCTGGTGCCGATGGTGCTGGCGCAGCGCAGCAAGGCTTTTCTTATCGCCACCGTCTGCACCGTCGCTTCCGTGGTCGGCGGCATGTTCGGCTATGCCATCGGCTATTTCCTGTTTGAGACCATCGGTGCCTGGGTGATCTCGGTCTATCACCTGGAAGGCGCCATGCAGACCTTTCGTGATGAGTTCGCGCAGTACGGCACCTGGATCATTCTGGTGAAGGGCTTGACGCCCATTCCCTACAAGCTCGTCACCATCGCCTCGGGCCTGGCGCATTTCGATCTGTTCACTTTCATCTGGGCTTCGATCGTCACGCGCGGCCTGCGGTTCTTCATTGTCGCCGGCCTGCTGTGGAAATTCGGCGATCCCATCCGCACCTTCATCGAAAAGCGCCTGGAGGTGCTGACCTGGGCCTTCCTGGCGGCGCTGATCGGCGGCTTCATCGCGGTGAAGTACGTGTTCTAGGCCTTGCGACGGCATGGCGCTGGCAAGGCAGCCGAGGGCACCCCATAGTTAGACCATGACTTCGCTTTCGCCCGCCTGGTTCGGACAATCTTCGCGGCACGCCGCCCTGGCGCCGATCGCGGTTAGCAGCTTGCTGCTGCTGGGGGCTCTGGGCTTTCAATATATCGGCGGGCTGGCGCCCTGCGCGCTGTGCCTCGATCAGCGCTATGCGCACGGGGCCGCGATCGTGCTGGGCCTTGCCGGGTTGATTGCGCGTGGCCGGCTTGGCTGGACGCTGGTAGGGCTGGCCGGCATTGCGCTGTTGGTGTCGGCTGGCATCGGCGCATTCCATGTCGGCGTCGAGCAGAAATGGTGGGCGGGACCGACGGGCTGCTCGGGCGGCGATTTCACGGGGCTGAGCCCGGCGGAAGCGGCCAAGCGGCTGATGGAAACGCCGGTGGTGCGTTGCGACGACATCGCCTGGTCGCTGCTCGGCATCTCGATGGCCGGTTGGAACGCGATCGTATCCGGCGTTGCAGGCATCGTTGTCGCAGGCTTTGCCTTCACCCGCGCCATGGGAAATCGCGTATGAGCGAAGACAGCGACATGCCACCCAAGCGCACCGGCGAAGGCCGCCAGCCCGGCGATCCATCGCCGCGGCAGATCGTCGAGCGCATCGTGCGCGTCGATCAGGCCGGCGAATACGGCGCCATCCGCATCTATGCCGGCCAGCAGGCCGTGCTGCGCCGTCGCCTGCCGCCTGGCAACAAGGCGCGCAAGGCGGTCGAGCACATGACCATGCAGGAGCAGCGCCACAAGCGCGAGTTCGACCGGCTGCTGGTCGAGCGCCGCGTGCGGCCAACCCTCCTGCAGCCGATCTGGCATGTCGCGGGTTTCGCGCTGGGCGCGGCGACGGCGCTGCTGGGCGAGAAGGCGGCTATGGCCTGCACCGTCGCCGTCGAAGAAGTCATCGACGAGCATTACGCCAAACAAGCCGCCATCTTGGGAGACGACGAGAAGCCCTTGCGCGAAACGATCGAGGAGTTCCGCGGCGAGGAGCTGCAGCATCGCGATGAAGCGCTGACGCAAGGGGCCGAACAGGCGCCCGCCTATCCCGTCCTCAGCGCCGGCATCAAGGCCGCCTCGCGACTGGCCATCTGGCTGTCGAGCCGCGTCTAGACCCGCACGCAGCCCGTGCGCTGCGAGAACCGCTCATGACGGGCAGGCCTGCTTTTCCGCTATAGGCGTTCCTGCGCGCCGCCTTTATTCTTCGGCTGACTTTCCGGAGAGGTTCATGATCCGCAACAATCCCGTCTCGCAGGCCCGCATCGATCTGGCCGCCGCCTTGCGCAGTGCGGCACGCCTCAACTTGCATGAAGGCGTCTGCAATCATTTCTCGGTCGCCGTGCCCGACACTACCGACCGGTTTCTGATCAACCCGCAGGGGCTGCACTGGTCGGAAGTCACCGCCGCCGACATCGTGATGACCGACGCCAAAGGCGAGATCATCGAAGGCAGGCATCCGGTAGAGCCGACAGCTTTCTTCATCCATGGCCGCATCCATATGGGCAAGCCATCGGCCAAGGCTGTGCTGCACACGCATATGCCTTACGCCACGGCGTTGACCACGATTCAGAATGGTCGGCTGGAAATGTGCACCCAGAACGCGCTGCGCTATTACAATCGCATCGCCTATGACGACGCCTATGGCGGGTTGGCGCTTGACGACAACGAAGGCGATCGCATCTGCGCCGCCATGGGCGATGCCGATATCGCCTTTCTCGGCAATCACGGCGTGGTGGTGACGGCTTCGACCTTGGCCATGGCGTTCGACGAGCTTTATTTTCTCGAACGCGCCTGCCTGGTGCAGGTGCTGGCGATGTCGACCGGCAAGCCGCTCAGCATCGTCTCCGACGAGATGGCGGCAAAAACTGCCAAGCAGATGCAGGGCGAGAGCCAGCAGGCCTTCCTGCATTTCGACGCGCTCAAGCGCATGCTGGACCGCGACGAGCCCGGCTGGTCGGCGCTTTAACCTTCAGTGGAGAGAACGATGTCGCGTCTGGGCAAACTCGATCCCGACAAGCTGGCGCCCGAGCAGCGCAAAATCTACGACGACATCGTTTCCGGCCCGCGCGGTTCGATCGGCGGACCCTTCGCGCCATGGCTGCAAAGCCCGACCCTGGCCGACCGGGCGCAGAAGCTGGGCGAATTCTGCCGTTTCAACACGTCGCTGCCCAAGCGGCTCTCCGAATTGGCAATTCTGGTGACGGCGCGCTACTGGAAGGCGCAGTTCGAATGGTATGCGCATGAGAAGATGGCGCGCGACGGCGGTCTGGCGCAGCCGATCATCGACGCCATTCGCGATCGCCTGCCGCCGCCCGGCATGAAAGACGACGAGAAGGCAGTCTACGATTTCTGCAACGAGGCCTACGCGCTGCACTATGTGAACGACGAGACCTATGCCCGCGCCGTAAAGGTTCTCGGCGAGAAGGCCGTAGTCGAGCTGGTCGGGATCCTCGGCTATTACTGCCTGGTGTCGCTGACGCTCAATATTTTCCAGGTCGGGCTTCCCGATGGCGAGAAGCCCGCGCTGAAATAGGCGTCAGCCGATGATGGCGCTGTGCACGAAGTTGGAAATCGTGTCCAGCCGCTTGCTGTGCCAGGGATCGGGCTGGCGCGAGTTGGTCAGATAGGCGAAGGACACGCCCGAATTCGGATCGGCCCAGCAATAGGACGAGCCGACGCCGCCATGGCCGAAGGTTTCCGGCGCCGCCAGCGAGCCCATGCCGCGAATATTGTCCGTCTTGCCGCGCAGATGGGGCCCCAGGCCGCGATGCATCGGCATGCCCATGTAATTGTCGACTTGATCGCCGGTGAAATTGCGCGTGGCATAGCGGATGGTGGCGGGCGACAGCACGCGCTTGCCGTTCAGCGTGCCGCCTTGCAACAGCATCTGATAGAACGCCGCCATGGCGCGAGCCGTGGCATAGCCGCCGCCACCGGGTGCGCCGCCACGCCGCCACAGGGCATTGTTGGCGTCCTCCAGCGGCTTTTGAACCGTCGGCTTGCCGTCCTCGGGAATGTGCATGTCGGCTGCCCGCGCATGCAGGTTCTCCGGCAGGCCGACTTTGATCTCGTCGCCCAGGCCCAGCGGCTCGATGAGTTCATCGCGGATCAGCGCCTTGAAGTCCTTGCCGGTGACGGCTTCCATCATCGCCGCGATTACCCAATGCGCCGCCAGCGGGTGGTAGGAGACCTGCGAGCCCGGCGTCCATTGCAGGGCGATGTTGCAGGCAGCCTCGCGTCGCTTGGCCATGTCCTCGTAGGTGTCGCCCCGGAACACCGCGTCGGGAAAGCCGCCCTGATGGGTGATGACCTGCAATATGGTGATGTCGCGCTTGCCGTTCTTTTCGAAGCCCGGCAGATGCTCGGCCACCGTGTCGGTGAAACGGAAATAGCCGCGCTCGGCGAGCTGCCACATGGCTGCCGCTGTGATGACCTTGGTGTTGGAATAGAGCAGCCACAGCGTGCTGTCGTCGGCCTTGACCTTCTGCGGCGCGATGCGCGCGTTGCCGAAATGGCGCGATAACACCAGCTTGCCATGGCGTGCGAGAGCGATCTCGCAGCCGGGATACCAGCCCTCCGCGACATGCTTTTCGATCATGTCGATCAGACGATCGAGCTGACCCTGGTCAAGACCGAGTTTTTGCGGATCGCCGCTGGGCAAATCGAAAGGCATGGCGCGTCTCCCTTGGGATGGCGCCGTTCCGACGCCTGTTGGCGCCGATTATGCCGGATCGAGCTCGCTATCCCAATACAGGAAGTCGCGCCAGCTCTGGTGCAGGTAATTTGGCGGAAAAGCCCGGCCGTTTTCCTGCAATTCGCTGGTGCTGGGCTCGTCCGGCTGGCGGATCGGCAGCATGCCGACATGGTGCGCCAGCCTGTTGCCCTTGCGCAGGTTGCAGGGCGAGCAGGCCGCCAGCACGTTGTGCCAGGTCGTGCGGCCGCCCAGCGATTTGGGCACCAGATGGTCGAAGGTCAGATCCTGCGCCGCGAAGCCCCCGCCGCAATACTGGCAGGTGAATTTATCGCGCAGGAAGACGTTGAAGCGCGTGAACGCCGGTCGCCGCGACGCGGGGATATACTCCTTCAGCGCGATAACGCTGGGCAGGCGGATTTCCAGACTGGGGCTGCGGATGGTGCGCTCGTATTCCGACACGACGCTGACACGATCGAGGAACACGGCTTTGATGGCATCCTGCCACGACCACAACGACAACGGAAAATAGCTGAGCGGCCGGAAGTCGGCGTTGAGCACCAGGGCCGGACATGAGTCAGGCGGCGGTGCCACGCCTCGGACTCCATCGACTATGCATTTGCCTGCACATGGCGCGCATTCTGGGGAAAACTTTCGCAAAACACAATAGCTAGCGAGGCGAGGAATTGCCGCACACAAGCTGTTCATCATGCTGTAACGCGCCCATCACATCTGCATCATCTCGGCCTTTCCCGCGTTCCATATTCGCTGCCGAGGGCTAACATCGGCGCCTGTTGTAGGAGGATGCCCAATGTCGGAGAAACTGAACGCAGGCGCGGTTATGCCCGAATTCGCTGTTCCCAAAGTAGGCGGCGGCGAGGCGAAAATCGGTGGCGGCGGCCGCTGGCAGATGCTGGTGGTGTATCGCGGCAAGCACTGCCCGATCTGCAAGCGCTATCTGGGCACGCTCGAATCGCTGAAGGACAAGTACGCCGAGGCGGGCATCGAGGTTCTCGCCGTCTCTGCCGACCCCAAAGAAAAGGCCGAGCCTGACGTGGCGGAAATGAAGCTGACCCTGCCGGTCGGCTACGGCCTGTCGATGGAGCAGATGAAGAAGCTGGGCCTCTACGTTTCAGAGCCGCGCTCGCCGCAAGAGACCGACCGGCCCTTCGCCGAGCCCGGCCTGTTCGTGGTCAATCCGGAGGGCAAGGTGCAGATCCTCGATATTTCCAACGCACCATTTGCGCGGCCGGATTTGAACGGGGTGCTGAACGGCATCGTCTTCGTGCAGTCGAAAGGCTATCCGATCCGCGGCACTCTTGCCTAACGCCGCCACACGCCGCTTTCGTTGGAGCGATAGCCCAGGCAGCGATAGGCGGCATCGACCACTGCCTGACCGCGCGGATTGAGCAGCAGGCCGGCGCCCATCTGGTTCATGGTGTAGCCGAAAGAGAGGCCGCATTCGGGATCGGCGAAGCCGATGCTGCCGCCCGCGCCGACATGGCCGAAGGCCTGCTCGCCCAGGATCACGCTATCGATGCCGGGAAGCGACGGTACAGGCGCCACGCGCTTGCGGTTGTCCATCGACTTCATGAAGCCCAGGGCAAAGCGCGTCGGGATGCAGAGCGTGGCGTCGAAATGCGTCGCCATCGACACGCGGCCCATTTCCGCCAGCGTCTCGCCGTCGACCAGCTTGCCGTCGCCATTGGCCAAAGGCGCGTACATGCCGGCCAGACCTCGGGCATTGGAAATGCCGTTGGCGGCGCCGATTTCGGCGGCATGGCCGGCGCGGGTATTGGCGCCGCCGGGCATGAAGCCGCCAGTATTGATGAGGAAGAGGTGCGGGGTGGAGGATTTGTCTTTCACCACCGCTTCCAAGAACGGCGGCAGAGCGACGTCGGACGGCCAGACATGGCGCACCATCGGCGCTACGCGATGCTCCTGCGCTTCGGGCAGGCCAATCCAAAAGGCCAGTCCCAGCGGCCTGGCGATTTCGTCCTGGAAGAACTGTCCCAGCGACTTGCCTGAGATGCGCCGCACCACTTCACCCACAGTCCAGCCGAAGGTTAGGCCGTGATAGCCATTGCGCGTGCCGGGCGTCCAGAACGGCTCCTCGTTTTCCAGCAACCCGATCATATAGGGCCAGTCGTAAGTGCCGTCCTTCTTCACCGGCGCGCGCACCGCAGGCATGCCGGCGGAATGGTCGAGGAACATGCGGACCGTGGTATCGCCTTTGCCATGCTTGGCATATTCGGGCCAGTAGCGCGCAACGGGCGCATCGTAATCGAGCAGGCCGCGGCTCTTCAGGATATGGGCGCAGATCGCGGTGGCGCCCTTGGTGCAAGAGAAGACGATCGACACCGTGTCCTTGTCCCACGGCCGGTTGCTTTCGGCCTCGGCCAACCCGCCCCACAGATCGACCACGGTCTTGCCCTTCACCGTCAGGCTGACGCTGGCGCCCAGCTCGCCGCGCTCGGCGAAATTGGCCTCGAATGCCTGCAGGACAGGCCGAAATTCCGGCACGCAAAATCCCTGCAGCCGGCCGCGCGGAAGGGTTTGGTCGATCATGTCGGTCTGTGGCATGTCTTGCTTCTTCCTCCGGGCATTTTGCTTGGCCATAACCATTCACGACGGGAAACGCGATGGCAACCTCATTGACGCTGGCTTCTCCGCTGACCTTGCCGTGCGGTGCCGTGCTGAAGAACAGGTTCGGCAAGGCGCCGCTGACCGAAGGCCTGGCCGACGAAATGAACCGTGCCACAGCCCGACACGAATCGCTCTATGGCCGCTGGGCGCAAGGCGGGGCGGGGTTGGTCGTCACCGGCAACGTGCAGGTCGATCGACGCTATCTGGAACGGCCGGGCAATGTGGTCATCGATAACAATGGCGGCATCGAACAGTTGAAGGCCTATGCCAGAGCAGGCACGCAGAACGGCACGCATCTGTTCATGCAGATCAACCATCCCGGCCGCCAGACGCCACGCCGCATCTGCGAGCAGCCGGTCGCGCCTTCGGCGGTGAAGCTGAAGAACCTGCCCGAAACCGCCTTCGCGCCGCCGCGCGCGATGACGGCGGCTGAGGTCGACGACGTGATCCGTCGCTTCGTTCACGCCGCGGTCGTCGCCAAGGAAACAGGCTTCACCGGCGTACAGATCCACGCCGCGCACGGCTATCTCATCAGCCAGTTTCTGACGCCGCTGGTCAATCAGCGCACCGACCAATGGGGCGGTTCGCTGGAAAACCGCGCGCGCCTGCTGCTCACCATCGTGCGCGAGACGCGCAAGGCGGTCGGGCCGAGCTTTCCGATTTCCGCCAAGCTGAACTCATCCGATTTCCAGCAGGGCGGCTTCAGCAACAGCGACTGCCTGCAGGTCGTGAGGTGGCTGGAAGAGGCGGGGCTCGATCTGCTCGAAATCTCCGGCGGCAACTACGAAGAGCCCTCGATGATGGGCTCCAAGACGTCGGAAGGCACGGCGGTGGCCGACAGCACCGTCAAGCGCGAGGCGTATTTCATGGAGTATGCCGAGCAGATCCGCAAAGTGACCAAAGTGCCGTTGATGGTTACGGGAGGCTTCCGCTCCCGGGCGGCGATGGAAGCCGCACTGGCGTCGGGTGCGGTCGATGTCGTTGGCCTTGGGCGGCCGATGTGCGTGGAAACCGACCTGCCGAACAAGATCCTGGCCGGCGGCGACGGCACGGCGTGGGAAAAGAACATCAAGCCGGCCAAGGCGGGTCTGGCGTGGTTCTGCCTGGCCCTGATCGCCCATGGCAATGGCAAGACGCCCAATACGGCGCTGACCGGACCGGAAGCTATCGAGCTCTACCTGAAGAACGAGGAAGAGACCGCGCTCAAGCTGCGCGATCGCGCGGCCTGATCAGGTCAGGACTTTCCTGAGGAAACGGGCGCCAAGTTCGAGGCCCATCTGGTCGATGCCGTGCTCGAGGCCGGGCGAGACATGGGCCTCGACCGGCACCTTGACCGCTTCCAGCCCCAGCTGCGCCAGCCGCATCGCTTGCACCGGCACCATGGGATCGGCATCGCCATGCACCAGCAGCACCGGTGGCCGCGACCTGATCTCTTCTTTCAAAAGCTGCGCCCCCGGCAGCGCGCCGGAGAAGCCGACAATGCCGGCGAACGTCTTGGCGCGGCGCAGGCCGACATGCAGCGCCATCATCGTGCCTTGCGAGAAGCCGACCAGCGCGGTCTTGGACTCGTCCAGCCCATGCCGCGCCATTTCCGCCGTCAGATAGGCATCCAGCGTCGAGGCAACGGAACGCGCGCCCTCCAGCATGATGTCGGGATTGAGATTGGAAATGCCGAACCACTGGAAGCCGTACGGGTTCATGTCGCAGGGGTAGGGCGCGTTGGGCGCCACGAACAGCGTGTCGGGCAGGATCGGCGCCCAGACCGGCGCCAGCCCGATCAGATCGTCGCCGTTGGCGCCGTAGCCGTGCAGCAGGATCACCAGATGCCGCGGGCGGCCGTCGCGCAAGGGGCCGGCGGTCGGGCCTGTCAGTTCGAAAGTCGGGCTCATGTGGCTTTCCTTTTGCGGCGGATGGGCGGCGAGATCGGATCGGGCGTGGCGACGGGCTTGGCATCGCGCAGCGCCAGCTTGGCTTCCGTCTTGGCCCAGTCCGGCATGTTGCGGCGATAATGCCATAGGGTGAGGGCGGCGACGCTGCGCCACGGCCGCCACGCCTCGGCGACTTTCAGCAGACGCTTGGCATCAGGCCGTTTGCGGAACCCCTTCAGGTGCTGCAGCGCCACCCACAAGCCGAGATCGGCGCCAGGCATGATGTCGTGTCGGCCCAGCGCGAACATAAGATAGATCTCCGCCGTCCAGCGGCCGATGCCTTTCAGTTTCACCAGCTCGGCGATCGCAACCTCGTCCTCCATCTGATCGATGGCATCGAGATCGATGCGCCCCTCGACGATGTCGGCGGCCAGCGCCAGCCCATAACGGATTTTCTGGCCGCTGAACCCGGCCTGGCGCAGCACAGGCTCGCCGGCGGCCAGCAGATTTTCCGGCGTCAGCGGATCGACCAGCGCGCTGAGCTTCTCCCAGATGGCGCGGGCGGCATGGACGGATACCTGCTGCCCGACGATGGAGCGCAGCAAGGTGGCGAAGCCCGGATCGGCGCTGCGCAAGGCGGGCAGGCCGCATTGCTCCAGCGCGCGCGCCAGATCGGGATCGACCGCCGCCAAATGCGCGGCCCCTTGCTTCAGCGAACGGCTGTTGAGGCGGCGGAGGCGCGCCATCGGAATACCGGATTGGTTGCGTGAGGCGGCATCTTCGCTAATGTCGCTGTCGTGGACAAGCTCGTTACCCGCTTCGCGCCCAGCCCGACCGGATTGCTGCATCTGGGCCATGCGCGCTCGGCGCTAGAGGGCTGGCAAGCGGCGCAGGAAAGCGGCGGGCGCTTCCTGCTGCGCATCGAGGATATCGACACCGGACGCTGCCGCGAGGAATTCGTGCAGGCGATCTTCGAGGACTTGGCTTGGCTCGGGCTGCGCTGGGAAGAGCCGGTGCGCCGCCAGTCTTGGCATTTCGACGATTACCGCGCCGCGCTGCAAGGTTTGCAGGCGATGGAGCTGATCTATCCCTGCTTCTGTACCCGCCAGGATATTCAGCGTGAAATCGCCGGCGCCGCGTCGGCGCCGCATGGACCCGACGGCCCGCTCTATCCCGGCACCTGCCGCCATCGCTCGGCGAACGAAAGGGCCGAGAGGATGGACGCCGGCGAGTCCTATGCGTTGCGGCTCGACGTTAGCCGCGCTGCCGCGCAGACCGGACCTTTGTCATGGCGTGACGATCATGTGGGCGACATCGCCGCTGACCCGACCTCGCTGGGTGATGTGGTGCTGGCGCGCAAGGACACGCCGACGAGCTACCATCTGTCGGTGACGGTCGACGATCATTTGCAGGGCATCACATTGGTCACGCGCGGCGTCGATCTGTTCGAGGCCACGCATATCCACCGCCTGCTGCAGGCGCTGCTGGGATACGGCACACCGCGCTACCGCCATCATCTGCTGCTGACTGATGAGAGCGGGCGGCGGCTTGCCAAGCGCGACAAGGCGCTCGCTTTGCGAGCGCTGCGCGAGCAGGGACTCGATGCGGCGCAGGTCCGGGCGCGCGCCGGTTTCGCCTGACGGTCCGAGCTGCGTTGCGTTGCGTCTTTCTGCAGGCGCATAATTTGCGGCGATGAAAGCGGGTGGCAAGCCATGAAACGGGAAGCCCAGGTCGCGCTGCTGCGCGAGCTCTTCAGCTATTTCGACGCGCGGGGCACCGCGCAGGCCGAGCGCGTGATGCGCAATCCGGTCTCCGCCTACACCGATCCGGCGCGCTGGCACGAAGAGAGGCGCATCCTGTTCGGCGGCGATCATCCGCTGTTCATGGGCCTGTCCTGCACCCTGCCCAATATCGGCGACTATCGCGTCGAGACCATCGACCGGCTGCCGGTGCTGCTGACGCGCGACCGCGACGGCTCGGTCAAGGCCTTCGCCAATATCTGCAGCCATCGCGGCGCGCCGGTGGCGCAGGGCGCGGGCAATGCGCGGGCTTTCGTCTGCCCCTATCACGGCTGGTGCTATGGCATCGACGGCCGGCTGCTGTCGATCAGCGACGAAAGCGCATTTCCCGGCGTCGAGCGCGACAAGCTGCACCTCAAGCGCCTGCCAGCGGGAGAGAAGCACGGGCTGATCTTCGTGCAGCCGCGCGTGCTTAAGGACGGCGAGGCGGGCGTCATCGACATCGATGCGCATCTGTCGGGCATGCAGGAGGAACTGGCGCCGTTCGATTTCGGCCGCTACACACATTTCCGCAGCGAGCGCTTTCCGGTGGCGATGAACTGGAAATTCGTCATCGACACCTTCCTCGAATCCTATCACATCGCCTTCCTGCACAAGGAAACCGTGGCGCCGATCTTCCACAGCAACCTCTCGGGCGCCAATGGCTATGGCCTGCATTGCCGCATGACGGCGCTGCGCAAGGCGGCGACGGATCTGCGGCAGAAGCCGGATGCGGAGTGGGGCGAGACGCCGCTGAAGCACTGCATCGTGCTCTACACGCTGTTTCCCGGCTCGATGTTCATCTTCCAGGCCGATCACGTCGAAACCTGGCGCGTCTATCCCTCGACCGAGCGGCCGGACGAATGCCTGGTCGATTTCGGCTTCTACATTCCCGAACCGGCGGAGAGCGAGAAGGCGGTCAGATACTGGAACAAGAACTTCGATCTCGCCGTGCGCACCGTGCAGGCGGAGGATTTCACCATCGGCGCGCAAATGCAGAAAGCGTTCCATAGCGGCGCGCAGGAGCATGTCATCTATGGCCGCAACGAGGCGGCGCTGATCCATTTCCATGCCAGCGTGCGCAAGGCGCTGGGATTGGCGCCGCTGTGAGCGATTTTCCCGCAGCGGGCGGCGCCTTCGTCGCCGGCGGTTCGGGCGGCATCGGGCGCGCCATTTGCAAGCAACTGGCGGAAGCCGGCTGCAATGTGGCGCTGACCTATCGCAACGGGCGCGAGCGTGCCGAGGAAACGGCGGCGCTGGTGCGATCCGCCGGACGCAAGGCGGTGGTGTTGCAGGTCGACCTGCGCGACGAGAAGGCGGTGGCGCGGGCGGTCGACGAAACGGCGCTCGATTTCGGTGCGTTGCATACCGCTATCTATGCTGCCGGCCCCTACATCCATATGCGCCATATCAGCCGCATCGAGCCGGCGTTGTTTCGCGACACGATGGAGCAGGATGCGTTCGGCTGCTTCAACCTGATCCATGCGGCTTTACCGCATCTGCGCTCGGCCAAGGGGTCGCTCGTGGCGCTTGCGACGCCGGCGCTGCGCCGCTACGCCGTCAAGGATGTCCTGTCGGTGGCGCCCAAGGCGGCCATCGAAGCGCTGGTGCGCGGCGTCGCTGCCGAAGAGGGCCGGTTTGGCATCCGCGCCAATGGCGTCGGGGTCGGGGTGATCGAAGACGGCATGTACCATGCCCTGGTCGAAACCGGCGATTTCGACCAGCGCTTTCTCGAAGCCTCGCGTCAGAACATGGCGTTGCGCCGGCTCGGCACGGCTGAGGAGATCGCCGAGGCTGTCGTCTTCCTGGCGTCTTCCCGCGCCCGCTGGATCACC
This sequence comes from uncultured Hyphomicrobiales bacterium, assembly GCA_964388115.1. Classification (GTDB taxonomy): domain Bacteria; phylum Pseudomonadota; class Alphaproteobacteria; order Reyranellales; family JAQSWP01; genus JAQSWP01. The sequence goes on from CAYLYK010000001.1 coordinate 265,845, forward strand.
GGCCAGACCCTGATGGTCGATGGCGGCTACGCGCTGTAGCCGAAATATCCCCATACGCTCCGATGGCGTTTTGTTCGTATGATGGTCCGGTCTGGCGCCAAATTGGGGGCTGCGGTGATCGTACGAAGTTGCGCTGTTCTGGCGTTGTCGATGCTGCTGTCGGGTTGCACCGAACTTGTCGACCATATTTCGCCTCGCGCCGCCACGTATAACGCCGAATCGCATAATGCCCAGATGTCGGGCGTGCTGCTCAATGTGGTGCGCGCCAGCCAGCGCCACCCGCTGGAATTCACCGCCATCGTCAACGCCACCGGTGGCGCCCAGGCCAACGCCAGCGTCGGGCTGGGCGTGTCGTCGGTTGGGTTGACCGTGCCGTTTGCCACAGATGCGGTCCGGACCTATTCAGCCAATCCCAACGTCTCGTACCAGGCCAACCAGAATTTCGTCGTCCAGATCCTCGACAGCCAGGAATTCGTCAGCGGCATCCTGCGGCCGCTCGACATGAAGACCATCGACTACTACCTGCAGCAGGGTTTCCCGCGCGGCGTCATGCTGTATCTGATCATCGACCGCATCGACGTGGTCGACGACAAGAACAAGGTAGTGCGCACCATCGACAACTACCCCGGGATCACTCAGTTCAGCGAGTTCGGCGAAGTGGTCGACGGTTTCATCGCCGACAACCTGAAGACCGAGACCGTCACCGACATAGTCGATCTCGGCCCGCCGATCGCGGCAAACGACATCAAGAACGCCGATCTGCAGATGCGCATCGACCAGGCTGGCATTCTCCTTGAGCGCGACGCCAAGGGGGACTATCGCCTGCGCAAGCGGGTGAACGCCGTGCGCTTCTGCTACGAGGGCGGTGACGGGCCCGATCGCTGCGGCGCCACCCAGCAGGAACGCGAGAGGCCAAGGAATGTTGCGGCGGGCAAGGACGGGGCGCCGGCCGTCGAAGCCAAGTCCTTCCTGCTGGCGCCCAAGCAGCAGCAATTCGCTCGCTATCGCTATCGCATCTTCCCGCGCTCGACCGAAGCCATCATCTATTACCTGGGTGAAGTCATCCGCTACCAGAACGCCGATCCCACCGGTAAGACGCTGGTGCGTGTGCCGGTCGGCCGCCGGGGCGACAGCGAGCCGCTCTTCGTGCTCAGCCCGACGGGCGTGTCCGATCCGCTGGCCACGATCTCCTATCGCGGCACGGCCTATTCGGCGCCGGCGCAAGGCACGCGCACGGCTCAGGTCGTCAACATCGTGCGGCAGCTGATTTCGCTGAACCGCTCGGCGAAGGACATTCCCACCACCAACGTGCTGACGGTGGTCGGCAACTAATCTTTAAGGACTTGCCGGCAATTGCCGCCTTCGACCACGCCCAGCAGCGCGCCGATCACCCAATAGCCGATCAGCCGCTGCAGCGTGCGCGGGATCGTCTTGGCGATTTCCGGCGGCACGCAGAGATATTGGTTCTCCTGCTGCCGCAGCCAGGCGCGGCAATAGACCGTCGAAACCGCCGCCCGTCGCTGGGTCGAATTGGCGCCACCGCCATGGAACAGGCTGGCGTCGTACAGCACCGCCGAACCTGGCGGCATCTCGACGCTGATCGGGGGCTGTGCCGGCCGCTCCTCGCTGGGGTTGGTGTGGCTGCCCGGCACGATCAGCGTGCCGCCGCTTTGCGCGGTGAACGGATCGATCGCCCACAGGCAGTTCAGCGACAAGGGCGGGCGGGGGCGAGGCAGTGGATAGTAGCCGTCGTCGCGATGCAGAACCTGCGCCGTCTGGCCGGGATAGGAGGTGATGGTCGAGGCGACCGAAAGCTGGATCTGGTCGTCGAGATAGGCCTCCGCCAGCGCGATGATGGTGGGATGCAGCCATAGCACGTCCATGACGCGCGTCTTGGCGATGACATTGTAGATGCGCTGGGTGTGGAAGCCTTCGAACACGCTGCGCCCCATGGGCGTATCCTTGTGCAGCCGGTCCATCTCGGCCCAGATCGCATCGACCGTATTCCGTGGCACCAGATTGGGCAGGATGAGATAGCCGTCGCGCCGCAAAGCCGCGGTCTCGCTCGCCAGCGCGGCACGTTCGGCATCGGTGCTGATGCGGTCGGCGCGATGGTCGCCCTTGGCGCCGGCATGGAACGGATCGGTGGCGAGGGCTTCCTTCATCATGGCTCGGGCTCCGCTGTGACTGCCCGAAACTATGGAAGCCGACGCCTCCGCCGTCAATGAACGAGCGTTTACCCGTTACGTCGTCGCCATTTTCGGGGCGAAAGTGCCAACCTCGTCCTCGAATGCCTTGGCCGCGCGCAGCACCAGCGCGTCCTTGTAGTGGCCGCCGACGATCTGCAGGCCGATCGGCAGGCCGGACTTGGTCAGCCCGCACGGCACCGACGCCGCCGGCTGGCGCGAGAGGTTGAAGGTTAAGGTGAAGGGCGTCCAGGCCAGGCTGACGTCGTCGCCGCCCTTGGGCGTGCTTTTGCCGACGTCGAAGGCGGGGATCGGCATGGTGGGGGTCAGCAGCAAATCGTATTTCGACATGAAGACGTTGAGCGTGGCGCCAATCTCCTGGCGCTGGTTCATGGCGGTGATGTAGTCGGACTGGCTCTGGCGTGCGCCCACGGCGGCAGCTCGCAGCAGACCGGGATCCATCAGCTTCTGCTGTTCCGGGCTGAATTTCTTCAGCAGCACCGACACGTTGCCCATCCAGTGGATGTCGAGGATCTGCGTCGTGTCGGGAATGCCGGGATCGACTTCGGTGACCTTGGCGCCCAGGCGCGCAAACACCTTGGCAGCCTTGGCGACGGCAGCGGCAACTTCCGGATCGACGTTCTTCACGAAGCCGAGCGTTGGCGAGTAGGCGATCTTCAGGCCCTTCAGGCTGCCTTTCAGCGCCTTGACGTAATCCATGCCGTCATAGGGCAGGCCGTACCATTCGCGCGGATCGGGCTTGGTGATGACATTCATCATCATCGCAACGTCGGTGACGTTGCGAGCCATGGGACCGACATTGGACAGAGTGCCTTGCGCCGAAGGCGGATAGACCGGCACGCGCGCGAAGGTTGCCTTAAGCGTCGCCAGGCCGGAGAACGACGCCGGTATGCGCACGGAACCGGCGGCGTCGGTGCCGGCCGACAGCGTGCCCATGCCGGCGGCGAGCGACGCGGCGGAGCCACCCGAAGAGCCGCCCGGCGTCTTCTCGGTGTTCCAGGGATTGCGCGTAATGCCGAACAACGGCGAATCGGTCACGCCTTTCCAGCCGTATTCCGGCGTCGTGGTCTTGGCGAAGATCACCGCGCCTGCCGCGCGCAAATTGGCGGGCACCGGCGCGTCCTGCATCCACGGACCCTTGGGATCGTTGGCCTTGGTGCCGAACAGCGTCGGCATGCCGATAGTCCACAGCGTGTCCTTGATCGTGGTCGGCACGCCGTCGATGTCGCTGAGCGGCTTGCCTTTCTTCCAGCGCTTCTCCGATGCCTTGGCCGCTTTCATGGCGCGGTCGCGATCCTGGGCCTGAAAGGCGTTGAGGACCGGGTTGAGTCTGTCGGTCTGGGCAAATACCGCCTGCAGGGCCCCACAGGGGAGGCCTTGCCGCGGCGGAAGAGTTTTACCAGCTTCGAGGCCGGCATCAGGGCGAGATCTTTGCTCATGTCAGGCGCTCCGCTGCGAGGCTGTGGCGACGGGAAGTTTGGGCAGGCGTACGGGATGGGCGTGCGCGTAGGCGCGTGCGGCGCGCAGGACCAGCGCGTCGCGATAATGGCCGCCGACGATTTGCAAACCTACCGGCAGTCCCGCCTTGCTGACGCCGCAGGGCAGGGAGATCGCCGGCTGGCGCGTCAGGTTGAAGACATAGGTGAAAGGCGTCCACAGACCATTGGGTTGACCATCGGCGCCAAGCGGGGCGTTCATGCCGACGTCGAATGGCTGCACCGCCACGGTCGGGGTGAGCAGCAGATCGTATTTCTGCAGGAACAAATTGTAGTGATGGCCCAGCATGCGGCGCTGCTGCTGCGCCACGACCAGATCGTCCGTCGAGTACTTGGCGCCCATTTCGCCCGCCTGCACCAGGCCCGGATCGAACAGGTTATGTCGTTCCTTCGGCGTCACCTTCAGCAGATGCGCTACTGAGCTCAGCCAATGGGTGAGGAACATGCCGCCGACGTCGAAGCCTTCGACGGGCACGTCGACTTGCTCGACTTTCGCGCCCAATTCCTCGAAGCGCCAGGCGGCCTTGGCGACCAGCTTGGCGACTTCCGGATCGACCGTGGCGCCGCTGCCCAGCGTGGGACTGTAGGCTATCCTCAGTTTGCGCACGCCGCCGCGCAGGTGTTTCTCATAGTCAACGCCGTCGTCCTGCAGCGAATACCAGTCGCGGATATCGGGCTTGCCGATGACATTCAGCATCGCGGCGCAATCCTCGACCGTGCGCGCCATGGGGCCTGCGTTTGCCATCGTGCCGTGCATCGAGGGCGGATAGGCGGCGACGCGGCCGAAGGTGGCCTTCATGCCGACCAGACCGCAGAAGCTTGAAGGAATGCGAATGGACCCGCCGCCGTCGGTGCCGACCGAGAGCGGTCCCATGCCGGCGGCGATGGCCGCCCCCGAACCGCCCGACGAGCCGCCCGGCGTCTTGTCGGGATTCCACGGGTTGCGCGTGATGCCGCGCAGCGGCGAATCGGTGACGCCCTTGAAGCCGAATTCCGGCGACGTGGTCTTGCCGACGATGACGGCGCCTGCCTCGCGCAGGCGCGCCACCGACGGCGCATCGTAGTCCCAGGGCTGGCTGTCGGCTGCGATCGCCTGCGAGCCCATGACCGTCGGCATGCCCTTGGTCTGGATCAGCTCCTTGATGCTGACAGGCACGCCGTCCAGGCGCGACAGTGGCTTGTTCTTCTTCCAGCGCTTCTCCGCTTTCTTCGCCGCCTCGATCGCGCCTTCGGCGTCGACCGTGGCATAGGCGTTGATCTGCCCGTCGACCTCGTCGATGCGGTCGATGACGGCTTGCGTGACTTCAACCGGCGACAGTTTCCGCCGCTCGTAATGGCCAACCAGTTCGAGTGCGGTCATCTGTGTGGGATCGGTCGCCATTATCTGTCTCGCAATTGGATTTTCAGGCTGCTGTCTGAGTGCGGCGCAGGGATTGGGCTGTGGCGGCGTATTGCGCCGCGGCTTCCGCCTGGCCGAGCCGCGCATGGATGTCGGCCAGGCTGCGCTTGGTGGCGGCGATGGCCGGCCGCGCCAGATCGCGCTGGCGCAGGCGCGCCAATGCCTTGTCATTCCAGCCGGCCCTGATCAAGGCGTCGAGATGGATCTGCTCGAACAGGTCGCGCTGCGCATGGCTACCGCCAACCGCCTGCAGATGCGGCAGGCCGGCGGCCAAGCCATTGACGGCGCCAGACCAGTCGCCGATCGCATGGGCGGCAATGCCATGGGCAGCGGGCACTGCCGCATCCTGCCAGGCGCGGCGCACCAGATCGGGCACGTTCTGCGAAAACGATTCGAGGCTGGCCAGCATCTCCGTCACTGCCGCCCGCTCGCCCGCGCGCGCCAGACCGAGGATGTAGTGCAGATCGAGGAAAGGTGAGACATGTTCGTGCACGCGCGGCAGCAGGTATTTGGCTACGTCCTGCCAGCGGTTGCCGACATCGACGCCACGCAATTCCAGGCGCGCCAGAAGCGCGGTCGCATTGACCTGATCCTGCGAAAATTCCTTCCACACGCCCCAGACGCGCGTGTCGTAAAGCGCCAGCGCCTCGTCGTGCCGGTCGGCGTCGATCAGGAACAGCGCCAGATGCCACCAGTTATGTGTGTACATGAAGGAGTTGCACTGATCCCAGGCGGATGACTGGCTTTGCATCCAGGCGATGCCTTCGTCCACTCGTCCTTGCGTTTCCATCACATGCGCCACGGCATGGTGCGCCCAGGGATCATGGCGCGTCAGTGAGGCGGCGAGGCGCCCCACCTCTTCGGCCTCGTCCAGGCGATGGCACTGCTCGAGCGCGAAGGCGCGCATGCCATGGATCAGTGAAACGTCCTTGTTGGCCTCGAGCGTCTTGTCGGCCAGTCGCAACATGCCGTCGAAATCGCCGAGATAGAAATAATGCTTCTGCCCCATCTTCACCGCGAAGATGTCGCGCGGAAATTGGTCGGCCAGGGTCTCGTGCGTCGCGATGACGGTCGCCGGATCGTCGCGATACTGGGCGTCGACGTTCTGCAGCCAAAGTCTCTCGCGCTCGTTCATCTTTCCCGCCATGGCGCGGGCGCGCTGCAGGAACGGCTCGGCGTCGCGATAGCCCTGCCGCGTCTCCATCGACAGATGCAACAGTGCTGTCATCATCACGACCATCGGGCAATCGGGATCGCTCTCGACGGCAGGCAGGAATTCGGCCAGACGGTTGCCGTAGGCAAGCCATTGATCGCGCAGGAAATCGAGCGCGGCGATCGCCTGCGGCGAGGCCTGACTTACCGCTAGGTCGCGTCCGTCCTTCAGCATTTTCCCGCTCGTCTCCCCGATCTCAGAGTGTCATGGCGTCACAATCGAGTCGAGCCGCCGCCGGCTCAACCAGATGTTACAATTTTAAGACAAACGGCGAAATCTGCGGAATTCAGGGGCGCGGACCGTCGGCATAGGCGTGCAGCCCTGCAGCGACCTCGATGTAGTCGGGTTCTCTGGGGTCGATCAATCCATGCCTGATAAAGAAATCGATCAGCACCAGATTGCAGTTGAATTTGAAGTCGAACGTATCGCGTACGCGCTCGAGCACGCGCTGCGCCGGCCACAGTTCGAAATGTTCGATCTCGTCGTCGTTGGGTTTCGGTACGAAATCTTCTGGCAGCTCGAGGTCGTAGTTGAACAGCACGTCCGGCTTCAGTCCGCTCTTGTGCTCCAGGCAGTAGGTGACGATGCCGATCGGCCGCGCCTGCCGCGCCAGCGCCTCGGGGATGCTGGCTTCCTCCTTGCACTCCTTCACCACGTTATCCATAAGCGAGATGCCTTCCGGCTGACCGCCCGCCACTGTGTTGTCGAGCATGCCGGGATAGGTTGGCTTGGTGCGGCTGCGCGTGGCGACCCAGATGTGCAGCCCGTCTTTGCGTCGCGTGAAGCCGGTGAGATGCACGCCATAGGCGCGCACGCCAAAGAAGGGGATGGCGGCGCGTTCCATCGCCATCAGCGGCGCCTCGCCCCAGCGCGGCGCCACGGGATAGCGTTCGTCGCGCCAGCCGCCGATCATGCCTTCGTCCTTCAACTCGCGCAGGAAGGCGTCGACTGCCTTGCTGCGCTGGTCGGGGGTTCCCAGCTCACGGCTCAAGGAGACGGCATGGGGCTGGATCATGAACAGATCGCTGCGTCGCGCCAAAGTCGAAATGAAGTCGTCGTGAATCCATCCCGCCGTCTGCCCCGCGATGCGGAACGGGCGGAAGCGGGACATGTCGTGCGCGTTGCAGGCGCGGATATGATCTATGAATGCCATGGCGAGCACTCTACACAGCCGATAGCGATACAGGCTAGAATCGCTTGATGGACGATCAAGGTTCCGCCGACCGCACCGAAGAAATCCGCCGTGAGATTGCGACCGTACTGGCGGCGCCAATTCACCACCATCTGGGCTTGCGTCTGATCGAGGCGGGTGGAGGTCTGAGCCGGCTGGAATTCACCGCCGGACCGGCCGCCCAGATGAAGGAAGCGGGTGGGCGCGTGCATGGCGGCATTCTGGCCTTGCTGATGGAGCCGGCGGCGCTTATCGCTGCCCTTGATCTCTTGCCGGCCGGCAAGACTGCGGTCACGGCCAATCTGCATGTTTCCGTCATGCGACCGGCGCCGCCGGGGGCGATCGTCACACTGATTGGCCGCGTCGTCAGACCGGGCGCGACCTTGTTCTTCTGCGAAGCCGAAGCGGTGGCCGAGGGCAAGGCCATCGCCAGCGCCAAACTCACCAAGGCGGTGGTCGATGTCCGCTGAAAGCGACTTGCAGGAGCTGTTGCGTCGAACGCTGCCGTCCCGCGACCTGCACCACCTTACCGTCGAAGCGATCGAGGAAGGTGAAATCCGGCTGCATTTCCCATTCCAGCCCGATCATATCGGTCCGGGTGGCATCGTCTCCGGCCCCTTGCTGCTGTCGCATGCCGATACGGCGATCTACGCCGCGGTCCAGCACGATCTGCCGCCGGGCCAGATCGCCCTGACATCGACATTGAACATCTCGTTCCTGCGCCCAGCGCAGCCGGTCGACGTCATCGCGCTTTCGCGCGTGCTTCGCCGCGGCAAGCGGCTGGCTCACGCCGAAGCCTGGCTGTTCAATTATGCCGCCATGGATCCCATTCTCCATGCCACGGCCAGCTGTGCGATCGTGCAACGGTCGATCTAGGCACCCTCTCGTACGTCTGCCATGTCCTGAAATCGCTGTTTAGACCGACGACGGATTTTTATGATTGCGCGTTTTTGTTGCGATAGTGACGCACCATGATCTTCGTTCCGCCGCAGGGCGATCAGCCGCCGGCGAGTTCTCCACCCTCCGCCTATCGACGCGGTTTCATTAAGGTCTCGCCGCTGCTGGTCGGCACCGTTCTGTTTGGCACGGCGACCGGTGCGGCGGTGGCGCAGGCGCCCATCATGGCGGAAGTGCTGTTCGCCATGCCGGCGGTGATCTATGCCGGCGCCGGCCAACTCGCCTACGCCCAGCTCGCGGCGCTGGGCGCGCCGTTCCTGTCGATGCTGGCGACGCTGGTGCTGATCAATCTGCGCTACCTGATCTACGCCACCATCGTCGGCAGCTGGCCGCGGCCGAAAAGCGCGTTGCTGCGCGTTTTCGGGCCTTATCTCATCACCGAGAATTCCTTCGCCCTGGCGCTGGACGAAAAGCCGCAAGACCGGTTCAGCGTTCTCGTCGGGGCGGGCCTGGCGCTATGGGTGACCTGGCTCGTCACCTGCACGGTCGGCGCTCTGCTCTCGACCCAGCTGCCGCCCCTGAAACACGCCTATGCGATCCCTGCCATCGTGCTTGCGCCGATCCTCGTTGCCCTGGTCAAGGACAGGCAGCGGCTCGCGATCGCGGCGCTGGCTCTGGTCTTCGGCGTGGCGCTGGCGGCGTTGCCCTATCGATTGGGGCCGTTACTGTCGGGGATCGGCGCGACCATACTGACCATGTCGGCGATCGGCCTATGGAAGCGTTGGCGATGATCGAGATGGCGGGCTTGCTCGCGCTGGGATTGACGCTGTACGCGATGAAGGCGGGGCCGTTCTTTCTCGGTCGCATGCCGCAGAATCGATTCGCGATTAGCTTGTTCGACCTGTTGCCCGTGGGGTTGCTGACCGCTCTGTTGCTGTCGCCGGTGATCGTCGGCGCTGCCGATCGGCCGATGGTGGAAGGCGTTCTGGTCGTGGCGGCCGTCATGGCGGCGCTGGCCCTGTCCGCCGCAACAGGCAAGGCGGCCATCGGCATCCTGGTCGGCCTTGTCCTCCTCGCCGCTGCCGAACTGATCTAGGCCGCTTCGCGCGAGGTCTGGTCCACCACCAGCACGATGTCGCGCATGATTGCCGTGATGTCGTAATCCTTGGGCGTATAGACGCGGGCGACGCCGGCTTTCGAGAGCGTTTCCGCATCGGCCGGCGGAATGATGCCGCCCACCACTACCGGGATGTTGCCGATCCCGGCCTTGCGCATGCCGTCCAGCACTTCGGTCACCAGCGCCACGTGACTGCCTGACAGGATCGACAGGCCGACGACGTGCACGCCTTCTTCCAGCGCGGCGTTGACGATCTGCGCCGGCGTCAGGCGGATGCCTTCATAGACCACTTCCATGCCGGAATCGCGGGCGCGCACGGCGATCTGCTCGGCGCCGTTGGAATGCCCGTCGAGGCCGGGCTTGCCGACCAGGATCTTCAGCCGGCGACCCAGCCGGCGCGACACACGCTCGACCTCCGCCCGCACCGGCGCCAGCGAATCGCCCGTCAGGCCGGCAGCGCGCGCCACGCCCGTAGGCGCGCGATACTCGCCGAAGATCTCGCGCAATGCGCCGCCCCATTCGCCGGTAGTGACGCCGGCATGGGCGCAGGCGATGGATGGCTCCATAATGTTGCGGCCTTCCTTGGCCGCTGCCTTCAACGCTTCCAGCGCCGCTGCCGCCTTCCTGGCATCGCGCCTCGCGCGCCAGGCTTTCAGCGCCTCGACCTGGCCGCGCTCGACTTCTTCATCCACCGTCAGGATCGCATCGCTGCCAGTGGAGAGCGGTGACGCTTCGCCCTCGGTGTATTTGTTGACGCCGACCACGATTTGATCGCCGCTTTCGATGGCGGCGATGCGGCGCAAGTTGGATTCGACCAGCTTCTGCTTCATGTAGCTGGCGTCGACCGCCGCCACGGCGCCGCCCATGCCGTCGATGCGCGCCAGTTCGGCCTGCGCGGCGAGCTTAAGTTCCGCGACCTTGGCCGCAATCTCGGTCGAGCCGTCGAAGATGTCGCCGAAATCGAGCAAATCGGTCTCATGCGCCACGATCTGCTGCAGGCGCAGCGACCATTGCTGGTCCCAGGGCCGCGGCAGGCCAAGCGCTTCGTTCCAGGCCGGCAGCTGCACCGAGCGCGCGCGCGCCTTCTTGGACAGCACCACCGACAGCATCTCGAGCAGGATGCGATAGACGTTGTTCTCCGGCTGCTGCTCGGTCAGGCCAAGCGAATTGACCTGTACGCCATAGCGGAACAGCAAAGCGCGCGGATCGGTGACGCCATAGCGCTCACGGCCGATCTCCTCCCACAATTCGACGAAGGCGCGCATCTTGCAGATCTCGGTGACGAACTTGATGCCGGCGTTAACGAAGAACGAGATGCGCGAGAACACCTTGGAGAAATCCGCGTCCGGCACCTGGCCGGTCGCCTTGACGGCGTCCAGGATGGCGATGGCGTTGGCCAGCGCGAAAGCCAGTTCCTGCACCGGCGTCGCACCCGCTTCCTGCAGGTGATAGGAGCAGACATTCATCGGGTTCCATTTGGGAACCTCGCGATAGGTGAAGGCGATGATGTCGGCGGTGAGTTTCAGGGACGGCTGCGGCGGGAAGATGTAAGTGCCGCGCGAGAGATATTCCTTGATGATGTCGTTCTGCGTCGTGCCCTGCAGCGCTTTGCGGCCGATGCCCTGCGTCTCGGCGCAGGCGATGTAGAGCGACAGCAGCCAGGCCGCCGGCGCGTTGATCGTCATCGACGTGTTCATGCGATCGAGCGGAATTCCGTCGAACAGCGCCTGCATGTCGCCCAGATGGCCGATGGGCACGCCGACCTTGCCAACTTCCCCGCGCGCCAGGATGTGATCGCTGTCGTAACCGGTCTGGGTTGGCAGATCGAAGGCAACCGACAGGCCTGTTTGTCCGCGACTCAAGTTGGTCCGGTAAAGCTCGTTCGATTTTTTCGCCGTCGAGTGCCCGGCATAGGTGCGGATCAGCCATGGCTGATCGCGGGTTGGGATGGGCTTGTCAGTCATGAAGGCCACCAGTTGCAGGGCATGGGTGCCGGACATTTAGAAAGGTTCTCTGCTGCGGTGCAACAATAACCTTTCATAAGGGGTTCATGTCGATAATTTATGGCCTTGGCGCGAGGCGCCGAATGACAACGCGCCTCCGATTTCGGTAGCGTGAGCAAGGGCAATTGGGGGACGACATGCAAAATCTGCAGAGCGCCGTCGGAATCGCCGGGCGCGGCAAGTTTGTCTATGACGGCAGGCTGGGAGAGCTTTACGTCATCTTCATCAAGAATGTCCTGCTTAGCATCATCACGCTGGGCATCTATCGCTTCTGGGGCAAGACCCGGGTGCGCCGCTATCTATGGTCGCATACGTCGCTGTTGGGCGACCGCTTCGAATACACCGGCACAGGCAAAGAGCTGTTCTTCGGTTTTCTGCTCGCGCTAGCCTTGCTGTTCGTCGCCGGTCTGGTGCTTGGCGTGGGCGGGTATTTGCTGAGCCTGATCCACGAGGTGTTGTCCGTTATCGCCATTCTCGTTTTCTATGTCGGCATATTCGTCCTCTTCTTCGTCGCTCGCTTCACCGCTCTGCGGTACCGACTTTCTAGAACGCGCTGGCGCGGCATCCGCGGCGGACTGGCTGGCTCGCCCTGGCGCTTCGCCTGGATTTCCATGGGTTGGAACCTTGCGAACATGTTTGCGGCGGGCTTTCTGTCTCCCGTCGTGCTGTTGCAAACGCTCGCCTATCGGCTGAAGAACGCCCATTTCGGCACGGCGCGGGCGAATTTCGACGGTGCGCCCGGCGATCTCTATCCACGCTTCCTGGCTTTCTATTTCGGATCCGCGTTCGTTGCCGTGATCATCATCATCACCGCTGCCGTAATCATGTTCTCCTCGGGGATGTTTGAGCAGTTTCGGGAAGCATTCGAGGCGATGCGCTACGCCGATCCGGACGACATTCCTCCCGAAATGGCCAAAATTCAGCTGATGATAATCGGCACCCTTTATGCGGCTTTTTTCGGCGCTGCGATTCTCATGCTGCCGGTGTTCTGCTGGTACTACGCCTTCGTCTACAACTACATCCTGGGCAAGACGTCTATCGCCGGCCTGAAGTTCGGCGGCATCGTGCGCACCTGGCCGATGTTCGGCTATCTGATCGGCAATCTCCTCATCCTGTTGCTGACCTTGGGACTGGGCTTTCCCTGGGTCCTTCATCGCGTGATGAATTTCATCGTCGCCAATGTCGTGGTTGACGGCGAGGTCGACGCCGAAATGGTGCGGCAGAGCCAAATGGCGGCGCCGTCCACGGGCGAAGGCCTGTTCGAGCTGCTCGACACGGGGGTCATTTGAGCATGAGCATTGGGCCGGCGCGCTACTACGACGGCATCAGGCCGTCGCCGCAATTGGTAACGCTGTCGATCGTCGGCCCGATGCTGATCCTCGCCGACGCTGCAGGCGAGGAAATCACGCGCTGGCTGATTTCGGACCTGCGCGTGCCGGGACAGGACGATAGCATCGGCGAGGCGATGATCGTCAATCGCGCCCATCCCGACGCCAGGCTTCTGGTAGCCGATCAGGCCGCTATCGCGCTGCTGCTGCCGCATCTGCCGGCGATCGCGCCGGTGGTGGCGCCGCGACCCAGCAATCTGCGCGTCTGGTCGGTGGTGGCGCTGCTGGCCGTTGCCGTGCTGGGCGGCTTGGTATTCGCCGTCTGGCGCGGACCCGAATTGCTGGCGCCGCTGGTGCCTGAAAGCTGGGAGCGCGAGCTGGGCGACGTGATCGTCGATAATTTCTCGGATCGTTTCGGCATCTGCACTGCCGCCGACGGCAGCAGGGCGCTGGACCAGATGACGGGCGCGCTGATCGCCGCCTCCGGCCGCAAGGAGGCGACCAAGGTGATCGTCGTCAAAAGCAAGATCGTCAACGCCTTTGCCGTGCCGGGCGGGCGCATCGTGCTGTTCGATGGCCTGATCCAGGAAGCTGTGACGCCTGACGAAGTGGCAGGCGTGTTCGCCCATGAGCTGGGCCACGTCGTCCACAAGCATCCGCTGCGCGGCCTGTTGCGCCAGCTCGGCCTCAGCTTTCTTCGTCGCATGGCGCTGGGCGGCTATGGCGATGCGGTCGATACGGCGACCAGCCTGGGGGAAACCATGCTGGTGCTGAGCAACGGCCGCGATGCCGAGCGGCAGGCTGACGCAGCGGCGCTCGACTATCTTGCGGCAGCGGGATTGCGGCAGGACGGGTTGCATGAATTCTTCGGCCGCTTGCAGAAGAAGGGCGACGCTGGCGAAACGCTCGGCATTCTCGCTACTCATCCGCCGCTCGCGGAGCGCATGCAGTCGACGCAGCGGCCCGGAGAAGGACGGCCGGCGCTCGACATCGGCCAATGGCAAGCGCTGCGCAAAATCTGCAGCGAATCGACGCCAACAAAGCGATTCAAGATTTCGCCCGACAAAAAAGGCTCCTGACGTCGATGTTGCGGTGCATTTTTCTGTCTGGTCTGGCGGCAACCCGCAAATAAGTTAAATTCAACCCCGGCAATGATTTAGGAGAAATTTTTCCGCCATTATGGTAATTTTATTGCGAAATGAATTTGTGCAGAGGAATAAACAGCCATTGTGCATTGCAAAATTTTGGATCGCTGTCTAAGGTCGCAGCGTTTCGCTGCCATGACAGTGCGCGCCGCTCCGGCCAGGGCGTTCGATCTCGAGGGAGTCTTTTGCGATGAAGGATACGGCTGAAATGTTTCAGCTGACCGCCGGTCAGCCGAAGAAGGATCTTTACGAGATCGGCGAAATTCCGCCGCTGGGTCATGTGCCGGCGAAGATGTACGCCTGGACGATCCGCCGCGAGCGCCATGGCGAGCCTGAGAAGGCGATGCAGGTCGAAGTGCTGCCGACCTGGGAGCTCGATTCGCACGACGTGCTGGTCCTCGTGATGGCCGCCGGCGTCAACTACAACGGCGTCTGGGCCGGTCTCGGCACGCCGATCTCGCCCTTTGACGGCCACAAGTCCGACTATCATATCGCCGGCTCCGATGCCTCGGGCATCGTGTGGGCCGTTGGCTCCAAGGTGAAGCGCTGGAAGGTCGGCGACGAAGTCGTCATCCATTGCAATCAGGACGACGGCGACGACGAGGAATGCAACGGCGGCGACCCGATGTTCTCGCCCACCCAACGCATCTGGGGTTACGAGACGCCGGACGGCTCCTTCGCGCAATTCTGTCGCGTGCAGGATCGCCAGCTGATGGAACGGCCCAAGCATCTGACCTGGGAAGAGGCGGCTTGTTACACGCTGACGCTGGCCACCACCTACCGTATGTTCTTCGGCCATCGGCCGCACATTCTGCGGCCAGGCCATAACGTTCTGATCTGGGGCGCCTCGGGCGGCCTGGGTTCCTTCGCCATCCAGCTCTGCGCGGTGTCGGGCGCCAACGCCATCGGCATCATCTCCGACGAGAGCAAGCGCGAATTCGTCATGTCGCTCGGCGCCAAGGGCGTCATCAACCGCAACGACTTCAAATGCTGGGGCCAGATGCCCAAGGTCGGCACGCCCGAATACGACAACTGGACCAAGGAAGCGCGCAAGTTCGGCAAGGCGATCTGGGACATCACCGGCAAGGGCAACGACGTCGACATGGTGTTCGAGCATCCGGGCGAGGCGACGTTCCCGGTGTCGTGCCTGGTCGTGAAGCGTGGCGGCATGGTCGTGTTCTGCGCCGGCACCACCGGCTACAATTTGACCTTCGACGCGCGCTACGTGTGGATGCGCCAGAAGCGCGTGCAGGGTTCGCACTTCGCCAATTACCTGCAGGCCAGCCAGGCCAACCGGCTGATGCTGGAACGGCGGCTGGACCCGTGCATGTCGGAAGTGTTCTCCTGGGAGGACATCCCGAAGGCGCACACCAAGATGTGGAAGAACCAGCACAAGCCCGGCAACATGGCCGTGCTGGTGCAGGCCAAGCGTCCGGGCCTGCGCACGCTTGAGGATGTGCTGGAGGGCTGAGGCCAGCCGCCTTAAGGTTCGTCCGCGTTAGAAGTTCTGGAGGTAGGTATGTCGGCATCCGTGCAGCGGGCCAGTGCGTCCGCGTCGTCTTCCGTTGTGGTCGATCGTCTGGTTCCGCTGTGCACGGAAGCCGCAAATGCCGCTGAAGCCTATGCCGCCGCGGCCCGCAATGCCGTGCGCAAAACGATTTCACCGCGCGGCAAGATCGACGCCAATCTGCTCAACGAACACCAGTTCCCCGTTCACGGCTATGCCTGGATCGCGACCTATGTTTCGGGCCTGCGCCAGATGCTGGGCTGGTCGGAGCGCCTGACCCAGGCCGGCCATTTCGGCGAACTCGAGCAGCTCATCCTGCAAGCCGCGTTCGGCGAATATCTGAACCAGCTGTCCGGCGGCATCGCCATCAGCCAGGTGGAAATCGTGCGTCCGGCCGATCTCGGCATCGGCGAAAATGATATCGCGGCGCTGCAATCCTCGTCGGCGGTGAAGACCTTGATGCGCGGGGGCAACACCGACGCAGTGCGTGGGCGCATCGCCGAGCTGATCGCTGACGGCCTCGATACCGGCAGCTTCGGCGCGCTGGGCTTGGAAGACGACGCCCTCGATATGGTGCGCGATCAGTTCCGCCGCTTCGTCGAGGACGAAGTCGTGCCGCATGCCCATGAATGGCATTTGAAAGACGAACTCATTCCCATGCCGATCGTCGAGAAGATGGCGGAGATGGGCGTGTTCGGCCTCACCGTTCCCGAGGAATGGGGCGGGCTCGGCATGGGCAAGCTCGCCATGTGCGTCGTCACGGAGGAGCTGTCGCGCGGCTATATCGGCGTCGGTTCGCTCGGCACGCGCTCGGAAATCGCCGGCGAACTCATTCGCCTCAACGGCACGACGGCGCAGAAGGAAAAATTCCTGGCCAAGATCGCCACCGGCAAGATCCTGCCGACTGCGGTCTTCACCGAACCAAATACGGGCTCTGACCTCGCCTCGCTGCGCACCCGCGCGATCAGGGAGGGCGACGTCTACAAGGTGCAGGGCAACAAGACCTGGATCACCCACGCCGCGCGCACCGACATGATGACCTTGCTGGCGCGCACCAATCCCGAGAAGCCGGGTTATCAGGGCCTGTCGATGCTGCTGGCCGAGAAGCCGCGCGGCACCGAAGAGAACCCGTTCCCCGCCAAAGGCATGACCGGCGGCGAGATCAAGGTGCTGGGCTATCGCGGCATGAAGGAATACGAGCTGGGCTTCGACGGCTTCGAGGTGCCGGCCGAGAACGTGCTGGGCGGCGAGGAAGGCAACGGCTTCAAGCAGCTGATGGCGACGTTCGAATCCGCCCGCATCCAGACCGCCGCCCGCGCCGTCGGCGTGGCGCAATGCGCGATGGAGCTGGGCCTTCGCTACGCCAAGGAGCGCGTGCAATTCGGCAAGCCGATCTATTCCTTTCCGCGCGTGTCGGGAAAGATCGCCTGGATGGCGGTCGAGATCATGGTCGCCCGCCAGCTCACCTATTTCTCGGCGCGCGAGAAGGACAGCGAGCGCCGCTGCGACATCGAGGCCGGCATGGCCAAGCTGCTGGCCGCTCGCGTCGCCTGGTCGAACGCCGATAATGCGCTGCAAATCCACGGCGGCAACGGCTATGCGCAGGAATACCAGATCAGCCGCGTTCTCTGCGACGCGCGCATCCTCAATATCTTCGAGGGCGCGGCGGAGATCCAGGCGCAGGTGATCGCGCGAGGATTGATCGAGGGGCGGAATTAGAGATTGACGGCGAGCTCAGTCCCCAATCGCCATTGGGATGGCGAGTTCGCCGCCAGTCTGATCGATGCGATCGTAGTTGTAGCGGTAGATTTAATCCGCCGTGATGGCTCGCTTGTTGAAAGCCAGGACTTTTGGGGCCAGATCGTCAAAGCCGACGAAACATACGGCTTTGTGGTCGAACTGGCCGGCGTCCGCACTGGAGAAAAATATACATTGCCGCCTGATACGACTGCTTTCAAAAAAATATCGCGAGGGCGATACACGGTGCAGAGCACTGGAGAGGTAGTAATAGATCCGGATTACGCTTGTGGCTGGACATTGCTTGCGCCAAACGACGGCTAAATAGTGATCCTTAAGCCGTCGTTCGCTTCTGCAGCCACAACGCCACCGCCCAGCACAGCAGCGCCCAAGCGCTGCCGAGGCACCAGCCGGCCAGCACGTCGCTGGGCCAGTGTACGCCGAGATAGACGCGGCTGATGCCGATCAGCAGGGTTAAAGTCACCGCAACGCCGATCAGGAAAAATTTCAGCCGGCGATGCTCCTGTGCTCGCGCCAGAAGCGCGCCCAGCGTCAAATAGACGACAGCCGCCGACATAGCGTGCCCGCTGGGGAAGCTCAGCGTGTTCACGACGTCGGCGTGCGGCACCAGGTCGGGACGGGCGCGGCCGAAGCTCGATTTTAGCAGCGACGACAGCAGTACGCCGCCGCCGACCGAGATGGCGACCAGAAGCGCGGCGCCGGCTTTGCGCAGCAGCAGGAGCCAGACCAGGGCGGCCAGCACGATCAGCCCCAGCACGGCGAAGCTGCCCAGGGCGGTGATTTCGAGAGCGGCTTCTTCCAGCCAGGGCGGACCCAGCGGATCCTTGATGTCACTCGCGCTGCGCAGGGCCAAGAACGCCATCCGGTCGAGCGCGTCAGCCTCGCCTTCGACGACTTCGTCGGCGATCTCGACGAAAATCCAGATCGAACCCGTCGCCAGCAATAGCACGCTGAGCAGGCCGATCTCGCGTTTGGCCAGTGCCAAGGCGCTTGTGGTGAAGCCGCGGCCTTTGTCCAGCCACCGTCGGGCGGTCGTTGCGCGCATGGTTGGCCAGCGAACCTTTTGCTAGAGTGCCGCGCTTTTCCCCGGGAGCGCTTTGCGTGGCCGTCATCTTCGATTGCGATGGGGTTCTTGTCGACACCGAGCTTCTGGCCAATCGCTGCTTTGCCGCCGCGCTCGATCGCATTGGATTGCCCTGGTCGGTCGAGGAGACGATGCGCCGGCTGGTGGGCCGCTCGATGAAATCCTGCGTCGCCATCATCGAGAGCGAGACGGGTCGTCCGTTGCCGGTCGATTTCCTGGCCCGGCTGCAGGCGGATACGTTCGAGTCCTTCCGAACCGCTCCGGTGCAGCCCGTGGCCGGCATTGTCGATGTGCTCGACTGGCTGGAAGAACAGGAGATCGCCTATTGCGTCGCCTCCTCGGGCGAGATCGAGAAGATGCGCCTGACCCTGGGGCTGACCGGCCTGTTGCCGCGCTTCGAGGGGCGGATGTTCAGCGCCAGCATGGTTGCGCGCGGCAAGCCATTTCCCGACCTGTTCCTGCATGCCGCGCGCGGTATCGGCGTCGAGCCCGGCGCCTGCACCGTGATCGAGGATGCGGTGCCCGGCGTAGAAGCTGGCGTTGCGGCCGGGATGCGCGTTTTTGCCTATGCGGGCGCTGCCCATGCCGATCGCGCCGCGCTGGTTGCGGCTGGCGGCTTTGCCTTCGAAGCGATGGACGATCTGCCGCGGCTGCTGGGCAATCAGGGCTCGTAAGCCAGTCTTGGCAGCCCTAATATCCCGCCTTAGGAGTCGCAGGAGCGAAACGATGACGACGATCCTCTACATTCTGCTGGCGATCGGGCTGATCGGCACCTTGCTGTCGCTGTTCACCGGCTTGTTCTCGATGGGCCGTGGCGGCGAATTCAACCAGCGCTACGGCAACAAGCTGATGCGCATGCGCGTCTATTTCCAGGGCTTCACGGTGATCGTGTTCGTGCTGCTGCTGTTGCAGATGCGCGGCTGAACGATTTCGCCATGGTCAAGCTTACCCGCATCTACACCCGCGGCGGCGACAAGGGGCAGACCTCGCTGGGCGACGGCAGCCGCGTGGCCAAGCACGATCCGCGCGTGGCAGCCTATGGCGACGTCGACGAGGCCAATGCCTGCATCGGCCTCGCGCGGGTTCATGCCGAGGGCGAGGTCGACGCCATGCTGAGCCGCATCCAGAACGACATGTTCGATCTCGGCGCCGATCTCTGCACGCCCCATGTCGAGAAGGATCTGGGCTACGAGCCGTTGCGCATCGTGGCGGCTCAGGTCGACAGGCTCGAGCGCGAGATCGATGCGATGAACGCGCAACTGCAGCCGCTCAACTCCTTCATCCTGCCGGCCGGTTCGCCGCTTGCCGCGCATTTGCATCTGGCGCGTACCGTGACGCGGCGGGCGGAGCGGTTGATGACGGCGCTGGCCGAGCGCGAGACGGTCAATCCCGAAGCCGTCAAATACATCAATCGCTTGTCCGATCATCTCTTCGTTCTTGCCCGCTATGTCAGCAACAAGGGGCGGGACGACGTCTTATGGGTGCCGGGCGGCAATCGCACCTCGTAGGTCCTTGGTTCGAAAGGCGAAATTGGCCGAATCTGGCGGCTTTCGCAGTCGCAGCGACAGCTTGACTTGCCCCCAGCGCCCCCCTAAAGAACAACGTTCATTTGCTTGAGGGAACGTTTCAATGAAAGTCCTGGTCGCCGTCAAACGCGTGATCGACTACAACGTCAAGATCCGCGTCAAAGCCGACAAAACAGGCGTCGAGACGGCCAACGTCAAGATGTCGATGAATCCCTTCGACGAAATCGCCGTCGAAGAAGCCATCCGTATGAAGGAAGCCGGCAAGGCGACCGAAGTCGTCGCGTTCTCCGCCGGCCCGACGCAGTGCCAGGAAACCATCCGCACCGCGCTGGCCATGGGCGCCGATCGCGGCGTGCATGTCGTCACCGACGCCGAGCTGCAGCCGCTGGCTGTCGCCAAGCTTCTCAAAGCCGTGGCCGACAAGGAACAGCCGGGCCTGATCATCGTCGGCAAGCAGGCGATCGATGACGACAGCAACCAGACCGGCCAGATGGTCGCCGCCTTGCTGGGCTGGTCGCAGGGCACTTTCGCCAACAAGCTCGACATCGCCGACGGCTCGATCACCGTGAAGCGCGAGATCGACGGCGGCCTGGAGAACGTCAAGCTGAAGCTGCCGGCGGTCATCACCACCGATTT
This sequence comes from uncultured Hyphomicrobiales bacterium, assembly GCA_964388115.1. Classification (GTDB taxonomy): domain Bacteria; phylum Pseudomonadota; class Alphaproteobacteria; order Reyranellales; family JAQSWP01; genus JAQSWP01. The sequence continues at coordinate 286,332 of CAYLYK010000001.1, forward strand.
GCGCCTGAACGAGCCGCGCTACGCCTCGCTGCCCAACATCATGAAAGCCAAGAAGAAGCCGATCGACCAGCACAAGCCGGAAGATCTGGGCGTCGACATCGCGCCGCGCCTGAAGACGCTGAAAGTCGAGGAGCCTGCCGCGCGCAAGGCCGGCATCAAGGTGAAGACCGTGCAGGAGCTGGTCGAGAAGCTGCGCAACGAAGCGGGAGTGATCTGAGATGAGCATCCTTGTAGTCGCCGATCACGACAACGCCGCGCTGAAAGCGGCGACGCTCAACACCATCGCGGCCGCCTCCAAGCTGGGCGGCGACGTCCATGTGCTGGTGGCCGGCGCCGGCAATGACGGCGCCGCCAACGCTGCCGCCAAGGTGGCGGGCGTTGCCAAGGTGCTGAAGGTCGACGATGCGGCCTATGCCAATCAGCTGGCCGAGAACATGGCGCCGCTGATCGTCAAGCTGGCGGCCAATTACAGCCACGTGCTGGCGCCGGCCAACTCCTTCGGCAAGAACATTCTGCCGCGAGTCGCGGCCCTGCTCGACGTCGCGCAGATCTCCGACATTGTCGCCATCGTCTCGCCCGACACGTTCGTGCGGCCGATCTATGCCGGCAACGCCATGGCGACCGTGCAGTCTTCGGACAAGATCAAGATCATCACCGTGCGCGGCACGACATTCAAAGCTGCCGAAACCAGCGGCGGCTCGGGTGCGGTCGAGAGCGTCGGTGGCGAAGGCGCTGCCGGGCTGTCCGATTACGTCGGGTCGGAACTGTCGAAGTCCGAGCGCCCCGAACTGACCTCGGCCAAGATCGTTGTCTCGGGCGGTCGCGGCCTGCAGAGCAAGGAAAACTTCAAGATCCTGGAAAGCCTGGCCGACAAGCTGGGCGCCGGCCTCGGCGCCTCGCGCGCAGCCGTCGATGCCGGGTTCGTGCCCAACGACTATCAGGTCGGCCAGACCGGCAAGGTCGTGGCGCCCGATCTCTACATCGCCATCGGCATTTCCGGCGCCATCCAGCATCTGGCCGGCATGAAGGACAGCAAGGTGATCGTTGCCATCAACAAGGACGAGGAGGCGCCGATCTTCCAGGTCGCCGACTACGGTCTTGTCGGCGACCTGTTCCAGATCCTTCCCGAGCTGGAAGCGGAACTGGCCAAGCGCTGAAATCTGTAAAGGCGGGGGATTTGCCCCCGCTTTCTTTTTGCGTCCGTGGCGCGAGGAAAAACTAAATGGCGATCCAGAATATCGGCGTAATCGGGGCGGGCCAGATGGGCACCGGCATTGCGCATGTCTGCGCGGTGGCGGGCTACGAGGTGCAGCTGGTCGATATCGATCAGGCCCGGGTCGAAAAAGGCCTGGCAACGATCGACGGCAACATGGATCGCCTGGTCGGCCGCGGCCGGCTGAACCCGGAAGAAAAGGTGCTGGCGCTGTCTCGCATCCACCCGGCCACCGAATACGGCTCGCTGGGCAATTGCGATCTGGTGATCGAGGCGGCGACCGAGAACGAAGCTCTCAAGCGCGAGATCTTCAAGAAGCTCTGCCCGTCGCTGAAGCCCAGCGCCCTCGTTGCTTCCAACACCTCGTCGATTTCGATCACGCGGCTGGCCTCCGTCACCGATCGTCCCGGCAAGTTCATGGGCATGCATTTCATGAACCCGGTGCCGATGATGCAACTGGTCGAATTGATCCGCGGCATTGCGACGGAGGACGACACGTTCCAGACCGTGCGCGATCTGACGATCAAGCTCGGCAAGACGCCGGCCAACGCCGAGGATTTCCCCGCTTTCATCGTCAATCGCATCCTGCTGCCGATGATCAACGAAGCCGTCTACGCGCTCTATGAGGGCGTCGGCTCGGTGGAATCGATCGACACGGCGATGAAGCTCGGCGCCAACCATCCGATGGGCCCGCTCGAGCTGGCCGATTTCATCGGCCTCGACACCTGCCTGTCGGTCATGCAGGTGCTGTACGAGGGCCTGGCCGATTCCAAGTACCGTCCGTGCCCGCTGATGGTGAAGTACGTCGAAGCCGGCTGGATCGGGCGCAAGGTCGGCCGCGGTTTCTACGACTACTCCGGCCCCAAGCCGGTGCCGACGCGCTAATTTTTCTTTAGCGGCCTGCCAGAATCGCGCGGGCTTTCTCCAGCACGATTCCCAAACTGCCTTTGGCATGGCGCGGCGCCAGTTGCGCCGCCAGCGCCTGCGCGTTGCGCGCCATGTCGCGATCGTCGGCGAATTTGCGCAATGCCGTCGCCGCATCGGCGTTTGTCTTGACGCTGCGGCTGGCGATCTCGCCGACGCGCAACGCCTCGATGCCTTGCGCCGTCACCGTCTGATCGGTGACCTGCGGCCACAGCAATTGCGGCCGGCCAATGCCCAAAGCCGCCATGCTGGTCGCGATGCCGCCGTGATGGATGATCACCGAAGCATCCGCCACGGCCTGTTCGAGTTTCGGCGGCGCGTTCAGCACGCTGACGCCGCGCTCGCCCAGGAACTGGCGCAAGGCTGGCGTGATGCGCTTGATATAGACCGAGCCCGGCAGGCGCGAATTCACCAGCCCCTCCAGCACCAGCCGCAGCTGGCGGAATTCCGCCGAGAGATAGGCGTAGAAACGCGGCTCGGCCGGGGGCGGCGATGGCACATAGGCTTCCAGCGGCCCGGCGGCTTTTTCCTGCCGCAGCCTGTCGTAGGGATCGATCTCGGGATAGGACGTCACGACGTGCGCGCTGCCGCCGAGAAAGGCGGGCAGGGCCGCGATCTGCGGCACGCCGCGCGCCGCCTGCACGCGGCGGCAGACTTCGAGCAGCGCCTCCTGCGTGGCGAAGGGCGAGCGCGTGTAGTCGAAGATCGGAAACTGCGGCAGCTCGGGGGGCGGCAGAATGTAGCCGTGCCCCATCGCCAGCAGCCTGTAGCGGCCATGGGCAGCGAGCGACATCACCGGCGCGTATTCCGCCACGATCAGGTCGGGCTGGATGGTCTGGAACAGGATGTCCCAGGCCAGCATCAGCCGCATCAGTTCCGTCTCGCTGTTGAAATTCGATGCGCCCAGCAAATCGGCGAAGCTGCCGGGGATGAAGCTGGGCGTGATCGGGTCGAGCTGGCCGATGGCGACGGGCGATTGCAGCACCGGATAGCGGACCTGCGACAGCCGACCCGCCGTGGTGATGAGATCGCGCACGCAGAAGATCGGCTCATGGCCTTCGCCCGCCAGCGCATCGGCGACCAGCAGCAGGCGGTCGATATAGCCGGTGCCCAGCCCGTTGTCCCAGCCGAGCAGAATGCGGGCCATGCCTAGCTGCCGGCTTTCAGGTAATGGCGCAGCAGCGCCAGCGCCTCGGGCGCATCCCATTCCGCCGGGCCTTCGAGGCGGCCGACTTCCTTGCCGTCGCGGCCGATCACGATGGTCGTCGGCAGCACGCCGACGCCGAAGCGGCCGAAGGTGACGTTCTTTTCGTCGAACAGGATCGGCAGATTAGTGAGGTTCTGCGCCTTGTAGAACGGCTCGACCCGTGGCTTGGTGGGCCCATCCAGCGACAGGGGCAAAACCACCAGCCCCTCACCGCCGAGAGTGGCCTGCAGCCGGTCCAGGCTGGGCATCTCGCGCACGCAAGGCGCGCACCAGGTGGCCCAGAAATTCAACACCACGACCTTGCCCTTGTAGCGGCCCAGATCGAGCTCTTCGCCCTTGAGGTCGACGAACCGGGTTTGCGGCGGGTCTTTGGCCGGCGTTGCCGGCTTGAACGTGGCCACGGTGCCGGCGATGGGCGGGACGGTTTGGGCGCTTGATCGCGGCGCGGATATCGCCACAATCGCCGCCAGAGCGACGCTCAAAAGCGCTCGCCCTACCAGTCGCGGCAGAACGGTCGAGAGATAGTCAGCAGGCATGGCAACAAGGAAGCATAAAGCCGCTGGCAGCGCCAGCGGCGGCCGCTCACATGAGCGTGCGCAGGGCGGCAAGGCGGCCAACGCGCTGTGGGGCGGGCGTTTCGCCAAGGGCCCGGCCGCCATCATGGAGGCGATCAACGCCTCGATCGGCTTCGACCGCCGGCTCTATCGCCAGGACATCGCCGCCTCCAAGGCGCATTGCGCCATGCTGGTGCAGCAGAAGATCGTTTCGGCCAAGGATGGCGCCGCCATCGCAAAAGGTCTGGACGCGATCCTGGCCGAGATCGATGCCGGACGGTTCGAATTCTCGACCGCGTTGGAAGACATCCACATGAATGTCGAGGCGCGGCTGGCCGATAAGATAGGCGACGCTGCCGGCAGGCTGCACACCGCGCGCTCGCGCAACGACCAGGTGGCGACCGATTTCCGTCTCTGGGTGCGCGATGCGCTGGATCGCAGCGAAGTGCAGCTCAAAGCGCTGCAGGCGGCGCTGATCGCCCGCGCCGAGGAATACGCCGATACGGTGATGCCGGGCTTCACCCACTTGCAGACCGCGCAACCGGTGACCTTCGGCCACCATCTGCTGGCTTATGTCGAGATGTTCGGCCGCGACCGCGGCCGCTTCGCCGACTGCCGCAAGCGGATGAACGAGAATCCGCTGGGCGCCGCGGCGCTGGCCGGCACGCCCTATCCGATCGACCGCCACATGACGGCCAAGGCGCTGGGCTTCGACCGGCCGATGGAAAATTCGCTCGACGCGGTGTCCGATCGCGACTTCGCGCTGGAGTTCATGAGCGCGGCGGCGATTTGCGGCGTGCATCTGTCGCGTCTGGCGGAAGAGATCGTGTTGTGGTGCAGCGCGCCGTTCCGTTTCGTGGCGCTGTCGGATGCTTTCACCACCGGCTCCTCGATCATGCCGCAGAAGCGCAATCCCGATGCCGCCGAGCTGGTGCGGGCCAAAAGCGGCCGCCTGTTCGGTTCGCTGATGGCGTTGCTGACCACGATGAAGGGCCTGCCGCTGACCTATTCCAAGGACATGCAGGAAGACAAGGAGCCGACCTTCGAGGCCGCCGATACGCTGGAGCTGGCATTGGCGGCGATGGCGGGCATGATCCTCGATCTGCAGGCCGATCCGGTGCGGATGCGGGCGGTGGCCGGCGCGGATTATTCGACCGCCACCGATCTCGCCGACTGGTTGGTGCGCGAGCTTGGGTTGCCCTTCCGCAAGGCGCATCACGTGACGGGCAAGCTGGTGTCGCTGGCGGCCGAACGCAAAGTGCCGCTGGTCGATCTGCCGCTGCCGCTTATGCAGCAGGTGGAGCCCGGCATCACCAAGAGTATTTTCAAGGCGCTGACCGTTGAAGCCTCGGTCAATGCGCGACGCTCCTATGGCGGCACGGCGCCTGCCAATGTCAAGGCGGCTGTGGCGCGGGCGCGCAAGCGGTTCCTGTGAGGATGGATATGCGAGAGGAAGAAAAGATAGAAACCGGCCGTCGCGCCGCCATTGTCGGCCTCGGCGTTGCGCTGATGGCGCTGCTCGCCGCTTGCGGCAAGAAGGGCGATCTCGATCCGCCGCCGGAAGCCAAGGACCGCAAGGCCCGCACCTACCCGAAGCCGCAATGACCGCCACCACCTATCGTGACGGCCGGCTGCATATGGAAGCCGTGCCGCTGGAGCGGATTGCCGCCGAGATCGGCACGCCGGTCTATTGCTATTCGCTGGCCGCCTTGCAGCAGAACTATCGCGACTTCGTCGGCGCCGCGCACGGTCTCGACGCGGCGGTTTGTTATGCCGTGAAGGCCAATTCCAATCTCGCCATCATCGCCGCGCTGGCCAGGCTGGGCGCCGGCGCCGATGTCGTCTCGATCGGCGAGATGCGTCGCGCCATCGCCGCCGGCGTGCCGGCTTCGAAGATCGTGTTCTCCGGCGTCGGCAAGAAGAAGGCCGAGATGGTCGAGGCGCTGGAAGCGGGCATCATGCAGATCAACGTCGAGAGCGAGGCCGAGCTGCGCCAGCTCTCCGACGTCGCGGTCGCCATGGGCAAGACGGCGACACTTGCGGTGCGCATCAACCCCGACGTCGACGCCGGCACCCATGCCAAGATCACGACGGGCAAGAAGGAGAACAAGTTCGGCGTCGATTACGACCAGGCGCGGCGTGTCTATGCCGTCGCAAAGCAATTGCCCGGCCTCGATCCGGTGGGCGTTGCGGTCCATATCGGCTCGCAGATCACCGACGTCACTCCCTATCGCGCGGCTTACAAGCGGGTGGCCGAACTGGTGCGCGACCTGCGCAGCGACGGTATTGCGCTAAGCCGCATCGACCTGGGCGGTGGGCTGGGCATCGTCTATGGCGAGGAGACCGCGCCGTCGCTGTCGACCTACATGCAGATCGTGCGCGAAACGGTGAGCGAGCTGGGCTGCCACCTGACTTTCGAGCCCGGGCGCTGGATGGTGGGCAATGTCGGGGTGCTGCTGAGCGAGGTAATTTACGTCAAGCCAGGCAGTGCCCGAAATTTCGTCATCGTCGATGCGGCCATGAATGACCTCATTCGACCGACGCTTTATGAGGCTTATCACGGCGTAAAGCCCGTAATTCTGCCCGATTCCAAGGCGAAAACGATGCTCAGCGACGTGGTTGGGCCAATCTGCGAATCGGGCGATTATCTGGCACAGGGACGTGATTTGCCGCCGCTCGCATCGGGCGATCTGATCGTGTTAGAGTCGGCGGGCGCTTATGGCGCGGTCATGGCCTCGACCTATAACACTCGGCCTCTGGTGCCGGAAGTTCTGGTCGATGGCGAGCGGTACGCGGTGATCCGTCCGCGGCAATCGCTCGAAGAGTTGTTGGCGGCGGACAAGGTTCCGCCCTGGCTGAAGTAAGGCGTCAGCGTCTTAAATCCGCCAGCGTCGGGCAATAACGAGGACGCATGGCGATAACAGGTCGGTTGCGAGATCCCCAGGCAATCCTGCGCCGCAAGCTGGCGCTGTCGAAGCTCGCCCTGTTGTGGGAAGCGCTGTGGCCACGGCTGGTCTGGCCGCTCTCGGTGCTGGCCCTGTTCCTCACCGCCGCTTACGGCGAGGTCTTTTCGCTTTTCCCGGCTTGGCTGCATATCACCCTGCTGGTCGGCTTTGGCGCCGGCTTGATCGGCGTCATCTGGTGGCAGTTCCGTTCTTTCCGTTGGCCTGGCGCTGAGGTTACGCAGCGTCGGCTGGAGCGCGACAGCAACCTGCCGCATCGGCCACTGGTGGCGCTGGACGACCGGCTTTCCGGCGGCAGCGAGGATCCGGCGACCGCCGCGCTATGGCGGGCGCATCAGGAGCGCATGGCTCAGCGCCTGCGCGATCTGCGCAATGCGCTGCCCAGCCCCGGCTTGGTCAATCGCGATCCGATGGCGCTGCGTTTCCTGCCGGTTCTGACGCTCGTCATAGCGCTGGTCGCAGCTGGCGGCTGGCGGCCCGATCTGCTGTTGGCGGCCTTCAATCCGCATTTCGCCCCGCCGCCGCCGGTTGGGTTCGAAATCTGGGTCAATCCGCCGGCCTATACCCGCCTGCCGCCGCGGCTGATCGATCCCACGCAAACGGCCAAGGCGATCCGCGTGCCGGTCGGCAGCAAGATCACGGCCATCGTCCAGGGCGGCACGCGCGTGCCGGTGCTGAAGCTGGGCGAGAGCGCCACCGAATTCACCGCCGTCGAGAAAGAGAAGTTCACCGCCTCGGCCGAGATCAAGGACGGCAAGCGCCTGTCGATCGAGCGTCGCGGGCGCGAGCTGGCGGGCTGGCCTCTGATCGTGGTGCCGGATTACGTGCCGACGGTCGAGCTGTCCAAGGATCCCGAAAGCACCTCGCGCAACCTGCTGCGCCTGGATTACGTGGCCGGCGACGACTATGGCGTCGTAAAGCTGATCGCCGAACTGCGCCGCGCGCCGATCGAAGGGATCGATTTCGATCCCGATGCGCCTGGCATGACCGAGCGGCTGCATATCGATCTGCCGCTGCCGGCCAATTCAAACAAGCGTCTGGAAGAGACGTTCTACCAGGATCTTACCGCCCATCCCTGGGCAGGCCTGCCGGTGTATATCACCCTGATCGCGACCGACGGCGCCGAGCAGCAGGGCCGTTCGGGCCGCGTCAGCCTCATCCTGCCGGAGCGCCAGTTCCGCAACCCGGTGGCGCAGGCCATCATCCTTCTGCGCAAGGCGCTGATCCGCAATCCCGACGACCGGGCGCAGATCGCCGAAGGCCTGGCCCGGCTGGGCCGCCAGCCGCGGCTCTTCAACGGCGACACGGTCGTTTACCTGGCGCTGCGCATGGCGGCCAACCGGCTGATCCTCGACCAGAAGTTCGAAGCCGTCGGCGACGTGCAGAAGCTGCTGTGGGAAACCGCGCTGCGGCTGGAGGACGGCAACCTGTCGCTGGCCGAACGCGAACTGCGCCGCGCCCAGGACGCGCTGCAGGACGCCATCGACAAGAATGCCCGCGACGAGGAAATCGAGAAGCTGATCGAGGAGCTGAAGCAGGCGCTGAACAACTACATGCGCGAGCTGGCCGAACAGATGGCGCGCGACGGCGAGGAGATGACCGAACCGGGCGATCAGGACCAGGTCATCACCAGCGAGGATCTGCAGCGCATGATCGACAAGGCGCGCGAGATGGCGCAGTCGGGCAATCGCGATGCCGCCCGCCAGATGCTGTCCGATCTGCGCAACATGCTCGAGAACATGCGGCCGATGAAGTCGGACCGCGCCCAGCGCCAGCAGCGCAATCAACAGGGCCAGCAGATGATGTCCGAAATGGACAAGCTGACCCGCGAGCAGCACAACCTGCTGGGCGAGACGCAGCGTCAGATGCAGCAGGGCCAGCGTGGCCAGCAGGGTCAACGCGGCCAGCAAGGCCAGCGCGGTCAGCAGGGTCAACAAGGACAGCAGGGACAACAGGGTCAGCAAGGACAGCAGGGCCAGCAGCCCGGAGAAGGCAACGGCCCCGGCGAGGGCATGAACGGCGCTCGCCAGCGTCAGGAGGCCTTGCGCCGCCAGCTCGGCGACATGATGGGCAAGTTCAACGACATGATGGGCGGCATTCCCGATGCTCTGGGCAATGCCGAGCGTTTCATGCGCGATGCCGAGCGTGGCCTGGGCCAGGGCGATCTCAACAGCGCCGAGCGCGCCCAGCGCCAGGCCCTCGATGCCCTGCAGCAGGGCATGCAGGACATGGCGCAGCAGATGCGCGGCAACGGCTCGGAGGTGGGCGAAGGCCCCAACCCGCAGGACCAGCGCCAGCAGCAGCGCGATCCTCTGGGCCGCGAGGGCAATTTCGGCCGTGCTGTGGACGATCGTGGCGTGAAGATTCCCGACCAGCCCGATCGCCAGCGCTCGCGTGAGATTCTTGAAGAGCTGCGCCGCCGCGCCGGTGAGGGCAATCGCCCCAAGATCGAACTCGACTATATCGAGCGTCTGCTGCGTCGCTTCTAGTCGGAGACTTTCACGCCGATATAGGGCAGGCCGCGATGGCGATGCGCGTGGTCCAGCCCGTAGCCGACAACGAATTCATCGCCCACCCGAAACCCGGCGAAATCCGCCTCGATCCCGGCAGTTCGCCTGGCCGGTTTGTCCAGCAAAGTGCAGAGCCAGACTTTGCTGGCACCGCGCTGCAGGAACAGGTCGCGGGCGAATTGCAGCGTCCGGCCCGACTCCAGAATGTCGTCGATCAGCAACACGCAACGGCCGGCGATCTCCTCGTTGACGTCGCGCGTCAGACGCACGGTGCCGGATGACGAGGTGCCTTCGCCGTAGCTCGACAGGGTGATGAAATCCATCGGCCAGTCGACGCCGTGCCGGCTCAAAGCTCGGATCAAGTCGGCTGTGAAGACGAAGCTGCCCTTGAGGATGGCCACAACCAGAACGTCCTGCGGCAGGCGGGCGGCGATCTCCGTCGCCAGCGCATCGACCCGGGCGGCGATCTCGGCGGCGGAGAAGCGAATATCGATGCGGGCCATCGCCAGCGCTGCGAGCCGCGTATCAGGGCGTCTTGACGAAGCGCACGGTCATGGTTTCGGCCGCCGCCGGCACGTTCTCGACACGTGTTTCGTAGTTGACGGTGCCCTTGGCCGCGATACGCGGTGACTTGGCCGTGAAAGCATGTGTCGCCACCGTGCCGCCGCGCGCCGCGCCCAGCACCAGCTCCAGCGGCGGCACGTCGCGTTCGGCGTCGCTGGCATTGACGATGACGCCCTTGACCAGCAGCGCCGCACCGTCGCGGCTGAAGGTGATCTTGTCGGCGGGGATTTCCAGCACCGCGCCGGTGCTGAGCGCGCCCGAGCCGAAAATCCCGTCGATCAGGGAATCCAGGCCGTTGATGCGCTGAGCCAGCGTGTCGCGGTTGTACCAGGCCACCGCGAGCGCGCCGATCAGCAGCATGACCAGCAGCAGCCAGCCGAAGGTGCGCAAGCTCCGCCGCGGTGGCGGCTTCAGCGCCGGCAGGTTGGAGCCTGGCGTGCGCGGGCGGATGATGAATTCAGGGACCGTCTGTTCGAGCCTGATGGCGTCCGGCTCGGCCGGGCCCTGGAACCAGGCTTCCTTGCAGCGCCCGCACCGAACCTGCCGTCCGGTCGGCCCCAAAGCTGACGCGTCGACCATGAATCTGGCCGAGCAATTGGGGCAGGTGACGATCATGCCGGAGGAACCCCGAAGAATTCTATTGTTTCCAAGAGTTTAAGTCTTTACCGATGGCAACACAAGGGTAACACCCCGGCGCGGTCCGTTTCAGGCCGGTCAGGGGCGATTTCTTTGCCGGCGGCTTACCGCCATGCGAAGGTGCGGCCCGGCGAGAGGAGCATGACCCTGTCCATCGTCCGCTTCGAGAATGTCGGCTTGCGCTATGGCATGGGCGCGGAAGTGCTGCACGACGTTTCCTTCGTCCTGCAGCGCGGCTCGTTCCATTTCCTGTCCGGTCCCACGGGCGCGGGCAAGACCAGCCTGCTGAAGCTGATGTACCTGGCGCTGCGCCCGACGCGCGGGCTGATCAGCCTGTTCGGCAACGACATCGCCAGTCACAAGCGCGAGCACATGCCCGAGCTGCGACGCAACATCGGGGTGGTGTTCCAGGAATTCCGCCTGCTCGACCATCTCAGCGTTTTCGACAACGTCGCTCTGCCGCTGCGGCTGGCCGGCGCGCCGGAGAAGCGGATTCAGGACGAGGTCGGCGAATTGCTGAACTGGGTGGCGTTGACCGACAAGCTGCAGGCCCGGCCCACGACGCTTTCCGGCGGCGAGCAGCAGCGCGTCGCCATCGCCCGTGCCGTCATCACCCGCCCGCGCCTGCTGCTGGCCGACGAGCCGACCGGCAATCTGGACGAGAACCTGGCGGTGCGCCTGCTCTATCTCTTCGAGGCTCTCAATCGGCTGGGCACCACCATCGTCATCGCCACCCATAGCAAAACCCTGGTGCGCCAGTTCGAGCATCCGGTGTTGATGCTGAGCAACGGTCAGCTTCGCGTCAGCCGTTCGCGCACGGTGGCCTGAGCATGAAGCTGCCCACGCTGTGGCCTTGGCGTCTAGCCCGTGATCTGCCGCTCGATCGCGACGAGACAGCGCGTTTCCTGCCATGGATCGTGGCCTTCATCGTCTTCCTTGCCGCACTAGCGCTGGCGGCGACGCTGGTGGTGGGCGAAGCCATTTCGGCCTGGAACCAGGGCCTGTCGAATGTCGTGACGGTGCAGGTGCCGCCACCCGTGAAAGGCGACGCCACGGCGGCGCAACGGCGCGTCGACGCCACCGTTGCCGCCTTGCGCGGCATGCCCGATGTGGCCGGCGCCGATCTGGTGTCGGTGGAGAAAGTACGTTCACTGCTGGAGCCATGGCTGGGCAATGCGGCAGGCATCGACGATCTGCCGCTGCCGGTGCTGATCGATGTGCGGCTGAAAAATCCCGACAAGGTCGATCTGGCGGCGATGAAGAAGCAGCTCGAAAGCATCGCGCCGGAAATCTCGCTCGATAGCCACCGGCTGTGGCTCGACGCGCTGATCGGCCGGGTGCGCTGGGCGCAGATTATCGCCTTGGGCGTGGTGCTGCTGAACGGCATCGCCGCCGTCGGCACGGTGGTGTTCGCCACCCGCACCGGGCTGATGGTGCATCTGCGCATCATCGAGGTGTTGCACCTGATGGGCGCCACCGACCGCTACATCGCGCGCCAGTTCGCCATGCAGGCCCTGCGCCTGGGTTTGCGCGGCGGGCTGATCGGCATCGTTCCAGCGCTGATCGCGCTGGTGCTGGTGACGCGCGTGGGCGGCGACTGGGCCGGTGGCGATTTCGGCGGTTGGCTGGGGCCGAACGTGGCGCTGCGTCCCTGGCAATGGGCGGCGCTGCTGCTGGTGCCGCTGGCGACGGCCGGCATTGCCGTTGCGACCGCCTGGCGCACGGTGATGCGCACCTTGGAGCGCCTGCCATGAGGCCGCGTCTGGTGATGCTCGATCGCGACGGGGTGCTGAACGTCGACCGGCCCGATTCGGTGAAATCCCCCGACGAGCTGGTGATGCTGCCCGGCGCGGCGGCGGCGGTGGCGCGCCTCAATCAGGCACGGATTTACGTGGCGCTGGTCAGCAACCAGTCGGTGGTCGGCCGCGGCGTGATCTCGGCGCAGATGCTGGAGCATATCCAGAACAAGCTGCGCGATGCATTGGCGCGCGAGGGGGCCAAGCTGGATTTCGTCTCGATCTGCACCGATCCGCCCTGGGCGGCCAGCGACCGGCGCAAGCCGGGCGACGGCATGCTGCGCGAAGCCATTCGCCGGTTCTCGCTGGCGCCCTGGGAAGCGGTGATGATCGGCGATGCCGTGACCGATCTGCAGGCCGCCGCCAAGGCCGGATGCGCGCGCATTCTGGTGCGCACCGGCAAGGGCATTGCCACGCAGGCCGCCGGCATCGCGCCCGAGCTGCTCCCTGTGGCCGTGCGCGCCGATCTGGCGGAGGCGGTAGCGGGGCTGCTGGACGAGGGGGAAAGCTGATGCGCCGGCTGCTGCGCAATCTGTTCCGACTCACCTTCATAGCGGGCCTCGTCGTGGCGATCTGGCTGTTCGGCCTGGTGTGGTTCATCGGCACCTTGCCGGACCGCGTCGCCGAGCCCACGCGCAAGACCGACGCTATCGTGGTGCTGACCGGCGGCAGCTTGCGGCTGGGCGAGGGGCTGAAGCTTTTGCGCGCCGGGCTGGCGCCGCGGCTATTCGTGTCGGGCGTGCCGTCGGGCGTCGATCTGGCGCAGCTCCTGCAATCGATCGACGATCGCGAAACCACTACCCCGTGCTGCATCACCTTAGGCCATATCGCCGCCGATACGCCGGGCAATGCCAAGGAAAGCGCTGTGTGGGCGCGGCAGGAAGGCGTGCGCTCGATCAGGCTGGTGACCAGTGCCTATCACATGCCGCGCAGCCTGATCGAATTCCAGGCGGCCGCGCCGGGCATCGAGCTGGTGCCGCATCCGGTGTTTCCCGCCACCGTCAAGCAAGAGGCATGGTGGCGTTTTCGTGGTACCACCGGACTCCTCATCGGCGAGTATCACAAATTCGTTCTGGCCTGGCTGCTCAACCATCTCGACGACGCATCGCAATGACCCGCAAAACCACCCGTCCGCCGCGCTGGCTGCAGGCCATTCGCTCGGCGCTGTTCAATCTTGCGATGTATGGGGCAAGCGCCATCATCTGCGTCCTGCTGCTGCCTTTGCTGCTCGGTCCGATGAGTTGGGGTCAACGCGCCGGCGTGATCTGGTCCAGCGCCATTCTCTTCCTGCTGAAGATCATCTGCGGCCTCGACCATCGCGTGCTGGGCCGCGAACATCTGCCGAAGGGCGCGTGCATCATCGCGCCCAAGCATCATTCGACCTGGGAAACGCTGGCGATCTACACGCTGGTCGAACGCCGGGTGGCAGTGCTGAAGCGCGAGCTGACCTGGATCCCGCTGTTCGGCTGGTATCTGCTGCGCGCCGGCTCGATCTCGATCGACCGCAAGGCCGGCCCCAAGGCCTTGCGCGCCATGCTGAAGCAGGCGCGCGAGCGGGCCGATATCCACGCCTCTCGCATCGTGATCTTTCCTGAAGGCACCCGCACCCCGGTCGGCGCCAGCGCCCCCTATCACCCGGGCATCGCCGCGCTCTACAGCCATCTCGATTTGCCGGTGGTCCCCGTGGCGCTGAATTCGGGCGTGTTCTGGGGTCGGCGCACCTTCATCAAATGGCCGGGCACCATCACCGTCGAATTCCTCGAACCCATCCCACCCGGCCTCAAACGGGATGTATTCATGGCCCTGCTGCGGGAACGGCTGGAAACAGCCACGGCACGTCTGGTGGGCGAAGCGCAGCGCGATTTCGCGTCATAATTTCCACAGGGTTTTCGGGATAAGTTGCGCCAAACCGGCCGTTGCTTGCGGATAAGCCTCGGTTTGCTGGGGAAAACTCCGGCTAAGCGGTTACCGTCGCTAATCCATTTAAGAACAAAGAAAGAACATTGACCCTGCCGGGTCATCGCCCTAGGTTCAGGAAATGACCGAGTTGCCGAGCCAAACCCTGGCCCCGATCTCGCAGCAGATCTGGGACATGAAATACCGCCTCAAGGGCGGCAACGGGGCTGCCATCGATCGCACCGTCGAGGAGACGTGGCGGCGGGTGGCGCGCGCGCTGGCGCAGCCCGAGAAAGACCCGGCCGCCTGGGAAGAGAAGTTCTATGGCGCGCTGAGCGATTTCCGTTTCCTGCCCGCCGGCCGCATCCTGGCCGGCGCCGGCACCGGACGGCAGGTGACGCTGTTCAACTGCTTCGTCATGGGTGACGTGCCCGACGACATGAGCGGCATTTTCGAGAATCTGAAAGAGGCCGCGCTGACCATGCAGCAGGGCGGCGGCATCGGCCACGATTTCTCCACCCTGCGTCCCAAGGGCGCGCCGGTGAAGGGTGTCGGAGCGGATGCTTCAGGCCCGCTTTCCTTCATGGATGTGTGGGATGCGATGTGCCGCACCATCATGAGCGCGGGCTCCCGCCGCGGCGCGATGATGGCGACCATGCGCTGCGACCATCCCGATATCGAGGCCTTCATCGAGGCCAAGCGCGAGCCCGGCCGCCTGCGCATGTTCAATCTCTCGGTGCTGGCCACCGATGCCTTCATGGAGGCGGTCGAGAAGGGCGATCCCTGGCCGCTCGTCTTCAACGGCACGGTATTCAAGACCGTGGCGGCGCGCGATCTGTGGGACAAGATCATGCGCGCAACCTACGCCTATGCCGAGCCCGGCGTGATCTTCATCGACCGCATCAATCGCGCCAACAATTTGCACTACTGCGAGCACATCCACGCGACCAACCCGTGTGGCGAACAGCCGCTGCCGGCCTATGGCGCCTGTCTGCTGGGCTCGATCAACCTGGCGAAGCTGGTGCGCGAGCCTTTCACCGAGAACGCGCACATGGATATGGAAGCGTTGGCGGAGGTGGTGCCGCTGGCCGTGCGCATGATGGACAACGTGGTCGATGTCTCGCGCTATCCGCTGCCGCAACAGGAGCACGAGGCGCGCGCCAAGCGCCGCATCGGGCTGGGCGTCACCGGTCTCGCCGACGCGCTGATCATGTGCCGCGCCCGCTATGGCAGCGCCGAAGCCGTGCGCCTGAGCGAAACCTGGCTGAAAGCCGTGCAGCGGCATTCCTATCTCGCCTCGGCCGAACTGGCGGCGGAGAAGGGCGTTTTTCCGCTGTTTGATCGCGAGGCCTATCTGGCCGGCGAGACGATCAAGGGGCTGGACGAAGACGTGCGCGCGGCCATCGCCAAGCACGGCATCCGCAATGCGCTGATCAATTCCATCGCGCCGACCGGCACCATCTCGCTCTTTGCCGACAACGTCTCCTCAGGCATCGAGCCGGTGTTCAGTTTCACCTTCAAGCGCAACATCCTGATGTCCGATGGCAGCCGCCATCAGGAAGAGGTCAGCGACAGCGCCTGGCGGCTCTATCGCCGCCTGCATGGCGAGGATGCGCCCTTGCCGGACTATTTCGTCGATGCGCAGCAGCTGACGCCCGGCGATCACGTGGTGATGCAGGCGGCGGCGCAGAAATACATCGACAGTTCGATCTCCAAGACCATCAACGTGCCGGAGGCGATTTCCTTCGAAGCCTTCAAGAACGTCTATGCCCAAGCCTATGCGCTGGGCTGCAAGGGCTGCACGACCTACCGACCCAACCCGATCACTGGCGCCGTGCTGGAGACGCCTGAGAACGAGGGCCAGCGCGAGGACAAGAAGGTCGTGCCGTTCGATCCGGCCAAGACGCGTCCGGCCGACGAGCTGGAAGCGGGCGTGATCTACATGACCCAGCCGCTCGACCGGCCGGGGGAGCTGGCGGGCCAGACCTACAAGATCAAATGGCCGGAGAGCGATCACGCCATCTACATCACCATCAACGACGTGGTGCAGGACGGCAGGCGGCGGCCGTTCGAGATTTTCATCAACTCCAAGAACATGGAGCATTACGCCTGGACCGTGGCGCTCACCCGCATGATCTCGGCCGTGTTCCGTCGCGGCGGCGATGTCTCCTTCGTGGTCGAGGAATTGAAGGCGGTGTTCGATCCGCGCGGCGGCCAGTGGATGGGCGGCCGCTACGTGCCCTCGCTGCTGGCGGCGATCGGCGAGATCATCGAGCGCCACATGATCGCCATCGGCTTCATCGCCGGTCCCGACCGGCGCGATGCCGACAGCGAAAGCCAGATCCGCAAGATCGCCGCCGGCGCCGAACGCCATCCTTCGCGCGGCGACGATCTGCGCCTGAACCAGTGCCCCAAATGCGGCTCCGCCTCCCTCACCCGCCGCGAGGGCTGCGACGTGTGCATGAGCTGCGGCTATTCGAAGTGCGGCTAAGTCACTCCGCTATGGCGCTTTAGGGCTTCGTTCTCCGCTTCCAATTCCAGTATCCGCGCCTGCAGTTTCTCGATCGCCGGGCGCAACTCGTCTTCGGTGTAGCGGGCGGTGATGTGCTGGCGGCAGTTGATGTCCCAGGTCGCCACGGTGAAGACGATGGCGCGTTGCGGTTTCTTGCGCAGGGTCAGGCCTTCGGACAGGCGCTCGAGCAACGCCGCATCGTCTTCGACGACCTTGGCCGTGCCCCAGATCTTCACCCGCTGTTGGCGGGCGTAATCCATCAGGAAGATGAAGGACTGCGGATTGTCCTGCAGGTTGGCAATCGTAATGTATTGCCGATTACCCGGCAGGTCGGCGAAGCCGAGCGTGTGATCGTCGAGCACGCGCAAAAATCCCGGTGGGCCGCCGCGATGCTGGATATAGGGCTGGCCACTGGCATTGGCGGTGGCGAGATAGAACGTGTCGCGCTGGGCGATGAACTCGGCGAGATCGTCGCGGATCGTGGTCGGCCAGGGGCGCTCGATTTCGCCGGCGGCGAAATGCTTGCGCGATCCCAGACGCTCCTGCGTGGCCTTGACCGTTGGCGAAAACGCTACATCGCTCGGCGTGCTCATGCCGGCTGCCTCCCTTTGAAGAGGAGGCAGCCTAGCATAGTGGTCAAGCGGTGCGGGCTTGCGCGCCGGGCATGCCCAGCCTGTTGAGATTGCGCGTCATCCACATCAGCGCACTCAACACCAGGAACAGCGCCACCGCGCCGCTCAGCAGCGAATAGGATTCCATCTGCATCAGCACATAGAGGAAGGCGTAGAGCCCGCCCAGCCCGGCGCCGAAGCCGAACGCGAATTGCGGCCGTCGCGTCGCGCCCAGCGTGTAGGCCGAGGTCTGGCCGACGATGGCAGCCGCAGAGATGGCGTAGGCCCAGAAGAAGCCCAATTGCTCCGACAGCGACAGCAGCAAGAGGTAGAAGACGCACAGCGACAGGCCGACCGCGCCATATTGCAACAAATGGATCGGCTTGCCCGAAATCATCTCGAACATCAGGTACATCACGAAGGTCAAGGCAATGAACAGGATGCCGTACTTGATGGCGCGCTCGGTCTCGCGATAAGGCGTCACCGTCTGCAGGAAATTGACGCCGAACACCGCGTTATTCAGCTGCTGGCGCATTTCATTTTCGCTGCCAGTGCTGCTCCAGGTCTGACCGTAGCTACGGCCCAGATAGGAGACACGCCAAGCGGCATCGAAGCCATCAGTGCCGATGTTGCGATCCACTGGCAAATAGGCACCGAAAAAGGATGGCGATTTCCAAGGCGCCGTTACGGTGACCTTGGTATCACGAGCCAGCGGCAGAAAGCTGATGCCTTCGCTGCCGTTCAGTCGGAGCTTGATGCGATAGGCAATGCGATCGCCTGGTTTGAACTGGTTCTGCGTTCCAGGCCGCGCAGAAAGGACGCCACCCAATACCGAATCGTAGGTCGGTTCCAGTGCCAGTGAGCGATCGCCAAGTTGCAATCCGCCTTCGATAACTATACTGCGTGGATCGCTGACGCCCATTTGGACGGCCACCAGCGATGGATCGATCGATCCCTCCCTGTCCGTTTCCTGAACGTCGGGGAAAGCGAATTCGCCGAATATGTCGAGATCGACGATATAAACGACCGCCTCGAACAGACCGCGATAGCGCACCTCCGGTTTGGTGGTTGCAGCAACGGTCATGGTCTCCGGCAAGGCGCGCAAATTGCGTTTAAGAGTTCGCAGACTTCCATCGCTTAGACGCTCGGTGATTGTGTACGGCACGAGCAGCGTCGGGCCGGCGATGCGCTGCGGCAGGCCCCAGGCACGGCCGATCTCGCTAACCGCCTCCCTGTAGCGCTGATGCCGCTCGTCGATGGCGTCGTAGACCATGTAGAGCGGGATCAGCAGCAGCAGCGTCAGCCCTGCCACCAGCACGGCTTTCACCGTCAGCAACGCCGACGGTTTCAGTCCAAAGGGACGCGATGGCTTGGGTTGATCTGCGGCAATGTCCGACATGGTGCCTCCGGCTGGTTATGCCGTGGCATGCAAACGTCGGATCGTGACCGGTACTCGCCGACCGCATGGCCGAATCAAGGCGACAACTGAAAGCGCAAAGCTGTGGCGTTTATGCCACCGCTAGAGCTGGGCGCCGTCCAGCTTGTAGCGGCCGTGCCGATCCTCGATGTCGAGGATCCAGATGTCGTAATCGCGGTCGACGGCGCGTTTGACGTAGCTCTCGGCCTCTTCGGCTGAGACTGGCGACGGACCCGTGCCCCGCATCCAGCCGCGCTCGCCCTCGACGGTGTGAACCTGCGTCCAGACCACCACCTTGCGATCGGCATCTTCCACCCGCACCAGGATGGCGCCGGAATCGGGATCGCCCTTGCGCACGACCACGGCCGGCACGGCCAGCCGGTCGCACAGGCGGACCTGGGCGGCGACCCAGAGATCGGATTTCACGCGGGCGCTCATGGTCTGTTTTCGCCCGCGCCAGCGTCGGGGACAAGCCCTGCTTGACGTTGGGGGTGGGGAGCCTTACCTCTCCGCCCTCGTTGCCGTTTCTGCCGCTGGTTGGAGCCGATTTTGTCCGTTACCGCCGTCAAACCCGCCGACCAGAACGCCGCCCGCCTGTCAGAGCAGGTCGAGCGCCGGCGGACCTTTGCCATCATTTCGCATCCCGACGCCGGCAAGACCACCCTGACCGAGAAGCTGCTGCTGTTCGGCGGCGCCATCCATATGGCCGGCCAGGTCAAGGCGCGCGGCGAGAACCGGCGCGCGCGCTCGGACTGGATGAAGATCGAGCAGGCGCGCGGCATCTCCGTCACCACTTCGGTGATGACCTTCGAGTACGACGGCCACATCTTCAACCTGCTCGACACGCCAGGCCACGAAGACTTCTCCGAAGATACCTATCGCACGCTGACCGCCGTCGATTCGGCCATCATGGTGATCGACGCCGCCAAGGGCATCGAGGCGCGCACCCGCAAGCTGTTCGAGATCTGCCGCCTGCGCGACGTACCGATCGTCACCTTCATCAACAAGATGGACCGCGAGGCGCGCGATCCGTTCGATCTGCTGGACGAAGTCGCGTCGACTTTGGCGCTGGACTGCACCCCGATGAGCTGGCCGGTGGGTTCGGGCGCCGATTTCAAGGGCTGCTACGATCTGATCAACGATCGCATGTTGATGTTCGCCGGCGGCCAAGGCGGCGCCATCGCCGAGACCATTGTCTGCGACGGGCTCGACGATCCCAAGCTGGCGGCGGTGCTGCCGGCGGCGCAGCTCGAGAAGCTGAAGCAGGATGTCGAGCTGGTGCGCGGCGTCTGCCCGCCCTTCGATCTGGAGAGCTACCGCCAGGGCCATCTGACGCCGGTGTTCTTCGGCAGCGCGCTGCATAATTTCGGCGTGCGCGAAATCCTCGACGGGCTGGGTCGCTTCGCGCCATCGCCACGGCCGCAGCCCTCCGAATCGCGTCCGATCGATCCGACCGAGCCCAAGGTCGCGGGCTTCGTGTTCAAGGTCCAGGCCAATATGGACCCGAACCATCGCGATCGCGTCGCCTTCCTGCGCCTGTGCTCGGGCCATTTCCGCCGCGGCATGAAGCTCAAGCAGGTGCGGTCTGGCAAGCAGATGACGATCTCCGCCCCGATCCTGTTCTTCGCCCAGGACCGCGAAGTGGCGGACGAGGCGTGGCCCGGCGACATCGTGGGCATTCCCAATCATGGCACCTTGCGCGTGGGCGACACGCTGAGCGAGGGCGAGGACATCAAGATCACCGGCATCCCCAACTTCGCGCCGGAAATCCTGCGCCAGGTGCGGCTGGACGATCCGATGAAGTCCAAGCAGATGCGCAAGGCGCTGGAGGATATGGCGGAAGAGGGCGTGACGCAGGTGTTCCGCCGCAACATCGGCGGGCAGTTCGTGGTCGGCGTCGTTGGCCAGTTGCAGCTCGACGTACTGGCGACCCGCATCGACAGCGAATACAACGTCAAGGTCGCGTTCGAAACGGCGCCCTTCGACACCGCGCGCTGGGTGTCGGGCGACGAAGCCAAGCTCAAGGCCTTCATGGACGGCAATCGCGGCGGCATGGCCGAGGATCGCGATGGCGCGCCGGTGTTCCTGGCCCGCAACGCCTGGGAGCTGGGCCACGTGAAGCAGAAATATCCCGATATCGTCTTCGCCGAGACGCGCGAGCGGAACTGAGTTCTACTCCGCTGCCTTGGCTTGAACGGGCGCCGCAGCGACAATCGACGCCAGCACCTCGTCCAGCCGCTTGCCTTCCGGATCGGCCAGGGCCGCCACCTGCGCATTCGCCAAGGCATCGATGGCGACCGAGGCCGGCATGGCGTTCGTCAGCGCGGGCACCACGATCGCCTGCATGATGCGGGTGAAGCTGCGCACGCCGCGCGCTTGCGTGTCGCCATAGCCCTTGATCAGCCGCGCCAGGTCGACGATCTCGCGCGCCAGCACACGGTCGATGGCGGTGGCGCGCTCTATGGCGGCCAGCCAGGTCTCGATCAGCGCCTGTTCCAGGGCATAGCGATGCGAGTGCGGCCGCAGCCAGCGCAGCGAGGCCAGCAGGCGCAGGCGCAGGAAGCCCAGCACGGAGTTGCTGCGCACATGCATGCCGACATAGACCTTGCCCAGCCAGCCGCGCTTCTCGCTGTAGCGCAGGATCAGCCGAGCCAGACGCCCGGGTAGCAGCGAGCAGATTTCTTCGATGCCCGGCTTGAAATAGTCGATCACGACCAACGGTGCGTCTGGATCGGCGCGCACCTCGTGCCGCACGCGCTCGAACCGGCCGGGTTCGATCTTGAACTGTGCCACGCGGATGACGTCTTCGAACGCCATGCGCAGCGCCAGTTGTCGCGCTGCCTCGCGCAGCAGCGCGCCATCGCCGCCGGCGTTGCGCTCGGCGTCCCGAATGCGCTGCAGCCGATCGAGATAGAGCTGGGCGTAGCTCGGATTCTGGTAGTCGAGCAGTCGGGCGACGCCCAGTTCGATGATCGGCCGCGCCATGTCGTCGAAATCGCTGGCGGCGACAGGCCGTGTAGTGGCGGCAGGGGACGGTGGCGTCGATACCGCTTTCATGCCGGCAGCGAAGCCTGCCAGATTGGCCTCGACCGATTTGCCTTCCGCTCGGATCGCAGTGGCGAAAACCTCGGCGGCGAAAGGCAGCTTGCCGGTGCCGGCCAGCGCGCCCAGCAGTACGGCGTTGAGTGGCGCGCCAATCTCCTGCGCCAGCGCCTGCATGTCGAGCAGCACATGCTCGGCGGCGCGCGCCTGCACGGTATCGAGCAGTTTGGCTGGATCGTAGCGGCCGTCGCCCATGGCGGTCTTTTCGGCGACGGCGAAGACGCGATGGGTCGAGGCGATCAGCAAGGTGCGGTCGGGCGTGATAAAGCCGTTGAAGGCGGCGCGACCGGCCTCCAGCAATTCGCTGGCCAGCATGACATCGACGTCGCCCGGCGTCGGCAGCAGCGCGAAGATCGGCTGCTGTTCGCCCAGCGTTGAACGCTTCTCAGGAAAGATCTCGATGTAATAGGTGGTGGCCCCGGTACGCTGGGCAACGCCGGGCACCGACGTCGCCTGCACCGGGAAATCCTCGGCTTGCGCTGCCTGCACGATCCAGTCGGCGAGCACGCCACCGCCTTCGCCGCCAAGCGCAGCGATCAGGATCGTCAACGGCCGTTGCGCGGTCATTCGGCGGCGACGGGCAGGGGAGTGCGCGATTTGGGCTGCAGCAGCGCGATCACGCCGTTGCGCAAACGGGCCAAAGCGCGATCGTACCAGCGCGGATTCAGCACGATCTTGGCGCGATAGAAGGACGGGCACAGCACCGCGGCATGGGCAACCTCGCCGCACAGGCCGCAGCCGACGCAGTCGTTGTTCACATGCGCCACCGGATCGCTCTTCAGCGGATCGGGATTGGGCTGCAAGGTCAGCGACGGGCAGGCCGACAGACGGATGCAGGCGTGATCGCCGGTGCAGGTCTTGTCGTCGACGCCAAAGCGGGTGCGCACCACGCGCTCGCCGCGCTTCAACTGGGCGGCGATGATCGGGCGGATGCGGCGCTGGCGCGCAAGCTGGCATTCGCCGTCGCCGATCACGACCTTCAGGCCTTTCTCGGTCGTGGTCATCGCCTCGCGCAGTGTCTTCATCATCTTGGGCAGCGCGTAGGTGTCGATCTTGCGCAGCCATTTGACGCCCATGGCGCGCAAGGTGGTCTCGATGTCGCTGGTGCTGTTGTCGTCCTTGCGGTTGCCCTTGGAGTTGGGCAGGAATTGCGCGCCGGTGGCCGAAGTGTAGCCGTTCTGCAGGATCACCAGCACGCCGTCGCCGCGATTGAACAACGCCGACGACACGCCGCTGACCAGCCCGTTATGCCAGAACCCGCCATCGCCCATCACCGCGACCGGCCGTTTCTCCATCATCGCCCCGACGGCGGGCGCCGAGGCGAGGCTCATGCCGTAGCCCAAGATCGAATTGCCCAGGCTGAAGGGAGGGAACGTCGCAAACGAATGGCAGCCGATATCGGTGGCGATATGGGTCGGGCCGGTCTCGCGCTGCACCAGCTTGATGGCGGTGAAGACCGGGCGCTCGGGACAGCCGGTGCAGAAATTGGGTGGCCGCTGCGGCAGCTCGCCCAAAGTCTTTTGCGCCGCACTGCGCGCCTCGCGCAGCTTCGCCAGATGACGGCCGGCGCCGGCGACGTCGAAGGACGGCGCATGGGCCTCGATGAATTTCAGCAGGCCTTCGGTGATGACTTCGGCGGTGTATTCGCCAGCCATCGGCAGCACGTCCTTGCCGACGAGGCGGGTAGGAATATCGGCCTTGCGCAGGATGGTGCTGATCGACTGTTCGAGGAAATCGGGCTGGCCTTCCTCGATCAGCAGCACCGCATCCTTGCCGGCGCAGAACTGCGTGATCTGCTCGGGCACCAGCGGATGGGTGACGTTCAGCACCATCAGCGGCACGCGCGACGTGCCGAACGCGTCGGCCAGGCCGGTGCGGTTCATCGCCCGCAGCACGGCATTGTAAAGTCCGCCCTGCAGGATGATGCCGACATTGCGCTGATCGCCGTCGAAGAATTCGTTCAGCGCCTGCTCGACGATGAACTGTCGCGCTGCCGGCAGGCGCACGTCGAATTTCTGCTTTTCCTGCTTGAAGGTCGAGGGCGGGTGCGAGATGCGGTCGTAGTTCTGCGGCACAGGCCCGTCCAGCAGATGCCGACGCGAGAATTTCGCCGGCACATTGTCCCTGGCGGCGAATTCGCCCTGCACATGGCAGGCGCGGATGCGCAATTCCATCATCACCGGCGTGTGCGACGCCTCCGACAGCTCGAACGCCTTCTCCGTCATGCGCACGATGGTCGGCAGATTGGGTCGCGGATCGAGCAGCCAGACCGACGATTTTACAGCAAAGGCATGGCTGCGTTCCTGAATGACGCTGGCGCCTTCGCCGTAATCTTCGCCGACCACGATCAGCGCACCGCCTGTCACGCCGGCCGAGGCGAGATTGGACAGCGCATCGGAAGCAACATTGGTGCCGACGATCGATTTCCAGGTGACGCAGCCGCGCAGCGGATAGTTGATTGATGCTGCCAGCAGTGCGGCGGCCGAGGCCTCGTTGGCGCAGGTTTCAAGATGGATGCCCAGCTCATCGAGCATATCCTGCGAATCGACCAGCACGTCGACCAGATGCGACACGGGCGCACCCTGGTACCCGCCGACATAGGACACGCCCGATTGCAGCAACGCCTTGGTGACGGCGAGAATGCCTTCGCCGCGGAAAATGTCGCCGTCGCCCAGGCGCAGCGACTGCACTTCCTTCTTGAAAGAGCGCTCGGTCGAGATGGCTTCCTCCCGCTCGGCCGCTTGAATAGCGACGTTTGGCGTGGCAGCGACGCTAATGGAGCTTCGCCGAAACTGTCAAATTGTTTGGACCCTCAACAATCCCGATTGCCGGTCCCGATTTCAGCCCATAGACTGCCGTCAAACATCGAGCTCCGACAAGGCGGGCCGAGCAGATCCTGGGAGGGATATCCATGTTCAAGCGCATTGCATTGGCAGGTTTCACGGCTGCGGTTCTGGCGTCCGGCGCGGCGCTGGCGCAGGACAAGCCGGTCGAGTTGAAATTCGCTCATTGGCTGCCGGCGCAGCACCCGCTGCAGCCGCAAGGCTTTGAAGTCTGGGCCAAGTCGGTCGAGGCCGCATCCAAGGGCAGCATCAAGGTTACACTCTATCCGGCGCAGCAACTCGGCAAGGCGCCCGACCATTACGATATGGCGCGCGATGGCATTGCCGACATGGCGTGGATCAATCCGGGGTACCAGCCTGGCCGATTCCCGGTGATTGCGGCGGGCGAGTTGCCGTTCCTGATCAACAACGCCAAGGCCGGTTCGGCGGCGCTCGACAAATGGTATCGCAAATACGCCGAGAAGGAGATGAAGGACGTGAAAGTGTGCCTGGTGCACCTGCACGATCCGGGAGCCCTGCATTCCAAGAAACCGATCACCAGCCCCGACCAGATCAAGGGCATGAAGATCCGCCCAGCGCATGCCACGATGGCGAAGTTCGTTACCCTGCTGGGCGGCACCAACGTGCAGGTCTCCGCGCCAGAGGCGCGCGAAGCGCTAGAGAAGGGCGTAGCTGACGCGCTGACCTTCCCGTGGAATTCGGTGCTCATTTTCGGTATCGACAAGGCGGTCACGCATCATCTCGACATTCCGTTCTACGTCACGACCTTCGCCTGGGTCATGAACAAGGACACCTACGGCAAGATGGCGGCGGCGCAGAAGAAAGTGATCGACGATCACTGCACCACGGAATGGGCCGAGAAGGTTGCCTCCGGCTGGGCCGACAACGAAGCTTCAGGCAAGGAGAAACTCTCCACCATGCCGGGCCATACGCTGGTCAAAGCGACGGATGCCGATGTCGCTGCCTGGCGCAAGGCGGCCGAGCCGCTGCGCGCAAGCTGGGCCGAAGACGTCAAGAAAGCCGGTCTCGACCCGGTTGTCGTGATGAAGGAATTCGATGACGAGTTGAAAGCGCGCAAGTCGCAATACTAGGTTCGAGCAGTGAAAGATGAAGATCCCCGTCGCCGTGAGGTGGCGGGGATTTCACTTTCGCAACGGGGGTTCAAGGGGCGAAGATGGATCGGGTCGTCTATCTGGTCGAGCGCATAGCCGCCTGCTTTCTGGGCGTCGTCGTGTTGCTTACCGTCAGCACGATCGTGTTGCGCGCCGTTCTGGACTGGCAGATACCTGACTGGTATCAGTTCGCCTGCATAGCGCAGGCCGTGGCGATCTTCTGGGGTCTGGCGCCTGCGACCTACAGCAACAACCACATCCTGGTCGACATTCTCTGGGAAGCCCTGGGTGTGCGCGGCAGGCTGGCGCTTGACGCGTTTTCCGCATTGGTGTCGGTCGGATTTCTTGCAGTGCTGGCATGGATGCTGGCGGGCAAGGTGGATACGGCTTTTTCCATGCATGACGTGACGACCGATTTGCGGCTGCCGACCTGGCCATTCTATCTGATCGCCACCCTCGGCATTTTCATGGCGACCGCCCTGGGCCTGCTGCGTCTGGTGCGCCTGCTGGCGAGCCGCGACGGTGCCGTGCCGCGTCCGCAGCAACTCGACTGACTCTGGAGCGCGCGGAATGGATCGGGACATCGTAGCGGTCGGCGGGTTCGTCGTTTTATTCCTGCTGATGGCGCTGCGCGTGCCGATCGGCTTTGCGATGGCCGTCGTTGGCGTCGGTGGGTTTGCATCGGTCGTGAAGCTGGATGCCGGCTTGAAGCTGCTTTCGACCTCGCCCTTGCGCACGGTGCTCGACTACGACCTGTCGATTATCCCGATGTTCATTCTGATGGGCGCTTTCGCCACTGCCGCCGGGATGAGCCGCGAACTGTTTCGCGCTGGCAACGCTTGGCTGGGCCATCTGCGTGGCGGGCTGGCAATGGCGGCCATAGCCGCCTGCGCCGGATTCGCCGCCATCAACGGCTCATCGGTGGCGACGGCCGCCACCATGTCAAATGTCGCGCTGCCCGAGATGCGCAAGGCGGGCTACAACCCCGGCACGGCGGCCGGCGTCATCGCCGCCGGCGGCACGTTGGGCATCATGATTCCGCCCTCCGTGATCTTCGCGCTTTACGGGCTGATGACGGAGCAGGACATCGGCAAGCTCTTCATGGCGGGCATTCTGCCGGGTTTGCTGGCCGTGATCCTCTATATGATCGTGGTACAGGCGATCGGCATGTGGCGACCGACGCATCTGCCGCGCGGCGACCACCACAGTTGGCGCGAACGCTGGACCTCGTTGCGCGATGTCTGGGCGACGCTGCTGCTGTTCATATTCGTCATCGGTGGCATGTATGGCGGACCGCATTTCGACGCCATCTTCACCACCACCGAAGCGGCCGGCGCCGGCGCTGCGGGCGCGCTGGTGATTGGCGTTCTACGCGGCCGGTTGAATCTGTCGAAGATCATGGAATGCCTTGTGGAGGCATTACGCACTTCTGCGGCGATCTTCAGCATCGTGATCGGCGCCTTCCTGTTCGGCTATTTCCTCACGGTCACCCAGACGACGCAGCATGCCACTGCCTTCCTTTCGACCCTGCCGATCGGGCCTTATGGCGTGCTGACCCTGATCCTGCTGGGCTATTTGCTGCTGGGCGCGGTGATGGATGAACTGGCGATGATCTTGCTAACCGTGCCAATCGTCTATCCAGCGATGTTGGCGCTGGGCTTCGATCCGATCTGGTTCGGCGTCATCATCGTCATGACGGTGACGCTGGGCATGATCTGTCCGCCCATCGGCATGAACGTCTTCGTCATCAATTCGATCGCCCGCGACATCAGCCTGCCCTCGATATATCGGGGCGTCATGCCTTTCATCGCGGTCGACATACTGCGCCTGGCCATTCTGTGCGCGTTTCCCTGGATTTCGCTTGTCCTGCCGCGGACGATGCAATAATCCAGACCTTACCTGTTTTAGGGGAGACCAAGACATGAGCATCCAGCGTTTCGAGACCGGCCCGCGCATGAGTCAGGCCGTTGTGCATGGCAACACCGTCTATCTGGCCGGTGTCGTCGCCGACGACCTCAAGGCCGACACGGCCGGGCAAACCAAGCAGATCCTCGACAAGATCGACCGGCTGCTGAAGACCGCCGGCACCGACAAGACCAAGATCCTGTCGGCCAATATCTGGCTGACCGATATGCGCACTTTCGCCGACATGAACAAGATGTGGGACGCCTGGGTGTCGCCCGGCAACACGCCGGCTCGCGCCACGGTCGAAGCCGCCCTGGCGGGTCCCGACTATCGCGTCGAGATCATGGTCGTCGCCGCCAAGTAGGCTTTTAGGCGATCAGCGCTCGTCGCCGGCGGCGACGAGCGCGTTCGGCTCGGCCTTGCTGTCGGCGGCGCTGGGTTGCACCACCTGCAGCGCGTTGCGCTGGATTTCGATCTTCAGCGGCGATTTCAGCACCATGATTTCGCCGTCAACGACGGCGGAGATCAGCGGCCGGCGCGTTTTGATTTCCAGCGTCTCGACGCAGAAAGCGTTCAGCTTGGCCGCTTGCTCGGGTTTCCCGACAAGGGCGTGCCAGGCAAGGACGATCATGGTCAGCGGATTTGCGTCCTCGATCGTGATGACGCCAACCTGGCCCGCAGCGATGCCTTCGGCGATGTCGAAATCGAGATTCTTCAGCTGCAGGTAATTCTTTCCCAGGAAGACCACTGGCGTCCGAACCGTGCGCGGCTTGCCATCGACGACCATTTCCAGCGTCAACGAGTAATGGCCGCGCAGCGCAGTCAGCAGGCCGGACGCAACCGCCACGACCCTATTGCGGCCCAGCTTCGCCTCATGCCGCTCGCGCTCCTGAATGAGGCGGACATAGAGGCCGATGCTGGCGTTGACGAGAAACGGCTTGCCGTTGATGCGCGCCACATGCGTTGGCACGATCGTGCCGCCCAGAATGGCCGATGCCGCCGCTTCCGGCTCCAGCGGCATGCCGATATCGCGCGCGAAATAATTGAAAGTGCCCAGCGGCACGACTGCGAAGGGGATATCGCTGCCGGCGATTGCGGCAACGCTTGCGTTGACCGTGCCGTCGCCACCGGCTGCGACCAACACGCCCGGCTGGTCGATGCAGGCCTGTTTCGCTTCCTGAACCGCCTCTTCGATGTCGTCGGGGTTATCTATGAGATGGAAGCGGACTACGTTGCCGCGTTGGGCAAAAGCCTGTTCAAGCGCGGCGCGGGAGCTGTCCTTATCGTCGTTGCCCGAGCCGGCATTCATCACGACATGGATCGTGCTGCCCGGCGGCAGCCTGCGCGGCGTGGTCAAAGGATCCGGATCATATGCTGAAGATCTTGCCCGGGTTCATGATGTTGGCGGGATCGATGGACTTTTTGATGCCGCGCATGATCGAAATGGCGTCGCCGCCATGCTCGGCCAGCAGGAACTGCATCTTGCCGTAGCCGACGCCGTGCTCGCCGGTGCAGGTGCCGTCCATGGCCAGGGCTCGCATGACGATCTTCTCGTTCAAATGTTCGGCCTGCTCGATTTCGGCCGGGTTTTTGGTATCGATCACGAACGCGACATGGAAATTGCCGTCGCCGACATGGCCGACGATGGGAGCAACGACCTTGGCTTCGTCGAGTTCCTTGCGCGTCTCCAGAATGCACTCGGCCAGGCGCGAGATCGGCACGCAGACATCGGTGGCCCAGATCTCGCAATCGGCGCGCAACGCCTTGGCGGCATAGGCCGCATCGTGCCGCGCCTGCCACAGTTTGCTGCGCTCCTCCGCCTGCAGCGTGAACTGGAACTCGCCGCCGCTGTTGTCGGCCGCCAGCGCCTGCACGGCTTCGGCCTGTTCGCGGACGCTGGCCTCGCTGCCGTGGAACTCCAGGAACAGCGTGTGCTTGGGCGGATAGTTGAGTTTGGAATAGCGGTTGACCGCATCCATCTGCACGTCGTCCAGCAACTCGATGCGGGCGACGGGAATGCCGGACTGGATGGTCGCGATGGTGGTGTTAACCGCGCCTTCGAGCGTGTCAAACGAGCATACCGCGGCCGAGATGGCCTCGGGAATGCCATAGAGGCGCAGCGTGATCTCGGTGATCACGCCCAGCGTGCCCTCGGAGCCCACGAACAGGCGGGTGAGATCGTAGCCCGCGGACGATTTCTTCGAACGCCGCGCGGTGCGCACGATGCGCCCGTCCGGCAGTACCACCTCCAGCGACAGCACATTCTCGCGCATCGTACCGTAGCGCACTGCGTTGGTGCCGGAGGCGCGCGTGGCGGTCATGCCGCCCAGCGAGGCATTGGCGCCGGGATCGATGGGGAAGAACAGGCCGGCGTCGCGCAGATGCTCGTTGAGCTGCTTGCGCGTGACGCCCGGCTGCACGGTGACGTCGAGGTCTTCGGCGTTGACCTTCAGCACCTTGTCCATCTGCGACACGTCGATGCAGATGCCACCCTGCAGGGCCGCGATATGGCCCTCGAGCGAGGTGCCGGTGCCGTAGGGAATGATCGGCGTGCGGTTGGCGGCGCAGATTTTCACGATCTGCGCGACCTCCTCCGTGCTGCGGGCGAAGGCGACCGCATCGGGCGGATAGGCGGCATGGAAGGTCTCGTCCTTGCCATGGCGATCGAGAATGGCGCGCGCCGTGCTCAGCCGCTCGCCCAGAAGGCTGCGCAACGCGGCTATGGTTTCATCGATCTTGACGGGCGCGACGCTCATGTTTCCTCCGACGGCTTTCAAAGGACAATGGGCTGGTTTCGCCATGCGATCAAGGCCGGTCCGGCAGCTGTCCCGGGCCCTTGCCGGACATTGTCGCGGCACCGCTTATAGGCTCAAATGCGGGCAAATAGCGGTATTTGGAGGAAGCCATGCGTGACGTCTATCTGGTAGGCACTTACACTACCCAGTTCAAGAAGCACCCCGACAAGACGTTCCATGATCTGGCGCGCGAGGCCTATCTGGGCGCCCTGTCCGACGCCAAAATGAAGAAGGGCGACGATATCGAGACCGGCTGGCTGGGCAATTGCGGCATGGGGTTCTGGGGCCAGAACTCGATCCGCGGCCAGGCGCTGTTCCAGCCGCTCGTCGAAGAGGGGTTGTTCCCCGAGCGTGTGCCGATGTTCAACGTCGAGAACGCCTGCGCCACCGCCTCGACCGCGTTCAGCGGCGCCTGGAAAGACATCCTGGCGGGCACGCACGAAGTGACGCTGGCGCTGGGCATCGAAAAGCTGGTCAGCCCCGACGATCCCAAGCGCACCACCGACACGTTCGGCCAGGGCTACATCACTACCCAGCACCAGCGCCTGGTCGATGAAATGACGCGGGTCGGCGAGCTGACCGGCCACAAATTCGAAACCGGCCCCGACCGCACCATCTTCATGGACACCTACGCCATGCAGACCAAGTGGCACATGTGGAAATACGGCACGACGCAGGAGCAGATCGCCGAGGGAGCGGCCAAGAACCACAATTACGGCGCGCTGAACGAGAAGGCGCAGTATCGCTTCCAGCTCACTCGCGACGACGTGATGAAGGACCGCCTGGTGTCCTATCCCCTGACTCGCGCCATGTGCGCGCCGATCGGCGATGGCGCGGCAGCCGCGATCCTGTGCTCGAAAGAATATCTCGAAGGCCTGCCCAAGGATGTGCAGGCTCGCGCGGTGAAAATCGCCGGCGTCGGCTTCTCCGGCGGCAAGTACCGCAAGCTCGACGAGCCGGGCCTGACCCGCGCCGCCGCCGACAAGGCCTACAGGATGGCCGGCGTCGGCCCCGAGGACATCGACGTCGCCGAGGTGCATGACGCCACTTCGTTCTGTGAGATCTACCAGAGCGAGATGCTGCGCTTCTGCCCAGAAGGCGAGGGCGGCAGGTTCGTTGGCTCGGGCGAAAGCGGGCCGGGCGGGCGGCTGCCGATCAACACCTCGGGCGGCCTGGTGTCCAAGGGCCATCCCGTCGGGGCCACCGGCCTGTCGATGCTGCACGAATTGGCTACGCAATTGCGCGGCGAAGCCGGCCAGCGCCAGGTCAAGGGTGCCGAGATCGCGCTGGCGGAAAACGGCGGCGGCGTCATCGGCATGGAAGAGGCGGTAGCCTCGGTGATTATTCTGCAGAAGGACCGCTGAACATGAGCATACGTTTCGACAAGCGTGTCGCCATCGTCACCGGCGCCGGCAACGGTCTGGGCCGCAGCCATGCGCTGCTGCTGGCCTCGCGCGGCGCTTCCGTCGTGGTCAACGATCCCGGTGGTGCGCGCGACGGCAAGGGCGGCGACCATGCCGCAGCCGACAAGGTGGTGGCCGAGATCAAGGCCGCCGGCGGCAAGGCCGTCGCCAGTTACGACAGCGTCGCTGAGCGCGAAAGCGCGGCCAACATCGTCAAGACCGCGGTCGATGCTTTCGGGACAGTGGATATCGTGGTCAACAATGCCGGCATATTGCGCGACAAGTCGTTCCACAACATGTCGCTGGACGATTTCGAATTCGTGCTGAAGGTGCATCTGCTGGGCTCGGCCTATGTAAGCCATGCCGCGTTCCCGATCATGCGGACCAAATCCTATGGCCGCATCGTGATGACCTCGTCGAACTCGGGCATCTACGGCAACTTCGGCCAAACCAACTACGCCGCCGCCAAGCTCGGGCTGGTCGGGCTGATGAACGCGCTTCGGCTGGAAGGCCAGAAATACAACGTCTTCGTCAATTCCATCGCGCCCATCGCGGGGACGCGCATGACCGAGGACCTGATGCCGCCGGAAGTGGTCAAGAAACTCGATCCCGATCTGGTGGCGCCGATGGTGGCCTATATGTGCTCCGAGCAGTGCCAACATACCGGCGCCATCTTTACCGCCGGCGCGGGCTATTACTCGACCATCGAATATCGCGAAGGCGCCGGCATTCGCCTGCCGGGCAATGTGACGGTCGATGACATCGCGGCTAACATCGACCGCATCGTCGACATGTCGAACATGACCCGCTATCGCACCTCGAGCGAGGAAGTCGGCGCCGTTCTGGCGGGGTGATGGCCGAGCCGCAGCATAAGCGCATCGCGGACTGGCAGGTCGAGCCTGTTCTAGACTGGCTGGTCCGCGAAGGCCGGCTCCTGGGCGATCTGCGGCTGGTCGTCGATCAGCTTTGCCAGCGGCTGTGCGAGGCCGGCGCGCCGCTATGGCGCATCTATCTCGGCCTGCAGACGCTGCATCCGCAATTGCGCGCCATGGGCTTCGTCTGGGTGCGCGGCGGCGCCACCACGGAAATCGCACGCCGACATGGGATCGAACAGACTTCGGCTTTCATCGGCAGCCCGATCCAGGAAGTGCGTTTCTTCGGCCGCCGCGTGCGGCACGATTTGGCCCGGCTGACACCTGAAGACCACGTCGTGTTGCACGAGCTGCGTGCCGAGGGCGGCACCGACTATCTAGCATTGCCCATGCCGTTCAGCCGCGGTGAAACGCCTGTCGTTACGCTGGCAACCGACTTTGCCGATGGCTTCAGCGAGGCAGACATCGCGAAATTCGAACGTCTGCTCGACAACCTGGCGCCGATAGCGGAGGCGCAAGTGATGTATCGCGTCGCCGTGACGCTGATGGAAACATATCTGGGCGGGCACACTGGACAGCGTATCCTCGATGGCTTGATCAAGCGCGGCGACGGCGAGACCATTCGCGCCGTTCTGTGGTTTTGCGACATGCGCAACTTCACCGGCCTCAGCGAAACTCTGCCTGCCGAACAAATGCTGGCTATGCTCAATCAGTATTTCGACGTACTCGATGCCGCTTTGCGCCCGCGTGGCGGTGAGATTCTGCGATTCGTAGGCGACGGCGTTCTGGCGATTTTCCCCGTGGTCGATGCGATGTTCCTGCCTCAAGCATGCTCCGGCGCCGTCGACGCGGCTTTGGATGCGCTTGCAACAATGCAGGCCGTCAACGTCGGTCGGAGCGGGCGCGCAGAGCCGGAAATCCGGTTTGGCGTCGGTTTGCATGTCGGCAGCTTCACCTACGGCAACATTGGTACGGAAGATCGGCTCGACTTCACCGTGATTGGTCCGGCAGTAAATCGCTGCGTCCGCCTGGAAACGCTAAGTAAAACCTTGGGTGTGCCAATCGTCACTTCAGCCGAATTCAACGCCAATTGCCCACGTCCCTTGCGTTCCCTCGGCTTCCAGGAACTGCGCGGGGTTGCCGACAAGCAGGAAGTTTTCACTACGACTGCGTAAATAAATCCGTGATTCTTAAGGTAATTATGCCCGGCTGAACGCGGACTGGGGACCAGAACGAAAAAAACTACGTCGATTGTATATACACACTTTTGGAATTATGTGGCCGATCTTGCGGCGAATACTATTATAGGCAAAGTATTGCTTTGCCACAGAGTGAGGGGTGGATATGAAACGCGAACCATACAAGCATATGAATTGCTCGGTTGCGGCGGCGCTGGAGATCGTCGGCGAGCCATGGACACTCCTGATTTTGCGCGATGCCTATCAGCAGGTTCGCCGCTTCGAAGAGTTTCAGCGTCACCTAGGCATTGCGCGCAACATTCTCACAGCACGACTGAAGAAGCTCGTGGACCACGGTATCCTGCTGAAGGTGCAATATCAGGATCGGCCGCGGCGTTTCGAATACCGTCTTTCGGATAAGGGAGCGGCGCTATTCCCTGTCATCGTGTGCCTGAAAGAATGGGGCGATCGTTACGGCGACAAGGCGAGCTACGGCCCGCCGCTCGACCTGGTGGACAAGAGCACAGGCGAAGTAGTTCGTCCGGCGTTGATCGATCAGGCCAACGGAAAGGCCATCGAACTCGATGGCGTGCGTGCCGTGCCAGGCGCCGGTGCTCAGCCGCGCAGCACCGATTTCATGAACTGGATCGAACGCCAGCGCAGCGCAGCCCCAGCCACGGCAAAGATCGCCAGCGCCGCCTGACGATCGGCTGGAAGTCAGCTAGCCTTGTCATCGCCGCCTTCGGGCGGCGATTTCTTTTTGCCTTCCAGGTCACGCCGCAGCTTGTCGGCCTCGGCGCTATCGCGCTGTTTTTCCGCCTTGTTGCGCCCGAAACGCACGCGATTGACTTCCGCCTGACGCGTTTTTTCCTGTCGCTCCCGCGCCTTACGAGCCTGGTTCAGGTTGATCACATCGCCCATGGCCGGCCTCCGATCCGGACCTGCTGCCCAATTCAGGCGTCACAGTCTCGCCCGATTTGAGCTAATAAACTAGTCTCATGAGGGGCTTACGCAACGGCCCCGCCGCCGGATTGCTGCGGAGACCGCATGCGCAAGCTTCTTTACATTTTGGTCGGGGTTGTCGTCCTCTTCGTCGCGGCAATTGTTGCAGTACCGCTTCTGGTCGACGTCAACGACTACAAGGACGAAATTGTCGCCCAGGTGCGCAAGCAGACCGGGCGCGACATGGCGATCGACGGGCCGATCAAGCTCAGCGTGCTGCCCTCGCCGGTGGTGACGGCCGAGAACGTCCGTCTGGCGAATATCGCGGGTTCGCCCGAGCGCGACATGGCACAGATCAAATCCTTGCGCGTATCGGTCGCCGCCCTGCCGCTGCTGTCCGGCACTATCGACGTGACCCAGGTTTCCTTCGTTGGCGCCCGCATCGTTCTGGAGCGGGCCGCCGATGGGCGCGTCAACTGGGAGTTCGCCATGGCGGCCGACACCAATACCGATTCGAGCAAGAAGGACAAGTCGAGCGACAGCCTCGCCGTGCGCGATGTCACGGTCGAAGACGGCACGCTGATCTTCCGCGACGCGGTGGCCAATTCGACGCTGCAATTCGACAAGCTCGACGCCCGCGTCAGGGCCGACACGTTGCGGGGCCCGTTTGACGCCCGGCTCTCGTTCGAGAGCAAGGGCATTCCCGTCAGCGCCGAGCTGCGCACCGGCGATCTGCGTGCCAGCGACCAGCCTATCCGGCTGCTGGTGAAGTCGCAGGGCGGTCAGGCGCAATTCGACGGGATGGCAGGCAATCTGCAATCCGCCCCGACTCTGAAAGGCAAGCTGAAAGCCGAGGGCGACAGCCTGGCGCTGCTGGTGCAGGCGCTGGCGGCGGCTGGCGGCCGTAACCCCTTGGTCATGCCGCCTGCCTTCGCGCAGAAATTCCTGCTCGAGGCCGAGATCGTCGGAGAAGCGCGCCGCGTCGCGGCGACGGGAATGAGACTGACCCTGGGCGGCGATTCGGGAAATGGCGATATTGCGTTGCAGGTGGGTCCGCCCTTGCGCGCCGACGTGAAATTCGCCTTCGCCAAGCTCGATTTCGACCAGTTGCTGGCGTCGCGCGACACTAGCAAGCCGGCCGCCGTCGGGACCAGGAGTCCTGCGCCGCAGGCGGCGATGGCGACGTCCGCGCGGCCGCTGGGGAACATCGAAGGCTCGGTCGATCTTTCCGTTGGCACTATTGTCTATCAGGGGCGTACCGCGCATCAGGTCGCGGTCAAGGCCGATCTCTCCAGGGGCGTGCTGACGTTGCATAGCCTGGGCGGCCAGTTTCCCGGCAACACGCAGATTGCCGCCGCTGGCAGCATCGACGCCTCCAAGGCGCAACCCTCAGGTGGCGGCAAAGTCGAGGTCAAAAGCGCGCGTCTGCGCGAATTCCTGTCTTGGCTGGATGTCGACGTCTCGCGCGTGCCGGCCGACCGGCTCAATGCCTTCGATTTCACCGGCCAGATAACGGCGACGGCGGAAGGCAACGTGCAGATTGCCAATGCCGTGGCGCAGATCGATTCGACCACGGCCAAAGGCGCCGTGACATTGCGCACCAGCCCGCGCCTGGGTTTCGTGGCTGATCTCGACATCGACAGCATCAACGTCGATGCCTATCTGCCCAAGGGCGGCGACACGACTTCTAAGCCGCCGACCGGCGGCAACAAGGACACGGCAAGCAGCGGCGGCGCGCCGGCGCTCGATGCCACGGTCAAAGCCCGCGTCGGGCGGCTCATCTATCAGGGCAACCAGATCGAGGGCGCGAATGTCGACGTGACGGTGGCGGGGGACAGGCTGACCTTCCGCCCCTCCCGCGTCGCCAACCTGGCCGGCTCCACCATCGCCTGGAGCGGCACCATCGCCGATTACGATGGCAATCCCGCGATCGATCTCACGCTTGACTTGCAAACGCAGGATGCCGACCGGCTGCTGAAGCTTGCCGGGCTCGCGTCGCCGACCAAACAGCGGCTGGGCGCGGTTACCGCCAGCGGCCGCATTGCCGGCAAGGCGGAAGATCTGACCTTCAACAATTTTGCCGTCGCGGCGCTGGGCAGCAATATCAAGCTGACGGGCAAGCTCAACACCGGCGGCTCGAACCTTGACTATAATTTCTCGCGTCTCGAATTGCGCAGCGACGACGCCGATCGCCTGCTGGCCACCCTCGGCATCGCCTCGCCGCTGGACGGGCGCAAGCTCGGCGCGCTGTCCGCATCGGGCTCGGCGCAGGGCAACGCCAGTCAGGCCACTGTCGATCTCGACGTCACGACGCAAGGCGCCAATTTCGATCTCAAGGGCAGCATCGCGGGATTGGGCGCCAGCCCGACTCTGGCGATGAATGTCGGCGTCAGCCACCCCGATTTCCAGAGATTCATGCGCCTGCTGCAGCCGGGCTATGGCGGCGGTGCTGGCATCGGCGGCATCAGCCTGATGGCTCGCGTCGACGGCAATCCCGAGCGCGAACTGCGCATCACCAATTTGCGCGGCACGCTGGGCCAGGCGCCGATCACGGGCACCATCATCGCCAACATGGCGACGCCCGTACCCGATATCGCCGTGTCGCTGGAAACCGGCGTGCTGGAAATCGATCGCATCCTGCCTATGGGCCAGCGCGCCGATCTCGCGCCGGAGTTGCGCCAGTATCCCTCCAATGTCGTGCCGGCGGGCGTGCAACTGGCGCAGGCTACGGCGCGCGCCGGGAAATTTTCCCGCACGCCGATCGACGTGTCGGCGTTGCGCTCGGTCAACGCGCGCATCGACCTGAAATCGCAGGCGCTGAGCTTCAAGCCCTGGCGGGTCGACAATGCCGTCGGCCAGATCGCTTTGCGCGATGGCGTGCTGACCGTCTCGCAGCTGGCGGGCCGGTCGTTCGACGGCGACTTCTCGTTGACGGGCGTGCTCAACGCCGCGCGCCTGCCGGCCAGCCTCAATGCCAGTTTGAAAGCCAGTCAGATCGACATGGGCCGGCTCTCGCGCGCCATGGCGCAGAAGGACCGGTTCGACGGACGCATGAATTTCGCCCTGGATATGACGGGCGCCGGCAGCAGCGAGGCCGATCTGGTTTCCAGCCTCAATGGCCGCGGCTCGCTCGACGGCAAGTTGCGGCTGAACACCAGCTTCTCCGAAGCGGCGGGCGGCATCATTGCGGGGCAGGCGGCCCAGCAAATCGACAAGCTCCTGGGCAATCTGACGGGCAACAAGAACGCTACGGTCGGCGGGGGCGATTTGAACGCTGCCATCAACGTGGTGCTGCAGCGCTTCGCCAATCGCGACGGAGATGCCAGCGGCACGCTGACCATCCGCAACGGCTTGGTTACGTCGAACGATCTGCGCGTGACCGGCAACCGCGCTCGCGCGGATACCAGAATGACAGCAAACCTTCCGGCCTGGACCCTCGATGCGACCACCAACGTGCTGTTGGACGAAAATCCGCAGCAGCCTTACCTGATCGTGGTCAATCGCGGCCCGCTCGACGATCCCAATCTCAGCATCAGCCGTGGTCAGGGCCGGGCGCAAAACGAGCCGGCGCCGCAACAGCAGCAGCCGGCTCAGATGCAGCAGGATCCCAACCAGCCCCCGCAACAGCAGCAGCCGTCGAAGAACAAGAAGCCGTCGTTTAAAGACCTACTGAAGAAATTCTAGCTTCGGGCGCTGCAGAGGATTCCCGCCGCCCCTGAATTTCAGTCAGGATAAAGACCCGTATCGCGCTTGACAGGTTGGCCGTGTCGGGAGCGCGGTTTCGGTCGATTTCCGCCACCAGCTTGTTGACGGACATGCCTCGGCTGGCGGCGATTTCGCTTAGGGCGGACCAGAAGGCCTCCTCCAGCGAAACGCTGGTGGCGTGGCCCTCGATCTGCACGGATCGCTTGCGGATAGCTCCGCTCATGATGATTTCCCTGAAGGTTTTTTCCTCCCTCCTAACGTCTGGGGACCCAACATGGTTTCAGGCCGGACCAGAAGATCGAAGGTTTTTTCGTCGAGAAACCCGAGCTTTAGCGCGGCTTCTTTCAGCGACAGCCCCTCCAGATGGGCCTTGCGGGCGATTTTGGAAGCCTTGTCATAGCCGATATGCGGGTTGAGCGCCGTCACCAGCATCAGCGAGCGCTGCACCAGATCAGCGATCCGCGCCTTGTCGGGCTTGATGCCGGCGACGCAATTGAGTGCGAAGCTTTCCGCCGCATCGCCCAGCAGGCGGGCCGATTGCAGCACGTTGAAGGCGATCACCGGCTTGAAGACGTTGAGCTCCAGATGTCCGTTGCTGCCGGCGATGCTCACCGTAACGTGATTGCCCATCACTTGCGCCGCCACCATCGTCAGCGCCTCGGCCTGCGTGGGGTTGACCTTGCCCGGCATGATCGACGAGCCAGGCTCGTTCTCCGGCAGCAGCAATTCGCCCAGGCCCGCGCGCGGGCCCGAGCCCAACAGGCGGATGTCGTTGGCTATCTTCATCAACGACACGGCAACTGTGTTGAGGGATCCCGAAAGCTGCACCAAAGCATCGTGGGCGGCCAGCGCTTCGAACTTGTTCTGTGCAGCGCGGAAGGGCAGGCGGGTGAGGTGCGCCATCTCGCGCGCGAAGGCGATATCGAAGCCCGCCGCTGAATTCAGACCCGTCCCGACCGCCGTGCCGCCTTGCGCCAGTTCGTAAACATCGGCCAGCGCTGCCTGCACGCGCTGGATGCCAAGCTCGACCTGCCGTGCATAGGCGCCGAACTCGTCGCCCAATGTAAGCGGCGTCGCGTCCTGCAAATGCGTACGCCCTATCTTCACCAGCTTGGCGAATTCGCGCGCCTTGGCGGCCAGCGCTTTCTGCAATCCTCGCAAGGCAGGGATGGTGCGCTTGGCCACCAGCTCGGCGGCGGCGACATGCATGGCGGTGGGGAAACTGTCGTTCGAGGACTGCCCCAGATTGACGTGGTCGTTGGGATGCACCGGCGCCTTGCCGCCGCGCGCGCCGGTCAGGATCTCGTTGGCACGCCCGGCAATGACTTCGTTGGCGTTCATGTTGCTCTGGGTGCCCGACCCCGTCTGCCAGACGACGAGCGGGAATTCGTCCAGCAGCGTGCCGTCGATCACCTCGTCGGCCGCCTGCACGATGGCCCTGGCGAGTTTGGCGGGCAGCAAGCCCAGCCTGCGGTTGGCCAGCGCCGCGGCTTTTTTCTGCAGGCCCATGGCGCGCACCAGTTCCGCCGGCATGCGCTCGCCGCCGATGCGGAAATTCTGCAGGCTGCGCTGGGTCTGCGCGCCCCAGTAGCGGCTTGCGTCGACCGCAACCTCGCCCAGCGAGTCGGTTTCCAGCCGCGTACGCGCTTTCGCCATCTAGCTTACCTCCGGCTGCGGCCGCCTTTGTGGCCTGTCAGGCTATGTAGTCGTAGAGCAACAATCCGGCAAAAAAGAGGAGAATGGCGCCGGTCAGCCAGTTGACCGCAAGCTGCGCCGCCGGCCGCAGCAGCAGCTTGCGCATGGCTTCCGCCAGCAGCGCCAGCGGCGACTGCCAGACGATGTTCAGCACCAGCAGCCAGGCTGAAAAAACCAGCATCTGCAGCGAAACATGGCCGCGCGTCGTATCGACGAATTGCGGCATCAGCGCCAGGAAAAGCAGGATGACCTTGGGATTGAGCAGATTGGTCAGGGTCGCGTCCCGCACGGCGCTGGCCGCGGTGACTTTAATCCCGGACGCCTGCGCGGGGTCGCCGGCAATAATTCCGCCTCGCAGGATCTGGATGCCAAGAAACCCCATATAGGCGGCGCCGCAGATGGCAATTATCTTGAAGGCT
Source organism: uncultured Hyphomicrobiales bacterium (assembly GCA_964388115.1). GTDB lineage: Bacteria > Pseudomonadota > Alphaproteobacteria > Reyranellales > JAQSWP01 > JAQSWP01. The sequence goes on from CAYLYK010000001.1 coordinate 327,106, forward strand.
ACGGGGGAGGCTGCCAGCAGCGCCGCCAGGCCCAGCACCGCCATTAGCGTATGGCCCAACAGGCCAAGTTGGACGCCCGCGACTGTGTAAAGCCCGACCCGCCGCCCGCCGACAAAGCTGTTACGCAGGATCAGCATGGTGTCGGGCCCCGGCGAGGCGACGATGGCGGCCGCCGTGAGCGTAAAGCCGATAAAATCCTGCCAGGCGATGAGGTTGAACAGTCCCATGGGCCGCGCGTTTTGGTGGTGCGAGGTGCGGGTTTAGCAGGTGGGGTCGATATCAGGCAGGACAAAAGCGCTCTCCCAGCCTTGCAGAGTAGATTGTGCGTCGCAACATTGGCCTTGGCCGCGCACGCGGCTTCCCGTATAACCCGCCCCTTAAACGGGATATTCCATGCAAATTCGTAACATCGCCATCATCGCCCACGTCGACCACGGCAAGACCACCTTGGTCGACTGCCTGTTGCGCCAGTCGGGCTCGTTCCGCACCAACCAGCAGGTCGCCGAACGAGCGATGGATTCCAACGACCTCGAGCGCGAGCGTGGCATCACCATTCTCGCCAAGGTGACGTCGGTGGTGTGGAACGACGTGCGCGTCAACATCGTCGATACGCCGGGCCATGCCGATTTCGGCGGCGAGGTCGAGCGCATCCTGTCGATGGTCGACGGCGTGGTCGTATTGGTCGATGCCGCCGAAGGCCCCATGCCGCAGACCAAGTTCGTCACCGGCAAGGCGCTGCGCCTGGGGCTGCGCCCGATCGTGCTCATCAACAAGGCCGATCGTCCCGATGCGCGGGCCGAGGAAGTGCTCGACGAGATCTTCGATCTTTTCGTCGGCCTCGACGCCAGCGACGAACAGCTCGATTTCCCCGTCCTCTACGCCTCGGCCAAGCAGGGTTGGGCGGTCGACGATCTGGCCAAGCCGCACACCGACATGGCGCCGCTGTTCGACAAGATTCTCGAGCACGTGCCGCCGGCCAAGGGCGAGCCTGAAAAGCCGTTCCGCATGCTGGTAACCACCCTGGAGGCCAACCCCTTCCTGGGCCGCGTGCTCACGGGCCGCATTCTCGAAGGCTCGATCCGCCCCAACGCCAACGTCAAGGCGCTGACGCGCGACGGCAAGCTGATCGAAAGCGGCCGCATCACCAAGGTTCTGGCCTTCCGCGGCCTGGAGCGCACCGGCGTCGAACTGGCTGAGGCTGGCGACATCGTGGCCCTGACCGGGCTCAAGGAAGCCACCGTCGCCGATACGCTGTGCGATCCGGTGGTCGAAGAGGCCTTGCCGGCGCAGCCGATCGATCCGCCGACCCTGGCCATGACGTTCTCGGTCAACGATTCGCCGCTCGCCGGCCGCGAGGGCGACAAGGTCACCAGCCGCGTCATCCGCGCCCGCCTGATGCGCGAAGCCGAAGGCAACGTCGCCTTGCAGGTCCGAGACGCCGAAGGCGGCGACGCCTACGAAGTCGCCGGCCGCGGCGAATTGCAGCTCGGCGTGCTGATCGAAACCATGCGCCGCGAAGGCTTCGAGCTGTCGATCAGCCGCCCGCGCGTGCTGTTCCGCACCGATCCCGCCACCGGCCAGCAGCTGGAGCCGATCGAGGAAATCGTGGTCGACGTCGACGAGGAATATACCGGCGTCGTGGTCGAGAAGATGGCCCAGCGCAAGGGCGAGCTCACCGAAATGCGCCCGTCGGGCGGCGGCAAGAGCCGTCTGGTGTTCCTGGCTCCTTCGCGCGGCATGATCGGCTATCACGGCGAGTTCCTCACCGACACGCGCGGCACCGGCATCATGAACCGGCTGTTCCATAGCTACGCACCCTACAAGGGCCCGATCGCCGGCCGCCGCAATGGCGTGCTGATCGCCAATGCCGAGGGCGTGGCGGTGGCCTACGCGCTGTGGAACCTGGAAGAGCGCGGCCCGATGATGATCGATCCGGGCGTGCAGATCTACGAAGGCATGATCATCGGCGAGCACACGCGCGACAACGACCTCGAGGTCAACGCGCTCAAGGGCAAGCAGCTCACCAATATTCGCACCACGTCGAAGGACGAGGCCGTGCGCCTGACCCCGCCGCGCAAGCTGTCGCTGGAGCAGGCCATCGCCTATATCGAGGACGACGAGCTGGTCGAAGTCACGCCAAGCTCGATCCGCCTGCGCAAGCGCCTGCTGAAGCCCGAAGACCGCAAGCGCGCCAAGAAGCAGGTCGCCGCGCAGTAGCGCTTTGCCCGGCGCAGCACGCCGGGAAGCGACCGTTTCCTATTTTCGCTGAGTTTGCTCGGCCAGCGCCAGAACGTTGCGCGCCTGTTTCAGGTGCGGCATGTCCAGCATCTTGCCGTCCATCCCCACCGTGCCCAGCCCCGGATTGCGTTCGAACGTGTCGATCACGCGCCTGGCATAGGCGATTTCCTCGTCGGATGGCGTGAAGGCGCGGTTGATCACTTCCGCCTGGTCGGGATGGATGGCGATCTTGCCGACGAAACCGGAGCGCCGGTCGCGCAGGCAGTCGGCTTCCAGCCCCTGCAGGTCACGAAAATTGACGTACACCACGCCGACCGGCTGGATGCCGATGGCCCGCGCCGTCGACAGGCAGAGCGACTTGGCCATCAGATAGGGATCGTCGTACTGGCCGCTGTCGGGGTTGCGGTTGTCGCTGGCGCCCAACGCCGCGGCAAGGTCTTCCGCGCCCCAAGTCATGGCGACGAGCCGGTCGCTGACGTCTTTCAGATAGGTATGGAACTGCAGCAGCGAGGCTGCGGTCTCGGTGGCGACGCTGTGAATCTTCGTGCTGCCCAAAGCCAGCCCCTCCCGCGTCTCCAGCGCCGAGAGGTAGTTCGCCAGCGTGTTGACGTCGGCGGCGGAATACACCTTCGGCAGCACGATCCCATCGGGCGCGCCCGGCATCACGGCGGCGAGATCGGGCAGCGACAATTCGGTGTCCAGCGGATTGATGCGCACCCAGAGCTGCTGGCGCGCACGGTCCCGATTGGCGGAGAGAAAGGCGCGCACGGTGTCGCGCGCTATCTGCTGCCGGTCGTTGGCGACCGAATCCTCGAGGTCGAGGATCAACGCATCGGCGGCGTTGGCGCTGCCTTTCTCGAGCTTGCGCTCGCTGTCGCCCGGCACGAACAGCCAGGAACGAAGGACGCTCATGCCTGCTTCCTCATGAAGGCGGTGCGCACGCAGTAGCAGATTTCCTGGTCGCGCTGGTTGAAGCCTATGTGTTCAAAAACCACCATGCCCGCATTGGGCCGCGACTTGCTCTCGCGCATTTCCTTCACTCGCGTGACCACGCGCACGGTGTCGCCGTGGAACACCGGGTTGACGAAGCGGATATCCGTCATGCCGAGATTGGCGATGGTGGTGCCCAAGGTCGTGTCGGCGACCGTGACGCCGATTACCAGGCCGAGCGTGAACAGGCTGTTGACGATGCGCTGGCCGAACTCTGTCTTTTTGGCGAATTCTTCGTCCAGATGCAGTGGCTGCGGATTGTGGGTCAGCGCGCAGAACAGCACATTGTCCATTTCGGTGATGGTGCGGGTCAGCAGATGCTTGAATTCCATGCCGACTTTGAATTGCTCGTAGTAGAGGCCAGCCATCTTTCGTTCTCCCCTTCATCGATTGTCCGTCAATTGTTTCGGTCGGCGTCCGCCGGCGTCGCGGTAACGCCCGCAGCGATCAGCGCATCAATGCGTTCGCCGGCATAGCCCAGCTCCCGCAGCACCTCGACGCTGTTCTCGCCCAGGCGCGGCGCATGGCGGGTCGGCTGCGGCTGCGATTTCGACCAGGTGCTGGGCACGCTCATGTGGCGAAGGCGCCCTTCGGACGGGTGTTCGGCGAAGGAAAAGAACCCGGTAGCCTCCAGATGCCGGTCGGCCAGCAACCCGTCGAGATCGTGCAGTGGCATGGCGGGAATGTCGGCCTCATCGAACAGCCGCAGCCACTCCTCGGTGCCGCGCGTCGCCAGCACTTCGCCGAGCTCCCTGTAGATATCGGCGATATGGGCCGAGCGCGTCGCCATGCTGGCCATGCGCGGATCGTTCTCGAACTCGCGTTCGCGGCCCAGTGCAGCGAAAAACCCGCGCCAATGGCGGTCGGTGTAGATCATGACGCACAGATACCCGTCCTTGGTCGGATAGGGGCGTCGATCCGGCGTCAGCATGCGCCCATACCCCAGCGGCCCCAGCGGCGGGTCGAAGGTCTGGCCGGCCATGTGGTCGGCGAGCACGAAGCTCGCCATCATCTCGAACATCGGCATGTCGATGCGCTGGCCCTGGCCGGTGCGGCTTTGATGCAGCAGGGCGGCGTTGATCTGGCCCACCGCCCACAGCGCCACGCCGCGATCGACGATCGCGGTCGGCACGTAGCGCGGCTCATGCCCGTCGGCCTTGTGCGAAATCCACGGAATGGCCACCGCGCCCTGGATCAGATCGTCGAAGGCCGGCTTGGGTCCGTAGGGACCGGTCTGGCCATAGCCGAACAGCCCGGCATAGATCAGCCGCGGATTGAGCGCGGCGACCGCCTCGTAGCCCAGGCCCAGCCGCTCCATGACCTTGGGCCGCCTGTTGTAGAGCAGCACGTCGGCGCCCTTGACGAGATCGAGCATCACCGCAAGCCCGGCCTTCTGCTTGAGATCGAGCACGATGCTGCGCTTGCTGCGATTGACGTTGAGGTAGATCGCGCCCATCCCGGCGTGCCGCGCCGGCCCGACGCCACGCACCGGATCGCCCTCGGGTGCCTCGATCTTGATCACGTCCGCGCCCATGTCGCCGAGAATCTGGCTGGCATAGGGCGCCATCAGCATGTTGGAGAAGTCGATGATCCTGATGCCGTGCAGTGGTCCGCTCATGTCGGTGTCCTCAATAGGATTTCGGCAGGCCGAGGACACGCTCGGCGATGTAGCAGAGAATGAGGTGCGGCGTGATCGGCGCGATGCGGTGGATCAGCGCTTCGCGCAGATAGCGCTCGACGTGATATTCCTTGGCATAACCCATGCCGCCATGCGTCATCACGGCCGTGTTGCAGGCCTTGTAGGCGGCCTCGCCGGCGAGATACTTGGCGGCATTGGCCATGGCGCCGCAATCCTCGCCGCGGTCGTAGAGCTGGGCGGCGCGAAACGCCATGAGATTGGCCGCTTCCAGCTCGGCCCAGCTTTCCGCCAGGGGATGCTGGATCGCCTGGTTCTTGCCGATCTGGCGGTCGAACACCACGCGCTGCTTGGCGTACTCGGTCGCCTTGTGCAGGGCGGCGCGTCCCAGGCCCACCAGCCCGGCGGAAATCAGGATGCGCTCGGGATTGATGCCATGCAGCAGGTAGCGGAAGCCCATGCCTTCCTCGCCGATGCGATTCTCGACCGGAATTTCCATGCCGTCGAAGAACACCTGGTTCGAATCGACGCATTTGCGTCCCATCTTGTCGATCACCCTGATCTCGCATTTCGAGCGGTCGATATCGGTGAAGAACAGGCTCAGCCCGTCGACCGGGCGCTTGGTCTCGCTCTCGTCGGCCGTGCGGGCGATCAGCAGCATCTTGTTGGCGACCTGCGCGGTCGTGATCCAGGTCTTCTGGCCGTGCACGATATAGCGGTCGCCTTTGCGCACGGCGCGCGTCTTGAGGCGCGTGGTGTCGAGGCCGGTGTTGGGCTCGGTGACGGCGAAGCAGGCGATGTCCTTGCGCGCAATCACCGGCGGCAACATGCGCGCCTTCTGCTCCTCCGTGCCGTAGCGCACCACGGGGTTGAGGCCGAAGATGCCGAGACTGACCGACGACACCCCGCCATTGCCCGCGCCCGACTGCGAGATCGCCTGCATCACGATTGCCGCTTCGGTGATGCCCAGCCCCGAGCCGCCATACTCGGGCGGCGAAGCGATACCCATGTAGCCGTTGTCGGCGATGGCGCGACAGAATTCTTCGGGGAACTGCCCGTCCGAATCGCGCTTTAGCCAGTACTCGTCGCCGAACTCGGCGCAGAGCCGCTCGACGTTGTTGCGAATCTGCTGTTGCTCGGCGGTGAAATCGATGCTCATCGGCGCTTTCCCCCGGATTTCTCGTGCGATTTGACGGCGTCTGCGGGTACGCCGCCATGCAAGGCCGTGCATTCTGCAGCGGCGCGCCGCAGCACCGCCTCGTTGCGTCGGACGTTGGCGCGCATGCGTTCGGACGGGCCGGCGATGAGCAGCGCCGCCACCAGGCTCCCGTCGGCGGCGAGTATGGGCGCGGCCAGCCCGCTCGCGCCGATCACCCGCTCGTCGCTGGTGCGGGCGATGCCGTCGCGGCGAATGGCGGCGATCTCGGCCAGCAAGCCGCTGCGGCTGGTGACGGTGGAAGAGGTGAAGCGCTTCAACGGGGCGGCCTTGAAATAACGGGCCAGATGATCGTCGTCGAAATGGGCCAGCAGCATCTTGCCGATCGCTGTGCAATGCAGCTCGCGGCGCTCGCCGATCGTCACTGCATAGCGGATGGGATTGGCGCTTTCGACGCGATCGAGATAGATCGCCAGATCCGCATCCGGGGCCAGCACGCCCAACACCGCCGTCTCGCCAGTCGCCTCGACCAATTCGGCGAGAAACGGTCGCGCCAGTTCGATCGTGTCGCGTCCCGAAACCGCCTGCATGGCCAGCGACAGAAAGCGCGGTCCCAGCCGGTAGCGGCCGTCGCTATTGCGCTCGACGCAGCCTTCTGCCGCCAGCCCAGCCAGCAGCCCAACCAGGCTGGTCTTGGGCGCGCCAGCCTTTAGCGAAAGCTCGGTCAGGGTCGCGCCGTCGCGGGCGCTCGCCAAAGATTCCAGGATCGAGAAGACCCGCCCCACCGATTGCGGACCAGCGCGGCCTGCGATCGGGCGTTCGGATCGGTTTGTACGTAAATACGTATTCATACCGTATATGCGTACGAACAATCAGGGCACGAGTCAACGCCGGCTGAAAATGCCGGGTTGATTACGACGAGGTCGGCGATGCTGGGCGGGAAGGACGACGGGCGCTAGAGCGAGCCGCCGGTCAGGCTGGCGCGCTGGGAGATTTCGATCCAGTTGCCGTCATGGTCGCGCACCATGGAAAAGCGCACCGTATCGCCCAGCACCTTAAGCGGCGAGCCTTCCGTGCCGCCGCGCGCCAGAATGCCGGCGTGCTCGTGGGTAGCGTCGAAAATCTGCACCGTAATGTAGCGATAGCCCAGCGCATGCCACTGGTCGACGCGCTCGACCTTGCCTTCTTCGCGCGCCCAGAGCAGCGAATCGCCGCAGCGGTAGAGGCCTGAGCGCACTTCCTCGAACTGCATGACCTCGCCGTAGAACGCATCGAAGGCGTCGCGGTTGTTGACGGTCATCGCCAGGCAGATGCCGGTAATGCCATCGGTGCCGGGCTTCACCAGGGTCACGTGATTGCCGTCGGGATCTCGCAGAGTCTTGGACGATGTGCGGCCTTCTTCGGCGATGAACAATTCGCGATAGCCGCTGGCCGGCACTTTCGGCAGCGGGTCGCGGGCGTGATTCATCTTCAGGATCGAGCCGTTCATATGATGGCGATGCTGCTGCACGCCGCCACCCAGTTTGCCCATGTGATCGTAGGTCAGCCCAACCTGGTGCTGCCAGAACTCGAGTTGTTCGTCCCGCTTGTTCGAGAACAGCCCGACGTCGATGTGGTTCTTGGCCAGCTTCACCGGATCTCCTCAGATCTTCAGGTCGCTGAAGAAATCGTTACCCTTGTCGTCGGTGACGATGAAGGCGGGGAAATTCTCGACCTTGATGCGCCAGATCGCTTCCATGCCCAGCTCGGGATACTCCAGCACTTCGACTTTCTTGATCACGTCCTGCGCCAGGATGGCGGCGGGGCCGCCGATCGAGCCGAGATAGAAGCCGCGATGCTTCTTGCAGGCATCGACCACCTGCTTGGAGCGATTGCCTTTCGCCAGCATCACCATCGAGCCGCCAGCCGCCTGGAACTGATCAACGTATGAGTCCATGCGTCCCGCCGTCGTCGGGCCGAAGGCGCCCGAGGCATAGCCCGCCGGCGTCTTGGCCGGGCCGGCGTAGTAGACCGGCGATTGCTTGAAATATTCCGGCAAGCCTTCGCCGCGATCCAGCCGCTCCTTGAGCTTGGCGTGGGCGGCATCGCGGGCGACGATCAAAGTGCCGGTCAGGCTGACACGGGTCTTGACCGGATACTGGGTCAGGATCGACAGCGTGTGCGCCATGCCCTTGTCGAGATCGACTTGAACCACCTCGCCCGAGAGCTGGTTCTCCTGGATTTCCGGCAGATATTGCGCCGGATTGGTCTCGAGCTGCTCGAGATAGACGCCGCTCTTGGAGATCTTGCCCAGGATCTGCCGATCGGCCGAGCAGGACACGCCCAGGCCCACCGGCACCGAAGCGCCATGGCGCGGCAGGCGGATCACCCGCACGTCGTGGCAGAAATACTTGCCGCCGAACTGCGCGCCGATGCCCATGGTGCGGGTCAGCGCCAGGACCTCCTGCTCCATCTCAAGATCGCGGAAAGCCTGGCCGTGCTTGTTGCCCTGTGTCGGCAGATTGTCGAGATAGCGCGTCGAGGCGAGCTTCACTGTCTTCAGGTTCAGCTCGGCCGAAGTGCCGCCGATCACGATCGCCAGATGGTAGGGCGGGCAGGCGGCGGTGCCCAGGGTGCGGATCTTCTCGTCGAGGAACTTGATGAGCGAGGCCTTGTTCAGCACCGCCGGCGTCTGCTGGAACAGGAAGCTCTTGTTGGCCGAGCCGCCACCCTTGGCAACGAAGAGGAATTTGTAGTCGTCGCTGTCGGTGGCGTAGATCTCGATTTGCGCCGGCAGGTTGGTGCCGGTGTTCACTTCCTTGAACATCTCAAGCGGCGCCACCTGCGAATAGCGCAAATTGTCCTCGGCATAGGAGCGATAGACGCCGCGGGCGATGGCCTGCTCGTCGCCGCCGCCCGTCCACACTTTCTGGCCCTTCTTGCCCATGACGATGGCGGTGCCGGTGTCCTGGCACATCGGCAGGATGCCGCCGGCCGAGATATTGGCATTCTTCAGGAATTCCAACGCCACGTAGCGATCGTTGGCGGAGGCTTCGCCGTCGTCGAGAATGGCGCGCAGCTGCTTGAGGTGACCCGGCCGCAGCAGGTGCGAGGTGTCGTGGAAGGCCTGGCGGGTGAGCTGGCTGATGCCTTCGAGCTCGACGGTCAGGACCTCGCTGCCGTTGAACTTGGCGGTGCCGACGAAATCGGAGGTCAGCTTGCGATAGGGCGTCTTGTCCTCGCCCAGCGGGAACATTTCCTGGAATTCGAACTCGGCCATGGCGCGTCCTGTGGCTTGAGGCGGCGGCGAAAAGCGCAAGGCCTCGGCGGAAGGAAATCGCCGGTCAGAGACTATTTTTTGCGGAACGCGTCAAGCGTGACGACTTTGCCGGCGGGCGGGGTTTTGTCGGCTTCTTTCGGCTCGGGCTTGCCGCCGCCGGGGCCCGGACCGTCGGGGCCGGAAGGCGGCCTGGTCTCCGGGCCGGAGGTCGTGCCGGCTTCGGCCTTGCCGTCCTCGAATTGCAGCCCGAAGCGCACGGAGGGATCGACGAAAGCGGTCAGGGCTGCGAAGGGCACCACCAGCCGCTCGTTCTGGCGGTTGAAGCTGACGGTGACGGTGAACTGCTCTTCCGTCACTTCCAGGCCCCAGAACTGATGCTGCAGCACCACGGTGATCTCTTCCGGGTAGCGGGCGCGCAGATAGTCCGGCATTTCCACGCCGGGATGGGACGTGCGGAAGGAGATGTAGAAATGATGCGTTCCGGTCAGCCCATGCTCGCCAACGTCGCGCAGCACGCGCCGCGCCACGCCGCGCAAGGCGTCGTCGACATACTGGTCGTAGCGGAATCGATCGTTGGCCATGGCGCCGCTTGAGCTTCGATGGCGCCTAATGTCGGGCCTTGGCCGCCGCCGTGTCAACGCCGCCAGCGAAACGATGTCGAAGGTGGATGTGGGAAATCAGTGGGGGGATTCTGTTGCCAGGCTCCCCCCGGGCCCCGCTTAGGCGTTAAGCCGCAGCGCGAAGTTCAACGTTATCGTTGGCACTTCTAGGTTTGGCCCGATGACGGTGGATACCATGCCGAGCAAAAACTCTGCCTTTACTGCACTCGTCGATCCTGTTTCGCCCCCAAGGAGCCGCCGCTTCCAAGCGCCGGCTGGAATTTGGTGGAGGCGCCGGGTACCGCCCCCGGGTCCGAAATGCCTATGCCACAGAGCGTTTATCGCCATAGTCGGTTGCCCGACAGGCTCAATATAGGCGCTGCCTGTGGATTTTTGAAGCCGTGTCGTCGCGGTTCCTTTGGCTTACAGTGACGCCCGTTTCGCTTCCCGCCACGCCACCGTCCGAGCTGCCAATGTCCCTTCGCACCGACCAGTCCCAGGAAATCGACGCGCTGCGCGCCGAGCAGACGCCTACCCGGCGCGCCACCGTTCCAGCGCTGGAAGAGATCCTCTACCAGGCGCTGCCCGTGCTCGATCATGGCTTCGTCCGCGTCGTCGACTATATGGGCGATGATGCGGCGGTGGTGCAGGCGGCGCGCGTCTCGTACGGGCGGGGCACCAAGAAGGTCAGCGAGGACAAGGGGCTGATCAACTACCTGATCCGCCATCGCCACACGACGCCGTTCGAGATGTGCGAGATCAAGTATCACGTCAAGCTGCCGATCTTCGTGGCGCGGCAGTGGATCAGGCACCGCACCGCCAACGTCAACGAGTATTCGGCGCGCTATTCGATCCTCGACAACGAATATTACATCCCGCGGCCCGAGCATCTGGCGGCGCAATCGGCCGTCAACCGCCAGGGGCGTGGCGACACGCTGGGCGGCGAGGATGCGCGGCGGGTGTTCGACCTGCTGAAGAAGGACAGCGAGCAGGTCTACGAGCATTACATGGAAATGCTCAACGAGAACGAGAAGGGCGAGGTGCTGGACGCCGAGCGCACTGGCCTGGCGCGCGAGTTGGCGCGCATGAACCTGTCGCTGAACTTCTATACCCAATGGTATTGGAAGACCGATCTGCACAATCTGATGAATTTCCTGTCGCTGCGCGCCGATCCGCACGCGCAATACGAGATTCGCGCCTATGCCGACGTGATGATCGACACGCTCAAGCGCTGGGCGCCGATGGCCCATGACGCGTTCCTGGAATATCGCATGGGCGGCACGCATCTTTCGCGCACTGGCCTGGAAATCGTCAAGCGCATGTTGGCGGGCGAACAGGTCGATCAGAAGACGAGCGGCCTGTCGCTGCGCGAATGGCGCGAATTGATGGCGGCGCTGGGTCGTCCGGCTTAAGGCTGGTCGAACGGCGACAAGATTTTCACTGTCGCCGTGAATTTTCCGGTCGGGCGCGTCGTGCGTAAGGCTTCAGCAAGTCGCTTTCCTTCCGCGTCGTTCGACACATACAGCGTCAAAACGAGGCGGCGCCGATCGTTGCTGGCATCGATGAGCGCCACCCTGGTCCAGGGCGGTTTGCCGCCGACCCATTCCTCGAACCAGTCATCGAACACGGCGAAGACGCGCACCTTGCGCTCGCGCGCCATGGTGTCGAGCGCCTCGACGTTGAACCGGCGGGCGAAGATCAGCGGCAGGATGTCCGGCGTGCCCAGCGCCACCGGATCGAGCAGCCGCGGCTCGCCCTCCCAAACCACCGCGCCGATATTCATCGCCAGCACCGATTCGCGCGGATAGGCAGTTGCGAGGAAGCGGGCAACGTAGAAGTCGCGGTTCAGGACCTCACCGCTGGCGGCCTGCACATTCTTGTAGGTGACCTGCGCGCGCCCCAGCGCAGTGTAAATCGTTAGCGCCGCCGCCAGCCCAGCCAGCAGCCCCGCCAGCCGATGCCATTTCAGCGGCGCTTGCAGCCGATACGGCAATTGCAGCGCGATGGCGCCCAGGGAAACCGTGCCCAGTACGATCATATAGGCTTCGTAGCGGCTGCCCCAGCCGAACGTGGCGAAGGTGGCGTGTATCCACGCCCCACCCACGAACAGCGCCACCATCAGGATCGACACGTCGTCCAGCACGGCGCGGCGGCGACGCCAGAGCATGACTGCCAGATAGACGACGCCGGTCGCGAACAGCAGCGCCAGCATCGGCACGCCCGAGAGCCGCCACAGCGGGTGCCAAACGAACTTCGCCCCCAGCCGCAGGAGGCTGTTGTCCGACAGCAGCATCGGCCCGACCGACTTGGTCAGCACCGGCGCGGGCAGGAAGGTCAGGCCCTTGCTCGTGGCCCAAAAGCCGAGCGCGCAAACCGATGCCGTGCTCGCCACGACGATCATCGCCGCCAGCCCATAGCGCCGCCGCCATAGAAGTCCCGCAGCCAGCAGCGCCGTCAGCCACAGGCTCTCATAGCGCAGGATCGGCAGCGCCAAGCACAACACCATCAGCGCCATGTCACGCCCACGGTCCAATTCACGTTCGGCGATGGCGAGCGTGCCCAACCACGCAGCCAACAGCATCAGCGCGGCATGCAGTGGATGCTCCATGCCCTGCAAGGTCAGGGCCGGCAGCGAGGCGCCGGCCACCACGACGCACAGCACGAAGCCGCGTCCGGCCAAATCACCGAAACTTTCGTTGCCGGCCGATTGCCCACGCAGATATTTGCCGGCGACAGCGATGACGGCGACGGAAGACAGTGCTGCGAGCAAGCCTGGCCACCAGTACCACGGACCGATAACGGCGAACCCGGCCGCCAGCAGCAGCACCCAAAGCGGCGAGGACGAGGCATGCGTGGCTTCGAATGGCGTCACGCCATAGACGCCGTGCTGCGCCAGATTGCGCGCGATCGCCATGTGGATATGGACGTCGTCGATGCCGTAAATCGGCTCGCCCGCCACGGCTAGGATTTGTGCGACGCCGCCTATCGTGATGGCGAAATAGAGCGCCAGCGCCGCCAGCAACGGCAGGAAGCCAGCAAACCTGGCGGGGTCCGATCGGACGGCGGTCATGGCGCGGACCTTGCGCCAAACCGCCGTGCCACGCAATTCCCGCATCTTGCCAATACCTCAATGCCGCGCTATGGCCCTGCCATGTTCATTGGGGGAAAATTGCCCGCTCTGGCGTTGCTGCTGGCGCTGATGCCATTCAGCGCCGGCGGCCAGACGCCAAAGCCGCTTGGCGCCGAGGATGCGGTGCGGGCCTACGATGCGGCGCAGATCAGTCGCGCCGCCGTGCGCGATCAGCTCGATCTGTGCGCCGAAGATGCCGACAAGCTCGATCAGGTCTTTACCAAGCTGCGGCCGGCAGGCGGCGCGGATCGTTCCGAGTGGACGGACTGGGGCGATCTCTTCCGGCGCATCGGGGCCGAACTGAAAGCCTGCCTGCGCTCCTATTCCAAGCAGATGTCTCTGCACGGGCGCGACCTGACGCTCCTGCGCGATCGGCTGTCGTTGCTCAAGGAACCCAAGCGCCTCACCATCAGCCCCAAACAGGTGACCGCCATCAACGCCTATGCCGCCGGTCTCGACAAGGAGCTGGCGGATTACGCAGCGCGTGCGCGTGGCATGGCCAACAGCGCCGAACTGGCCAGTGGTCGAGTGGCGGCGATGCTGCGCGAAGTGGGCGTGACGAAAATCGAACTGCCGCAGGGCTACGGCGAGGGGTTGTGAGCAAAGACCCCTTGTAACGCGGGGGGATAATGCTATCTTGTTTCCTCGTTACGCCATTGTTTGGCACGCGAGAGTTTGGCCCATGCAGACCATCATCATGCGACGACGTATGAGCCGCCCGGTAATCCGGGCGCGGCTGCTGTGCCATTTTTGTCCCGATTGAGGGGCGGTCCCTAAGTTGGACACGCCTCCGACATGGGCGGCGCAGCGGCATCTTCGGTTTGCCGCTTTTTTTATGTCTGCTCACTGGGCCCAGGGCCCGAGGACCTCGCGATGAAGATCATTGTTGAACGGCCGCAGGATGCGGCGCCGGTCGAGAAGCTCAACGATATTGCCTTCGGCTCCGATCGCTACGGCAAGACCGTCTATCGCCTGCGCGATGGCGTGGCGCCGGACGCGGCGCTGTGCTTCGTGGCGCTGGGCGAGAAGGAAGAGCTTTTGGCCAGTCTGCGCTTCTGGCCGATCTCGATCGGCGGTAAAACGCCGGCCGTGCTGCTGGGCCCGCTCGCCGTGCAGCCTGACCTGCGCGGGCTCGGCTACGGCAAGGCGCTGATGCGGCACGGCATCGAGCAGGCGCGCCTGCAGGGCCACAAGATCATCGTGCTGGTGGGCGATCCCGAATACTACAACCCGTTCGGCTTCACCCGCGACCAGGCGCTGAAGCTCGCCTTGCCGGGTCCGGTGGAAGAGCGGCGCTTCCTCGCGCTCGCTTTGACCGACGATGCGCTGAAGGGCGTCGGCGGCATGATCGGCAAGCCTCCGGGCGCCGCAAAAGCGGCGCCGCGCCGCCGCAAGCGCGCCTGAAGTTTTCGTCCATGATGAAACGGCGCCTGCTGATCTTCTCGGCCGGCGCCGCTCTGCTTTCGGTTGTCGCTCCGATCGCCCGGGCAGACGCGCCGATGCTTCCCGCCGGCTTCGTCGCCGATCTGGTGGTGGTCGAAAAAGCCGCTCGCCGCCTGCATCTGATGCGCGAGGGCCGAATCGCCAAGACCTATGCCGTGGCGCTGGGCGGCAATCCGGCCGGCCACAAGCAGCAGGAGGGCGATCAGCGCACCCCCGAAGGTCGCTATCTGCTCGATTGGCGCAATCCGAAAAGCCAGTTCACCCTGGCGCTGCATGTTTCCTACCCGAACGCAGCCGATCGCGCCGCCGCGAAAAGCCGCGGCGTCTCTCCCGGCGGCGATATCATGGTGCACGGGCAGCCACGCTGGCTGAACGGCGCAGACTCCGCTGCGGCGCTTTCCGGCGACTGGACTCTGGGCTGCATCGCGCTGAGCAATGCCGACATGCGCGAAGTCTGGAGTCACGTGCGCGACGGCACGCCGATAGACATCAGGCCCTGACGGCAATCGTCGGTCAGCGGCGGCTGATCAGGTTTTGGGCCTGCAGATACGCCTCTACCGTGTTGCCCCACAGCGTCGGCGCAAACACGATTTCATGGCCGTTGCGGTTGGGCAGAGGCGCAAATTCGTGGAAAGCCCCTTTGCCGCCTGCTGCCTGAAAGGCGGCGAAGTTCTTGCGGCTGTGGGCGAGTGGGTAATAGGGGTCGTTGTCGCCGTATAGCCAAAGAGTGTCCAACTTGAATGCCGCACCCTTGGAAAAAACCTGGGTGTTGATCGATTCCGCCGTCGTGCAGCTGGCGCCCATCCAGCCGCCGACGAAATTCAACACCGCCCGCACCTTGTCGGGATGCCGTCCGGCCCAGGCGACCGCAAGGATGCCGCCCCGCGACTGGCCGCCTACGACGACGCGGCTGCGATCGACGAACGGCATCGCCAGGATGGCGTCGGTGGCGCCGTCGATGTCGCGCAACGCCCGTTCCGCGCCCGGTAGCGACAGGCTCTCCTCGCAGGAATAGCCAAGCTCGCGCGGGATATGGAAACCTTCTTCGTAATAGCCTTCCGAACCGCCGCGCCCGCGCCGCGAGGGCAGGGCAACGACCCAGCCGCGTTGCACGAACCACTGGCTGAGCGGCACCGGATCGAAGAAGCGCGCGAACAGCGATGGGCTCCGTCCGTTGCCGGTCGAGCCGTGATGGAAGATCAGCGTCGGAAAAGGGCCGGGCCCGTCAGGCTTGTAGATCTTGGTCGCGAGATTGACGGTGCGGCCCTCGATCGTCGCCGGCATCATCGTGACGTCCTGCGCAAACGCCGCTGAGGTCAGCAGCACGCAGGCAAGCGCGGCAAGCGGCGCCAGACGTCGCAAGGGCCCTCCTATTGCACCACGATGCGCGGCTTCTGCCGCTGTGCGCCGGCAAGTTCGGCCCAGACGCGTTCGGCGATCTGCCGATAGATGGCCGATTGCGGCGCGTCGGGGCGGCTGGCGACGATGGGCGTGCCTTCGTCCGAGGTGGTGCGGATATCGAGATGCAGCGGCACCTCGCCCAGGAACGGTACGCCCAGCCGTGTGGCTTCGTCGCGCGCGCCGCCATGGCCGAAAATGTCCGAGCGCTCGCCGCAATGCGGGCAGAGGAAGAAGCTCATGTTCTCGACGATGCCCAGCACCGGCACCGAGACCTTGCGGAACATGTTCAGGCCCTTGCGCGCATCGATCAGCGCGATGTCCTGGGGCGTCGACACGATCACCGCGCCGGCCAGCGGCACGCGCTGGGCCATGGTGAGCTGCGCATCGCCGGTGCCGGGCGGCAGATCGACCACCAGCACATCGAGTTCGCCCCAGGCAACGTCGTAGAGCATCTGCTGCAGGGCTGAGATCACCATCGGCCCGCGCCAGATCATCGGCGTATCCTCGCCGATCATGAAGCCGATCGACATGCAGACGATACCCCAGCTCGTGGGCGGGATCAGCGTCTTGCCGTCCTTGCTGTCGGGCCGGCGGTTGATGCCCAGCATGCGCGGAATCGACGGGCCATAGATGTCGGCGTCGAGCAGGCCGACCTTGCGGCCGGCGGCGGCGAAGGCCAGCGCCAGGTTGACGGCCGTGGTCGATTTGCCGACCCCGCCCTTGCCCGAAGCGACGGCAATGACGTGCTTTACGCCGGGGATGACCTGTCGCTTGTCGCCCGGCGCAGCGTTCGACGGCGCCGCGGGCCTTGCGGTCAGTTGCGGATTTTGCGTCGTGCGCTCTGCTGTCAGCACCACGGTCGCCGACAGCACGCCCGGCAGCGCCGCCACGGTGCGTTCGGCCATCTGCCGCAAAGGCTCAAGGGCCGCGCCGCGAGCGGGATCGACTTCGATGGCGAAACGGACATGGCCGCTGCGGATCGCCAGCCCGTTCACCATGTTGCGGCTGACGATGTCGCTGTCGCCGTCGCGCACTTGGCGCAGGGCGGCGAGAATCGTCTGTTCAGTCGGCTCGGCCATTGATGTTCACCGCAATAGCTTGAAATCCCAGCATTTGCGCACGATATGGCCTGTTGAACCGGCGATGCGCAAGGGGGCTGTCGCGTTTGCACCCCGGCAGCATCTGCCCTATACCCTGCGGACCGTCCTGTGGCGGTTTGCAGCGGAAAAACGAAGAACGGGAAGAGGCTTATGCCCTGGAACGACAAGTCAGGCGGCGGCGGGCCCTGGGGCTCCGGCGGCGGAAATAATAACGGCCCCTGGGGCGGTGGCAACAATTCCGGCGGCGGTGGCGGCGGCAATCGCGGCGGCGGCTTCGGCGGCGGTCCGCGCCCCCCCGATCTCGAGGAATTGCTGCGCAAGGGCCAGGACCGCATGCGCAATATTCTGCCGGGCGGGTTCCTGTCCAAGCGCGGCATCGTGCTGGTCGTGCTGGTTCTGGTGATCGCCTGGCTGGCGTCCGGCCTCTATCGGGTGCAGACCAACGAGCAAGGCCTCGAACTTATCCTCGGCAAATATTCCTCGACCACGGGCGAAGGCCTGAACTTCAATTGGCCGTCGCCGATCGGCGACGTCGAAGTGGTCAACGTCACCACGCAGCGTACCCTGTCGCTGGGTTACGAACCCTCGACCATGTCGGCGCGCAGCGTCAACGTTGCGGTGCAGCGCGAGCGCGGCAGCCTGATGCTGACGGCCGACGAGAACATCATCGACATCCAGTTCAACGTCGTGTGGCTGGTCAAGAATGCCTTCGATTTCGCCTTCAATATCCGCAACCCCGAAGAGGCCGTGCGATCGGCCGCCGAAGCGGCGATGCGCGAAGTCGTCGGCAAGACCGAGTTGCAGGTCGCGCTGACGCAGGGTCGCGCCGCGATCGAGAACGAGACGGCACAGCAGATCCAGCGCATTCTGGATTCCTACAAATCCGGCATCCAGGTGCTGAACATTCAGCTGCTGCCGGTCAATCCGCCCGCCTCGGTCATCGCCTCTTTCAACGACGTGCAGGCCGCCCGCCAGGACAAGGAACGCGCCATCAACGAAGCACAGGCCTACCGCAACGAAGTGATCCCCCGTGCCAAGGGCGAAGCCGAGCGGCAGATCCAGCAGGGCGAAGGCTATCGCACGGAAGTCGTCAATCGCGCCCAGGGCGACGCGCAGCGCTTCATCTCGGTCTACAACCAGTATGCGCAGGCCAAGGACGTCACGATGGAGCGCATCTACATCGAGACGATGGAAGAAGTGCTGCGCAACGTGAACAAGGTGCTGATCGACAAATCGGCCGGCGGCTCGGGCGTCGTGCCCTACCTGCCGCTGCCCGCCTTGCGCAATCTGCCCGCCGCGCCACAGGCCGCGCCGCAAGGAGCCACGCGATGAGAAACTCGATCGGAACCATCCTCATCGTGCTGGTCGCCGCCCTGCTGCTGATCGGTTACAGCTCCTTCTACATCGTCGACCCACGGCAGCAGGCCATCGTGCGGCAGTTCGGCGAGATCAAGCGCGTCGAAACCGAGCCCGGCCTGAAGTTCAAGATTCCGTTGATGCAGGATGTGGTCTATTTCGATCGCCGCGTGATCGATTTCGACGTGCCGAAGGAAAGTTTCATCCTCAGCGACCAGAAGCGGCTCGAGGTCGACGCTTATGCTCGGGTACGGATCATCGATCCGCTGCGCTTCTTCCAGTCGGTACAGAGCGAGAACGGCCTGCGCGCCCGACTGGCGCCGGTGATCCAGTCGGCCATCCGCCGCCAGCTGGGCGAGGCGACCCTGCAGCAGGTGCTGAGCGCGCAGCGCGTGACCTTGATGCGCGAAATCACCGCCTCGGTCGACAAGGAGGGCCGCTCGTTTGGCGTCGAAGTCCTGGACGTGCGCCTGAAGCGGGGCGATCTGCCGGTCGAAAACTCCGAGGCCGTCTATCGCCGCATGCAAACGCAGCGCGAGCAGGAAGCGCGCCAGATTCGCGCCGAAGGCGGCGAGGAAAGCCAGCGCATTCGCGCCAATGCCGATCGCGAAGTGGTTGTCATCCAGTCGGAGGCGCGTCGCCAGGCCGAAGTTGCCCGCGGCGAAGGCGACGGACAGGCGATCAAGATCTATGCCGATGCTTTCGGCCGCGATCCCAAGTTCTTTTCCTTCTATCGTTCGATGGAAGCCTATCGCCAATCGCTCGGCCGCAACGACACGACCATGGTGTTGTCGCCTGAAAGCAGCGAATTTTTCCGCTTTTTCGGCAATGGCGGAGGCGGCGTTCCGGCCGGGCAGCCGCGCCGCTAGGGATGGCCGTCAAAGCAGGATCGTGCGAGGCCGTCGGGACGTCGTTCCGGCGGCCTCGCCATATTTGGACCATATTTCCCGGATCATTTATCCTTGTCGGAAACGGGTTGTCTTCTGGGGGAAACTGAAGGCAACAGCAGCGGGGCGCCGACCATTCGGAGGTACATATCTTGGGCATTGCGTTGAATAGCGTTTCGACGGTCGCCGCCTCGGGGGAGCGCGCCGCACGTCGCCGTCATTGGACCGGTCTGGCCTTGGCCGGCGGTTTCGTTTTCAGCATTTTCACCGGCACGGCCTTGGCGCGCGAGACGCCGACGAGCTTCGCCGATCTGGCCGAGCGGCTCTCGCCGGCGGTGGTCAACGTCTCGACGACGCAGGCCAAAGGCGGCCAACCTGGCGCGCCGAACGAGCGTGGCCGGCCGCGGACGCCGCCGGGCGGCTCGCTGGAAGATCTGTTTCGCGATTTCCTCGAGCGCCAGGGTCCGCCGCGCAAGGTCACGTCGCTGGGGTCGGGTTTTATCATCGACGCGTCCGGCTACGTCGTGACCAATAACCACGTCATCGCTGATGCCGACGAGATCAGTGTCACGCTGAGCGACGATTCGACTTTCAAGGCGACTGTGGTCGGCAAGGACGCCAAGACCGATCTGGCGTTGCTCAAGCTCGATCTGGGCACCCGCAAGGCACCGCTGCCCACCGTCAAGTTCGGCGATTCCGACAAAAGTCGGGTCGGCGACTGGGTGATGGCCATCGGCAACCCCTTCGGCCTGGGCGGCAGCGTCAGCGTCGGCATCATCTCCGCTCGCGCCCGTTCGCTGCAGGGCCCCTACGACGACTTCCTGCAGACCGATGCGGCCATCAACAAGGGCAATTCCGGCGGCCCTATGTTCAACATGGATGGCGAGGTCATCGGCATCAACACCGCGATCTATTCGCCTTCCGGCGGCAGCGTAGGCATCGGCTTCGCCATTCCCTCCAACCTCGCCAGCTCCGTCGTCGACCAGCTGCGCGAGTTCGGTCGCACCAAGCGCGGCTGGTTGGGCGTTCGCATTCAGACCATCGACGAGGATCTTGCCAAAACGTTGGGGCTCGACAAGCCGCGCGGCGCGCTGATCGCCGACGTCACGCCGGGTGGCCCGGCCGAGAAGGCCGAGATCAAGTCGCGAGACGTGATCTTGACGTTCGATGGCAAGGACATCAGTGAGATGCGCAAGCTCTCGCGTGTCGTGGCCGAGACCAAGGTCGGCAGCGAGGTCGACGTGGTGGTTTGGCGCGACGGCAAGCGCCGCACCATCAAGGTCAAGGTCGGCGAGCTCGACGAAGACAAGATCCAGAACGCCGCCGTAACCGGCGACGCTCCCGGCGCGCCCAAGGGCCAGACGCTCGATACGTTCGGCCTGACGCTCTCGGAAATGAGCGCCGACCTGCGCGATCGCTATGACATTCCGGCCGCCACCAAAGGCGTTGTAATCACCAAGGTGCAGGACAACAGCACGGCGTCCGAGAAGGGCATCCGTGCCGGCGACGTCATCGTCGACATCAACCAGCACGAAGTGAAAACACCGGACGACGTCGCCAAGCGTGTCAAGGAAGCGCGCGACGCCAAACGCAAATCCGTTCTCCTGCTGATCGATCGCCAGGGCGACCTGCGTTTCGTGGGATTGCGGATCGACTCTTAGACGCTGCCGGAACGCATGGCGTCAACGGCGCTGGGGCCATCCCGGCGCCGCTTTTCTTTGGGCCGGCCTCCAAATGCGCAGTGCCGATGCCGAATTGGCACGGTGTGACGCCTTGGCTGTGGCGGCGTCAATTGCGGCATGGCTAGAATGACCAAAACAACGGTCATCGGGGGAATGCCATGCGGGTCGAATTTGAACATGCGTTGGTCGAAACCAAAGGCCGGCTGGCGCGCGTCACCTTCAAGCGGCCGGAGCGGCTGAACGCTTTCCACTATCCCGCCGTGCGCGATCTTGATGCCATCGGCCGCATGCTGATGGCCGATGCCGACCTGCGCGTTGTTGCGCTGCAGGGCGAGGGCCGTGCGTTCTCAACCGGCATCGATCTCAAGGATCTGGCCGACGGCCAGATCGATGAGCGCTATTTCAGCCTGTGGGATACGGCGGTCCGCCATTTCGAAGTGATGGACAAGCTGGTGATCTGCCTGCTGCATGGCTATGCGGTGGGCGGCGGGTTGCAGCTCGGCCTGGGCTGCGATATCCGCATCGCCACGCCCTCCAGCCGCTTCTCGCTGCCGGCGGTGAAGGAAGGTCTGATCCCAGGCCTCGGCACCTTGCGTCTGGCCCGCTATATCGGACTGGGCCGCGCCAAGGCTTTCGCGCTGTGGGGCGAGTTCATGGAAGCCGACGAGGCGCTGCGCATTGGCCTGGTCGACCGGCTGGTCAGCGACAAGAACATGCAGGCCGAGTTCGACGAATACGTCGACAAGACGTTGGCCGTCGCGTCCCAGGGTGCGCGCTTCACCAAGCAGTGCCTGTCGCTGATGCCGGACATGGATTGGCAGGAAGCCTTCGATCTCTACATGGATCTGCAGCGCAAGGGCCTCGACTCCAAGGATTTCCGCGAAGCCATGACCGCCTACAAGGCCAACCGCCCGCCGCAATGGAGCTGACATGCTGAACTTCGCCATTGCCGGGCTGGGCATCTGGGGCCGCACGCTGGTCGAGGCGCTGCAGGGCAAGTCCGACAAGGCGCGGTTCACCGTCGCGGTCGTGCGCAACGCGGAAGCGCGCGCCGACTTCGCCAAAGCGCAAGGCTTGCGGCTGGTTTCCGGCCTGGAAGAGGCGCTGGTCGATCACGACATAGCCGGCGTCGTACTGGCGACGCCGCATTCGCTGCACGTGCCGCAGGCTTTGACCGTGGCGCGCGCCAACAAGGCGGTGTTCGTCGACAAGCCCTTCGCGCTCGATCGCGCCGGCGCACTCTCGGTGGTCAACGCCTGTCGCACCTCGGACGTGCCGCTGGCAGTGGGATTCAACCGCCGTCTGCTGCCGTGCTATCGCGATCTGCATCGCCAGGTGACCGGCGGCGTGCTCGGGACGGTGCTGCATGTCGATGGCAATTTTTCCGCGCCGGCCGGCTTGCGCTACGACCCCACCATGTGGCGCGCCAGCGGCGAGGAGTCGCCGGTCGGCGGGTTGGCCGGCCTGGCGATCCACCAGATCGACATGCTGATCGACCTGTTCGGCGAGGTCGAATCCGTGGCCGTGCGCAGCGAGCGGCGGCATCTGTCGGTCGCCATCGACGACACCACCAGCATCCAGATCACCATGCGCAATGGCGTCTCGGCTTCGCTGACGACCTTGACCGCCACCGCCTATCGCTGGCGCTTCTGCATCATGGGCAGCGGCGGCTGGAGCGAGATGCTGGGCGAACACCGGCTGCTGAGCTGTGCGGTCGGCGGCCAGCCGAAGGAAAGCCGCTACGAGGAATTCAGCACCGAACGCGCCGAGCTGGAAGCGTTCGCTGCCCAGATCGCCACGGGCGCCGCGCCGATCGTACCGCACGAGCAGGCAATCCATGGCGCGGCGGTGTTCGAGGCCATCGTGCAGGCGGCCAAAACCGGCCGCGAACAGCGGGTGGAAGGATAGCCCTGCTGCGCCCGGAAGGCAGAGGCCGTCGGCAGTCAGCAAGATAGAGTGCGCCGTTTGCCCTGGCGTTCCGCGGGACTTCCAAAAGTTCTTATAAAGAACAAAAATTCTTAGGGTGGCGATTTGGGTGCAGTCGTGATTCGATGCGGGCTTCAAACGAACGCATGCAACGGAGCGATAGCCATGGAAATCGATGGACTGATCTACGAGAAGGATGGTCGGGTAGCGCGACTGACTTTAAACCGCCCGCAGGTTCTTAATGCGCTCGATTATCCGGCCAAGGTGGCGTTGGACGGCATCACGCGCATGATTGCGAAAGACGATGACGTGCGCGTCGTCGCAATCAAGGGAGTCGGCCGCGCATTTTGCACCGGCGTGGATCTCAAGGCCCTGTCCACCGGCCGTATCGACGCACGCAATTTCAGCTTGTGGGAAATCGCCATGCGCCGGCTGGAAACCATGGACAAAATCGTCGTAAGCCTTATGCATGGCTATTCGCTGGGCGGCGGCGTGCAATTCGGCCTGGCCTGCGACTTGCGCGTCTCGACCCCGACATCGAAATTCGGCCTTCCGGCGGCCAAGGAAGGTCTCGTGCCGGGCCTGAGCGTCTGGCGTCTCGCCCGCGTGGTCGGCATGGGGCGGGCCAAGGAACTGTCATTGTGGGGCAACATGATCGATGGCGCGGAAGCGCATCGCATCGGCCTGGTCAGTCACCTGGTCAGCGATGAGAATAGAGACGCCGAGTTCGAGAAATACATTACCAACGCCGTCGGAATCGCATCGCAAGGTGCGCGCGCGACCAAGCAGGCGATTTCGCTGGCCCAGGACATGGACTGGCAGGAGGCCTTCGACTTTTACATGGGCTTGCAGCGCAAAGGCCTGGAATCCGATGATTTTCGCGAGGCTATGGCGGCCTATCGCGAAGGACGCGATGCGCGCTGGAACTGATCGTGGCTATTTCGGTTCGTCGCCGACCCGGACTATCAGCTTGCCGAAATTCGTGCCCTGAAGCAGGCCCATGAAAGCCTCAGGCGCGTTGTCGAGACCGTCGACCATGGTCTCGCGATAGCGGATCTTGCCTTCCTTGATCCAGCCGCTGACGTCGCGCACGAACTCGCCCATGCTCTGGATGTGGTCGGAAACGATGAAGCCTTTGATCTCCAGCCGGCGCTGGATGATGGTGAACATCTTCTCCGGGCCCGGCTGCGGCGTGGCGTCCTGGTATTCCGAGATCGCGCCGCACATGGCCATGCGGCCGAAATTGTTCATTGCCTTGAAGACGGCATGGAAGATCGGCCCGCCGACGTTCTCGAAATCGACATCGATGCCTTTGGGGCAAAGCTCTTTCAGCACCGCATCGTAGTCGCGCTGCTTGGTGTGGTTGAAGCAGGCGTCGTAGCCCAGTTCCTTGACCGCATAGTCGCATTTGGCGTCGCTGCTGGCGCAGCCGACCACGCGCGCGCCCTTGATCTTCGCTAGTTGACCGGCTACCGCGCCGACCGCGCCGGTGGCCGCCGAGACGAATACCGTCTCGCCCGGCTTGGGCTGGCCGATGCGCAGCATGCCGTGATAGGCGGTGTAGCCCGGCATGCCGAGCACGCCGAGATTGGCGACCAGGGGGGCGGCCTTAGGATCGAGCTTGCGCAAGCCGCGCGCATCGGCCGTCGAATACTGCTCCCAGCCGAACATGCCCATGACGATGTCGCCGGGACGGAAGCGATCGCTCTTCGATTCGATGACTTCCGCCACCGCGCCGCCGGTCAGCGCCTGGCCGAGCTCGAAGGGCGGCGTATAGGAATTCATCTCCGTCATGCGCGGTCGCATATAGGGATCGAGCGACAGATAGATCACCCGCACCAGCACATGACCGTCGGCTGGAGTCGCGGCCGCCGCGGTCTCGCGGCGGAAATTTTCCGGCTTGACGTCGCCTTGCGGACGGCTGGCCAGCACGATGCGGGTATTCTGCGGCATGGATTTCCCCCGTTTCTAGATCAGTTTGTCGCGGCGCACGGTGAATTCGTCGCTGCGGTAGCCTTGCAGAAAGAGCAGGGCGGTCAGATCGGAATGCTCGATGCGCACGCGACTGGCGGCAGCGACCGAGGGCTTGGCGCGAAAGGCGACGCCCAGCCCGGCCGCCTGCAGCATCGGCAGGTCGTTGGCGCCATCGCCCACCGACAGCGTCTTGGTCAGCGGCAATTGCCGCTCGGCCGCTAATCGGATCAGCGTCTCGAGCTTGGCCTCGCGGCCCAGAATGGGTTCGGCGACCGTACCGGCGAGCCTGTCGCGGCTGATCTCGAGCCTGTTGGCATGATCGGCGTCGAAGCCCAGCCCGAGGCGCACCATGGCGGTGAAATAGGTGAAGCCGCCCGACACCAGGGCGCAATAGGCGCCATTGGTCTTCATGGTGGCCACCAGCGTGGCAGCGCCGGACACGACCTTGATGCGCTTGGAGGCTTCGTCGAGCTTCTTCGCCGGCAGGTCCTTCAGCAGCGCCACGCGCTCGCGCAAGGCGTCGGCGAAATCGATCTCGCCGTTCATGGCGCGGGCCGTGATGCCGGCGATGCGATCGCGCAGGCCGAGGAATTCGGCCAGCTCGTCCAGCATCTCGTTTTCGATGATAGTCGATTCCATGTCGGCCACCAGCAGCGCCTTGCGCCGATCGAGCGTCGGCTGGGCGGCGATGTCGACCGGGACGGCGCCCAATGCCTGGCGGGCGGCGGCCTCCGCCTGGTCGGGCACGATCATTTCGAAGCCGATATCGCAGGCCGTGCCCTGCGACAGCCAGACGATCGGACCGGTATCGCCACCCAGGGCCTGCAGCGCCTCGCGCACGCGCCGCGCCATGCTATCGTCGAGCGATGGACGGGCAGGATTGGCGATGAGGGTGAGAACGTATTCCATGCGGCGGGCGCATCTTGGCCGTACGCCTGGCCAGTGGCAAGCGATGCGCCGCTGATGGAATCGCCCAGCGAAAACCCCGTCATCGTCATTGGTGGACCGACTGCCAGCGGCAAGTCGGCGCTGGCGCTGGCCATCGCGCGAGAATTTCGCGGCACGATCGTCAATGCCGATTCCATGCAGCTGTACGATGCGCTGCCGATCCTGACAGCGCAGCCCTCCGACGCCGACCGCGCCGCAGCTCCACATCGTCTTTATGGCGTGCTGTCGCCCGAGCAGGTCGGCTCGGCGCAGCTCTGGCGCGCGATGGCGTTGCAGGAAATCGACCAAGCCTCGAAAGCGGAGCGTCTCCCCATCGTGGTCGGTGGCACAGGTCTCTATCTGCGGACGCTGATGCAGGGGCTTTCGCCGATGCCCGACATTCCCGAGGACGTGCGCGCGCGCGTTCGCCGGCTGTGGGAAGAGGAGGGGCAGCACGCGGTGCGCCGGCGCCTGGAACAGCGCGATCCCTTGGCGGCGTCGCGCCTGAAGCCCAACGACAAGCAGCGGCAGTTGCGGGCGCTGGAGGTCGTCGAAGCCACCGGCCGACCCTTGTCGGAATGGCAAAGCGAGGTCGGCGAAGGCCGGCCCGGCGGTTTGCGGTTCATTACCTTGGTCCTGCGGCCGGAACGGGAAGGGCTGCGTGCCACCATCGCGGGCCGATTCAAGGCGATGGTGCAGGCGGGGGCTTTGGCCGAGGTCGGAAGATTGCTCGCTCGCAACCTGCCGGAAGACCGGCCCATTCTTCGCGCCGTTGGCCTGCCGCAGCTGGGTCGCCATGTAGCGGGAAAAATCTCGCTGGATCAGGCCATTAGCGAGGGGGTAACGGCAACCAGGCAGTATGCTAAGCGTCAGGACACCTGGTTTCGCCATCAGTTCGTTGCCGATCACGCGGTAGAATCGCAATTTTCAGAAAAAATTTGGCCAGAAATCTTTTCATTTATTCGCCAATGCGGGTTGACCCCTCAGGCGTGAGCGTCTAAGGTCCGCGCCTTCGCGGCAAATTTCAGCGAAAACGCGCGGCTTTCCGCGCTTTTTGCATGAAGAAGCCGATTTGGATGGGAGAGGTGTCATGTCGGAGGAGTCGCTGACGGGTGCGGATCTGGTGATCAAATGCTTGGTCGACCAGGACGTAGACGTCATTTTCGGCTATCCGGGCGGCGCCGTCCTGCCGATCTACGATTCGATCTTCAAGCAGAACCATCTGCGCCACATCCTGGTGCGGCATGAGCAGGCGGCCGTGCATTCGGCTGAAGGCTATGCCCGCTCAACTGGTAAAGTCGGCGTGGTGCTGGTGACGTCCGGTCCGGGCGCCACCAATGCGGTTACCGGCCTGACCGACGCGCTGATGGACAGCATTCCGATCGTCTGCCTGACCGGGCAGGTGGCAACGCATCTGATCGGCAACGACGCCTTCCAGGAAGCTGACACCACCGGCATCACCCGCCCCTGCACCAAGCATAATTACCTGGTGAAGAACATCGCCGACCTGCCGCGCATCATGCACGAGGCGTTCTACGTCGCGCGCTCGGGCCGGCCAGGCCCGGTGGTGGTTGATCTGCCCAAGGACATCCTGATGGCTGCGGGCAAATACAACTCGACGCCGAAGCTGCAGCACAAATCCTATCGCCCGCAACTCAAGGGCGATCTGAAGAAGATCGAGCAGGCGATCGACATGATTGCCAAGGCCAAGCGGCCGATATTCTACACCGGTGGCGGCGTCATCAATTCCGGCCCCAAGGCGGCGCAGCTTCTGACGCAATTCGTCAAGCTCACCGGCCTTCCGATCACCAATACGCTGATGGGCCTGGGCGCTTATCCTGCGTCGGACCAGCAATTCCTCGGCATGCTGGGCATGCACGGCACTTACGAAGCCAATATGGCGATGCACGCCTCCGATCTGCTGATCAATATCGGTGCGCGTTTCGATGACCGGGTAACCGGCCGGCTGAACGCTTTCTCGCCCAACTCCAAGAAGATCCACGTCGACATCGACGCCTCGTCGATCAACAAGAACGTGCATGTCGATCTCGGCATCGTGGGCGACGTGGCGCACGTGCTGGAGGACATGATCAAGGTGTGGAAGGCGCGCCAGCTGCGCGTCGACCAGAAGCATCTGAAATCGTGGTGGAGCCAGATCGAGGAGTGGCGCAAACGCGACTGCCTGCGCTACGTGAACTCCGATACGATCATCAAGCCGCAATACGCGCTCGAGCGTCTCTACGCGCTGACGAAGGACCGCGAGACCATCATCACCACTGAAGTGGGCCAGCATCAGATGTGGGCGGCCCAGTTCATGAAGTTCGAGAAGCCCAATCGCTGGCTGACTTCGGGCGGGCTGGGGACGATGGGCTACGGCTTGCCGGCTGCCATCGGCGCGCAGATCGCCCATCCCGACGCGCTGGTGATCGACGTTGCCGGCGAAGCCTCGATTCTGATGAACATCCAGGAGATGGCGACGGCGTGCCAGTACAGGCTGCCGGTCAAGGTCTTCATCCTGAACAACGAGTACATGGGCATGGTGCGCCAGTGGCAGGAATTGCTGCATGGCGGGCGCTATTCCGAATCCTATTCGGCGGCGCTGCCCGATTTCGTCAAGCTGGCGGAAGCCTTTGGCGGCGTCGGTCTGCGGGCGACCAAGCCCAGCGAAGTCGATGATGTTATCAAAGAGATGATCGCCACGCCCAAGGCGGTGATCGTCGATGTCTGCGTCGACCCGAAGGAAAATTGCTATCCGATGATTCCTTCCGGCGCGGCGCATAACGAAATGCTGCTTGGTCCGGGGGATACGGACAAGTTGCCGATTTCCGACAAAGGTCTGGCGCTGGTCTAAAGCGGGCCGGCTTCTGGCCGGCCACAAGAGCCGTTGCCGCCGCCGCGAGGCGGGCAGGCGGGGGAGGATTTGGTCGTGAGCGAACAAAAGATCGAGCGGCACACGATTGCCGTGCTGGTGGACAACGAGGCGGGCATTCTCGCCCGCGTAACCGGCCTGTTCTCTGGCCGCGGCTACAATATCGAAAGCCTGACGGTGGCCGAAGTCGACGCCAAGCAGGCGCTGTCGCGCATCACCGTCGTGACGTCCGGCACGCCGATGGTGATCGAGCAGATCAAGGCGCAGATGGAGCGCCTGGTGCCGGTGCACAAGGTCAGCGACCTCACCGTCGAAGGCCCGCACATCGAGCGCGAGCTGGCGCTGATCAAGGTGCAGGGCAGCGGCGAGAAGCGCGTCGAATCTCTGCGCATCGCCGACATCTTCCGCGCCAAGGTGGTCGACAGCACCAACAATTCCTTCGTCTTCGAGACCACCGGCTCGACCGAGAAGATCAACGCCTTCATCAAGTTGATGGAGCCGCTGGGTCTGGCCGATGTCTGCCGCACCGGCGTCGTCGCCATCTCGCGCGGTCCCGCGGCGCTGTAGCCAGACGACGACAATGGAATTCATTCTTCCACTCATGGGCTTCGCTCTGGCGCATCTACTGGCCGCCGCCAGTCCGGGGCCGAGCTTCGTCTTCATCACGCATACGGCGGTCGCCCGTTCGCGCGGCGCCGGCGTGCTGGCGTCGCTGGCGATGGCGGTGGGGGCGTTGGTCTGGGCGGCGGGTGCGCTCTATGGGTTGCAGGCCCTGATGGCCCAGATCGCCTGGCTTGAACTGGCCATCCGCTTGGCGGGCGCGGCTTATCTGATCTGGCTGGGCATCACGCTGCTGCGCTCCAAGCCGGGGCCGGTGGCAGCTGACGTGCCGCTCCCGGAGCCCGTAAAAGGCGGTGGAATGCGGCTTTTCCTGCGGGCGCTGGTGCTGCAGATGTCGAACCCGAAAGTCATGGTTTTCTTCGGCAGCATTTTCGTGGCATTGCTGCCCCCGGAAGCGCCGGAATGGGTGTTCCTGGCGGCGCTCGGCATCGTCTTCGTCAATGAGTTCCTGTGGTATGCCGCCTTGTCGCTGCTGTTCTCGACGCAGGGCGCGCGCCGCGTGTTAGATCGCTGGCGCGTATGGGTCGACCGCATCACGGGCGGGTTCCTGACGCTTTTGGGTATTCGGTTGGCGCTCGATCGCTGAGGCGAGGCGTGCTGGCAGATGGGTTTGGATTTTCTTTGGAGGGTGAGATGAGAGTCTATTACGACCGCGATGCGGACGTGAACTTGATCAAGGGCAAGAAAGTCGTGATCGTCGGCTACGGCAGCCAGGGTCATGCGCATGCGCAGAACCTGCGCGACAGCGGCGTCAAGGAAGTGGCCGTGGCGCTGCGCCCGGGTTCGGCGACGGTGAAAAAGGCCGAAGCGGCCGGTTTCAAGGTCATGGACCCGTCGGCGGCGGCGAAGTGGGCCGACGTCGTCATGGTGCTGACGCCGGACGAATTGCAGCGTGCGCTGTATCAGGATCATCTCGCCGCCAACATGAAGCCGGGCGCCGCCTTGGCTTTCGCGCATGGGTTGAATATCCATTTCCGACTGATCGAAGCGCGTCCCGATATCGACGTGTTCATGATCGCGCCGAAAGGCCCGGGCCATACGGTTCGCTCGGAATACCAGCGCGGCGGCGGTGTGCCATGCCTGGTTGCAGTGGCGCAGAACCCCTCGGGCAACGCGCTTGAGATCGCCTTGTCCTACGCCTCCGCCGTCGGCGGCGGTCGCGCGGGCGTGATCGAGACGACGTTCAAGGAAGAATGCGAGACCGATCTGTTCGGCGAGCAGGCCGTCCTGTGCGGTGGCCTTACCGCGCTGATCCTTGCGGGTTACGAGACGCTGACCGAGGCCGGCTATGCGCCGGAGATGGCGTATTTCGAATGCCTGCACGAAGTGAAGCTGATCGTCGATCTGATGTATGAGGGCGGCATGGCCAACATGCGCTACTCGATTTCCAACACTGCCGAGTACGGCGACTACACGCGCGGCCCGCGCGTCATCACCGCGGCGGTGAAAGAAGAGATGAAGCGCATTCTCGACGACATCCAGCAGGGCCGCTTCGCGCGCGACTGGATGCTGGAGAACGCCGTCGGTCAGGTGAACTTCAAGGCCATGCGCGCGCGCAATGCTGAGCATCCGATCGAGCAGGTTGGCGAGCGTCTGCGCGGCATGATGCCGTGGATCAAGGAGAAGGCTCTGGTCGACAAGACCAAGAACTGATCCTCGGCGATCCAATTCCGGCAACGGCGCCTGTCCAAGACGGGCGCCGTTTGCGTTTCCAGGGCGACGAGCCTGTCCGCCAGTGGTATGCCGAAACTACTATCCGTTGTGGCGAAACAGGCCGGATTCGCAACAAAACCATTGCTAGGTATGGGGCAAAAGGCTAGAAATGACCGATGGTTAGGCGATTTCGTTGCGGTGGGAGACCCACTGGCGAAGGGCTAACTTCATTGCGTGTCGCAAGGCGGCCTGACAGCGCCTTGATTGGCCAGCGCAATGTCATCGGATCGACGAGCATGGCAAGGGGGCGGCCGGCTGTTTCGGGTCGCGGCTCGAAAGCCTGATCGCCACGCAGGGCGCGAGAAGCGGCTGCACCGATGCGAGGGGTTCATCCTGTTGCGCTGAGCGCCAGGGCGGAGGGTGCGGATTTGACCGCTGCGTCGACCGAATCGGATTTTTTGGACACCGAAAGGCCTGACCGCGGCGTGGACACGATGCCGCGTTTGCAAAAGCGCATGTCGGCGGCATTGAACGGGTTTCGGGGGGCGTTAAGCCTGCGTTAGGGGAACACCAGAAGGCCGGCGCTTGGGGGCGGCGGCTTTCGTGGAAGGAAAGCAACGGGAATCCATGTTTTCGCGTTTGATGGGCTGGCTGTCGGCCGATATGGCCATCGATCTGGGGACGGCCAACACCGTGGTGTACGTCAAGGGGCGAGGCATCGTGCTGAACGAGCCGTCCGTCGTCGCCATCACCAATTCCAAGGGCAAGAAGCAGGTGCTGGCCGTCGGCGACGAAGCCAAGCTGATGCTGGGCCGCACGCCGGGCAATATCGAAGCCATCCGGCCCTTGCGCGACGGCGTCATCGCCGATTTCGAAGTGGCGGAGGAAATGATCAAGCATTTCATCCGCAAGGTTCACAACCGCCGTTCCTTCGCCAGCCCGCAGATCGTGGTCTGCGTGCCGTCGGGCTCGACCGCGGTCGAGCGCCGCGCCATTCAGGATTCGGCCGAGAGCGCCGGTGCCCGCCGCGTGTTCCTGATCGAGGAGCCGATGGCGGCGGCGATCGGCGCCGGGCTTCCCGTAGCCGAGCCCACCGGCTCGATGGTGGTCGATATCGGCGGCGGCACCACGGAAGTGGCCGTGCTGTCGCTGGGCGGCATCGTCTATTCGCGCTCCGTGCGCGTGGGCGGCGACAAGATGGACGAGGCGATCATCGCCTATATCCGCCGCAACCATAATCTGCTGGTCGGCGAATCCTCCTCCGAGCGCATCAAGAAGGAAATCGGCTCCGCCTGTCCGCCCGAAGACGGCGAAGGCCGGGTGATGGAGATCAAGGGCCGCGATCTGATGAACGGCGTGCCGAAGGAACTGGTGATCTCCGAACGCCAGATCGCCGAGAGCCTGGCCGAGCCGGTCAGCGCCATCATCGAGGCGGTGAAGGTGGCGCTCGAGCACACTGCGCCCGAACTGGCGGCCGATATCGTCGACAAGGGCATCGTGCTCACCGGCGGCGGCGCTTTGCTGACCAATCTCGATTACGTGCTGCGCCATGCCACCGGCCTGCCGGTGTCGATCGCCGACGAGCCGCTGTCCTGCGTCGCGCTGGGCACCGGGCGGGCGCTGGAAGAGATGAAGACGCTGGGCCGGCACGTGCTGTCCAGCTCGTATTGAGGCGTCGAACGCGAACGAAGCATTAGGGGAGCGGGCGCAACGTGGCTGACCGGATGAATGTCGGTCAATTGGCGGTATCACTGAAAGGCCTGGCCCAGCGCTTCGCCTTCGGGATGCTCGTCCTGGCCGCTTTCGCCGTCATGGTGATCGGCAAGGCCGACACCATCATCATCGAACGCGTGCGCTCCGCCGTCGTCGACATCACCGCACCCATCCTCAACGTCGTTTCGCGGCCCGTTCAAAGCATCAACGATGCCATGGCCGAGGTCGAGGACGTGCTGGCCATGCGCGAGGAGCTGGCGCGGCTGCGCGAGGAGAATGCGCGGCTGATGTCGTGGCAGAACGTGGCCCAGCGGCTGGAAGCGGAGAACAAGGCGCTGCGCTCTTTCTTCGCCTTCTCGTCCGGCCCGCAGGCGACCTTCATCACCGCCCGCGTCGTGGGCGACGCCGGTAGCGCCTTCGTGCGCTCCATGCTGCTCAATGCCGGCGCCCGCGACGGGGTGAAGAACGGCCAGGCGGTGATGACTGCCGATGGCCTGGCTGGACGCATCACCGAAGTTGGGGAGACTTCGGCGCGAGTGCTGCTGATCACCGACATCAATTCGCGCATTCCGGTCCTGGTCGAGCGCACCCGCGACCGGGCCGTGCTGGCCGGCGACAATTCGCGCCAGCCGCGCCTGACGCTGATGCCGCCGGGCATGAGCGTCGAAGCCGGCGACCGCGTCGTCACCTCTGGCCATGGCGGCACCTATCCGGCCGGCCTGCCGGTGGGCGTCGTTGCCAGTGTCAGCGAAAAGTCGATCCGCATCGAGCCGCTGGTCGACTGGAACCGCCTGGAATTCGTGCGCGTGGTGGATTTCGGTATCGCCGGCATCCTGCCGCCGCAGCCGCCTATCGTGCCGCCGCCGCGTCGCGGCGCCACGCTGCCGCCGCAGCCATGACGCCGAACCTGCTACAGCGCGTCGACGGGCTGGCACGGACTTTTTCGCCCTTCGCCATCTGTCTGCTGCTGATCCTTTTCTCCGTCGCGCCGTTGCGCGTGCCGGTTCTGGCGTCGGCCGCGCCCTTGCTGCCTTTGATGGCGATCTATCATTTCGGCCTGTTCCGCCCCGCCCTGCTGCCGAATTGGCTGGTGCTGCTGTTCGGCCTGTTGATCGATCTGCTCGATGGCGGGCCGGTGGGCGTGAACGCCGTGGTGCTGCTGATGGTGCGCCACTTCGTCGAAGCCAATCAGCGTTTCCTGGTCGACAAGCCCTTCGCCGTCATCTGGTTAGGCTATGCTTTGGCCTCGGCCGGGGCCGTGGCCGGTATCTGGGCGCTGACCTGCTTCCTGCTGTGGATGCCGATCGATCCGCGACCGGCGATCTTCCAGTATCTGATATCGCTGGCGCTCTATCCGCTGGCGGGCTGGGTGTTGGGCCGCTCGCAAGCCTCGGCGCGGAACGCCTGAAGCGATGCAGCGCGATACCGACCGCTACAAGCTTTTCACCCGCCGCGTGCTGCTGCTGGCCGGCGGCAAGGTCCTGTTGCTGTCGGCGCTGGCCGGCCGGCTTTACCAGCTGCAGGTGCTGGATTCCTCGAAATACGCCACGCTCGCCGAGGACAATCGCATCAACATGCGGCTGCTGCCGCCGACGCGCGGGCTGATCTTCGATCGCACCGGCGAGCCGCTGGCCGTCAATCGGCAGAACTATCGCGTGCTGCTGGTATCGGAGCGCACCGGCAATACCGAAGCCACGCTCGACCGGCTGGACATCATCCTTGGCCTGACCGAACAGGAGCGCAAGCGCGTGGCGCGTGAGGTGCAGCGCAACCGCTCCTTCGTGCCGGTCGTGGTGCGCGAAAACCTTTCCTGGGACGAGGTGGCGCAGATCGAGTTCAACGCACCCGACCTGCCGGGTATCAGCATCGATGTCGGCGAATCGCGCGACTATCCCGGCGGCGAGCCGATGTCGCACGTGCTGGGCTATGTCTCGGCCGTCACCGAACGCGAGCAGCAGGAGAGCAACGATCCGGTGTTGGGTCTGCCTGGCTTCCGCACCGGCAAGAAGGGCATCGAGAAGGCGCTCGACATGCCGTTGCGCGGACGGGCAGGCAACGTGCAGCTTGAGGTGAATTCGGTCGGCCGCGTCATTCGCGAACTGGCGCGCGACGAAGGCCAGCCTGGCGCCAGCCACGTCCTGACCATCGATGCCGGTCTGCAGCGCTATACCTATGAGCGCCTGCAGGGCGAATCCGGCGCAGTCGTGGTGATGGACGTGCATAACGGCGACGTTCTGGCGCTGGTTTCCACGCCCGGCTTCGATCCCAATGCCTTCTCGCGCGGCCTGACCAATACCGAGTGGCAGGATTTGCTCAACAATCCGCTGGGTCCGCTGAACAACAAGGCGATCAGCGGCCAGTATCCTCCCGGCTCGACCTTCAAGATGATCACCGCCATCGCCGGACTGGAATCGGGCACGATTACCCCGGACACGCGCATCCCCTGCGCCGGCAGCGTCGAGTTGGGCGACACGCGCTTCCATTGCTGGCTGCGCGGCGGCCATGGCGCGGTTCACCTCAATCTCGCCCTCGCGCAATCGTGCGACTGCTATTTCTACGAAGTCGCCAAGCGCGCTGGCATGGACAAGGTGGCCGAAATCGCCCTGCGCTACGGCATCGGTGTCGAGCTGGGCGTCGGCATCCCCGGCGAGAAAACTGGCCTGGTGCCGTCGCGGCAATGGAAGCAGGCCAGTTTCGGCCAGGGCTGGCAGCAGGGCGAAACGCTGATCTTCGGCATAGGCCAGGGCTATATCCTGGCGACCCCTTTGCAGCTGGCGGTGATGACCGCGCGCCTGGCAAATGGCGGCTACGCCGTCGTTCCGCGCCTGCTGCGCGAGGCCAATGCGCCAGACGGCAAGAGCAAGCCGTTTCCCAAGCTCAAGACTTCGTCGGAGCATGTGCGCCAGGTGTTGGCCGGCATGGACGCCGTCACCAACTCGCAGCGCGGCACCGCCTATGGCGCGCGCATCGTCGATCCCGAAATGGCGATGGCCGGCAAGACCGGCACGTCGCAGGTCAAGCGCATCACCCAGGCCGAACGCGACGCCGGCAACAAAAAGGCCGAATTGCCCTGGCATCTGCGCCATCACGCGCTGTTCGTCGCCTATGCGCCGGTGGGCAATCCGCGCTACGCCTGCGCCGTCATCGTCGAGCATGGCGGCGGCGGCTCCAAAGCGGCGGCACCAGTTGCGCGCGACGTGCTGATCGAGACGCAGAAGCGCGATCCTTCGGCCAATCCGCCGCGCAGCCAGGTGGCCTTGAGCGGTCCATTGCAGGGGGCACGCTGATGCGCACGCCTGAAATGTCCCTGGGCGAGAAGTTGTGGCAGATCAACTGGGGTCTGCTGCTGTTGCTGGCGCTGATTGGCGGCGTGGGGTTCGCCGTGCTCTATTCCGCCGCCGGCGGCAAGATGGAGCCTTGGGCAATGCGCCATGCCGTTCGCTTCGGCATCTTCATTGGCCTGTTGCTGGCGATCGCCATGATCGACATTCGTATCTGGATGCAGCTCGCCTATCCGATCTATGGCCTGGCGCTGGTCATGTTGGTTGCTGTGGACGTGCTGGGCGTCATCGGCATGGGTGCGCAGCGCTGGCTGGATCTCTATTTCATTCAACTGCAGCCGTCGGAACTGATGAAGATCGGCCTGGTGTTGGCGCTGGCGCGCTACTATCACCACATCAATGCCGAGAATATCGGCCGCATCACTCATTTGTTCGTGCCGATCGGGCTCATCTGCGCGCCGGTCGGCCTCGTCATGGTCCAGCCCGATCTCGGCACGGCGATGATGCTGGTCCTTGCCGGCATCGGCATCATGTTCGTGGCAGGGGTGCGGCTGTGGAAGTTCCTGCTGGCCGGGTTGGCGGTGGCAGGGGCGGCGCCGATCGCCTGGAGCATGCTGCGCGAATATCAGCAGAACCGGATTCTCACTTTCCTCGATCCGGAGCGCGATCCGCTGGGGGCCGGCTACCACATCACCCAGTCGAAGATTGCGCTGGGCTCGGGGGGCGTCTTTGGCAAGGGCTTCATGCAGGGCAGCCAGGCGCATCTGAACTTCCTGCCTGAGAAGCAGACCGATTTCATATTCACCATGCTGGCGGAGGAATTCGGCATGGTGGGGGCGCTGATGCTGATCGGGCTGTTCATCTGCGTGCTGTTCTACGGCTTTGCCATCGCCTTGCGGGCGCGCAACCATTTTGGCCGTCTGGTGGCGATGGGCATCACCATCACGCTGTTTCTCTATATCTTCATCAATATCGGCATGGTCATGGGACTGCTGCCGGTGGTCGGCATTCCGCTGCCCCTGGTGTCCTATGGCGGCACCGCCATGCTGACGGTATTGGCGGCCTGCGGCCTGCTGATCAGCGTCTACGTGCATCGCGACGTCGCGGTCAATCGCTCGTCGGGTCCGTTCACCTGAGCGGCAAGGCGCAAGCCTGCGCCAAGCACCGGGAATCGTTGGGGAAAAAACCCCGTCTGGCGGTATCGACAAGCCCGACCCCCTTTGCTATATGCGGGGCCGCTTTCCATCGCGGGCGGGCGAATTGGGCGCATAGCTCAGTTGGTAGAGCAGCTGACTCTTAATCAGCGGGTCCCAGGTTCGAGCCCTGGTGCGCCCACCAATTCGTCCAAGGGCTTAGACCCTTTCCGTAAAGGGCGGACCCGAGAGTTTACACACTCGACGGTCCGCCATTTTACACTTTTGCTCCCGTTTTGTTCTTGCGAGTTAAACGTCTATCGGCATTTTCGAGCTGGCGAACGGCTGCCTTGGCCAATTTTTCTGATGGAGGGATATATGTGTCGAGAATCTTTGAGGTGGTCTCAATATCGTGGCCGGACACCGATGCCACTTGATTGTGTGTAGATCCAGCTTCAGCAAATCGCAGCATAGAGGTTCGACGAAGGTCGCGGAATTGGAGGCCGTCAAGTCCGGCAATAAGGGTGACGGTTCGCCACTCATGTCGGAAATAATCGGATTTAAGCGGTTTGCCACCAGAGGTTTGCAAAACCAAAGCGTCGGTAGGTTTCATCTCTCCTAGCCGTTTATCTAATGCGGATTTAAGCCGTGAATGACAGGGGATAACGACGGTCCTTTTTGTTTTGGACTGAACGAATGTCAATCGTTTGCCGTCGTACTGGCGACGCTCTAAACGCAAGATATCACCTTGCCGTTGAGCGGTATAAACGGCGAGCAGGTAAGCAAGACGGATATATGGTCGTTCTGGTCTGCCGCTCGCCGCGTCACATGCGGCGAGAAATCGTGCTTCGGCTTCCTCGCTCCACCTTTGGTTTCGAGGAGCGTTGATTCGCAATTCTGGTTTCTGAGCCGGATTGTCTTGCCGAAATCCGTAGTTTATTGCCTGAAATAATAACCGTCGGAGGATGACAATTCGATAGTTGGCAGTTCGCTTCCCGTGGTTGTGTGTCAGCTTGTCGCGATACTCAAAAACGAAGGGGCGTGTCATGCGCTTTACTGGCAAGTGACCGAATTCGCCCCGCATTCGTTCGATATGCCACCTGTAGTCTTTCTGCGATCTGGCGCTTAAACCGGTGAATGCTTGAGAAGCGTAGTAGCGGAGCGCGAGGTCATCGAAACTGCCGGGAGTGACCTGACGCGTTTCGGTTCCTAGCGGTGGAGGTTCGAGTTGCAATGCTCGTGCATACGCCGTTGCAAACGCAGGATCGTTAAATGCGGGAAGATCGACTCTCGGATAGCCTTTGCGTCGAAAGTAATTATAGCTGCGCCCTCGCTTTTTTATCGCTTGTACGTACGGCCAACTCTGCATTGCGGCGCAACTGCTCTCTGAATGGATCAGAACTAGCATCTTCGCTAGGGGACGCAGTAAAATCTGGCATCCTGCCGCATTGCCTTGCAAACCATTCGTTGACCGCAATTGGATCCCAGCGTTCAGTATTTGGTAGCGGCTTTGGAAAGGCATTTTCGTTGATCCAAGTCTCCAACAACAGGCGTGCTACGCGAGTAGGCGCGCGTAAATATTTTGCAAGCACCTGCAAAGTTAAGGCGGAATCCTCCGGAAAGTTTCTTTTCACCGAACCAGCCCCGAACCGGCCCTCAAAGAATGCCGCGCGATGGCTGGCAAACGAAGAGGGGTAGTTACGAGCGTGGCTCGGCGGTTGTTTCGTGCCGGATACCTGTGAAGGGTTTTGGCCTCCTCCGGCGAGAGGCTTCGGAAAAAGCCCTTTGGCAGGCCTCGAGCTGCCACACAGCTCGCGAATACGGAATTGCGACTTTGCTGTAACCGCGCGCCTTACTGCACGGAATTAGAAATGGATGAGGCGGACGTTTAAGGCGACGGATAGCTTGCTCGTCAAAAGAATTTTTGATGCGGCCTGTCCTGAGTAAGATATCTAGGAACTCGCGCAGCTTTTCCGGATTGCGGAAGCTTGTGGCCAATCGGCTGACCACATCAACAGGCGTATGACTGCTATCAAGTTTCGGTGCTGCGCCGCCATCTCTAAGAATTAAATCGAAAACAGGCGCGACATGGGCGGCGCAAACGCTAAAGACATCTGAGAAATTTCGCCCTTGATGAAATATGCGACGTTGAACTTTGACCACCTCTTTCAGAACGCGATATTCCATCTGACATTCAAGTCTAACCCTCTTATTCGTTTTGACATAAGCTTTGTACCGTTCTTCTGCAGCCAAATATCCTGAAATCATCCACGCGGGGTCGGGTCCAATGTTTAGCGACGCTGAATTGCCATACAAACTGTAAATGGTGTTGTTAATTTCTCGTGTAAAGACGTGCGCGCGCTGATGGACGAGTTGACGAGGGTTGTTGGTACTAACGTCATATGCGACTTCAAGTTCGGTTACTGACACGTTCTGGAACGTTACTGCTCTTGAGAGATGAGCAAGTTCAAACACGTCCGAAAATAGCGCCGCTAAATCTAGGTCGATCGCTCTAGCAATAGTATCAGAGAAGCTCGACACGTAGGTCATGTCGGCATGATGAAGTTGCGGCGGTAGCCAGTTAGATGCATTGGCGACGGTGCTAATTTCGTCGCCGCGTGTGCGAACGGCACCTCCGATTATCCGGAGCGGGTTAAATGCCGACCGTATAGTGATTGGCTTAGCTAGATCGAACCGTTTTGCTACGGAAATCTCGTATAAGGGCACCCTAAGTTGCGAGGTTGGCTTAAGAAATCGGCGGACATGAGATGGCAACCCCTGAAACCTGAGTGCGAGTGAACGACGGTCGCATTTCAGAATTCGTCCGGACTGCGTTCTGTAAAATCCGAAGGTGCGCAAGGCTTCATCGAGTGACGTGGCTGACAATGGCGCATGCAAGTGGTGGGTGAGCTGTATGCGATCTGGATAAAGGGAATGTGGTTCGATTGGGCAAAGTATATGTGGCATAACCATTGTTCTCTGGCTCCTCCTATTATGTGAAGTGCCAGAGCCCGATAGCGGGGGTGGCGTTAGGAGCCGGGAAGCTAACAAGGTTGTAGAAGTTGTGTAGATGCCAACCGAAGTCGAAAAACTCTGCGTTATTCGACCTTAGTTGTCGACCTGCAGTTTACCATCTCGCTACTGCTAACGATGGTTTCAGGCCATTGTTCAGCAGCAACCAAAGTTCTTTGTAGGCCTTATGAGAAAATTTTTCGTAACCACCTAAACGTCTATAGCGGGATACGCGCCGTTGAATATTCGAACAGATTGTGCTGCGTTGCTCTTCATTCCGAGCGTATTTCGAAGGGACTGGTGCACTTGCGGCTAATTCGTACCAACTCGTTACGAGTGGCAAGGAAAAGCAGTCTTTGCCTGCCGCTAGACATGCACCAAACGTAACCGACGCTTCGATCTTCCCTGTAATCTGGAAACTTGCGCTAGCTTTGAGAAGCTTGACACCATCTCGGAGCTTGAGGCGGTGATATTGAGTTCGTCGAACTGCACGACGTAATTCGGTGTAATTCGTTGTTTGCGCTTTTCGCCATCGAACTAGCGCAGTGAGAAATATCGCCATGCAGATCGCAATGTTCTGCTGATCTGTATCCGCAAACGCTTTGCGAACCACAGTCCGAATTTCTGCGGTAGACGAATTTGTGCGTACGTTAGAAGATAAATATTCGCTTCGTACTTCGAGAACTGTCCTTACTAATTCAAGAGGAAGCTGCGACCCACTTTTTAGACGGTCGACAGCGAACTCTTGGTCCTTTGTTAAGATCACTCTGCCGAGTTCACTGTTTCGTGGTCGCATGTGGTCCCAATCTGCAGGCGCCTGCAAATATCTCTTATCATGTATTTTTCGCTAGTATCGCTCATCACGTTTGCACTGCACTGACGATACCATCGAAATTGCGATGGGAACCGCCAGCTAAGCGCTTGATGAATCTGGCTACTACGTGTGAAAGAAACGATGGGAACCACTGTTACGTTGGGCGGTACAGGACGATACCAAGCATAGATTATAGGTAATGGCTTAATTACTGAGGGCGGGCTGTCTATTTTGAAAATTTTCCCACCATTTTTGGACAATTCACGCTCTGGAGGGGTCTAGCACTCGCTCCTATTTTGAATGCGGTTTATGCGGACGAGTACGCGTAATACCTGAACTGGCTTCCATGAGTGTTTGGTAATACCGGAGATACGCTGTCGCCGGGCGGCAGGCGTCGGAACCGCGAGCAAGGTTAACCCGTCAGCAAGCTCTCTCAGGCTGATAGCGCCTTGAGCGCGTAAAGTTGCAATCGTTTGTGAAAGGTCGGATGCATGGTTATCGGCAGACGCAGAGCGCACATGCCGGCCACGTTCTTGATCCTCCCTAGTGACGGTCCGCCCCCGGAACCCGCCTAGCTTTCGCCCCCGCGCTTTGGCGGCTGAAAGAGCCGCTTTGGTCCGATTTGAGATCATCTGCCGCTCGGCTTGCGCGACAACGGCCATAATCCCGACAGTCAGCTCATTTGCGTCCGGCATATCGGCCGCTACGAAGCCAATTCCCGCCTTTTGCAGGCCTAGGAGGAAATGTGCGTCCCGTGATAGGCGATCTAGTTTGGCGATCACTAGGCGCGCTCCGTAGACCCGGCAAGCGGCCATAGCGGCGGTTAGTTGCGGACGATCAGCACGCCGACCGCTTTCGACCTCGCAGAACTCACCTTTTAGCTGCCAATTCCCGTCACTTAAATACTGGCGAACCGCTTCGCGCTGCGCTTCGATCCCGAGGCCGGATTGCCCCTGACGTTTAGTGGAGACGCGATAATAGGCGACGAATGCACCGGTAGGCATTGCAGGCTCCCTCCGACGATCTCGTTACATTGGTTGCAACGGTCGTTGAAAGGAATGAAATCTCCAATCCCAAGCCCAAGCAAATCTAAATGACGGCTAATTTGCAGGTACCTGCAAAGTACGCAACTTAGCCGGCCTAACGATTCTGTTTGTCATAGAACTGGCCCTTGAAATTAAGAAATGGCCTTGGCCCCTCTGATCGCACTACCACTCGCGAAGATTTCCCGCTCTCTTCGATCACGAAGACCGTCGTTTCTTTACTATCTCTATTGGTTTCAACCTCATACTTTTTGACTTGCACGATAGTTTCTTGGCCAACGTAGTTGTGAATGTAACGTTTGCTCGAGAATTCTAAAGTGGCGTCCGTTGCACAACCTGGAAGACTGCAAAGCACCTTCCACTTTCCGATCAATGGATTTTCCTCGCCCAAACAACCTAACAACGCAAAAGTTATAGCCAGTATTGAAAGAATTCGGATCATCGTTCCCCCGCAAGACTAGAGCCTAATAGTAGGACTATAGTCCGTGGTTTTAAAGACCCCTCAATGTTTGCCTTGAGGGATGAATGCTCGTAAGCTTGTTGCTTATAACTTGAGACGATTACGGGTCGCCCAGCAGTTGTCTCAAGAAGCGTTGGCCGCTGATGCGGACGTTGATCGCGCCTATGTAAGTCGACTAGAGCGCGGTCTAGAAAATCCGACCGTCAATGTGCTAGAAAAATTGTCGATAGCATTAACTGTCGATATCTCTGAGTTTTTTAGGAGCACCAGAGCAAACATTTCGTTGAAAGGCCCAAATTTACGAGCAGGTCGAAAACGACTTTGAAGATAAGAGTAGAAAGTAAAGTTACAGCGATTCGTGATATGCCGGTTATGCTCGATTATCGATCCCTAATGTAGCGATTGAATTCACTCCTCACCATCCTAAGGCTGTGGCGAAGCGCACTTTCAAGATCGCTGGTATCCCCCGTACGGGTTTTGAATATCAAGACCTAATCGGTATTGATGTACTGCTCCGCTTTTATCGCGACCCAAACTTATTTAAGTGGGTTGAGTTGGAATCCAATGAACCGAGCGCTGGTTGGCTTGATGACGTTCTTGCGGCCCGAAAGGACAATACCTATGAGCTTATTCAGGTAAAATTTACCGCCGATCCGGAAAAGTATTTTTTGGATTGGGATTGGTTATTTCAGAAGAAAGGTAAAGGCACTTCACTTCTCAAGAAGTGGTCAGATGCGCTTATGAGGGCAAAGGCGCTGGGCACAATCCATTCAGCTAAATTACGAACCAACCGAAGACCTAGTACGGATTTTGCAGCGTCTCTTGATCTAACAAAGATCAACTTTGGCAGAATAGGCAGCATCCAACGGGCGCAGGTGATAAAGGAACTGGGAGGGGAGGTCGCGGCGAAATCGTTTTTCTCCCAGTTTGAATTTGAGCATTCCCAGCCATTAATCGATGACTTAGAGGCCCGCCTGAGAGGGAACATTGTCCCCACAGATACGGATCAAACCGGGTGGCTATTATTGCGCGAACAGGCCCGGAGATGGGCCACACGTAACGACCTTCCAGAACCTGACGGAAAGATTCGGCACGAACATCTAGTTCAGATAATAACTAAGCGCCGTCCGGCCCCTATCCCGCAAGACTTCACCGTTCCTCCGTCCTATCAGGTGCCATCCGGAGCTTTTCACAATGAGTTTATGGCTCGCATTGCAACGGAACTGCGGCAAGTTTCGGTGCTTTGGGGATCACCTGGACGAGGCAAGAGCACCTATCTCAGTTTTTTAGTGAAAGCTCTCCGCGACGCAGGTCTGCCTACGGTGCGGCATCACTATTTTTTGTCATTACATGACGGCACAACTGATCGTGTTTCTTTCACAGAGATAAGCAACTCCATATTGAGTCAAATTGAAGCCCTGTATCCCGATGCAGTGCGAGGACGGGAAAACAGACCCGAGGCGCTCCGCAGTTGGCTAGAGGCTTGCGGCAGACACTTTGCGACCAAAGGAAAGCGCTTCTACGTTGTGATCGATGGTCTCGATCATGTTTGGCGAGAGCAACAAAACACGACACAGATGGAGCATCTTTTTAACCATCTGCTGCCGTGTCCAGACAATGTGTTCTTGCTGGTCGGCACGCAAAAGGTGTTACCAAATCAGCTCCCACTAAAGCTCGTTCGAACGGCTCAAGATTCTGACTGGATTGAAATCCCTGCGATGGACGAAATCGCGGTCGATGCATGGATAAAAGCGCAATACGATGCGGGGCGCCTTTTGCTTCGAGAGCAATTACATCCAGATCGTAGAACCGAGCTAGCGAGCATTGGGCATGCATTCTTCGAAATATGCGGTGGAAACCCTCTTCACCTAATTTACTCATTTGAAGCATTGGTGCGTCGCGGCGCAGTTGTAACCGCCGATGAAATTTATCTACTGCCCTCATGTCCTGATGGCGATATTAGGGAGTATTACAGAAGTCTTTGGTCACGGCTTCCTGCTAGTGCCCGCAAGGTACTACACTTGATTGCCGGCTCAGACTTTCGCTGGCCTCCTGCTGGATTGCGGAAGTGCGCTGGATCGTTTGAGGAGGTGGATCATCTTTTGGAACATCGGCGTACTGGATTAGCTCCATTTCATGGAAGTATTCTTGCATATGCGCGTGAACAGAATGATCATCAAAGCACATTCAGCTCGCTGCTACCTAATGTCATCCGCTGGCTAGAGCGCGAAGCGCCAGAATATTGGCGTTGGGCTTGGCTC
Organism: uncultured Hyphomicrobiales bacterium; assembly: GCA_964388115.1. GTDB lineage: Bacteria > Pseudomonadota > Alphaproteobacteria > Reyranellales > JAQSWP01 > JAQSWP01. The sequence continues at coordinate 371,670 of CAYLYK010000001.1, forward strand.
TGGATTATGCGTGCTCGAAATGGCGACACCGAAAATCTCGTAACTCTAACAACGCGCGACTGGGTTGTTCAATCACTCGCGAATGGATGGCCGGCCGAGCAGATCGTCACTATCCTCGAAGAAGCAGAAACGCAGTCCTTTGCCGCGAACGACTATGTACGGACAGGGCAACTCCGATCATTGAAAAATCGTCTCGAAAATGGCCCTAACCAGCAAATAAATCGCTTTAACGATTATACCGAGAGTGCGGTTCGGGCGGCGAACAATCGGCAACAGATCCTGAACATGGCCGATGACTTAGCATCGGCTGACGATATTGAAATCATCACATTATTGCGCTGCCTTAATGGCGCTGATGTGGAGGGAATTGGAACAGATTGCTGTGAGCAACTTCTGAAGGACGTCAATCTTTGGATTACCTCCACAAGAGGTACGAATGAGGAATTTGTCGTTCTTGTAGAAAATCTTATTGAAGCCCTAGTCGAATTCGGCCGACTTAATCCGAAGACGTTTATAAAATTCATCCGACAATTTTCGGCACGGGACCGTTTATATCGCTCTTTTCTAAAACATGCGCTTCGTACTCGCAACTTCGACCTAGCATGCGAAATGCATAGCGAAATGGACGACAGTGACCATGATCGTTGGCGTAACGCGGTAGAGAAGGTCATAGTTCAGATCGCATGTGCGGAAGAGATTGACCTTACGCATAGGCTCACCCCGACGCGGGAAATCACTCCACTGTTGTCGTGTTGGTATCGAATAAAAGGTCTTCAGCCGCCGCAGCCCTGCAACCTGACTGACCTGTCTCCAACTGGAGTAACTGGTGAATACCACTATGGTTCGAATCCCCTTGTAGAAGACTTCTTCCATGGCGTTTTCTTTTTTGGTTTGGATACCGCTCTGCAAATCGAAGGCAAATGCAGTCCCGTATTCCCTGGTATAGATCGAGCTAAGGTAGGGTGGCTTCAACAAGCCGCTGATCATTTATGGGACGCTGCATTCAATATTGGTCAGAAACGATGCGCCCTTGGCTTCGAGGCACTATTCCTCGAACTTGCGAGCCTTGCGCCAGTTGACTACGAACGGCCGTCCGAGCCGTCTTCAGCACAATATCGAGCCTTTCGAGCGGTTGTTGGCGATATTGGGCTTGGGCTTCATGCGCTGAAGTGTGCGATCTCTGAAGCAAGCCGTATTGATCCAAACGCGTTTGCCCTTGCAAGGGGATCATCGCATTGGGAGGACGAGCTTTGGATTGCGCGCGAAATCGAAGCACGCGGTATGTGGTTTGATCCTGCGGGCGTCGAAGTGCTCATAAACGAATTGGAAGAAACTCAATCAAAGCATGTTAACCAATTCAGTGAGCGCGCGGAACGCTGGATTGATCTCGCGCAGTTATCGGTACTGTATGGAATTAAGAATTCCAAAAAGTATTTAGTCCGCGCTGCCGATTGCATAATTGGATATGGCTGGCGTAAAGATGTGCGCATATTTGATGTGCTATCAGCAATTGAGTGCATTCATGAGGCCGGCGTAATAGACGTAGGGCCATGGTTAAAGCTACTGGCGCCGATTATCGACCAAATCACAGTTTTCACCGACGGCGATGAAACAAATCACGCACCGGAAGCATTTGTCAGTTTGGTTGCGCAGGCCAAACCGGAATGGCTTCCACGTCTGTATTCATACTATATAGCGGAAGAAGAGCATCTACTTGCTGAACACACCCTTGCTGCTGTTTTCCGAATAGTTAAATTCTCCGATGCGGCTTCGAAGGCTTTGGTAAACTCCGTGTTGGAGCGCAAAGATCTTTCTGAATTGGAGGAGCTTCGAAACAATGGGCGTCCACAGCTGGGTGGACTTTTGAAAAAGCGAAGGGCTTTTTTGGGAATTAACGCCTCACGACGAGAGTCGACACCGAAAGTAAGCAGACAAGAAGCAAAAAAGCGAATGGAGGAAACTGGTTGGGGCGGGGTCTCGCCAAGAGTGAATAAATTCGGCCCAGATCAATTGAAAGAGTTTCTTCAGCACCTTTCGCGACCAGAGCTTGGTTTTATGCGTCGTGAAGAGGCGTCAGTTCGTTGGCTCAAGTATTGGGCCGAGAAAGGCAGCGGGCTTGTAGCTCTAGCTACCTTGGATAATTACTATCGCTCGTTAGATAATCCCCACGAAATAAACCACATGCTTGATGATGCATTCGAGGTGAGTTTAGCATTGGAGGGCAAGAAGAAGGCTTATAAGTGGCTCGTTAGAGCCCACATTGAGCGGTACGGATGGAACTCGTTTTGGGATCGCAGTGATCGTGTCGCGAAACGGCTGGCGTTTGCAGCAAAGCATTACAAAGAAAAATGGCGTGAGTTTATTCTCGACACGTCGCGACCTGCTCCGTACTGGGAGAAGAGAGGCCGTGGCTTCTCATTTGGCACAAACCAGTTAGTTGATTATCTGGTTATGGTTAAACAGACTGCGCTTGCTACGCAGTTAACCAATGCCATGGTTCAAAGAACGCTCGCCGAAGTAGGCGACCAGCCTATTCCTCCCAGTAGGTGGCTTTCATGAGCTTAGATTCACGGGCAGTGATGCGCGTGCTTATCGAGCGGTTAAATTGGCCGGTGAGATTTGTGCGGTGGCAAGCCGCGATAGAATTTGCAAGTTTGTTTTCATCTCCTGAAAAACACGTGGCAACGGGAGTGTTTCTTGATTGGTTAGAAACGCGTCAGTTTGAAATGGAAGTAGCGGCCGGATTAACCGTGTTGATGTGCGCCAAAGCTGTTGATCGACCTGCTGCCGAAAGTGTGAAGCGGAGCATAAAAGCCCCTTCCATTTTGGCGGACCTTCTTTTCCGTTTCATATACGAGCAATCTCTTGGTGATTGGTTTAAGGGTCACTCTGGAGAGGTGCCGTTTGGATATCGGCCAGATGAGTATTTCGAAGAGTCTAAAGGAAAAGTTGTTCCGTTAATCTTGTGGAAGAGGCTTGAAGAGTTAGAAGAGGACACAGGCCTTCCGTTTCGCAACCAATGGGCTTTTGAGTGGCGTAAACTCATGGATGCCACCGGCAGCTCTTACTCATCATATCCCTATCATTTTTTGAACGATGTTAAGGGTCGTGAAGGTATCGGGGGCCAATTTAGCCAAGTCCAATGCAACGTTTATCGATCAGCGTTTCTTCGCACCCTTGCATGTGCCGTTCAACGATGGAAGATGCCGGAAGACTTCGCGGCGCGCCTTGCATCGTTGTGCCTTCCGCTGAGTAGAGGACTCCATACGCTTCGCCCTATTTCGCGCCCCCGTTGGCTTGCAGATCTTCCTGAAAAATGCTGTGAGTCAAACGGGTCATTTGGAAAATTTGCTCGCCGACTCATCAAGGAAAAAAGTGGAACGAAAGGAATGCGCCCGGTGTCGCTCAGGGCTCCGATTAGCAATGCGATAACAGAGTTCGGAGAACTCTCAATAGAATGTTTTTATGCGACAGATGACTTCATGCCAGAACAAGACCTTACGGATGAAGGTTCGCAGCTATTGTTCTGGCCTATTAGTGATTTCCTTTCATTCGTCGGCCCTCTGCCGGAAGCTGATCCAGAAGAATATCGAGTAATTGGTAGAACTGGGTCATGCATTCCCGTCTGCCTCGATATTTGGCCATCGAGCTTTGGCTTTTGGCAGAACGACTACATCAGTCTCGGGTTTGCTTTTCCTGCCCCTTACAGTTTCGACCGGGGACTGAGTGTTGACATCGAAAGGGGCGGTATAGGATTCAAATCAAATAGACAACGCGCCGGCTACTGGAAAACGTGGAATGACAATTGGCATCCTGTTCATGCCGGTGGTGGCCATACTCGCTGCGGCAGTGTAACGGAAATGACGACAACTGCCATTGAAGCAACTATGAAGAAGTTTGGAATGAGCCTCACTTGGAAAGCGACGTTGAGACTTTGGAAAAGAGCTTCGGAATACGGGAAGCCGGAACTCACCGTTCAAACCATATTCTTTAAGAGCTAGCGGTTCCCAAACGTACCGACATTAACCTCGCACTCTAATGTTCGAAATTTCAGTACCGATGCCGTTGACAAACTCCGTTGTTCCGCCGTATCTAATTTGCACGGGGCCAGACCAATAGTCTAAGAGCCACTGCATCGCAGTTGAATGGCCGGAATCAACCGGCCGCCGCCGTCTCAGCAACCCTCTTATTTAGGGCATGCGAGGCGTCGGCAAGACCGCTTCCTCGCTGCTGAGTTGGTACAAAAACTCTCAACCTGCGAGGACACTATGTCGAATGTAGTTAAGCTCTTCCGTTCACATCCAAAAACGCCGTCAACCGCAAAGCATACCGTTCGAATGCGAGTTCGCGGTCGAGTTCCTTATCCTGAGATGGTCCGAGCAGCGGCCTGCGTTCCTATTTATCGTGCAAGTGGTTTTGGCGCTGCCGCCGGCTTTACTGATAATGCGGCGCGGACTTCAACGGCTATCGAATTTTACGTTCGCCCAGCGCTTCTGGGCAGATTTCAACGTGATATTCGCCCCTTAATTGAAATGGAACTTGTTTCTGTTCGAATTGATAACGTGAAGTTGCGATACTCCCGCCATCGCGCGAGGCGATAGGTTCAATGGCGATGCGCAGACGCGAGTCTGTGCATCGCCAATTCATTGCATTCGCATTTGAAGAGAAGACGGAGCAATAAGATGTATGGAAATTACGTAACATCCGCTGCTTTGCTTATTGATATTCTTGGGGCGGCACTCCTAACAATCCAAATCTTTGTGACTAGGGAGCGGGCCATCGAACTGGCAATTCCTAGATTTGCCGGCGCGACCGTGGAAGAAAATTTGTCCAATCCACAAGTCCAAGACCGTCTTAAAGGTTCTAAGTATGCTAAGTGGGGACTTGTACTGTTAATTGTTGGGTTTGCCGGCCAGCTCGTAGGTGTTTGGATCTAATCGATGTGGTTGAGGAAAATTTTACATCGCTCAGGTGAGCTTAGGCATTTCCTAACGCCTTTTGAACATGCTCCAGCCGAGCCTCTAATTCGCTTAGTTTCTTTGCACTGATGTCATCACCGCTTGGCGACCTAAGCATTGCGCCGGCTTTGAACCAACCAATCTCGTCTTTAAGAAATTGCCTTTCGGCGATAGCCCATTTTTCCAACTCGGTAGACATGTTTCTCCTGCTTAAATCCTGCTGCCGAATGCTATTTGAAACCCGCACTAACTACATGGCGTTTTTGCGTATGCTGCCGATAAGCGCAGGTTTACAATTTTGACAGGCTAACGGCTATTTCGGCGAGGGAAACCTGTCAGTTTACGCCTTAACTGCTTGTAAATAGAGTTTTCTCTACTGACTCTTAATCAGCGGGTCCCAGGTTCGAGCCCTGGTGCGCCCACCAATTCGCCCCGCCGCTCGCTTTTCTCCGCCTCTCCGCATTGCCGTTCTCGCTCCGCCGGGCGCCTTGAGCAAACGCCATATCGTCGAGTATCGCATGAGCGATCGAACGGTCGAGACTACAGGCGGCGCGAACTGGTCGTCGCCAGCACGGTGAGCGAGAAGCGCCGCCTCAAACTCGCGCGGCCTGGTCTTCTTGCGCCATCAGCTGCCTTGCCAAGCTGGCGACCGCCCGGCAAAGTCGTTCTAGTGAACAAATATTCATATCGCGGGCGGCGCTGACATGGGCGCTTTGGATGGAATTCTCGTCGTTTCCGTCGAGCAGGCGGTGGCGGCGCCCTATTGTTCCGTGCGACTGGCCGATGCCGGCGCTCGTGTCATCAAGATCGAACGTCCCGAAGGCGACTTCGCCCGCAATTACGATACGGCGGTCAACGGCGAGAGCGCCTATTTCGTCTGGCTCAACCGCGGCAAGCAGTCCGTGACGCTCGATTTCAAACAAGCGCAGGACATGGCGCTGCTGCAGCGCCTGCTGGCGAAGGCCGACGTGTTCATCCAGAACCTGGCGCCGGGTGCAGCCGAGCGCGCGGGCTTCGGCTCGGCAGCCTTGCGCAAGGCCAATCCTCGCCTGATCACCGTCGACATCACCGGCTACGGCGATTTCGGACCCTATCGCCATCGCCGCGCCTATGACCTGCTGGTGCAGGCGGAAAGCGGCATGGCCTCGATCACCGGCACGCCCGATGCGCCCGGCCGCATCGGCGTGTCGGCGACCGATGTCGGCTGCGGCATGTATGCACATGCCGCGGTGCTGGAGGCGCTGCTTGAGCGCCATCGCACCGGCGTCGGCCGCGGCATCGAGGTTTCGCTGTTCTCGGCCATGGCCGAATGGATGACCGTGCCGCTGCTGCACCGCGACTACGACGGCAGCGACTGGCCGCGCGTCGGTCTCACCCATCCCAAGATCGCGCCTTACGGCGCCTACACCGCGTCCGATGGAACGCAGACCTTGCTGGCGGTTCAGAACGACAAGGAATTCGTGCGGCTGTGCGCGGTGTTCGGCCATCCCGAATGGGCGCAGGACGAGCGCTACAGCACCAATCTGCAGCGCAATGCCCATCGCGATCAAGTCGATGCCATGGTGGGCGGCGTCGTGGCCAGCATGACGACGGCGGAGCTTACGCGCCGGCTGGAAGAAGCGCAGATCGCTTATGCCCGCGTCAGCACGGTGGCCGATCTCACCAAGCATCCGCAATTGCGGCGGACGGAGATTGCCGGCGTCAACGGGCCGATCTCGGTGCCGGCGCTGGCGGCGAGTTTTGGCGGCATGCCAGCCAAACTCGGCAAGGTTCCGAAGCTGGGCGAGCACACGGAAACTGTCAGGCGGGAGTTCGCGTAGATGAGCGCAGCGGTGGATCTGAAGAGCTATATCGGCCGGCGGCAGGAGAGCGACGACGTCGCCGATTTGCGCTCCATGCGCCAGCTTCATGCCGCGCTCGACCGCACCGATGCGCCGCCACGGGAGGGCGACGAAGTGCCGCCGTCCTGGCACTGGATGTGGTTCAACGCCACCGATCGCCATGCCGCTTTGGGCCGCGACGGCATCGCCGCCAGCAAGGGCGGCTTCATGCCGCCATCGCCGCTGCCGCGCCGCATGTGGGCCGGCAGCCAGTTGACGGTGCACCGCCCGTTGCGCGTCGGCGACAAGCTGCGGCGCGTGGCGGAGATCGTCAGTGCCGAGGAGCGCACCGGCAAGAGCGGCAAGCTGGTCTTCGTCGGCCAGAAATTCTCCATCCATGCCGGCAATGGGCTGGCGATTGAAGAACATTTCCAATCGGTATTCCGGGAGGATCCCAAACCCGGCGCCCCCGTGGTCGAACCGCCGGCGGCGCCCGATGGCGCGCAGTGGACGCGCACCATCGATCCCGACCCGGTGCTGCTGTTCCGCTATTCCGCCGTCACCTATAACGGGCATCGCATCCATTACGACCGGCCTTACACGACGCAGGTCGAGGGATATCCGGATCTCATCGTGCATGGCCCGCTGACCGCGACCTTGCTGATGGAACTGGCGCGCGACAGCAATCCCGGCAAGCGCATCGCCACGTACAGTTTCCGCGCCGTCAGCCCGCTTTACAGCCCGCACAAATTCACCATCGCCGGCAAGCCCACCGCCGACGGCAGGGGCGCCACGTTGTGGGCCGCCAATCCGCAGGGCCGGCTGGCGATGCAGGCTGACGTGAGTTTTGCCTGATACGTCAAGAATATGAAAGAAAGAGTTTCTATTTGGAACTCTCGGCAAGGTTGTGCATATCCCGCAGAAGCCCTGCCTATGTAGATGCAACTCCAAGCTTTATCGGCATGCTGCCATTGATGCACTGTAGCGTGGCGCAATGCTTCCTATACTCGTGGAATTAGTACCAAGGCTTAACTGAAACAGCGGGTGTGACCCTGTATCGTTTCTTCCATTGCGAGTATTTCTCGTGACTATTCACGCAGGAGTATTGCCTTGGCAAAAACATTTCAGTTCGCGCAGCTGACATTGCTGCCGATTTCCAACCTCACTTCCATCCTCGATCCAAACAGTGAGCTACTGGTCTATACGCCGCTCGGCCTGAACGTCACCGCGCGCAAATTCGATTCCGACGGCAATGCCACGACCGAGACGGCCGACACGAATGAACTTCTGATCGGCTACAACACCACCACCGTTCCTCCGCTCAGTCTAGGGGCCGTCGGGATCGATGTTTTGGTGAAGAATGGCAATTCGACCAACGACTCGCTGAGGGCTACGTCAGGCAACGATATCGTCTACTGGGACTATGCCACGCTCTTCAGCCTGACCACGCTCAGCGTGCCAGCCGGCGTCGCGGTCGTAAGCCGCTACAATCTGCCCTCGGCCGACCAGAACGCCGCCATTGAGATTTTCGATCTTGGCGGCGGCAACGATATTCTCAATCTCACCCACAGCAATCAACAGTTCCTGGTCTCAGGCCTGCTCACCGATCCAATGGCATACGCCCATGCCGCCACCGCCTATGGCGGCGATGGCGACGACATTATTTGGAGCGCCAACCAGAACGACGCTCTTTTCGGCGATGCTGGCGCCGACCGCATGGATGGCGGCGGCGGCAACGATACTCTCTATGGCGGTACTGGCCTGGACAGCCTGGCGGGGGAGGCGGGCGACGACGTGCTCTTCGATTTGGCCGACGGAGCGGTCTTCGCCGGTGGCGGCGGCAACGATCAGATGTACCTGCAGGTCTCGAATGCCAACCTGACGCTTGGCCCCTCGAGCGCCGATAACGGCGATGTCAGCGACGGCAACGACAAGGTCGTCATCGGTGGCGATTACGCCAGCACCAGTTTCACCATGGGCGGCGGCGACGATATCCTCATAGCGTTGGAATCGAACGCGGCGTCGGCCGACAGTGTTTCTGGCGGCACCGGAAACGACGTAGTCTCGACGTGGAGCGGCGAAGACAAGGTGTTCGGCGACGAAGGCGGCGACGCTCTGTGGGGTGGCGCCGGCGCCGACACTATCTATGGCGGCGCCGACGATGATATTCTTTACGATGGCCCTGATGCCGACCAGGTTTTCGGCGGCACCGGCCAGGACATTGTCTATTTCAGTCGCGAAGGCAGCGCCGGCAACGAATATTACGATCTTGCCCGTCTTGGCGAGCCGGCAGACGGCACCGTCAACGCCATCGTGGCTTTCGGCGCTTGGGACCCGTTGGAAACCGAAGGCGGCGGGCTCGACGACAATCAGAGCGTCTACGAAACCGATGGCAGCATCATGGACAACGAAGGCGGCGACGACATGGTGTATGTCCATCAGGTTTCGGGCAATATCTACCGCCTGGAATACGTTGGCGGCGGGATGACCGGCGCCAGCATCGACTTCGACGTCCGCGACGTGGATACGATCGCTCTGTGGGACAATGCCGGCACATCGGGTCAATACCAACAGCACTACCAGTGGAACGGCGTCGATAGCTACACGCGCGTGCTCTGATCGAAATTTTCACGACGCGGCCAAGCAGGCCGCGTCGTGAACACCGGCTCCCGCTTTGCGCTTTATTTTTCGACCTTCTTTTTCACCAACGGGTTGATGCTGGCCTTCTGGCCGGTGTGGCTGAAGGATCGCGGACTGGATGCGGCCGCCATCGGCACGCTGCTCTTCGCCGCGCAATGGATCAAGGTTGGCGGCACGCTGGCCGGGGGTGATTTCGCCGATCGCTACGGCATCGCCAGGCGCGTGGTGATCGGATTTTCGCTCACTGGCGTAGCCGCCATGGCGCTGTTCGGTGTCGCGCAGACCTACTGGTGGCTGCTGGCGCTGACTTTGCTATGGGGCGCGGCCTGGCCGAGCATTCTGCCGATTGTCGATGGCCAGGCGATGCAGGCTTCGGCCCGCGGCGATCTGGACTATGGCCGCACCAGACTCTGGGGATCCGTGACCTTCATCGCCGCCACGATCGGCGGCGGCTATTTGCTGCAAGCGCGCGGCAGCGACGCCGTCCACATTCTCATTTTGGCGGCGACGGTCGCGACGGCGGCAATGGCGTTCCTGCTGCCGCTGTCGGGGGTGCGGCGCGACAAGACGACGATAGCGAGCAGCGCCATGCTGGCGCTGCTGCGCGATCGCGGCTTCTGCCTGTTTCTGATCGCCGGCGGCGCGCTGCAGGTCAGCCACGCCGTCTATTACGGCTTCGGCACGCTCGACTGGCGCGCCAAGGGGCTGGACGATGGCGCCATCGGCCTGCTGTGGGCCATGGGGGTGTTGGCGGAGATCGGCCTCTTTGCATTGGGCCGCACTCTGGCGGAGCGCATCGGCATCATCCGGCTGCTGCTGGTCGCCGGCCTGGCTGCCGTGCTGCGCTGGACTATCACGCCGTTCATCGACGACTTCCTGCCGCTGCTCGCGATCCAGGCGCTGCACGCCTTGACCTTCGGCGCTACGCATCTGGCGGCGATGATGTTCATCCAGCGTCGCGTGCCGGCAAGCGCCACCAGCTCGGCGCAGGCGCTCTATTCCGCGGTGCCGATCGGGTTGGGCATGGGGCTGGCCATGATGGGCGCCGGGCTGATCTACGAGCGCGTCGGCGGCTACGCCTATCTGGCAATGGTCGGGTTGGCGTTGCTCTCGTTGTTCGTCACGGCTCTTCTCGCGCGGCAACACGACAGGCCGGTGGAGCTTTAGCGCGAGCGGCCGCGCCCCGTGACCGGCCAGATGTCGATCAGCGTGTCGCCGCGCACGATGTGATAGGCCTCGTAGAGATTGACCGTGGGATCGCAATGCGGCGGCTGGCATGTGATGGCGCTGCCGACCGGCAGGCGCTGGCCTTCGGGCAGCACCACCGCGCCATATTCGTCGCCGAAGAAGCGATAGGTCGATCCTGCCGGCGCGCCGGCCATCAGCACCGGCGCCGGCCCGTCGGTGGCGAAGGCCTTCAGTCCCGCATCCGATGTCGCCAGACCTGCTGAGTTGGCGCTGATGATGGTGCTGTCGATCTGCAGCGCCTGCTTGAACGGCCGGCTGCCGTCGCCATGAAAATCGACGCTGTCGTATTGCGTGTCCATGAACACATAGGAGCCGACCTGCAATTCGGTGAATATGCCCTGCGTGGCGTCGATCTGGTGCGTGCCGGTGCCCGAGCCGGTGATTATCGCAGGCGGCATGCCGGCCTGGCGCAGCTCGTTGACCAGCCGCGCCAAACGCGCCGTCTGCTCCAGCACCGATTTCAGGCGATCGGCATAGGCATCCACGTGCTGCAGGCGACCTGAATAGAACTGCACGCCGGCGAAGTGCAGCGCCTTGGCGTCATGGATGCGTTTGGCGAGCCTGATAACGTCGCCATCGTCCCACACGCCGGTTCGGTGCATGCCAGGATCGATGTCGAGAATGACGGAAAGCTTCTGTCCCGACGTGGAAGCGGCGCGATCGAGCGCGTCGATATTGCCGGCATCGTCGACCACGATGGTCAGCCCGCGCGTGCTGGCATTGAGCGCCATCAGCCGCTCGATGCCCTGCGGCGTCACCACGGCCGACGTGATGTGCAGTCCGCCAATGCCTGCCTCAGACAAGGCTTCCGCCTCGCCCAGCTTGGCGCAGCACACGCCCAGCGCTCCAGCTGCTATTTGGCGGCGGGCGATGTCGGCTGATTTGTGGGTCTTCGAATGCGGCCGCAGCGCCACCTTATGCTGGCGCGCGAACTCGGCCATGGCGGCGATGTTGGCATCCAGCGCCTCGATATCGACGACCAGTGCCGGCGTGTTCAATTGCCGGCGCGAGCCCTGGCGGCCGATCAGATCGCCATGCAGGCGGAGCGCTTCCAGCATCAGATCACGATCACTTCCGGCCCGGGTCTCTCGGCGTAGAGCGCCTCGACCAGGGCGGCGCGTCGTTCCAGCGTAGCGCGCTGGTTGATGTAGCCCTTGTCGGTCAGCTCGTTGCCGTCGATCGAGGCGGGCTCGGTGAGGAACAGCGCGCGCTTGATCTGGAAGCTGGAGCCGGGATTGTCGGCGTTATGCTGGCGCAGGCCCTGGCGCAGGATCTCGATGACCTTGGGCTGCCTGACTAGTTCTTCCACCGGCATCTTGTCGTCGCCCACGATCTGGCGGCAGGCGAGCAAATTGGGCCATGCCATGATGGCGACATAGTCCTTGTCCTGGCCGGCGATGATGGCGTCCTGCACCACCGGCGTTGCTGCGGCAATGACGGCCACACGCAGCGAGCCGACATGCACAAAGGTGCCGCTCATCAGCTTGAAGTCCTCGACCACGCGGCCCTTGAAGATCAGTCCTTGCGAGGGATCGTTTGGATCGACGAAATCGCCCGCATCGCCGATCTTGTAAAAGCCTTCCTCGTCGAACATCTGCTCGGTCAGGTCGGGTCGCTTGTAATAGCCGGGCGTGACGATGACGCCGCGCAGGCGCAACTCGTACTTGGGGCCGGCGGGAATCATCTTGAGCTCGACGCCGGGGAAGGGCAGGCCGATCAGACCGACCCGTTCCGTTTCCCAATAGGTCGCCGTCGCCGTCGGCGCCGTCTCGGTCGAGCCCCAGCCAGTGCCGAACAGCAGGCGATGGCCGGTGTATTTCACAGCCAAGGCTTGCATTCGCTCATAAAGATCGTCGGGCAGGGTCGCGCCGCCATAGGCCAGCGAGCCGAGTTGCTTGAAAAACGTCTTGCACAGCGCATCGTCCTTTTCCAGCGCCGCGGCCAACGCGGCATAGCCTGCCGGTACGTTGCTGTAATAGGTCGGCGAAACCTCGCGCAAGTTGCGCAAGGTCTCGTCGAACATGCCCGGAATAGGCTTGCCGTCGTCGATATAGACCGTGCCGCCATCGGCCAGGATGCCGTGGAAACTCGCATTGCCACCCATGGTGTGGTTCCACGGCAGCCAGTCGAGCACCAGAGGAATGGGATCTTCCGGCGTACGCGGGCGCACCTGTTTGCCCATGATGACGTTGGCGCACATCATTTCCTGGGTGTTGATCACCGCCTTGGGCATGCCGGTCGAGCCCGAGGTAAACAGGAATTTGCCGATGGTCTTGGGTCCAATGCCGGCGATTGAACGCTCTACGTCGGGGCCGGGGTTGGTTGCCAGCAGATCGGCATAGGGCGTGGCCTTGATGCCTTCGGGCGGCGCATCGACATAAACGACTTCGCAACGCGACAGGTCGAGCGCCTTCAAGGCGCGCTCGAAAGGCGGGCCGTTCTGCACCATGACCAGGCCAGGATCGAGCAGGTCGAAGACGTATTTCAGCTTCTTGTGGTCCTGGCTCATCAGTGAATAAGCCTGCGACACCGGCGCCGCCGGCACCTGCGCTTGCATGGCGGCCATCACCAGCAGCGCGTGCTCGATCGAATTGCCGCTCAGGATCATCACCGGCCGCGTCTGGTCCAGGCCGCGGTTGAGCAGCGCCTGCGTCAGCGCGTCGACCTGCCGCTTGGCTTCGTCATAGGTGACCTTGAACCATTCGCGTTTGGGCCCGCGCCGTTGCGCCAGCCAGACCTGGTCGGGGCGTTCCTTGGCCCAACGCGCCAGATAGGCCGGTATATGTCGCTCGTAGGGCGCGAGTTTGTGGCGCGAGCGCAGGATGACGACGCCATCGGGCCGCCGTTCGACCTCGATGTCGCGTGGCAGGAAATTGACCTTCTTGAAAGGCGGCTTGGCAATGACGTTCATGACGCTCCCGGTGCCAAATCCGCTGTGCGGATTTGGCAGTTTCATTGTTGCCGAAAAGGTAAGTCCCCTTGCGCCGAACGCGCAAGGGAAAGCGCCGAAACCCCGTTGAACCGGGGGTTATATGGGCTAAGGTGCCGCCGATTTCCGAGCCCGCCGGTTGCCGCCCTATGGAAGGGCGAGGCATAATCGGGGCGCAAACAGGAGGAAACGAATGGATTTCGAATATAGCGAGCGGACCAAGGGTCTGATCGAAAAAGTCCAGAAGTTCATGGACGACGTGATTTATCCCGCCGAGCACATCTATCACGAGCAGCTCGAGGCGCAGAAAGACCGCTGGCAGCTGCCGCCGGTGATGGAAGAACTGAAGGCGGAAGCCAAGAAGCGCGGCCTGTGGAACATGTTCCTGCCGCCCGAGCGCGACGGCAACACGCACGGCACGATGGGCCTGACCAATCTGGAATACGCGCCGATCTGCGAAATCCTCGGCCGTTCCCATATTGCGTCGGAAGCGATGAACTGCTCGGCGCCCGATACCGGCAACATGGAAGTGCTGGCCCGCTACGGCACGCCGGAACAGAAAGAGAAGTGGCTGAAGCCGCTGCTGAACGGCGAGATCCGTTCCTGCTTCGCCATGACCGAGCCGGACGTCGCCTCGTCTGACGCCAAAAACATCGGCTCGCGTATCGAGCGCGACGGCAACGACTACGTCATCAACGGCCGCAAGTGGTGGTCGTCGGGCATGGGCGATCCGCGCTGCAAGATCCTGATCTTCATGGGCAAGACCGATCCCAAGGCGCCGCCTTACCAGCAGCAGTCGATGATCCTGATCCCCGCCGACGCGCCGGGCATCAAGATCGAGCGCATGCTGCACGTGTTCGGCTATGACGACGCGCCGCACGGCCATGCCGAGGTCAGCTATACCAACGTGCGCGTGCCCAAGGAAAACATGATCCTGGGCGAGGGCCGCGGTTTCGAAATCGCGCAGGGCCGCCTCGGGCCGGGCCGCATCCATCACTGCATGCGCTCCATCGGCGCTGCCGAACGGGCGCTGGAACTGGCGATCAAGCGGGCCAAGAGCCGCACCGCCTTCGGCCAGAGCCTGGCCGAGATGGGCGTGACCAAGCACTGGATCGCCGAATCGCGCATGGAAATCGATCAGGCCCGCCTGCTGGTGCTGCGCGCGGCCTGGATGATGGACAAGGTCGGCAACAAGGTCGCCCGCAAGGAAATCGCCATGATCAAGGTGGTGGTGCCCAACATGTCCACCCGCGTCATCGATCGCTGCCTGCAGATCCATGGCGGCGGCGGAGTCAGCCAGGCTTTCCCGCTGGCCTTCATGTATGCCCATCAGCGCACCCTGCGTCTGGCCGACGGCCCGGACGAGGTGCATCGCGACCAGGTGGGTCGTCTGGAAATCTCGCGCTGGAATTAAGCGGCGCGCCAGAGACGGAAACGGCGGCCCTCGGGCCGCCGTTTTTATTTCGAGTTGGTGTTGCGGCTTAGGGTTTCGGATATTTCCGCATCAGCGCATTGAAGTCGGGATTCTTCGTCTTCGCCTCGGCATAGGCGAAGCTGCCGCTGTCGCGAATCGCCCGCAACGCGTCGCGGGCATAGGCATAGGCCGCGATCATCAGGCTGCCGCCGATGCTGATGCGCCGCACGCCGAGCTTCTGCAGCTCCGACAGATTGGGCGCGGCCTTGCCGGCGAAACCGCCAAGGATGTTCAGCGGCGCCTTGATGCCGGCGGCGAGCTTGCCGATAGCCGTGGCTTCCGGCGGCAGCGGCACGAAGACCGAGCCGGCGCCGGCCTTGGCATAGGCATTGCCGCGGCGGATCGATTCGTCGAGGTTCTGCTCGGGCGTGCCGAACTTCGCCAGGAACGGATCGGTGCGCGCGTTGAGAATGAAGTTGGGCAAGCCAGCCGCCCGCGCCGCGTCGGCTCCCGCCTTGATGCGGGCGACGGAAAGCTCGAAATCGATCAGCTTGCCGGTGGCGGGATCGGCATCCTCGATATTGCAGCCCACCGCGCCGGCCTCGATCGCCTGTCGTACCGTCAGGGCGACGTCGTCGGGCTTAAGCCCGTAACCCGCTTCAAGGTCCGCCGAAAGCGGCACGTCGAAGCGCGGCGCCATCTCGCGCACGATCGCCATCATGCGGTCGCGGCCGGTGAACTCGTGGTCGGGCAGGCCCAAGGTGAAAGCCATGCCGGCCGAGGTCGTGGCGATGGCTTTGAACCCTTCCTCTACCGCGATCGCGGCGCTGGGAATGTCCCAGGCATTGGCGAGCACGAAAATGCCGCTGCGGTGCAGGGCGGCGAATTCTTCGGCTTTTTCCTTTTGCGACTTGGCCATTGGTTTCCTCGTTATTTGCTTGCCGACAGGGTCGGCATCCTTGGCCGGCTTGTCCACCGCAGAACGGAATGGCTGGCTTGTAAAACCGGCGCAAGCGAAACGCCGGCATTCGGTCGCGGGCAGGCTGGCAGGGCAGGGCTTTTCCGCCCTGTGGCCCGGTGCTAGGTTGCCGCCGCATTGCGAGAATCGCAGGAAAATCGAGGAGGAACGGCCATGAAGCAGATCGGGCATTTCATCGGCGGCAAGGAAGTGGCCGGCAAAGCGGGCGGCCGCAAGGGTGACGTTTTCAATCCCGCTACCGGCGAGAAGTCGGGTGAAGTGGCGCTGGCCAGCGCGGCCGAGCTGAACGCCGCCGTCGAGGTTGCCAAGCAGGCCTTCCCCGGCTGGTCCGCCACGCCGCCGCTGGCGCGCGCCCGCATCCTCTTCAAATACAAGGACCTGATCGAGAAGCATCACGACGATCTGGCCCGCGCCATCACCGTCGAGCACGGCAAGACATTCGACGACGCCAAGGGCGAAGTGGTGCGCGGCCTGGAAGTCGTGGAGTTCGCCTGCGGCATTCCGCATTTGCTGAAGGGTGACTTCACCGAGAACGTCTCGGGCGGCATCGATTCCTATTCGATGCGCCAGGCGTTGGGTGTGGTGGCCGGCATCACGCCGTTCAACTTCCCCGCCATGGTGCCGATGTGGATGTACACCATGGCCATTGCCACGGGTAACACCTTCATCCTCAAGCCGTCGGAGAAGGATCCCTCGACCGCCCTGATGCTGGCGGAACTGTTCATGAAAGCCGGCGGCCCGCCGGGCGTGCTGAACGTCGTGCAAGGCGACAAGGAGGCGGTCGACGCCATCCTGACCCATCCCGACATCGCCGCCGTCAGCTTCGTGGGCTCGACCCCCGTAGGCCGCTACATCTATCACACCGGCACCGCCAACGATAAGCGCGTGCAGGCGCTGTGTGGCGCCAAGAACCACATGGTTATCATGCCCGACGCCGACATCGACCAGGCCGCCGACGCGCTGATCGGCGCCGGCTATGGCGCCGCCGGCGAGCGCTGCATGGCCGTCTCGGTGGCCGTGGCCGTTGGCGATGTCGGCGACAAGCTGATCGCCAAGCTGGCGCCGCGCGTCTCCAGCCTGAAGGTCGGCCCCGGCCTCGATCCGCAGTCGGAAATGGGCCCGCTGATCTCCGCCCAGCATCGCGACAAGGTGAAGGGCTATGTCGATACCGGCGTCAAGGAAGGCGCCAAGCTCGTGGTCGACGGTCGCGACCTGCGCCTGCAGGGCTACGAGGGCGGCTACTTCATGGGCGGCTGCCTGTTCGACAACGTCACCACCGACATGACGATCTACAAGGAAGAGATCTTCGGGCCGGTGCTGTCGGTCGTGCGCGCGCCCAACTTCGACGCCGCCGTGAAGATGGTCAACGAGCACCAGTTCGGCAACGGCACCGCGATCTTTACCCGCGACGGCGACGCCGCCCGCGCCTATGCCAGCTCGATCAAGATCGGCATGGTCGGCGTCAATGTGCCGATCCCGGTGCCGATGGCGTTCCATTCCTTCGGCGGCTGGAAGGCCTCGGCGTTCGGCGATATGGGCATGTTTGGCATGGAAGGCGTGCGCTTCTTCACCAAGCTGAAGACCGTCACCGCCCGCTGGCCGACCGGCATCCGCTCCGGCGCGGAGTTCGTCTTCAAGGCGCGCTAGAAGCCCTCCGAAACGACAGACAAAACGGGGGCTGCGGCCCCCGTTTTTCGTTGGCCCCAGCCATCGCCTCCGACCAGGGGGATTGCTAGACTGGCGGCAATGAATTCTGGAGCACGCCCATGATCGCCACCATCCTCACCCCGCGCCTGATCCTGATCGGTGGCGGCGCCATCGCGCAGGCGGCCGAGACCCTAACGCAGATCGGCGGCACGCGGCCGCTCATCGTCACCGACAAGTTCATGGAGAAGAGCGGCAAGCTTGCCGCGCTGACCGACGTGCTCGACAACGCCGGCGTGAAATGGACCGTGTTCTCCGACACGATCGAGGACCCCACCACCGACGTGATCGAAACCGGCGTCGCTCAATTGCAAGCCGGCGCCTATGACAGCCTGATCGCGCTGGGCGGCGGCTCGCCCATCGACACGGCCAAGGCGATCTCGGTGCTGGCCGCCAATGGCGGCAAGATGCGCAACTACAAGGTGCCCAATCCGATTCCCAAGCAGGGCCTGCCGCTGCTGGCGATCCCGACCACGGCAGGCACGGGATCGGAAGTCACCAAGTTCACCATCATCACCGACACCGAGACCGACGAGAAAATGCTGATCTCGGGCCTCGCCTGCCTGCCGGCCGCCGCCATCGTCGACTACGAGCTGACCCTGACCAAGCCGTTTCGCCTCACTGCCGACACCGCCATCGACAGCCTGACGCATGCGATCGAGGCCTATGTCAGCCGCAAGGCCAATCTGCATTCCGACGGTCTCGGCCTCAATGCCATGCGCCTGATCTACAAGAACATCCGCGACGTCTGCGCCCAGCCCGACAACCGCAAGGCCCGCGAAGCCATGATGCTGGGCGCGCACCAGGCCGGCATGGCGTTCTCCAACGCCTCGGTGGCGCTGGTGCACGGCATGAGCCGACCGATCGGCGCGCATTTCCATGTACCGCATGGCCTGTCCAACGCCATGCTGCTGCCCGCGATCACCGCATTCTCGGCTAACGCCGCGCTCAATCGCTACGCCGATTGCGCCCGCGCCATGGGCGTGTGCGACGACAAGGTGGGCGACCAGGCGGCGGTGGCAATGCTGCTCGACGCTCTGCGCGCGCTCAATGCCGAGCTGAAAGTTCCGACGCCGAAAGCCTACGGCATCGACGAGAAGAAATATTTCGACCTGATGCCCAAGATGGCCGAACAGGCGCTGGCCTCCGGCTCGCCCAACAACAATCCGCGCATCCCAACGGCGGCGGAGATCGTCGAGCTCTACAGGGAAGTGTGGGCTTAAGGCGCCTTCTGCCCCGGGTTCTTGCCGCCGAACGCCATTTTGTCCAGCCACGCCAGCATCAGCGCCGACACCACGAAGGTCAGGTGGATCGCGATCAGCAAGATCAGCTTGTCGTTGGCGATCTCCTCAGCGTCGAGAAACGCCTTCAGGAGATGGATCGACGAGATGGCGACGATCGAGCCGGCCAGCTTGATTTTCAGCGAGCCGTGGTCGAGCTTGCCGAACCACGAAAGTTTCTCGGTTGCTTCCTCGACGTCGATGCGGCTGACGAAATTCTCATAGCCCGAGATGATCACCATGATCACCAGGTTGGCGACCATCACCAGGTCGACCAGCGACAGCACCAGCAGCACCAGCTTCGATTCCTCGCCGCCCCACAGGACGGCGGTGACGTGGACGAATTCGCTGAAGAAGCGGATGCAAATGATGGCCAGCACGCCGATCAGTCCGATGTAGAGCGGCGCCTGCAGCCAGCGGCTGGCGATGATGATCTTCTCGAGAACGCGTTCCATGGTCCGTCGCCGGGAAAGTTCAGCCGAACGCCTTGAAGGTGATCAAGGTGAAGGTGTCCTTGATGCCGGCCAGGGTCTGGATCTGGCTGGTGACGAAATGGCCGATATCCATGTCGTCGGGCAGGTAGCATTTCATCAGCAGATCGTACTGGCCGGAGGTGGAGTAGACCTCCGAGACGTGCTCGACCGACTGCACCGCGGCGTCGGCCACGTCGTAGGCCTTGCCCAGTTCGCACTTCACCATGATGAAGATGGTCTGCATCGCCGGACCTCCTGATAGCGTCGATCAGCGGCCGCGCGCGGGCCGCATCAGGAAGGCTGGCATATGATCGCCCATGCCGACAACCGGCGGGCCCAGATCGCGATCGCGATTGCGGTCGCGCCGGCGATCGTCGTCGCGCCGGTCGTCCCGGCGGCTTTCGTCCCGGCGGCCTTCGTCGCGTCGGCCTTCATCGCGTCGATTATCGTTACGGCTCTCGCCGCCGCGGCTTTCGCTGCGGCCACGCGCCGGACGGCTTTCGTCGCGGCGATATTCGTCCGGACGCCGTTCTTCGCGCGGCCTGGGCGCCGGTTCGACCTGGATTGGCACCACGTTGCTTGGCTCTTCCGCACGCACCGGCGATGCTTCCTGCACTGGCGGCTCGCTTGGACGAGCGGCGCTCTCGCGCCTGGGCTTGGCATCGGCCTTCGGCGCCCGCTCGCGCGCCGGGCTGCGCCCGCGGCCACGGCCGCCGCGCCCACGTCGGCCGCCTTCTTCGTCGGACGAGAAATCGCCGGTCAGCTCGTCGATGGCGATGCGCTCGATGGGCTGCGCCGACAGCTGTTCGATCGCCGCCACCAGCCTGCCTTCGTCGGGCGAGGCCAGGGTGAAGGCGGCGCCGGACTTGCCGGCGCGGCCGGTGCGGCCGATGCGATGGATGTAGTCTTCCGGATGCGTCGGCACGTCAAAATTGAAGACGTGGCTGAGGCTATCGACGTCCAGCCCGCGCGCGGCGACGTCGCTGGCCACCAGCAGGCGGATCTCGCCGTTCTTGAAGCGCTCGAGCGTTTCGGTGCGCACCGACTGCACCATGTCGCCATGCAGGGCGCCGACGTCGAGGCCGTGGCTCTTCAGCGACTTGAACAGCATGTCCACGTCGCGCTTGCGGTTGCAGAAGATGATGGCGCTTTGCACGTCCTCGCGCTCGATCAGCCGGCGCAGCGCATCGCGCTTGGCTTCGGCCGGCACGATGGCGAGGCCCTGCCGCACGGTGGTGGCGACGGTGGCCGGCGGCGAGACCGACACTTCCTTCGGATTCATCAGGAACTTGTCGGCCAGCTTGCGGATTTCCGGCGGCATGGTGGCCGAGAAGAACAGCGTCTGTCGCAGCTTGGGCAGCATGCCGACGATGCGTTCGATGTCGGGGATGAAGCCCATGTCGAGCATGCGGTCGGCTTCGTCGATCACCAGGATCTTGACGTCGCTCAGCAGGATCTTGCCGCGCTCGATGTGGTCGAGCAGCCGGCCCGGCGTAGCGATCAGCACGTCCACGCCGCGATCGAGCTTCTTCTCCTGATCGCCGAAGGACACGCCGCCGATCAGCAGCGCCATGGAGAGCTTGGTGTGCTTGCCGTAGACTTCGAAATTCTCGCCCACCTGGGCTGCCAACTCGCGGGTAGGCTCCAGGATCAGCGAGCGCGGCATGCGCGCCTTGGCCCGGCCGGCGGAAAGAATATCGATCATCGGCAGAGTGAAACCGGCGGTCTTGCCGGTGCCGGTCTGGGCGCAACCCAAGACGTCCCGGCCCATTAGCACGTAGGGAATGGCCTGGGCCTGAATTGGAGTAGGGCTGGTGTAGCCCGCATCGGTGACAGCCTGCAAAACAGCAGGACTTAAGCCAAGTTCGTCAAATGTCATTTAGTTACAGTCTGTTAGCGCGATCACGTCCGCCTGATGGCGGGAAAGGAGAGGTGTCGACGCAGCCGGCGGCGCGTTCCAGCGACACCAAATTCGCTGTTGCAGCAGATAATTGGGGTTCAGGCCTGTTATGTCAACGAAAGGCTTGGTTTTTAACGCGCAGGCCATCCATGCGCCGGCCCGGTTTTGTGGCCGGGCTTGGCCGGGATCGGGGCATTGATTAGGGTGCAGTTCCGACCCAAAAGGCTCCCATGCTGATCGATCCGAGACACGCCCTGCTCCTGCTGGTCGACCTGCAGGAAAAGCTTATGCCGGCCATGCACGAGCCGCGGCCGGTTATCGCCAATGCGCTGATCCTGTTGACGACGGCCGGCCGGCTCGGCATGCCGACCGTGGTGACCGAACAGTATCCGCAGGGCCTGGGTCACACCGTGCCGGAAATCGGCGAGCGGCTGCAGGGTCGCGAGGCCGTTTACGCCAAGATGAGTTTCTCCGCGGCTGCCGATCCATCGACAATGGCGCGCCTGCGCCAGTCGCGGCGCACCCAGGTAATTCTGGCCGGCGTCGAGGCGCATGTCTGCGTCATGCAGACGGCGATCGGCCTGGTGCAGGGCGGCTACCATCCTTTCGTCGTCGCCGACGCCACCACCTCGCGCAAGCCGCAGAGCGCGCAGCTGGCGCTGGAGCGGCTGCGCCAGAACGGCGTGTCGATCGTGACGACTGAAATGGTGATGTTCGAACTTCTGGGGCGTGCCGGCACCGACGAATTCCGCGAGTTGTCCCGCCTGATCCGATAATTGCATGTGAGTTGTTGACGTGAGTACCAAGCCCGCCCTGGTCATGCTGCCAGGGTTGCTGAACGACAAGCGTGTTTTCGCGCCGCAGATCGCGGCTTTGCAATCGCGTGTCGATATCGTCGCGCCCGAGTTGTGGCATGTCGACACCATCGCGGCGATGGTCGATGCGGTGCTGGCCAAGGCGCCGCCGACTTTCGCGCTGGCGGGATTCTCAATGGGCGGATACGTGGCGCTCGAAGTCTTCAAGCAGGCGCCAAAGCGCGTGCGACGTCTGGCGCTGATCGATACTTCGGCGCGCGCCGAGACGCCCGAGGGCAAGCGCCGTCGCGAGGCGCTGATCGCGCAGACCAAGCTTGGCCGCTGGCGCGGCATCACGCAGCTGATGCTGCCTCTTCTGGTGCATCCCGACAAGGTGAAGGACAAGGCGCTGGTGGCGTCGCTGCAGGCGATGGCGATGACGGTCGGCGGCGAGGGCTATGCCAATCAGCAGCGCGCCATCATAGGCCGGCGCGACAATCGCAAGCTGCTGGCCAAGATCAACCTGCCCAGCATCGTGGTGTGTGGCCGCGACGATCAAGTGACGCCGCTGGAGTTGAGCGAGGAGATCGCCGCCGGCATCAAGGGCTCGCGCCTGATCACGCTGGAACGCTGCGGTCATGTCTCGCCGCTGGAACAACCCGCCGGGGTAACGACGGCGCTGCGCGAGTGGCTGTTCGCCGGCGGCTGACGATAGCGAAAGAGAAGCGCAGATGACGATGCCGACCGAAAAATCCCATTCCTGGCTTGCCCATGTCCCGGTGCCGCTGTTCGCGTCGGTGATGGGGTTGGCCGGGCTGGGCCTGGGCTGGCGACGAGCGGGCCTCGATCTGGGCTGGCCGGCGGCGATCGGCGAGGGGATCCTGCTGCTGGCCGCTCTGGCGTTTACCGGCACGGCAGCGCTTTATCTCGCCAAGACCATTCGCTACCCGAAGATGGTGGCGGCCGAGTTCGTCCATCCGGTGCGCTCGAGCTTCTTCGCCGCTGCCACAATCGGCCTGATGCTGCTGTCGGTCGGGCTGGCGCCTTACGCGCCTGGCATCGGCGAAATCGTCTGGATGGTCGCGTCGGGCGCGCATTTGGCGGTGGCGCTGGCGGTGTTCCGGCAATGGTTCGCCCACAACATCGATATCCGCCATTCCAACCCGGCCTGGTTCATTCCGGTGGTGGGCAACATCGTGGCGCCGCTGGGCGCTGCAACCTATGGCTATCCCGAAATCGGCTGGTTTTTCTTTTCGGTCGGCGTGGTGTTCTGGCTAGTGCTGTTTCCCATCATCCTCAATCGCATCATCTTCCATGACCAGCTGGCGGCGCGCTTCATGCCGACTTTGGTGATCCTGGTGGCGCCGCCGTCGGTCAGCTTCCTGTCCTATATCGGGCTGCATGACGGCCAGGTCGACGGCTTCGCCCGCATGCTGTTCTTCGTCGCCCTGTTCACCGCGATGCTGATCGCCACGCTGGCAAATCTGCTGGTCCGGGTGCCGTTCGCCCTGTCCTGGTGGGCCTATACATTCCCATCCGCTGCCCTGGCGTTGGCGTCGGTGCGCTATCACGCGGCGGTCGGCGGGCCCGTCAGTCTGGTCCTGTCCTACGTTCTGATGACGCTGGCCACGATCATCGTGTTCACGGTGCTGGCTCGCACGTTGATCGCCCTGATCCAGGGTCGCCTGTTCGTTCCCGAAACCTGAGCCGATACCGCAGGCGCGGATTTCAGTTCCGCCCTGCGCAAGATTTTGCACCCGACGCTGGCGTGCTAGCGTCCTGCGCCGCCAGTATGGGGCACCGGAGGAATTGCCATGTCATCGCCGATCTTCACCGAAGAACACAGCCTTATCCGCGACTCCCTGCGTCGCTTCGTCGATGAGGAAGTCATTCCTCACGCGAACAAGTGGGAAGTGGAAAACATGGTGCCGCGCGCGGTGCTGCGGCGCATGGGCGAGCTGGGTTTTCTCGGCATGCGCATTCCGACCGAATATGGCGGCGCCGGCATGGACGCCCGCGCCTCGGTGATCCTGGCGGAAGAGACCGGCCGCTCCACCTTCGGCGGCTTCGCCATCACCGTGCTGGTCCATACCGACATGGCCAGCCCGCACATCATCAATGCAGGCTCGGAGGAGCAGAAGCGGCGCTTTCTGCCGGCCGTGGCGCGCGGCGAGAAGATCACCGCCATCGCCGTCACCGAGCCCGATGCCGGTTCCGACGTGGCGGGCCTGCGCACCCGCGCGGTGCGCGACGGCAACAAAGGCTGGGTGCTGAACGGCGCCAAGATGTTCATCACCAACGGCGTGCATGCCGATCTCTATATCGTCGCTGCCCGCACCGATCCCGAGTCCAAAGGCAGCCGCGGCATCTCGATGTTCCTGGTCGAGAAGGGCATGCCCGGCTTCCGCGTCGGCCGCGCGCTGCAGAAGCAGGGCTGGGGCTGTTCCGACACCGCCGAGCTGGTGTTCGAGGACGTGCGCGTGCCCAACGAGAATCTTCTCGGCGGCGAGAACCGCGGCTTCTACGCGGTGATGCAGAATTTTCAGAACGAGCGGCTGGTGGTCGGTGCGCAGGCGGTGGCGGAATGCTTCGCCATGCTGCGCATGACCGTCGACTACGTCATGAACCGCAAGGCCTTCGGCGCCTCGCTGTGGGAGAAGCAGACGATCCGCCAGCGTCTGTCGATGGCCGCAGCAAAATCAGAAGCCGCGCGCCAGCTCGTGCACCACACGGCCTGGCTCGACGCGCAAGGCCGCGATTGCGTGGCGCAGGTTTCGATGCTCAAGGCGTTGTGCGGCGAGCTGGTCAATGAGGTGGCCTACACCTGCCAGCAATTCCATGGCGGCTTCGGCTACATCAAGGACAGCGCCATCGAACGGATGGTGCGCGACGTGCGCGTTGAAGCGATCGGCGGCGGCGCCACCGAAGTGATGCTGGAAGAAGTCGCCAAGCGCATCCACAACGCCATCGCCGACTGATCCGCGCATGAAACGCCTGGCCATCATCGGCGTCGGTTGCACGCCGGTCGGGCGTTTCCAGTCGCCGCCGGAAGCGCCCGAGCAAGCGCTCGATCACGAGATTCTGGCCGGCGTCATTCGCGTCGCCGTTGCCGATGCCGGCATCGAAAAGAAAGACGTCGGCGCCATGATCTTCGCGCTGGAGCGGGATTATCTGCGCCAGCGCTATTTCTGCACCTACATGGCCAATTACTTGCGCCTGCCGGTCGACGGCATGGTGATGGAGGTGGTCGGCAACGGCATGACTTCGGGCATGGCGTTCGATGCCGCCTGCAATGAGGTGGCCCTGGGCCGCTGCAAAGTGGCGCTGGCTGCCGGCATGAACATGGAAACCGCGATCCCGACCGCGCGCCATCTCGATCTCACCATCCGCCATACCGGCGACGTCGATTTGCAGACGCCTTTCGGCATCACGCCGATCTCCTGGTACGCCTTCGATGCCGCGCGTTATTTGCACGAGTTCAAGGTCGAACGGCGCACCCTGGCTTCGGTGGCGGTGAAGAACCGGTCGCATGCGTCGCTCAATCCCATCGCGCAGTACCGCACGCCCATCACCATCGACGAGGTGATGGCGCAGAAGATGATCGTCGAGCCGCTCGGTCTCTTCGAGGTGCCGCCGCGCAGCGATGGCGCGGCCTGCATCGTGATCGCCGATGCCGAATACGCCGCCACCCTGGGCAAGCCTTACGTGCTGATCCGCGGTCGCGGCTTCCATCACGAGGGCGTCCATCAGCTCAGCGAAATCCCAAACGATATGATCGCGTTCAACGCCGCAATCAAGGCGGGCGGCCAGGCTTACCAGACCGCCGGGATCGGGCCTGCCGATCTGGACCTGGCGGAAATCTATGCGCCCTGCACGATCACCGAGGTCCTTGCAGCGGAAGCGCTCGGCCTGGCCAGGCGCGGGCAGGGCGCGGCCGCCACTGCAGCGGGAGAGATGCAATTGGGCGGGCGGCTGCCGGTCAGCACCTCCGGCGGCTGCCTGTCGCGCGGCCATCCGCCTTTTGCCACCGGCCTTTACGGCTTCGTCGAACTGTTCGAGCAGCTGACGCGCAGGGCGGGCGATCGGCAGGTTGCCGGCGCGGAACTGGCGCTCAGCATCAGCGAGCTGGGCAATTACAACGCCGCTCTGGTCCATATACTGGAGGCGGCGGGTTAGGCCCGTTCTGCGGAACGGCAAAAAACCGGGTTGCCCCGACCGTGCTTCGCAGCCTTTAATGCGCGCCGCATCTGTCCAGGAGTTTTGGAAAATGGCCCCTCCTACCCGCTATTGGGAAGACTACGAGCTTGGCGCCGTCTATGACATCGGCAGCAAGACAATGACCAAGGCGGAGATGATCGATTTCGCCTCCAAGTTCGATCCCCAGCCTTTCCACTTGGACGAAGAAGCCGGCAGAAAATCCATCTTCGGCGGCCTTTCCGCCAGTGGCTGGCATACCAGCTCGGAAGTCATGCGCCTGCTGGTGGACAATTACATTTCGCGCGAGACAAGCATGGGTTCGCCGGGCGTAGATGAATTGCGCTGGCTGAAGCCTGTGCTGGCGGGCGACACAATCTCGGCCAAAGTGCGCATTCTCGACAAGAAGCCATCGCGCAGCCGGCCCGAGATGGGCAGCATCTTCAACCAATACGAGGTCTACAACCAACGTGGCGAGCTGGTGATGACCATGAAGGGCATCGGCCTGATGCGCCGCCGCACCGCCGGCTAGGGAGAAACACCATGCAGCGCGCCATCAAGGGCATCGACCATGTGATGATCGTGGTGCCCGATCTCGAGAAGGCCGGTCAGGCCTATGCGCGGCTTGGCTTCGACGTGCAGCCGCGCGGCATCCACAAGGGTCTCGGCACCGCCAATCACCTGATGATCCTGGACGAGGACTACATCGAGCTGCTGGGCGTGCTGGAGCCGATGCCGAATAATCTGCGCTACAAGGAAATCGGCGAGCAGGGCGGGGCATTGGCCAACGTGGCGCTGGGCACCGACGGCGCCGACCTGGCGCATGCCGCCTGGACCAAAGCCGGCCTCAATCCCGAGCCGATCATCGCCTTTGACCGCGGCGTGGAAATCGACGGCAAGACTGAACGCGCTGCCTTTCGTATCGTGCGCCTGCCGCATGAGGCGCGGCCCGGCGTCGGGTTGTTCGTCTGCAATCATCTGACGCCGCAATTCGTCTATCGCCCGGAATGGCGCCAGCATGCCAATGGCGCCGCCGGCATATCGCATATCACCATCGTCGCGGCCGATCCGGCGAAGCATCGCGCGGCGGCGGAGAAGGTCTTCGGCGCCGACGCGATCAAGACGGGCGACGGCGAGATGACCGTGGCGACCGGCAAGGCGCCGTTCAAATACCTGACTCCCGCCAGGTTCGCCGAGCGCTTCCCCGGCCACAAGCCGGCGCTGCAAGGCGATCACGCCGCCGTCATGGGCATACGCGTGCGCGACATCGCGGTGCTGAAAGATTGCCTGTCGCGCAACAAAGTCCATCTCGACCAGACTGGCGATGGCCGCGTCCTTATCCCCGCCGCCGCCGCCGGCAACGTGCTGATCGAATTCTCCAGCTGAGCAAATCCATGCCCGATTCATCGCCCACCGCGCGCCGCGGCTGGTACGGCTCGTTCGATCTGACCAGCCGGCGCAGCTTTCCCTTCTTCACCGAGGAATCTCTGCGCTTCGCCGATCTCGACCACAACGGCCACGTCAACAACGTTGCCTTCACCATCTTTTTCGAGAATGCCCGCGTGCGCTTTCTGCGCGATCGGCTGGTGTTGCCGAACACCCCGTCAACCGGTTTCGTGCTGGCGCATCTGTCGATCGACTATCGCGCACAGCTCTTCTATCCGGGCAATGTCTCGGCGGCCGCGCGGGTGGTGGAGATACGCAATTCCTCGGTGGTGATCGGCCAGGCGATTTTCCGCGACGACGATTGCGTCGCCCACGGCCACGCCGTCATGGTGGTGATCGACAGGGAGACTGGCCGCGGCATCAAGCTGTCGCCCGAATTGCGGACGGTGGCCGACCAAGAGCTGGCATCATGAACATCTCCCAGACCGCCTTGCCCGCGGGCGTGCCGAATGGTTTCCAGGCTTTCAGCCCAGGCGACGACTTCATCGGGCTGATCGGTCCGCTCTTTCTCAAGCTGGAGGACGATGGTCCGCGCATTGGCCTGTTGATCGAGCAGCGCCATTCCAATCCCATGGGCATCGCCCATGGCGGCTTGTTGATGACGCTGGCCGACATGGTGATGGGCGTCGGCTGCGGCTTTCTCACCGGCATCCGCTTTCCCCACCCCACCATTTCGATGAACAGCGACTTCGTGCGGGGGCCCAGGGTGGGGACGTTCGTCTCGGGCAAGGCGCGCATCGCGCGCAAGACCCGCAATTTCGTGTTCTGCAATTGCGAGCTGACCGGCAACGGCGAGACCTATCTCACCGCGTCGGGCATCTTCAAGTCGCCCGATCCGGACAAGCTGCCGGCGCATGTGGTGCGCGGCAAGCCGTGGGGCCAGAAGTAATCTAGCGGCGGCGGTAGACCGAAAACTGGTTGAGGTTCAGCAACAATTCGTAGCTGGCGAAACTCTGGGCGAATTTCGGGTTGCGCTTGAAGTAGGTCAGGTAATTGAACGGCTCAGGTCCGCATTCGGGAATGCCGGGAATGTTGTCGACGATCACCAGATCCGGCCGCAGGCGGGCGAAATCGTCCGACACGCTGTTGAACACCATTTTCTCCTGCTCGCTCATGCGCTCGGGCGGATTGTAGATGTCGCCCTGTTCGTCGCATTCGGCGTAGACGCCCTGCAGCAGCCACATCGTCTGGAAGCGCATGGCCATGCGCGCGCCGGTGTAGTTCACCAGCGGGTAGTAGGGATAGATGCCGGGCGATAGGACCAGGATGCGCTTGTTCGGCGCGTACTGCTCGACGAGGTGGATCAGCGTGTCGGTGATGCTGTCGTTGAATTCGATCTGCTTGTAGAAGGGCGGATTGAACAGCGCTGCCTGGTAGTAGAGCAGCGCCAGGAACGAGGCGCTGATGCCGGCCACCGGCAAACGGTGCTGACGTCGTTCGATCGGCAGGTAGCGATCCACCATCTGCGCCAGCGTCGCCGAAGCCAGCAGGATGACGGCCGCGAAAGAAGGCAGCATGTGGTATTTCCAGCCCTTGGCCTGCAGGATTGCCGACAGCATGGCGGCGGCGGCGAACAAGATGACGGCGCGTGAAAAGCGCGAGCGGCTGAGGAAAAAGGCCAGGATGGAGATGCAGGCCCAGGCGATCAAGGTCGGCAACACCAGCCTGCCGGTCAGCACCGACGAAGTGCTTTCGCCGACCTCGCTGTAAAGCTCGGCCACCAGCGGCAGCACCACTTCGCCATAGGCCGGCGTGACGAAGAACACGATCAGAACGTGAGCTACAGCGATGGCGCCGATCGACCATGGCACCACGTCGGTAAAGGTCGGCCGCCAGCCGCGCAGCGCCAGAAGATAGAGTTCGACGAATAGTGGAATAAAGAGGAAAAACGGTTTCAACCCGAACCCAATGCCGGCGGCAATGCCGACGCCTAAACGCAGGGCGAAGCTGACCTTGCCGCCTTCCGCCCGCACGCCGGCCAGCAGCAGATAGGGCATGGCGGCGATCAGCATGATGTGTTCGCGCTGGCCGAACATGTCGTTGGGCAGCACAGCCAGCGCGAACAGGATCACCGGCGGCAGCAACGCCTCGGCCAGCGGATGGCTGGTCGAGGGGATGAGATGCACCAACTTGCGGCAAGCGAGGAAGGAGCCAAGCACGGCGGCGATCAGCAATCCGTTCAGCCACAGCACCGAGCTGCCGCCAAAGAACTCGCTCATCAGCTCAGGGATTGCGTAGACGATGAAGACCAGCGGGAAATTGACGTCGATGATGTCGACGTAAAGCCGTTCGCCCGAAATCCACCGATGCGCCACGTCCAGGACCGCGCCGACGTCGTGATTGATGGGCGGGAAGAGATAGCCGATCAGCCAGGCGATCGGCACCGCCAGCAGAGCTGCCTTGATGGCGCGGTCGGCGCCGATGGAGAGACGGTTCGGTCCAACGATCCAGGAGAAGCGCGAGCCGCCCTTGCCCGGATCGGATAGGGCGGGCGCGGTCGATGCCGGCACCATCGCGTCAGCGGTATCTTGCGGGCTCTGGGCCATGGATCGATCGTTCGCTGTCGCTACCGAATTTGTTCGCTGGATACGCCGGAACGATCCGGCGCGCCTAGTCTTTGCACAAAGCCCATGAGCCTGCCATGGATTTTCCAATCAGTTTTTTCCCGCTTCCGCTTTATATAGAGAGGAGGAGGGGCGGAAGAATGGAAAGCGGCGAATACGCCGCGCTCGATCGGCTGGAAACGCGCATGTGGTGGTATCGCGGCCTGCATCGCCAGATGGCCGCTGCATTGCAGCGCAGTCTGACGAGCGCACCTGACGGCCCGATCCTCGATGCCGGCTGCGGCACGGGCGGGCTGCTGGCCTATCTGAAACCGTTCGTCCCCGGCCGCACGCTGCTTGGGGTCGAAATCAATCCCGAGGCCGCCCAGCGCGCGGCCGTGAAATCGGCGGCGCGGGTGACGGTGGGCTCGGTCAATGCCCTGCCGCTGGCCGATCGATCCGTCGCTGTGGTTCTCAGTGCGGACGTTTTGTGTCACGCGCGCGTCGATCCGGCCGCCGCCATGGCCGAGATGGCGCGTGTGCTGCAATCGGGAGGGCATGCCGTTTTCAACCTGCCGGCCTATGACTGGCTGCGGTCGGCGCATGATGCTCGCGTGCACAATGCGCGCCGCTTCACCGCCAGCGGCATCCGCCCCTTGCTGCAAGCTGCCGGACTGACGCCGGTCTGCGCCACTTACTGGAACAGTTTTCTTCTGCCGCTGATGGTGGTCCGCCGCCTGCTGGAGCGGGGGCATGCTGCCAAAAGCGACGTGATGGAGTATCCTGCGCTTCTCAACGCGCTGTTCGGCGCGATTCTGTCTTTCGAGCGCTTTCTGATTGCGCTCGGGCTGCGGCTGCCGGCCGGCGGTTCGTTGCTTGTCGTTGCGAGGAAGAATGTCTGACCAACCCGCTCTCAGCGTCGTCATCCCGGTCTATAACGGCGCCGCCAGCATCGGCGAGCTGGTCGGCGCCTTAAGCAGCCTCTCGATCGCCGGCGGGCTGGAGATCGTGCTGGTCAATGACGGCAGCCGCGACAACAGCCTCGATGTCTGTCGCGAGCTGGTGAGTCGCGCCAGCGTGCCGATCACGCTGGTCAACCTGTCGCGCAATTTCGGCGAACACAACGCGGTAATGGCCGGGCTGAACCAGGCGCGGGGACAGTTCATCATCACCATGGACGACGATCTGCAGAATCCGCCGGAGGAGGTTGCGCGCCTGTTCGAGCATACGCGCGACGGCGGCTACGATGTCGTCTACACTTATTACGCCCGCAAGGAGCACGAAGCCTGGCGGAATCTCGGCAGCGCCTTCACCAACTGGTGCGCCGACTGGCTGATCGACAAGCCCAAGGGTCTCTATCTGTCCAGCTTCCGCTGCATGAGTGCCTTCGCGCGCGACCAGGTCGTCACCTATGCCGGGCCCTATCCTTACGTCGATGGCCTGCTGATGCAGGCGACACAGAATATCGGCCGGCTGGAAGTCAAGCATCTGCCGCGGGCTGCCGGACGCACCAACTACACGCTGCGCCGCCTGATCCGGCTGTTCCTGTCGATGTTCCTGAACTTCTCCGTCATGCCGTTGCGCATGGCCGCCATCGCGGGCTTCGTCATGAGCGGGTTGGGTCTGGCGGGCATGTTGTTCGTGCTGCTGGAAGCGATCTTCGGCGACACGCCATCGGGTTGGGCATCGTTGATGTCCGCCTTCCTGTTGCTGGCCGGGGTGCAACTCGTGATTCTCGGCCTGATGGGCGAATATCTTGGCCGGCTCTATCTGACCGTCAACCGCAAGCCGCAATTCATCGTGCGCCAGACGTGGCGCGGCGGCGACAGGACGGCGTCATGATCTGGTTCATCGCTGCCTTGGCTGCCGCCATTCTGTGCGGCGTTGCCGGCCAGTTGCTGCTCAAGGAAGGCGCCGGCGCGGCCGATTTCATATCGCAGCTTTTTCGCCCGACGACGATCATCGGTCTGGGCTTCTACGCGCTGGCGGCGCTGCTCTATATCGTGGCGCTGCGCAAGATCCCAGTCTCGATCGCGTTTCCCAGCGTGTCATTGTCCTACGTCGTGGTCGCTGTCGCCGGCCATTTCCTGTGGAACGAGCCGTTCGGCCTGACGCAGATCGGCGGTCTGGCGTTGATCTGCGCCGGCGTCTTCGTGCTGTCGCAAGCCTGAGATGTCGTCCCGGTCGCTCGCCTGGCGGGTGGAGGAGACCACCCTCAACGCCTTTCCTTCCTTACGCCAGATCATCTACGGCGACTGGCTGCTGCGCTTCTCCGATGGCTTCACCCGCCGCGCCAATTCAATCAACCCGCGCGCCGCACGCATCGAGACGCTCGACGCAGATATCGAAACTTGTGCTGCTTTGTTTCGGCAGAGTGGCCAGCAGACCATCTTCCGCGTGCCGGAGATTTGCGACAGCCGTCTGGATGGGCGGCTGGAGTTGCTTGGCTATACGGCAGAAGGCGGCACGCTCACCTTGTTCGGCGATCTGGCCGCTGCCGACACCAAACCCGATCCCGCCGCTGAAATCCTCAGCCGGCCGAGCCGCGAATGGCTTGATGCCATGGCAGTGCTGCAAAAGCGCAATGCGAACCAGAACGCGGCCTTCGAGCGCATCATGGGGGCAATCGCCGTGCCGGCCGCCTTCGCGGGCTTGCGCGAGGACGGCGAGTTGACGGCGCTGACGCTGGGCGCGGTCCATGATGGACTGCTGTGTTTCGAATCCGTAGTGACGGGCGAGCGCCATCGCGGCAAAGGCCATGCCCGCCGCCTGCTGGCGTCGCTCAATGCCTGGGCCGTCGGGCTGGGCGCCAAAGGCGTCTGCCTGCAGGTCGAGGCCACCAACGAGGCCGGCCGGGCGCTATACGACCGGCTGGGCCTGAAAACCATGCTTTATCGCTATCATTACCGCCGTAGCCCCAACCGCGTCGATTGACACGGTCTGGGGCCGGTTTCACACTCCGCCCGAACCGACTTATGGAGTGTTCCCATGACCATGAACGCCGCACTGAAGCTGACCGTGGACGACGTGCGCCAGCGCGTCAGCAAGGAAGAATGGGACGTGCGCGTCAAGCTCGCGGCTTGCTATCGCCTGGTGGCGCATTACGGCTGGGACGATCTGGTCTACACGCACATCTCCGCCCGCGTGCCCGGCCCGGAGCATCATTTCCTGATCAATCCCTATGGCGTGATGTTCGAGGAAGTCACCGCCTCGAGCCTGGTCAAGGTCGATATCGACGGCAACGTGGTGCTCGATAACGGCTACGCCATCAATCCGGCCGGCTACACCATCCACAGCGCCATCCATGCCGCGCGCGAGAACGCCGGCTGCGTACTGCACCTGCACACCAATGCCGGCGTCGCCGTCTCGGCGCAGAAGCATGGGTTGCTGCCGATTACCCAGACGGCGATGATCTTCACCAACCAGATCGCCTTCCACGAGTACGAAGGTATCGCCCTCAATCTCGACGAGCGCGAGCGGCTGGTGGCGGACCTCGGCGACAAGGACGTCATGCTGCTGCGCAATCACGGCACGCTGACCGTGGGCCGCGACGTGCCGGGCGCCTTCACCCGCATGTTCTTTCTCGAGCGCGCCTGCCAGATGCAGATC
This sequence comes from uncultured Hyphomicrobiales bacterium, assembly GCA_964388115.1. Classification (GTDB taxonomy): domain Bacteria; phylum Pseudomonadota; class Alphaproteobacteria; order Reyranellales; family JAQSWP01; genus JAQSWP01. The sequence continues at coordinate 405,601 of CAYLYK010000001.1, forward strand.
GCGGCGCTGTCCGCCGGCTACGATCGCATCAACTTCCCGCCGCAGGCCGCCATCGATACGGTCGAGCAGCAGGGCAAGCGCGGCATGGACAAGGCCGGCCAGCTCGAGTGGCCGGCGTTGCTGCGCAAGCTCGACCGCATCGATCCGTCCTATCGGGACTGAATCTCCGCGGACTCACATGCTGAAACTCAGCCCACGCGCTGCGGCCAGCGTCAGCGTGATGGCGACGGTCGCGCTTGTTTTTGCGATCGTCGGCGCGGCCTATGGCGTGATCTCGTTTCCGGAAACGCCATTCTTTTCCGCGCTGCGCGGCAGCGTTACCGGCGCGACCATTTCGCTGCTGATTGCCGCTTTCGAATATGGGCTGGGTTCGGGCCGGCTGCAGCCTATCCGCCAATTGCCGGTTGGCCTGCTGGTGGCGTTCCGCACTGTCGTCTACACGTTTCTGATCATCGTCGGCTACGAGTTCGGCCGGCTCGTCGCGCTGGCGCCGGACGAGAATATTTTCGAGTTCAATGCCTTCTTCTGGCGGACGGTGTGGATCTCCCTGGGCGTGTCCTTCGTTGCCAATACCGGCCTCGAAATATCGCGGCTGCTGGGCGGCGAGGTTATGTGGGGCCTGCTGATCGGCCGCTACATGTTGCCGCGCGTGGAAGAACGCGTCGTGCTGTTCATCGATCTCAAGGATTCGACGCGCCACGCCGAGCAACTGGGCGATCTGAAATTCCACAGCCTGCTCAATCGCTTCTTCCAGGACGTATCGCACGCCGTGCTGTCCTCCCGGGGCAGCATCTACAAGTACAATGGCGATGCCGCCATCGTCCTGTGGCGGCCGCGGCGCGGTTTGCGCAAAGCCAATGCCCTCCATTGCGTGATGGAACTGCGCCGGCAACTGACCAGGCGCGCCGAATCCTACCGCCGCCAGTTCGGCATCGTTCCCGGCTTCCGCGCCGGCCTTCACATGGGACCTGTGGTGATCGGTGAAATCGGCGATCAGCGGCATGAGATCGCTTTTTCCGGCGACGCCATGAACACCACCGCCCGCATCGAGCAGGCGACGCGCGAGCTGGGCATCGATTTCCTGCTCTCCGCTGCCATTGCCGACAGGCTGCCCCCAATGGATGGCGTAAAGCTTCGCTCCGTGGGCAGCGTCACCATTCCGGGCAAGGCGGAGAAGCTTTTGCTCTCCACGGCCGAGCTGACGGCCTAGCGCAGGACCTTCGGCTTCTCGTAGCGGTGGAAGCCCTGGTATTCCTTGGCGCGATCATGATCCGGCATCGGCCAGTTGGGCCGCGCCAGCGGCGAGCCGCCATCGACACGCAAGGTGGCGCCGGTGATGTAGGCCGCCGCTTCCGACAGCAGGAACACCACTGGCGCTGAGATCTCCGCCTCGGTGCCCATGCGATTGAACGGGATGTCGCGATGGCGCTGCTTCATGCGCGCCTTCATCTCGCCGTCATACGTATCCATGCCCGATGAGGCGATGACGCCCGGCGCCACGGAGTTGATGCGGATGCCGTAGATGCTCCACTCCAGCGCCGCGGTCTCGGTGAAGTTCACCACGCCAGCGCGCGCCGCCCCCGAATGGCCCATGATCGGCATGCCCAGCCAGTTGTCGGCGGTGATGTTCACGATCGAGCCGCCATGCTCCTTCATCGACTGGTTCACGACCTCGCGCGAGACCAGGAACGTGCCGGTCAAATTATTACGCACCACCGCGTCCCAGCCGCGCGCGCTGATGTTCTCCAGCCGCTGGGGAAACTGGCCGCCGGCATTGTTGACCAGGCCATGGATGCGCCCATGCTTGGCGACGATCGCGGCAATGGCTTCCTTGACCTTCTCTTCCTCGCGCGTATCGAACGCCCACCAGTCGACCGAACCGCCGTCTTCCTTGATCTCGGCTTCGACCTTCTGCAGCTTCTCCGGCGTGCGGCCGGTGATGACGACATGCGCGCCCAGCGACGCGAGCTCATGCGCCATGCAACGACCCAGGCCGCTGCCGCCGCCGGTGACGATGATGGTCTGGCCTTTGAAGGCGTCGGGCTTGAAGATGCTGCGATAGGGCACGGGAAACCTCTGATTTCAGGCAGTTTCGACAGGCGGCAGGGCAGGACTTGCCGCCGCCCGGCGCGGGCTATAAACCACAATGAACGAGCATTTACCATAAGGAGCGGCCGGTGCAATACGAGCAGATCAAGTACGAAATCGCCAACGGCATCCTGACCATCACCTTGAACCGGCCGGACAAGCTCAACGCCTTCACTGGCCAGATGCTCACCGAGTTGCTGGATGCGCTCGACAAGGCCGATCGCGACGACGACGTCCGCGCCATCATCTTCACCGGCGCCGGTCGCGGCTTTTGCGCCGGCGCCGATCTGTCGGCGGGCGGCGACACCTTCAACCGCGAGCGCCGCGGCGGCGTCGATCCCGGCCTCGACGGCCATCGCGACGGCGGCGGCAAGCTTACCTTGCGTCTCTACGAATGCCTGAAGCCCGTAATCTCCGCCTGCAACGGCCCCGCCGTCGGCGTCGGCGTCACCATGCAGCTGGCGATGGACATCCGCCTGGCCTCGACCGAGGCGCGCTACGGTTTCGTCTTCACCCGCCGCGGCATCGTGATGGAAGCCTGCTCGAGCTGGTTCCTGCCGCGCCTGGTCGGCATCCAGCAGGCGCAGGAATGGGTGCTGACCGGCCGCGTCTTCGGCGCCGAGGAGGCGCACAGGGGCGGGCTGGTGCGCTCGATCCACAAGCCGGACGAATTGCTGCCGGCGGCGCAGACCTTGGCGCGCGAGATTGCTGACAACACGTCGGCGGTCTCGGTGGCGCTCAATCGGCAGATGATGTGGAAGATGCTGGGCGCCGATCATCCGATGGAAGCACACAAGGTCGATTCCAAGGGCATCTATTCGATGGGCAAGTCGGCCGACGCGAAGGAGGGCGTGACCTCCTTCCTCGAAAAGCGCAAGCCGGTCTACCCGATGAAGGTCAGCAAGGATATGCCGTCCTACTTCCCGTGGTGGCAGGAGCGGAAGTTCGACTGAACTTCCGCCCTTCTTTGCCTACCTTCCGCTGAATCGCGGCGCCCGCTTCTCCATGAAGTGGGCGACGCCTTCCTTGAAGTCCTCGCTCAGGAAACTTTCCTTCATCTCCGCATCGCCGACCACGATCGATTCGGCCAAGGTCTGGAATTGCGCGTCCCATACCTGCCGCTTCATGATGCCGACGGAGCGCGGCGAGACCGTGGTGGCGATCATCTTGGCGTATTCGCGCACCGCCGGCAGGAGCTGATCGGCGGGCAGCACGCGGTTGAGCATGCCCATATGCAGCGCCTCCTGGGCGCCGAACTTGCGCGCCGAGCACAGAATGTCCAGCGCGTTGGCGATGCCTACCAGCCGCGGCAGAGTCCACGAGATGCCGTGCTCTGCAATTAGCCCGCGCGCGGCGAAGGCGGAGGTGAACATCGCGTTGTCGGCGGCGTAGCGGATGTCGCAATAGAGAGCGATCACCAGTCCCAGCCCGGCGCAGGGACCGTTGATGGCGCCGATGATCAGCTTCGGGATGGTGGGGAAGTAGGAATAGGTCATGCGGAAATCGGGCCGCACATTGGCCGCGCTCGATCCGCTGCGCCGTTCCTCGGCGCGCTGGCTGCCCGATTGGATGCCAGTCAGCAGATCCATGTCGGCGCCGGCGCAGAAGCCGCGGCCTGCGCCGGTCAAAATGATGCAGCGCACGGCGTCGTCGGCGCCGGCCTTCTGCATGGCGATGCGGACTTCATTCTCCATCTGCCGCGTCCAGGCGTTGAGCCGGTCGGGGCGGTTGAGCGTGATGGTCGCGATGCCCTCGGAAATCTCGTATTTGATCGCCTCGAAGTCCATGAATTGCCTCCGTCCCGTAAATGACCGTTGATTTTTACCTGCCGTCATTCTGCTATGCTTCCGGCAAAAGTAAACGCCTTGCGAGGAAACGCCATGGATCTGGGCCCGCTGCTGGACCGCATGACAAAGGCTGCTGAAGCTGCCGATGGCCGGGAATTCGCCGATTGCTTCACGCCGGATGGCATCTATCGCGACTACATCTATGGCGACCATAAGGGCCGCGAATCGATCGCTGACATGCTGGAGAACTATTTCCATCGCGACGCCACCGACTATCGCTGGCAGTTCTTCGAACCGGTGTGCGACGGCAGGCTGGGTTACGCCTGGTCGCTGTCTTCCTTCACCTCGACCATCCCCGAATTCCGCGGCAACCGGATCGTGATCGACGGCATCAGTCGCTTCCGGCTCAGGGACGGGCTGATCGAGGAATATTGGGAATCGGTCAATGGCGGCGTTGCCATGGCCCAGCTTGGGGTGCAGCCCGAACGCATCGTCAAGGTGCTGCGACGCTGGGCCGACAATCTCAAGAAGCAGCCGACCACGATTTCATATCTGAAAGCAAAGTAGAGGAAACGACCATGCGCGAATTCGAGACCATAAACGACTATGCTGCCCAGGTCGGCAAGGAGATCGGCGTCAGCGACTGGGTGCTGGTCGATCAGGATCGCATCAACAAATTCGCCGATGCCACGGGCGACCATCAGTGGATTCATGTCGATGTCGAGCGCGCAAAAAAGGAGATGCCGGGCGGCAAAACGATCGGCCATGGTTATCTGACCCTGTCGCTGATCCCGATGCTGACTCACAGCATTTCGCACGTGAAGAAGGTCTCACGCGGCATCAACTACGGCTCCAACAAGGTGCGGTTCACCAGCCCGGTGCCGGCCGGCTCGCGCGTGCGGGCGCGACAGAAGCTGATCGCCGCCGATCCGGTGCAGGGCAACGGCATCCGCTTCACCGCCGAAATCACCATCGAGATAGAAGGGCAGGACCGGCCGGCCTGCATCGCGGAAGTGATGTCGATCCAGTACGCCTGACCGGGACGTGCTCCGCCGCGAGGACATAACCGAAGAACGCGTCAGCGCCTGGATCGCCGAAGGCAAGCGCCAGGGCTTCACCCATTTCCTCACGCGCGAGCAGCGCGAAGCCTCGCGCCGGCGCACGCTGGCGCGGGTCAAGCGCAACGAGAGCGTCTGGATCTTCGGCTACGGCTCGCTGATCTGGGCGCCAGCCTTCCACTACGCCGAACGCCAGCCCGCTTTGTTGCGCGGCTGGCGCCGCAGCTTCTGCTTCTGGACCCAGCTCGGCCGCGGCTCGCCGAAACTGCCCGGTCTCATGCTGGCGCTGGAGCGCGGCGGCCAGTGCCATGGCGTGGCCTATCGCATTCCGCCGCGCCAGGTGGAGAGCGAAACCACGATCTTCTGGCGGCGCGAGATGGTGAGCGGCGTCTACCGCCCGATCTGGGTGACGGTGCGCACGCCCAAAGGTCCGGTGCAGGCCCTCACTCTGGTCATCAACCGCCAGCACCGGCTCTATACCGGCCGGCTGGCGCTGGATCGCGCCGCCCATCACATCGCCTTCGCCGAAGGCACCAACGGGCCGTGTCGCGACTATCTCGCCAACACCATCGAGCATCTGCGCGAGCTGAGAATTCCCGATCGCGAGTTGCGCCAGCTGTGGCAGCGCGTGATTGACCTTCGGGCGCAAGCGGGAACCCTTCCCAGGCACGAGCACGATGCCAACGCCTAGCGCGCTTAGGGCGCGCTGGCAGGCCTTGCCACCGACCCTGCGCGGCATCCTCTGGGCGGCGCTGGCCGGCATCCTGTTCACGGTTCTCAACGTGCTGATGCGCGACGTGACCCTGGAGCTGCATCCTTTCGTGGTGGGCTTCTGGCGATACCTGTTCGGCACGCTGGCGGTGCTGCCGATGATCATGGGCGCGGGCATAGGCTCCCTGCGCGTCGGCAGCCCCGGCAATCACCTGATCCGCAGTCTGGTCCATACCGGCGGTCTGGGTCTGTGGTTCTACGCGCTGCCGCTCATTCCCATCGCCGAAACCACCGCGCTCGGATTCACCACACCGCTTTTCATCACCCTTGGCGCAATATTCCTATTGCAGGAAAAAGTCGGCATGCGTCGCCTGCTGGCGGTTGGCTTCGGCTTTATCGGCATGCTGATCATCCTGCGGCCGGGTCTTGCGGAAATATCGCAAGGCTCGATCCTGATGCTGATCTCGGCGCCGCTGTTCGCCGTCTCCAATCTCATGGCCAAGCTGGCGGCGCGCAACGATTCGATAACCGCAATCGTCACCTGGCAGTCGCTGCTTATTTCGCTGTTCTGTTTGCCCGCGGCGCTCCTGGTGTGGGAATGGCCCAGCCTGACGCAATTTCTCTGGCTTTTCCTAGGCGGTGTTTTGGGCACGGCGGGACACCTGGCCCTGAGCCAAAGCTACAAGGTTGCCGACATCGCCGCCGTGCAGCCAATCGGCTTTCTCACCCTCGTCTGGGCGACGCTGCTGGGTTACGCGATTTTCGGCGACAAGCCCGATCTGTGGACCTGGATCGGGGCGGCGGTGATCTTCGCCGCCAACACGTATATCTCCCATCGCGAACTGGTGCGTCGAGGTCGCGCCGATCTGTCGGGCGACACGCCGCCGCCCGCGCATTGATCTCGAACATGGCAGGTCTGCGCACCGGGGCATGTCGCCGGCGGCGGCCGCGCCTTATGGTCGGCCAACAAAAACAGGCGACGGAAACCAAGAACGTGCGGATCTTCTTTTGCCATTCGATGGCGGCTTGTTGACATGAGCCTAGCCGTCTTCCGTGCCTTCTGGTCTCGCCTGCCGCCGACGGCGCAGGGCATCTGCTGGATCATGCTGTCGGGCATCATGTTCCAGATCCTCAATGCGGGCTTGCGCTACGTCTCTCTCGACCTGCCGCCCATGGTGACGTCGTTCTTCCGCTTCCTGTTCGGCCTCGTCTTCATCGCGCCCATCGTCATCCGCATGGGCTTGGGCGTATTTCGCACGAAGCGGCCCAGTATGCAGGTGGCGCGCAATGTCGTTCACGCCAGCGCCTTCGCCATCTGGTACACGGCCCTGCCGCTGATACCGCTGGCGGAAATGACCGCCATCATGTTCACCGGGCCGCTCTTCATCACCATCGGCGCCTGGCTGTTTCTGCGCGAGAAAGTGCGCTGGCGGCGCTGGCTTGCGATCGCCATCGGTTTCGTCGGCGTGCTGATCATCGTCAGGCCGGGATTTGCCGAAGTGTCGTTCGGCACCTGGCTGATGCTGTCTTCGGTGCCGGTGATCGCAGCCTCGCAGCTGATCGCCAAGGCGCAGACCAAGGTCGATTCGACACAGACCATCATCTGCTGGCAGACCGTGTTGTTGATCCTGCTGTTCCTGCCGCCGGCCTTGCTGCAATGGCAGACGCCGAGCTGGGAACAGCTCGTCATCCTGCTGGGCTGCGGGCTGATCGGTTCAGCCGCCAACATGGCGATGGTGCAGGCCTTCCAGGTGGCGGACATTTCCGCCGTGCAGCCGATGATGTTCCTCAACATCGTCTGGGCGTCGATCCTGGGTTTCCTGGTGTTCGCCGACACACCCGATTTCTGGACCTTCATCGGCGCCGGCGTAATCATCGCCAGCACCACCTATATCGCCCGCCGCGAAGCGCAGCAGAACAAGGCCAACCCGCCGCTGCCGCCCACCACATGAACGACCCCGGCTTGAGTGCCGTCAGGCATTTGCTACACTCCGCTGCCTAAACGGCCGTTCATGCGGGAGCAAAATGCGTAGCATCGTCCAAACCGTGCTGGGACCTATTCCGATCGACACGCTCGGACGAACCCTTATCCACGAGCATCTCTACGTGGCGTTCTCCGGCGCGGAATTGGAAAACGACGGCTACAACCGCCGCGCCTTCGTCAATGAAACGGTATGGCGCATGCAGGCGCTGATGGCGCATGGCGTCGAAACCTTCGTCGATCCCTGTCCGATCGAGCTGGGTCGCGATCCGGAACTGATGGCGGAGATTTCCGAGAAGTCGGGCATCAATATCGTCTGCACCACGGGCTTCTATTTCGAGGAGCTGGGCCTGCCGATCTACTGGCGCTTCCGCAGCGTCGAGGAGATCGCCGAGTTCTACATCCGCGAGATCGAGTTCGGCATCGGCAATACCGGCATCAAGCCCGGTCTGATCAAGGCAGCTTCCGGCAAGCCGGTCATCACCGAGCAGGAGCGCAAGTTCCTGCAGGCCGCGGCGATCGCCAGCAGGCATACCGGCTTGCCGATCCTCACCCATACCGAGGACGGGCATTGCGGACCCGAGCAGGTTGACATCTTCACCGCGGGCGGTGTCGAGCCGCATCGCTGCATGATCGGCCACAGTTGCGGCAATCCCGATCACGCCTATCACCGCAAGATCGTCGACAAAGGCGCCTATATCGGCTTCGACCGTATCGGCGCCTCGGTGTTCCTCAAGGACAGCATTCGCGCCGACAACGTCAAGAAGCTGCTCGATGCCGGTTTCATCGACCGGCTGCTGATGAGCCAGGATCGCGTCTGCCTGACGCGCGGCAAGCCGTTCCATCCCTACCCCGACAAGATCATTCCCAAGATCGATGCGTTGAAACGGGCCGGCGAGTGGCCGGGCCTGCAGACCTATCTGTTCGAGACCTTCCTGCCGATGCTGCGCGAGCGCGGCATCACCGATGCGCAGATCTCGCACATTCTCGATACCAACCCGCAACGCTTCTTCTCCGGCGCGCCGCTGCCGTCCAAGCAATAGGAGACATCGACATGACCGACAGGCTGGCCGGCAAAGTGGCGCTGATCACCGGCGGCGCCTCGGGCCTTGGCGCCAATTTCGCCGAGCTGATGGTGCGCGAGGGCGGCAGGGTGATGCTGGCCGACATCAACGAAGAGCTGGGCCGCGACGTCGCCACCAGGATCGGCTCGGCGGCAGCCTTCGTGAAGCTCGACGTCACCAGCGAGGACCAGTGGAAAGCGGCGATCGCCGCCACCGTGAGCAAATTCGGCGCCCTGCACGTACTGCTGAATTCCGCCGGCATCGGTCTGACCAAGACGGTGGAAGAGATCGAGCTCGAGGAATGGCGCAAGGTGCATGCCATCGATCTCGACGGCGTGTTTCTGGGCTGCAAGCACGGGGTGCGCGAGATCAAGCAGCATACCTCGAAGCTTGGCGGCTCGATCATCAACATCTCCTCTATCGCCGGCATCATCGCCGGCGCCAACATGGCGGCCTACAACTCGGCCAAGGCCGGCGTGCGGCTGTTGTCGAAATCGGTGGCGCTGCATTGCGCCAAGTCCGGCTACAACATCCGCTGCAATTCGGTGCACCCGACCTTCATCGACACGCCGATCCTCGACCGCCATCGCAAGCGCATGGGGGACGACGTCATGCGGGCGAAGTTCAGCAAGCAGGTTCCGATCGGCCGGCTGGGCAGGGCCGAAGAGGTCGGCTGGGGCATGATCTATCTCGCCTCCGACGAATCGAGTTTCATGACCGGGTCGGAGATGATCATCGACGGCGGCATCAGCGCGATGTGATGAGGGCAGGGTGAGCATTCTCGTCATCTCGCGCGATCCCCTGCCGGAAAAGCTGATCGCCCAGTTCCGCCAGCAGCTTCCCGATCAGGAGTTCCGCGTCTGGCCCGATGTCGGCAATGCCGACGACATCCATTACGCGCTGGCCTGGCGGCCGCCCAACGGCGAGCTGGCGAAGCTGCCGAAGCTGAAGGCGATCCTGTCATTCGCCGCCGGCATCGATCACATGACCGGCGATCCCGCTCTGCCCAGGCACGTGCCGGTCGTCCGTGCCGTCAGCGACGCCAGCAAGCTGACCATGAGCAGCTTCTGCGCCGCGCAAGTGCTGCGTTTCCACCATCGTCTCGATCTCTATGCCGAGTTCCAGAAACAGGGTGTGTGGAAGCAGGTGCTGCCGCGCGACATGGCCGACACCAAAGTCGGCATTCTGGGATTGGGCGTGCTGGGGCTGGACCTGGCGCAGCGTCTGCTGGCTTTGGGCTTTGCGGTCAATGGCTGGGCGAAATCGTCCAAGCCGATCGAAGGCGTGAAGCTCTTTCATGGCGCGCAAGGGTTTCTCGACTGTCTGGCATCGTCGTCGGTGGTCGTCTGCCTGCTGCCGCTGACCGACGAGACGCGCGGCATCCTCGATGCGCGCGCGTTTGCTGCCATGCCGAAGGAATCCTACGTCATCAACGTGGCGCGCGGCGGGCATGTCGTCGTGCCCGACCTGATCGTCGCCATCGACAGCGGCCATCTCGCGGGCGCCACGCTCGACGTGTTCGACATCGAGCCGCTGCCGGCCGACAGCCCGCTGTGGAAACATCCCAAAATCACTGTCACGCCGCACACCGCTGGTCGGATGAGCAGTGGGCGCGTGGCGCAGAACATGGTCGATATGCTGCGGCAGGTGACGTCAGGGGCGCCGCTGCAGAACGTGGTCGACTGGAGCAAAGGCTACTAGATGAAGGCCCGCATCAACGGCTTCGACCTTGCCTATTACCTGGACGGGCCTGCCGACGCGCCGGTGGTGACGTTCTGCCATTCGCTGGCTGCCGATTCGGGCATGTGGGACGAGCAGATGCCGGCGCTGAAGAACAAGCGCGTGCTGCGGCTGGACATGCGCGGCCACGGCGCCAGTGCCGCGCCCAAGGGTCCGTACACGCTGCATCAGCTGGCGTCCGACGTCGTAGGGCTGTGGGATCATCTTGGCATCAAGACAAGCGACTTCGTCGGCCTTTCGATCGGCGGCATGATCGGGCAGGTATTGGGTTTCGCTCACGGCATGCGGCTGAAATCACTGATGCTGTGCGACACGCGCTGTCTCTCCGACGCCAGCCAGGCGCAAATCTGGGAAGATCGCATCGCCGTGGTGCAGCAGGCCGGCAGTCTGGAACCGGTGATCGGCGGCACGATCCCGCGCTGGTTTTCAGAGGAGTTCGTGGCGCGCGCCCCCAGCCGCATCGAGGAAGTGCGCGCCATGATGCGCCGCTGCTCGATCGAGGGTTATGCCGGTTGCGGCCGCGCCATTTCGGTGTTCGATTTCACCGCCGAGCTGCCGAAGATCAAGACCCGCACCATGATCGTGGTCGGTCGCGACGACGCCAGCGCCACGGTGGCCGATGCCGAAGCCATGCAGCGCGGCATCGCCGGCAGCCAGTTGCGCGTCATAGAGAAATGCCGGCATCTGCCCAATGTCGAAGACCCCACAGCCTTCAATGCCATCATGTCGAGCTGGCTGCAGTAACGAGGAAACGAGCACATGGATTACGCGTTTACCGACGACCAGGAGCAGATCCGCGAGAATGTCGCGCGCCTGTGCAGCCAGTTCGACGACGCCTACTGGCTGAAGAAAGACAAGGTTGGCGGCTTCCCCAACGAGTTCTACGCCGCCATGGCCGATGCCGGCTGGCTGGGCATTGCCATGCCCGAGGAATACGGCGGGGCCGGGCTTGGCATCACCGAGGCGGCGCTGGTGATGCAGACCGTGGCGCAGGGCGGCGGCGCCATGCAGGCGGCTTCCGCCATCCACCTCAACATCTTCGGTCCCAACCCGATCGTGGTGTTCGGCAATGCCGAGCAGAAGCAGCGCATGCTGCCGCCGATCATCCAGGGCAAGATCAAGGGCTGCTTTGCCGTCACCGAACCCAATGCCGGGCTGAACACCACCGCGCTCACCACCCGCGCCGAGCGCAGCGGCAATGGCTATGTCGTGCACGGGCATAAGGTGTGGACCAGCACCGGCCAGGTCGCCGACAAGATGCTGCTGATCGCCCGCACCACGCCGGCCGAGCAATGCAAGCGGCCGACCGACGGGCTGTCGCTGTTCTACACCGATTTCGACCGCAAGTTCATCGAGGTGCGCGAGATCGAGAAGATGGGCCGCAAGGCGGTCGATTCGAACGAGGTCTTCATCGACGGGCTGAAAGTGCCGCTGGAGGATCGCATCGGCGAGGAGGGCAAGGGCTTCCAGTACCTGCTGCACGGGCTGAACCCCGAGCGCGTGCTGATCGCGGCCGAAGCCATCGGCATCGGCCGATGCGCGCTGCAGCGGGCCACGCAGTACGCCAAGGAGCGCGTGGTGTTCGGCCGGCCGATCGGCAAGAACCAGGCGATCCAGCATCCGCTGGCGCAGAACTGGATGGAGCTCGAGGCGGCCAACATGATGGCGTTCAAGGCCGCCTGGCTCTACGACAGCGGCAAGGAATGCGGCGCTGAAGCTAATGCCGCCAAGTATCTCAGCGCGCAGGCCGGCTACAATGCCTGCCTGCAGGCGGTGATGACCCATGGCGGCTACGGCTATGCCAAGGAATTCCATGTCGAGCGCTATCTGCGCGAAGTGATGATCGCTCGCATTGCGCCCGTCTCCGAGCAGCTCATCCTCTGCTACATCGCCGAGAAGGCGCTGGGCCTGCCGAAATCCTATTGAACGGAACCATTGCCATGGCCGGAGCGCTGGAAGGGATCAAGGTCGTCGATCTGACAGCGGTGCTGCTGGGGCCTTACGCCACCCAGATGATGGCCGACATGGGCGCCGACGTGATCAAGGTCGAACCGCCGCAGGGCGATCTGCTGCGCAATTCCGGACTGGGCCGCACCGACAAGATGGGGCCGATCTACATCGCTGCCAACCGCAACAAGCGCTCGATCTGCCTCGACCTGAAGAAGCCGGAGGCGATCGAGATCATCAAGCGCCTGGTCAAGGACGCCGACATCTTCATCCACAACAACCGGCCGCAGGCGATCGACCGACTGGGGCTGAGCTATGAAGCGTTGAAGGCGGTCAACCCGTCGATCATCTACGCCTATGCCATGGGCTACGGTCGCAAGGGTCCCTACGGCGATCGTCCTGCCTTCGACGACCTGGTGCAGGGCGCGTCGGGTGCGGCGACCCTGCAATCGCGCGTCGACGGCTCGGCGCCGCAATACATTCCCAGCCTGATCGCCGACAAGACGACCGGGCTGCATCTGGCCATCGCCACCCTGGGTGCGCTGGTGCATCGGCAGCGTACGGGCGAGGGCCAGAAGATCGAAGTGCCGATGTTCGAAACCATGACGTCTTTCTGGATGGTCGAGCATCTCTTCGGCGAGACGTTCAAGCCCGCCATCGGCACCATGGGCTACGACCGCATCATCAACAAGTATCGCCACCCGTTCGAGACCAGGGACGGACATATCTGCGTGCTGCCTTACACCGACCGGCATTGGGTGCGCTATTTCGAGATCGTCGGCCGGCCGGAACTGGCCGTTGACGATCGCTTCACCGACGCCCAGCAGCGCGCCCGCCGCTACAACGAGCTGTACCAGATCATGGACGAGGTCATGCGGGCGAAGACCACGGCCGAATGGGTGGCGCTGATGGAGGCGGCCGATATTCCGGTCATGGCGGTGCGCTCGCTGGAGGAATTGCTGCACGATCCGCACCTGAACGCGGTGGGCTTCTACGCGGAGCGCGAGCATCCGACGGAAGGCCCCATCGTCACCTTCCGCAATCCCATCGAATTCGAGAAAACCCCGACCGAATTCCGCCGCCATGCGCCCAAGCTGGGGGCGGATGGACGCGAGGTTCTGGCCCAGGCCGGCTATTCCGCTGAGCGGATCGAGGCCCTGGTTTCCTGCGGCGCTTTGCTCATCAACGAGCCAGATTAAGTCGCCTTGCACGGGCAAAACCGGCTGATAGTATCGGCAGCGAAATGAAAAATGACCGTACCGTCACCGGCGTTTCGCCGGGCGAGACGGTGCGTAGGAGGATGGCGCCATGGACCTGAATTTCACCGAAGCCGACCAGAAGTTCCGCGCCGAAGTCGTCGACTTCGTCAAAACCAATCTGCCGGCCGACATCGCCGACAAGGTCAAACACGGCAAGCATCTGAGCAAGGACGACCACATGCGCTGGCAGCAGGCGCTGGGACGGAAGGGCTGGCTGGTCGTGAGCTGGCCGAAGAAGCACGGCGGTCCGGGCTGGACAGCGACGCAGAAGTACATTTTCGACAATGTCTGCGCCGAGATGAACTGCCCGCCGATCATTCCCTTCGGCACCAAGATGGTCGGCCCGGTGATCTACACTTTCGGCAACGAGGAGCAGAAGCAGCGCTTCCTGCCGGGCATCCGCGAATCGACCGTGTGGTGGTGCCAGGGCTATTCCGAGCCGGGTTCGGGTTCGGACCTGGCCTCGCTCAAGACCCGCGCCGTGCGCGAGGGCGATCACTATATCGTCAACGGCTCGAAGACCTGGACCACGCTGGGCCAGTATGCCGACTGGATTTTCTGCCTGGTGCGCACCGACGTGAACGCCAAGCAGCAGGAAGGCATCTCCTTCCTGCTGATCGACATGAAGTCGCCCGGCGTCACCGTGCAGCCCATCATCATGGCCGATGGCGGACACGAGGTTAACTCGGTGTTCTTCACCGATGTAAAGGTGCCGGCCGAGAATCTCATCGGCAAGGAAGGCGAGGGCTGGACCTACGCCAAGTTCCTGTTGGCTAACGAGCGGTCGGGCATCGCCGCCGTGCCGCAATCCAAGCGCGGCGTCGAATCGCTCAAGCGCATCGCCGCCAGCGAACAGCAGGACGGCAAGCCGCTGATCCAGGACGGCGCCTTCCGCGACAAGATCGCCGATTTGGAGATCCAGCTGCAGGCCTTGGAATTCACCGAGCTGCGCATTCTCTCCTCCGAAGCTGCCGGCGGCGCGCCGGGGCCGGAAGTCTCGTTCCTGAAGATCCGCGGCTCGGAAATCCAGCAGCGCATTACCGAGCTGGCTGTCGAGGCAGTCGGTTATTACGCCAATCCCTATCTGCCGGGCCTGTTGTGGCAGGGCAGCAACGAGGAGCCGGTCGGTCCGGCCTACGCCACGACGGCGGCGCCGCGTTACTTCAACGTGCGCAAGACCTCGATCTATGGCGGGTCGAACGAAATCCAGAAGAACATCATCGCCAAGATGGTGCTCGGTCTTTAAAGCCAAACGACTTCAATCAAGCAGAATGGAAACGCCGCCTGCGGGCGGTTCGGGAGTGCGACATGGATCTTTCGCTGAATGACGACCAGAACATGCTCAAGGACAGCGTCGAGCGTTTCGTGCGCGAGAATTACGCGTTCGAAACCCGCCGCAAGAATGCCGCCACCAACACGGGCTGGCTCGAGAGCAACTGGGCGAAATTCGCCGAGCTGGGCTGGCTTGGGATTCCCTTCTCCGAGGAAGCGGGCGGGCTGGGCTGGGGCATGGTCGAAACCTCGATCGTGATGGAGCAGTTCGGCCGCGGCCTGGTGCTGGAGCCTTATTTGCCGACGGTGCTGCTGGGTGGCGAGGCGATCGCGCGTGGCGGCAGCGCGGCCCAGAAGCAGGCGATTTTGCCGGGCGTCATCGACGGCTCCAAGCAGCTGGCGTTGGCCTATTTCGAAAAGCAGGCGCGCTACAACCTGGCCGATGTCGCCACGACCGCGAAGAAGGAAGGTGCTGGCTACGTGATCTCGGGCCAGAAAGGCGTCGTGTTCAACGGCCCGGCCGCCGATCACATCATCGTCGCTGCCCGCACCTCGGGCGGCCAGCGCGATGCCAAGGGCATCACGCTGTTCGTGGTCGACAAGAACGCCAAGGGCCTGAGCCGCCGCGACTACCCGACCCAGGACGCGCTGCGCGCTTCTGAGATCACCCTGGACAAAGTCGCTGTTGGCGCCGACGCGATCGTCGGCAAGCTCGATGACGGTTTCTCGCTGCTGGAAGAGGTCATTGACCGCGCCACGGTCGCGGTTTGCGCTGAAGCCGTGGGCTGCATGGATGCGCTCAACGCCGCGACGCACGAATACATCAAGACCCGCAAGCAGTTCGGCGTGCCGATCGGCAAGTTCCAGGTGCTGCAGCACCGTATGGTCGACATGTTCACCCATGCCCAGGAATCGCGCTCGATGGTGCTGATGGCGACCTTGAAGATCGACGATCCCGATCCGGCGGTGCGTCGCAAGGCGGCTTCGGCTGCGAAGGTGCAAATCGGCAAATCCGGCCGCTTCGTCGGCCAGGGCGCGGTGCAGCTGCATGGCGGCATGGGCGTCACCGACGAGCTCAACGTCAGCCATTACTTCAAGCGGCTGACCATGATCGACAGCATTTTCGGCAACCAGCAATTCCACCTGACCCGCTATGGCCAGATCATGGCGGAAGCCGCCTGACGCAACCCGCGGCGATGACTGCAAAAAGGCGGGCTTTTGCCCGCCTTTTTCGTTCTGGCAACCGGTTTCGCCTCGCAAAATCGCATGAAGGGGTCGCGCCGACGGGCAAAAATTTGGGAGGACTTGCCTGCTGCATCGCAGTAGCATAAACGCTCGTTCACGCCGCGCTTTGGCGGGCGCCGTTACGTTTTTTTGCAAGATCTGAGTTTAGGGAGATCGACGATGGTAGGCATCACCGCTTATGGCGGCTACGTTCCGCGCCTGCGCCTGGATCGGCAGGCCGTTTACGCCGCCAACAAGTGGTTCGCGCCCGGCCTGCGCGGCAACGCCAAGGGCGAGCGTGCGATGGGCAATTGGGACGAGGACTCTATCACCATGGCGGTGGAAGCCGCGCGTGATTGCCTCGCCGGCGGCGACGCCGACATGGACGGGCTCTATTTCGCTTCCACCACGCAACCCTTCAAGGATCGCCAGAACTCGGGTGTCATCGGCACCGCGCTCAATCGCGAAGAGGGCCTGGCCGTCGCCGACTTCGCCGGCTCGCAGAAGGCGGGCACCACCGCATTGATGGCCGCGCTCGACGCCGCCCGCGGCGGCCGCCGCGTCATGGTCGCAGCGTCGGACAAGCGCAAGACGCGCGTGGCTTCCACGCATGAGCTGCAATTCGGCGACGGCGCGGCCGCGTTGATGGTCGGCACCGACAAGGTGATCGCCAAGTTCCTCGGCGGCTATTCGACCTCGGTCGATTTCGTCGACCATTTCCGCGGCGACGAATCGGATTTCGACTACACCTGGGAAGAGCGTTGGATCCGCGACGAGGGCTACGCCAAGATCGTGCCGCCGGCCTTGAAGAAGGCGCTGGCGCAGCTGAACCTCAAGGGATCGGACATCGCCCATTTCATCATGCCGAGCCTGATGGGCGCGGTGCCCAAGCAGATGGCGAAGGCCGCCGGCGTCGCCGAGACGGCGGTGCGCGACCTGCTGCAGGACAAGCTGGGCGACACCGGCTGCGCGCACGCGCTGGTCATGCTGGTGCATGCGCTGGAAGGCGCCAAGGCCGGCGAGAAGATCATGGTGGTCGGCTTCGGCCAGGGCCTCGACGTGCTGGTGTTCGAAGTCACAGCCGAGCTTGCCAAGCTTTCCAAGCGCAATGGCATCTCGGGCTGGCTGAACCGGCGCAAGGAAGAAAAGAACTACATGAAGTTCTTGGCTTTCAACGACATGCTGCCGATCGAGAAGGGCATGCGCGCCGAGTTCGACAAGAAGACCGCGCTGTCGATCCTCTATCGCAATCGCGACATGATCTACGGCCTGGTCGGCGGCAAGTGCAAAGTATGCGGCACCGTGCAGTTCCCGCGCAGCCAGGTCTGCGTCAATCCGAACTGCCACGCCGTCGACAGCCAGGAGCCGTTCTCCTTCGCCGGCCTGGAATGCTCGATCATGTCCTGGTCGGCCGACTCGCTGACCTTCACGCCGGATCCGCCGGCCTATTACGGCATGATCACTTTCCCCGAAGGCGGCCGCTTCATGGCCGACTTCACCGATTGCGACGCCGAGCAGGTCAAGGTCGGGCAGAAGATGCGCATGACGTTCCGCATCCGCGACGTCGACAGCATGCGCGGCGGCTTCAAGCGCTATTTCTGGAAAGCGACGCCGGTCTGATCCGGCTGCGTGCGAAATTGGGAGCGATTGCGTAACGAACCGGCACTAGGGTTCATACAAAAGAAAGGATCTTTGCGATGGCAAAGGGAATTAAGGACAAAGTCGCCATTCTGGGCATGGGTTGTTCCAAGTTCGGCGAGCGCTGGGACACTGGCGCCGAAGGCCTGATGGTCGAGGCGTTCATGGAGTGCATCAAGGATGCCGGCATCGACATGACTCAGATCCAGGCGGCCTGGTTCTCGACCGCCATCGACGAGGTGCATGTCGGCAAGTCGGGTATTCCGCTGTCGACCACGCTGCGCCTGCCCAACATCCCGGTGACGCATGTGGAGAACATGTGCGCCTCGGGCACCGAAGCCTTCCGGGGCGCCTGCTATGCCGTGGCCTCCGGCGCGGTCGATTTCGCGCTGGCGCTGGGCGTCGAGAAACTGAAGGACACGGGCTACGGCGGCCTGCCGGGCGGCCGTGGCGCCCCCTTGCAACAGCTTTGGGCCGCCAACCAGACCGCGCCGGGCAGCTTCGCCCAGCTCGCCTCGGCCTACATGGCGCGTCATGACGTGAAGTACGACGACCTGAAGCGCGCCATCGGCCACGTGTCGTGGAAGAGCCATCAGAACGGCGCCAAGAACCCCAAGGCGCATCTGCAGAAGGCCGTTGAGATGGACACCATCTTGAACGCGCCGATGATCGCCTCGCCGCTGGGCCTGTTCGATTGCTGCGGCGTCTCCGATGGCGCCGCCGCCGCCATCGTCACCACGCCGGAAATCGCCAAGTCGCTGGGCAAGGACAATCTGATCAGCGTCAAGGCGCTGCAGCTGGCCGTCTCCAACGGCTCGGAGTCGGGCCACAATTCCTGGGACGGCAGCTACTTCCACACCACCCGCATCGCCGCCAAGCGCGCCTACGAGGAAGCCGGCATCAAGGCGCCGCGCAAGGAAGTCTCGATGTTCGAGGTGCATGATTGCTTCTCGGTCACCGAGCTGGTGACCATGGAAGACCTCTTCATCTCCGAAGAGGGCAAGGGCTGGAAGGACGTGCTGGACGGGTTCTACGACTCGACCGGCGAGATCCCCTGCCAGATCGACGGCGGTCTGAAGTGTTTCGGCCATCCGATCGGCGCCTCCGGCCTGCGCATGCTGTACGAGATGTACCTGCAGCTGCAGGGCCGCGCCGGTGCCCGTCAGCTCAAGGACCCGCGCATCGGCATGACGCATAACCTGGGCGGCGCGCCGCGCGAGAACGTCTCGAGCATCTCGATCATCGGCCGCTACGAGTAAGCCGACGGAAATCTAAAGCCCGGTCCGCAGCAAAACGGACCGGGCTTTTCTTTGCAGCAAAGGGAGAAACGCTCCATGGCTGAATTCGCCATCGACAAGAAACACGTGGGACACAAGTTCCCAGCCTTCACCACCACCGTCGAAGCCGGCAAGATCAGGCTGTTCTGCAAGGCCATCGGCGAGGAAAACCCGATCCATCTCGACGAGGCCGCCGCCAAGGCCGCCGGCTATCGCACCATCGTCGCGCCGCCCACCTTCATCACCGCCGTCACCAACGACGATCCCAACAAGGGCGGCCTGCTGAAGCTGATCGACGTCAATATCGGCTGGATCCTGCACGGCGAGCAGCATTACGAGTATTTCGCGCCGATCTACGTCGGCGATCGGCTGACCTGTCAGCAGAAGATCACCGACGTTTACGACAAGAAGGACGGCGCGCTGTGGTTCGTCGTCAGCGAGATCGACGTGACGGGCGAGGGCGGCAAGCCGGTCGCCAAGGCGCGCTCGATCACCGTCGTGCGCAACCCGACCAAGCAATAGGGAGGCGATCATGGTCAAGACTCCGAAATTCGATGACGTCAAGGTCGGCGACGAGCTGAAGCCGTTGAAGCTGCCCCCGATCTCGCGCCATCAGCTGGCGCTCTATTGCGGCGGCTCGGGCGATCACAATCCGATCCATGTCGATATCGACTTCGCCAAGAAGTTCGGCATGAAGGACGTGTTCGCGCACGGCATGCTGTCGATGGCCTTCCTCGGCCGCCAGGTTACGGCTTTCGCGCCGCAGACCCAGATCCGCAAGCTCGGCACGCGCTTTTCCACCATCACCTGGGTCGGCGACGAGATCACCGTCACCGGGAAGGTCGTGGGCAAGCGCGAGGAGAACGGCGAGAAGCTGATCGACCTCGAAGTCAATTGCATCAACCAGCACGGCAAGCCGACCCTGCAGGGCAACGCCACGGTCGCCGCGGCCTAATCGGAAAATCGAGAACGGGAGAACGCTCATGGGTCAAATGGACGGCAAGGTTGCCATCGTCACCGGGTCGGGCCGCGGCATCGGCCAGGAAATCGCCTTCCGCCTGGTGCGCGACGGCGCCAAGGTGGTCATTAACGACATCGACGAGGCGCCGGCCAAGGAAACCATTGCCGCCATCGAGAAGATGGGCGGCAAGGCGGTGGCCTGCGTCGGCGACGTGGCGGCGCCCGATTTTGGCGATCGCATCATCAAGACCGCGGTCGATGCCTTCGGCGGCTGCCATGTCGTGGTCAACAATGCCGGCTATACTTGGGACAGCGTCATCCAGAAGATGACCGACGAGCAATGGTACGCCATTCTCGACGTGCATCTGACCGCGCCGTTCCGCATCCTCCGCGCCTTCCAGATCCACTTCAAGGATGCGGTCGAGAAGGAGCGCGCCGAGGGCAAGCGCATCGTGCGCAAGGTGGTGAACATCTCCTCGACCTCGGGCGTCAACGGCAATGCCGGCCAGTCGAACTATTCGGCGGGCAAGGCGGGCATCGTCGGCCTGACCAAGACGCTGGCCAAGGAGTTCGGCCGTTATGATGTGACCGTCAACGCCGTGGCGTTCGGCTACATCCAGACGCGCCTGACCAAGCCGCTGACCGAAGGCGAGAGCGGCACCATCGAGGTGCAGGGTCGGCAGGTGAAGATCGGCGTGCAGGGCGGGCGCATCGCGGCCATGAACCAGATGATCCCGCTGGGCCGCGGCGGCCTGCCCGAGGAAGCGGCCGGTTCGGTCTATCTCTTCTGCTCGCCCGACAGCGACTATGTCAGCGGCCAGTGCCTGGTGGTCAACGGCGGGCTCTAAGCCGGACCACCGACCAATCCATGAAGGGGCGGCATCGTGCCGCCCCTTTTTCGTTGCGTCACCATTGACCGCGGCCGGCAGCCAGCGTCTGCTTCGGTCATGGGGGCATTGCATATTGCAATTATCGGCTGCGGCGTTGCGGGACAGGCCGCCGCCCTGTTCCTGGCCCGCAACGGTCACAAGGTCACAATCCTCGAACGCTTCCTGCAGCCGGCGCCGGTAGGCGCTGGCCTGCTGCTGCAGCCCAGCGGCCTCGCCGTCCTCAAGCAGCTGGGTCTCTACGAGACTGCCATCGAAGCCGGCGCCGAGGTGCGCGGCATAGACGGCCGTACGATTGCCGGCAGGCGCGTGCTCGATCTCCATTACAAGGACCTCGATCCCGCCTGTCGTGGCCTGGGCATCCATCGCGCCAGCCTGTTCGACCTGCTGCACAAGCCGCTGCTGCGCGAGAAGATCGATCTGGTGTGCGGTGCCACTATCGTGAAACTCGAGCAGCACGATAAAGCAGTCGAGCCGATCGACAGCGATGACAGGAGCCATGGCCGTTTCGATCTCGCCATCGTGTGCGACGGCGCGCATTCGGCCCTGCGTCAGGCGAGCCACCTGCGCCATCGCGCCCCGCTCTATCCCTGGGGCTGCCTGTGGGGCGCCTTCCATGATCCCGCGGGCCGCTTCGCGGGCATGCTGACGCAGCGTTTCAAGTCGACGCGGGTGATGATCGGTGTGCTGCCGGTCGGCCACAATCCAGCTGCGCAGTCCGATAACTGGGTCACTTTGTTCTGGAGCCTGCGCCAGAGGGAGATCGCCGGCTGGCCACCGATGACAATGGCGCAATGGCGCGAGAGTCTGCTGCGCTACTGGCCGGCGCTTGAGGATTTGCTGCCGGTGCCGGAGGCGATGCCGGCTATGACGTCCGCCACTTATCGTGACGTGATGGTGCCGCAATGGCGGCAGGGGCGGGTGATCTTCATCGGCGATGCCGCGCACGGCACCAGCCCGCAGCTCGGACAGGGCGCCAATCTGGCGTTGCTCGATGCCTTCCATCTGTCCCAGGCGCTGGCGGACGAGGATGTCGAAACGGCACTCGACGGCTTCGCCGCAAGGCGGCGCGGACAGATCGCCTTCTACCGGCTGGCCAGCCGCTTCCTGACGCCGTTCTACCAGTCCGATTTCCCGCTGCTGGGCATGCTGCGCGATCTTGCGTTCGGGCCGGCCTGCCATTTCGGCCCCAGCCGGCATCTGATGCTCAGCACCCTGGCCGGCATCCGTCGCTCCGCTTTCGGCAGCGAGGCTCTGGATGCGGATGGATTGCTGCGGTTGGCCTCGTGAAGCTTGCTTGCCTGGAACAAAAGGGAGTGACAGTCTTCCGCCGGGGAGGAGCACGGGTGAACTTGCAGATTCCCGAATCGCCAAAGACCGACAAGAACTGGCGCGGCCGATTGTGGCGCGCAGCCCGGGTCATGACCGGGCTGGAAGTCTCCGCCGTCGATGCGATCGCTGCCGAACTGACGTCCATCGCCCTGCCGGGCGGTGCCGTGCTGTTCGATGCCGGTGAGCCCGGCGACACGCTGTACTTCGTCTATCGCGGCTGCCTCGGCGTATTCGGACGCGATCCTGCCGGCAAGGTGACGCTGATCAGCGAAGTCACCGCGGGCGAGACCGTTGGCGAGCTGTCGCTGATCGCCGGTCGCCGGCGTTCGGCCACGGTCGCCGCGTTGCGCGATACCGAGCTCGGCATGCTGACTCGCGAATCTTTCGAGCGGCTGGCGCGCGATCATCCGCATGCGCTGGCGCACCTGCTGCGCTTCATCGTCAAACGGCTGGACCGAATTATCCGCCACGACGGGACGACGCACCCGCCGCGGACCTTTGCCCTGCTGCCCGTCGATGCCAGCGTCCCGATGGCCGAGTTCGCGACCAAGTTCAGCACGGCGCTCGATCGCCTGGCGCCAGGCTCGCCCCAGATCCTGACCAACGAACACGGGCGGAGCACGACCGAATGGTTCCATGACGTCGAGGAGTCCGCCTCGCACGTCCTCTATCTTGCCGATCCGACGCCGACCAACTGGACGCGGTTGTGTCTACGGCAGGCCGATCGGGTTATTCTGTTAGGCGACATAGCGATCGAGCCGCCGACGGCGTGGCCGATGGAGCCTGAGCCCGGTCGGATTTACACGCCGCGCCGCGACCTGGTGCTGCTGCGCACGACGGACGAGCTGGAGGCCGGACGCACCGCCCGGTATCTCGCCGGCAAAACGCATGTGAATCACCATCACATCCGCATTGACCAGGCGGGCGATTTCGACCGCCTGGCGCGGCTGATGACCGATCAGGCGATCGGCGTGGTGTTCGCCGGTGGCGGGGCGCGCGGCTTCGCCCATATCGGCGTCTATCGCGCCCTGGCCGAGGCCGGATTGCCGATCGATCGCGTCGGCGGCACCAGCATGGGCGCGCTGATCGGCGCCGGCGTCGCAGCCGGCCTGGACTGGCAGCAACTGCGCGAGATGTTCCGCGCCGCTTTCGTCAGCACCAATCCGCTCAGCGACTACACGCTGCCTTTCGTGTCGCTGTTCGCTGGCCGCAAGGTCGAGCGCCTGTTGCGCCAGGCCTATGGCGAGGTCGATATCGAGGATCTGGCGCGGCCATTCTTCTGCACCACCGCCAATCTCACCAGCGGCCATACCGACGTCTTGCGGCAGGGCAAACTATGGCGCCGCCTGCGCGCCAGCGTGTCCCTGCCGGGGATCCTGCCGCCAGTGCTGGAAGGCGGGCAGGTGCATGTCGATGGCGGCGTCATGGACAATCTGCCGGTCGAAGTCATGCGCCAGCAGGGCGGCGGCATCGTCATCGGCGTCGATATCGAAACCGCCGGCGCCATTTCAGCCGGCGAAGGCGTCGAGACGCCGTGGTCGGCCTGGGAGTTCCTGCGTCGGCTGATCTGGCGGCGCAAGGAAACCCTGCCGTTGCCCTCGATCGTGAAAATCCTGCTGCGCTCGGCGCTGGTCAGCTCCAACGAGGCTTCGGCCCGTCAGCGCGAAGTGGCCGACCTGGTGTTCCGCCCGCCGGCCGCCGGCATCGATCTGCTCGACTGGCAGTCGATGGATGCGGTGATCGAGATCGGCTACCGCCATGCGCTGGCGGTGATCGAGAAGGAGCGCGCCGAGCACCCCGACGGCGTGCTGACGCGCAACCCGTCCGTCCGCATTTCGGCCGGAACCTAGGCTTTCAACCCTTTCAGCGCCTTGCCGATGACTTCGTCGGCGCGGGCCCACACCATTTCCTTCCAGCGATCCTCGGCCGGGAAGAACCGCTCGCGCATATAGGCCTTCATTTCCTGGCCCTGCGCCGAGTTGAGATCGCCATGTACGTGCAGCCAATTGTCCTGCCGCACCGCCTGCAGCACTTCCAGCACCGGATAGGTGCCGTATTCCAAAGCCATGCTGGTAACTTCGGCGAAGGGCGCTTCCTGCGGAAAAGCGTCCACCATCACGCCCACCACTACGGCCGACGTCGACGTGCCGGACTCAGGTGATGTCACCTCGTCGCCATACCATTGCTTGGTGCGCGCCATGGCCGGCGAGTTGGGCGAAGCAGTTGCGATGATCTCGCCATGGCCGAACGGCCCAAGCCCGGTATGGAAATCGATCACGCCGATGCGCTTGGCCTTCGACAGCTCCTCGCGAATGATCTGGCGGATGGTGACGTTGGACCAGGTCGGTCGATTGCCGCCGAAGAACACGCCGTCCTTGTGCGTGTACTGCCCGCCGGTGATCGCGCCCTGGAAGCCGAACATGCCGTGTTTCTGGATATAGGCATCGAATGTTTGCTGCGCCTTGGCGAGA
Source organism: uncultured Hyphomicrobiales bacterium (assembly GCA_964388115.1). GTDB lineage: Bacteria > Pseudomonadota > Alphaproteobacteria > Reyranellales > JAQSWP01 > JAQSWP01. The sequence goes on from CAYLYK010000001.1 coordinate 430,297, forward strand.
TGGCCGTCGTTCCACTGCGCCGGCTTCACCGCATCGGCCAGTTCCACGTAGCCTTCGTTCTTCGGGTACGGCTTGCCGTGATCGACGAAATTGCGATTGAGATCGACGTTGTCTTCGTTGACGCGGCGCGTCCAGGCGAAGCCATGCGGGTTGACGGCATGGATCAGCAGGATGCCGGTATCGGCGGGCAGGGTTGCGGCGCCGCGATTGCGCAGCCAGCTGATCTGCGAGCCCGAGCCGCAGTAGCCTTCGATGCCGTGCGTTGCCGAGGTCAGCACCAGCATGTTGGGCGCATCGTCCGGCCCCAGCCGCGCAACGTCGGTGTAAAGCGCTTCGCCGCTTGGCCCCTTGGTGGGGTTGCGTTTGGAGCGCAGCGAAGCGCCCGCCGCTGCGGCGGCGGCGCAGAATTTTTCGCGCGCTTCGGCGTAGGTTTTGGAGAAATTTTCGACCACCGACATAGGTTTGCCTCGATTGGGTTCTAGTTGTCGTATTGGATCAGTGTGGTTACGGGAACGTCGACATGGTTGCGGCCTTTGAGGAACGACAGCTCCAGCATGCAGCCGGCGCCCGTCACTTCCGCTCCGACCTTGCGCAGCAGCGCGATCGCTGCCGCCAGCGTGCCGCCTGTGGCCAGCAGGTCGTCGAGCACGACGACGCGCTGTCCCGGCCGCACGGCATCGGCCTGGATCTCCAGCGTATCCTGTCCATATTCGAGCTGGTAGCTATGGGCAACGGTTTTGCCCGGCAGCTTGCCGCGCTTGCGAAGCATGACGAAGCCGCAGCCCAGATGCAGCGCCAAAGGCGCCGCCACGAGAAAGCCGCGCGATTCGATGCCGGCGAGCACGTCGGGTTTGAACGGCGCGATCGCGCGCGCCAGTTGCGATATCGCTTCCTGCCAGGCTGCGGGATGCGCCAGCAGGGTGGAGATGTCGTAGAACAGAATGCCGGGCTTGGGAAAATCGGGAATGGAGCGGATGTGGGAACGCAAATCCATGAGATTGATGCCGTGGCTGCAGGCCGCCCGCATGTTACAGCGCCCGTCTCGTACGGCAATGCTCCTGTCGTTTTCCGGCTGTGGCGGGTTGCCGCCATGCCCTTCAGTCCCCACAATGCGTCGGTGATGGAGATCGATTTTGCCTGAGCGCGGGCGGCGCGTCGCCTTGGCGTTCGCTCTGCTTTTGTCTGGCGCCGTTCCGGCGCTGGCGCAGCAGACGAAGCCTGCCCTCGACGTCTCGCCAGGCAATGGCGAGCGGCCGATGCTGCGCATCGGCACCAATCTGGTGGCGGGCCTCTACTATCCCGCTGGCGGCGCCTTGTGTCGCGCCGTCGCCAAAGCGGGCGAGATCCGTTGCCTGGTCGAGAGCACCAATGGCTCGACCGCCAACATCAAGGGTCTGCTGGCTGGCGAGCTCGATTTCGGCATCGTGCAATCGGACTGGCAATATCACGCCGTGCAGGGCACCGCGGCTTTCCGCGACGGCGGCGCCGTCAAATCGCTGCGCTCGGTGATGGCGCTGCACGCCGAGCCGTTGACGCTCGTAGTGCGGAGCGATTCGGGCATCGAGACTTTCGAGCAACTCAAGGGCAAGCGCATCGGCGCCGGCCCGGCCGAGTCCGGCCAGCGCATCCTGTTCGACATTCTCGCCGCCGCCTCGGGCTGGCGCGGCCAGGATCTGGGAACGCTCAATGCCGCCGCACCGGACGAGGCGGCGCAGGCTTTCTGCGCCGGCGAGCTCGATGCCATGCTGGTGATGGGCAATCACCCGAACGCGCTGACGCAGCGTCTGCTCGGTGGCTGCAAGGCCAAGCTGGCGCCGATCGTGGGGGCTGCCGTGACCAAGACCATCGCCGATCGTCGCTACTACGCGCCGGCGACGATCGCGGCCGGCCTTTACGGTCCGACACAGGCGGAGATCGGCACGCTTGGCGTGCGCGCCACGCTGGTCACCACCGACAAGGTGCCGGCCGATCTGGTCTATGCGCTGGTGAAATCGGTGGCGGAGAATTTCTCCGACTTCACCGCCCAGCATCCCGGCCTGGCCGCGATGAAGCGCGAGGAGATCGCGCAATACGGGCTGACGGCGCCCTTGCACGAAGGTGCGCTGCGTTATTTTCGTGAAGCGGGGATGATCCAGTAAGAGGCGGAATGGTCGGAGTGAGAGGATTCGAACCTCCGGCCCCTACGTCCCGAACGTAGTGCTCTACCAGGCTGAGCTACACTCCGTTCCGCTGCGCTGTCGGGCTCAAACCCGTTAGCGGGGCTGGTTATAATGCCCGCCTGCTAAAGCCGCAAGGGCTGATCCAAGTCGCGGAAATCGCGGGATTTCCGCCCTAAAACGCCCGCTCGATCGAGAAGTCGACCACGTCGAGGAAAGCGCGCTGCACGGGCGAATCGGGAAACAGCGCCAGCGCATCGCGCGCCATCTTGCCGTAATGCCGGGCGCGGTCGAGCGTATCGGCCAGCGCCTTGTGCTTTTGCATCAGCTCCAGCGCCCGCTCCAGATCGCCGTCCTTCTGCTCCAGCCGCTCCATCGTGCGCCGCCAGAAATTGCGCTCTTCCTCGTCGCCGCGGCGGAACGCCAGGATGACGGGCAGGGTGATCTTGCCTTCGCGGAAATCGTCGCCCACCGCCTTGCCCAGGGTCGCCTGGCGGGCGGTGTAATCCAGCACGTCGTCGACCAGCTGGAAGGCGATGCCGATATTGGTGCCGTAGCTTTCCAGCGCCTCGCACTCGGCCGCCGGCCGCTCGGCGATGACGCCGCCGATCTGGCAGGCCGCCGCGAACAGCTTGGCGGTCTTGGCCTCGATCACTTCCAGATAGGCCGTCTCGCTTGTCGCCATGTTGTTGGCGGTCTGCAATTGCAGCACCTCGCCCTCGGCGATTACCGATGAGGCCTCGGAGAGAATACGCAGCACTTCCAGCGAGCCGACTTCGACCATCAACTCGAAGGCGCGGGTGAACATGAAGTCGCCGACCAGCACCGGCGCCTTGTTGCCCCATACGGCGTTGGCTGAGGGCTTGCCGCGCCGCAGGCTGGAGCCGTCGACAACGTCGTCGTGCAGCAAGGTGGCGGTATGGATGAACTCGACGCAGGCCGACAGCAGGATGTGCTTGTCGCCGCGATAGTTGCACAACCGCGCCGCCGCCAAGGTCAGCAGCGGCCGCAGCCGCTTGCCGCCGGCCTCGACCAGGTGCTTGGCCAGTTGCGGGATCAGTTCGACCGGCGAATGCATGCGCTCGACGATGGCGTGGTTGACGCGCTCGAGATCGCCGCCGCACAGCTGCATCAGCCCGTCGAGACCCGCCGGGCGGCCCTTGCGTTTTTCTTCGAAGCTGACAACGACGGCCATGCGCTCTATTCTTTCCTGCCGATCAGGCTTTCAGCATAAGGGACCGATTCGGAGGGTCAAGGCATGCTCTGTCGCATGCGCGCGCATCACGTGCGGCGTTGGGCCGCATAATCCGTTCAAGTCACCGGCGAATATGGACAATCATACCATCACCGAAGACCGGCTGCTCGACGGCCGCGTCAGGCTGCTGCAACCGGCGACAGGCTACCGCGTGGCGCTGGATACGCTGGTGCTGGCCGCCTCCGTCGAAGCGGAAGCGGGCGAAGCGGTGCTCGATATCGGCGCCGGCGTCGGCGCGGCAGCCTTGTGTTTGGCGGTGCGGATTCCGGGCGTGCGCGTGGTCGGCATCGAAATGCAGCGCGAGCTGGTGTCTTTGGCTTCGCGCAACGTGCAGCTCAACGGGTTGCAGGACCGCGTCGAGATGATCGTGGCCGACGTGGCGCAGCGGCCGCCGCCGCGGCTGGCCGCCGGCACCTTCCATCACGTCATGACCAATCCGCCCTACCTGACGGCGGACGAGGCGACCTTGCCGCCCGATCCGGTTAAGGCCGCCGCCAACGTCGAAAGCACCGCCACCCTGGCCGCGTGGCTGACCTACAGCCTGCTGATGCTGCGCTCGAAGGGCACGCTGACGGTGGTGCATCGCGCCGAGCGGCTGGGCGAGATCCTGGCCTGCCTCAACGGCAGGGCCGGTGAAATCGTGGTGTTTCCGCTGTGGCCCGGCGAGGGCAAGGCGGCGCGCCGGGTGCTGGTGCGGGCGCGCAAGTCGGTGGCCACGCCGCTGCGGCTTGCGTCGGGGCTTGTGCTGCACGAGGATAGCGGCGCCTTCACGCCGCAGGCGGAAGACGTGCTGCGCCACGCCGCAGCCCTTTATCTCTAGTTTTGTCGGAGCACCGCCGCAGATGAGCGAGAACGGCCTGATGTCGATTTTGACGCTGCAGCGCTGGCGCTCGCCTGCGCCCACCGTGGCCGTCATCCGTCTGCAGGGCGTCATCGCGCCGTCCGCCGGCTTTCGCGCCACGCTGTCGCTGGCGGGCCTGGCCGGCACCTTGCAGCACGCTTTCTCGCTGAAGGGCGTCAAGGCCATCGCCTTGCAGATCAATTCCCCCGGCGGCTCGCCCGTGCAATCGGCCCTGATTGCCGCCCGCATCCGCGCCCTTGCCAGCGAGAAGCATCTGCCGGTCTATGCCTTCATCGAAGATGTCGGCGCCTCGGGCGGCTACTGGCTGGCCTGCGCCGCCGATGAGATCTACGCCGACGCCAACTCCATCGTCGGTTCTATCGGCGTCATCTCGTCGAGCTTCGGGCTGGAGGATTTCATCGCCCGCCACGGCGTGCATCGCCGCGTCTACACGTCGGGCGAGCACAAGGGCATGCTCGATCCCTTCCTGCCGGAAAATCCCGACGACGTGGCGCGGCTGAAAGCGATGCAGACCGAGATCCACGAGAACTTCAAAGCCGAAGTGCGCGCCCGTCGCGGCCGCAAGCTCAAGGGCGAGGAAAGCGAGCTGTTCAGCGGCGCCTTCTGGACCGGCGCGAAAGCGAAGGAACTGGGGCTGGTGGACGGGCTGGGCGATCTGCGCTCCATCATGCGTCTGCATTTCGGGCCGCGCGTGAATTTGAAGCTGGTCGGCGCGCAGCGCGGCTGGCTGCGTCGCCGCTTGATGCGCAACGCAGCGCCCTCGTTCGACATGACGCAGGCGTCGCCGATCGCCGCCTCGCTGGCCGATGGCGTGCTGGCGGCGATCGAGGAGCGGGCGTGGTGGGGCCGCTACGGGCTTTAGGCTTTAACCGTCTTGTCGTCGTAGCGGAAGCCCAGCCGCAGATAGACCTGATAATGCGCGACCTTGCCGTTTTCGATATGGCCTCGCGTTTCGGTCACTTCGAACCAGTCGAGATTCTTCAGCGTCTGCGAAGCGGCGCTGATCGCCTGCTGGATCGCATCCTCGATGCTCCTGGTCGAGGTGCCGACGATTTCGGTGAGGGCGTAGACGTTGCTCATGCTGGTTCCTTCTTTTGCTCGCAGCACAACGAAGGACGGTCCCCGATCGTTCCTGCCGACCGCCCGGCCGGCTTTCAGCTTGACCATGGCGAAACGGGGCCTCTAATGGTGCCATGCTGAGCTTCGGCAAAATCCTGATGCTGGCCGGGGTCGTCCTGGTCGTGATGGTGGTTTGGCGCTGGCTGAAATCCCGCGACCGGGATGAGGCCCCGCCCAAGCCGCGCCAGGGCCGTGCCAAGCGCGAGGCCCTGACGCAGGACATGGAGCCCTGTCCCTCGTGCGGCACCTTTATGGTCGCCGGGGCTGGCTCCTGCGGCGGTCGGGAATGCCCGGCCACGGCCAAGCGCCGCTAAGCCCCGCCAGGTCCCCCCAATCGCCTTGACCGGGCAGGGGGCCGGCACCTATTTTGCCGCACCGCAAAAGCCCAAAAAATCGGCTGCCCTTAACCCGGTAGCCCGGTTTTGCAGGGCCCGCCCGAACCGGATCGTCCGCCCATGGCCGCCAGCCCCGCCAAAGCCCCCAGTTTCCAGGAACTGATCCTGCGCCTGCAGACCTATTGGGCGAAGCAGGGTTGCGTCATCCTGCAGCCGTACGACGTCGAGATGGGCGCCGGCACCTTCCACCCGGCCACGACCTTGCGGGCACTGGGGGCCAAGCCCTGGAAGGCCGCCTATGTGCAGCCCTCGCGCCGGCCCAAGGACGGCCGCTATGGCGAGAACCCTAACCGGCTGCAGCACTACTACCAGTTCCAGGTGATCCTGAAGCCGTCGCCGCCCGACATCCTCGAGCTCTATCTGGGCTCGCTGAAGGAGCTGGGTATCGATTCCACCCTGCACGATTTGCGCTTCGTCGAGGACGACTGGGAGAGCCCGACCCTCGGCGCCTGGGGCCTGGGTTGGGAAGTGTGGTGCGACGGCATGGAAGTGACGCAGTTCACCTATTTCCAGCAGGTCGGCGGCATCGAATGCTCGCTGGTGGCGGGCGAGATCACTTACGGGCTTGAGCGGCTGGCCATGTACATCCAGGGCAAGGAGCGGGTCTACGATCTCGACTTCAACGGCCAGGGCGTAACCTACGGCGACGTGTTCCTGCAGAACGAGAAGGAACAATCGGCCTATAATTTCGAGCACGCCAACACCGACAAGCTCTTTCAGCATTTCAAGGATGCCGAGGCTGAATGCCAGTCGCTGCTGGGCGCCGGTCTGGCGCTGCCGGCCTACGACCAGTGCATCAAGGCCTCGCATAATTTCAATCTGCTCGACGCGCGCGGCGTCATCTCCGTCACCGAGCGCCAGGCCTATATCGGCCGCGTGCGCAATCTGGCGAAAGCCTGTTGCGAAGCCTGGCTGAAGAGCCAGGGCGAGGCGGCTTAAGATGGCCGAGCTTCTCCTCGAACTCCTGTCGGAAGAAATTCCCGCCCGCATGCAGGCGCGCGCCGCCGACGATCTCAAGCGTCTAATTGGCGACGGCCTGAAGGCGGCCGGTCTCGGCTTCACCAAAGCCGAAGCCTTCGCAACGCCACGCCGTCTGGCGCTGGTGGTCGATGGCCTGCCGGTCAGCCAGCCCGATCTGCGCGAAGAGAAGAAGGGCCCACGTGTGGGCTCGCCCGAGAAAGCCATCGAAGGTTTTCTCAAGGGCGCCGGCCTGTCCTCGATCGATCAGGCCGAGAAGCGCGCGACCGACAAGGGCGAGTTCTATTTCGCCGTGGTCGAGAAGAAGGGCGGCAAGACCGCCGACGTTCTTCCCGGTCTCATCCTTGGGGCGATGAACGCGCTGCCGTGGCCGAAATCGATGAAATGGGGCGATGGCAATTTCGCCTGGGTGCGGCCGCTGCAAGGCGTGCTGGCGCTGTTCGACGGCAAGCCGCTCAAGGGCGAAGTCGTGCTGGGCGGCAAGATGGCGCCGATCCCCTTCGGTGATCGCACCATCGGCCACCGCTTTCACGCGCCGCAATCCTTCGCCGTCACCTCTTTCGCCGACTATCGCGACAAGCTGCGGAGAGCGCGGGTCATCCTCGATGCCGAGGAGCGCAAGGCGATCATCAAGGACAAGGCCGCCTCGCTCGCCAGGGCCGAAGGGTTGACGGTACGCGATGATATCGGCCTGCTCGATGAAGTCGCCGGCCTGGTGGAATGGCCGGTGGCTCAGGTCGGCAAAATCGACGAGGCCTTCATGGAAGTGCCGCAGGAAGTGCTGGTCACCTCCATGCGCGCGCACCAGAAATATTTCGCCTGCCTCAAGCCCGACGGCGCGCTGGCGCCGCGCTTCGTGGTCATCGCCAACACCGAGACCGAAGATGGCGGCAAGATCGTCGTCGCCGGCAACGAGCGCGTGCTGCGCGCGCGCCTCTCGGACGCCAAGTTCTTCTGGGACCAGGACCGCAAGACCAAGCTCGCCGACCGCGTGCCGGCGCTGAAGGACATCGTGTTCCACGCCAGGCTGGGCACGGTGGCGGAGAAGGTCGACCGTATCCAGGCGTTGGCCAACGATCTGCTGCCTTTCGTGCCGCAGGCCGACGCCGATCTGGTGCGCTCGGCCGCCACGCTGTGCAAGGCCGATTTGGTCACGGGCATGGTCGGCGAATTTCCAGAACTCCAGGGTATCATGGGGCGTTACTACGCGTTGCATGAGCTGGAGAAGCGCGAAGTGGCCGACGCCATTGCCGATCATTACCGCCCGCTGGGCCCGGGCGACGTGGTGCCGTCCAAGCCGACATCGATGATCGTGGCGCTGGCCGACAAGATAGACACCTTGGTCGGATTCTGGTCGATCGACGAGAAGCCGACCGGATCGAAAGACCCCTTTGCGCTGCGTCGCGCGGGCTTGGGCGTGATCCGGATCGTGCTGGAGAACGGCCTGCGTCTGCCGCTGCTGCGCGCCTTTGCCGCCGCGGCCGGGCGCCTGTCGGGATCGAACGCCAAGCTCGGCGACGAACTGCTGGCCTTCTTCGCCGACCGCCTGAAAGTCCATCTGCGCGAGCAGGGCGTGCGGCACGATCTGGTCAATGCCGTGTTCGCACTCGGCAACGAGGATGATCTGGTGCGCCTGATGGCGCGGGTGAAGGCGCTGCAGGAATTCCTCACCAGCGACAACGGCAAGAACCTGCTGGTCGCCTACAACCGCGCCGCCAACATCGTTCGTGCCGAAGAGAAGAAGGACAAGAAGACCTACGCCGGCACCCTCGATGTCTCGCTGCTGAAGCAGGACGAAGAGAAAACGGTCGCCGCCGCGCTCGATGCGGCGATGCCGAAGTTGGAGCAGGCGCTGGCCTCCGAGAACTTCGTCGGCGCCATGGGCGCGCTGGCGGGATTGCGCGGTCCGCTCGATGCGTTCTTCGACAAGGTGACGGTGAACGCCGACGATGCCGCGCTGCGGCTGAACCGGCTCAATCTTCTGACGCGCATTCGCACGGCCATGGATCGCGTGGCCGATTTCTCGAAGATCGAAGGATAGAGATCATGGCGAAGTGGGTTTACAGCTTCGGCGACGGCAAGGCGGAAGGCCGCGCCGACATGAAGAATCTGCTGGGCGGCAAGGGCGCCAATCTGGCGGAGATGTCGAGCCTGGGCCTGCCGGTGCCGGCCGGCTTCACCATCACCACCGAGGTCTGCACCTATTACTACGCCAACGATCAAAAATACCCGGCCGAGCTGACGGCCGAAGTCGACGCCGCCCTTGCCGGGATCGAGAAGAGCATCGGCATGAAGTTCGGCGATGCCGCCAACCCGCTGCTGGTCTCGGTGCGCTCGGGCGCCCGCGCCTCGATGCCGGGCATGATGGACACGGTGCTCAATCTCGGCCTCAACGACGTCACCGTCGAGGGCCTGGCCAGGCGCTCGGGCGATGCGCGCTTCGCCTACGATTCCTATCGCCGCTTCATCCAGATGTATTCCGGCGTCGTGCTGGGCATCGACCATCATCACTTCGAGGAAATCCTCGAGCTGGCCAAGGAAGATTCCGGCGCCAAGCTCGATACCGATCTGAAGGCCGAGACCTGGCAGAAGGTCATCGTCCAGTACAAGAAGAAGGTCGAGAAGAAGCTCGGCAAGCCGTTTCCGCAGGACGTGCGCGAGCAGCTGTGGGGCGCCATCGGCGCGGTGTTCTCCTCATGGATGAACCAGCGCGCCATCACATATCGCCGCCTGCACGACATTCCCGAAAGCTGGGGCACGGCCGTCAACGTCCAGGCCATGGTGTTCGGCAACATGGGCGAGGATTGCGCCACTGGCGTTGCCTTCACCCGCGATCCCTCGACCGGTGAGAACGCCTTCTATGGCGAATACCTGGTCAACGCCCAGGGCGAGGACGTGGTGGCCGGCATCCGCACGCCGCAGAACCTGACGGTGGTAGCCAAGCAGAAGCAGGGCTCCAAGGCGCCGGCCATGGAAGAAGTCATGCCGGAAGTCTTCAAGCAGTTGGTCGGCGTGCGCGCGACGCTGGAGAAGCATTATCGCGACATGCAGGACATCGAGTTCACCGTGCAGCAGGGCAAGCTCTACATGCTGCAGACGCGCAACGGCAAGCGCACGGCCAAGGCGGCGCTGAAAGTCGCCTGCGACATGGTGCGCGAAGGGCTGATTGACCAGAAGGAAGCCATTGCCCGCGTCTCGCCCTCGTCGCTGGATCAGCTGCTGCATCCCACGCTCGATCCCAAGGCCGAGCGCAAGGTGATCGCGCGCGGCCTGCCGGCCTCGCCCGGCGCCGCCTCCGGCACCGTCGTGTTCACTGCCGACGAGGCGGAGAAGAAGGCGCAGAAGGGCGAGAAAGTCATTCTGGTGCGCCGCGAGACCAGCCCGGAAGACATTCACGGCATGCACGCCGCCCAAGGAATTTTGACGTCAACCGGCGGCATGACCAGCCACGCCGCCGTGGTGGCGCGCGGCATGGGCCGCCCTTGCGTCGCCGGCGCGGGCGACGTGCGCATCGATGCTGCAGCCGGCACATTGGTTGTGCGCGGCGTCACCGTGAAGGCTGGCGAGACCATCACGCTCGACGGCTCGACCGGCGAGATCATGCAGGGCGTGGTGCCGACCATCCAGCCGGAGCTGTCGGGCGATTTCGCCGAGCTGATGCAATGGGCCGACAAGATCCGCACCCTGAAAGTGCGCACCAATGCCGAGACGCCGGCCGATGCAGCCCAGGCGCGCAAGTTCGGCGCCGAAGGCATCGGTCTGTGCCGCACCGAGCACATGTTCTTCGACGAGGAGCGCATCGTTGCGGTGCGCGAGATGATCCTGTCCGACGACGAGGCCGGCCGCCGCAAGGCCCTGGCTCGCATCCAGCCGATGCAGCGCCAGGACTTCGTCGAGCTGTTCAAGATCATGGCCGGGCTGCCGGTCACCATTCGTCTGCTCGATCCGCCGCTGCACGAATTCCTGCCGCGTACCGATACGGAAATGGCCAGCGTCGCCAAGGTCATCGGCGTGCCGGTGGCCGAGATCCAGGCCCGCGCCGCCAAGCTGCACGAGTTCAACCCGATGCTGGGCCATCGCGGCGTGCGGCTGGGCATCTCCTATCCCGAAATCTACGAGATGCAGGCCCGCGCCATTTTCGAGGCCATGGCCGAGATCGTGAAAGGCGGCGGCAAGCCAGTCGAAGCGGAAATCATGATCCCGCTGGTCGCCACCAAGCGCGAGCTCGATCTGATGAAGGAAGTGGTCGACAAGGTCGCGGACGAGGTCAGCAAGGCCGCCGGCACCAAGCTGCCATACCTGGTCGGCACAATGATCGAACTGCCGCGCGCCGCTCTGCGCGCGGGCGACATCGCCCAGTCGGCCGAGTTCTTCTCCTTCGGCACCAACGACCTGACGCAAACGACTTTCGGCCTGTCGCGCGACGACAGCGCTTCGTTCCTGGAGAAATACCAGCAACGCGGCATTTTCGAGCACGACCCGTTCGTCAGCCTCGACGTCGAAGGCGTCGGCGAATTGGTGAAGATTGCCGCCGAGCGCGGCCGCAAGACGCGGCCCGGCCTGAAGCTCGGCATCTGCGGCGAGCATGGCGGCGATCCGGCGTCGATCTTCTTCTGCCACAACGCCGGGCTGGACTACGTCTCCTGCTCGCCCTTCCGCGTGCCGATCGCGCGCCTGGCGGCGGCGCAGTCGGCGCTGGGCATCTCGCCGCGCGGCGACTGATGTCGCAACCGCCGTCTCTTTCCTCGCTGAAGGAAGGCGGCAAACCCGCTTTGGCCGCCGCCCTGGCGCGCATCGAGCGCGCGCCCGAAGACGGCGCCACCATTGCGCTGCTGAGCGATGCTTACGCAGCGCCCCGCGCGCATGTGCTGGGCATCACCGGTCCGCCGGGCGTCGGCAAATCCACGCTTCTGTCGGCATTGATCAAGACCTGGCGCGCCCGCGGCCGGAGCGTCGGCGTCATCGCCGTCGATCCCTCGTCGCGCCGCACCGGCGGCGCACTGCTGGGCGATCGCACCCGCATCGTCACCGATCCCGACGACAGCAAAGTCTTCATCCGCTCGATGGCAGCGCGCGACCGGCTGGGCGGGCTCGCCGAGCTGACCTTTCCCGCCACGGTGCTGATGCGCGCGCTCTTCGACATCGTCATCGTCGAGACCGTGGGCGTCGGCCAGTCGGAGACCGATGTGGTCGCCGTGGCCGACACGGTGCTGTTCTGCGTCCAGCCGGGCTCGGGCGATTCGCTGCAATTCATGAAGGCCGGCATCGCCGAGATCCCCCATCTGATCGCCGTCACCAAGGCCGATCTCGGCCCGCCCGCCGAGCGCGCCCGCGCCGATGTCGAAGGCGCGCTGTCGCTGGCCGAAGCGTCGGGCGAATGGCGGTTGCAGGTGCTGCTGCTGTCGGCATCGAGCGGCAAGGGCATCGAGGAGCTGATCGACCAGGTCGAGGCCCATCGCACGCATCTGGCCGCCGAGGCGCGGGGCGAGATCCAGCGCCTGCGCCAGGCCGAGACCTGGATGGAGGACTGGCTGCGGGCCCAGTTCGGCCGCCACGGGCTGGCGCGCGCCGGGCAGATCGCGTTGCAGCCGCGCCAATCGCCTTTCGCGCGGGCCGCGGCGATTGCGCAGCGCCTGCGCGGCTGACAAGCTGGCGCCAAACCGGCGGGGGGATGTTGTATGGCCGAACACGCGCAGAGACTGGCAGTGCTGATCGATGCCGACAACGCCTCGGCCGCGATCGTCGATGATCTGCTGGCGGAGATCGCCAAGCTTGGCACCGCCAGCGTCAAACGCATCTATGGCGATTTCACCACCGGGCGGCTGGCGGCCTGGAATGCGCGCATTCTGGAGCATTCGATTCAGCAGGTGCAGCAGCCCAGCTTCACCACCGGCAAGAACGCGTCCGACATCGCGCTGGTGATCGACGCCATGGACCTGCTGCATTCCAAGCGTTTCACCGGCTTCTGCCTGGTCTCGAGCGACAGCGACTTCACGCGGCTGGCCATGCGCCTGCGCGAGGAGGGCGTCATGGTCTACGGCTTCGGCGAGAAGAAGACGCCGCGCGCCTTCGTCGCCGCCTGCGACAAGTTCATCTACACCGAAATCCTGCGCCCGCCGAAGAAGCGCGCTGCCGCTCCTGTTGCGCGTCCTGCCGCCGCCCGTCCCGCCGCCGCCAAGCCTTCCAGCAGACCCGCCGCCAAGCCAGCGCCGCGTCCGGCATCGCCCGACGTCAGCGCGCCACCGGTCGACATCCTGCGCGACGCCATCGATTCGTCGTGCGACGAATCGGGCTGGGCGCATCTGGGCCAGGTTGGGCGCGTGCTGAACAATCGCCTGCCCGATTTCGACGCGCGCAATTTCGGCTTTCGCAGCATCGGCGCCATGCTGGAGGAACTCGACGGCTTCGAGATCCGCCGCCAGGGCGGGCCGGGCCAGCAGCAAACCGTTTACGTCAGAGTGAAACCGGGAGTTTGAACGAGCATGCATCCGACCGACGATACCTGCATCTTCTGCAAAATCGTTAAGGGCCAGATCCCGTGCTTCAAGTTGCACGAGGACGCCGACACCATCGCCTTCATGGACATCAACCCGGTCAATGACGGCCACGCGCTCGCCGTCGCCAAGGGCCACTACGCCAACATCCACGACATTCCGCCCGACGTGCTGGGCAAGGTCGCGGCCACCGCCCAGCGCATCGCCAAGGCGCAACACAAGGCGCTCAGCCCTAGCGGCATCAACCTGCTGCAGGCCAACGGGCCGGGCGCCGGCCAAACCGTATTCCACCTGCATTTCCACGTCCTGCCGCGCACCGCGCAGGACGGCGAGCTGAAAGTGAACTGGGGCCACAACCCCGGCGACATGGCGAAGATCAAGGCGGTGTACGAGAAGATGCTGAAGGCGATGTAATTTTTTGCCGTCATTCCGAGCGGAGCGAGGAATCTTCCCCAGCTTCTTCAGCAGACGGCGCGCGCCGTTAGTGGAGCGGCAGGGGAGGATGTCTCGCTGCGCTCGACATGACGAAAAATAAAATGCCTTAGGTTTCCGTCTTGGCTTCAGGCTCCGGCAATTTGACCCACGCCGGAAGATGCGCCGTCACCTTGGCGGCACCTGCCGTCAGCGGCCCACTTTCCTTGGCGGCTTCGACCATCTCCAGCCGCAGCATCGCCAGCGCGTGCCCGTCGCGGCCCGAGCGCATTTCGCCCGCTTCCTTCTCGCCCAGCATCACCAGCGTGCCCGGCGCCGGCATCGCGCCCTCGACGGTCACCGGCAGCAGCCGCTTGCGCACCAGGCCGCGGTACTTGGTGCGGGCCGTCAGCTCCTGGCCCATGTAGCAGCCCTTCTTCCAGTCGATGCCGTTGAGCTCGTCGAAGCCGCTCTCCAGCAGGAAGGCTTTCTCCACCGGCAAATCGCGGCTGCCATCGGGCACGCCCAGCGCCAGGCGGTGGATATCCCACTGCGCCTGATCGGCCTGGGTCAGCCCGGCCAACGACAGGCTCGCCGCTGCCTTGTCCGCCGGCAGCATGGCGCGGCAGCCCATGGCGCCCAGCCTTGGATCGACATAGGCGATGCCGCCGTCGAACGCCGTGGCGCTGCCCGGCTCGCCCGGCAGCTTCAGCGCCTCGCGCGCGCCGTCGCCCCAGATCACCGCCACCGCCCAGCGGTCGGACTGATCTTCCAGGGTAACCTTGGAGCGCAGCTTGAACATCGACAGTTTCTTCTGCAGCTCGGGCAGGCGGGCGCGCTCGCAATCAATCAGCAAGGTCTCGCCGTCCTCGACCATGAAAAAATCGTGCAGGTAGCGGCCCTGCGGCGTCAGCAGCGCGGCATGGATGGCCCGCTGCGGGGTGATCTTTTCCACATCGTTGGTGATCAGCCCTTGCAGGAAGGCTCTCCGGTCGGCCCCGGCAACCGCCAGAACCCCGCGTTCGCCTGCCAGGAAGAAATGCGCTTCGGCCATCATGATCCTCATTCCGGCCCCTAGAGGTGGGGCAGGTTTGCGCGGTTGGCAAGTGTGCCTTGCTGGCCCCCGCCGCGATGAGGGAGAATAGGCCATGGCTGACACTTATGACCTTATCCTGCGTGGGGGAATCGTCCTCACCCCCAATGGCCGGGAACAGACCGATATCGGCGTGCGCGGCGGCAGGATCGTCGCGCTGGGCACTCTGGGCGCGGCGTCGGCGCTGGAAACCGTCTCCGCCGCCGGGCTGCACGTGCTGCCCGGCGTCATCGACACCCAGGTGCATTTCCGCGAACCGGGGCTTGAGTACAAGGAAGACCTGGAATCGGGCACGCGCGGGGCGGTGCTGGGCGGCGTCACCGGCGTGTTCGAGATGCCCAACACCAAGCCCTCGACGCTGACCACGGAAGACTTCGAGGAGAAGATGCGCCGCGCCAAGGGCCGCGCCTGGTGCGACTACGCGTTCTATATCGGCGGCGCCGCCGAGAACGTCATGGAGCTGGCGCGGCTGGAGCGCCTGCCGGGCTGCTCGGGCGTGAAAGTGTTCATGGGCGCTTCGACCGGCACCTTGCTGGTGCCCGACGACGCCACGCTCGATGCGATCCTCAAGAACTCCTACCGGCGCATGGCCGTGCATTGCGAGGACGAGCAGCGCATGAACGAGCGCAAGCCGATGACGCGCGTGTCTGGCGCCACCGCCCACATCCATCCCGAATGGCGCGACGCGCAATCGGCTCTGCTCGCCACTCAGCGGCTGGTCAAACTGGCGCGCAAGCGCGGCCGGCGCGTGCATGTGCTGCACGTCACCACCGCCGACGAGATGGTGTTCCTGCGCGACCACAAGGACATCGCCTCGGTGGAAACCACGCCGCAGCATCTGACCCTGGCGGCGCCCGACTGCTACGACCGGCTCGGCACCTTGGCGCAGATGAACCCGCCGATCCGCGACGCGCGCCATCGCGACGGGCTGTGGCAGGGCGTGCGCGACGGCATCGTCGATGTCATCGGCTCCGACCACGCGCCGCACACGCTGGAAGAGAAGGCCAAGCCCTATCCCGACTCGCCCTCGGGCATGACGGGCGTGCAGACCTTGGTGCCGATCATGCTGGATCACGTCAATGCCGGCCGGCTGACCCTGGAGCGCTTCGTCGATCTGACGTCGGCGGGAGCGGCGCGGCTGTTCAATCTTGCCGGCAAGGGCCGTGTCGCCCTGGGCTACGACGCCGATTTCACGCTGGTCGATCTGAAGGCCAAGCGGCGCATCGAGAACAAGTGGATCGCCAGCAAGTCGGGCTGGACGCCCTATGACGGCATGGAAGTCACGGGCTGGCCCACCGCCACCATCATCCGCGGCAACGTGGTGATGCGCGACGATCAATTGCTGGCGACGCCCAAGGGCGAGCCGATCAGGTTTCAGGAAACAATGCCGAAAGAGGAAGCGTAAACATGGCCGGGACAATCAGGGCGCTGGTGCTGGAGCAAGGCGCCGACAAGAAGGTGACGAGCGCGATCAAGGAAGTATCCGAGGATCAGCTGCCGGCGGGCGATGTCACGGTCAAGGTCGACTACTCGACCGTCAACTACAAGGACGGGCTGATCGTCACCACAGGCGGGCGTCTGGTGCGCACCTGGCCGCATGTCGGCGGCATCGATCTCGCCGGCACGGTCGAGAAATCCGACAGCCCGAATTTCAAGCCGGGCGACAAGGTGCTGGTCAACGGCTATCGGCTGGGCGAATTGTTCTGGGGCGGCTATGCGACCAAGGCGCGACTGAAATCCGAGCATCTGGTGCGCGTGCCCAAAGCCATCTCCACCAAACAGGCCATGGCGATCGGCACGGCCGGCTATACATCCATGCTCTGCGTGCTGGCGCTGGAGAAGCACGGCATCAAGCCGGCCGACGGCGAGACCCTGGTGACGGGCGCGGCGGGCGGCGTTGGCTCCGTTGCGCTGGCCATCCTGAAGAAGCTCGGCTACCAGGCGGTGGCCGCCACGGGCCGGCCCGAGGAAGCCGATTACCTGAGGAGCATGGGCGCCGCGTCGGTGATCGAGCGCAAGGAGCTTACCGAGGCGGGCGAGGCGCCGCTGCTGTCGGAGCGCTATGCCGGCGTGGTCGATACGGTGTCGGGCGTCATGCTGGCGCGCGCGCTGGCGCAGATCAAATACCGGGGCGCTGCCGCCGTGTGTGGCCTGGCAGCGGGCGTGACCTTCCCCGGCAACATCATGCCCTTCATTCTGCGCGGCATTTCCATGTACGGCATCGATTCGGTGATGCTGCCCATGCAGCCTCGGCAAGAGGCCTGGGACCGGCTGGCGACCGACCTGCCGCTCGACAAGCTCGACGCCATGACGGTCGACGCCACCCTGGGCGACGTGCCGCAGCTTGCCGTCGATATCCTCAAGGGCAAGGTGCGCGGCCGCGTTGTCGTGGACGTGAACCGCTAGCTACCCATGTCTGCGCGCCTGCCGCCGCTTGGCGCCATCGAGGCCTTTGTCGCGGCAGCGCGCAGCGGCAGCCTGACCGCTGCCGCCACCGAACTCAACCTGACGACCTCGGCCGTTAGCCGCCGCGTGGCGGCGCTCGAGCATGTCGTCGGCGCGCCGCTGTTCCATCGCCTCAACCGCTCGCTGCAGCTCACCTCGGCCGGGCAGAAATACCTGGCAGCGGTGGAGCCGGCGCTGGCGCAGCTCTCGGCCGCCGGCGCCGTGCTGCGCGGCGACGGCCCGCGCAAGCGGCTGCGCCTGAATTTGCTGCCGTCCTTCGCCTCGCTGTGGCTGCTGCCGCGCCTGGCCGATTTCAACGCCCAGCATCCCAGCATCGATCTGGAGATCGTCACCGGCGCGCAGGCCGTCGATTTTAACAGCGAGCGGGTCGATGCCGCCGTGCGCATCGGCACTGGCGAGTGGCAGGGCGTGGCGGTGGAGAAGCTGCTGCCGATGCGCTGCCGTCCGGTCTGCTCGCCGGCGCTGTTGCAGGGGCGCAAGGCCATCAAGGCGCCGGCCGATCTGCGCCACCACAAGCTGCTGTCGCTGATGCAGCCGCGCGGGCTGTGGCGGCAATGGTTCGCCGCCGCCGGGGTCGAGCCGTTCAAGCATATCGGCGGCTCGCGTTTCGATTCGGTGCAGATGCTGTACGAGGCCGCCGCCAACGGGCTGGGCGTCGGCATTGCCTTCGATGCGCTGGCCGATCCCTTCCTGCGCGATGGCCGGCTGGTGGCGCCGTTCGAGCAGACCGTCGATCTGCCTTACGCCTATTACCTGCTCTATCGCCGCCGCGACGCCGGCGACAAGGCGCTGGCGACTTTCCGGCGCTGGCTGAAGGGACAGCTGCCGGCGGCCTGACGGCTGGCTTGCGCGTAATGCAATGAAGCTTGCAGCCGTTGCGATGGTCTTCGCGCTGGCCTGGCGCATGATGTTCCCATGAGCACTATCCCCGACGGCTATGGCCCGCTGCCGCGCAGCAGCAATTTCCTGCAGATGGTCGGCCCGCTTTACTGCAAGCCCGACGGCGAGGCGTTGGTTCTCGGCCTGCGCATCGAGGAGCGCCACGCCAACTCCCGCGGCATCGCCCATGGCGGCCTGCTGACCACGCTCGCCGATCTGGCGCTGGGCTACAATTGCGCCCGCATGGTGGGACCGGATCGGCATCTTGCCACCGTCTCCATCACCATCGACTTCGCGGCCACCGCCTCGGTCGGCGACTGGCTCACCGCCCACACAGACGTGCAGCAGACCGGCCGCCGCCTGGGCTTCGCCAATTGTTATCTGATGGTCGGCGACAAGCGCATCGCGCGCGCCAGCGGCATCTTCTCGGTGATCGAGCGCAAGGCGGCTTGATATAAATGGCGACGCCCAAAATCCTCATCCTGAGCTCGTCGAAGGATGAGGATCACAGGCGCCGGTTCTGTAGCCCATCCTTCGACGAGCTCAGGATGAGGACTGTGTTGGTGGCTCGCCGCTACCGCTTCCGCCATGCCTGCGCCTTGCGCAGGATGAAGTATGAGGCGCCTTCGTGCAGCACTCTCAATGCCGCCGAGGTGTAGACGATCATCATCGCCATCGCCGCTGCCGGCGCGATGTCGCCCGCATCGTCCATGTTCAAGACCGCGATCGAGGCCAAAGCCGTGTCGGGGGAGTAGAGGAACACGACGGACGAGGCCGTCGTCATGGCGTTGAGGAAGAGATAGATGCTGATGTCGAGCAGCGCCGGCGTGCAGACGGGCAGGGTGACGCGCACGAAGGTGATGTAGAACGGCACTTTCAGCGACTGCGACACCGATTCGAATTCGGCGTCGAGCTGCTTCAGCGCCGTCGCCGCCGTCAGATGCGGGACGGTGTAGAAATGCGCCACGGTGTTGAATACCAGGATCGCCATGGTGCCGTAGAGGAAGCCCAGCGGGTTGCCCGGGTAGTTGAAGAAGAATATGTAGCCCAGGCCCAGCGCCAGGCCGGGCACCGCCATCGGCATGACGGCAGCGAACTGCACCAGCCCGCGCAGCGCGTGCAGGCCGCGCATCTTCTCCACCATGTAGGCGCCGGCGAAGATGAACAGCGTGCCGACCACCGCCACCCACAGGCCAAGCTCGATCGAATTGAAATAGGCGCCCCAGCCGCCGCCATCCATCATGTCGAAGCGGTAATTGTCGAAGGTCAGCGACAGGTTATAGGGCCACAGCTTGATGAACGAGGCCGCGCCCGCCATGACGATGATGCCGACGATGGCCGTCGAGACGATCAGGCAATAGAGGAAGAAGCTCCAGTCCTTGACCGGGTTTCTCTTGGGCGCATAGGGCACGGCGCGGGCCGACAGCAGGGCGATTTGCTTGCGCGCCACCAGCCGGTCGACCACGAAGGCCAGCACCGCCGGCGCCAGCAACACGATGGCCACCACCGCGCCCATCTCGAAATTCTGCTGGCCGATGACTTGTTTGTAGATGTCGGTCGCCAGCACGTTGAACTTGCCGCCGATCACCTTCGGCACGCCGAAATCGGTGATGGTCAAGGTGAAGACCACGAAGACGGCGCTGATCAGGCCGTACTTGGCGCCCGGCAGGGTGACGGTGAAGAAGGTGCGGACGCGGCTGGCGCCCAGCGACTCGGCCGCCTCGTAGAGCCGCGCGTCGGTCAGCGACAGGGCGGTGATCATGATCATCAGCGCGTGCGGGAAGGTGTAGAACACCTCGCCGATGACGATGCCGATCGGCCCGTAGATCGAGGCGCCGAACAGCCAGTCCTTCAGCATGCCCTGATTGCCGAACAGATAGACCAGCGAGATGCCCGGCAGCAGTGAGGGCGCCAGGATCGGGATCTGGGCGGCGGCGCGGAAGATCCGCGCAAGAGGCATGCAGGTGCGGGTCAGCGCGTAGGCGAAGAGGAAAGCCAGCGTGACGCAGATCACGGTGGTGACGGCCGAGACGAAGACCGAGTTCCACAGCGAATTGAACAGCGCCGGCGTCGAGAAATAGGCGATGAAGTTCTTCAGCCCGACGAACTCGCCGCTCTTGTCGGCGAAGCTCTTGATCAGCAGGGCGCCCAGCGGCACGACGAGAAAGATCGCCATGAAAACCACGATCGCCAGCAGCACGGCGATGGCGATCCAGCGGTCGTCGCGCACCTTTGGCGTGGTGCGCGGCAGATCGGTTGCGGGCGCGCTCATGTGCTATTGCGCGGGATAGACCACCAGCCGGTCGGGCGGCAGGCGCACCGGCAGCGAGGAACCGGGCTCCAGCCCCAGATCGCGCACGGCGTTGATGGAGAAATCGGCCTTCAGCTCGGCCGTCTGGCCCAGGCCGGTGGCGAGCGTGGCGCGGCAGAAGGCGCCGAGGAACTCCAGATCGACGATCCTGGCCTGCACGATGTTGCTGCCACCCGGCGGCAAATTGCGCACGGCGATGTCTTCGGGGCGGATCGCCACGGTGACGTCGGCGCCATGCAGGAAGCCATGATCGTCGGTGCTGGCGAGATCGACGCTGCCGCAGCGCACCAGCCCGTCGCCGGAGGACTTGCCGGCGACGAAATTCATCGCGCCCACGAAGTTGGCGACGAAGACGGAAGCGGGCTGACGATAGATTTCCTGCGGCGTGCCGATCTGCTCGATCACGCCGTGGTTCATCACCACGATGCGGTCGGCCATGGTCAGCGCCTCTTCCTGGTCGTGCGTCACCATGATGGCGGTGACGTTGAGCCGGCGTTGCAGCTCGCGGATCTCGCGCCGCAGATGGATGCGCACGCGCGCATCGAGCGCGCTCAAGGGCTCGTCGAGCAGCAACAGGCCGGGCGAGGGCGCCAGCGCGCGGGCAAGCGCGATGCGCTGCTGCTGGCCGCCCGAGAGCTGGGCGGGATATTTGCCGCCTGAATCGGGCAGGCCGATCAGGCTCAGCAATTCCTTCACGCGGGCCTTCTTGGCCGCGCCGTCCATGCCGCGCAGGCCGTAGGCCACGTTGCTGTCCACCGTCAAATTGGGAAACAGCGCATAGGACTGGAACACGATGCCGAAATCGCGCTGCGCCGGCGGCAGGTTGGAAATCTCGCGTCCGGCCTGGGTGATGCTGCCCGAGCTCTGCCGGTCGAGCCCCGCGATGGCGCGCAGCAAGGTGGTCTTGCCGCAACCCGACGGCCCGAGGAAGACGACGAACTCGCCCTTGTCGATCGACAGCGAAATGTCGCGCAGGGCGACGAACTCGCCAAAGCGCTTTTCGAGGCCCCGCACCCGCAGATAGGCCGCATCGTTATCCGCCGTCACCGCATCCCCGCCTTGCCGCAACATGAAACCGGGCGATCCTTTTTAGAGCAAATCAGGGATTGACGGAATCGCAAGCGATTCCGTCAATCCCTGTGAATTTGCTCTAAACATTAAGGAATAGAGCGGATTCACATGGTCAGATGGAAGCGAAAGCGCTTCCATCTGACCATGATCCGCTCTAGGGATCGCCCGGCGTTTTCTTCGACGAACCGCTTACTTGGGTTCGCTCTTGCTGTCGTAGCGCTTGCTCCATTCGGCCAGGATGCGCTCGCGGTTCTTGGCCATCCAGTCGAAGTCGACCTTGGCCAGCTTGGTCTCCAGATCGTTCGGCAGATGCGGCAGCGGCTGCGCCTGGCCCGGCACCGCCAGGATGGCGAAGTTCGCCGAGTACTGCTTCATGGCGTTGGGCGTCACCGACCAGTCGGCGAGCTTCTTGGCCGCCGCCATGTTCTTGCTGCCCTTGATGATGGTGGTGGCTTCGACGTCCCAGCCCAGCCCTTCGCTCGGCCAGATGATGTCGATCGGCGCGCCCTTCTTCTTCACGTCCGAGGCGCGGAAGTCGAAGGACAGGCCGACGGCGTATTCGCCGGCGCCGGCCTGGCGGCAGGGCTTGGAGCCGGAATGCGTGTAGGAGGCGATGTTGGCGTGCAGCGCATCCATGTATTTCCAGCCCGCATCCTCGCCCATCATCTGCAGCCAGGCGGCGACCATCAGGAAGCCGGTGCCGGAGGAGGCGGGGTTGGGCATGGCGACCTGGCCGCGATAGGCCGGATCGGTGAGATCCTTCCACGAGGTCGGGGCCTTCAGGCTCTTCTTGCCGGCTTCGACGGTGTTGAAGCAGATGGCCGACGAATAGACGTCCATGCCGACCCAGTTCGGCGGGTTCTTGCTGTCCTTGAACTTCGGTGTGACCTTGTCCGAACCGGCCGGCGCATAAGGCTCCGTCATGCCTTCGTTGGCCAGCAGCGCCAGCGAGGAGGCCGAAACGCCCCAGACGATGTCGGCGCGCGGGTTGTTCTTCTCGGCCAGCAGCTTGGCTGTGATGACGCCCGTGGAGTCGCGTACGAACACCAGTTCGACGTCCTTCACGTCCTTCTCGAAGGCTTCCTTGTAGGCCTTGAGCTGGTCCGACTCGAGCGCGGTGTAGACCGTCAGCTTGGTCTGCGCCTGCGCTGCGGTCGCCAGCATGGCGCCGGCCGCAGCCAGCATGCCAACGCGCCAGAAATTGTTGAACGTCATGATGATGAAGCTCCCTCGTTGAATGCGATCGACGGCTGTTTTGCGAAAGCGAGAGCCGATGCCAGTTCCGCAACGGGTCGACTTCTACGCGACCTCGCTGCGGCGAAACCCAATCCCCTGCCGCGCCTCCGGCCACCCCGGCAAAGAGGTAGCACCCGATTGTTGCAGAAATCCTACAGAGGGTGGAGTCGGCAGTGATGAAAAAGCGCACTAATCGTGACGTTGGCGCTTTATTGCCCAGCCTGCCCAACAGCTTGGCGACGTTTGCTCGTCCTGCGCACTGGAACGATTCTATTTCAGCGCCGCTTCGACCATCGAGCGGTAATGCTCCAGATCCGGGGTTTTCAGGCCGACGATCTTGCCCTGCTCGTCCCATTGCCGCAGGCGGACGGCTTCCCTGGCGAAGGGGTTGGCCTCGAAGTCCTCTACCTCCTTGGGCGACATCGGGCCGCCCTGCAGCGCCAGGCTGCGCACCGAGGCTTCGGAGAGGCGGCCGAAATACCCAGGGTCGGTGGCGCAGAGATAGCGCTTGGCCGCCACATGCAGGCGCACCGGCTCGCTCACCGCCGGCCCGAAATGGCGGGCGAGGAAATCGGCGCCGGTTTGCTCGTGCTTGTCGTCGATGCCCCGCCCAGCCGCGTATTCCCCGCCGGCCAGGATGTGTCCCAGATCGTGCACCAAAGTCGCCACCACCAGCGTCTCCGCGGCGCCGGCCTGTTGGGCGAAATGCGCGCATTGCAGCGCATGCTCGAGCTGGCTGATGCGTTCGCCGCTGTAGAGGTCGGCATTGCCCCGCTTCAGCAGGGTGAGGATTTCGTCGGTCGCGCTCATCTGGCCTGCAGTTCCCGTATTTCCGCCGGGCGTTGGGCGTATTCCGCCCGCTTCCGCCGCCATGCTATCGTGCCGGCCGCACGCTGCAAACAGCGCCGGTTTTTCCGCGAAAGGACGATGCATGAATTCCTCCGCCCCGCGCCAGGCCATGACGACGGAAGTGCCCAACAATCTCGAGGCCTTCTGGATGCCGTTCTCGGCCAACCGCCAGTTCAAGAAGAACCCGCGCCTGCTGGTCGGCGCCAAGGACATGCATTATTTCAGCCATGACGGGCGCAAGATCCTGGACGGCGCCGCCGGCCTGTGGTGCGTCAATGCCGGCCATGGGCGTCGGCGCATCGTCGAGGCCGTGCAGCGGCAGGTGGCGGAGATGGACTACGCGCCGCCGTTCCAGATGGGCCATCCCAAGGCGTTCGAGCTGGCCGCGCGTCTGGCCGCCATGCTGCCGGGCGATCTCGATCACGTCTTCTACACCAACTCAGGTTCGGAAGCGGTCGACACGGCGCTGAAGATCGCGCTGGCCTATCACCGCGCCAAGGGCGAAGGCCATCGCACGCGCCTGATCGGCCGCGAGCGCGGCTATCACGGCGTCGGCTTCGGCGGCATCTCGGTGGGCGGCATCGTGTCGAACCGCAAGGTGTTCGGCCCCATGCTGGCCGGCGTCGACCATCTGCCGCACACGCATCTGCCCGAGAAGAACCGCTTCACCCGCGGCCAGCCCGAGCATGGCGCCTATCTCGCCGACGAGCTGGAGCGCATCATCGCCCTGCACGATGCCTCGACCATCGCCGCCGTCATCGTCGAGCCGGTGGCGGGCTCGACCGGCGTGCTCATTCCGCCCAAGGGCTACCTGCAGAAGCTGCGCCAGATTTGCGACAAGCACGGCATATTGCTGATCTTCGACGAGGTCATCTGCGGCTTCGGCCGGCTGGGCAGCCCCTTCGCCGCCGATCATTTCAACGTGCTGCCCGATCTGATGACGGTGGCCAAGGGCATCTCCAACGGCACCGTGCCGATGGGCGCGGTGTTCGCGCGCAAATACATCTACGACGCCTTCATGCATGGGCCCGAACACATGATCGAGCTGTTCCACGGCTACACCTATTCTGCCCATCCGCTGGCCTGCGCCGCCTCATTGGCGACGCTCGACGTCTATCAGGAGGAGGGCCTGTTCCAGCGCGCCGCCGATCTCGCGCCGTACTGGGAAGACGCCATCCATTCGCTGAAGGGCGTCGGCGGCGTGATCGACCTGCGCAACATGGGCATGGTGGCGGCGATCGAGATGGAGCCTTTCGCCGACAAGCCGACCTTGCGCGCCTATGAGTGCCTGGTGAAATGCTACGAGAAGGGCGTGCTGATCCGCACCACGGGCGACACCATCGCGCTCTCGCCGCCGCTCATCATCGACAAGGCGCAGATCGACGAGCTGGTCGGCACCGTCACCGACGTCATCAAGAGCGTGCATTGATGCGCAGCTGGAAACTCCTGCTGGCGGCCGGCTTGATGCTGGCCGTCGCCGCCTGCGGCAAGCCGACCAAGGAGTCGATGCTGCAGAAGGCCGGCAACGCCAAGAAAAGCTCCGAAGTGGTGGCGCTGCTGGGCCAGCCCGACGATATCGGCAAGGTCGGGCCGCTGGAGATCTGGACCTACAAGGCGTCCAACGGCAAGGTCGTCTTCACCATGCTGGCCGACAACGTGACCCTGGTGGTCAGCGAGCAATCGAAGCAATAGCGCCATGAAAGTCGTCATCACCGGCGGCGCCGGCTTCCTCGGCAAGAAGCTGGCGCAGCGCTTGCTCGATCAGGGCACCTTGGTCGGCCCGTCCGGCAAACAGGAAAAGATCGACGAGCTGGTGCTGTTCGACGTGGTGCAGTCGCCGGTCGGCGCGGGCGATGCGCGCGTCACATCCATCGCGGGCGACATCGCCGACAAGGCGCAGGTCGACCTGCTGATCGGCAATGATACCCAATCGGTGTTCCATCTCGCCGGCATCGTCAGCGCCGGGGCCGAAGCCGATTTCGATCTCGGCTGGCGGGTCAATCTCGATGGCACGCGCCATGTGCTGGAAGCCTGCCGCGTGCTGCCGCGACCGGCGCGGCTGGTGTTCACGTCTTCCATCGCCGTCTATGGCGGCGAGCTGCCCAACCCGGTGACCGACGCCACGATTCTCACGCCGCGCACATCGTATGGCGCGCAGAAGACCGCGTGCGAATTGCTGATCAACGACTACACGCGCAAAGGCTTCCTCGACGGACGAGCCTTGCGCCTGCCCACCATCACCGTGCGCACCGGCAAGCCGAACAAGGCCGCCTCGACCTGGGCCAGCTCGATCATCCGCGAGCCGCTGTCGGGCATCGACGCCATCTGTCCGGTGCGGCCGGACTCATCGATGGCCTGTCTCTCGCCCCGGCGCACCATCGACGCCTTCATCCGCGCCCACGATCTGCCGGGCGAAGCCTTGGGCGCCTATCGCTCGCTGCTGCTGTCGGGCATCGCGGTGACGGCCGCCGAGATGGAAGCGGCGATGAAACGAAATGCCGGCAACCGCAAGACCGGCAAGGTGCTGTGGCAGGCCGACGCGCCGACCCAGGCCATCGTCGATGGCTGGCCCAAGGCCTCGCGCGGCGCCCGCGCCGATGCGCTCGGTTTCACCGTCGATGCCTCGATCGACGAGATCGTGCAGGCCTTCATCGCCGACGATCTCGACGAGCAGATCAGGGGTTTGGCGGCGGGATAATCGGCGTTTTCTTTTTTCCGTCATGTCGAGCGGAGCGAGATATCCTCCCCAGCCAGTTGCTGCGCCGACGTCGCCGATGAGTCTCGTTCTGGCAGGGGAAGATTCCTCGCTCCGCTCGGAATGACGAAAGAAGAAGCGGGCTCTACGCCTCGACCAGTATCTCGAACCCGCCATAGGCCATGCGCTTCATGTCGAAGGGCATGTCGGTGTGGTCCATGCCTTCGGTCAGGCGCTTGTCGGACATCACCTTGGCGTTGACCTTGTCGCGATCCTTGCGCGACTTGTAGACGATCCATGAGAACACAATGGTTTCGCTGGGCTTGGCCTTGGCCATTTTCGGGAAGGGCAGGCCGAACTTCGCCTTCAGGTCTTCGCCGACGCATTCGCGATATTCCAGCGCGCCGTGCTCGCGCCAGATCTTGCCGGCCTTCTTCGCCAGCTTCCTGTAGGCGTCGATCTTCTTCTTCGGCACCACCAGCACGAAGCCGTCTACGTATTTGGCCATGTCGTCCTCCTGTTGTTCGCTCCAGCGTGGAGGCGAAAAGTGTCACTTGTTGGGCTGCAGCCTGTCGCGCAGCAGCAACGTCACGCCGGCCGCCGCCAGAACGAACAAGCCGCACAGCACGCAGAGAATGACGAAGCCGTCGGTGTAGGCGGCGCGCGCGCTATCGACCAGCAGCGATTGCAGCTGCGGCGGCAGGGTGGTTGCGACGTTGAGTGCGCCGCCCAGGGTGCTGCGCGCGGTCTCGAGCACGGCAGGCGGCAGATCGGCCGGCAGCACCGAGGCCATGGCGTTGCGGTAGATCACCGTCAGCACGCTGCCCAGCACGGCGATGCCCAACGCGCCGTGGAACTCGATGCTGGTTTCGGAGATCGCCGAGGCAGCGCCCGCGCGCTCGGGCGGGGCTGCGGCCACGATCAGGTCGGTGGCCAGCGCCACGACAGGCGTCATGCCCAGCGACATGATGACGAGGCCGCCCACCAGCAGCTGGATCGAGTTGGGCCCGCCGATCTGCGTCATCACCGCAAACCCCAGCACCACCACCAGCAATCCCGTCGCCGTCACATAGGGCGCGCGGAAGCGGTGGGCGATGGCAGGCGCGATGGTGGAGCCGACGACGAAAGCCAGGCCCGACGGCGCCAGCCACATGCCCGCTTCCAGCGGCCCCATGCCGAGCACGAACTGCATGTATTGCGAGATGAACAGGAAGATGCCGAACATGGCGAAGAAGGCCAGCGAGTTCACCGCCAGCGCGCCACTGAAGGCAGGCGAGCGGAACAGCTTCAGATCGATCAGCGGGTCGGCCAGATGCGTCTGGCGATGGATGAACAGGAAGCCGAACACGAGCCCGGCGATGGCCGACGCCAGCGCCCACCAGTCGCCGCCATATTCCGCCAGACGCTTCACCGCATAGATCAGGGCCAGCACCGCGACGATAGAGAGCGCGGCGCTGGGGATGTCGAGCTTGCCGGCATTGGGGTCGCGATATTCGGGCAGCAGGAACGGGCCCACCGCCAGCAGCAGCGCCATGATCGGCACGGCGACGAGAAACACCGCGCTCCAGTGGAAATGCTCCAGCAGCACGCCGCCGACCAGCGGCCCCAGCGCGCCGCCGGCGGAAAAGCTCGCGATCCAGATTCCAATGGCGATGGTGCGCTGGCGATCGTCGAGGAACATGTTGCGGATCAGCGACAGGGTCGAGGGCGCCAGGGTCGCGCCGGCGACGCCGAGCAAAGCGCGGGCGGCGATCAGCGTGTTGGCGCTGTCGGCAAAGGCGGCCAGCACGGAGGCCGCGCCAAAGGCCGCCGCGCCGATCAGCAGCAATTTGCGCCTGCCGATGCGATCGCCCAAGGTGCCCATGGTGATCAGCCAGCCCGCCAGCAGGAAGCCGTAGATATCGACCATCCATAGCAGCTGCGAAGCGGTGGGCTTGAGGTCGGCGACGATGGAGGGGACGGCCAGGTTGAGGATCGTCAGATCCATCGAATAGAGCAGGCAGGGCAGCGCGATGACGGCCAGACCGATCCATTCGCGCCGCGTCGCCTTGATCGCGGGTTGTTCAGCAGACATCGAAAACTCCACGCCGTTTTACGGCGGTTGTCGTTTGTATCCGGTTAAGGAGCCGGCGATCAGGCGCGTTTGGCTTTCTTCGCCCGGCGCTTGGGTTTGGCCGGCGATGGCGCCGCATCGCTCTCCACATAGGCCGCCAGCCGGTCGAGACTGTCGGACCAGAATTTGGCATAGCGTTCCAGCCATTCGCTGGCCTGGCGCATCGGCGCGGCGTCGAGTTTGCACGGCCGCCACTGCGCCTCGCGGCTGCGCACGATCAGCCCGGCATTCTCCAGCACCTTCAGATGCTTGGAGACCGCCGGCAGGCTCATGTCGAACGGCGCTGCAAGCTCCGTGACGCTGGTCTCGCCCGACGTCAGCCGCGCCAGGATTGCCCGGCGGGTGGGATCGGCGAGGGCGGCGAAAGTGGCGGAGAGGGCATCGGTTTGCATGACGTGACTGCCTGTGAATAAACCAGATGGTTAAATAATCACGACATTCAGGAAAGTCAATGGACGTGGTTCTGTCGGGACCGCTGCCCAACGCGTCGCCCAAGGCCTGTCCAAGTGGTGCCCAACACCCCGCCCAACGCCCTGTCCAACGCCCGCCCAACGCGCCCAACGCCCCGCCCAACACACTCTCCCCCCTTATATATCCCCCCTCTCGGTTGGATGGCGGGCCTTGGAGAGCCCCGCCTTTCCAACCTTTGCTTGCCAAGCAATCTTCATCGAGTCCGTCGCCACCGTCGTCGACGGCGGAGTCTTGGTGGGAGAAAAATCCCCGCTAGCCCTACGGCCGCATCTGGAAACTCGCCTTGCCTGGCGTGCGCAACGGCGCTGCGACATTGGCGAACTCGACCAGCAGTTTTCGCGTCTCTCGCGGGTCGACGATCTCCTCGATCCAGAACGTCTCGGCCGAACGGAAGGGCGAGCGCAGCTTGTTGAGCCGGTCCTCGATCTCCTCGAGCTTGGCCTTGGGATCGGCGGCAGCGTCGAGATCGGCGCGATAGGCTGCCTCGATGCCGCCTTCCAGCGGCAGCGAGCCCCAGTAGCCCGATGGCCAGGCGTAGCGGAAATTGGCGCGGCCATTGTTGGCATGCGCCGCGCCCGCCACGCCGAAGACATTGCGGATCAGGATCGAGCACCACGGCATGGTCGCCTGGCAGATCGCCGACATCGCCCGCACGCCGTGGCGAATGACACCCGATTTCTCGGCATCGAGCCCGATCAGGAAGCCCGGGCAATCGACGAGGTACACGACGGGGAGATGGAAGGTCTCGGCCAGGTCGACGAAGCGGGTGATCTTCTGGCAGGCATCGGCCGTCCAGCCGCCGCCGTAGAAATAGGGATCGCTCGCCATCACCGCCACCGGCCAGCCGTCGATGCGCGCCAGGCCGGTGATGATCGAGCGGCCGAACATTTTTCCCATCTCGAAGAAGCTGCCCTTGTCGACCACGCTCTCGACGATCGGGCGCATGCGATAGACCTTGCGCCGGTCGCGCGGGATGACGGAGAGCAGTTTCTCGTCGCGGCGTTTGGGATCGTCGGTGATGGGGCCGCGCGCCGGCAGCTCATGCACCGAGCTCGGCAGATAGGAGAGGAAGCGGCGCGCCAAAGCGAAGGCTTCCTCCTCGCTTTCGGCCGCATCGTCCACCGCGCCGGCGGCGAGCTGGATCTGCCAGCCGCCCAGCTCGTTCTTGGTCAGCTTCTGCCCCAGCCGTTCGACCACCGGCGGGCCGGCCACGAACATCGCCGACAATTCCTTGACCATGATCGAATAGTGGCTGGCCGCCAGTCGCGCCGCACCAAGCCCGGCAACCGAACCCAGCCCCAGCGCCACCACCGGGATGGTGCCCATGTTCATCACGCACTGGTCCCAGCCCTTGACCTGCGGAACGTTGGCGCGGCCGGTGGTCTCGATGGTCTTCACCGAGCCGCCGCCGCCGGAACCTTCGATCAGCCGCACCATGGGCAGGCGGAAATGCGCCGCCATCTGCTCGGCCAGCAGATATTTCTCGCGGATGGTGGCGTCGGCTGAGCCGCCGCGCACGGTGAAGTCGTCGCCGCACACCATGACGCGCCTGCCGTCGATGTCGCCTCTGCCCATGACGCAGTTGGACGGCACCAGCTCGCGCAAATTGTGCTGCGCATCGTACTCGGCCTTGCCCGCGATCATGCCCAGCTCGTGGAACGTGCCGGCGTCGAGCAGCTTCTCGATGCGTTCGCGCACCGTCAGCCTGCCGCCATCGTGCTGGCGCTTGACCTTGTCGGCGCCGCCCATCTGCGCCGCCAGCGCCTTGCGTTGCTCCAGCTCGTCCAGTTCCGTCTGCCAGCTCATCTTATTTCGTCTCCACGCTCGCCCGCTTCTTGCGCCAGTCGGGCTCCAGCAATCCATACATCAGCAGGCTGCGATAACTATCGCCGTTGCGCAGCCGATCGCGCATCGGCCCGCCTTCGCACACGAAACCCATCGACTGGGCGATGCCGCGCGAGGCGGCGTTGTCCGGCTCGATGGTGGCTTCGATGCGATGGCTCTGCAGCCCGTCGAAACAGTAGTCGAGAAAAGGGATGAGCGCTTCCGTCATCAATCCGGTTCGCCAGACGGAACGATGCAGCATGTAACCGATCTCCAGCCGCTGGTTCCATGGCTGGCGCGCGAAGTAGTTGACGATGCCGATCATGCGCTGATCTTCGTGCCGCACCATGGCGAACATGCGATGCCATTCGGCATCGGCGGAGAGCGACCAGTTCAGCCGCGTCGTCGTTTCTTCCAGGTCGCGCGTCGGCGGCCGGTCCCAGAAGCGCATCGTCTCGGCGTCGGAGAACATCTCGTGCAGCGCGGCGACGTCGTCCGCCGTGATCGGGCGCAGCGTGAGGCGCTTGGTATGAAGCGTCGGCGAAACGACCATGGCGATGTCCGGTGGCTGGAGCGGAGGCAGCCTAACAAGGAGGTCGGTGAGGCGAAAGCTCCACTAAAGATCCTCATCCTGAGCCCGTCGAAGGATGAGGGGGCACAGGCATCGTCTGTGTGGCGCGTCCTTCGACGGGCTCAGGACGAGGTTTTTATGTATCAACATTAGTTGCGAGACAACGCATCAACCATGCCGTCGATCAAGTTGGCGCTGCCCAAAGCCTCAACGTCGATGCCGCCCGGCGGCCGTGCGGGGGAGAGGGATGAGAGCAGGCGCTTGAACGTCTCCTCCTGCTGCCGGCGCAAGGCTTCGGCTTCTGCAACGGTGACGAGGGCAAATCGCAGGCGCTGGCCCGGCATCATCTGGCCCAGCCGCGGCAGATCGGCCGAGGCGACTGTAGCGATCTTGGGGTAGCCGCCGATGGTCTGGTGATCGGCCAGCAGCACGATCGGCGTGCCCGCGCCCGGCACCTGGATGCAGCCGGTGGCGATGCCGTCGGAGACGATGTCGGCGCCTTTGCTGTGCTTGAGGATCGGGCCGTCCAGCCGCATGCCCATGCGATCGGTCTCCTTGGTGACGACGTATTCGCTTGCGGTCAGCACGTCGAGCGCCTCGTCGGCGAAATAGTCGGCTTGCGGGCCGGCCACGATGCGGATCGGCCCGTCGCCATAGGGCAGGGCTTGCGATGCGGCGAGATCGTTGCGCGCTGTTGCGCTGGCACGATTGATTGGCAACGCATCGCCGGCCTCGAGCTTGCGGCCCTTGAAGCCGCCCAGCCCGGCGCGCGTGTAGGTCGAGAGCGAGTCCATGAAACGCGGCAGCGCCAGGCCGCCTTCGACGGCGCAATAGGCATAGGCCGTGCCGCTGACGAAGCCGATCTTCACGATCTGCCCCCGCTTGAGCGTATGCGAGCGGTTGGTTTCCAGCGGCTTCTCCGGCGCGTCCTCGCGTTGCTGCACGCTGGCCTGGACCGAACCGACGATGGCGATGCGTACACTGTCGGCATTCACCTCCAGCGCCGGTCCCATGAAGCCGATCTCCAGCACGCCCTCGTTGTGCGCATTGCCGACCAGCGCGTTGGCCAGCCGCAATGCCAGCGAATCGATGGCGCCCGCGACCGGCATGCCCAAAGCCTGGGCGCCGAAGCGGCCGAGATCCTGCACCGTGGTGAACAGGCCCGGCTGGCGCACCAGCAGCGCGCTCATCGGTTGACCTCCAGCGTCGCATGATCGAACGCGCCGTCGGCGACTTGGGCTGCGATGCGGTCATGCGTGGCGCGATCGATCCTGGTGAACTGCACCTCATCGCCCGCGCCCCACAGGATCGGTTGCGCGCGGCGCAGGTCGAACAGCGCGATGGGCGTGCGGCCGATCAGGTGCCAGCCGCCGGGGCTTTCCCACGGATAAATCGCCGTCATCTCGCCCGCGATGGCGACCGAGTTCTGCGGCACGCGCACGCGCGGCTCCTTGCGGCGCGGCAGGTCGAGTTGCTTGGGCAAGCCGCCGAGATAGGCGAAGCCCGGCATGAAGCCCAGCACATAGGCGAAGTAGGTGGCGCCCGCGTGCAGCGCGACGACCTGCTCGACGCTCATCTTCGTGCGTTCGGCGACTTCCAGCAGGTCAGGCGCGAACTCGCCGTCGTAGCAGACCGGCAGTCGCCAGAGTTTTCCCGCCGCCGCGCGCTCGCTCGTTCCTGCGGCGAGCGCCAGCACTTGCGGCTCCAGCGCCGCGCGCGTGCTGATCAGCGGATCGTAGAACACCATCAGCGAACGGAAGGTGGGCAGGGTTTCGACGATGCCCGGCAAGGCGGCGGCGACGACGGCGCGGTGCAGCGCCATGACCTTCGCATTGAGCCCACGGTCGATGGCATTGCCAAATTCGACCACGAAGGCGGTGTCGCCCGCCGCCAGCACGCGCAATTCCGGTCCGTTGTCGTTTCGCACTGAAACCATGCCCCATCCTAGCCGTGCGACGGCGCGGTTCAAACGCGATTGCTGTTGTTGGCGGGCGGAGAAATCGTTAAACAGCGCGCGACATTTTTCGGGGGAAACCATGTCGCGTCCGATTTCCGTTGTGATTGCCATGCTGGCCTTCCTGTCGCCGCTTGCGGTGCAGGCGCAGACGCCGGCCGAGCGCGGCGCCTATCTCGTCAATTCCATCATGGGCTGCGGCAACTGCCATACGCCGATGGGGCCGAAGGGTCCGCTGCCGGGCATGGACCTGGCCGGCGGCACGGTGTTCGACGAGAAGCCGTTCACCGCCCGCGCCGCCAACATCACGCAGGACAAGGAGACGGGCATCGGCGCGTGGACCGAAGCGCAGATCGCCAAGGCGGTGCGCGAGGGCATCCGTCCCGATGGTTCGCTGATCGGCCCGCCAATGCCGTTCGAACATTATCGTGGCATCTCCGACAGCGATCTCTCAGCCGTCGTCGCCTATCTGCGCACGGTCAAGCCAGTCGCCAACAAGGTCGCCAAGTCGGAGTACCGCATGCAATTGCCGCCGGCCTATGGGCCGCCGGTGGTCTCGGTGCCGGACGTGCCGCGCAGCGACAAGGTGAAGTACGGCGCCTATCTCGCCGGGCCGTTGGGCCACTGCACCGAATGCCATACGCCGATGATCGGGCCGGGCCAGCGCGACTACGCCAATGCCACCGGCGCCGGCGGTTTCGAGATGCGCGGTCCCTGGGGGCTGGCGATTTCCGCCAACATCACGCCGCATCGCGACACCGGCATCGGCAAATGGACCGACGCGCAGATCAAGCGGGCGATCACGCAAGGCGTGCGCGCCGACGGCTCGCCGCTCAACCCGCCGATGGGCTACGCCTATTATGCCCGCATGACGCCGGCCGATCTCGACGCGGTGGTGGCCTATCTGCGGTCCTTGAAGCCGGTGAAGAACGCTGTACGCTAGGGCCTGACAACAGGCGAGGCGTCATGGCGCGCAGCATCAACCTGAACTCCGATCTCGGCGAAAGCTTCGGCGCCTGGCCGATGGGCAACGATGCGGCAATGCTGTCCATCGTGACATCGGCCAATGTCGCCTGCGGCTTTCATGCCGGCGATCCCACGGTGATGACCGAGACGGTGAAGCTCGCCAAGGCCAAGGGCGTTTCCATCGGCGCGCATCCGTCCTTTCCCGACCTGCAGGGCTTCGGTCGGCGGCAGATGAAGCTTTCGACTGCCGAGCTCGAGGCGTTGATCGCCTACCAGACCGGCGCGCTGATGGGCGTGGCGGCGGCGCAGGGCCACAAGGTCACGCATGTGAAGCCGCATGGCGCCTTGAGCAACATGGCCTCGGTCGATGCCTCGATGGCCGACGCGATCGCCCGCGCCATCAAGGCGGTCGATCCGACGCTGATCTTCCTCGCCACGGCGGGTTCGGAAATGGCGAAGGCCGGTCGCAAGCACGGGCTGGTCACGGCGCAGGAAATCTTCGCCGACCGGACCTATGGCGACGACGGCAACCTGACGCCGCGCTCGCAGCCGCACGCCATGATCCATGACGCCGCGCGGGCGGTGGCGCATGTGCGGCGCATGGTGCAGGAGCAGGCGATCTTCTCGCTCTCGGGCAAGAAGATCCCGACCGACATCGATTCGGTCTGCGTTCATGGCGACGAGGAAAGCGCGGTCGCCGTGGCGCGCGCCGTGCGCCAGGGGCTGGAACAGGCGCAGATCCGGGTGCTGCCGCTGCCCGAGGTGATGGCGCGGTAGCTAACCCTTACTCTCTCCGGGATGGGTGACGTGACTGCCGTATTCCATTAAAAACCTCATGCTGAGCCCGTCGAAGCATGCGCTACACGGGCGTTGCCTGTGATCCTCATCCTTCGACAGGCTCAGGATGAGGATTTTTGGACGGTTGCGTGAAGGAGAGCGGCTTTGCGGGTGTGGATCGACGCGGCGGTGGACTCGAAGCTGACGGTGTTCGGCATGTCGGCGGTGGAACGCCATGTCCAGGCCGTGGCGCGGCTGAAGGGCGTCAGCGAAATCTGCGTCGATGGCGGCCAGGCGATCAAGCTGCCGGAAAAACTCTCGCGCCGGGCGAAGATCGTCTTCCGCAGCGACAAGGGCAGCGTCTCGCAGCGGCTGGACGCCTACCTCAAGGCCGGCACGGAGCCGGTGCTGGCCGTCGCGGGCGACACTGTGGTCGATCAGCGCCTGTTCGAGTTCGCGCTGACTCTCACGCCGGGCTTCGCCGCCATCGACAAGAACCTCGCCATGCTGTCGCTCGATCCGCAGACCAGCCTGCCCGACGCCGCCACTGTCGAAGCGCTGGCAGTGGCGCTGGTGCAAAGCGGCGCGGTGCGCGAGTTGCCGCAATCGGAGTTCCCCACCTTCATCCGTCGGCTGCGCCGCGACATGCCGTATTACATCCTGCCGGTGCGCAGCCAGAAGGATCGCGCGGCGGCGGAGCATTTCATGTTCTGGGCCAACTACAAGGGGTCGACCGACGTCTTCACCCGCTACGTCTATCCGTTCCTGGTATGGCGGCTGGTGCGGCCTCTCGCCCATCTGCGCGTGCATCCCAATTGGGTCTCCGGCTTCAACATCGTGCTGGGCATCGCCGCCGTGCCGGCCTTCGCCATGCGCGAATATGTCATCGGCTTCCTCTGCGCCTATGTCATGAGCGTGCTGGATTCGGTCGATGGCAAGCTGGCGCGGCTGACCTATACCGACACGCAGCTCGGCACCCGGCTCGATCACGGTCTCGACCTGATCCATCCGCCGTTCTGGTATCTCGCCTGGGCCTGGGCGGTGGCGGCGGGAAATATGAACGACCCGGCGATCTGGGCGGCCGTGCTGATGGTGATCGTCTACATCCTCGATCGCCTGGCGGTGAAGGTCTACACCGTCTCCTTCCAGCGCGCGCTCTACGCCCATGCCAAGATCGACGCCTTCATCCGCAGCTTCATCGCAAGGCGCAACATCAACCTGCCGATCTTCCTGATCGGCGTGGTGAGCGGTTACGCGCGCGAGGCGTTCCTGCTGATCGTGGCGTGGCAGGTGGCGACGCTCGTCTGGCACGCCTGCCGCATCGGCTGGATCCTGATGTTCGATTCGGCGCCGGCGAAAGCGGCCTAGCGCGTGAAGAACGCCGGCAGCTCGCCGGTCTCGAAGAAGAACAGCCAGGTGATGAAGCCGCCAAAGGCGATGAAGCCAAGCGCCAGCGGCAGCAGCTTGCCGTGATGCGGCCGGCCCATGAGCGCCAGCCAGGCAAGGCCGGAGAGCAGCATCACCGGCCCCAGGCACAGCGCGAAAAGCCGCGTGAAGGCGAGATCGACCGGGCCGCCGGCTTCCGTCTTCTCGTCCAGCACCACCGCAACCAGCAGCAGCGCCACAAGCGCCGCCCAGATGGCGAGAGTGAGGATGAGCCGGGTCTTCTTCGGGATCGGATGAAGGGCGTGGGCCAAGAGATGCGTTTCCTGCGGGCGAGAGACGCCTTAACTAGCCGGTCGTCTGCAACCGGGTCAAGAAAGGCGATTTCGCGCAGCAAGGGCTGTTGCCGCGATGCGTTTGCTTTGGCGCAAGCCGGTTCTATTGTGCCTTCATGTCGCTGTCGCCCGCGTTGCTCATCGACCGTCTGGAAACCTTTCTGCGCCCGCAAATCGGCGCCGACGCCAGGGTCGTCGATCTGGCGACCATGGAGGACGGGCATGCCGGGCTGACCTTCGGCTTCCGCCTGGTCAACGGCGCAAGCGAGATCGGGCGCTACGTGCTGCGCATGGCCCCGATCGGCGTCACGCGGCGGGGCAACACCGACGTCTATCGCCAGGCGCCGCTGTTGCGCGCTTTGCATCAGGCCGGCCTGCCGGTGCCCAACGTTCCCTTCGCGTCGCCTGAAGAAGAGCCGCTGGGCGCACCCTTCATCGTCATGGAGCGGCTGCCCGGCCGCGTCTTCCTGATCTGGGAAGCCGATGCCAGTTTCGCGCGCGAGCCCAAGACGCTGAACTTCGTCTGGGTGCAGGCAGCGCAGGCGCTGGCGCAGATCCATAGGGTCGATTGGCGCACGACGCTCGCCGACTGGGAAGCGCCGCAGCCGCTGGGCGAGGCGCTGCGCCGCTGGGACAAGGTCTTGCGCCATGCTCAGGACAGCGAATGGCTCGAGCTTGGCCTTCGTTTGCAGGCGCGGCTGCTTGAAACCGAACCGTCACCGTCGGTGATTGGTCTGATCCACGGCGACTTCCAGCCCGGCAACGTGCTGTACGACATGCCGGGGAACAAGCTGACCGGCGTGGTCGATTGGGAATTGTCGTCGATCGGCGCGCAGGGCCTCGATGTCGGCTGGTTGATGATGATGGGCGATCCCGCCGCCTGGTCGCCAAGTTGGCCGCCGATCGTGGCGCAACCATCATCCGCCCTGCTCGACGCCTATCGCGCGGCAGGCGGGCCGGCGGCCGAGCATGTCGAATGGTTCCAGGCCTTCGCGGCCTATCGCATGGCCTCGATCGCCTGCCTCAATGTGAAGCTCCATCGCACCGGCAAGCGGCCCGATCCGCTGTGGGATCGCTTCGCGCCCTCCGTCTCCGTCATGTTCCGCTGGGGCTACGATCGCCTCATCGGGCTGAAATGAAAATCAAGGGAGTAACGCCATGATCGATTTCTCGCTGCCGTCCGAACTGGTCGAGTTGCGCGACCGCGTGCGCACTTTCATCGAGGAGAAGATCGTGCCGCTGGAGAGCGATGCGCGTCAGACGCCGCATGGCCCGACCGAGGAGATGCGGCTTGAAATGGTGGCGATGGCGCGCAAGGCCGGCCTGCTGTCGCCGCACGGGCCGAAGGAATATGGCGGGCTGGGATTGGACCATCGCGGCATGGCGGTGGTGTTCGAAGCCGCCGGCTGGTCGCCGCTGGGTCCGCTGGCGCTGAACATCCAGGCGCCGGACGAGGGCAACACCAATTTGCTGAACCAGGTCGCGACGCCGGCGCAGAAGAAGAAATTCCTCGAGCCGCTGGTGCGCGGCGAGATCCGCACCGTCTTCTCCATGACCGAGCCCGACGGCGGCGCCGGCGCCGATCCCAGCCTGATGAAGACCACCGCGCGCCAGGTGGGCGAGGACTGGGTGATCGACGGCACCAAATGGCTGATCACCGGCGCGCCCGGCGCGAATATCAACATCGTGATGGCGCGCAGCGTCGATGCCGCCGGCCGCGACGTCGGCGCCACCATGTTCCTGGTCGACATGGATGCGCCGGGCTTCCGCATCGTGCGCATGCTCGACACCATCGACAGCAATTCGCCCGGCGGCCATTGTGTGGTCGAGTTCAAGGGCGTCAAGGTCGGACCCGAGCGTATTCTCGGCGAAGTCGGCGCGGGCTTCCGCTACGCGCAGGTGCGGCTGGGGCCGGCGCGGCTGACCCATTGCATGCGCTGGCTGGGCGCGGCGGCGCGGGCCCATGCGGTGGCCGTCGATTACGCCAAGCGCCGGCAATCCTTCGGCCAGCGCATCGGCGATCATCAGGGCGTGGGCTTCATGCTGGCCGACAACGAGATCGAGATGAATCTCTGCCGCCTGTCGATCTGGCATTGCGCCTGGCTGCTCGACCAGCACGACAAGGCGCGCGACGAGACCAGCATGGCCAAGGTGTTCTGCTCCGAAGCGTTGGGCCGAGTCGTCGATCGCTCGCTGCAGATCCTGGGCGGGCTCGGCATCACGCGCGATACCGTGGTCGAACGCATCTACCGCGACATCCGCCCCTTCCGCATCTACGACGGCCCGTCCGAAGTCCACCGCCACGCGCTGGCGCGGCGGATCATGAACCGGAACTAGCTCGACTTGATGATGCCCGGATTCTTGCGACCCGGCCTGTCGAAGCGCGTGTGGCGGTCGCCGCGATAATTGCGAATGGAGGCCGGCTCGTCCGGCTTCTGCCGCGCCTTGTCGCCGGGCCCGAACTCCTCCTCGGGATAGCCCGGCCCCAGACCCTGGCGATAGAACTCGTGCGGGTCGGCGATCTCTTTTTTCGGCGCGCGCCTGGGCGCGGGCTTGGAGTCGGAGGTTTTTGCCATGGTGCTAGGCCAACGCCATCGCAGGCGCGCGGTTCCTACAGCCGGATCGTGAGAAATTTGTGTGCGGGAAACTGGTGCTGCCGGACAGGATTGAACTGTCGACCTCTCCCTTACCAAGGGAGTGCTCTACCACTGAGCTACGGCAGCGAACCGGAAGGATGCGGGGCAGGGCCCGTCCCTCAAGGCGGCGCAAAGTGCCATAGCGGCCTTGGCCGTTCAACCCCGGAAAAATCCCGGCAAATCCGCTATTTGGACGGGGCTGCCGCCGTGCAGCCGGCCTGCTATAAGCTTGGGCGCCGGATTACCCGTTGGAGCCTTCGAATGCCCGCCAGCGACATTGCCATCCCCTATGGCGCCTATTGGAGCACGCCGTTCAGCCGCTGGCAGGGCAGCCTGTCGCATCTCAACAGCGTCGAATTCGCAGCCCATGTCGCCAAGGCGGCGATGGCCAGGCGCAACATCTCGCCCCAGGCGCTCGACTACGCCGTGCTGGGCACCACCGTGCCGCAGCACCATTCCTTCTACGGCACGCCCTGGCTGACGGGCATGATCGGCGCGCCGCATGTCGCCGGCCCCACCATCAACCAGGCCTGCGCCACTTCCGTGCGCTGTCTGGCGGCGGCGGCGGAGGAGATCGACGCCGGCGCCGCGACGGTGACCCTGGTCGTCACCGCCGATCGCTGCTCCAACGGGCCGATGATCTATTATCCCAACCCGCTGGGACCGGGCGGCGCCGGCGTCAACGAGAACTGGGTGCTGGATAATTTCTCCAACGATCCTTTCGCCAAAGTGGCGATGGTCGATACCGCCGAGAACTGCGCCCGCAAATGGCAGATCACCACGGCCGAGCAGCATGAGGTCGTGCTGCGTCGTCAGGCGCAATACGACGAGGCGCTGGCCGACGATGCCGCCTTCATGAAGCGCTACATGGAATTGCCCTTCGCCGTGCCCGATGCACGTTATGCCAAGACGGTGAAGACCATCGCGGGCGATGAGGGCGTGGTGCGCTCGACCGCCGACGGCCTGGCCAAATTGCGGCCGGTGAAGCCGGACGGCTCCGTCACCTTCGGTGGCCAGACCCATCCGGCCGACGGCAATTGCGGCATGATCGTCACCACGCCCGAGAAGGCGCGCGAGATGCAATCCGACAAGATCGCCGTCCGCGTGCTGGGCTTCGGCCAGGCGCGCACCGAGAAGGCGCATATGCCGGCCGCCACCGTGCCGGCCGCGCGCAAGGCGCTGGAAGCGGCGGGCATCGACATCAGGCAGATCGATGCGGTGAAGTCGCACAATCCCTTCGCCGTCAACGATATCGTCTTCGCGCGCGAGACCGGGTTCCCGCTCGAGAAGATGAACAATTACGGCTGCTCGCTGATCTGGGGCCATCCGCAGGGCCCGACCGGAATGCGCTCGATCATCGAACTGATCGAGGAGCTGGCGCTGCGCGGCGGCGGCTACGGTCTGTTCCAGGGATGCGCGGCGGGCGATACCGGCATGGCCGTCGTCATCAAGGTCGGCGACAAATAGTCGAACGGGAGGAAGTGATGGCTTACGAAAGCTTCGAGTTCACGGTCGCCGACAAGATCGGCCACATCAAATTCAGCCGGCCTGAGAAGCGCAACTCAATGAACCTGGCGTTCTGGCACGACATGCGCGCGGTCTTCGCCGAGATCGGCGGCCGCTCCGACGTGCGCGTCGTGGTGATGTCTTCGACCGGCCCGCATTTCACCGGCGGCATGGACCTCTCCATTTTTGGCAGCCTCACCCCGCCCAACGTCGAGGAAGGCCGCAAGCGCGAGAATCTGCGCCGCCAGATCCTGTGGTTCCAGGAATGCTTTTCCGTGATCGACCAGGCCCGCGTGCCGGTGCTGGCCGCCATCCAGGGCGGCTGCATCGGCGGCGGCGTCGATCTCGTTACCGCCTGCGACATCCGCTACTGCAGCGCCGACGCCTTCTTCACCATCAAGGAGATCGATATCGGCATGGTGGCCGACGTCGGCACCTTGCAGCGCCTGCCGCATCTGATGCCAGCCGGCCTGGTGCGCGAGCTCGCCTATACCGGCCGCCGCCTCTCGGCCGACGAGGCCAAGGCGTGCGGCTTCGTCAATCAGGTGTTCGCTTCGCAGGACAAGCTGGTCGATGGCGTGATGGACATCGCCCGTTCCATCGCCGCCAAGACGCCGCTCGCCATCGCCGGCAGCAAGGAAATCCTGAACTACGCCCGCGACCACTCGATCGAGGACGGGCTGAACTACATCGCCACCTGGAACGCCGCCATGCTGCAGACGGCGGACATGCCGGAGTCTTTCGCGGCGACAGCACAAAAGCGCGAGCCGAAGTTCGACGACCTCGCAGTGTCACTGCCGATCGCCAAAGCGCGGAAGTAGCTGTTTGCCGCCTGTTCTTTTCTGTCATTCCGAGCGGAGCGAGGAATCCTCGCCCTGTAGACCCTGTGTAGGCGGTTGCCGTTTTCGCCGGGTCCGCGTGGGGAGGATGTCTCGCTCCGCTCGACATGACGAGTTTGGCTACTTCGCCAGATAGTTCCGATGCACCCAGCCGCCTTCGGCAAGCTGCGCTTCCGATGCCAGGACTTTGTCGGTCTCGCGTGTCTCGAGCGTCACCCGGGACGTGACCTTCTGCTTGCTGGCAGGTGCGGCCTGCGCCTGAGCGAGGAACGCCACCACCTGCTCGGCGGTCGCCGGCGTGAAGGCGGCGTCGGTCTTCTTCTTCTCCGCCAGCGCTTCGATCGAGGCGGCATGCAGCAGCTTCGGCCACATGGCGCGGAACAGCTCGGGCGAGCTGTAGGTGTCGGCCGAGCTGATCTGGCCGTTGATCGCCACCACGAAGCCGATCGCGTCTGGCGTCGCCTCGACCATGCCGCGCAGCGCCGTCTCGTAGGCGCTGACGGCGGACTTGAGCTTGTCGCTTTCCATGGTGAGCTGCAGCGAGCTGGGCGAAGCCGCAGCGGCTGCCGGAGCGCCGATATTGCCGGCCAGCTTGCGCTGCACGTCCTGCACGCCGCTCCACACTTTTTGCTGCGGCTCGGCCACGCCCCGCGGAGAATTGCCGGCGACCGGTTTGGCGGCGGCCAGCTTCATCTCGCGCGACGGCAGCGAGGTGGTGGAGCTGGCGAAACTGTCGACCTTCTCGTTGCCGCGCTTCTGCCAGCGTCCCTGTTCGACGCAGAACGAGGCGATCGGCACCGCGCCCGATTTCGGCCCCAGCACCATGGAAACGCTCAGCACGCGATCCTGCTTCCCGCCCTTGACGATGTCGCCGGCCTGGATGAACACGTCCTTGTCGCCAAGGTTCTCGATTTCCAGCGAATTGACGTTGCCGGTTTCGCGCACACGGATTGCGTTCTTCTCCATCGCCTCCTGCAAGGTGATAGGCACGGTCTTGCCGGCCTGCCGGTCGCCGCGCACCAGGAAGATGGTGAGGTTGTCGTGCGTCATCGGCTGGCTGAGCCTGGGCTGCGGCGCGATGGTTTCGGCCTGTGATGCCAACG
Organism: uncultured Hyphomicrobiales bacterium; assembly: GCA_964388115.1. Classification (GTDB taxonomy): domain Bacteria; phylum Pseudomonadota; class Alphaproteobacteria; order Reyranellales; family JAQSWP01; genus JAQSWP01. The sequence continues at coordinate 473,045 of CAYLYK010000001.1, forward strand.
GCATCGCCAACGCCAACGCACAGGCGATGGCGGCGAGGGGAAGGATTTTCATTTAAGGGTGCCTCCGTGTTTTCGGACGAGACAGCCTTGGCTGGCTTTGCGTCCGCTCAGCGGAGGAGTTGCGGCAAATTCAAGAAGGCGGGAGATGTGGCGTGCCGGCCACGGCGCCGTCGGATTATGGAAAGCCGGCGAGCGCTATTTGGTCTTCTGGCCCAACCATTTGTCGAGCACCTTCCAGATGCCCTTGGCCTGCATCACCACCCGATCGCCCACGCGCAGCTTGCCGTCGATGAAGACCACGCTGGAAGTGACGCGGCCGATCTCGCCGGTGCACTCGACCCAGTCGCCCGGCCGCGCCGGCGAGACGAAATTGCAGTCGAGCGAAATGGTGGAGCAGGGCTTGCGGCCGGCGGCGGTAAAAACCATGGCGCCCAGCGCGTGGTCGATGAAGCTCACCAGCATGCCGCCATGCACCACGCCGCCGCGATTGATGTGCTTGGGCCCGACGCGAAACCCAAAAGCCAAGGTGTGGCCGTTGAGCGGCTTGCGCACGTAGAACGGGCCGATGTGCTCGCTGAAGCCCATGTCGTTGCGCAGGATTTCGTAGCCCGGCGGAAGGTCGGCCGTGTCGATAGCGGTGCTGTCCATGCTCTTTTCCCTAAGGCGCGCGCAGCGCCTTCCTGTCCATCAAAGTGATCATGGCGCTGTAGCTGAGCAGCTTGACGCCGGCCTGGGTGACGATGCCGCGCACGAAGGCGCTGCGCTCTGAGATCTTCAGCGATTCGACCGCGCTTTCCAGCAGCGGCCCGAATTTGCCCGAATTCAGAAACTCGGCGGTGAAGGTGGTGGTGATCGGCGCCTTGCCGCCGGTGGCGATGGCGATCTCGGTGCAGAAGGCGTTGTCGGCGAAATTCATCAGCATGCCGCCATGCATCAGCCCGCCATTGTTCAGCATGTGCGGCGCCGTCGGCTGCACCACCACGCGCCTGCCGTCCCGCTCGCCGACGTAAGAGTCGCCGACATGCTTCAGGAACGGCGAATCGCGCTCCACCAGCGTGAACCCCTTGGGCGGCTCCTCGCGATCGCTGAGGTTCAGCGCGGCGGGATCGAGCCGCCTGGCCAGTGCCTTGTCCCGCTGCAGCGGCCGGAACGTGCCCGAGCAGGCCAGCAGTGTCTTGCCTTCCTGGCTCACCAGACCGCGCACGAAGCTCAAGGTCTTGCCGGCGCGGATCTCCTCGGCCTCGGCTTCGATCGGCACGCCCGGCCTTCCGGCATTGAGGAACTGGCAGGTGATGGCAACGGTCAGCGCGAACTTGCTCTCGGTGGCGCCAGCCGCCGTCGCCAGCGCGTAATCGGCGAAGCTCATCAGCAGCCCGCCATGCACCATGCCGCCGGAATTGAGATGCTGGCGGTCGGGCAGCATGCGGCACTGCGCGGCGTTTTCCGCCTTGCGATACCAGAACGGCCCCGCGTGATCCTCGAACGGATCGGCGGGCTCATACTGGATGTAGCCGGGAAATGGTGCGTCGGGCACGGGCGGTCCGCTGAATGATCGTTTACGCGCGCTCTTTAGCGTACTTTAATGCGCAGCGAAAGCCGATTGGCGATGAGGGAAACAGCACAGCATGTCAGGCGTCAGCACCAAGCAAATCAGCGTCCGGACCGATAGCCACGCGGGGGGCAAGGTCGCCCATGTCGCGATCGAGAACGAGCGCAAGCTGAACACGATGAATTCGGCGCTGATGGAGGAGTTCATCGCCACCATCCGCGCACTGGCGACCGATGAAGATTTGCGTGCCGTGGTGCTGACTGGCGCCGGTGCCAAATCCTTCATCGGCGGCGCCGACATCTACGAGATGGCCAAACTCGATTCCGCCGGCGCCCGCGCCTTCATCACCAAGGTGCATGGCTGTTGCCTGGCGATGCGCGACATGCCGGTGCCGACCATCGCGCGCGTCAACGGCTATTGCCTTGGCGCTGGCCTAGAAGTCGCCGCCTCCTGCGATCTGCGCATCGCCGCCGACAACGCCGTGTTCGGCATGCCCGAGGTCAAGGTCGGCGTGCCGTCGGTGGTCGAGGCTGCTTTGCTGCCGCGCCTGATCGGCTGGGGCCGCACGGCGCAGATGCTGCTGGTGGCCGACAACATCGACGCGAAAACGGCTTACGAATGGAATTTCGTCGAGGCCGTGGTTTCCCCGGCCGAGTTGGACAAGGCGGTCGATCGCTGGCTGCATTCGATTCTCGAAGCCGGGCCGAACGCGGTGCGGTTGCAGAAGATGCTGATGCGGCGCTGGGAGCAGTTGCCGCTGGATCAGGCGGTGCGGTCGGGCATCGATGCCTTCGCGCAATCGATGGAAGGCGACGAGCCCAAGAAACTGATGGGCGCTTTCGTCAATCGCAAGCGCTGAGTCGGGAGATATATCATGAGTAAGAAAATTCGCATCGGCGGCAGCTCAGGCTTCTGGGGCGACACCGAACTGGCGGCGGTGCAACTCGTGCGCCACGGCAACATCGACTATCTGATCAACGACTATCTGGCCGAGATAACCATGTCGATCATGGCCTCGATGCGCCTGCGCAAGCCCGATACCGGCTATGCCACCGATTTCGTCACCCATGTCATGGCGCCGCTCGCCCGCGAGATTGCCGAGAAGAAGATCAAGGTCGTGACCAATGCCGGCGGCGTCAATCCGCTTTCCTGCCGCGATGCGGTGATGAAGGCCGCCGAAGCCGCCGGCGTCAAGCTGAAGGTCGCCGTCGTGCTGGGCGACGATCTGATGGCGCGCGGCAACGAGTTGCGCGAGGCGGGCATCGTCGAGCTCGACAGCGGCGAGGCGTTGCCGAAGAATCTCGTCAGCATGAACTCCTATCTCGGCGCTGTGCCGATCGCACGGGCGCTGGCCGAGGGTGCCGACGTCGTCATCACCGGCCGCTGCGTCGACTCCGCGCTTGTGCTCGGTCCGCTCATGCACGAGTTCGGCTGGAAGGAAAACGAGTTCGACAAGCTCAGCATGGGCTCGCTGGCCGGCCACATCCTGGAATGCGGCGCGCAGTGCAATGGCGGCAACTACACCGACTGGCACCTGGTGCCCGACTACGACAACATGGGCTTCCCGATCGCCGAAGTGGACGAGAACGGCGTCTTCACCGTCTCCAAACCAGCCGGCACCGGCGGGCTGATCACGCCGGCAACGGTGGGCGAGCAGATGCTGTACGAGATCGGCGATCCGCGCGCCTATCTGCTGCCCGACGTGTCGTGCGACTTCACGCAGGTGAAGATCGAGCAAGTGGCGAAGGACGTGGTCAAGGTCTCGGGCGCCATCGGCCGCGCGCCGACCGACACATACAAGACGTCGGCCACCTATCCCGACGGCTTCAAGCTCACCGCCGCCTTCCTGATGGGCGGCATCGACGCGGCGAAGAAGGGCCGGCATATCTCCGACGCCATCGTCAAGCGCGTGCGCCGTATGCTGCGCGAGCGCAATCTGGGTGACTTCCGCGAGGTCAGCGTCGAGACCCTGGGCGCGGAGTCCACCTACGGTCCGCACGCCCAGCACGCCGGCTCGCGCGAGGTGGTGGTGAAGATCGCCGCCCGCCACGACCAGAAGGAAGCGCTGACCATCCTCGGCCGCGAGATCTCGCCCATGGGCACCGGCGGCGTGCCGGGTATGACCGGATTCTTCGGCTCAGGCCGCGCCACGCCCAACCCGGTGATCCGCCTGTTCTCCTGCCTGGTGCCAAAGAAGATGGTGCCGGTGGAGATCGACATCGACGGCAGGCGCATCGCGGTTGATGTGCCGAGCGCCGGCGGCTTCGATCCCAAGTCGCTGCCCGCCGATCCCGCCATTGCTGGCTCCGTGCCGGGCAGCGATGCCGTCAGCGTTCCTCTCGTGTCCCTCGCTTACGGCAGGAGTGGCGACAAGGGCGACAGCTGCAACATCGGCATCATCGCCCGCAAGCCCGATTACCTGCCGCTGATCGCAGCTCAGGTGACCGAGCATTCGGTGGCGCAGTATTTCGCCCATCGCGTCAAGGGCAAGGTCAGCCGCTGGGCGCTGCCGGGCATCGACGGCTTCAACTTCCTGCTGCGAAATGCATTGGGCGGCGGCGGCGTCGCTTCGCTGCAGGCCGACCCGCAGGGCAAGGCCTATGCGCAGATGCTGCTCGACATGCCGGTGAAAGTGCCGGCGGCGCTGGCGAAGGAGATTCAGCGCGCGGCGTAGTTCACGGTCTCTTGGGGGAGAGGGCGATGGATCGCATTCTACCGTATTGGTCCGCCAACATGGTCGCGCTGTGGGACAATGGCATGACGTGGTGGCCGGGCTTCAATTACAGCGCTGAAGAGCAGGCGTTGATGCGCACTCAGGCGAACCGCGTTGCCGGTCGCGGCGTGATCTACAGCATCATGGTTGCGATCATCTTCATCGCCGGACTATGCGTGATCGTGCCGGGCATCATGTTGCCGCTGTTGAACTGGCTTTATCCCGATCCCTCTCAAATCAGCGGACTGGTGTTCGCCTGCGTGCTGGCGACGATCTCGGCGATTTCCCTGGGTCTGTGGTTGCCCGTGGCGATGGCGCTGGCTGCCCGGGCGATCGATCTGATGCTGGATCGGCCTGCGGGCGCCGGCGCTTTGGACGAAGCGGAACAGGCGCTGGCGCGGCGCATCAAATGGCAGCTTCAGCGCATGGCGCTGATCATGTCGGGAATCCTTATTCCCGGCATCATGGCCTTCATCATCTTCGACATCGATACTCGCAAAGGCCCGATCCACTACGTGATCCAGGCGGCCGACATTGCAATCATCGTCGGCACGGCGCTCTACCTGCGTGCCGTGGGCAAGCGACGAAGCGCTAACGCACCTTCTTCTTGAGCAGCACCTTCGGCCGCCGCTTCGCCGCCAGCGGGAAGAGCGAGAAGGTGCGCTTCACGTAGTTGGTTACGCCGTCGATGCTCTTGGAGAACTCCGCCAGTTCCGGCGTCCATTCCGCCTCGACGACGCGCACGGGACGAGTGGCGTCGTCGGCCGGCTCGAAGCGCAGATAGAACCACGGCTCGCCCCGGCGCAGCACCAGAGGCTTGTTGGGCTCCATCCATTCGAACGCCCACATCATGATGCGCGGCCAGACGTCGAGCTGGAAACGCCCGCCGATCATCACGCCCGGCATGGGATCGCGCCGGTAATGCAGGAAGGCGGGAAGCTGGTTCAGGTAGCACGGCTCGTCGGCGACGAAGCGATAGGGCGTGCCGATCTGGATGATAGGCCGCTCGGGATGGCGCCATTGGCTTGGCGAATTCAGATGCACCAGCTTGCCCAGATGCGATCCCGCCACCGCGCTCTGCGCGCCGTCGAGATTGCGCATGACGACCTTGCCGTCCTTGTCGCGCGCCAGGCCGATATTGAGATCGACCGGGCAGGGCACCACGATGTGCCGCGCCTCGTAGTCGATCACTGCCGGGCAGGCCTGCACTGCTTTGGATGAAGGCGGCGGGCCGCCTTCGCGACGGAATTGCTGTGGGTCAAACCAGATCGCCGTGCCGGTGTCGGGTTGCAGCACCCAGCCGACTTCCAGTGTGCGGCCGCTCTTGCGCTCGCCGCCCTGCTTGCCCTTGAGAAAATCGAACATGATCCCCGCGTCCCGGCCTCAAAATGCGGCCGCCCCGAATTATGAGTCGGTCCCCTGGCGAAAACCAGCCTGATCGCCCGATTCAGGCCCGGCCGAAGCGCCGCACCGCCGCTTCGGCAATCCCCGCCCCCCATTCCTGCACGAAATGCCCGCCCTCGGCGATGAGCATCGGTTCGGGACAATTCCTGATCCAGGAACGCAAATGCTCCATCACCGGCGGGCCCAGCACCGGGTCCTTGGCGCCAACGGCCATGAAGCTCTCGCCCTGCCACTCGTCACGCCACCAGTCCCGCGCCCGGCGCGAGATGGCGGCGCCGGGGGCATCCGGTCTGTCCGGCACCAGATTGGGAAAGCGCCGCACGCCGGCCTTGTAGCTGGCGTCGGGGAAGGGCGCGTCATAGGCTGCCGCCTCCGCATCGCTCAGATGCGGGCAGCCGCGCTTGAACAGCTTGCCGATCGCCATGTCGGGATTGGCGTTGGAGAAGGCGCGCCAGTCGAGGAAGCCTTTGACCAGCGGCTCGTCGCCCACCCCCAGCATGGTGTTCATCACTAGCAACCGCTCGAAGCGGCCGGGCATGTCCATCGGCAGGGTCAGCCCCAGCAGCCCGCCCCAGTCCTGGCACACCAGCATGATATGGCGCAGGTCGAGTTTCTCGACGAACAGGCGCAACGCCTCGCGATGGAAATCGAAGGTGTAGACGGCCTCATCGACGGGCTTGTCGGACCGGCCGAAGCCGAACAGGTCCGGAGCGACCACGCGATAGCCGGCCTGCGCGAAGACCGGGATCATGCGGCGATAGAGGTAGCTCCAGCTCGGTTGCCCATGCAGGCACAGCGCCACGCGCCTGGCATCGCGCGGGCCTTCGTCGAGATAATGCAGGCGCAAGCCGGCATAGGGCGCGGCGGCGCTCAGCTCGGCGATGTAGTGCGAGGCAAAGGGAAAGCCCGGCAGGTTGGCAAAACGCTCGTCGGGGGTACGCAAGGCCTTGGTCATTGTGGTTTCCTCCTGCCGCCAGTTTGCCCTATAGAAACGGGCCATGGCCAAGCCCAAACCGCCCGCGACCGAAGCCGAACGGCGCCAGCAGCGCCTGGCCGCGGCCTTGCGCGACAACCTGAAAAAGCGCAAGGCGCAGGCCCGCGCCCGCACCGATTCGCCGGTGGAAGAGGGTGATTGCACCGATAAGTCCGACATTCCACCGGCAAAACGCTGATCAGGCCGATCCGCCCTTGAGGCGAAGCCCCGCCTTGTCTACAAAAAACCCGCTTTCGCCCGGGGTTTGCCGCCGGGCCGCCGCTCGCCAGGAGTTTTTCGATGGCCATCATGTCCGACATCTGGATCCGCCGCATGGCGCAGGAGAAAGGCATGATCGAGCCGTTCGTCGATGCGCAGAAGCGCGAGGGCGTGATTTCCTACGGCCTGTCGTCCTACGGCTACGACGCCCGCGTCGGCAACGAGTTCAAGATCTTCACCAATGTCGACAGCGCCATCGTCGATCCCAAGAACTTCGCGTCGAACTCCTTCGTCGATCGCACGACGGATGTGTGCATCATCCCGCCGAACAGCTTCGCGCTGGCCCGCACCGTCGAGTATTTCCGCGTGCCGCGCGACGTACTGGTGATCTGCGTCGGCAAGTCGACCTATGCCCGCTGCGGCATCATCGTCAACGTCACGCCGCTGGAGCCGGAATGGGAAGGGCACGTGACCCTGGAATTCTCCAACACCACGCCGCTGCCCGCCAAGATCTACGCCAACGAGGGCGCCTGCCAGTTCCTGTTCCTGCAGGGCGACCAGCCTTGCGCCATCTCCTATGCCGACAAGCAGGGCAAGTACCAGGGCCAGCGCGGCGTCACCCTGCCCAAGATCTGATTTCGAGAGTTAGGAAAAGTTTTTGATGGATCGCATTCGCATTCGCGGCGGCAAGCCTTTGATGGGCACGGTGCCGATATCCGGCGCCAAGAACGCAGCCCTGCCGCTGATGGTCGCCAGCCTGCTGAGCGAAGAGACGCTGACCCTGCACAACGTGCCGGCGCTGGACGACATCGTCACCATGTCCGATCTGTTGACCAATCACGGCGTCGCCATCGAGGACGTGCCCGGCGCCAAGCGCGGCCGCACCTTGCGCCTGACCGCCAAACCGCCGATTTCGACAGTCGCGCCTTATGAAATCGTCAACCGCATCCGCGCCTCGGTGCTGGTGCTGGGCGCGCTGCTGGCGCGCACCGGCGAGGCGACGGTATCGATGCCCGGCGGCGATGCCATCGGCATCCGCCCCATCGATCAACATCTGAACGGCCTGGAAGCGATGGGCGCCAAAGTCACGCTCGAAGGCGGCAACGTCATCGCCAAGGCGCCGCCCGGGGGCTTGAAGGGCGCCACCATCCGCTTCCCCTTCGTCTCCGTCGGCGCCACCGAAAACCTGCTGATGGCCGCGGCGCTCGCCAAGGGCACCACCATCATGGAGAACGCCGCGCGCGAGCCCGAAGTCACCGACCTCGCCAATTGCCTGGTCGCCATGGGCGCCGATATTCACGGCATCGGCACCGAATGCCTGGTGATCCGCGGCGTTGATTCGCTGCACGGCGCGGAACACACCGTCATTCCCGATCGCATCGAAGCGGGCACCTATGCCGTCGCCGCCGCCATCACCGGCGGTGAGCTGGTGCTGGACGGCGCGCGTATGGATCATCTCGGTGCGGTGTTCGAGGCGCTGGCGAAAGCGGGCGTCAATGTATCGAACGGCCTGGGCAAGGTGCGCGTCTCGCATCCCACGGGCCGCTGCCGCGGCTTCGATGTCATCACCCATCCCTATCCCGGCTTCCCCACCGACATGCAGGCGCAGTTTATGGCGCTGATGGCGGTGGCCGATGGCGCCTCGCTGATCACCGAGACCATCTTCGAGAACAGATTCATGCACGCGCCCGAACTGGCGCGTATCGGCGCCGATATTGTGGTGCACGGCAGCTCGGCCATGGTGCGCGGCGTGAAGGCGCTGCATGGCGCGGAAGTGATGGCGACCGATCTGCGCGCCTCGGTGTCGCTGGTGCTGGCGGCGCTGGCTGCCGAGGGCGAGACCATACTGCATCGCGTCTACCATCTCGATCGCGGCTATGAGAGGCTGGAAGCCAAGCTCTCCGCCGTCGGGGCGCAGATCGAACGCATCACGGGGAAGGCATGAAACCGCTGAAGCTGCGCGCCGAGGATGCCGAAGACCTGCAGGTGATCTCCTCGGCCCTGCAGGATTCGCTGGTCGCCGTGCGCGACATCGGATTCCTGCCGGATCAGAAGCGGTTCGCCTTGGTGGTCAATCGCTTCTGCTGGGAAGCTGAACCCGATGCCCAGGGCCATTTCTGGCGCACCCATTGCGCTTTGGCATTCGACACGGTCGCCAACGCGGCCTTCCGCGACATGGACCGGCGCTTCGACGACCGGCTGCTGTCCCTGCTCGACATTGCCGCCGAACCCGCCGCCCAATCCGGAAAGCCCAACATCCTCCTGCGCTTCGCGGGCAAGCCGGCAATCCGGCTGGAAGTCGACCGCATCCTGTGCCATCTAGAGGATGTCGGCGAAGCATGGCCTACCCCCTGGCGTCCCGCGCACCGTCTCGACTAGAGGCGTTTTGCCCGGTCTGACCAGGCCAAGGCCTTGATTCGGCCGGTTTTTCTTTTGTGGACGTTTTCCGATGAGCGACAACGAGAAGCTGGTGCTGGCCCTGCCCAAGGGCCGCATCCTGAAGGAGGCGGCGCCGCTGCTGGCCGAGGCCGGCATCGCGCCCGAGCCTGCCTTTTCCGACCCCGATTCGCGCCAGCTGCGTTTCGCCACTAACCACCCGGGCCTGGACATCATCCGCGTCCGCTCGTTCGATGCCGCCACCTTCGTCGCCTTCGGCGCCGCGCAGATCGGCATTGCCGGCAACGACGTGCTGATGGAGTTCGACTTTCCGGAAATCTATGCGCCCGTCGATCTCGGCATCGGCCATTGCCGTCTTGCCGTCGCCGAGCCGGCGGATCTGGCGGGCGAGGACAATCCCGCTCGCTGGAGCCATATCCGCATCGCCACCAAGTATCCCGAGATCACGCGCAAGCATTTCGCCGCCCGCGGCGTGCAGGCCGAATGCATCAAGCTCAACGGCGCCATGGAATTGGCGCCGAGTCTCGGCCTGTGCCATCGCATCGTCGATCTGGTCGACAGCGGTCGCACCTTGCGCGAGAACGGCCTGGTCGAGGTCGAGCACATCGCCAATGTCAGCTCGCGGCTGATTGTCAACCGCACGGCGCTGAAGACGCGCGCCACGACGGTCAATGCCTGGATCGATCGCTTCCGGGAGGTCTCCCGTGCCGCTTAGGCTCAACGCCGCCGAGCCGGGATTCGCAGCCAAGTTCGACGCCTTCCTCAACGTCAAGCGCGAGATCGACGAGGATGTCGACGCGACGGCGGCTGCCATCATCGCCGACGTGCGCACCCGTGGCGACGACGCTGTCATCGAGCTGACGAAGAAATTCGACCGCCTGTCACTGACGCCGCAGACCATGCGGCTGGCGGATGCCGAAATCGATGCCGCCATTGCCAGGGCGCCGGCGGAGCAGGCAGCCGCTCTGAAACTCGCCGCCGAGCGCATCGAAAGCTACCATCGCACGCAGGCGCCCAGGAACGTCGACTACACCGACGCGCAGGGCGTCCGCCTGGGCGCGCTCTATCGGCCGATCGATTCGGTCGGCCTCTATACGCCCGGCGGCACGGCGACCTACCCATCCTCGATGCTGATGAATGCCATGCCGGCGAAAGTCGCCGGCGTTAAGCGTATCGTGGTCGCCTCGCCGATGCCCGATGGCAAGCTCGATCCGCTGGTGCTGCTGGCAGCCAGGCTGGGCGGCGTGACCGACATCTACCGCATCGGCGGCGCACAGGCCGTGGCGGCGCTGGCCTATGGCACCAGGACCATCAAGCCGGTCGACAAGATCATCGGCCCCGGCAATGCCTGGGTCGCCGCCGCCAAGCGCCGCGTCTTCGGCCAGGTCGGCATCGATCTGATCGCTGGCCCTTCGGAAATCCTGGTGCTGGCCGACGGCGAGAACGACCCCGCCTGGATCGCCGCCGATCTGCTGTCGCAGGCCGAGCACAATCCCGATTCGCAATCGGTGCTGATCACCACCGACGCCAAATTCGCCGATGCCGTGGCGGGCGCGGTCGAGGCGCATCTGAAGGCCCTGAGCCGCGCCGATTTCGCGCGCCAGAGCTGGAACGACTATGGCGCGGTGATCGTGGTGCCAGATTTCGCGACCGCCGTGCCGCTGGTCGACGCCATCGCGCCCGAGCACCTTGAACTGGCCGTCGAAGACGACGTGGCGGAGAAGCTTCTGCACCAGGTGCGCCATGCTGGCGCGGTGTTCCTTGGCCGCCACACGCCCGAAGCCATCGGCGATTACGTCGCCGGCACCAACCACGTTCTGCCGACCTCGCGCAGCGCGCGCTTCTCGTCCGGGCTTGGCGTCAGCGATTTCATCAAGCGCACCTCGTTCGTGCGTTGCGGCGTCGATGGCCTGGCGGCGATCGGCCCGGCTGCCATCACGCTGGCCGAAGCCGAAGGCCTGCCCGCGCATGCGCTTTCCGTTTCCATTCGCATGAACCGCCGCTAGGCACGGACCCGTGTCCGATCCCGCGCCCAATCCGGCCCGCCGCATCGTCCATATCGCGCTGGACGAGAAGACCATGGTGCGTCGCACGCCCGAGGTCGAGCACGAACGCCAGGTCGCGATGTTCGATCTCTTGGAGGAGAATTCCTTCTCGCCGGTCGGCGTGCCGGACGGGCCGTACCATCTGCATCTGGCGGTTCAGGAGAACCGGCTGCAGTTCGACTTGCGCGATACGTCCGACAGGAAGCTGCGCGACATCATCCTGTCGCTGACTCCGTTTCGCACCATCGTGAAGGACTACTTCATGATTTGCGAAAGCTACTACGACGCCATCAAGAAGCTCAGCCCGTCGCAGATCGAGGCGCTCGACATGGGCCGGCGCGGGCTGCACAACGAAGGCTCGGAACTGTTGCGCGAGCGGCTGGCAGGCAAGATCGAGGTCGATTTCGACACCGCCCGCCGGCTGTTCACCCTGATCTGCGTCCTGCATATCCGGGGCTGAGCCGATGGCGGACATGCCGGCAAGTGTGCTGTTCGCCTGTTCGCAGAACTCCGTCCGTTCTCCCATGGCGGAGGCGCTCGCCAAGCATCTCTTCGGCAAGCGCATCTATTTCGACTCAGTCGGCGTGCGCGCCGACGAGATCGATCCCTTCGCCGTGGCGGTGATGGAAGAGATCGGCATCGACCTGCACCGCCATCACGCCAAGACCTTCGACGATCTGCAGGATACGTCGTTCGACCTGGTCATCACCCTGTCGCCGGAAGCCCAGCACAGCGCCGTCGAGATGACCCGCACCATGGCCTGCGACGTGGAATTCTGGCCGACCCAGGACGCCACCGCCGTCGAAGGCAGCCGCGAGGCGAGGCTCGAGGCCTATCGGGCGGTGCGCGACAAGCTGATGGAAAGGATTTCGGCCCGCTTCGGCAGTCCCGGTATAGAGGTATAGGGGAACCGAAGACTTTTGCCGCCGTTCCTTCGCGGGAGGAATTCCGCCGTGTCGGGCATCGCCACTTACAACGCCAAGCGCAACTTCAAGAAGACGTCCGAACCGCCCGGCAAGGTGGCGGCGAAGCGCGACCGCAATCTCGAATTCGTCATCCAGAAGCACGAGGCCTCCCGGTTGCACTACGATTTCCGCCTCGAGATCGGCGGCGTCCTGGTGAGCTGGGCCATTCCCAAGGGCCCGTCGCTCGATCCCGGCGAGAAGCGGCTGGCCGTGCGCACCGAAGATCATCCGATGGCCTATGGCGGCTTCGAGGGCACGATCCCCGAAGGCGAGTATGGCGGCGGCACCGTCATGCTGTGGGACCGCGGCATCTGGATCCCAGAGGGCAGCGAGTCGGCGCAAACCCAACTGCGCAAGGGCTCGCTGAAATTTGCCCTTGAAGGCGACCGCCTGCATGGCTCCTTTGCCTTGGTGCGCATGAAGCCGCGCAAGGGCGAGAAGGCCGAGAACTGGCTGCTGATCAAGCACAGCGACGATGCCGCAAAGCGCGGCAGCGGCGATGCCGTCGTCCGCAGCAACACCAAATCGGTGGCCTCCAAACGCTCGATGGACGAGATCGCGGCGGGCAGCAAGGTCTGGCATTCCAACAAGGCCGCCAAGAAAGAGGTCGCGCCGCCAAAGAAGAAGGCCGCGCCGAAGAAGGCTGCAGCCAGAACGAAGCGCAGCCGCAAGCCCCAGAAGGTCGACCCGGCTGAAACGCCGGGTGCTCGCAAGGCGCCGCTGCCGCGCAAGCTGACGCCACAGCTCGCGACGCTGTCGGAAAAGGCGCCGGAAGATTCGGGCTGGCTGTCGGAGATCAAGTTCGACGGCTACCGCATGGTGGCGCGCATCGATAACGGCAAGGTAATCATCTTCAGCCGCAACGGGTTGGACTGGACCGACAAGCTGCCGCACCTGGTTGCGAGCCTGGCCAATCTGCCCGTCGAACAGGCCTGGGTCGATGGCGAGGTCGTCTCGCTCAACGCCGAAGGCCACAGCTCGTTCTCGCTGCTGAAGAATGCGCTGTCGGACAAGCAGACCGGGGGGCTGTTCTACTATCTGTTCGATCTGATGCATCTGGACGGCTACGATCTCAGCCAATGCACCCAGATCGACCGCAAGAATCTTCTGGCGCAACTCCTCGCCGAGCCGCCGCCCTTCATAAAATACAGCGAACACTACGAAGGCGTGCCCGACCGCGTGCGGGAGCAGGCCTGCGCCATGCATCTCGAAGGCGTGATCTGCAAGCGCGCCGATGCGCCCTACCAGCAGAGCCGCAATCGCAACTGGCTGAAGCTGAAATGCGTCCAGCGCGAGGAATTCGTCATCGTCGGCTACACCGATCCTAAGGGCAGCCGCACCGGTTTCGGCGCGCTGCTGATGGGCTATTACGACAGCAAGGGCGCGCTGCATTACGCGGGCGGTGTTGGCACCGGCTTCAATCACGCGACCCTGAAGGATCTGCACGGCAAGCTGGAAGCGATCGAACGCAAGATAGGCCCGCGCATCATCGTGCATGGCGAGGAAGGTCCGCCGCGCGGCATCCATTGGGTGAAGCCAGAGTTGATCGCCGAACTGCAGTTTCTCGACTGGACCGGCGATGGTGTGCTGCGGCATGCGACTTTCCTCGGCTTGCGCGAGGACAAGGAGCCGATGGACGTGGTGCGCGAGCCACCTGAGGCGGCCAAGCCGGGGCACACTCTGGCCGCCAGCGCCATCGTCACGGCGAAGCCGCCGCGCAGCAAAGCCAAAGCCAGGAAAACGGCGGCGCAAAAAGATGTGCCGGCCATCATCGACAACCGTCGCGACGGCGATGCCGAAGTCAGGCTTACCCATCCCGATCGCGTGTTGTGGCCGGACGAAGGTCTGACGAAAGAAGACTTGGCGGAATACTGGGAAACCATGGCCGATCTGGCGCTGCCGCATATCGTCGGTCGCGCTCTGGCCCTGGTGCGTTGCCCGGACGACATCAATGGCGAGCAGTTTTTCCAGAAGAAGGTGTCGCCGGGTTTCCCCAAGCAGATCCTCAATCTGCACGTGGCCGGTGAAACGGTGCTGGCGATCGAGGATGCTGACGGCCTGCGCGCGCTGGCGCAAATGTCGGCGATCGAACTCCACCCCTGGGGCTCGAAGCTGGACGATATCGAACGGCCTGATCGCCTGATCTTCGATTTCGATCCCGACCCGACCGTCGGCTTCGATCGCGTGATCGACGCGGCCCTGATGCTGCGCAAGGCGCTGGACCAGGTTGAGTTGAAATCCTTTCCCAAGACCACCGGCGGCAAGGGCTTGCATGTCGTGGTGCCGATCGAGCCGGAACTGGAATGGCCCGAAGCCAAGGCGTTCTGCCATGACGTGGCGCGCTGGATGGTGCGCAGCGACCCCACGCGCTTTACCGCCGAGCTGGCCAAGAAGGCTCGCAAGGGACGCATCTTCGTCGATTACCTGCGCAACGGGCGCGGCTCGACCGCCATCGCGCCGTTCTCGCCGCGCGCGCGTCCCAGGGCGACTTTCGCCATGCCCCTGGCGTGGAAGGAAGTGAAACCCGGCCTCGATCCCAAGCGTTACACCCTGTCCGACGCCAAATCCTTCCGGGCGCCTGCCAAGGCGGCGTGGAAAGGGTTCTTCGATGTCGACCAATCCATCAGCGCCAGAGCGCGCAAATTGTTTTCGGGCAAATAGGAGCAGACCATGGCGCATCGTCCCTTCTGGCGCGGGCATTTGAAGCTGTCGCTGGTCAGCTGTCCGGTGGCGCTGCATTCGGCCATCACCGACAAGAACGACATCCATCTGAATTTCATCAATCCCGACACCGGTAACCGCATCCGCAACCAGGTGATCGACGCGGAAACCGAGGAGGTGGTGTCGCGCGAGGAGCTGGTGCGCGGCTATCAGTTCGCCAAGGACCGCTATGTCACCATCAGCGAGGAGGAGCTGGCCGAGCTGAAGATCGAGAGTTCGACCACGATGGAGATCGAGAAATTCGTGCCCGACGACCAGATCCCCGCCACGTTCTTCGACAAGGTCTATTACATCGTGCCCGATGGCGATGCCGGCTTGGAGGCGTTCGTGGTAATCCGCGATGCCATGGAGAAGGCCGGCATGTTCGCGCTGTCGCGCGTGGTGCTGGCGCGCAAGGAACGCGTTATCGCCATGAAACCGCGTGGCAAAGGGATTATCGCTTATAGCCTGCGCGAGGCGGGCGACATCAAGCCGGAGAAGGAATACTTCAAGGACATCGAGAGCGCCAAGGTCGACAAGGACATGCTCGAGATCGCCATGAAGCTCGTTAAGCAGAAATCGGGCGACTTCGATCCACAGGAATACGAGGACCGTTACGAGCAGCGCATGCGGGCGCTGATCCAGGCCAAGTTGAAGGGCGTCGAACTCGAGCCGCTCGAAGCGGAAGAAGAGCCCAAGGTGGTCGACCTGATGGAAGCGCTGAAGCGCAGCCTGGAGGGCGGCGGCAAGGCGCGCAAGCCGGCCAGCGGCGGCGCCACCGTCCACAAGCTGGAGCCCAAGCCGCGCGCCAAGGCGGCGAAGAAGAAAGTCGCTGCCCGCAAGCCGGCGGCGAAGCGCAGGCGGCGGTCATAGCAAGGCGACCGGCAATGGCCGTATCCGAAGCTCCAGATCCCAATCGCGCGATCCAGCGACGGACATGGATCATCGAGCGGACCAGCTGGGTTTTGCTGGCTGCCTTTCTGATCTGGGGATTGGCTGGCGGCACGGGGACCGGGCCGCTTGCGAGCCGGCATCTGGAGAGCGACGTCGTCTCTCTTTCCTATGACCGCTTCGCACGGCGCGGCGCGGCGACGGAAATGGTCCTGACCTGGAAGATGCCGCCTAAGCCCGAACTCGTCGTGTCGCTGGACAGCGCCTTCGTGGATGCGGTGCGCATCGACTTCTCCGGCCGCGGCATAACGCCGGTGCGCTCGGGCAACCGCGTCCTGCTGCACATTCCCACCGCCGACAGCGCCGGCCGTTTGATGTTCGACGCCCATCCTCTGCGCGACGGCCGCCAGATTTCGTCGCTGCAGGTCGATGGGGTCGAGATCGGCCGGATTTCGATGTTCGTCTTTCCCTGAAGGCCAGCCATGGAAACCATCGTCAAAACCGCGGCACTCTATCTGGTCCTGCTGCTCCTGTTCCGCCTTGTGGCTGGCAGGCGGACCTTGGGCGAGATGACGATGTTCGATCTGCTCCTGCTGCTGATCGTGGGCGACATCGTCCAGGAATTCCTGATCGGCGACGATGCTTCGCTGACCGGGGTGGTGCTGGTGGTCGGCACCTTTATTCTCATCGATGTCGGCCTTTCGCTCGCCAAGGTCCGGTTCAAGTCCATCGAGACCCTGCTCGATGGCGTGCCGACCATCCTGTGCGAAAGAGGCCAGCTGGATCGGGCGGCGATGAAGAAGGTGCGCGTGCGCGAGGACGACATATTGGAGGCGGCGCGCGAATTGCAGGGGCTGGCCCGGCTGGATCAGATCGGCCGCGCCACGCTGGAGACCACCGGCAAGATCTCGATTATTCCGATCGAAAGACTGTGATGCGGCTGTCGGGGCCGGGTCGGCAAACCAGCCAAAACCGTGCATTCCCAGCGACATGGCCCGAATGGGCGGTTTTCCTGCCCTTTGCCTTGACTTGCCTCCGGCGCGGGGTCATTTTCTGGCCGGTTTTCCAATCCCTTACGGAGCTTGAATGGCCAAAGAAGATCTCATCGAGTTTGCCGGCACGGTGACCGAACTGCTGCCCAATGCCATGTTCCGCGTCAAGCTGGACAACGACCACGAAATTCTCGCCCACACCTCCGGCAAGATGCGCAAGAACCGCATCCGCGTGCTGGCGGGCGATCGGGTCAATGTCGAAATGACCCCCTACGATCTGACCAAGGGCCGGATCATCTTCCGCTTCAAATAATGCCGCCCCGGTGTCGGGCGTGGCCATCAAACCTGCCGTCTCCCGCCCGGGCCTGATCCTGGCGTCGGCCTCGCCGCGCCGGCTGGAACTGCTGCGCCAGATCGGCATTACGCCCTCGCGCGTCCTGCCCGCCGATATCGACGAGACCCCGCTGAAGCACGAATTGCCGCCGGCCCATGCGCTGCGCCTGGCCGAGGCCAAGGCCCGCGCCTGCCGCGACGCCATTTCGCCCGCGACGGAGATTGTGCTGGCCGCCGACACCGTCGTCGCCTGCGGCCGTCGCATCCTGCCCAAGGCCGACACGGTCGAGCAGGCGCGGGACTGCCTGCAGCTTCTCTCCGGCCGCCGCCATCGCGTGCTGGGCGGCATCTGCGTCATCGATCCCGCCGGCAAGGCGCGCACGCGCCTGGTCACCAGCATCGTGCGCTTCGCCCGCCTGACGGCAGCGGACATCGCGCTCTATCTCGACAGCGAGGAATGGCGCGGCAAGGCCGGCGGCTATGCCATCCAGGGCCGGGCCGCCGCGTTCATCCCCTTCATCTCCGGCTCCTACAGCAATGTGGTCGGGCTGTGCCTGCACAACACCGGCGCATTGCTGCGCGCCGCCGGCATGAGTTTGCCGTGAGCGAGATCGACGAATTGTTCGTCCGCCGCCGCGACGGACGGCTGGAAGTGGCGCTGGTTGCCGCCGGTCGCCTGGTTGAACTGCGCATCGACAACGACAGGCACCAGCCCGGCGCCGTGCTGATCGGGCGAGCGGAAACACCGTCGCCCGACGGCGGCTCTGTCTTCGTCGATATCGGCGCCGACAAGGCGGGTTTCCTGCGCAACGGCGATATGATTGGCGCTGCGCAGGACCGGCCGGCCCCCGGCGATCCGGTGCTGGTCCAGATCGTGCGCGCCGCCGCCGATGGCAAGGGCGCGCGCCTGTCGATGAAGCTGGCGCTGCCGGGCCGCTTCGTGGTGCTGCGGCCGCAGGAAACGGGCGTCGTCGTGTCCGATCGCATCACCGATGACGGCGTGCGCGGCCGGCTCGCTTCGTCGCTGGGTGACCTCGCGGCTGAAGCGGGACTCACGGTTCGCACAGCCGCCGCCGAAGTCGAAACCGATCTGCTGCGCGTCGAGGCCTTGCGCTTGGCCCAGGCCTGGGACGGCATTCGCGCCAAAGCGCTGCAGGCGCGCCCGCCGCAGATCCTGCTGACGCCCGACGACACGCTGGCCGAGGCCATCCGCGAAACCGGCCGCGATTTGCGCCGCGCCGTGGTCGAGGAATTGGCCCTGCGCCGCCAGCTTGAAACCTTGCGCGACATGTACGGCGACGATTTCCAGATCGAGCAGCAGGCGGGCGAGCCATCCTCCTTCGACCAGCACGATCTCGATGCGCAAATCGAGCAAGCCCTGGAACGCGACGTGGCGCTGCCCGGCGGCGGCTCCATCGCCATCGAGCCCACCCGCGCCTTCACCGCCATCGATGTCGACAGCGGCCCCGCCCGCAATGCGCTGTCGGTCAATCTCGAAGCGGCGGAAGTCGTGGCGCAGCAACTGCGCCTGCGCAATATCGGCGGCGCCGTGCTGGTCGATTTCATCAATCTGCGCCAGCCAGCCGATCGCGACCGCGTACTGGGGCGTCTGGCGCTGCATCTGGCGGCCGATCCGGCGCCAACCCAGGTTATGGGCTGGACGCGACTGGGTTTGGTTGAAATTACGCGGGCACGCCGGGGCATTACCCTGGCGGCGGCTTTGCAAGGGAAGGATCGATCGTGAGTGTTGCTGACAAGGAAGCGGCGCAGCAGAGATATCTGCGCGCCCGGGCGCGCCACCGGTTGATGACGCGGCTTGGCCTGGTGGCGATTTTCATTTCCGGCCTTGTGCTGAGTGGCCTGATGTATTTCGAAACCACGGCGCTGGCGCCCGGACGCGCGGCGCTGGTGGTGCGATTCGGGGAGTTGCGTCACGTCGTGGTCGATGCCGGCCGTGTCTGGCGCATTCCGATCCTCGACAAGGTGGTGCAGATCGATCTGCAGCCGCAGCCCCTGCCGACCGTTCGCCAGGCCGTGACGGGCAACGACGGCGGGCATGTAACCGTCGAGCTGCGTGCCACCTGGCAGGTTGCCAATCCGGCGGGTTACTGGCGCTCGTCGATGGCCAAGCAGGAAACGGCTGCGCGTCTTATCGAAGCGGAATTGATTCGCGTCACCCAGCTTGCAGCGCAGACTCTGCCGTCGAGCGTGCTCGTGGCATCCGATACGCGCCAGGCGCTGGCGCAGGAGGTTGCCGCTCGGGCGATGCCGGCGCTTGAGCGCGTCGGGCTCAAGCTGCACGATGTGCGCGTGACCTCGGTGCAGGCAATCCGATGAGGCGGCAATGAACAGGACGCCGAAACTGCGTCTGGTGAAACCGGCGGCCTGTCCGCTCTGCGGCAAGGACCGCGACGAGAAATACCGTCCGTTCTGCTCCAAGCGTTGCGCCGACATCGACATGGGACGCTGGCTGAAGGAGGGTTACGCTATCCCCGCGGAAGAGGTGCCGGAGGAGGCGGGCGACGAGGCCCAGTCGGAGCCGCCGCCGCGCCCGAAATAGTTGCCAACCCGAGGAAAGCAAACGCTTTTCCGCCTGGGTCTGGCCGCTGGACAGCACCACCCAAGTCCATTATAAGCGGGCGTCCCCACACCAAACGGGATCGATGCATCGGCGCCTTCGCCGATCATTTCCGATGCGCCCAGGTAGCTCAGTTGGTAGAGCATGCGACTGAAAATCGCAGTGTCGCTGGTTCGATTCCGGCCCTGGGCACCATCGCTATCAAGCACTTAGCAGTCGAAAAAGAGTCAGCAGGTCTGACTCTGTTTTGCAGATTTTTCTCAACGTTTTGCAAATTTGTTCATGTTGCGTTCAAGCTTCTCAACCGCATCGCGCGCGAGTTCGCGCTGGTTGGCGTGACGCAAGTAGAACTCAGATGCTGCGGGTGAGTCGTGCCCTAAGAAGGCTTGTATCTGCTTCGTCGTCGAGCCGCTCTCTGCCAGCCATTTGCCAACCGTATGGCCCAAGCCGTGTAACGTCAGGCCAGGTTGAACCCTACCTTCAGCCTCAAGGGACACGATCAGCT
Source organism: uncultured Hyphomicrobiales bacterium (assembly GCA_964388115.1). Taxonomy (GTDB): domain Bacteria; phylum Pseudomonadota; class Alphaproteobacteria; order Reyranellales; family JAQSWP01; genus JAQSWP01. The sequence continues at coordinate 493,309 of CAYLYK010000001.1, forward strand.
TTCTGAAGGTCGCCGATAGGCCGGCACCGGTATAAGGCTCACCAAACTGGTTTGCGACAACGGTCAACGATTCACGTTCGGGCAGCCCAGTGCGTGCGCTACGCCGCCGCCCGAGCTTGTACACGCGCGGGGTCGTTTGCAGAATCTCTAGAACGAAGGTCGGACAAGGCTTCCAAAGCGATACGCCTGTCTTGTTGCGCGTCGCGTCGATTTCAGTGCCATTGAAGGACGACCACGGAAACTGAACTATATCGGCCCTGCTCAGGCGCAAGAGGCCCAGAGCAATCGCCGCTCTGACACCCCATAGTTCTCGAGCCGCAGCCTCATCCAGAACAGCCTGTAGTTCTTCCATAGACCAGGCTCTATTCAATTTTCGCATGTTCTTGGGCCGTTTGAGCCGTTTCACGCCCATAGCGGGGTTCGTTCGCATATGCCCGTAAGGCTTGGCCCAGGAAAACAACAGGCGCAGAACCGCAACCGAATAGTTTGCCAACCACCACCCTGACTCTCGGTACACCCGATCTCGCAGCCGGATGACGAGCGGGGAACCGGTATCCTCGACTACAGTCAGAGGCATGTCGCGTAGGCCAAGGTCCCGAAGCTTCTGAAAAACTATCTCGTAGGTTCGATGAGTTTGGGCGGCAAGGCCGGCCGCTTCCGGGCTTCGCTTATAGAGGTCAATGAGATCACCAAGCGTTGCAGCCTTCGGCTCCGCCGCTGCGAAAGGCAGCCTGAATTCGCGATTGTAGCGTTCGACCAGTGCCGCACAGCGGGCAGGCTCGCGTTCAGGGTCGAAACGCTCGTTGGTGTCCGGGTCAATATCAACCCGCCGACGGCTGGCTCGATGGTACCAATACACACGCCCACGAGCGACGCTCCTGTTGAGCCCTTTAATTCTTAATGTCGGCATCGATTTGGCTCAACCAGTCTCTCTTTTGCTGGGGCGTAGCTCGGCCCAACTTCTGCTCTATCCAACGATCAAGATCGTCTCTGGCAAAGTGGCGGCGCCCGCCGAAAATGATCGCCGGCACACTGGGCACGACTTCGCGTCGAAAAACTTCAGGCCCGAGATCGACGTATTCTCGAGCGGTCTCAGCTCTCATGAGGCGAGGCCAGCGTTTCTCTTCTGCTTTCTCAGACATAGTACACGCATAGGATGTAAAAGACAATGCCAGATCAACAGAAGGTTACCCCTGGCATACATTGAAGGTGCCGCAGGCAAGCCGCTACAAACAGACTGCGGTTTTCGCTACCGGTAGCCCATTGAGCTACCAGTTACTTCCACATCGCGATCCGAGCGAAATTTTTGCAAAGTCATTTCGACCCGAAAAAAATGTAGTAATATCAATGATGTAAGTCTGATTTTTGGGCTTGAATTCTTAGCCTGACGATGTCGAGATCGTTGCCAACGGTGAAGAAATGGCAGGCAAACAAGCAAAGATTTTGCGTGATGGCGACCTACGCCGGTTGTTGGGCCGCGTCAGCCGAAATCGACACGGGCTTCGCAATCAGGTGATTGTGCTGCTGTCGGTTAAAGCAGGGCTGCGGGCCTGTGAGATAGCGGGTCTGACCTGGTCAATGGTCACAGATGCTCATGGTGAAATCGCGCCCGTGATCGAAACACGCGATCGCATCGCCAAAGGCCGTCGCGGGCGAACCATTCCGATGAATGACGAGCTGCGCCGGGCGCTGCGAAGTCTCAGATCTCAAGAGCATGGTGGTCACGAGATGCCGGTCATTCGATCAGAGCGAGGCGGAGCTATGCGACCAAACAGCATTGTGAACTGGTTCGGCTTTCTTTACCGCGAGCTCGGCCTAACGGGCTGCTCATCCCATAGCGGAAGGCGAACCTTCATAACGAAGGCTGCACGGCTGGTATTCAAGGTGGGCGGAAGCCTGAGAGACGTTCAACAGCTTGCTGGCCACGCATCGATTGAAATGACACAGCGGTACATCGAAGGGAGTGAGGCGGCTAAACGAGCCCTCGTCAGGCTGATCTAAAGGAGCATCAAGGTGAACTCGTAGAAGAACCCCTGCAAACAGGGACGCACTCCTCTCTCAACTCTGGGCGGCTTAAGGGCCGCCCATTTCTTTTGGAGAATCAAATGCGGGAAGCCGATAAGCGCGACCAGATCAAGCGTTTGAACGATCAATTCCGCCGCTCCCTGAATGGTGGACGAGTTGTGGTCACGGCCGGGGTTCAGCACCTCGGGCAATCTGCGCTCAACGACATACTACGAGCAGTGCGTTGCTTTTGTGATTTCGAGGATAACAACGACCCGTATGGGGAACATGACTTCGGCCGCATTGACGTCTTGGGATATGAGCTGCTCTGGAAAATCGACTACTACGATTTGACTGCGACGTTTGGATCGCCCGATCCCTCCGACCTCTCCGTAACGCTGAGAGTTATGACCATCATGCTAGCTGAGGAGTATTGATGAGAAAGCGCGTGCTTATGCCTTTTGAACAAGGCCACTTGGATGGCCTTTGCGGCGTTTATGCAATCATAAACGCGATTCATCTGGGACTGTATCGTTACAATGATTCGGGAGACAATGCAAAACGGCTCGCGCTCTCCAGATGCGCAGCAGAGCAGCTTTACGGAAGGCTGTTAGATACCCTTGCGAGCGACTCAAAGTTTGTGACTGAGCAGATCGTTCTTGGGATCAAATCGAACCAGATGATTTCGTTGCTGAAAGTGAGCGGAGATTGGCTATGGAACAAATATCAAGTGCAAATAATCGTTCGACGACCCTTCCACCGCAGCCACAACGTTCCAAAATCTACTTTTGCACAATACATTCGCCGGCTCCAACGGCAAACCCATGCCGTAGCCATTGTCGGTGGACAAGCTCCTTGGGCTCACTGGTCAGTTGTATCGAGCATGAGCAAGCGCGGATTGCATTTGTTCGATAGCAGCGGGTATGGCGTTGTCATGTGGAGGAAATGGCCAAAAGGCACGGCCGCGTATTTTGGGCTTCTTCACATTCCATCAACCATTGAGATAAGCATAAGCAATCATTTAGCGCGGCGCGGTTGAGGGCGAACCAACTCCTCGACATCCACTTTGAGCGCTTTCGCCACCCTTTGAAGAATGTCAATCGAAGCTGCAAACTTGCCCCGCTCAAGCAGGCTAATGTAACTGCGATCAACCTGGGAGCTAAACGCCAGCTTTTCCTGGGTTAATCCCTTCTCGGCACGAAGCCTCCGCAGGTTGTATGCCACCCGCTGTCGCACATCATCCATACAGCATGGATGACGTTATTGAGTATTTTGGTCAGTAGAATATATTCAACAAAAGAGGGGGGTGATGTTGTTGCTTAGACGAACGGAATCTCACGTAAAACAGGAGGACGAAATGGGGATAGCTGGTACGCTAACAAAGCTGATCACCAAGCCATTGGTGACTGCGTGGACGAACGCTCTTACGATTGTCTACCAAAAATTAGAAATAAGCACGTTCGCGAGTGGCCTGCGCACCAGCGGACAAGCTGGTTTGGCTGTCGCAAAGTACCCGATATCCGTGGCTCGTACGGCTGCCTCATGGATGGATAAATCCAGTGGTAGCAGGTCCCAGACCAAAAATACTGCAAATAGTCTTGGGCGTGGAAAAAGGCCCCTTTCAGCAATATTTGCTACCGCCGTTTTTGGCAGCTTCGTCTTACGTAATGGGCTGCGCGTTCGGCAGCGCAGTGTGGCTTTGGGGTTAATCGGGGGGATTTTGGCACAGATTGTACCGGACGTCGGGCATGCCGATGAGAAGTGCTGGAAGGGGCACGCAATCCTCCAAGGCAAGGTAGAAATGGAAGAGCAAATTCATCCCAACGATACGAAATTCAAAGCATACTTTCTCAGGCTAGCTCAGCCCATTTGTTATATCGGGTATGATAGCGAAGCTATGAAGAGTGTCCGTAGGACCGAGTCGGCAAGAGTACAGATCTGGCAAACAGGTGATAAGGCCCCCATAAGGCAATATGTAGGTAAGTCTGTCGAAGTCGAAGGAAACCTTTTCGAGCCGCAGGGAGGCTACGCTCGGGCGTATGTTGCAATACAAGATTCCGCCGTGCGACTAATTGAACATGCATCTAGGAATGAGAACGTGGGCAAGCACCATCAGGAACGGCCAGCTGATCTCGATGAATATGTACTCTACTGTTTGGCGTTCCTGGAAACAGAAGGCGTGCTCAAACGCCTTGGCGGGTTGTACAAGCCAAATCCAGCAGAACCTCAAGAGATGCTATTGGCACTGTATTTCGTGAGTGGCCCTGCATACGACCGGATAAATCTACAGCCGGGCAAAATAGACCGAGTTAGGATGCTGAGACGTTCAATTGTTGATGCAGCGCCTGGATTATCATCAGAAGCGCTTCTAAGTGTCTACAACAACTGCCGCAAAGGGCTAAGACAGTGAGTCTATATCCCGTCGGGCGCCCGCACGTTCGTCAGGTTGGGCCCGTGGACTCACGTTCAGGTGCAACGTTGATAATGCGGAGAAAACCAAAGCTGGCGTCCAAAGCCGAGGCACTCATTTAAGTGATGTTGGTTGCGGAGCGAAGCGCTTGAACTTTTGGTTTTGGGGTCGGCCTTTTCCGTTTCGATGCGGCCTCTGCTCCCAGGCTTGGCCGGGTCGCAAAGGAAAGGGCCGGTGCCGAGCCGTTCGTCCAGGCCGGGGTGGAGGGCAGATTTGTCCTCGCTAACGATAAGTGAGCTGCGGCCGAGGCCAATTAGCGGGCCGGCGAGGCGAGCCTACAGATTTCGAGCACGGATTGGGCGGCTTTGGCTGGCTGGCGAGCGGTGGTGATGCAAAGCGGCGCTGCTCTATGAGGCACCCGCACGGCCAGCGGCTCAAGAGCATCAGGTCGGCTCCCTAGCGTCCGAGCCAGCAATGGTTGGCACGAACTGAGGTCCTTACAACAGAGGCAGGCGGTAATTGGTATCGCTAACCGAGCTGCCGCCCTGCAGGCCCAGCCGCCGCGGCGATACTGGCGCAGGGCGGCCGCAGATGCCAGGGCGGAACCCTCTAGGTGAAGCAGGCGACCTCCCATCGCAATATTTTCGCCGCAATCGTCGACAGCCGTGAGCTCCAACTGGCTCTGCGACTGTATCGGCTCGCATCATAGCCACGGCGACAGGACCAACCCAGCGCCTGCCTCTGTGAGATAGGCGCCAAGCCAGGCGGCGCTGGCGCGGCAAATGCGCCTGATCGCTCGACCTCGTGTTGGTAAACTCAGCCAGCGTGCGTCCTACCCCGCCTAAGTGTGCGGCCTCCAAAAGTGGGCGTCCGGGCTAACACGCTGCTCGACCTTAAGAGCAAAGTGCAGCCGCGACTGGAAGACGTTCCATTAACAAATGCTCAGGGGGCCGCCGATTGCTCTAACTTAGGGCTGGGTAATATCTTTGTTACCGGCCGCTTGACCTTCGAGTGCCACCTGGAAGGTTCCGCAAGCATATAGAGGAACAGCAGTCGAGGACATGCTAAGCGGCGGGAACTAAGTGGACCAGCGCAGTTATCGCATTCTTCCCGATTCAACAGTATCTCCATTCCACTCCTTCTCTCCTGTCATCCTCACCACTTCTCTGCTGTCGCTCTACGTCTAGGGTTGGGTGAGCTGCAACCTAAGGTGCTCTTAGCTGACTGTAGTTGCGCAGTGCTTCCATATCACCTTAATGTGAATGCTGATGGAAGGTAGCGTCGCTGGAAGTTATATCCATGAAGCCATGCTCCCCTATTGCGGAAGGCAAATTCCGGTGGGGTTTTTCTTCCTGCTATCTAGCGTCGCAAAGGTAGCAGTGCTCACGCAGTAAATTAGCGTTGCCTGATCGAAGAGTTCGCCGTGACTTTTTACAGTTTTGTGTTTTCTCGAATTGGTTAGCGGAGTTCCTCGAAATGCCCAATGCATCGTTGTGCGTTGAAATAGACTCTCAGCTCCTTCAAGACCTCGAACACCTTCCTACATGGCGCAATCGATATTTGAGAGGTGTGTTGCTCGCATACATTTTGGAACCAAAGAACGTTCGCCGCCGGTTAAGGGCACAACTGGCCTCCTCAGACGATCTGTTAATAAGACTCTCGAATGAAGAGGCAACTTCCAGCGCGAACGCTGTGGAACGACTCAGAGAGCAGCGTCTGAAACACAGCTCGCATGCTCGTCGGGCTGGCTCCATCGTCTATTATCGGAAAAAAACTGGAATCGCAGTGGCACGAACCTGCCGCCAGGGAGCAACAGCGTCGGCCCGACGAGCACCTGACTTCGGACAAAACTAGCTCGTCAAAGCATGGGCGGCGGCAAAGCCACTTATTGGAAATCACAACGGTCGCAGCTATGGTCGCCTTGTTAAAGTCAGGCGAGGCTTTGGGTAAACGAGGGCGACCAAGCTCGGGGCGTGCTCGGGAAATTATCCAAGATGCCGCCCAAGAGCGGTCTGAATTTCCCGTTTACAGGAATGAGTTTGATATCAAGAAATCCTGGAAGGCGAAAGGTTCGGTTGCACATTTATGCGGCGCATTCACCAATATGCTTAAACGTTCGCACGAAACCGAGCTATCGGACGCCGTGTTTGCGAACTGGGCGCACGACCTTGAACACTATCTGTCTGACGCATTCGAGTATCAAGACTTCCTGATGCGACCGGACTCGCTGCCGGCACAAAGCAAGTTGCGCAACTCGCTTTTACAACTTCCAGACCTGATTAGACCCTAATGTTCGTATCATAGACATGCGGTGGCGCGGACGCGTTTCCAATCGAGAAACGTCGTTGGAAGATCTGCTACTCGCTGCCCCAGACTGACGCCGTTCTTTGATATGCTCCAACACGTTTCTCCTGCGAACAGCTCGAGAGAAATATTCCTTGGTGTTATTGGCGAGACGTTCGGACAATTGGTCAGCCGAAAGGTCCTTTGCGAAAGCGTAGGTAACACAAGCGGCATAACGGCTTATCGAGCTGAATATCAGTGGTCGACCTGCACTCGTAAACAATGCCTTTACCAATGGGGTTGGCGGATGCGATCCGGCCCTAGGCTTTGGTGTAACACCAGCTCGCTGAATTGTACGCTTCAACGGATTACGAAATCCGACCCGATCTGTCATCGCCTTGTACAAGATGTACATGGAAACGATTAACTCGTCGGGAAGATCAGCACCAGCGTGCAACTTCCCGATTTCATCTGCAATCCGCTCAAACTCAACGTTGGCTTTATAGGTAATCTGGCGTTTCGTTGACATCGGATCCTCGGAAACATGCTGCGATAAAAGAATGGTCTTATGACAATACTGTAAATGAGCAGAGGACAAAGCCAAGGAGAATCCGATGTCCTCTTACGACGAACGCAAGCAAATCCGTTCAGCGTTTCGAGATCTGATGAAGGAAATCGACGCACAATACTTTCTGACCTTGACCTTCAACCAGGATATTGCAGACCCTGTTGCCTACGGGCGGCTCAAGGAATTCTTCCAGCGACTTGATCGCCAGATGCTTGGGCCCCGATATGTAAAGTATCCTCAGCGAAGAGCGCTCTTCATAGCATCCTTTGAACATCCGGGAAGAAATTCTCACTATCACTGCGTGGGGCGATTCGACCCGGAAACAAAGTGGCGCGACCGAGAACTCGACCAAATGTGTAGCCAAGTCTGGCGCAAACTCTGGCGCAAAGGCACGACGAATCTACAGCCGATCTATGATCGAGATGGTGCCGTTAGCTACACCACAAAAGATCTTTTCAGGGAAGGTAATTACGACCGACTCATAGTTTCCAGCCAGTTCTGGCCGAATTAGGAGGTAACAATGAGAAATGCAGCACGCCGGAGATTGGTGACCCGGAGACAAAAAGTTCGAACTGACGCCGTTGCAGAACTGGACATTCTAGACCTCGCGCGCAGTAGCGAATGCTTGCGCGGCATATTTGCTCGCGGCCATTCCACCTGCGCGATCCTCGAGAATGGTGTTCGGCTTTGCATGGCAGTCAAAGGAGAAGATCATGAGCCGAATAGACGACAACTGGAAGAAATCCGCCGCAAGGACTTATCGCGTTACGTGATTTCGCAGATTGCCAACGGCCGAAGCTTCCAGCTCATTCTAGGGGACGGAAGGACTGCTGTTCTTCTTCCACCTGATCGACCGGCCGCAGCAATATCTGGAAATATTTCGGAATCAATTGTCGACAAAGGCGGATTGGATATTCCTCTACGCTTAGCGGCCGTTGAGCAGTTAGTCGGGCGCCTGGAAGCGGCCCAGCGCTTTGAAGAGTTTATCGCCGAAGCGATAGGTGATGCGGGCAGGAAGTTTCTGGTGACAACGTTGAGGCGAGGGATGGCGCCTCGTAAATCATCCAGACCGAGAATAGCCAAGACCCAGATCCACCTAAGCGGATCGGCGGGAAGTTAGTGCTCCGCCGATCCTCTTGCTGGTAGCTGTGGTTGGAGTCTTTCCGGGCGGAATAATTATCAACGATTGTCAAATCTGCAGGTCGAGGTCCACAAGTTCGTCGGCCATTCGAGGGGAGGCCGCGTTCGACTCGATACCCTATCCCGGGTTTGTGCCTGCGCGCGCTACAGTACGCAGTTAGCTCTAACGGGCCGCCCAGACTTGATCGTTGCTCAAGTCCCGCTTGATCTAACAACGACTAGGTTCGGTCATTCGTGAAACTGTAAAGAAAGTAAACAGCCGGTACCAATGATCATCGGCAAGTCCAAATAAGGAGGGGCGAAATGAATCGTTTGGAAAGGGCATCTTGCAAACATCGAAAGGCGATGCTGGAAGCATTGCACGAAAGAAAATCCTTGGAGCGTCAAGTTGATTGGCATTTGCTGTGTCGAATGTTGCGGAGCCTACGTCGAGAATTGGGACTTAAGAAGACTGCAGAGTGAATGTACGATATGGCGCGGGACATCAGAATGGATGCATATGCCACTGACGATGCGGGAGTGTATTGGCTGGTATTTAATGGGGATTCGGATTCCGGTGGCGGAAGTGGCGGCAAATGTAGTGCGAGGGATTCCGAAGCGGTTGCGGAGTGTAGACGGCGGAAAAGGGCGTTACGTAAGGAGCGTGAAAGGCAGGCGCACGGAATTATTTACCATAAGCAGCGTCGCAAAAGGCTCGATTGGGCAACCTTTTGCTCAATGATTAGCGATTTGATTGATCAATACGGTCCAATGGATGCTTCGTGGCTGGTATCAGATATAGGGGACATGATGGGCGACATCGGCACGAGTTAGTGCAAAAGGTGACTAATACACTGCCCGGCAAGGAGTTCGTGCCGTGTAAAACGCATTTCGGATCGTTGAGTATCAGCCGCTGATCTCAATCGACAATTTTAATGACCTCGAAACTGGTTGAGTGCCGCTCGCTGTCTTTGACTTTAGGGGGCCAACTTCTCAATTCGCTAATTTACTCTGCCGCCCGTGACGGGCGAACGGCGATGCGAAAGGAACACAACGTGACAACAGTTCTTGAAAAAGTTCTTGATGCCTATCCACATGACATGCCTGAGTACGATATTGACGTGACGTTTCCTACAGAGGTCACTAATCGCTTAAGGATGCGAATTTTCCGGTCTCTATGTGAGACTCTCGGAAATCCAGGGACAGCGCGCCCGCCGTTTTGGCGCCATGATAAGGGGCTGTTCCTGGTATTTCCCTATTTCTCGAATGAGACGTCGGAGACGATGAGCTGCTATGGAACATTGCCCTGTGATCCAAGTAGCCGTCCTATCGTGATCGAAAAGTATCTACGCCGCACCTGGGCTGAAGCGGGGGGCTATGGCGACCTTTGTTTGTCCCGGTGCAACCGTGTGGAGCGCGGGTCCCGATTGTTTGTTCCCTACCTGCTCAATCTTTGGAGTCCGGAATGGACCTATTTCGATTCTCTTGGGTTGTCGCCCCAATTCGGACGCGCGTGGATCGGTCGCCGCAGGAAACCTCACCCACAGACTTCTCTGCGGAAAGATAAACAGTCGGTCGAGACTACGGGGATCCGGTAGTCAACAACGCTTAGCTCCGGGGATGCGTACCATTCAAAGCAAGATGCCGCGTTGATTTGTTACTCAGGCCTGAGCGGGTTACGTCGCAGTTTGTGGCGCCGCTGCAAACATCCGCGTCATCGCCGAAGTGACAACAGCCGCTTAGGTGAAAATATGAGTTTTGTACTGAGTATGCTTAACGACGAACCATTCCAACCTCGAGCGTCGCCGCTCATGACGTAAACCATTTTGTAGTGCTCTTGCTTGTACCGATGCCTTAACACACCCCCTCCGCCAAGAGACATGCTTGAGGCTAGAGAATAAGCATCAGAACGCTACTGTACTGAGTCAAAGCATTTCGGTGTCATTCATTAGTGTCAATCTCAACGCGCTTGATCAGGTATAGCGGGCGTATTGCATCGAAGCATTCGCGAAACGCAACTAATTAGGTCAAGATTGTCCCTGCGTTGGAGGACGAATTTCATGAGAGGGGTTGCAGCAAGCAATGACAAGCCTAGCCACGACCACGCCAAATCGACTTCTACTGTCGGACCCGCTATGCAATACGTTCGGCACGATGGCGCGAAAAATATGGAACGATCTCGGATTGGCGCGCTCCCTCGGGCTCAATCGCGGGGAAGAGACTATTACGGACGATTTCCTGCTGCACGTACAAGCAGCCCATCCCGCAGAGGTCATCACGTTTCAGTTCACGAAACACGAGGAATCTTTCACCGGCGCAGATTGGGAATGGTGGCTTACGAATGGTCGGCAATGGTTGGGATTGCTTATTCAGGCAAAAGTCCTTCAACCGAAGGCCAACATCTACTCATCGATCAAGCATGAGGTTCGAGGCCGATCACAGATCGATATCTTGCTTCAACAAGCCAATCTCAAGGGCATTCCCGCACTGTACTTCTTGTATAATCATACCCAGCGGTCGTTTCCTCAGCTGACATGGAACTGCATTTCAACCGCGCCGGAGATCGAGCAGTTAGGTTGCACGGTAGCGTATGCCCTGGCCGTGAAGCCGCTCATCAAACAAGGCGGTGTTGGCATTTCGACCCTTGGCCCGGTCTCCATTCCGCTTCGGTGCCTGGTGTGCTGCAAAGGCTTCGATGGACTGTCACCATCATCTCTTCCAAGTAGAGCGCAGGGCGTGGTCCGTTATTTGGCACAGCTAGGCGCCCCTAACATGGCTAAAGTCGATTTGCCAACGTTGCGGGCAGAACCCCCAGACTACGTTAGGGAGCTGATTTCATCACCCGTTGATGATCGCCAACGGGTCATCGAACGGGTGCGCTCCAAAGTTGGGTCTGTCGGATCTCTGACAGTGATTAAAGATCGTTCTTAGTTGCGAAAGCTTTGATCAGAGCGCGCAAAACGAACCGCCACTACCGGCCTGCGCACTAGAACTTGCTCAATAGGGCATATTCTATCGATGCAGATGGCAGGCCCAGTTTCATTACCCGGTTCTGCAAGCTTTCAAGATCGCCGTAATAGCTAATTTTCCAACGAACGCGGCTTGGATCGATATTCGCGATGACCTCTCGGAAGTATGGGTGATCAACTTCAGACACTGAGTGTCCCATTACAAAAATCTTTTCTAGACCAGATAAACTGGCGAAAAAGGGGGAATTATTTTTAATGATTTTCGACGTTGGTTTGAAGGTCTTCTGGAAGTACTGATCAATGAGCCGCTGTCCCTGGACGAGCCGGATGTCAGCATTTTCTGGATCCCGCTCGAATCGATAGGGATCAGGATTTGGATTCGGGTACCATCCGTGGCCCAAAATAAGATCTTGGGTGGGATTCTTTGACGAACCATGAATATGCAGAATTTTGGAGTCCGCAACCCCATAAAGATCTTGTAGCGATGAGGTGTAGTTAAAATTCAAGAATAGAGCAGATGGGTCAATAGGGACCCTTTGTCCAGCAATCTCCGTGGTCGCCGGGATCTTGAGTTGTCGGATCCATTCGGCGAACCGTAACCTAAGAGTCGATGATACTGTTTTGATTATCCCGGAGATCTCGTCCTGATAATGGTGATTAAAAGAGTCTTTCCAGTTTTCCGCGGCGGGACTGACGAGAAACTCAGACGCGTGCTCGATCAGCAAATCGTAATCAAACGAGGCCAATCGCTCTTCGAATTCGGCCCAGAACTGCATATCCACATAGAAGTATGTCTCGACAACGGTGTATGTATCGGGGTCGCGCTTGCGTAAATACTCGCCAAACGCCTTATATGATGATGGAATGTTGTGGTGGAGATCGAAGCCATTCCCAATAATGTAAAGGGTGTTCATCATTGGTAACGCTCTCTCCCCGCATCGATGAATATTATGGGGGCCTTCACCATTTTTTTCTAAGCCCGAAGCGAAGTTAAATATGAGGTATTTTGGAGGATATCCAGTAATTAAGGTCTCAGTTGGAGGTTGTCAAACTAAAGCAATACAATTTTGGCGCGCGAGTGTAAAATCGACGTTTCACACTAACTTGGCATCTTCGAAAAACCGGCTGTGGAAACTTGGACAATGCCTGGATACTCGAGCTGGCGTCTCGATCTGAGACAGGTTGAAGTGCATTAGTCATCGTTTTTCATTGCTTTCTTCTTTTCCCTATTATCGCCGTGGCTCGCGTATAGCTGCCTATGAACTTGGGGCGGCCGCGGGAGAGCGCAGGTCGCAGCCCCTTTTGAGTCGGTGCGAGTTGCTTTCTGGTGTCAAGGCCAAATCGGGGCCAATGCACTGGGCCGAAATTCCAGATTTTCAACTGGTACGATTGCGCTGATCTTGGAAAGTATTAACAAATACTCACAAAACAGTTGTTCAGGCCGCTTGTGCTGAAACCTGGATTTTCCTAGCGTCGTGCTGTCCTACGAACGGGGGTGAGGCATCAACGACGCTTTTCCTCCTTATCTGGTCGGTGGTAGTGGGGATGGGGAAAATGATCTCAGATATGGATAGTCGGTGACCGCGCCGATATTTCCCGACAGGCTTCTGGATTGGGCAGGGCATCGCGCAGGCGGTGTTCGAAAGCTCTTTCATGATCAATCAAGTCGTCCAAGCGGCGGAGTCATTCGGACGGGCCTATTGGAGCGCCTCGAGGCCTGGGTTTCCAACCTGATTGGCGGGAATGCGGAATCTCCTCGAGTGATCTTGCTTGTGGGCGGACCGGGTAACGGAAAGACCGAGGCAATCGAAGCTTGTATTCGCCGGATGGACGAAGAGGCGCGTCTCGACGGCAAGCTCGTCCATTCCATCGCAAGACAGTTTTCCGCTGGGGCGGGCCAAGCCGTGCCTCGATTGGCATCGTCAAGGATCACCAATCTTCCGAACGGCCAGCCCGGATTTGAGCTAGCTATCGTTCAGGATGCATCCACCAGCGGGGATATCTCCGGACCAGAAAATGCCCCGCATCGAGTGCTGCTTGCGGAATTGGAAAAGTATGCCGTCGCGCCCGCAGGAACGGTCTACCTGGCGTGTGTAAACCGAGGCGTATTAGATGATGCCTTCAGTTCCTCGATTGATGAAAATCGGGAGGCTGTGCGCACGTTGCTGGCCCAGGTCATCCGATCCGTGGGTATGGCCTGGAATGCCCCGTCTTGCTGGCCTCTCGATGGTTTTCAGCATGTTGCCGTATGGCCAATGGACGTCGAGTCTCTTCTTGTCCCCATGGCCGGGACGGACGAGCCTCCAGCCAGGCGCCTATTGGATATCGCGACGAATGCAAGCGATTGGCCAGTGGCAGGCGGTTGCCCGGCGGGAGATCGCTGTCCTCACTGCACCAGCCGGGCTTGGCTCGATGACGAGCGTCGTCGCGTAGGATTGTTGAAGCTCCTGCGTTGGTATGAATTGGCGAGTGGCAAACGTTGGAGCTTTCGGGATCTTGGATCATTGCTGTCTTTCTTGCTTGCTGACGCTCGAGTTGCATTGGGCAGCGCCGGCAGTCCTTGCGAGGCGGCAGCCCGTCTTCGGGAGTTGGACGAAACGACGGCAATTCGACGGTCCGCGCTTGCCTTGCAAGCGCCCTACCTTCTTGTCGCCGGCCACTACGCCCATGCACTGTTCGGCAAATGGGCCCATCACCCAGCTCGCACGCTAAGGAAGGACCTGCGAGAGCTAGATCTTGAGAACAATCGCCAGCGCAAGCCAACGAGCTGTGCCGCAAGATCGCTTCTGATGTCGATCGCCTTGCCTGTTACGACAAGGCATATCCGGTGGCAGCGGACGCTGAGAGCGAAGATATCCTGCCGGTTGGCGTGCGAAAGGTGGGGGGATGGTTTGTCAAGGAGAGCAAGTCGAAGATAGACGACTCAATCGAGGTGTTCATTTTCATACGCGCGGATGGAGAGAAGCAGAGCAGGCGGTCTTCGGCCTTCTATATTCGTTGCGTCGAAAACCAAACTGCAGTTTTGATCAGCTGGTCTGACTATCTCGGTTCCGATCCCGTATCTGTGACAACGCGAATTGATTCCAAACCAGCAGAAACGAAGCGCTGGGGTACTAGCACCGATGGCAGTATGTTTGGTTTATGGTCGGGTGCGAGCGCAATAGCATTCGTCAAGCAACTGCTCGACGCGAAAACACTGGTCGTTCGTACTGCAGGTTATCGGGAGTCGCCGAAGACCGAGAGCTTTACCCTTGAGGGAATAGGGGAGGCAATCAAGCCAGTGCGGGCGGCCTGCAAATGGTGAGCGGCGGCATTCGTCGCAGTATGGTCTTCGTAGCTCCAATGCTAACGCCTGACATTGCTTGGGCCGACTTGCAGAACACACGTTGGGGAATAAGTGAGCAACAGGTACGTGCGGTGCGCGGCACCGAGGCGCCCGCAGTCGAAATAGCAAAAGGCAAAACATTGAAGGCGTGTCCCGACGTTGCGGGCGAACCACGCCGCAGCGGATTTTGCTTTCGATGCCTTTTTCTATTTCGGCGGTCCGATAGCGGGGGTTGGCGCTGATCAAGATGCACCTGGTTGCCCGCAGCAAATGCAGTGATCTGGCAGGCTCGCTGCGCTCGCGATATGGCACTCCTTTCAATGAATCGAGTTCGAGAGCCGAGGGTTGTTGCTGTTAGAGCGGTGCATAAACCCGTCGTTCTTTTTATCGACTCACTACTCCTATATGTTTGCAGTGCTCGATGAATGCACGTGTTTGAATAACGTCGGCGTACTTTGCTTGCAGATCGAACAGATTGGCATCATGCGGCGCCGGATCGCGATCGCCCACCGCATCAGCCAATACGACAGGTATGAAGCCGTACTGGATCGCGTCGACGGCGCTTGCTCTCACGCAGCCGCTGGTCGACATGCCGGCGATGAAGATGCAGTCAATGCCCATCGCCACCAGGCTGGAAGCAAGCGAGGTACCGAAGAATGCGCTCGCATACTGCTTAGTGATAACTTGCTCACCTGCCGCCGGCGCGAGACCTTCAGCGAACTCACCCAAGGGTGAGCCGACGCAGAAGACTTTCAAGGCGCCGATCTTGCGGAAGAAAACGCCGCCGTTCGCGCCGACAGGATCGTATTCGACGCGGGTATGGATGACCGACATGTTGGCGCGTCTTGCGGCGGCCAGCGCATCGACCGCAACGAGACGTGTTGCGTCGCTGTTGGCGAAGAGCGGCGAGTCGGGAATGAAGTAGGCGGCGGCGAAATCGACCATCAGCAAGGCCTGGCGGCTGCCAAAGCCCAAGGATTGGCCGAAACCCGAACGGCGATAGTCGCTGTGCAGTGCATCCGATTTTCCCGTCGTCATGGCCTAGTACCCTTTGCCGCCGTTGCGATTTGCTGGGAGCGATCGTCCAGAAGGACGTGCCGCGCCGCGCGGATGTGGCAGCTCATCACGTCATGCGCCCAGTCCGGGTCGCGGGCGCTGAACGCGTCGATCAGTTCGCGATGATGCTGGAGGCTGCGCGTCATCTGCTCCGGCGTATAGCGCCTGAAGGTCTGTTGCACGATCGGCACTTCGATGGAATTGGTCAGCATGTTGACCAGCCTGGTATTGCGGCTGGCTTCGGCGATCACCCTGTGGAATTCGCGATTGAGCCGGTTGATATGGTCGAGGCGTTCGATCGAGCTGTCGGCGCCGTAGGTCTCCAACCGGTCCTGGATCTGGCGCAGGCGGTCGATATCGGCTTGCGTGATGTTAAGCCCCGCCAGCCGGGTGATCTCGGCCTCGAGCACGATACGCAGATCGAAGATCTCGGCGATCTCCGCCGACGACCAGGAACGCACGAAGGTGCCAACATTGGGCGTGAATAGCAGAAAACCGTCCGACATCAGCAAGCGCACCGCTTCCCTGATCGGCGTGCGCGAAATGCCGATCTCGCGCGCGAGCTGCTCTTCGGTCAGCCGCATGCCGGGCGTGTACTGCCCGGAGATCACGCGTTCCTTGATATAGCGATACGCATGATGCGCAGCGGTGCTCGATTCCACCAAACGGTCCATACGCCTAATGCCTTTCCAGCAGCGCGCCGAAACCGGAAATCCTGTCGTTGATCCCCGATTGGCGCAGCGCATGCCAGTATATCGCGGTGTTGATCGCCAGCACCGGCCGATCGAGCCAGATTTCCGCGCTGGCGGCGAGCCGCGCCATGGCGAGGTTGGTGCCGACCTGGACAATGGCGTCAATGTCGTCGCCGGCGAGTTCCTGCAAGCCGGCCCGCAACTCGCTCTCGGAGACATGGGCGATCTGCACCGGGCTGGCGCATTTCAATCCCTTGATGCGCTTCACCGCATACCCCGCCTCCTCGAAGAAGCGGACGACGTTCTTGTCGCCCACCGGCTGATAAGGCGTCAGGACGGCGATCGTCTTGACGTTCCACAGGTCGAGCGCCGCTCCGCACGCCTCCGAACCCATCGAGATCGGCAAGCCGGTGCGCTCATGGAGCTGCTTCTTGAGTTTGCGGCTGGCTTCCAGCCCGTCCCAGAAGGTTTCGGCGGAAATGCCGAGCACCAGACGGTCGGGCTCGCACGACATCACCGAATCGACGGCTTCATCCTGGGCCGCAGCTATCAGCTCGATCAGCCGGCTGAAGTCGTCGTTGTTGTTGAGCGGGATGTTGGGAATGCGGATTCGGCTGATGTGATTGGTGATGCCCACCGGGCGCATGGCGTCGAATTCGGGCTGGACGCTGGTGTTGGTCGAAGGGATCAGCACGCCGAATTTGTGTCGCCAGCCAAGTGAATCCGTCATTTGGGCACCTCCACAAAAAACATCCTTGATTCCGACGGACGAGTCCAGTCATCATGTATACAATATACGATGAGGCGGCGAGAAATCTCGCCTTTTAGAGGTTACAAACTCGAGAAAGCCTTAACCGCAAGGAGTTTATGTATACAATGAGTCGTGCCAAGGCCCTGCGTAGCCAGTTGGAAAGCGGCAAGATCGTCGTGGCGCCGGGCGCTTACGACGCTTGGAGCGCACGACTGATCGAAAGCCAGGGTTTTTCCGCAGTCTATATGAGCGGTTATGCCGCCTCGGCGTCGGTCCTCGGCATGCCCGATCTCGGCCTGATGACGGGAAACGAGATGGCCGATCAGTTGCGCCGGATCGCCGCTGTCACGACAGTTCCCGTCATTGCGGATGGCGATACCGGATTCGGCGGCGCGCTGAACGTCATGCGCACGGTTCGCGACTACATTTCCGCCGGCGCGGCGGCAATCCAGATCGAGGATCAGGTTTCGCCCAAACGCTGCGGCCACATGGAAGACAAGCAGGTGGTCGAAATGCAGGAAATGGTGGAGCGGTTGCGCGCGGCGGTCGATGCGCGGGGCCGGGACGATATTGTCATCATCGCCCGTACCGATGCCCGCGCCACGCACGATCTCGACGAAGCGATCCGTCGCGGCCAGCGTTATGCCGAAGCCGGCGCCGATGTCGTCTTCATCGAAGCGCCGCAGAACCGCGACGAAATTCAGGCAATTCGCAACGCGCTGCCGGGCGTGAAGTTGCTAGCGAATATGGTCGAAGGCGGCAAGACCCCGTATTGCGGCGCCGCCGAGCTGCAGGATCTGGGCTTCGCCATCGCGCTTTATCCGGTCACGATGCTGTTTGCGGCAACCCAGGCGATCAGGACCGCGCTTGGCGAACTGAAGACCGCCGGCCGTATCCAGGATACGCCGCTGACCGATTTCTCGAAGTTCAACACCATCATGGGTTTGCGCGACTACCTGGATAGAGCCGCACGGCTCAAGGCGTGAACCGAACCGCTGGGCCGGGCCCGCTTCGCCCGCCGCGGCAAACCAGACGGCAGAAGGAGAGTTGAGATGAACGCACCCGATCGGACCCTGGCAAAAAGCACCTCGTTCTTTTCGACCCGCGATTCGATTCCTCCCGAGCGCATTGCCACTGTCGAGGGCGTCAAGGAGCAGGGCCATGTCGACGTCCGCAAGCTGATGGTCGGCGAGGAGATTCTGCTGCTCCATGTGCAGCGCAAGAAGGGCCTGATCGATCCGGTCCACAAGCATATGGACCACGAATCCATGGGCTACCTGATTTCAGGCAAGCTGCGCCTGATCATCGGCGGCAAGGAGTTCATCGCCACGCCGGGCACGTCGTGGGTTCACCCGGTCGGCGTCGAGCATTTCAGCGAGGCGCTGGAAGATTGCGAGCAGATCGAGATCAAATCGCCGCCGCGCAAGACCTGGGTCTCCGAAGACTGACGCCGCAAGGGGGACCGGATGATGAAATCGCTCACCTTGGTTTCGCGTTGGCTGGCGTGGATCGGCGGCGCGCTGATCCTGGCGTCGGCCATCCTGGTCTCGCTCGATGTCGTGTTCCGGACCCTGTTCCGCTCGACGGTCTTCGAAAGCTTCGAGCTGTCGAGCTACGCCTTCGCCATCGCCACCTCGCTTGGCATGGCCTTTGCGCTGATGACCAAAGCGCATATCCGCATCGAGGTCGCCTATAACGCGCTCGGGCTGAAGTGGCGCGGGTTTCTCGATGTGCTGGCCTTCGCCTCGCTGGCAGCGGTCGCCCTGGTGCTGGCCTATTGGTGCCTGCAGGTCGTGGTGCAGAACGGCGAAATGGGCGCGAGATCGAACTCGAGCCTCGCGCTGCCGCTGATCCTGCCGCAGTCCATCTGGCTGATCGGCATCGCCTGGTTCGCCATCGTCAGCCTCGCGCTGGCGCTTGTGGGCCTGGCGTGGCTGGTGCGCCGGCAATTCCGCGACATCCACGATGCGTTGGGCGTCGGATCGCTGCAGGAAGAGATCTCGGCGAGCATCGAGCCCCCGCCAACCCAGTCCCATCAAACTGCCGGTTAGAGCCTTTCCATGCTGCTGTTCGCCATAAGCGTCCTTCTCGTCTTCGTGGCCGGTAGCATGTTTGTTGCCGTGTCCCTCGGCATTCTGGGCGTGGTGCTGGCCGACGTCTATTCGACCTTTCCCCTGTTGCGCGGCATCGGCCAGATCGCCTGGAGCGCCAGCGCCGACTTCACGTTGATCGCCGTGCCGATGTTCATCCTGATGGGCGAGCTGCTGCTACGCTCGGGCGTCACCGATTCGATGTACAACGCGCTCGACAAATGGGTCGGTCGCATTCCAGGCGGCCTGATGCACACCAACGTCGCCGCCTCGGCGATGTTCGCCGCCACCTCGGGCTCGAGCATCGCCACGGCGGCAACCATTGGCACCGTGTCGATCCCGAACATGCATAAGTTCGGCTACAACCAGTCGCTCTTCCTCGGCACCATCGCCGCCGGGGGCACGCTCGGCATCCTGATCCCGCCCAGCATCAATATGGTGATCTACGGCGCGCTGTCGGAGACGTCGGTGTCCGATCTCTACCTGGCGGCGCTGATTCCGGGTTTGCTGATGGCCGCTCTGTTCTCGGCCTTCATCTGGACGATCTGCATGATCAGGCCGCGCCTGGCGGTCAAATCCGCGCCGGCAAGCTGGCCGGAGCGGCTGGCGTCGCTGGTCCATCTCCTGCCGCCGCTAGGCCTGTTCCTGCTCGTCGTCGGCTCGATCTATGTCGGCGTGGCGACGCCGACCGAGGCCTCGGCGCTCGGCGTGATCGGCGCCCTTGGGCTGGCGCTGGCGGCGAAGCGGCTCAATTTTTCCAACCTGTTGCGCGCCTTCGAGAACACCGTGCGCACCACGGCGATGGTCATGCTGATCGTCGTCATGGCCTTCTTCCTGAATTTCGTCCTTTCGACCGTCGGCCTGACCGACATGGTCGCCAAGGCCGTCGTCGGTCTCGATTTCCCGCCCTTGCTGGTGATGCTGATCATCATCGCGCTCTATCTCGTGCTCGGCTGCTTCGTCGAAACGCTGACCCTGATGGTGGCGACCACGCCGATCATCGTGCCGATCATCAAGCATATTGGCTACAGCCCGGTCTGGTTCGGCGTCGTCTTCGTCATCCTGATCGAAGCCGCACTGATCACGCCGCCAATCGGCATGAATCTTTTCGTCGTGCAGTCGGTGCGCGGCAACGGCCCGTTGCGCGACGTCATCGTCGGCGTGACGCCGTTCCTCATCGCCATGCTGATGATGATCGCCCTGCTGCTGGCCTGGCCCGGCCTGGCTCTGTGGTTGCCCGAGGTCTTTGCGTCAAACAAGTGATCGTTTCCACAACGGGAGAAAAGCCATGCTTCGATACGCACTTCCTGTCTCGCTGGCGCTTTTGGGATTGTCCTTCAGCGCCGGCGGCTCGCTCGCCCAGCCCTATCCGAAAACCGCGCTGAACGTGGTCGGCAATATTGGCATCACCACGCAGTCCAAGGAGCTCGAGCAGCCGTTCTGGACCAAGGTGCTGCCCGAGGCTTCGGGCGGCGCCATCACCGCGCAGATCAAGCCGTGGAACGAGATGGGCTTGAAGGGCCCCGAAGTCATGAAGCTGCTGAGCCAGGGCCTGTTCGACGTTGGCACGACGCAGCTTGGCTTCATGGCGGGCGACGCGCCGATCAACGACGCCACCGACCTGTCGGGTGTGTCGACCACGCTCGAAACCTTCCGGGATGTGACGCAGAAATTCCGCCCGCATCTGGAGAGCTATTACGAGAAGAGCCTGAACCTGAAAGTTCTCGGCCTGTGGTCATTCCAGGCGCAGGTGCTTTATTGCCGCGACGAGATCAACGGGCTGTCGAGCTTGAAGGGACGCAAGGTGCGCGTGTCCGGCGCCTCGCAGGCCGACTTCGTCGAATATTTCGGCGGTTCGGGCATCAACCTGGCCTTCGGCGAGGTGCAGCAGGCGCTGCAGAACGGTGTCATCGACTGCGCCATCACCGGCACCTTGGGCGGCTACAAGGCCAAGTGGTTCGAGGGCGCGAAATTCCTCTACCCGCTGCCGATTAACTGGGGCAGCTCCGTCTCGGCCATGAACATGGCTGCGTGGAAGAAGCTTGATCCCTCGGTGCAGAAGCTGCTGACCAGCGAGATCGCCAAGCTGGAGCAACGCATCTACGAGCAGAACAAGCGCGAGAACGATATCGGTATTGCCTGCAACACCGGCGTCGGCAACTGCACGGAGGGTGCTGCGGCCAAGATGGCGCTGGTGCCGGTGACCAACGCCGACCTCGAGCTGCGCCGCAAGGCGCTTGACGAGGCGGTGCTGCCGCGCTGGGGCAAGCGCTGCGGCGCGGAATGCGTCAAGGCCTGGAACGCCTCGGTCGGCCCCGTCGTCAATCTGACGGTGAAGACCAACTGATCGTTGCGACATTCGGCAGAGGAGGTGCGTCATGAGTGGAACGTGGGTCGACATGCGCGAACATGAGCTCAACAGTGACACGTTGCTGGCGCTGCTCGCGAACAAGATTCCTGCGATCCGGATTAAGGGATTCGCCTCCGCTGCCGAATGTGAGCTTTTCGCCAGGACCGCCAAAGCGGGCAACATGAAGTACTACAGCGTCGCCAAGCGCATCGGCTACATCGGCATGGCGCAGTACGAGTATCGCTGGGGCCGTCCCAAGGGCGACTATTTCGCCGACGTGCCCAAGGCCAAGGCCGATCTGCAATGGGTGACCGAGCGCTCGTTCGATCCGGTGCGGCGTGTCGTCAATCGTCTGCAGGCAATTTACGATGCTCCTGTCGGCGAGGCTAAGGAAGCGGAGTATGGCAGCTATTTCGCTGGCATCATCCGGTCAGCCTCGGAAGGGGTCGACCTGCATGCCGATTTCGCGCCGTTCAATTCGCCGGCCTACGCCATCGGCAAGATCGACGCCCAACTCGGCTGGAATTTCTTCGCCGAGGGGCTTTTGTCGGGCGGCAACACCACGGTGCACAACGCGCCCTGGACGCCGGAAATGAAGCCCGGTGAAGTGCCCAAGAGTTACGGGCTGGAGCGCGATGTGGTCGCTGGTGCCCGGGCGTTCACCTACGAGCCGACGGTCGGCGACGTGGTCATCTTCAATACCCGAAACCCGCACGAGATTGGTGGCGGCACAACCTTGCCCGGACGCGACCGAATTTCCATCGGCTCCTTCATCGGACGCATGCCCGATCGCTCGCTGGTCATGTGGGCTTAAAAGCGATGATTGTCGAGCAGCGAACCTATACGCTCCACCCCGGCAAGGTTCCGGAGTTTCTTGCCTTGGTCGAGAAAGAGGGGCTGGCGCTCCAGTTGCCGGTGTTGGGCAAGCTTGTCGGCTATTACACCGTAGAGATTGGTGAACTCAATCAGGTCGTGCATCAATGGAGCTTCGCCGATCTTGCCGATCGCGAGACGCGGCGAAGCAAACTGGCCGCCTTGCCCGAATGGCAGCGCTTCACGCCGCGCGTCTTGCCACTCATCCAGAGAATGCAGACTCATATCCTTAAACCGACAGCCTTTTCACCAGTGCAGTAAGGTGCGATTGAGGCTCGCTGGTCTGAGTGTTGTCCTTCCGGACCACATTCTCTATGTCGATGGCGGCGTCACGACCAGTCAGTACTTGGACCAACCACGCAAGGTCATCTCGCTAAACCGTCTGGGTTTGGCAGATTCTGACCTCATTGCGACATATTTCAGTTAGGCTTAGCGACTAACTAATTGAATTGGTTGTTTAAACAACACACCTGAAAATCGCAGTGTCGCTGGTTCGATTCCGGCCCTGGGCACCATCGCTCCGCGTTCCTCTCGCGCCACCGACGATCAGTCTTCGGTCGGCAGGCTCCGCTCCACCAGGCGAGCGAAATAGGACGCACCGTTGGTCAGGATGCGGTCGTTGAAGTCGTAATGCGCGTTGTGGACGGCGCAGCCTTCGGCGCCGTCGCCATTGCCGATCCAGCCATAGGCGCATTTCACGTGATCGGCGTAGTAGGCGAAATCCTCCGAGGCCAGCGATGGCGCGCAATTGCCGTCGACATTGTCGGCGCCGAAAATCTCCTCCGCCGTCTGCGCGGCGAATGCCGATAGCGACTTGTCGTTGCGCATCGAGGGATAGGACTGCACCACGCTCATCTTGACCCTGGCGCCGTAGGCGGCGGCGATGCCGTCGACGGCGCGGCGCAGGGCCGCTTCGGTGGCCTTCTGCACCTCGGGCTTGTAGGAGCGGAACGTGCCTTTCAGCGAGCAGGCGCCGGGGATGACGCCCCAGCCGACCCCGGCTTTGAAGTCGGTGATGGCCAGCGCCACCATGTCGTTGGGGCTGATGGTGCGGGCGGCAATCATGAGGATCGCATCCACCATCTTGGCGCCGACCATCAACCCATCGATGCCCTGCTGCGGCATGGCGGCGTGCGAATCCTTGCCTTCGATCTCGATCTCGAAACGTGCGTTCGAAGAGGAGCCATAGCCGGCGCAGATGCCGTATTTGCCCGCGGCCCAGCCCGGCCGGTTATGCAATGCAAACAGCGCTGACATCGGAAACAGCTTGAACAGGCCGTCCTTGATCATGGCCGCCGCGCCCGCGCCGCCTTCCTCCGCCGGCTGGAAGACGAAATGCACCGTGCCGCGAAACCGTTTGGTCTTCGCCAGATAGCTGGCCGCGCCCAGCGCCATCACCGTATGCCCGTCATGGCCGCAGGCATGCATCTTGCCGTCATGCCTCGAACGGTAGTCGAGTTTCTCGTTTGCTTCGTGGATAGGCAGCGCGTCGATATCGGCGCGAATGCCGATCGTGTCGCCGGCATTGCCCGAGCGCAGCGTGCCGACCACGCCGGTCCCGCCCAGCCCGCGATGCACGTCCAGCCCCATCTCCGTCAGACGCGCGGCGATGAAGTCGGCCGTCAGCGTCTCTTCATAGGCGAGCTCGGGATGGGCATGCAGGTGGTGCCGCCACGCGATCAGCTGTTGCTGGCTGGCAGCGATTTCCTTCAGAGCGGGCATCCGACATTTCCTCCGCAAAACGGGTCGCGACGGCGATGCTTCGATCGCCGCCGCTTGACACTCTGCCTAATTGGTCAAATGATAACAACCATTATAAGAACAAATGTTCTTATATAGAACATTTTGAGGAATCATGGCCGCCTACATCCTGCAGCGCCTGCTCGTGTCAATTCCTGTGCTGCTGGGCGTGCTGCTGATCGGCTTCTTGCTGCTGCAGGTCGTGCCGTCCGACCCGGTTGAGTTGCTGGCAGGGCCGGAAGCGACCCAGGAAGTGCGCGATTCCATCCGCCGCGACCTGGGATTGGACCGGCCGCTCTACGTGCAGTTTGGCTCCTATCTGATCCGCGTGCTGCAGGGCGATCTCGGCCGCTCGCTGATCTCCAATCGCTCCGTCGCCGAGGAATTGTGGCTTGCCATCCCGCCGACCGTCGAGCTGACGGGCGTGGCGCTGCTGTGGGCCATCCCCGCCGGCCTGGCGCTGGGTACGCTCGCCGCCCTCCGTCGCGGCCAATGGCTGGACCGGCTGGTCATGGCGCTGTCGGTGACCGGCATTTCCGTGCCGGTGTTCTTCCTCGGCCTGATGCTGATCCGCTATGTCGGCTTCGAGTGGCAGTTGCTGCCTTTCGTTGGCCGGCCCGGCCCGCTTTACACGCCGCAAGGCCTTATCGGCATCATCCTGCCGGCCGTAACCTTGGGCGGCGTGCTGGTGGGACCGATCGCGCGCATGACGCGCACCACCACGCTTGAAGTGCTGCGCGCCGATTACGTGCGCACCGCCCGCGCCAAGGGCGTGCGCGAGTGGCGCGTGGTGCTGGCGCATGTGCTGCGCACCGCGCTTATTCCCATTGTCACCCTGATCGGTCTGCAGGCGGCGTTCCTGCTCGGTGGCGCCGTGGTGACGGAAACGCTGTTCGCCTGGCCCGGGCTGGGTCAGTTGGCAGTGGGCGCCATCCTGTCGCGCGATTTTCCGCTGGCTCAGGGCGCGATCATGATTCTCGCGCTGGCCTTCATCCTCATCAACCTGTCGGTGGACGTGCTCTATACGAGGCTCGATCCCCGGGTACGCCGCCGATGAGCGCCGTGCAGACCGTCATTGCGCCGAGCGTGCCGCTGCCGACGCGCGCCACCATCTGGCGGCGCCTGATGGCCGATCGCGCCGCGAGTTTCGCGGCCGTGCTGCTGATCGTGCTGGTCAGCGCGGCCGTGCTGGCGCCGCTGATCGCGCCGTATGACCCTTACGCGATCAATCTTGGAAAGGCCATCCGTACGCCCAGCGCCGAGCACTGGCTCGGCACCGACGCCACCGGCCGCGACATATTGAGCCGCGTGCTCTACGGCATGCGACTGACCTTGCTGATGGGCGTGATGAGCGTGCTGATCGGTGGCCTGCTGGGCGCGGCGATCGGCGTGCTGGCCGCTTTCTACAAGCGTATCGATGGCGTCGTCATGCGCGTCATCGACATGCTGCTGGCCTTTCCGGCGATCCTGATTGGTCTCGCAGCTGCAGCCATCTTCGGCCCCGGCCTGGGCGCGGTGATCTTCGCGCTGATCTTCGCCACCGTGCCCGATGTCGCGCGCATCGCCAGAGGCGCGGCGGTCGGCGTCGCCAGCCAGGAGTTCCTCGAAGCGGGCAGGGCGATCGGTCTCTCCGACATCGTGCTGTTGTGGCGATATCTGGCGCTGAACTGCGCCTCGACCATCTTCGTCTTTCTCACCCTGCGCTTTGGCCAGGTGATCTTGATCGGCTCGGCGCTGGGCTTCCTCGGCCTGGGCGCGCAGCCGCCGACGGCGGAGCTGGGGATGATGGCTGCCGACGGCCGCGGCTTGCTGTTCCTGGCGCCGCACATCGTGACCATCCCCTGCGTCTTCATCTTCCTGATCGTGCTGGCGGCCAACGTCGTCGGCGATGCCTTGCGTGACGTTCTCGATCCTCGCCTGGTCGCCTGATCCGCGCACCCGGCCAACATAGGAGTCCGACGATGAGTTTGAAGACTGTGACAATGGCTGCCGCCCTTGGCTTGAGCCTTGCTCTGCCCGGCATCGCGTCCGGCCAGACGCTGACGGTGCTGCGCACGCAGGACAGTTTCAGCTACGACCCGCAGCGCGCCACCGCGGCCGCCGCGTCGGAGATCGTATTCCTGCTGGGCGACACGCTGGTGGCGCTCGACTTCGACATGAAGTCGATCAAGCCGCTGCTCGCCAAGTCGTGGACGGTCAGCCCCGACGGCAAGACCTACACGTTCGAACTGCGCGACGACGTGAAGTTCTGCTCGGGCAAGAAGATGACGTCGGAAGACGTGGTCTACACCTTCAACCGCATGCTGGATCCGGAGAACAAGAAACCCAGCGCGCAAAAGATGGGCAAGGTGAAGTCGATCACCGCCGCCGGCCCGACCAAGGTCGTGTACGAGCTGAACGAGCCATACAACGAGCTGCTTTACACGCTGACCCTGATGCACGGCACGATCCTGAACAAGGAGAACGTCGACTCCCTGGGCAAGGATTTCGGCATCAAGGGCATGGACGGCACCGGCCCGTTCTGCTGGGAGAGCTGGACGCCGCGCACGGAGATGATCATCAAGCGGCACGACGCCTACAAATGGGGCCCGCCGATCTACGCCAACCAGGGGCCGGCCAAGGTCGAGAAGATGGTGTGGAAGATGGTGCCGGAGGACGCCTCGCGCATGGCCGCGGTGATGTCCAGCCAGGGCGACCTCACCTATGCCGTGCCGCTGTGGTCGGTCGCGGAACTCAAGAAGGCGCCCAACGTCGCCGTCACCGCGCCGGCCAATTACTTCCGCACCTGCTTCATCGGCAACAAGATCACGCGCGACCTGATGAAGGATCTGGCGGTGCGCCAGGCGATGAACCTCGCCGTCAACCGCGAGGACATCGCCAAGCAGATCTTCTTCGGCAATGCCATCCCGGCGCCCGCCTACCTGCATCCCGGCACGCCGGACTTCGCGGCCAGCACGCAGAACACGCCGCTGGGCAAATACAATCCCGCCGAAGCCAAAAAACTTCTGGATGCGGCCGGCTGGAAGCCCGGCAGCGATGGCATGCGGGCGAAGGACGGCGTCAAGCTGTCGCCGGTGCTCTACATCCTCAACAGCGGCTCCAACCCGCAAATGGCGACGGCCGTGCAGGGCTACATGCGCGACGTCGGCATCGACCTGAAGATCGAGGCCTTCGACGCCACGGCCTATTTCACCAAGATCGCGACGCAGGACTTCGACATGTTCCTGCTCTGCAATCCCTATGCCTCGGCCGGCGACGTGCTCAACGTCTACTGGCGCTCGCAGAACCGGCCCATTCCCAACCGCATGAACTGGATCGACGCCGAAACCGACGCCTGGCTCGATGCCGGCCTGCAGGCTTCCGATCCGAAGGTGCGGGCGGAGAACTACGCCAAGGTGCAGGACCGCATCGTCGCCAACGCGCTGTGGGTGCCGCTGGTCCACGACATGGTGTTCGTCGCCGCCAACAAGAAGGTGAAGAACATCAAGCCGCACGCCACCTTCACCAGCCTTCTCTACAAGGGCCTCGACGTCTCTTTCTGAGACGTCGAGCCGCGACCGACGCTTAACTTTAAACGGGGACATTCAGATGAAACGTGTAATCGCCGGCCTCGCACTGGCCGCAGGCCTTGCCCTGACGGGCGCGGCCAATGCCGAAACTCTCACCATCATGCGCGGCGCCGATGCGGCGCATTACGATCCGCATCGCGCCCTGCCGGTAGTGACGTCCGAGGTAGTGTTCATGATGGGCGACACGCTGGTCGCCATGGACCCGGACATGAAGCGGGTGCATCCGCTGCTGGCCAAGTCGTGGGACGTCAGCGCCGACGGACTCACCTATACCTTCAACCTGCGTGACGACGTCACTTTCTGCTCCGGCAAGAAGATGACGTCGGCCGACGTGGTGTTCTCCTTCGAGCGCATGCTGGAGCCCGGCAAGCCGCGCCCCTCGGTGCAGAAGATGGGCAAGGTGAAATCCGTGCGCGCCACCGGCCCTTACACGGTCGTGTACGAATTGAATGAAGCCTGGAACGAGCTGCTGCCGCATCTGGCCCTGATGCACGGCACAATCCTGAACAAGGAAAACGTCGACGCCCTGGGGGCCGATTTCGGCATCAAGGGCTTCGACGGCACCGGCCCCTATTGCTGGGAAAGCTGGACACCGCGCAACCAGCTCGTGCTGAAGCGCCATGACGCCTACAAATGGGGTCCGGCCATCTACAACAACAGGGGCCCGGCCAAGTTCGACACTGTGGTCTGGAAAGTGGTGCCCGAAGAGCAGACCCGCGTGGCCGCGATCCTGACCGGCCAGGCCGATGTCAGCTCCTATCTGCCCAACTCCTCGATCGCGCAGCTCAAGGCGGCGCCGACGGTCAACGTCACGAAGGTGCCGAACTACTACCGGACGTGCTTCTTCGGCTTCAAGATCACCCGCGACCAGGTGTCCGACGTGCGCGTGCGCAAGGCGATGAACATGGCGATCAACCGCCCCGACATCGCCAAGGCCGTGTTCTTTGGCAATGCCCAGCCCGCCACCACCCTGCTGCATCCAGGCACGCAAGATTACTATCCGCCCTCGGCCGAGCCACTGTCCAAGCTCGACATCGAAGGCGCCAAGAAGCTGTTGGATGAAGCCGGCTGGAAACTCAATTCCGACGGCTGGCGCTACAAGGACGGCCAGAAGCTCGAACCGCTGCTGATCCATCTCACGGTCGGGACCACGCCAGGCATGGCGGTGGCGGCGCAGGGCATGCTGCGGCAGATCGGCGTCGATCTGCGCGTGCAGGCGTTGGACTCGACCGTGTTCTTCAGCCGCTGGGCGCAGCAGGACTACGACCTGTTCGCGCTGTGCAATCCCTACTTCTCGGCCGGGGACGTGCTGAACGTCTACTGGCGGTCGGACGGCGTGCCGGTGCCCAACAACATGATGTGGCGCGATCCGGAAACCGATGCGTGGCTCGATGCGGGCAAGCAGGCCAAGACGCCGGCCGATCGCGCCGCGGCCTACGCCAAGGTGCAGCAGAAGATCAGCGAGAACGCAGTGTGGATGCCGCTGGTGTTCGACGACATTTTCGTCGTCGCCAACAAGAAGCTGAAGGGCGTCACCACCCACGCCATCTTCACTTGCCCGCTCTACAAGGGCCTGGATCTCTCGTACTGAGGTCGATGATGAATGGCGAAGCACTCGTGACAGCTGAGAATATGCCTATGACGACGAGCGCTTCGCCTCTTCTTGAGGTACGCGATCTGGTGGCCGGTTTTCGGATCGGCGGCCGTCTGGTGAAAGCGGTGGACGGGGTGAGCCTCAAGCTCCACCCCGGCCGCACCCTGGGCCTGGTGGGCGAATCGGGGTCGGGCAAGAGCGTCACGTCGCTTGCGATTATGGGACTGCTGCCGACGCCGCCATCGGAAGTCACCGGCGCGCAAATGCGCTATGGCGATGTCGATCTGCTGTCGCTCGACGCTGAGGAGCGCCGGCGCTATCGCGGGCGCGAGCTGGCGATGATTTTCCAGGAGCCGATGACCTCGCTGAACCCCGTCTACACCGTGGGCGAGCAGATCATCGAGGCGCTGCGCACGCATTTTCCCATCAGCCATGCCGAAGCGCGCAAGCGGGCCATTGCGGTGCTCGATCTGGTGCGCATTCCGTCGCCGGAAACGCGGGTCGATTCCTTCCCGCATGAAATGTCCGGCGGCATGCGCCAGCGCGCCATGATCGCCATGGCGCTGGCGTGCGAGCCCAAGCTGCTGATCGCCGACGAGCCGACCACCGCGCTCGACGTCACCATCCAGGCGCAGATCCTGGAATTGCTGGGCGATATGCAAAAGCGCACCGGCACGGCGATCCTGCTGATCACCCACGATCTGGGCGTCATCGCCGAAGTCGCCGACGACGTGGCCGTGATGTATGCCGGCAAGATCGTGGAGACCAGTTCGGTCGAAAACCTCTTCGCCGATCCGCAGCATCCCTACACGATCGGCCTGCTGGGCTCGATCCCGCGGCTGGAAGAGGATCGCATCCGCCTCGCTACCATCGAGGGCACGGTGCCCAACCCGGCCGCGCTGCCGGTCGGCTGCCGCTTCCACCCACGCTGTCCCTTCGCCAACGACAGGTGTCGCGCCGAGCAGCCGCCGCTGATCGAAATCTCGTCTGGCCACGAGGTCGCCTGCTGGCGCGCGCCGATCGAAACCATCCCGCTGCAGGCGGACGGGAGGCCGGCATGAGCCAGAACGACAACGCGGCGCTCGAAGTCCAGGGCCTGGTCAAACATTTCGAGATCGGCAATGGGCTTGCCTTCTGGAAGCGCAAACGGGCGGTACGCGCCGTTGATGGCGTGTCTTTCTCGGTGCAGCGCGGCGAGACCTACGCGCTGGTGGGCGAATCGGGCTGCGGCAAATCGACGACGGGCCGCATGGTGTTGCGCCTGTTGCAGCCCTCCGCTGGCGACGTTCGCTTCGAGGGCCGCTCGATCTACCAGCTCGATCGCCACGAGTTGCGCACGCTGCGGCGCGACATGCAGATCGTGTTCCAGGATCCCTACGGTTCGCTCAATCCGCGCCTCACGGCCAAACGCATTCTCGAAGAGCCGCTCGAAGTTCAGGGCATGGTATCGGATGCCGATCGCAACACGCGCATTGCCGAGCTGTTGCGCGTGGTCGGGCTGACGCCCGCGCATGGCGATCGCTACCCGCATGAATTCTCCGGCGGCCAGCGTCAGCGCATTGCCATCGCGCGCGCCTTGTCGGCGCGGCCCAAGCTGATCGTCTGCGATGAACCCGTCTCTGCGCTGGACGTATCGATCCAGGCGCAGATCGTCAACTTGCTGAAGGATCTGCAGACTGAGTTCGGCCTGATGTATCTCTTCATCGCCCACGATCTGGCGGTGGTGAAGCACATCGCCGACCGCGTGGGCGTGATGTATCTCGGCCGGCTGGTGGAGGAGGGCGGCAAGCAGACCATCTTCGCCCGTTCGCGCCATCCCTACACCCAGGCGCTGATGAATGCCGTGCCGCGTCCCGTGCCCGGCGTGCGCCGCGAGCGGGGCACGTTGGGCGGCGACATTCCCAACCCGATCGCGCCGCCGTCCGGCTGCCATTTCCATACGCGTTGTCCTTTCGCCGTCGACCGCTGCAAACGCGAAGCGCCAGCGCTCGAGACCATCGCGCCGGGCCACCGCGTTGCCTGCCATCGTCATGCCGAGATCGCCCCGTTCTCGGTGCAGGACAACGTGCGTGAGAGCGCGTCGCGTTATCGCCAGCGTCTGGCGCATTTTGACGCAGCGCGCGCTGCTGTCGCCCGGGAAACGCCTCCTGCCGCTTGACAGCGCGTGGGGCGCCTTGCAAAGATCGGGCGCTATTAAAACAAATGTTCTTTAAAAGAACATAAGGAAATGCCCACGCGGGAGAATTTCCGGAGGGATGCAAATGACAAGACCAGACCAGTTGAAGCCACGCGAAGACTCGGTACCCGGCACGCCGTATGACGCCTTCGTCGTCGGCACCGCGTTGCCCGAACTGCGCTTCACCATCACGCCCGCCATCGTCGAGGAGTATTTCGATTCGGTCGAAGCCGATCGCTCGCTCTACAAGCTCGACGGCCGGCAGGCCGCGCCGCCCAACGTGCTGTTCCCCTACATGACCGTGCCGCTCTATCGGAAATATCCGCCGATCCAGGGCATCGTCATGGCCGAGGTCGAGTTCCACTGGCGCAACCCGATCTGGGCCGACGAGACCACCAGCATGGTCGCCACCGGCAAGGTCACCGACAAGTTCGAGAAGCGTGGCCGGCGCTATGTGCGCTGGGAGGCGGAATGGAAGCGCGCCGACGGCACGCTGATCGCCACCATGGTCAACGCCTTCCACGTTCCGTCCTGAGCCAGGAGCAACACCGATGAAGCGCGAAATTTCCATCAACCAGGCCAAGATCGACCTCTACGGCAAGATCAACGGCGACAACGACATCATCCACTACGACCACGACTACTGCCTCAAGCGCGGCTTCCGCGGCACGCTGGTGCATGGCCCGCATCTGTCGGCCTTCGCCTGCGATCTGGCGATGAAGAAATACGGCAAGGACTGGTTCTATCGCGGCAAGCTGCACACCAAGTGGGTCGGGCCGGTTTGTCCGGGCGATACGCTGGTCGTCGAGCTGAACGACGACGGCTCGATCGTCGAGCGCGTCAAGGATGAGGTGACGGTCATCGGGCGCGCCGAAATCGAAGCGCGCTGAGGCTTTGATGACGGCCAACCCTGAACCGAAAGCGAAGCTGGAGCAGGGCACGTCCCAGCTCTATGCCGACGATTTCGCCGTCGGTCAGCGTTATGCCGGACAATCCGTGGTGCTGGGCGATGAGCAGTTCGCGCAATTCGCCCAGCTCACCGGCGACCGCCACCCGATCCATTACGACGACGCCTATGCCGCCAGGTCGCGCTTCGGCAAACGCCTCGCCCATGGGCTGCTGGTGACCTCGATCACAGCCCTGGGCGCCACGCCGCTTTCCGATCGGCTCGAGCAGTCGATGGTGGCGTTCCTCGAACAGGGCATGCGTTTCCGCGCGCCTGCGCTGGTCGGCGATCGCGTCAGCACCGGTTTCGTGGTCGAGAGCGTGGCGCTGAAGCCTGAGAAGAAATCCGGCGTGGTGACGTTCTCCATCGCCGTCGTCAACGACAAAGGCGAGACCCTGGCCGAAGGGTACCACCGCTACCTGCTGCGCCTGCGCGGCTAGAGGACAGAAGAATGAGCGTGTTCGTTCCAATCCATTATCCCGGTGTCGAGGCCTCCAGCCGTCTGACGTTCTCGCCGGCGGTGCGGTGCGGTCGCATGGTGTGGATCTCCGGCCTGACTGCGACCGACGACAATATGAAGCTGTTGGGCGAGGGCGATATCGCCGAACAGACCCGCGTCATCTTGAACAAGATGAAACGCCTGCTGGAAAGCGTCGGCGGCTCGCTGGCCGATATCGTCGACACCACCGAATACGTGACGACCTTCGACGGCTACGACAAGACCGCCGCCGTCCGCCGCGAGATGCTGAAGGGACCGCCCTGGCCGGCGGCCACCGGCGTGCTGGTCTCGGGCCTGATCCGCAAGGGCGCGCTGATCGAGATCAAGGCCACCGCAATGCTGGCGCGAGAGCCCGCGTGATGAAGTTGCACGTCGCCGTACCGGGCTGGCTCGGGCTGGCAACCGCTGTGAGGTTGCACCAGGCGGCCCCGTCGCTCTTTATCAGCACCGCGATTGCGAATGAGACGCCGGCGCGACCGCTATCGGCCGCTGCGCGCGCCTGGCTGCAGCAGGTTTTTCCCGAACTGAAGGCTCTGTTTGCCGATGCGCCGACCCTGAAGCTGGTCGTTGCGCGCGATGGCGAGAGCATCGATTGTGGCGACAGCGGCCTGACGCCGGTGGATGACCGGCTGCTGAACTTCCTGAAAGATCGCGCTCGCAGTGCGGGGGTTCTCGTCGCCGAGCAGGCCGCCCAAGGCGCGTTGATCGTCGGTCGTTCCGCTGCGGGGCTCCGGCGCCAGATAGCGGCGGACGCGACGTCGAAACATGTGTCGCTTCGCTTCGACGCACAGTCGAACGCGCATCTGCGCCTCTACTCCGCCTGCGCCGAGCTGCTGTGGCCGCAGGGAGCGCAGCCTGATGCAAGTTCGCTGCTTCGCGCTGCGGGCATCGCCGGAGCCACGTTTGTCTCGCCGGCCGAACCGGGCGCAGTCGATTTTGACATCGGGCTGGCCGATGATTTGCTTTGCCTCGGCGCTGGCGAACAGGAGCCGATGCTGGTCGAGGCGCTGGCCAAGGCGCTGAAATCGGAAGATGCGAAGGCGAGTTTCACCGAGTTGCGCCAGAAGATCGCCACTGGCGCGCAACACGGCGTGCGCAACCGACTCGACTGGTTCGCGACACCCCAGCGCCATGCCGGCCTGCCGCTGCCGCGTTTCGCCTACAGCCTGCTGACCGCCAGCCAGCGCATCGGGCACGAGGACATGGCGCGGACCTTCCCAGCGCTGGTGAATGAGGTGGAGGCGGGCATCGCCCGCGATGCCGGTCTTAACGAAACCGCGCCGCCGATGTTCACGCCGTTCCGCCTGCGCGACATGACGATCGCCAATCGTGTCGTGCTGTCGCCGATGTGCATGTATTCCGCCGCCGACGGGCTGGTGAACGATTTCCATCTGGTGCATCTGGGCGCCCGCGCCATGGGCGGCGCTGGCCTGATTCTCACGGAAATGACAGCGGTGTCGCCCGAAGGCCGCATCACGCCAGGCTGCGCCGGACTCTACGACGAAACCCATGCGGCCGCGTGGAAGCGAATCGTCGACTTCGTGCATCAAGCCTCGCCGGCCAAGATCGGCATCCAGCTTGGCCATGCCGGTCCGAAAGCCTCGACGCAGCTTGGTTGGCAGCGCATGGACGAGCCGCTGGCCGAGGGCAACTGGCCGATCCTCGCCGCATCTGAGATCGCTTACGGTCCACGCAACCAGACGCCGCATGCGATGACGGCGGCCGACATCGATGTACTGGAAGCGAAATACGTCGCTGCCGCCCAACGCGCCGCGGCCTGCGGCTTCGATATGGTCGAGCTGCATTTCGCCCACGGATACCTGCTGTCCTCCTTCATCAGCCCACTAACCAACAAGCGCGCCGACGAATTCGGCGGCGATATCGCACATCGCGCACGTCTGCCCGAGCGCATCCTGCGCGCCGTCCGCAAGGTCTGGGACAAGCCCCTGAGCGTGCGCATTTCCGCCACTGACTGGGCTGAGGGAGGGTTGACGGGCGAGGAGGCGGTCGAACTGGCGCGCATTCTTAAAGATGCCGGCGCCGATGCGCTCACCGTCTCCACCGGCCAGACCACACGCGCCGCGCGACCGCTTTATGGACGCATGTATCAGGTGCCGTACAGCGATCGCATCCGCAACGAAGTCGGCATTCCCACCATCGCGGTGGGGGCTATCACCGAATCCGATCAGATCAATTCCATCATCGCTTCGGGTCGCGCCGATCTGTGCGCGCTCGCGCGCCCGCATCTGACCGATGCGTCGTGGACGCTGAAGGCGGCGGTGGAGCAGGGCTTCGCCGAGCAGTGGTGGCCCAAACAGTATCTCGCCGGCAAGGCGCAGGCCGAGCGCGAGAGCGGCAAGAAGCCGCTGCGGGGGGTGGCATGAACGCGCCCGCCCGCAAACCGATGGCTTCCGACTGGCAGCAGGCGGCGTTGCAGCCGCGCTCGATCGCCGTCATCGGCGCGTCGGAGAATCCACACAAAATCGGCGGCCGGCCGATCGCCTATTTGCACCGCTTCGGCTATCGCGGCCGCGTCTATCCGATCAATCCCAACCGCGAGGAAATCCAGGGCCATCGCGCCTTCGCTTCCATCGCCGCCCTGCCCGAAGCGCCAGACCTCGCCATCATCGCAGTGCCGGGCATGGCCGCGGTACAGGCGGTCGAGGCCTGCGCCGCCAAGGGCGTGCGCATTGGCGTAATCATGACATCCGGCTTCGGCGAAACCGGCGCCGAGGGACGCGCCGCGCAGGACCGCATGGTCGAAACCGCGCGCGCGGCCGGCATGCGGCTGGTCGGTCCCAACACGCAGGGCATCGCCAATTTTTCGCTGGGCGCGGTGGCTTCCTTCGCCACCATGTTCAACGAAGTCGCGCCGCAGGACGGGCCGATCGGCATCGTCAGCCAGAGCGGCGCGATGAGCGTGGTGCCCTACGCCTTGCTGCGCGAGCGTGGCATCGGCGTGCGCCATTCGCATGCCACCGGCAATGAGAGCGATCTGACCGTGGCCGACTTCGCGCTTGCCGTGGCGCAGGATCCCGACATCAAGCTGCTCCTCTTATATATGGAGGCGATCCTCGACCCGGCGACCCTGGAAGAGGCCGCGCGCGTGGCGCGCGAGCGCGACCTGCCGATCGTGGCGGTGAAGGCGGGCCGCTCGGCGACGGGTCAGGCGGCCGCATCTTCGCACACCGGGGCGCTGGCCACCGAAGACAGGGTGATCGACGCCTTCTTCGAACAGCAGGGCATTTGGCGCGCGCCCGATGTGCGTTCGCTGTGCAACGCGGCCGAGCTTTATCTGAAAGGCTGGCGGCCGCGCACGCGGCGGCTGGTGGCGATCTCCAATTCCGGCGCCAGTTGCGTCATGGCGGCCGATCTGGCCGAGACCAACGGCCTGTCGTTGCCGCGCTTCGAGGCGACGACGGCTTCGAGCCTGAAATCGGCGCTGCCCGATTTCGCCACCTCCGCCAACCCGATCGATCTCACCGCCGCGTTGCTGACCAACAACCGGCTATTCTCCGACATGCTGCCGATTCTGGCGGCGGGCGATGCGGCGGATCTGCATTTCATCTCGCTGCCTATTGCCGGCACCGGCTACGACACCCCCACCTTTGCCCGCGACACCGCCGCGTTCATGCAAGAGACCGGCAAGGCGATTGCGGTGGCGCAGCCACAGACCAAGATTGCCGACCAGTTCCGCGCCGAAGGCATACCGACTTTCCAGCACGACAGCGACGCCATCGCAGCCCTTGGCCAGCTGGCGGCGCATAGCGAACTGATGCGCCGGCCGGTGGCGCGGACTCGCGCACTGCCCAAAGTCACGCTGCCCGCAGGCAAAGACCAGTTCTTGAGCGAATGGCAGAGCATGCAGCTGCTCGAGCGTCACAGCCTGCCGGTCGTGCCGCAACGGCTGTGCCGCACAGCCGAGGATGCGGCGTCTGCGCTCAATACATTGGGCGGGCGCATCGTGCTGAAGGGCAGCGCCGCAACCTTTCCGCACAAGTCGGAATACGGGCTGGTGCGGCTTGGCATCACCGGGCCGACCGCGGCGCGCTCCGCGTATGAGGAAATCACTGGCCGGCTGCTGGAGCTGAAAGCGGAAAACGACGGCGTCATTGCCGCCGCGATGGTCTCGGCGCGCCGCGAGCTGGCGCTGGGCGCCCGCTTTGATCCGCAATTCGGCGCGCTGGTGATGCTGGGCGACGGCGGCAAGTACGTCGAGGCGCTGAAAGACTACGTGCTGCTGCGCCATCCCTTCGATTCAGAAGATGTGCTGCGCGCGCTGAAACGTCTTGCCATCGCGCCGCTGTTCGACGGCGTGCGCGGCGAGAAACCTTACGTGCTGGAACCTCTGGCGATGCTGGCCATGCGACTGGCCGATCTGGTCGCCGGCGCCGCCGGCGCCATCGCCTCCATCGATCTCAACCCGGTAATGGCTGGCACGACCGCCGGCACTTACGTGATCGCCGACGCTCTGGTGGAGCGTGGTCAATGAAAAAGGAAAATCCCGTGTCACAGACAGCGACTTCCGAAGAGACCGTTGCCGAAGCCTATCTATCGCTGCTTTCCAGCCGCGGCATCGATTACATCTTCGGCAATGCCGGCACGGATTTCCCGCCGATCATCGAAGCCTATTCCAAGGCCAAGACCGGCAATGCCTCCTATCCGATTCCGGTGCTGGCGCCGCATGAGAATGTCGCCATCGCCATGGCGCATGGCTACTACATGGCCACTGGCCGCATGCAGGCGGTGATGGTGCATGTCGGCTTGGGCACTGCCAACGCCATGAACGGCATCATTAATGCGGCGCGCCAGAACGTGCCGGTGCTGTTCACCGCCGGACGCACGCCGATCGTCGAGTGGGGCATGTTGGGCGGGCGCAACAACTACATCAACTGGGCGCAGGAGATGTTCGACCAGGGCGCCATGGTGCGCGAGTTCGTGAAATGGGATTACGAACTTCGCCAGCCCGTGCAGCTCGAAACCGTGGTCGACCGCGCCATTGCTCTGGCGCAAACGGACCCCAAGGGGCCGGTCTATCTCACCCTGCCGCGTGAAGTGCTGGCCTCGGGCATGAACGGCTACAAGCTCGACGTCACGGCCAGCATTGCGCCCGCCGCCACGCCGCATGGCGATCCCGAAGCGCTGCAACAGGCGGCGCAACTTCTGGCTCAGGCCAAGAAGCCGGTGCTGATCACCTCCAATGTCGGCCGCGAGGCGGCGAGCTATGCGGCGCTGGCCGATTTCGCCACCCGCCAGAAAGTGCCGGTGGTGCAGTATCGCCCGCGCTATCTGTGCCTGGCCGACGACCATCCGATGCATTGCGGCTACGACCCCAACCCGTTCCTCAAGGACGCGGATCTGGTGATCGTGGCCGACAGCGACGTGCCGTGGCTGCCCGAGCAGATCGACCTGCCGGCCGGTTGCAAGGTCGTGCATATCGGCATGGACCCGTTGTTTGCGCGCTACCCGATCCGCGGCTTCCAGGCCGATCTCGCCATCACCGGCGATCTTGCCGCGTCCTTGAACACGCTGGCTGGTGCTGCGACAGCGGCGAAAGCGCTTTCCGACCGTGCCGAGCGCGTGCGCGACTTCCAGAAGAAACCATCCTGGAAGCCCGTGCCGGACGATCTCAAGACGCCCGCGATCATGACGCCGAAATGGATCTCGACCTGCCTCGAGCAGGCCAAGAGCGACGATACGGTGGTGATCAACGAATACCCGCTGGTGCTGGAGCAGGTCAGCTTCGACCGGCCCGGCACCTATTTCTCGCACAGCCCGGCCGGCGGCCTGGGCTGGAGCATGGGGGCGGCGCTGGGCTTCAAGCTGGCGCGGCCCGACGCCACCATCGTCGTCTGCGTCGGCGACGGCACCTACATGTTCGGCAACCCGACGCCGACTCATTTCGTCTCGCGCGCCATGGAGCTGCCGTTTCTCACCGTCGTGTTCAACAACGCGCGCTGGGCGGCGGTGCATCGCGCCACCTTATCCATGTATCCGCACGGTCATGCGGCGAAAGACAACCAGCCGAGCTTCTCCTGCCTCGAGCCATCACCCGACTACGAGAAGCTGGTTGAGGCGTCCGGCGGCTATGGCGAGAAGGTCAGCGATCCGGCGGAACTGCCGGCGGCGCTGAAACGGGCGCTGCACGCGGTCCAGGTCGAGAAGCGCCAGGCGGTGCTGAATGTGATCTGCGAAGCCGTTTACGTGCGCACGAGCTAGCGGGAGGCGGTTCATGGATGGCATTCAGGCTTTCGATCCCAACCTCGAGAAACTGCCAACCGATTCCTTTATCGGCGGGCGGCGCGTCGTCGGCAAGGGCAGCGAGATCGCCGTCCAGCGACCGTCGGACGGCCATGTGGCGGCGCGCTTCAGTGGTGCCGATGCCGGCACCGTCGACGAGGCGGTGGAAAACGGCTGGCGGGCCTTCAAGACTGCCGACTGGGCGCGTGGCGAGCCGCGGCGGCGTGGCGCAGTCATGCGCCGTTGGGCCGATCTTGTCGAGAAGCACACCGAGGAGCTGGCGCGGCTGGAATCGCTGTCGTCCTCGCGCGTCATCGCGGAGACCCGTATCCGCGACGTCACGATCACTGCCGAGCTGATCCGCTTCTACGGCGAATGCGCCGACAAGATCGAAGGCCAGGTGCTGGCCACGCGCGACGACGTGTTCAGCCTGACAATGCGCGAACCCTATGGCGTGGTCGGCGCCATTGCGCCGTGGAACGTGCCGATGGTGCTGGCGACGGCGAAAGTCGCGCCTGCTTTGGCCGCCGGCAACGCGGTGGTGCTGAAGCCGTCCGAGCTGACGCCCTTCACCGCTCTGCGCCTGGCCGAACTGGCGATCGAAGCCGGATTGCCGGCCGGCCTGTTCAATGTCGTGGTCGGCTATGGCCAGGAAGCGGGCTCGCCGCTGGTGCGCCATCCCAGGATCGGTGTCGTCTCTTTCACCGGCTCCACGGCCACCGGCAAGGCGGTGATGATCGACGCCGCCAACAGCGGCTTGAAGCCTGTGTCGCTGGAACTGGGCGGCAAGAGTCCGCAGCTGGTCTTCGCCGACATTCCCGACATCGATCAGGTCGCGGCCACCATCGCCTCCGGCGTGTCGCGCAATGCGGGACAGCTTTGCTATTGCGGCTCGCGTCTGGTCGTCGAGCGCAAGATCGCCGATCAGTTGCTGGAAAAGGTTTTGACGCTGCTGTGGGACGCCAAGCCCGGGCCGACCTGGAACACCAACACGACACTGGCTCCGATCATTTCCGATCGGCAGACCGATCGGATCGCCGACATCGTCGCGCGCACCCGCGCGGCGGGCGACGAGGTGCTGCTTGGCGGCCGCCGCGAAGCCACCAAGGAGGGCGCCTTCTTCCAGCCGACCGTGGTGCGGTCGAAGACCGGCTCGCCCGTGGTCGAAGAAGAAGTGTTCGGCCCCGTGCTGGCGGTGCAGACCTTCGACGATGTCGAAGAAGGGCTCACCATGGCCGACCATTCGACCTACGGCCTGGCTGGCGCCGTCCATACCAGCGACATCAACAAGGCGCTGATGGCGGCCCGGCGCATCGAAGCGGGCATGATCTGGGTCAACACCTATGGCCGCTCGCTCGATGTTGGCAGTCCGTTCGGCGGCTACAAGCAATCCGGTTTCGGCAAGGACTTCGGCGCCATTGCAATTGAGAAATATCTCAAGGGCAAGAGCGTCTGGATCCAGATGGCGTGAGAAGCGGGAGATTTTGACGATGGAACTTTGGCGACGAACCGATGCCTGGGGCGGGGCGCTGTGCTTGGCGATTGGCGGGCTGGCTTTAGCCCTGATGGGCAAACTCGATATGGGCAACGCGGCCGAAATGGGGCCGGGCTTTACGCCGGTCTGGCTGGCGCGTTTGTTGATGGGGTTTGGCGCCTTGATCGTCGTGCGGGCCTTCTTCGTTGCCGATGTCGTTCTGATCAAGTTGAGCGTGGTGCGGCCGTTGGTGGCGATCATCGGCGGCATCGTCTTTTTCGCCGTGGCGTTGCCGCGCATCGGCTTCGCGGCAACATCGTTTCTGCTGCTGCTGGGATCGGCCGCGGCAGGCCAAGGCTTTCGTCCGCGTGAAGCCTTGGTCGTGGCGGCGGTCGGTGCATTGGCGGCGACTGCGCTCTTCATCTGGGGCTTGGGGCTCAATATCGCCGTGTGGCCGCTATGAACGGGTTTCTGGGTTTATTGCAGGGGCTGCAAACGGCGCTGACGCTGGAGAATCTGCTGGCATGTTTCGGCGGCGCCGTGATCGGAACCGTCATCGGCGTTCTGCCGGGATTGGGCCCGGTCGCGACCATCGCGATTCTGCTGCCGATCACCTATTACCTCGATCCGACGACTGCGCTGATCATGCTGTCGGGCATCTATTACGGGGCGCAGTACGGCGGATCGACCACTGCCATTCTGGTTAACCTGCCCGGCGAAGCGTCATCGGTGGTGACTTGCCTGGATGGCTATCAAATGGCTCGCCAGGGCAGGGCGGGCAAGGCGCTGGCCATCGCGGCCATCGGCTCGTTCTTCGCAGGCTGCGTCGCTACGGTGTTGATCGCCTTGTTCAGCCCGCCTCTGATCGCCCTGGCGCAAAAATTCAGTCCGGTCGAATACACGTCATTGATGGTTCTGGGGCTGGTCGGCGCCATGGTGCTGGCGCGCGGCTCGTTGCTGAAGGCAACGGCGATGATCCTGCTCGGGCTGCTGTTGAGTCTGGTCGGCACCGATCCAGAGGTCGGCACCCGGCGGATGGCGATGGGCATTCCCGAATTGTTCGACGGCATCGGTTTCGTGGTGGTGGCGATGGGCCTGTTCGGCATCGCCGAGATCCTGGGGAACGTCAACAATGTCGAGGCCCGCAGCGTCCTGACGCAAAAGCTCGATACGCCATGGCCCAGCAAGGAGGACATGCGACAGGCCGCGCCTGCGATCCTGCGCGGCACGGCGATCGGCTCGTTCCTGGGCGTGCTGCCAGGTGGCGGCGCCATTCTCAGCTCGTTCGCCGCCTACGCGCTTGAAAAGCGCATCGCGCGTGATCCTTCGCGCTTCGGCAATGGCGCGATCGAAGGCGTGGCGGCGCCCGAGTCGGCCAACAATGCCGGCGCGCAGACATCGTTCATTCCGATGCTGACCCTGGGTTTGCCGTCGAATGCGGTGATGGCGCTGATGGTCGGCGCGCTGATGCTGCATGGCGTCACACCGGGACCGGGCCTGATCACGGAAAAGCCGGCTCTGTTTTGGGGTGTCATCGCCAGCATGTGGCTTGGC
Organism: uncultured Hyphomicrobiales bacterium; assembly: GCA_964388115.1. GTDB lineage: Bacteria > Pseudomonadota > Alphaproteobacteria > Reyranellales > JAQSWP01 > JAQSWP01. Next base: position 535,591 of record CAYLYK010000001.1, read on the forward strand.
AACCTGATGCTGCTGGTGATCAACCTGCCCATGGTCGGGATGTGGGCCAAGCTCTTGCTGGTGCCGTACCGCATCCTGTTTCCAGCCATCCTGCTGTTGTGTTGCATCGGCGTTTACAGCGTCTCCAACACGGAGTTCGACGTCTACATGCTGGCGGTTTTCGGCCTGCTCGGCTTCACGCTCAATGCGCTGGGCTTCGAGGCCGGCCCATTGGTCCTGGGCTTCGTGCTGGGGCCGATGATGGAAGAAAATTTTCGTCGCGCCATGACGATCAACGATGGCGACGGGATGGTCTTTCTGACGCGGCCGATCAGCGCTGGCGTGCTGGCGGCTGCCTTGGTCCTGCTGGTTCTGACGTTGCTGCCGCTGATACGTCGCCATCGCGAAGTCGTGTTTACCGAGTGAGTCGTTCCGTCCAGTCGAAGTGCCTGCAACAACTTAAAGGAGCTAATCATGCAACGTCGTCAATTCCTGGCGGTCACCGCTGCTTTCGGCGCCATGGCCGCCCTGCCGGCCGGCGCTCAGGATAAGAAGTACCCGGACCGTCCCATCACTATCATCGTGCCTTACGGCGCGGGTGGCACCAACGACATCGTGGCTCGTGAAGTGGCGCAGAAGCTTCAAGAAATGCTGGGCCAACCGGTCGTGGTAGACAACAAGCCCGGCGCCAACGGCGCCATCGGCACCGGCCTGGTGGCGCGCGCCGCACCCGACGGCTACACTATCGGTATCGCGCCATCCAGCGTGCTGGCGATCAATGAGTGGCTGCACTCTGATCTGCCATACAACGTCGAACAGGATTTCGCGCCGCTGACCCTGGCCGGCCTGTCGGACAACGTGCTGGTGGTCCACCCCTCAGTGCCGGCCAACACGGTTGCCGAATTTATCGCTCTGGCCAAGGCCAAGCCCGGCTCGATCACCTACGCTTCGATGGGAGTCGGCTCGACGGGGCATCTCAACGGCGAATTGTTGAAGACGCTGGCCGGCATCGACCTGAAGCACGTGCCCTACAAGGGTTCGGGCCCGGCGATGAACGATCTGCTGGCAGGTCACGTCCAGGCCATGTTCGATAATCTGCCGACGTCGCTGCCGCAGATAAAGGCGGGCAAGTTGCGGGCGTTGGGCGTGGCCTCGAACGAACCCAGCCGATTCGCCCCGGACGTGCCCGCGATCTCCAAGACCGTGCCGCAATTCGAGGGGACGTCGTGGTTCGGCTTCATCGCTCCCAAAGCGACGCCGGCGCCGATCGTCGCCTTGTTGTCGGCATCGATGATTAAGGCCCTGAAGATGCCTGATGTCGTCGCGCGGCTGGAGACGGGCGGCTTCGAGGTCATCGCCAATAAGCCGGCTGAATTCGCAGCCTTCATCAAGGCGGAAAGGACGAAGTGGAAGTCGGTGATCGACAAGGCGAACGTCAAGATCGAGAAGTAGTCTTTTCCAGCGTTGACCGTCAGAATGGGCCTGCGGCATAACAAAATGCGCGCAGGCCCAAATTTTGAGGCAAGAAGAAAAATGGCGGGACAATCACTATCGGGCCCCATGGGCGATGACGAGAACGAGGGAGTTTCCGCGTCGCCGCGGCAATTCGTCAACGGTTTCGCCCGCGGTCTCAAAGTGATCCGGGCCTTCGGCGAAGGCGCCGAGCGCCTCACATTGACCCAGGTAGCAGGCCGCTCCGGTCTTACTCGCGCTGGTGCGCGCCGTTTGCTGCTGACGCTGGAAGAGCTTGGTTATGCCAGCCATATCGGCCGGCAGTATTTCCTGACGCCAAAGGTTCTGTCGTTAGGCTACGCCTATATCTCGTCAATGCCGCTATGGAACATCGCGCAACCAATTCTGGGCCGTCTTGTTCAAGAGGCCAACGAGACCTGCTCGCTCTCGGTGCTCGACGATACCGATGTGGTTTACATCCTGCGCATCCCCGTGCGCCGCATCCTGAGCGTCGGCGGCAATGTCGGCTCGCGCCTGCCGGCCTATGCCACGTCGATGGGCCGCGTCCTGCTGGGCGGCATGTCGCCGCAGGAAATGGCCAACAATCTCTCCAAAGTCGATATGGTGCCCTACACGCGCAGCACCATCACCGACGCCGCCAAGCTGAAGAAGGTGATCGCCCAGGATCACGAGCGCGGCTATTCATGGGTCGACGGCGAACTTGAAGAGCACATTTGCGGTCTGTCGGTTCCCGTTTACGACGGCGAGAAGAAGATCATCGCCGCGCTCAACATCTCCTTCAATCGTCCGCGCATCTCGCGCGATGCGGTGGTGAAGAAATATCTGCCGGCATTGAAGCTGGCGGCGGATCAGATGAGCCGCTCGCTGACCATGCGCGAGCAACGGCTGCCGGCGTGAGCCGGTTTCTCGCCTGCGTCAAAACAGCCGGGAGCGATCCCGGCTTTTTTGTTGGCTTGACTCCAGGCGGGGTCCGGCAAACAATGTTCCTATAAAGAATTAATGTTCTTTAAAAGAACAAATGGACCAGGCCGGTTTCGTACTCTTCACCGCTCTCACGGAATTCCCGGATGGCCCCGGCCGGGAAAACTATCCTTTGTTCGGGGCGTTTCCTCCCGCGATCAACTTGCTCTGCATCGGCTTCAAACCGGTGCAGAGCTTTTTCGCGGTCGAGCAATAGATAACGGGATCCGGATCCGTGGCGCTGATCAACTACAACACCAAAGTGCAATTCGATTTCGGCGCCATCGCGCTTTTGGGCGCGGAGATGGCGTTGGCAAATGCGAAGAGGCCGCTGCTTGTCACCGATAAAGGGATCGTGGCGGCGGGGCTGGTGGACAAGGTAAGAGCGGCGCTGCCAAAGGAGATGCCGGTCGTTGTGTTCGACGCTATGCCGGCCAATCCGACCGAAGCCGCAGCCAACGCGGCCCATGATGCCTACAAAGCCAATGGCTGCGATAGCATCATCGGGCTGGGCGGAGGGTCCGCCATGGATGGCGCCAAGGCGGCCGCGATCCTTGCCTCCAACGAGGGACCGCTGGAGCGCTACGCCTTCTATAACGTGGGTATGAATTTCCCGCCCAAGCTGCCGGCGCCGACTTTCGTCATTCCGACCACTGCCGGCACGGGCAGCGAGGTTGCGCGTTCTTCGGTGCTGGTCTTCAACAGCGGGCGCAAGTCGCTGCTCTTCGTCACGCCCGGCACGGTGCGCTGCGCCATACTCGATCCGGAGATGACGCTGGGCCTGCCGCCGTCGATTACGGCGGCGACCGGGATGGATGCGATTGCCCATTGCTTGGAAACCTTTTGCTCGCCACGCATCAACCCGCCGGCCGATGCGATCGCACTCGACGGGCTGAAGCGCGCCGCCGGCAACATCGAGATTGCCGTGCAGGACGGAGCGAACCGCGACGCCCGCTGGCAGATGATGATGGCGGCGATGGAAGGGGCACTGGCGTTCCAGAAGGGCATGGGCGCCGTGCACGCGCTGTCGCATCCGCTGGGGGTCCTGCATTTGCATCACGGCACCTTGAATGCGGTGCTGATCCCGCCTGTGCTGCGCTACAACGTCGATCACCTGAAAGAGAAGATGGTGACGTTGCGATCGGTGCTGAATCTGAAGTCAAATCAGGACGTTGCCGACTGGTTCGCCGATCTGAATACGAAGCTCAAAATGCCGGCCAATCTAAAGGCAATGAATGTGCCGCGGGAGCGCTTCGACGAATTCGCTGCCGAGGCAATGACCGATTCTTCGCATCCCAGCAATCCGCGACCGATGACGCCGGCCGACTACAAGGCGGTGCTGGAGGCCGCGTTCTGAGGAAAAAATGTCTCGTCGCTTGATGGAGTTTCACCCATTTGTCACGGCCGCTCTCCATCGGCTTTAGCCGCTAGGCCTGCTGCGAACTCGGCCCCACCGGCACGTCGCCGTCGATCTGCACGCGGCGCATGCGGCGTGGCTCGCGATAGTCGTTGGGCGCGTAATGCTGGGTGCAGCGATTGTCCCAGATCGTCACGCTGCCCGGCCGCCACTGGAAGCGCACCTGGAATTCCGGCAGCTGCACGTGCTCTAGCAGCATCGCCAGGATGTGCCGGCTCTCGACCTCGGGCACGCCGACGATCGAGCGCGTATAGCTGGAATTGACGAACAGCGCCTTGCGCCCCGTCACCGGATGCACGCGCACCACCGGGTGCTTGGCCGGCGCCGGCACTTCGGCGGCTTCCTTGTTGAGGAATGCGGTGCCGGCAAAGCGGCGCACCACGTCGGAGTTGTCGTGCAGCGCATAAAGCCCGTCCAGATACTTCTGCATGCCCGGCGATAGCGCGTCGTAGGCGGCATACATGCTGGCGAACAGCGTATCGCCGCCGAAGCTGGGCACGCGCTCGGCATAAAGGATCGAACCCATCGGCGGCGCGGTGAAATCGGTGTTGTCGGTGTGCCACTTGCCGCCGACATTGATGGTGCTGCCGTCGGTCTGGATCAGGGAGGCGTAATCCTGCCCTTCGTATTTCGGCAGCTTCTTGGAATAGGTCGGCGTGCCGAAGCGCTTGGCGACTTCCAGCTGCTGTTCCATCGTCAGCTGCTGGTCGCGGAAGAAGATCACCTGATATTGCATCAGCGCGGCATGAACGGCCTCGAAAGTCGCATCGTCCATGGAAGCGAGATCGACGCCACTGACCTCGCCGCCCAGCGCTAGCGCCAGCGGCCGGACTTTGATGGAGGTTTCGACCTCGTTCGAAACTGCGCGCAGGCTCATGACCGTTTCCTCATATCTAGGGGTACAATTTTTCATAAGTGTTACACAAATTTTACCCAATCGGCGGAAAATTGATACGGTAATGTATCTAAATCGGGTCGAAGAACGCTTCAGCGTCGGTACAGGAGGAAATCAATGACAGTGGCGAACCAGGCGGAAACCGTGGGGGACAAGCTTGCCGCCCATATTGCCCGAACCTCCCTGAAAGATATTCCGCCGTCCGCCGTCAATGCCGCCAGGCAAGTGATGCTCGATACGATTGCCGTTGCCTGGGCGGCGACCGACCTGCCGGGCTCCAGGCCCCTGCACGATCTGGCCGTTCGGGAAGGGGGCGCTCCTGACGCCACCTTGTTCGCCTATGGCGAGCGCGTGCCGGCCGGCGCTGCGGCGCTGGTCAACGGCACCTATGCCGCGGCGCTCGATTACGACTGCCTGCACGAAGCCTCGGTTATGCACTGCGATGCGGTGATCCTGCCTGCCGCGCTGGCCATGGCAGAGCGCGAAGCCGTCAGCGGCGAGGAATTTCTCTGCGCCATTACGCTCGGCAACGATCTCGCCTGTCGCCTGGGCCTGTCGCATCGCGAGAATCCCGCCGGCTGGTTCGCCTCTTCGGTTTATGGCTGCATCGCCGCCGCCGCCGTTTGCGCCAAGTTGCTGAAGCTCGATGCGCGCGGTATTCGCAACGCCATGGGCATCGCCTTCTCCAATGCCGCCGGCACGCGCCAGCCGATCGCCGAGCGCAGCTTCACCAAGCGCATGCAGACGGCGTTTGCCGCCCAGACCGGCGTTCAGGCCGCCCTGCTGGCGCAGGCCGGCGTCAACGGGCCGGCGGCTTTTCTCGAAGGCGAGGCGGGCGTTTGGAAGCTTTACGGCAAGGGCGACGTCAATGCCGTCCTCGACGGGCTGGGCGTGAAATACACCAACGCCGAAATCAGCCTGAAGAAATACCCCAGCTGCGCCGGCAATCACTGCGCCATCGAAGCCGCCAGCCGCATCGTGCATCAGAACGGGCTGAAGCCCGCCGACATCAAGCATGCCAGGCTGACCGTCACGCCCTTTATCGAGAAGATCACCGGCCTGCCGTTCAATCCCGGCGACGATCCGCAGGTCGATGCCCAGTTCAATCTCTACTACTCGGTCGCCTCCGTGCTGTTGCGCGGCCATTTGAAGATCGAGGACATCCAGCCGCCGGCGATTTTCGATCCCGCCGTCAAGCCGATGATCGATCGCATCGAGATGGTGGTCGATCGCAGCCTCAACACCAAGCTGTCGCCGGTCACGGTCGAAATCGCCACGCAGGACGGCCGCAGCTTCCGCGAACACGTCAAATATCTGCCGGGCACGCCCGAAACGCCGCTGTCGGCGCAGGAGGTGCAGGAGAAATTCGACGCCTGCACGTCGCTGGGCGTCGATCCGCTGGAGGGCGAGCGGGCCAAACGCCTGATCGATCGCGTGCTGGCGATCGAAAGCGTGTCCGACATGCGCCGCTTCTTCGACGGCATCTCCCGTCGCGCCGCCTGAAAAAATCAACCGGAGGAAATTATCGTGAATTCAGTCACCAAACCGCAGGAGCGGCGGGAAAGCTTTATCGATCCTGTGGATGCGTTGAACTCGCCCGAAATCAAGGAACTGGCGCAGCTCGCCGTCACCAAATTCCGCGCACGCTCGCAGCATTACGAAGAAAATTGCCTGATGCCGGAGGAGAATCTCAAGGAGCTGACCGCGCGCGGCTGGCTGACGGCGAGCCTGTCGAAGAAGATGGGCGGCAAGGGCACCAATCTCGAGACCGACGATCCCGCCACCTATCTGCAGGCCATTCGCGTCACCGCCCGCGGCTGCGGCTCGACCGCCCATTGCCTGCAGCTCAACAACCATACCAACTGGATGATCGAGAGCATCGGTACGGAAGACCAGAAGGAGCGCTTCCTCAAGCCGCAGCTCACCAAGACCTTGCTCGTGACCGGCGTCGGCAGCGAGCCCAACCGGCGCAACATGTACGTGATGACCACCAAGGCCAAGCCGCAGCCCGATGGCGGCTACATCGTCGACGGCGTCAAGAACTACGCCACCAACGCGCCGATGATGGTGGGTGGCGTGATCTTCTGCGCCCTGGAAGGTGTCGAGAACTATACCGACAATCACCTGATGGTGCTGGTCGAGCCGGGCCAGGAGGGCATGGAGATCGACAACGACTGGTACCGGCCCTTCGGCATGCGCGCCGCGGTGAGTCCGCTGATCACGCTGAAGAACGTCAAGATCCCGAAGAAGAACGTGCTGGGCAAGCCGGGCGACTATCCGCGCCAGCGCTGGCAGGGCAAATACCATCTGGGCTTTTCAGCCAACTATCTGGGCGTCGCCGAGGGCGTGTTCGACTGGTTCCGCGACTATATCGTGCAGAAGGGCAAGGCCAAGGACCCGATCGTGCTGCTGCGCGCGGGCGAGGCCAAGATCGCCTTGCAGAATGCCGCTTTCACGTTCCACGAGGCCATTCGCTCGTGGAAGACGACGACAGTGGTCGAGGCCGAGCTGCTGTCGATGGCCGCCAAATACACGACCGCCAAAGCGGCGATGGAAGTCTGCCAGATGGTGACGCAACATGCGGGCTCGACGGCGCTGTTCGAGGAATTCCCCTTGGGTCGCGCCATCACCAACGTGCAGACCCACATCCAGCACGCCGGCCACGATCGCACCGCGCAGATCATCGGCCAGTCTGCTCTGGGGCAGGACTTCGATTCCACCCTGCAGCGCTGATGTCGCAGCGAGCCGTCGAGTAGCGTAAATGACAGCCGAAACCTTGCGTGGCGCAACCACGTCGCCGAACAATCCCTTTATCGGCAAGAGCTATGCGACGGCATTGAACGAGCTTGCCGTTCGCTTCGCCGGGCGCGAGGCGCTGGTCTTCGAAGGTCGGCGCTGGACGTTCCGCGACGCCAAGCGCGAGATCGATGCGATCTCGGCGCGGCTGGGATCGCTTGGCCTGCAACGCGGCGAGAAGATTTCGCTATGGCTGCCCAACCGGCCGGAGTTCATCTGGTACTGGCTAGGCGCGGTGCAGGTCGGCATCGTGCCCGTCGTGCTGAACAACCGCATGAAGCTCGACGAGGTCGCCTACCAGATCGACCAGTCCGACAGCGTCGCCATCGTCATCCCCGGAGACGGCGCGTTCCGCGATTTTCTCGGCGACGTTCAGACCCTGCGCACCGACGGCCGACTGCCGAAGCTGAAGCATGTCGTGCTGCTGGATGCGGTCGCCCAGTTGCCGGCCGGCGCCGTCGATTGGTCCAAACCTGCCACTGGAAACTTGCCGCTGCCCGAATTCGTCACCGATGCCAAGGCAGCCGGCTTCATCGTCTACAGCTCCGGCACCACGGCCCTGCCCAAGGGGGCGGTGCTCAACCAGACCGGATTGCGCAAGGCTTGGGATCATGGCGAGCGCTTCGGCCAGACCGAGAACGATCGCTTCCTGATGGTGGTGCCTTTGTTCGGCATCCTGGCCAACGTCAACGGCATCCTGACGGCGTGGAGCCGCGGCTCCTGCGTCGTGCTGGAAGCCCAGTTCGAGCCCCAACGCATCATCGAGGTCATCGAGCGCGAGCGCTGCACCGTTGCCTATCTGTTTCCGGTGATGATCGAGAAGATCGTCGAGCACCCCAGCTACCGGCCCGAGCGTACCGCAAGCTTGCGCACCGGCATCCTGGTCGGCACCGATACCGCGGCGATGAAGCGCGTCGCCGACGATTTGCGCATGCCGGGATACTTCACCAGCTATGGCATGACCGAAACCTCGTCCGCCTGCACGCGCTGCTACAGCGACGACCCGGTGGAAATCCGCCAGACCACGCATGGGCTGCCGATGCCCGATATCGAAGTCGAGATCCGCGACATCGAAACTGGCGTCAAGCTCAAGCCGCGCCAGGAAGGCGAGGTTTGTGTGCGCGGCTACAACGTCATGATCGAGTACTACAACAAGCCTGTCGAAACGGCGGCTGCCTTCACCAAGGATGGATTTTTTCGCACCGGCGATCTCGGCTACATGACCGAAGAGGGCCGCCTTGTGTTCCTGCGCCGCATCAAGGACGGCTACAAGCACAAGGGCTTCAACGTCTCGACGGCGGAAGTGGAGAAGGTGATTTCCGACCATCCCGACGTGGCGGAGGCGGCTGTGGTCGGCCTGCCGGACAAGCTGGTCGGCGATATCGGCGTTGCCTTCGTCATTGCCCAGCCCGGCAAAACGGTCGACCCGGCGACGTTGGGCGCCTGGCTGAAGCCCAAGCTGTCCTCGTTCAAGCTGCCGGCGCATATCTTCATGGTCGACGAGTTTCCGCTCACCGCCGGCACCGGCAAGGTGCAGAAATTCAAGCTGCGCGACATGGCGATCGAACGCCTGAAGGCGTGAGCGCCATGCCGCGGCGCTTGCCTCAGTCGAATACCAGTTCCCGCACCAGTCCGAACCGCTTGCTGAAACCTTCGGTCGAGACGTTGCTGGCGGCTGCGCCCAATTCCTTTGCCGCGGCGGCAACCGGTGCGGACGCCGGCATGCCCTTGTTGCTCCATTCGACCACTGCCGCAAAATGCGGATAAGTCGTCTTCAGTTCCGGATGCTCGCCAGTGCGTTCCAGCAGCCGCACGGTGCGGATCGGCGCGTTGGAAGCCGCGCTCTGCCCAAGCGCCTCCCGCAGCCAGGATTCAAGCCTCTTCCGATCGCCATTCCAGTCGAAGCGCACGAAACTCAGCGCCGGTCCCGCCATGCCGGGCGCGCGCTCCAGCGCATTGCCCTTGGCGTCGACGATCTTCTCCTGGGTGTAAATGGTGACGTTGAGGTTGGAGAAGCGCGAGATGTTCTTGTCGCGGAACGTGTCGTTGGTCTTGATCTGCTTGTACTGCGGCGTGGAGAGAATATCGAGGCCGGGGATCTCATAGAGATTGCACCAGCGCGTGCCCTCGCCGTCGAACATGCGAGCGGAGTAGAAGCCCACTCCCATGAGGGTCGGCGCGTGGCGCGTCATGTACCAGTTGCGGTGCTCGTCGATGTGTTCGGGTCCCATATTGCCCTGCGGCGCGTAGATCAGCGGGTTGCTCACGGTCGTTTCGCTCCTTGTTCTTGTCGTTGGGTAATGGAAAGTTAGTTCAGGACAGAGGATCGATCGATGCAGTCACAAGACATTCGCATTCTCCGTGACCGGGAGATTGCCAAACGCAACGAGGTGGCGCGCGATATCGCCGCGACTCTCGCGGCGCTGCCTGCGTCTACCACCTATACGCAATTCCTGCGCGACGCGGCAAAGAACATCGGCGCCCGTCGCGCCATCTTCGACGGCGAAACGACGTTGTCCTATGCGGAATTGTTCGCCCGCGTCGATGGCGCTGCTTCGGTGCTGCAGTCGCAGGGGATCAAACAAAGCGACGCCGTCGCCATGCTGGTCGACAACAGCGCCCGCTACGCCGTCTGGTTTTTCGCCATCCTGCAGCTTGGCGCCATCGCGGTGCCGATCAACAACAAGCTGGTGGAGCGCGAGGTGAGCTTCATCCTCGAGAATTCCGCCGCCAGGTTGATGGTGTTCGACCGGCCCTACCAGGCGCTGGTCGACAAGGTTCTGGCCGAAAGACAGAACATTGCCCGCCTGCTGGCCTATGTGCCGGAAGAGGCGACGGCATCGAGCGGCACGATAGCGGCGGCGCTCGATAGCGCAGCGGCGGTCTATTACACCTCCGGCACCACGGGCGTGCCCAAGGGCGTGGTGCACACGCATCGCAGCCTGATCGCCGGCTGCCTGCAGGCCTCGCTGGCCTGGGGCTGGAACTTCGACGCGCCGGTGTCGATGGCGGTGACGCCGATGTTCCACATCGCCTCGCACACGCTGTTCTTCCCCATTCTCTATCGCGGCGGCACGCTGGTCATCGCCACCTTCAAGGTCGACGAGGTGCTGCGCCTGATGGAAAGCGAAGGCATCACCTCGTTCTTCGGCGTGCCGTCGATCCTGCTGATCATGGCGGCGCGCGCCCGGGAGCTTGGCGTCACTTTCCCGAAGGTGAAGGTCGTGCAATTCGGCGCCGCCCCGATGCCGATGGACAAGCTGGGCGAGGTGCAGGCGCTGTTTCCCAATGCCGCGCTGATCCACGGCATGGGCCAGACCGAATCCTGCGGCACGCTGGTGACCCTGCCGGGCGACATGGCGATCCTGAAGATCGGGTCCGTCGGCATCGCCATCCCCGCTACCGAAGTCGCCATCTTCGACGACAGCGACAACGAAGTACCGCGTGGCCAGATCGGCGAGCTGGTCGGCCGCAGTCCCAGCGTCATGCGCGAATATCTCGGCAACCCCAAGGCTTCGGCCGACACGCTGAAGGGCGGCTGGCTGCACACGGGCGATCTCGGCTACATGGACGAGGACGGTTTCGTCTATCTGGTCGACCGCAAGAAGGACATGATTATCCGCGGCGGCGAGAACGTTTACTCCAACGAAGTCGAGCAGGTGCTGTCGAGCCATCCGGCCGTAGCCGAAGTCGCCGTGGTCGGCGGTCCCGATCCGATCATGGGCGAGAAGGTATGCGCCTTCCTGGTGATCAAGCCCGGCGCGGCCCGGCCCGCGGTCGAGGACATCAAGCGCCACTGCCTGGCCCAGCTCGCGCCATATAAGGTGCCGGTCGATATCCGCTTCATCGACAGCCTGCCGCGCAACGCCACCGGCAAGATTCTGAAACCCGACCTGCGTCAGATCCTGAAACAAGGCTGAGGTCGCTTGGGGCGTCTGGGGCGATTCTTCCATCGTTTTCAGCGAACTCGCGCGCAGCGCTGCAGTGCAGCCATCGGAATAGATACAATTTGATTACTATGATCCGATTTTTCGGCTAGCGTCATAAAAAATGTATCGACGTCATGTCGCTAGGGAGGATCGGATGCTGAGTTTGAAGAGGTCTTTTGGTCTGCTGGCCGGGAGTGTGTTGCTCGCGACCTTGGCTCTGCCGCAAATCGCGCCCGCCGCGCCGCAGGGCGAGATCCTCGTCGTGGCGCCGGTGCTGCGCCAGCATTTCGATCCGACGCGCGTCATCGCCACCACCGATTACCTGGTAAACGACCTGCTCTATGACGGGCTGCTGAACAATGGGCCGGACGGCAAGTACCCGGCGCTGGCCACGAGCTGGAAGGTTTCCGCCGACGGCAAGCAGATCGATTTCGAGCTGCGCAAGAACGTGAAGTTCCACAACGGCGATCCGTTCACCGCCGAGGACGTGAAGTTCACCTACGACACCATGCTGGCAGAGGGCAACACGCACTCCTATCGCAAAGGCTTCGTCGATTCGATCGAACGCGTGGAAGTCGTCAGCCCCTCGCAGGTGCGTCTCGTGCTGAAGACGCCGTGGCTGGCCTTCTTCTCTGCGTCCCGCTACGGGCTGCAGCCGATCGTGCCGAAGAACTATTACGAAAAGGTCGGCGCCAAGGGGTTTCAGGAGAAGCCGGTCGGCACCGGCCCGTTCAAGCTCAATTCGCTGCAGGCGGGCGAATGGACCAAGTATGAATCGAATGCCGATTACTGGAACAAGGCGCCCAAGGTCGACGTCAAGCAGATGCTCGTGAAGGAGCCGTTCACCCGCTACGCCATGATGCAGAAGGGCGAAGCCGACATCATCGCCGGCCTTACCGGCCCGCTGCTCGACAAGATCGCCCAGGACAAGAATGTGCGCATTTTCCGCGCCAAGTTCAGCGGCACCAGCGCCATCTATTTCAATCTGGCGAAGTTTCCGGAAGCCAATGATCTGAAGGTACGCACGGCGATCGGCCATGCCATCGATCTCAAGACGATCGCGCAGACCGTGCTGAAGGGCGTGTGCGAGCCCTCCCCGGGCATCTTCACGCCGGCCACGTTCGGCTACCTGCCGGGCCTCAAGCCGATCCCCTACGATCAGGCCAAGGCCAAGGCGCTGCTCAAGGAGGCGGGCGTGGCGCCGGGCAAGGAAATCACCTACTCGCTGCACACCGAATCGGCCTCGCTGCCGAATGCGCCGCAAGTGCTGGAAGCCATCGCGGGCTATCTCGAAGCGGTAGGCTTCAAAGTCACGCGCGAACCTTACGACATGGCGGCCTGGATGCAGATGATGCGCGGCGGCAAGCAGCCGGCCGTGTTCTACGGCACCTCGGCGATGCCCGATGACGGCGGCGAGTTGCTGTCGGGCTGGTACAACAGCAAGGCGGTATGGTCGAGCGGCAACATCGCCGATCCCGAATACGACAAGATCTTCCAGGACCAGCTTGCCGCCACCGACGCCAAATCGCGGGAACAGATCCTGCAGCGTTTCGCCAAGCTGGAGGACGAGCGCAAGCGGTCGATCCCGCTGTTCTGGTGCGGCGAGTCCTTCGCCGTCGGCAAGCGCGTCAAGGAACTGAAGCCGGCTGTGGGCAGCCCCTATCACCTGAAGCTCGAATCGGTGGAGCTGGTCGGCAAATAGGATTGCCCGAGCGGACAAACAAACGGCGGGCGCCAAAAGCGTCCGCCGTGTTCAGGTCGGGTGAAGACCGTCTCGAAACGAAACGGCGAATGCCTACTTGCCGGACTGAATCTGCGAGCCGCGCATGTAGCGGCGTTCCGGACGGTAGGGGTTGCGCAGCTGAGCCCAGGTTTTACGGATAAAGGCCAAAGCCTGCGAAAAGAGAGCTTTCACGAAACGGTATCCCTCAACCAAATCTGCATGGATTATCAAATTTCCCGCTTCAATTGTCATCATCTGAAAGAGTCAATTATTGTGACATTATGTGTCAGGCGAGAGAGCGACCGCGGCCCTGGAATCAGCCGTTTTTCAGGCTTTCGAAACTAGGAATAAGTGCCTGGTTCTCCCTAAACGGCTTGTGGGCTTTAGATACATTCTGACGAAGAAATAGGAGCAATTTCTAAAATTGAACTGGAAATCCGGGCGATTCCCCGTTCCAATGGTGAAAAGGTAGAACCTTTCCTCTGAGGAAGGTCAGTGAGGGCGGAGACGATGGTGCAGACGGCAATTGTCGAGAAGATAGCGCCAGCGATCGGCGCAGAAATCCATGGCCTCGATCTGGGCCGGTACGACGATGCGCAGACCTTCGCCTTTCTGCATGACGCGCTGATGGAGCATCAGGTCGTGTTCCTGCGCGACCAAAGCCTCGACGTCGACCAGCACGTCGCGTTGGCACGCCGCTTCGGCACGCCGCTCTATTCCAAGAAACTGAAGATGTACGGCGACAAATACGACTGCCTGTCGCTGCTGGAGAACGACGGCACCAAGATCGCGGTTGGTTCGGTCTGGCATACCGACAATACCGACTATGAAGAGCCGCCGATGGGTTCGCTGCTTTACTGCGAGGTCGCGCCGAAAGTTGGGGGCGACACGATCTGGTGCAGTATGTACGCCGCCTATGATGCGCTGGCCGACAGCACCAAGGCCTATATCGACAATCTTACGGCGCTGCACGACAACTCCAATGTCCGCCGCCGCTATGGCGGGCAAAACATTTTGCGCAACGACGCGATGGAAGTGCCGCCGCCGGTGGAGCACCCGGTCGTGCTTCGCCATCCGGTCACGGGGCGAAAGGCGCTGTTCGTGAATTCAAACTATACCGTGCGGCTGAAGGGCGTCAGCGACACGGAAAGCCAGAACGTCCTGAACATGCTGTACGATCACGTCAAGAAGCCGGAGTTCCAGGTGCGGTTCCGCTGGCGCGCCAATTCGCTCGCCATTTGGGACAATCGCTGCACGCAGCACTATGCCCTGGACGACTACAAGGAGCTGCGGCGCATGCGCCGGGTGCAGATAGCCGGCACGCGGCCGCAACGCTAGGGCCACTTCGCAATTCGCAACCAATGGAAAACCGACGGGAGGAAAGAAATATGTCCTATGTGAAGCGCGGGCTTGCCGCGGGTCTGATGTCGCTGGCGCTGTCGGCGCCGCTGGCCATGCCGGCCGCCGCCGCACCTCAGGGCGACGTGGTGATCGCCAGTGCCTTGCTGCGCCAGCAATACGATCCTTCGATCATGGTGGCGGTGACCGACCATACCGCCTTCAACATGCTCTATGACGGGCTGCTGAACCTTACCGAAAAAGGCAAGGTTCCCGCGCTGGCCACGAGCTGGAAGATCAGCGACGACGGCATGCAGATGGATTTCGAGCTGCGCAAGGGCGTGAAGTTCCATAACGGCGATCCGTTCACCGCCGAGGACGTCAAATACAGCTACGAGCTGCTGCTGAAGGACGGCAACACGCACTCCTACCGCAAGGCCTTCGTGGCGCAGATCAAGAGCATCGAGGTGCTCGATCCGCACAAGGTGCGTTTCAACCTGACCCAGCCCTGGTCGAGCTTCTTCTCGTCGTCGCGCTACGGCATCCAGCCGATCGTGCCGAAAAACTATTACGAGAAAGTCGGCGCCAAAGGTTTCGCCGAGAAGCCGGTCGGCACCGGGCCGTTCAAGCTGGTCGAGAGCAAGGCCGGCGAATGGGCGAAATACGAGGCCAATGTCGACTATTGGGGTCAGGTCTCGAAGGTGAAGACCGTCACCCAGCGACTGGTCAAGGAACCGTTCACGCTTTACGCCATGCTGGAGAAGGGCGAAGCCGATGTGGTGGTGGGCCTTACGGGCGCTCTGCTCGAGAAGGTCAAATCCAACAAGCAGATGAAGATTTTCGAGTCGAAGTACAGCGGCACCAGCGGCATCTACTTCAATCCGAACAAGTTCCCGGAAGCCAAGGACAAGCGCGTGCGCATGGCAATCGCCTACGCCATCAATCGCGAGGCGATCGCCAAGAACATCCTGAGCGGCGTTTGCCAGCCGGCTTCCAGCATCTTCACGCCGGCCACGTTCGGCCATCTCCCGAGCCTGAAACCGATTCCGTACGATCCGGCCAAGGCCAAGGCGCTGCTCAAGGAAGCGGGCGTCAAGCCCGGCACCGAGATCGGCTGGATGCTGCACACCGAATCCTTCGGCTCGCTGCCCAGCGCGCCGCAGGTGCTGGAAGCAATTGCCGGCAATCTCGAGGCGGTCGGCTTCAAGGTCACGCGCGAGCAGGCCGACACGGCGTCATGGCTGGCCATGATGCGCGGCAAGAAGCAGCCGGCGGTGTTCTACGGCCCGTCCTCGATGCCCGATGACGGCGGCGAGACGCTCGAAGGCTGGTACAGCTCGACCGCCGTGTGGTCGTCCGGCTACATCAGCGAGCCGGAATACGACACCGTGTTCAAGACCCAGCTCGGCATCACCGATCTCGCCAAGCGCGAGAAGATGCTGCAGGACTGGGCCAAGCTGGAAGACGAGAAGCGCACGGCTCTGCCGCTGTTCTGGTGCAACACGACCTATGCCGCCAGCCCGCGCGTCAAGGCATGGAAGCCGGCGGTAATCAGCGCCTATCATTACAACTTCAACACGATGGAGTTGTCGAAATAGCAGAGACGCCCGCTCAAACGGGCGCTCCTTCGGGGCCCGGATGTTTGGACGACATCCGGGCCTTTTCTTTTTCCCTACGTCGAGTGTCGGCAGGACAACAAGCTCAAAAACACTATCGGAGGAAAAACCGTGATCTCATACGCCAAGCGCGGCCTTGCCGCAGGATGCCTGTCCCTCGCCATCAGCCTGCCGTTTGCCATGCCGGTTGCGGCGGCACCGCAAGGCGAAGTGGTCATCGCCGGCGCCATACTGCGCCAGCAGTTCGATCCGTCGATCATGGTTGCGGTGACCGACCATACCGCCTTCACCATGCTTTATGACGGACTGCTGAACCTCACCGACAAGGGCAAGGTGCCGGCGCTGGCGACGAGCTGGAAGGTCAGCGACGACGGCAAACAAGTCGACTTCGAGTTGCGCAAGGGCGTGAAGTTCCACAACGGCGATCCGTTCACCGCCGAGGATGTGAAGTTTTCCTATGAGCTGCTGCTGAAGGACGGCAATACGCATTCCTATCGCAAGGCTTTCGTGGCGCAGATCGCTCGAATCGAAGTGCTGGAGGAGCACAAGGTGCGCTTCGTGCTGACGCAGCCCTGGCCGAGTTTCTTCTCCTCGGCGCGGTACGGCATCCAGCCGATCGTGCCAAAGAGCTACTACGAGAAGGTCGGTGCCAAGGCTTTCGTCGAGAAGCCGATCGGCACCGGCCCGTTCAAGCTGGCCGACATGAAGGCCGGCGAATGGACGAAGTTCGAAGCCAACACCGACTACTGGGGCCAGGTTTCGAAGGTCAAGACGGTGACGCAGCGGCTGGTGAAGGAGCCGTTCACGCTCTACGCCATGCTGGAGAAGGGCGAAGCCGACGTCGTGTTCGGCCTGACCGGCGCGCTGTTGGAAAAGGTCAAGTCCAACAAGCAGGTCAAGATCTTCGAATCCAAGTACAGCGGCACCAGCGGCATCTATTTCAACACGACGAAATTCCCCGAGGCCAAGGACAAGCGCGTCCGTCTCGCCATCGGCTATGCCATGAACCGCGCCGCCATCGCCAAGAACGTGCTGAGCGGCATCTGCCAGCCGGCGTCCAGCATCTTCACGCCGGGCACGTTCGGCCATAATCCGGACCTGAAGCCGATCCCCTACGATCCCGCCAAGGCCAAAGCGCTGCTGGCGGAAGCCGGCGTCAAGCCGGGCAAGGAGATCACTTTCAGCCTGCACACCGAATCCTTCGGCTCGCTGCCGAGCGCGCCGCAGGTGCTGGAAGCCATCGCCGGCAATCTCGAAGCGGTAGGGTTCAAGGTCACGCGCGAGCCCTACGACTCGGCCGCCTATCTGGCGGCCTGGCGGGCAGGCAAGCAGCCGGCCGTGTTCTACGGTCCGTCGTCGATGCCCGACGACGGCGGCGAGACGCTCGAAGGCTGGTTCAGTTCGACCGCCGTATGGTCGTCGGGCTACATCAACGAGCCGGAGTACGACACGGTGTTCAAGGCCCAGCTCGGCATGACCGACATGAAGAAGCGGGAAAAGACGTTGCAGGACTGGGCCAAGCTGGAAGACGAGAAGCGCACCGCCCTGCCGCTGTTCTGGTGCAACACGACTTACGCGGTCAGCCCGCGCGTGAAATCCTGGAGCCCGGCAGTGATCAGCGCCTATCACTACAACTTCAACACGATGGAACTGGCGAAATAGGAAGAGGCGCGCTGACGGCGCACGCTTGGCGAGGCCCGGACGTCAGATCGACGCCCGGGCCTTTTCCTTGTCCACCAGATCGCGACCCAGCTCCTTGAGCTGTCGCGTCTGCACTTTGCCCGTGCCGGCGGTCAGCGGCAGCTCGTCGAGCACGACGATGCGCTGCGGCCGTTTGTAGGATGCCAGTATCGGCTTGAGGAATTCGGCGACAGCGGCGGTATCGATCGCGCGGCCTTCGCGCGCCACCACGAAGGCGATGCCCGTTTCGCCGGCCGTCGGGTCGGGAATACCGACCACGGCCGCTGCGGCAATATCGGGATGGCGGCGCAGGGCGGCCTCGACCTCGAGGGTCGAGACGTTGAAGCCGTTGTACTTGTAGCCATCCTTCAGCCGCGAGATGAAACGGAAATTGCCGTCCTCGCGCTCGACGCCGGCATCGCCTGTCTTGAACCAGCCGTCGCTGGTGAAGGCGGCGGCGGTTTCGGCCGGCTTCTTGTAGTAGCCCGGCATGACGTTGTAGCCGCGGATCTGGATCTCGCCTTCGCGGCCGGGCGGCAGGCGCTCGTTGCTGTCGGGATCGGCGACGCGCACCTCGATGTCCGGCATGGGGCTGCCGTGGCTCTGCAGCTTCACTTCCAGCGGATCATTCGAGAACGACCGCAGCACCACGCTCGACAACTCGCTCATGCCATAGGTCGAATAGAGGCCGCTCATGCCCAGTTCGTTCACCGCGCGCGCCATCACGTCGGGATCGTTGGTGACCACGGTGCCGGTGCGCAGGCGCGAAAGATCGAATGACTTGAAGTTGGGTTGCGCCAGGATCTTCTCCAGCATCACCGGCATCAGATAGGCCGTAGTGCAGGCTTCGTCCTGGAGCGTGCGCAAGGCGGTTTGAGGCTCAAAGCGGTCTTCCAGCACGATGGAGGAGCCATGGGTCCAGAACGTCAGCACGCCGTTGACGTTGGACATGATGCCGAACAGCGGCATGCACAGCCACAGCCGGTCGTCTTCGGTCTGCTCGAAGCGCACGCCGTGATCGAACGCCTTGCGCCAGACGATGTGGGTCAGCACCACGCCTTTGGGCAGGGCCGTGGTGCCGGAGCTGTAGATGATCGTTGCCGGCGCCAGGATATCGGTTTCCAGAGGCGGCGGCTTCAGGTCGGATGCAGGCGGGTTGGACCAATCATGCGCGCCGGCCGCTGGAGAGAAGGGCGGATCGAGGCTGATGACGTGACGCAATTCGGGGAAGGCTTCGCTGCGCAGCGCGCCAGGCGCCGCTGACGTCAGCTCGGGGCAGAGCCTCACGATATCGGCCAGATAGTCGCGGTGGCTATCGGGGCCGGGAACCAGCAGCGCGCGCGTGTCGGACTGGCGAAGCTGATAGGCGATTTCGTCCTGGGTCAGGCGCGTGTTGAAGAACACCGCAACGCAGCCCATCTGCGCCGCACCCATCCAGTACCAGATCGCCTCCGGCCGGTTGGGCATCCAGATGCCCACCTTGTCCTGGCGCTGCAATCCCAGCGATGCCAGCCGCGCCGAGGCGCGATCGATCTCGTCTTTGACCTGCTGGAAATTCCAGCGGCGGCCATGAAACGTCAACGCATTGCGCGCGGGAAATCGCTGCGCGAGGGCGGCGATCGATTGGCCATAGGTCAGCCCGGTGAATGCGTTCATGCCGCCACCGATCGTCTAGCGCAGGTGGCAGGCGACCCAATGCTTGGGCGCGACTTCGCGGAAGTCGGGCACTTCGACCTTGCAGCGGGCGACGGCCAGCGGGCAACGGGTGTGGAAACGGCAACCCGACGGCGGCGAGATCGGGCTTGGCACGTCGCCCTTCAGGATGATGCGCGTCTTGCGCGTCTTGCGCGGATTGGGCAGCGGCACCGCCGACAGCAGCGCCTCGGTGTAGGGGTGCAGCGGCGTGCTGAACAGCTCGTTGCGGTCGGCCAGTTCGACGATGCGGCCCAGATACATGACCGCCACGCGATGGCTGATGTGCTTTACCACCGACAGGTCATGGGCGATGAAGAGATAGGACAGGCCGAACTCGTCCTGCAGGTCGGTCATCAGGTTGATGACCTGCGCCTGCACCGAGACGTCCAGCGCCGAGACCGGCTCGTCGCCGATGATCAGGCTGGGACCCAGCGCCAGAGCGCGCGCGATGCCAATGCGCTGGCGCTGGCCGCCGGAAAACTCGTGCGGGTAGCGCGCCATCTGGTCCGGCCGCAGGCCGACGCGGCGGAACAGCTCCGCCACGCGCCGCGCACGTTCTGCTTCGTCGGCGATGCCATGCACCAGCAGCGGCTCGCCCACGATGTCGCCCGCGCTCATGCGCGGGTTAAGCGAGGAGAACGGATCCTGGAAGATGATCTGCATCTGCTTGCGATAGGGCTTCATCTGCCGGCGCGACAAGGGCGCGATATCGCGGCCGTTGACGTAAATGGCGCCGGCTGTGGGCTCGATCAGTTTCATGATCATGCGCCCGATGGTCGACTT
Organism: uncultured Hyphomicrobiales bacterium; assembly: GCA_964388115.1. Classification (GTDB taxonomy): domain Bacteria; phylum Pseudomonadota; class Alphaproteobacteria; order Reyranellales; family JAQSWP01; genus JAQSWP01. The sequence goes on from CAYLYK010000001.1 coordinate 555,875, forward strand.
GCCGCAGCCCGATTCGCCCACCAGGCTGAGCGTCTCGCCGGCATTGATGTGGAAGGAAACACCGTCGACGGCCTGCACGAACTGCGCGTTGCGCGACAGCAGCGCCTTGCGGACGCGGAAATACTTCTTGAGGCCTTCGACTTTCAGCAGCGGCTGGGTCTGGGGGGAGTGGGAAGCGACGGGTGCGGTGACTGACATGGCTACTCTTAAACCTGACCGGCGTTGTAGGGGCGCGGGCTGTTCCAGCAGGCCGCATAGTGGCGCGGCTTCTTCTCTTCCAACGGCGGCACTTCGCGGCGGCAAATCTCGCTCGCCAGCGGGCAGCGCGGCGCGAAGGCGCAGCCCGGCGGCAGATCGGCCAGCGCCGGCACGGTGCCGTCAATGGCGTAGAGACGCTTGCGCGGCCCACCCGTTTCGGCTTCGTCGTCCATGCCCGGAATGGCCTGCAGCAGGCCCTGGGTGTAGGGATGGATTGCGTCTTCGAACAAGTCGTGGACCTGCGCTTCCTCAACCTTGCGCCCGGCATACATCACCGCCACGCGATGGGCGGTCTCGGCGATGACGCCCAGGTCGTGGGTGATCATGATGATGGCGGTGCCGAACTTGGCCTGCAGCTCCTGCATCAGTTCCAGGATCTGCGCCTGAATCGTGACGTCGAGCGCGGTGGTGGGCTCGTCGGCGATCAGCACCTTGGGATTGCACGACAGCGCCATGGCGATCATGGCGCGCTGGCGCATGCCGCCGGAAAGCTGGTGCGGATAATTGTCGATCTGGCGCTCGGCTTCGGGAATGTGCACCACGCGCAGCATCTCGATGGCGCGCTCGCGCGCCTGCTGCGGCGTCATGTTTTCGTGCAGCAGCACTGTCTCGACGATCTGCTGGCCGATGGTCAGCACCGGATTGAGCGCCGTCATCGGTTCCTGGAACACCATGGCGACTTCGCCGCCGCGCACCTTGCGCATTTCCTCGTCGCTGAGCTGCATCAGGTCGCGTCCGGCGTACATGACGGAGCCTTCTTCGACCTTGCCGGCGCGCGCCGGGATAAGGCGCAGGATCGACAGTGAGGTGACGCTCTTGCCGCAGCCCGATTCGCCCACCAGCCCCAGCGTCTCGCCGCGATGCAGGTCGAACGACACGTCGTTGACCGCCGGCACCGCTCCAGAACGCGTCTGGAACACCGTTTTCAAATTCCTGACCTGGAGAATCGGTTCCTGATTGTCAGCGGCAACGCCGCCCGGCTTGACGGTTTCCTGCACGATCGAATTCATCCGCGCTCCCTACCCACGACATTATCGGCGACGGATCAATCGATGCATAACGCGAAGATCGGCCGTCATTCTTTGTTGACAGAGTGATACAATTGATAGCAGCATTAGGATACAATTTTTTTTAATGTACCAAAAATAAAATGGTACATGAAAATAACGGGATCGGGCCGCAACCGATCACCTCGGGAGGAAAGATTACCATGGTAGGTCGGTTTGCGTCCGTTTTCGCGCATTTGGCTCTGTTGGCCGGCTTGGCCGTTTCGGCTCTCACCCTTTCCGCAGGACCGGCGCTGGCACAACCCAAGGGCAGTGCCATTGTTGCGGTGCCGGCCCTGAGCCAGAACACCGATCCGACGGCGACGGTTTCCACCGCCGATTACATGATTCACGAGGCGCTGTACGACGGCCTGCTCAATCTCACCGAGAAGGGCAAGGTGCCGGCGCTGGCCGAGAGCTGGAAGATCAGCCCCGACGGCAAGCAGATGGAATTCAAGCTGCGCAAGAACGTGAGGTTCCACAACGGCGATCCCTTCACCGCCGAGGACGTCAAGTTCACCTTCGAGCGCATCGTGGCGCCCGACAGCACCCATTCCTATCGTCGCGGCTTCGTCGATCCGATGGACAAGATCGAGGTCGTCGATCCGCACACCGTTCGCTTCCTGCTGAAGCAGCCGTGGCCGGCGTTCTTCACCACGGCGCGCTTTGCGCTGGTTCATATCGTGCCGAAGAAATACTACGAAAGCGTCGGCGCCAAGGGCTTCAAGGAGAAGCCGATCGGCACCGGCGCCTTCAAGCTGGCCGAGATGAAGGCCGGCGAATGGACCAAGTTCGAAGCCAACACCGATTACTGGGGCGCGAAGGCGAAGACCCAGTTCGTCACCCAGCGCCTGGTGGCCGAGCCGTTCACCCGTTACGCCATGCTGGAGAAGGGCGAGGCCGACATCGCCGCTGGCATCAGCGGCGCGCTGCTCGAGAAGGTGCGCGGCAACAAGGATCTGAAGGTGATACTGTCGCCCTATAGCGGCACCTCGGCCCTGCTGTTCAACAAAGCCGACTTCCCGCAGGCCGCCGACAAACGCGTGCGGCTGGCGGTGGCGCATGCCATCAATCGCGCCGCGATCGCCAAGAACATCACCGGCGGCGTGTGCGAGCCGGCGTCGAGCATGCTGACGCCGGGCACTTTCGGCTTCCTCGCAGGCCTGCCGCAGGTTCCCTACGATTTGAACAAGGCCAAGGCGCTGCTGAAGGAAGCGGGCGTCGCGCCGGGCACCAAGGTGCCGTTCGTCTATCACACGCAGTCCTTCGCCGCCCTGCCGGGCGCGCCGCAAGTGCTGGAAGCCATCGCCGGCAATCTGGAAGCCGCCGGCCTGGCGGTCGACCGCAAGAGCTTCGATACCGATGCCTGGCTGTCGATGATGCGTTCCAACAAGGCGCCCGGCATCTACTACACGCCGGTCGGCACGCCCGACGACGCGGGCGAGTTGCTGAACTCGTATTTCACCGCCAATGCTGGCTGGACCACGCGCAGCATCAAGGTTCCCGAGTACGACGCGATCTACAAGGAGCAGCAGACGACCGCCGATCTGGAGGCGCGCAAGAAGCTGCTGCAGAAATTCGCCAAGATGGAATCGGAGAATTTCGAAATGGTGCCCCTGTTCTGGTGCGCCACGCCCTATGCCGTCAACGCCAAGCGCGTCAAGGACTGGAAGCCGGCGCTGGGCAGCGGCAATTACCTGTCCTTGGCCACGATCGAACTGAAGCAATAACCGGCACAGCCGGACATTCGCCCACGGGAGGGAAGACGATGAAACTGGACCGATTGAACTTGCGCGCGGCCGCCTTCGGCCTGACGGCCGTGGGACTGGCATTCGTCGCGGCGGCGCCGGCGCAGGCGCAGCCCAAGGGCAGCGTCATGGTGGCGACGTCGATTCTCAGCCAGAACGCCGATCCGACATCGCTGGTCTCGACCGCCGACTACATGATCGCCGAGATGATCTATGACGGGCTGATCAACCTCAACGAAAAGGGCAAGGTGCCGGGCCTGGCGGAGAGCTGGGTCATCAGCCCCGACGGCAAGCAGATCGACTTCAAACTGCGCAAGAACGTGAAGTTCCACAACGGCGATCCGTTCACCGCCGAGGACGTGAAGTTCACCTTCGAACGCGTCATGTCCGCCGACAGCACCCATTCCTATCGCCGCGGCTTCCAGGATTCGCTGGAGCGGGTCGACGTGGTCGATCCGCACACCGCCCGCTTCATCCTGAAAAACCCCTGGCCGGCCTTCTTCACCACCGCGCGTTACGCGCTGACCCACATCGTGCCGAAGAAATACTACGAAAGCGTCGGCGCCAAGGGCTTCAAGGAAAAGCCGATCGGCACCGGCCCGTTCAAGCTGGCCGATTGGAAAGCCGGCGAGTGGACCAAGTTCGAGGCCAATACCGGCTACTGGGGCCGCGTGCCCAAGGTGCAATTCGTCACCCAGCGCCTGGTGGCGGAGCCTTTCACCCGTTACGCCATGGTCGAGAAGGGCGAGGCCGACATCGCCACCGGCATCACCGGCGCGCTGCTCGAGAAGGTGCGCGCCAACAAGGATTTGCGCGTGATCATGTCGCCCTATGCCGGCACGTCGGGCATTCTCTTCAACAAGAAGGAATTCCCGCAGGCCGAGGATCGGCGCGTACGGCTGGCGGTCGCGCATGCCATCAACCGTAAGGCGATCGCTGAGAAAATTCTGGGCGGCGTGTGCGAGCCCGCCACCAGCATCATCTCGCCCGGCACCTTCGGCTATCTCGAAGGCATTCCGCTGATCCCCTACGATCCCAACAAGGCCAAGGCGCTGCTGAAGGAAGCGGGCGTCGCGCCGGGCACCAAGGTGCCGTTCGTCTATCACACGCAGGCCTTCGCCGCCCTGCCGGGCGCCCCACAGGTGCTGGAAGCCATCGCCGGCAATCTCGAGGCGGTCGGCCTGTCGATCGAGCGCAAGAGCGTCGATACCGATGCCTGGATGTCGATGATGCGCGGCCAGAAGGCCTACGGCATCTTCTATGCTCCGTCGGGCACGCCCGATGACGGCGGCGAGCTGATCAACACCTGGTTCGCATTGAATTCCGCCTGGACGCCGCGCTCCGTGCAGCGGCCGGAATACGACGCGATCTTCAAGGAACAGCAGCAGACGGTCGATCTCGAGGCACGCAAGAAGCTGCTGCACAAGTTCATCAAGCTCGAGCAGGAGAATCTCGAGATGGTGCCGTTGCTGTGGTGCTCGACGCCCTATGCCGTGACCAAGCGCATCAAGTCGTGGCAGCCGGCCCTGGGCAGCGGCTACTACCTGTCGCTGAGCAATCTGGAACTCGCCAAATAGAGCGATCGATCGAAGGACAGCGGGTCGCCGACCCGCTGTCCTTGTCTTTCAACCAAGAAAATTCGTGGGGGAAACCATGCTGATCGACGCTTTTTCACGCCGCACGCGCCTGCCGATCCTGGCCGCCGCTTCGGCGCTGGTTCTTTGCATCGGCCTGCCGGCGCAGGCGCAGCCGAAGGGCGAGGTGACGATGGCGTTGCCGCAGCTCAGCCAGCTGTTCGATCCGACGGCGATGGTCGGCGCCACCCCGCATCTGGATTACGACTTCATCTTCGACGGGCTGCTGAACCTCGGCAAGGACGGCAAGTACCCGGCCCTGGCGGAGAGCTGGGTCATCAGCCCCGACGGCAAGCAGATCGACTTCAAACTGCGCAAGAACGTGAAGTTCCACAACGGCGATCCGTTCACCGCCGAGGACGTGAAGTTCACCTTCGAGCGGGTGATGAAGCCTGACAGCGGCCACGCCTACCGGACTGGCTTCGTCGAATCTTTGGAGCGTGTCGATGTCGTCGATCCGCATACCGCCCGCTTCGTGCTGAAGCAGCCCTGGCCCTCGTTCTTCACGACGGCGCGTTACGCGCTCACGCCGATCGCGCCGAAAAACTATTATGAGAAGGTCGGCAAGCAGGGTTTCCAGGAAAAGCCGATCGGCACCGGCGCTTTTACCCTGGCTGGCGTTAAAGCGGGCGAGTGGACCAAGTACGAAGCCAATCCCGGCTACTGGAACGGCGCGCCGACCATCAAGACGGTAACGCAGCTGCTGGTGAAGGAGCCCTTCACCCGCTACGCCATGCTGGAGAAGGGCGAGGCCGATATCGTGGCCGGTCTGACCGGTCCTTTGCTCGAGCGCATCCGCGGCAACAAGGATATCGCGGTCGTCACGTCGCGCTATAGCGGGACCTCCGGCATCATGTTCAACACCGGTTTGTTCCCGGAAGCGAAGGACAAGCGCGTCCGCCTGGCGATAGGTCACGCCATCAATCGCAAGGACATCGCCGAGAAAATCCAGGGCGGCGTCTGTGAAATGGCAACCAGCATGTTCACGCCCGGCACGTTCGGCTATCTCGATGGCCTGCCGCAGATCGCCTACGACCCCGCCAAGGCGAAGGCCTTGCTGGCCGAAGCCGGCGTGAAGCCGGGCACCAAGGTCACCTTCACCTTGCACACGCAATCCTTCGCTGCAGTTCCCAACGCGCCACAGGTGCTGGAGGCGGTGGCAGGCAATCTCGAGGCTGTCGGCTTCGTGGTCGAGCGCGTGAACGTCGACAACAGCGCCTGGCTTGCCATGATGCGGGGCAACAAGCCGCCAGCCGTGTTCTATACGCCGATCTCCATCCCCGACGACGGCGGCGAAGTGATCAACTCCTACTTCGTTTCATGGTCCGGCTGGACGGCGCGCAGCGTTCAGAACCCGGAATACGATCGTATTTTCAAGACCCAGATCCAGACGGCCAATCTCGAGGAGCGCAAGAAAATCCTGCAGGGTTTCGCCAAGATGGAGTCGGAGAACTTGGACAGCGTGCCGCTGCTGTGGTGCCACACACCGTTTGCGATGAGCAAGAAGCGGATCAAGGAGTGGCAGCCGGCTCTGGGAAGCGGCTATCATACGACCATGTCCAAGTTGCGTTTGAAATAGGCGTCGGAGAACAGTTCCTTGTCGACTCGTTTTGTCATCGAAAGGCTGATGCAGGCATTGCTGACAATGCTCCTGCTCAGCGTCATCGTCTTCGGCCTGTCGCGCCTGTCGGGCGACCCGGTCAATCTCATGGCGCCGATGGAGGCATCGGCCGAGGACATTCAGCGCATCCGCGTCTCGCTTGGCCTCGATAAGCCGCTGATTGTGCAGTACTGGTATTTCGTCACCAACGCGCTGCAGGGCGATTTCGGCCGCTCGATCAAATGGGATCGTCCGGCCGCCGAGATGCTGCTGGAACGGTTTCCGGCCACGATCTATCTGTCGCTTTCGTCGATGGCGCTCGGCCTGCTGCTCGCCTTACCGGTGGGCATCTGGTCGGCGGTGCGACGGGACACCTGGTTCGACAGCTTCGGCAAGATCGTGGCGCTTGCCGGACAGAGCATGCCGACTTTCTGGTTCGGGATTCTGCTGATCCTGTTCTTCTCTCTCTACATTCCGTTGCTGCCGACTTCCGGATACGGCATCGACGAGCATCTGATTCTGCCCACCATAGCGCTGGGGCTGTTCGTCGCCGCTTCGATCATGCGCGTCACGCGGTCGGCGATGCTGGATGCGCTTGAAGCCGATTACGTGCGCACCGCACGCAGCAAAGGCGTGCCGGAATGGCGCGTCGTCATGGTGCATGCGTTCAAGAACGGCGCCATTCCCATCCTGACCATCACCGCCCTGCAGGCCGCCACCATCCTGCGCGGCGCGGTGGTGACCGAGACGGTGTTCGCTTGGCCCGGCATCGGCAAGATCGCCATCGACGCGGTCTATGGCCGCGATTTCCCGCTGGTGCAGGCCGCCGTGCTCTTGATGGGCGTGATCTTTCTCGCCGTCAATTTCCTGGTCGACATGCTCTATGTCTTCCTCGACCCTCGAATCAGCTATGTGAAACGATGACCGTCGAAATCCCTCTCGCCACCCGTCCGCGCCGCACCCTGGCTCAGCGCCTGTCGGGCGCCTCGTTCCTGCTGCGCTCAGTGCCTTTCCTTTTCCTGGTGCTGGTGACGCTGTCGGCCGTCTTCGCCGAATTCATCGCGCCCTATGAGCCCAACCAGCAGGACCTGGCGAATCTGCTCGAGCCGCCGAGCTGGCAGCACATCATGGGCACGGACAATCTGGGCCGCGACGTCTTCAGCCGCATGATCTATGGCGGACGCATTTCGTTGCTGGTGGGCATCGTCTCGGTGGTGGTCGCCATGTTCATCGGCGTGCTGCTGGGCATCGCCTCGGCCATGATCGGCGGGCGGCTGGGCGATGCCATCATGCGCCTGACCGATTTGTCGCTGACCCTGCCCGGCATCCTGATCGCGCTGGCCGTTGCGGCGACGGTCGGTCCCAGCCTGATCAACGTCATCCTGATCATCTCGTTGCTCTACTGGGCGCAGTTCGCGCGCATGGCGCGCGGCGAGGCGCTGTCGATCCGCGAGCGCGATTACGTGCAGTCGGCTTACGCCGTGGGCTGCAGCCCGATGCGCATCCTGCGCCTGCACATCTTCCCCAATCTGGTTAACACCATGATCGTGCTGGCGACCCTGGAAGTCGCCGCCGCGATCCTGCTGGAATCGACGCTGTCGTTCCTGGGCGTCGGCGTGCCGCCACCGACGCCGACCTGGGGCATCATGATCGCCGACGGCCGGCAGTACGTCGAACTGGGCTGGTGGACCGTCACCTTCCCGGGACTGGCGATCATGCTCACCGTTCTCGCGGTCAACCTGTTGGGCGATACGCTGCGCGATCGCCTCGATCCGAAATTCGCCCAGCGCGCCTGATCGCGTCGGCTGCAGAGGCTGTTGTGCGTGCCGACGCGTTTGCGCGGCAATCGAAGGAGAACGACGTGTCGGAGAAATTGCTGGACGGAAAAGTCGTGCTGGTTACCGGCGCCGGCCGCGGCATCGGCCGCGATATCGCCATCGCCATGGCGGCGCACGGCGCCAAGGTGGTGATCAACGATCTGGGCGCCACCGATCGCGGCGAAGGCGCCGACGCCAGCCCGGCAGCGGAAGCGGTCAACGCCATCAAGCAGGCCGGCGGCGAAGCCGTCGCCAATGGCGATTCGGTGGCAAGCTGGGACGGCGCGCATCGCATGGTGAAGACGGCCATCGACGCATTCGGCCGCATCGACTGCGTGGTCAACAACGCCGGCATTCTGCGCGATGCGATCTTCCACAAGATGGAAGAGGCAGATTGGGACGCCGTCGTCGGCGTTCACCTGAAGGGAAGCTTCAATGTCGCCCGCGCTGCCGCGCCGCATTTCCGCGAACAGAGCAGCGGCAGCTTCATTCACATGACGTCTAACTCGGCGCTGATCGGTCAGAACGGCCAGGCCAACTACATCGCGGCCAAGCTGGGCATCGTCGGCCTGTCGAAGGGCATTGCGCTCGACATGCAGCGCTTTGGCATTCGATCGAACTGCATCTCGCCCTCGGCCTGGAGCCGGCTGACCGGCACCGTGCCGGTCGAGACTGAGCAGCAGAAGGCGCGGCGTAAAAAGATCATGGCCATGACGCCGGACAAGATCGCGCCGATGGCCGTCTATCTTGCGTCCGACGCGTCGAAAGACATCTCGGGCCAGATCTTCGCCGTGCGCCAGAACGAGATTTTCATCTTCAATCACAACCGACCGATCCGGTCCGTCCATCGCGGCGAAGGATGGACGGCGGCAAGCGTGGCGGAACACGCCATGCCGGCGCTGAAGCCGTGGTTCACGCCCCTGCAGCGCTCGGGCGAGGTCTTCAGCTGGGACCCGGTCTAGGCCGGTCTGCCATCCAAAGAAAAAGGGCAGCGTTTCCGCTGCCCTTTTTCATCTAGCTTCGACAGCTTCGAATTTAGATAACCGCCTGGCGCAGGCGCGGGCTGCTCATCAGCAGTCGGTTCAATACGTCGAGGCCCTTCAGCAGCACGTCGGGGTTGAACGACGGATTGAGCGAGACGCGTACGGCATGCACCGGCATCTCGCGCGAGGCCAGGAAATTGTCGGCCGGCACCACGGAGACGCCGTCGGCGCGCGCGGCGGCGGCGAATTCCTCGGCGCTCCATTGCCGCGGCAGCTTCAGCCAGAGATAGAAGCAGGCCGGGTGCGACTGCAGTTCGTGGCCTTTCAGGACACGCAGGGCGACGCGGTTGAGCCGGCCGCTTTCCTCGACGTTGCGGCGGCAGATTTCCTGCGCCGCGCCGCTTGAGATCATCTGCGACACCAGCTCCGCCATCAGCGGCGAAGCCCCCAGCACGTTGGCATGGAACATATTCAGCAGGTGCGACAGGATTTCCTGCGGCGCTGAGATGAACCCGACGCGCAGGGCCGGGCTCAGCGCCTTGGAGACGCCGGTAATGTAGCAGCTGCGCTCGGGGATCAGCGCCGAGATGGGCAAGGGCCGGTCCGTCAGCGCGCTGCAGGCGGCATCGTCTTCGATCATCGTCAGGTCATGCTTGCGCACGATGTCGGCGATCTTGCGCCGCCGGTCCTCCGGCATCATCGCCGTGGTCGGGTTGTGCACGGTGGGCTGCAGATAGACGACGCGGGCTTCGGTCTCCGACGCAGCGCGATCGAGCGCTTCGGGGATCATGCCGTGCTCGTCCATCGCCACGCCCTGCAACTCCAGGCCGTTCAGCGACGCCAGCGCCTTGGCGCCGGAATAGGTGACGGTTTCGGTCAACAGACGATCTCCCGGTCCCAGCAAGGTGCCGAAGGCCAGCGACAGCGCCTGCTGCGCGCCGTTGGAAATCATGATGTTGTCCGGCGACACTTCCATGCCGCTGCGACCGATCCAGGCAGCGCCAGCGGCGCGATGGCTGACGAAGCCGGCTGCCGGCGGATAGCGATGCAGCGGCAGCAAATCGGTGCGATCGGCCAGGTCGGAGAGCGATTTGGCGATGGCGTCGGAGAGATCGGCCACCGGCGTCGAATAGCAGGCCAGATCGACGGCGCGCGAATCCATCTGCGGGATGACGTTGGCGGCACTGGCTTCGTCGCGCGAGCCGCTGACGAAAGTGCCGCGGCCGACTTCGCCGCTGACCAGCTTGCGCTTCTTGGCAACGGTATAGGCCCGGCTGATCGTGCCGACGGTGACGCCGAGCTTGATCGCCAGGTCGCGTTGCGGCGGCAGCTGAGCCCCCGGTGGCAACTCGCCACCGTCAATCGCCTTCGCTATGGCGGTTGCGACGGCCAGATAACGAGGACCGTCGAGCTTGCTAATATCGGGAATCCACATTTGCGCCCTTGCTCCGAATTACAATTCCGGAAATTGCGACCATTCCGAACTATGACATTGACAGTGTTTTGTATCGATCGGTAGGATGATTGCACCGGAAACCATTGCAACAATTTTAGCCTAAGTTTTCTAAAGATTCCATAGGACTTACTGGCACGGCCGCCAGCATTGCGTGTGGAAGAACAACAGAAATAGCGCAGGGACAATGCGCCGATTGGGAGGGAACTGACTATGAAAACAGGGAAATTGTCTCTTTTAATTGCGGCGACAATGGCCGTGGCCGTGTTGCTCACCGGCATGGCGCAAGCTGCCGACCGCACGGTAAAGGTGGCCATCGGCAGCACCAGCTTCGCCTGGTTCCCGCTTTACGTCGCGGTCGGGGCCGGCTTCTTCAAGGAAGAGGGGCTCAACGTCGAGATCGTCAACGTGCCGGCCAACTCGACGCCGGCGGCGGCCATGATCAACGGCTCGGTCGATCTGGGCGGGCTTGGCCTGCAGACGGCCTTCAATGCCATCGACAAGGGCCAGCCGATCAAGGTGCTGACGCCGATGGTGACCGAATACACCTCGACCATCTTCGTACGCAAAGGCCTGATGAAGGAAGCGGGCATCACCCGCGCCTCGCCGCTCAAGGACAAGGTCAAGTTCCTGGTCGGCAAGAAGCTGGCGACGACGGCGATCGGCGCCGGGCCGCATCTGATGTACCGCTATCTGTTCAAGCAGTATCTGGATGGCGCCGACGTCGACAAGCTGTCGGAAGTGGTGCCGATCGGCGACTCCGCCCCGACGCTTGCCGGCATGAAGCGCGGCATCATCGACGTCTCGGCCTTTTCGCCGCCGGTTCCGGAAAAAGCGGAAGCCGACGATATCGGCGAAGTGCTGATCGACTTCATCGGCGGCGACGTGCCCGACATCAAGGGCTCGATCTACGTCGTGCTGGTGGTCACCGACGAGAAGCTGAAGACCGACGGCCCGATGGTGGCGGCGTTCCTGCGCGCCATCGAGAAGGCCAACAAGCTCGCCCAAAAGGACATCGTTGCCGCCGGCAATGCCGCCAAGGTGATGATGGGCGCGATGGAATCGGATCTCTACGCGCGCGGCGTCAAGGCCATGTCGCCGGCGCTGCCGACGACCGCCGTCACGTCGGTCAAAGGGCTGCAGACCTTCATGGATCTGCTGCTGAACGCTGGCTACAAGTTCAGTAACGTCGAACCGGCCAAGATCACGGTCAATGACTTCGTCGAGCAGGCGCTGGCGAAGAAGCTTTAATCAGACGAATCGCCCGGAAGAGGCGGCTTTAGCGGAGAGGGAACGACGATGGGCAACAGAAAGACGAGCTGGTTCGGTCCAGCCATGGCGATCGCGTGCCTGCTGGTGGCCGGTACCGCGCAAGCGGCGGAAAAACTGAAGGTGGTGATCAGCAGCACCTCCTTCGCCTGGCTGCCGCTTTACGTAGCCGACGGGGCGGGGCTTTTCGCCAAGGAAAACCTCGACGTCGAGATCATCAACGTCAAGGACGGCGCGGTGGTCGTGACGGCCATTCTCAACGGCGATGCCGACGTCGCCGGTGTCGGCGGCAACTCGGTATTCGCTTCGCGCGCCGCCGGACAGCCGGTCAAGATGCTGACGCCGATGAATACCGAGTACACCTCGACCATCTTCGGCCGCAAGGACGTGCTGGAAAAGGCCGGCATCACCGCCAAGTCGACCCTGGAGCAGAAGGTCAACGCGCTGAAGGGCATGCGCATCGGCGTCATCTCCTTCAATGGCGGCCAGCACACCATGTTCCGCTTCCTGTTCGCCAAGTACGCCGGCGGCGCCGACGTCGACAAGGTTTCCGAGATCGTGCCGATCGGCGATTCGTCGAACACGCTGGCGGCCATGCGCCGCGGCGCGATCGACGTCAGCGCCTTCTCGCCGCCGGTGCCGGAGAAGGCGGTGGCCGACGGCTACGCCACCATCCTCATCGATGTGCTGGGCGGCGAGGTCGCGGAAACCCGCGGCATGGTGTTCACCGGCATGGCGGTGACGGAAAAGGCACTGAAGGAGCGCAGCAAGCAGCTGGCGGCCTTCGTGCGCGCCATCGATGCGGCCGACAAGCTGATCCAGGCGGACATCCTTGCGGCGGGCAAGGCCGCGCGCAAGCATCTGTCGGCCATGGAGTCGGACCTCTACGAGCTTGGCATCAAGGCGATGAAGTCGGCGTCTCCCAAGGGCGCGGAAACTCCGATCGAGGGCCTGAAGAAGTATCGCGAGCTTCTGGCCTTCGGCGGCACCGCCTATGCGAAGGGCGATTTCGATTACGACGCGGCGGCGGCCAACGACTTCGTGCGCGACGCGCTGGCCGGCAAGAAATAGCCATCAGGCGAGTAGGCGGCGTGAATCCCTATATCGGCAAAACCTACGCCGAAGCGATCGACCATCTGGCCGAACGCTTCGGCGAACGCGAAGCGCTGCTGTTCGAAGGCAGGCGCTACAGTTTTGCCGACATAAGGCGCGAGAGCGATCGCGCCGCCGCCCGCCTGAAGGCTTTGGGACTGAAGCGCGGCGACAAGGTCGCGCTGTGGATGCCGAACCGACCGGAGTTCATGTGGTACTGGTTCGGCGCCGCCAAGTCGGGCCTGGTTGCCGTGTTCCTCAATACCCGACTGCGGCGCGACGAATTCATCTACCAGATCGCCCAATCCGACAGCGCCGTGGTGATCGTGCCGGGCCGCAGGGCGTTTCGCGATTTCCTGGGCGAACTGGTCGAAGCCTGCCCCGAGCTCGCCACGCGGCCGGTGGGTCGGCTCAACAGCGCAACCTTTCCGAAACTGCAGGCCGTCGTGTGCTGCGACAAGCCGACGAAACAGTTGCCGGGCGTACAGGACTGGTCGGCATCGGTGGCCCTGCCCCTGCCGCCGCCGGCAATCGATGCCGAGGCGCCGGCGCTGATCTGCTATTCGTCGGGCACCACGGCGCTGCCCAAGGGCGCCATGCTGACTTCCTGCATCTGGCGCAAGGCCTTCGACGGCGGCGCGCTGATCGGGCTGACCCCGGCCGACTGCCTGTATCTCTGCGTGCCGCTGTTCGGTGTGCTGGGCTCGCTCAACGGCGTGCTGTCGTTCTGGAGCCATGGCGCGCGCATCGTGCTCGACGAACGCTTTGACGTCGATGCCTGCCTGTTCGCGCTGGAGAACGAGCGTTGCACGGCGCTGCACATGCTGCCGGCGATGATCGACGCGCTGATCGCCCATCCGCATTTCCCCGACGCCAGGCTCAGGCTGCGCACGGGCGTCGTGCTGAGTTCCGATCCCGTCATCTTGCGTCGCGCCGCCGAGGACCTTGGCGTGCCGGGAGTCGTGACTGGCTATGGTCTGACCGAATCGACCGGGCTGGTGACGCGCTGCCGCTGGGACGAGCCGCTCGAGAGCCGCTTCGCCTCGCAAGGCCATCCGTTGCCCGATTGCCCGATCCGCGTTGTCGATCCCGACAGCGGCAAGGATCTGCCGCGCGGCGAGGAAGGCGAAATCTGGATCGGCGGCTACTCGGTCATGCCGGGCTATTACAACAAGCCGGAAGAAACCAGGCGCAGCATCACCGAGGACGGATGGTTGCGCTCGGGCGATCTTGGCATTCTCAATGCCGATGGCACGGTGAAATTCCTGCGCCGGGTGAAGGACGGCTACAAGCACAAGGGCTTCAACGTTTCGACGCCGGAAGTCGAGCGCGTGGCGGCGGAGCATCCCGATATCGCGCAGGTCGCCGTGGTTGGCGTGCCGGATCGTCGGCATGGTGAGGTTGGCGTCGCCTTCGTCATACCCAAACCCAACGCGAAGCTGGCGCCGGAATCGGTGTTGGCCTTCCTGGCGCCGCGCCTGGCCTCGTTCAAGCTGCCGGCGCATGTCTTCATCGTCGATGCCTTCCCCGTCACCGGCGGCACCGAGAAGATCCAGAAATTCAAACTGCGCGACATCGCAATGGAACGCCTGGCCGAGAGCGGCCTGGCGCAATCGGCTTAGGGAGTAGGCAATGCAGATCGATTTGGGACCGCGGCTTGATGCGATCAGGGGCACCGCGCGCGAAGTGGCCGAAAGCGTCACCAGCAAGTTCGCGGCACAGCACGATCGCGACTACTCTATGCCGATGGAGACCATGGCGGCTTTGAAGGACGCCAAGCTCCTGACCATCTCCGCCCCCAAGCGGCTGGGCGGCATGGAAACCGGCATGGTCAATCTCGAGGAGCCACTGGCCTTCCTGCTGGTGATCGAGGAGCTGGCGCGCGTCGACATGTCGGCGGCGCATTGCTTCCAGGTGCATTCCCATACCAGCCAGTTGCTGGCCGCCCATGCGACGAAGGAACAGCAGGACCGCTGGTTCGCACCGACTTTCGCCAATGGCGGCATTCTGTCCTGGACGGGCGGTGAGCCCGGCCGCACCGCGCGCGGCCAGTACAATATGGTGTCGGAAGCGACGCGGCGGAACGACGGTTTCGTGCTGAACGGCATCAAGCAATACGGCACCAACGCCTCGGAGGGCTCCTGGAACGTCGTCACCGTCAGCCTGCCCAATATGCCGCCGGCCGAGGGGTTCCTGATGGTGCTGATTCCCAAGGGTGCGCCCGGCTTCACCGTCGATGCCGAGTGGTGGCGGCCGACCGGCATGCGCGCCTGCGTCAGCCCGAAGCTGATCCTGAAGGATCTGTTCGTGCCCGACGAGGACGTATTGCAGGGGCCGGGTTTCTATCCCAAGAGCAAGCTCGGCGCGCGCTGGCATCTGGGCTTCTCGGCCAGCCATCTCGGGGCGGCGCAGGGCCTGCTGGATTTCGCCATCGACTACCTGCCCAAGCGTGGCACGGCCGCCAACCCGCACAGCCAGCGCACCATCGGCGAGATGAAGATGCGCGTCGCTGCGGCCCGCAACATGGTCTATCACGCCGCTGCCTTGTGGCAGGCCAAGCGCATCGCCGAAGCGGAAGAGTATTCGCTGATGGCCAAGCTCTACGCCATCTCGACCGCCGAAGAGATGATCAACGAGACCATCCGCATCGTCGGCTCCACCGCGCTGCTGGAGACGTTCCCGCTCAACCGCATGATGCGCGACATCCACGTGCATTCGACGCACGCCAATCTGCACAACACGGCGCAGTCGATCGGCAAGTCGGCGCTGGGCATGAATTTCGATTCGACCGAGCAGCAATAAGGCCGAACGACCAGGGAGGTTTCGATGCTCGAATACCGAGGCGTAACCAAGAAATTCTACAAGCGCGACACAGAAATCGTGGCGCTGCGCAATGTCAGTTTCAGCATCGAAAACGGCCAGTTCGTCTCCGTGGTCGGGCCCAGCGGCTGCGGCAAGTCCACCTTGCTCAACCTCTCGGCCGGGCTCAGCAGGCCCACCTCGGGAGAAGTCATCTATGACGGCAAGCCGGTCACTGGCATCAACACCAAGCTTGGCTACATCACCCAGCGCGATAATCTGCTGGAATGGTCGACGGTCTACGACAACATCGTCATCGCCTTGCGCATCCGCAACGTGCCGCGCCAGAAGCAGCGGGAACTGGCCGATCATTACCTGAACATGATGGGACTGAAGGATTTCGCCAGGCATTACCCGATGGAACTGTCAGGCGGCATGCGCAAGCGCGCGGCGCTGGCGCGCACGCTTATCTATTCGCCGGAACTGGTGATGATGGACGAGCCGTTCAGCGCGCTCGACGCCCACGTCAAGGGCATGATGCACGAGGAGCTGCTGCGCGTGTGGGACGTGGAGAAGAAAACCATTCTCTTCATCACCCACGATCTCACCGAGGCCATCACCCTGTCGGACAGGGTGGTGGTGATGTCGGCGCGGCCGGGCACGGTGAAGGCGATCATCGACATCCACTTGCCGCGGCCGCGCGATCCGTTCCTGCTGCAGACCACGCCGGAATTCATCGAAATCTACCATCGTGTCTGGGAATTGCTGCGCGACGACATCCGCAAGAGCGAAGCGGCTTAGGGGGGGCGATCATGGTCGACCGTTCGATATCGCTCAGCACGGCCAAGAACAAGGACGAGCTGCAGGAGCACAAGGTCAATCCGGTGGTCGCGCGCGCCAAGCTGATCGCTTGGCGGCTGCTCATTTTCGTCGTGCTGATGGCGAGTTGGGAATGGGCCGTTCGCTACAAGCTGATCGATCCCTATTTCACCAGCCAGCCGTCGGAAATTCTCAAGCGGCTGCACGACTGGGCGGTGGGCGGCCAGCTGGTGCAGCACGTGCCGATCACCATTCTCGAGGCGTTCCTGGGCTTCGTCATCGGCACGGCGGTAGGCGGCATCACCGGCTTCATCTTCGGCTGGTTCGAAAAGGTCGCCGACCTGCTCGACCCTTTCATCATTGCCATCTACAGCCTGCCGAAGGTGGCGCTGGCGCCGCTCTTCATTCTTTGGTTCGGCATCGGCATCGAGACGAAAATCATCCTGACCGCGACGATCGTATTCTTCCTGGTGTTCTACAACACCTATGCCGGCGTGCGCGACGTCAGCCGCGAGCTGGTCGATATCGTGCGGCTGATGGGGGCGGGCACCTTGCAGGTGCTGTGGCGCGTGGTGCTGCCATCGGCGCTGACGGTGATCTTCGTCGGCCTGCGCGTGTCGGTGCCCTATGCGCTGATCGGCGCGGTGGTGGGCGAAATGATGGCGTCCAATCGCGGCATCGGCTTCCTGCTGACCAACTCGACCGGCCAGTTCGATACCGCCGGCGCCTTTGCCGCGCTCGTGCTGCTGGTTATCATCTCGACCTTCCTCAACGGCGTGATCGTGGCGCTGGAGAAATATCTGCTGCGCTGGAAGAAGACGCAGCGCTAAATGGTTTCAGTGCTCACAAGCGAAAACGGCGGCCTTCGGGCCGCCGTTGCTTTTTCAGGCCTTGTTTCGTCAGCCGATCACGGCCACGACCTGGCCTTCCTTAACGTCTTCGCCCTCGGCGACGCGGATCTCGCGCACCACGCCCTGGGTGGGAGCGAGGACCGGGATCTCCATCTTCATCGATTCGATGACGATGATCTGATCGTCCTGGCTCACCGACTGGCCGACAGTCGCTTCGACCTTCCAGATCTTGCCGGTAATTTCCGACTTCACCATCACTGACACAGTCTCGTCCTCCGTTTTGGCCATTCCCGGCGGCGCTCGCCGTTCACGCATGACAGTAAATGTATCAATTCTTGAGAGATACAATCTAGTTTTATTGTTTCTAAAATGGACAAAATAGCTCTTTTCCCAGATGGCCGGCTCTGGCTTAGTTTGGAGCCATGCAGCGGGCTTCTTGCTGCATTTCCGGGGCGCCGACTCAATTTATGGCTAAATGGTTGAACCAATGCCAATCCCGGCATAATGTATCGATGGGATTGCGCAAACAAAGCCGGGAACACGGCTGAAATCCCGCCGGTCGCCGACCGGCCGGTCAGGATTGAGGAAACAAAGATGACGTCAAAACGATTTGCCGGCCGGGTGGCCGTGGTTACGGGCGGCGCCCGCGGCATTGGCGCCGATGCGGCCGAACTCTTCGCCGAGGGTGGCGCCAAGGTGGTGCTGTTCGATCTCGACAAGGCGGTGGGCGACACCGCCAGGCAGATTGCCGAAAAGCATGGCGTCGAAAGCTGGGGCGCGGTGGTCGACATCACCGACGGCAAGGCTACGGAAGCGGCGATCGAGGAAGCGGCGCAGCGCTTCGGCGGCATCCACATGCTGGTCAACAACGCCGGCATCACCCGCGACAACCTGCTGCACAAGATGACTGAGGAAGACTGGGACCAGGTCATGGCGGTGCACCTGAAGGGCAATTTCCTCTGCACCAAGTACGCGCAGAAATTCATGGTGCAGCAGCGCTTCGGCAAGATCGTCAGCCTGTCCTCGACGGCGGCCCTGGGCAATCGCGGCCAGTTCAACTATTCCGCCGCCAAGGCCGCCATCCAGGGCATGACGCGCACGCTCTCCATCGAGCTGGGCCCGTTCAACATCAACGTCAATTGCGTGGCGCCGGGTTTCGTCGACACCGAGATGACGCGAAAGACGGCGCGCCGCCTGGGCCAGGACCCCGAGGAATACAAGGCCGCGCGCGCCAAGGCCATTCCAATCGGCCGCGTCGGCGTGCCGCGCGACATCTCCAACGTCATCTGCTTCCTGTGCAGCGAGGAAGCCTCCTACGTCTCGGGCCAGATCATCTATGTCCGCGGCGGTCCGGAGACGCGGCGCTGACCATGATGCGCGAGGTGAACTGGCGCGAGAAAACCTTCGCCGACGCGATCGAGTGGGCAGGGGTGACGCATAGCGTGCGCGAGGCGCTGGTGCATGGCGCAACGCGGCTGAACTACGCGCAGATGGCAGCGCGCGTGCGCGATTTCGCCCGCGGCCTGGTGGCGCTGGGCGTGCGGCCGGGCGATCACGTCTGCCTGTGGATGCCCGACTGCATCGACTGGGTGATCGCGCGCTGGGCGGTGCCCTATATCGGCGCGGTGCTGGTGCCGATCAACACGCGTTTCCGCGACAACGATGTCGGCTACATTTTGAAACAATCCGACAGCCGCTTCCTCATCGTCGATGAAGGTGCGGCGGGCGTTTCCTATCTCGACATTCTGGGCCGTATCGCGCCGGGCTTCCGCGAGCAGAAGCAGGGCGACTGGCAATTGCCCGAGCTGCCCAGGCTGCGCGGCGCCATCGGCCGCGGCGGCAGCGTGCCGCAATCGATGTGGCGCTTCGACGACATCGAACCGATGGGGCGCAATTCGCCCGAGTTGCAGGAGAGACTCGACGCCTTCCGCGCCGGAGTGAAACCCGAGGACGTAGCGCAAATCCTCTACACGTCGGGCACGACCTCGTTTCCCAAGGGCGCAATGGTCAAGCACGGCGCGCTGCTGTCGAACAATCGCAACACAATCGAGCGCTTCGACATGCGGCCTTGCGACCGCTATCTGGCGGCCGTGCCGCTGTTCAGCGCCACCGGCACGTCCTACACGCTGTCGACCCTGATATGCGGCTGCGCCATGGTGCTGGCGGACCGCTTTGATCCGGAGAATTTCTGCAAGCTGGTGGAGAAGGAGAAGATCACCTTCACTTTCTTCGTCGACGCCATCGTGCACGATCTGCGCGAGTACAAGGGTTTGCGCTCGCACGATCTTTCCACCTTGCGCACCGGCACCGGCGGGCCGCTGTCCAGCGAATCCTTCCGCTTCATCGTCGAAGAGCTGGGGGCGCGGCATTTCACCAATGTCTACGGCATGTCGGAGACGTCGAACTCGATCAGCCGCTCGTTCTGGCACGAGCCGCTGGAGCTGAAGCTGCGCACCAACGGCAAGCCGATGCCCGGCGTCGGCGTCCATATCGTCGACGTCGACAGCGGCGAGGAATTGCCGCCGGGCCGCACGGGCGAGATGCGCATCTCAGGCTACACGTTGATGAAAGGCTACTACAACCGGCCGGAAGAGAACGCCAAGGCGTTCGATGCCCAGGGCCGGCTGTGCACCGGCGATCTCGGCGAGATGACGGCGGACGGCTATGTCGTCTTCCGCGGCCGGGTGAAGGAGATGATCAAGCCCGGCGGCTTCAACGTCGCCACCCAGGAGATCGAGGAATTCCTCCTCACCTGTCCGGGGGTGAAGCAGGCAGTGGTGGTGGGCGTGCCCGATGCGCGAATGGGCGAAGTGGCCTACGCCTACGTGCAGCCCAAGGAAGGCGAGACGCCCAATGGCGAGCTCATCATCGCGCGCTGCAAGCAGCACATCGCCGGCTACAAGGTGCCGCGCTTCGTCGAGCTGATCGACGAATTCCCGTTCACCAGCACCGGCAAGATCAAGAAGCTCGAACTCAAGGAACTGGCGAAACGGAAGCTTTCGCAGTCGGCGCCCGCGCCATTGGCCCAAACGGTTTAACGACGATCAGAAGAGAAGAGGGAATTAGCATGTTCATCGATCCAGAAGTCTCGCTGCGCAGCGACAAGATCCAGGCGCTGGCGGATAAAGCCGTCACCACCTTCCGCGATCGCGCGCCGGAATACGATCCGACCTGCGACATGCCGACCAAGAACATCGACGACCTGTTCAAGGGCGGCTGGCTGACCTGCGCCGTCACCAAGCAGACCGGCGGCATGGGTTCGAATCTGGACACCGACGATCCCGCCACCTACTTGCAGGCGATCCGCGTTACCGCGCGCGGCTGCTCCTCGACGGCGCATTGCCTGCAGGTCAACAACCATACCGCCTGGATTCTCGACGCCATCGGCACCGACTACCAGAAGGAGAAGTTCGTCAAGCCGGGCCTGAAGCGGCCGTTCCTGGCCTCCTTCGTCGGCTCCGAGCCGTCACGCAAGCACATGTACATCATGAGCACGACGGCCAAACCGGACGGCAAAGGCGGCTACATCGTCAATGGCGTCAAGAACTACGCCACCAACGGCCCGACGATGGAATTCGCCATCATCTTCGCCTCGGTCGAAGGCGTGAACGACTATCAGAACAACCATCTGATGACGATCATCGAGACCAACCAGAAGGGCGTGCGCGTCGACAACGAGTGGTACCGGCCGCTCGGCATGCGCGGCGCCGCCAGCCCCGTGGTCCATCTCGACAACGTGCATGTGCCGAAAGAGCACGTACTGGGTGAGCCGGGCGCCTATCCGCGCCAGCGCTGGCAGGGCAAGTACCATCTGGGCTTCACCGCCAACTATCTCGGCACGGCCGAAGGCATGTTCGAGTGGTTCCGCGACTACGCCCAGAAGAAGGGCAAGGCCAAGGATCCGATCATCCTGATGCGCACCGGCGAGATGAAGATCCAGCTCAACGCCGCCCAGTCGCTGTTCCACGACGCCATCCGCGCCTGGAAGACCAAGTCGGTGGTCGAGGCCGAATTGCTGGCGATGAGCGCCAAGTACACCGCCGCCCACACGGCGCTGAACCTGGCCCGCGCCATCACCGAAGGCGCCGGCTCGACGGCCTTGTTCGAGGAGTTCCCGCTCGGCCGCATGATCCGCGACCTGCAGACCCATATCCTGCATGCCGGTCACGACAAGACGGCGCAGATCGTGGGCCAGTCACAGATGGGCGGCGAGTTCGACTCGACGCTGCAGCGCTAGGCCGCAAACGGGGCGCGGATCGGGTATAAGGAAGGTCGCCATGAGCTTCACCCCGATCCGCACCCGCCGCGTCTTCGAAGAGGTCATCGATCAGTTCCGCAACCAGATGCGGAGCGGCCAGTTGCGGCCGGGCGACAAGCTGCCATCCGAGCGCGAGCTGGCGCGTCAGTTCAAGGCCAGCCGCAACGCCATCCGCGAGGCCCTGCGCACGCTGGAAGTCGCGGGTTTCATCGAGATGCAGACCGGCGCCAAGGGCGGCGCCTTCGTCCAGGAAATCGATGCGCGGCTGATCGCCGATTCCATGCGCGACATGCTGCATCTGGGACAGATCACGCTCGAGCATCTGACCCAGGCGCGGCTGTGGATGGAGACCATCGTCACCAAAGTGGCCTGCGCGCGCGCCACGGAAGAGGACTTCGCAGAGCTTGAAGCCAACATCCAGCTTGGCATCGATCTGCTGGAGCAGGGGCGGCTGGAAGAGAAGGTCGCCGTCAACATCGAGTTCCACAACATCCTGGCGCGCGCCACCAAGAACCCGGTGCTGATCCTGAACATGCAGCTGCTGATGGACCTGACCATGCAATTCGCCCGCCATGCCGCGCCCGACGTCGATTCCTATCACATCGACTGGCGGCGGCTGATGGTGAAGCTGCTGCGCGAGCGCAAGGAGGCCGAGGCGGTGGCGGCGATGGAAGAACGGCTGCAACGGCTGCAGGAACGCTATTACCGCCTGGCGGCGCAGCAGATGCCGCCGCAGGCCGGTGCGAAGAAGCGCCGGCCGGAAACCTATCCGGTGGGCGCCCGCCCGCTGCGCGCCAGCTTGGGAGAGATCAAATGACGGGTGAACTGAACGGCCGCACGGCCTGGGTGGTGGGCGCGGGCGGCACGCTGGGGCAGCAGATCAGCAAGGATCTGGCGGCTTCCGGCGCCACCGTTTTCGTCTCCTCGCGCGATGAGAAGAAATTGCAAGCGATGGCCGACGGCACCGCCTTGCGGCCACTGGCCGTCGACATCACGAGTCGCAAATCGGTCGATGCCGCCGCAGCGCGCATTGCCGAGCAGACCGGCCGCATCGACATATTGGTGAATACCACCTCGCTGTCGCTGTTCGGCGATTTCCTGACGCTGGACGACGATGTGTGGCTCAACGTGCTGCAGACCAAGCAGCTGGGTTATGTCCGCACCGTTCGCGCCGCGCTGCCGCACATGATCCGGCAGAAGAAAGGCGTGGTGGTCAACATCACCGGCAAGGGCGGACGCATGCCGCGGGACGTTCATCTTCCGGGCTGCAGCGCCAATGCCGCGCTCAATCTGCTTACCAAAGGCCTGGCGATGACCTATGGCAAGGACGGGGTGCGCTTCGTGGCGGTCTCGCCTGGCGTGATCGATTCGCCGCGCCTGGCGGCTATTCGCCAGTCCACCAACCAGCGCAACCAGTTCGACCAGGCCGCGTCGGAAAAGGCGATCTCGGGCTCCAACTATCTCGGAAGGCTGGGCACGGCGCAGGAAGTGTCGAATGCAGTGCTGTTCGCGGTCTCCGACCGCGCCGGATTCACGACCGGGACTGTGATCGAGGTTGACGGCGGCTGACTTCGCGTTTGGGCGTCAGGCTCTCGTCCTTGATAATCGGCGTCAGCTTTTCGTAGCGCTCCGAGATGGTGTGCAGCAGCGATTCCATTTCCGCTGCTGCGGCATCGGCATCGCGCGCGCGCATGTGGCGCAGCAGGCGGCGGCGCGACGCGAGGATCACTTCGCCATAGCCGATCGGCACGCGACTGGCGAAATAGCGGATGATGTCCATCAGCATGGCGATGTTGAGGATCAGGACCGGATTGCGCGTTGCCCGGGCCAGCACGTTGTGGAACTCGATATTGGCTTCGACCCGCTCACGATCACGGCCTTCGCGCATCAGCCGTTCGACCTCGTCGACATTGGCTTCGAGTGCCGCGAAATCTTCCTCGGTTCCGGTCTCGCAGACGATGCGCGTGATCATGGTCTCGATCCAGATGCGCGCTTCGGTGAGCTGGTCGGCGGTGATGCGGCCCAGATGCAGCATGTCCTGCAGCGAATCGGCGATCACGCTGGGATCGGCAACGGCAATGAAGGCGCCACCGCGCACGCCCTTGCGCAACTGGACTGTGCCGGCGATCTCCAGCACGCGCAGCGCCTCGCGCACGGCGGTGCGGCTGACGCCAAGCTGCTCGGCGAGATCGCGCTCGGCCGGCAGCTTGTCGCCGGGTTTCAGCTTCCCGGTCTCGATCTGTTCGCGGATCTGGACGACGACTTCCTCGAAAATGCGTCGCGCCTTGACGGGAGAGAACACGAGATACTTCCTATCGCCTGACCGGAGTTCGCCACCATAGCGAGAGCGGCGGCTGGCTCCAATCTTGCGCCGGTATACCTCTTACGCCAAGGGTTTCAGCGCCGCCGCATGGCGCGCCGCGGTCCAGCCGCCGACAAAGCACTCGGCCAGATTGCCGCCGCCCATGTAGAGATGGCCGAATTTGCTGCCCAGTTCGCCTGCCGCATAGAGGCGGGGGATGGGCTCGCCGAACGGCGTCAGGACCTGCTGGTGGATGTTGTGCACCGGGCCGCCCTGGGTGTTGATCACCACCGGGTAGATGTGGCCGTAGTAGTAGGGCGGCGTTTTGATCTGCACCATGCTGTCGGGCTGGCGGCCGAAATCGGGGTCGTTGCCCTGGGCGCAATAGGCGTTCCAGGTATCGAGCGTCTTCTGCAACGTCGCGGCCTCGATGCCCATCGCCTTGGCCAACTCGGCGACGCTGTCGGCGCGATGCAGGATGCCGAGCTCGACTTCCTTCAGATTGTCGACGCTCCACTGGTAGTGATGGTCGCGGCTGTTCGAGATGGCGCGGCCGATCGGGTACATCTTGCGCCCTTCCTCGTCGAAGACGATGAAAGCGGGGATGCGCGGAAAATCCTGCGTCTTGGAATCGTAGGCATCGAAGGGACGGATGCCGGTGTCGCCTGGATAGGGCGGGTATTCGTCCATGAAACGCCGCCCGGTCTTGTCGAGCAGAATCCACGCCATGCGAGCGAGCGACTTCTGCGACACCGGCTTGCCATGCGCGTCGGTGACACCGAGGTCGGAGACCTGATCGGCGCGGCCCGGCGTCCACATCGGCACCGCCTTCATGTAGAAGGCCAGCGGGAAATTCGGGTCGCTGTGCTTCATGCCGTAGGGCCCGTGGTAGTGCCACATGTGCCACAGATCGGCGCCCACGGCCTGCGCCATGCGGATGCCATCGCCGGTATTTCCGACGAACGAGCCGGTCAGCACCGGCTGCGCCTGGAAATACTGGCGCTTCATCTCTTCGCTGTTCTCGTAGCCGCCGCAGGCCAGGATCACGGCCTTGCGCGCGCGGATACGCTCCTGTTTTCCTTCGACTGTGGCCAGCACGCCGGTGATCTCGCCGCCATCGTTGCGCAGCAGGCGATCGGCGGTGGCGTTGTAGAGCACGGGCACGTTGCGCGCGGTCACACTATCTTCCAGCACCTTGAAAAGCTTGGTGCCTTCCTTGATGCCGCGAATGGCGCGATAGGAGGTGAGGCCCTGCAAGGCCGGCACGCTGTCGACCTGGCAATACGCCAGCGACTCGTAGCCGGGGAAGGGATAGTTGCCCAGCGCCGGGGTGACCTTGACCACCGCGCCCAGCGGCTCCGCCAGTTTGCGCAGATAGTCGGGGATCTGGATCATGCCCTCGGCCAGGCCGCGCATGATGTTGTCGGGCGTGCGCCCGCCACTCGTCGCCAGCAGGTACTTGTAGCATTCCTCGACGTCGTTGCAGACGCGGGCGCCGCCGGCCGAGACCGCCGACAAGCCGCCGGGGTCGGGCATCTTTTCCAGCACCATGGCCTGCGCGCCGCAATCGGCGGCTTCGATGGCGGCGACGGCGCCGGCGGCGCCGAAACCCACGACGATGATGTCGGTCGTACGATCCCAGTCAGACATTGTTCCTCCGCTGATTGACGAAGATGGCGCGGAAAGAACGGCGCTTACGGATCGATGCGGTGCTTGAAGCCCGGCTGGTGCGGCTGCGGATGGCGCTCCAGGATGCTGATGATGAGGCTGCGCGTCTCGCACGGACTGATGATGTCGTCGAGCAGCGCGCGTTCGGCGGCGAGATAGCCGTTGCCGTCCTCCAGCACCTTCTGCATCAATTCGGCGCGCAGCGCTTCGGGATCGGCCGCTTCCCTTATCTTGCGACCATGCACCAGCTCGACGCCGGCCGCAGGCCCCATGGCATCGAAGAACGAGGTCGGCCAGCCGACGATGGTGTCGGGATTCATGGTCTTGCCGCCCATGGCGATATAGGCAAGCCCGATGGCCTTGCGGATCACCACGGTGACTTTCGGCACGGTGGTGGCGATGACCGAATTCAGCATGCGCGAGGCCAGCGCCACCATGCGGTTCTTTTCCATGTCCGGCCCGACCAGGAAGCCCGGGCAGTCGCACAGGAAGACCAGCGGAATGTGGAAGGCATCGCACAGATCGATGAACTTGCGCGCCTTGATGGCCGCCTCGTGGTTCAGCGCGCCCGCCAGGTGCATCGGGTTGTTGCCGACGATGCCGACGGAGCGGCCGTTGATGCGGGCCAGGGTGGTGAGCAGGTTGCGGCCGTAAAGCGGGCGATAGATGAACAGCTCGCCGCCATCGACCAGCATGCGAACCAGATGCTCCATGTTGTAGCCGCGGCGATGGTTTTCCGACACGAGCGCGTTGAGCTTCTCCTTGCCTTCGGGCGTGTCGCAGGGCGCGGGCCGGGGCGCGTGCAGCGGCGGCAGGTCGAAGCAGCTCGAGGGCAGGTAGGACAGGAAGGCGCGGATCGCCAGCAACGATTCCTTCTCGTTGGCGCCCAAGTGATCGGCCTGGCCGGTGACGGCGGCGCTCAAATGGCCGGAGCCGATTTCCTCGCGCGTGACATCGATGCCGATGCCGACCTTGACCACCGGCGGGCCCGACATGCCCATGAAGCCGGTGCCATCGACGATGGTGATGAAATCGGATTGCTGGCCGGTGAAGGAGGGGCCGCCGAAGCAGGCGCCCATGAACGACGCCACAGTCGGCACGCGGCCCGACAGGCGGAAATGTTCGCGGAAGCGGTTGCCGACGCCGGCTGCGGTGGCGCCGTTGATTTCCTGGAAGCGGCCGGCGCCGGCTTCCATCAGCGCGATGTAGGGCTTGTTGTGCTTCTCGGCCATTTCGCGCACGCGCTGGGTCTTCAGCTCGCCAACACGGCCGCGGGTGCCGGCCAGAACCGTCGAATCGTCGGAGCTGACATAGACAGTGCGCCCGTCGATCTTGCCGCAACCGGCAACCAGCCCGTCGGCGGGGGAGCGGTCGTACAGCTCCTTGTTCTGGCTGCGCGCCAGTACGCCGATTTCCTCGAAGGTGCCAGGATCGAGCAGGATGTTGATGCGCTCGCGCGCCGACAGCTTGTCGGGATGCAGCGACTGGGCGTTCTTCTTGGTGTTCACGTGACCGGGAGCCCGTCCCAGCTTGCGCTTTTGTTCGAGCTCTTCGAGTAGTGCCTTATCCATTTTTCGATCTTGCCCCGTATTGCGCGCCGGTTGCGCCAGCCAACTTCGCTCTCGCATGGCAGGCGGCCGTTTCACTTCCCTATTGGCGATGCATTAAAGCCCAAAGCCAATGCAATAGGCAATGTAATAGATACAATCAATCAGGATTGATCCATTTCGCCTGCCAAACTGCAACACGGGCGGGGTTTTAGCGGGTGATCGCCGTAAAAGACAAATGTATTCAATCCACAAGCGGGCAAAGCAACGGCCGTTACCGGTGTTCGGTGACGCGATTTTTCTGCCGGTCGAAAAATTTGAATGCGCGATGGCTTTACGTGGCCGCATCTCTAGCGCGCTAATTCTAAGAGGATTTTCAGAGCGCCAAGCTGTTCCGCCAGCGCAACGGTGCTCTCATTCAATTGACCTTGATTGTTTCCTTTTCAGCGGCAACAATTATGCAAGTTTGTATCAAAATACTGCAGGACCGAGCTGCCGCGCGGCGCGAATCCAAGGGCAGAGTAAGCATAAGTAAGGGGAAGGGAACGCAATGGATTTCGCGATCAACGCGCGTCAGCAGGAACTCATCGACTCGGCCAAGGAAGTCTACCAGCGCAAGCTGAAGCCGTTCATCGACAACAACGACGTCCATTCCGCTGACGGCACCAGGAAGTTGCGCAAGGAGATGGCGCGTTACGGGCTGCTGGGCGTCAATATGCCGGTGGAGCTGGGCGGCTCAGGCCTGCCGCTGCTCGATACGCTGCTGCTGACCCAGACCCTGCAGGCCTGCGATTCTGCCATCGGCAGCATCGCCCACCGCTCCTCGACCGGCGCGGTCGGCGCCATCGCCAAGCTCGGCAACGACAAGCAGAAGGAGCTGGTGAAGCGCTCCACCAGCGGCGAAATCGGGATTTCCATTGGCATCACCGAGCCGGAAGCAGGCTCGGCGGCGACGGAGATGAAGACCAAGGGCCGCATCGTCGGCGACCATGTCATCATCAAGGGCCACAAGCAGTTCGTCAGCGCCGTCAACGCCAACGACTACACCGTCCTCTACTGCCGACTGAACGACACCGGCTCGGCCAAGGACATCGGCGCGGTGATCGTGCCGCACGATGCGCCGGGTTTTACCCGGTCCAACGGCACGGTCAACATGGCCGACGAATTGCTGTTCGAGCTCTATTTCGACGACTGCAAAGTGCCGGTCGAAAACATCCTCATCCGCGAGAACGCCTTCGGCAAGCTGATCAGCATCTATAACGGCGAGCGGCTTGGTTCGATTTCGCGCATGCTGGGCTCGGCGCAGGCGGCGTATGAATACGCGCTGGCCTATGCCAAGGAGCGCAAGCAGTTCGGCCGCGAGATCGCCGATTTCCAGGGCATCCAGTGGATGCTGGCCGACATGCGCATCAAGCTCGAAGCGGCCAAGCTGCTGACCTATCGCGCCGCCGCCGGCGCCGGCGATCATGGCCTGCCGGATCGGCTGGAGACCTCGATCGCCAAGGTCTACACGGCCACTGCCGCCAAGGAAATCTGCGACGACGCGCTGCAGATCCTGGGCGCCAACGGCTACACCAAGGACTACCCGATGGTGCAGCGCTACACCGAGGTGCGCGGCGGCTCGATCTATGGCGGTACGGTGCAGATCCACAAAAACATGATTGCCGCCGAGATCCTCGGCCGAAAGAACGATCAGCGGAAGAAGAACTAGCGGCCGGCGACGAGCGCGTTCTTCTCCTTTTCCGACAATTCCCGCGAGGCAGTCATGAACACCATCAGCGCCAAGGATTTCAAGAAACTCTACGATGCCAAGGCCCGCGACTGGGCCCTGTTCGACGTGCGCGAGAAGGGTGAGACGGTCGACGGCCATATTTTCGGCGCCTCGACTCTGCCGCGCCGGTTGATCGAGTTCCGCATGGCTGAACTGGTGCCGGACAAGACAACGCGCGTCTTCGTCTATGGCGGGGGACAGGACAATCGCGCCGAGCTGGCGCTGAAGACCCTGCATGCCATCGGCTACGCCAACGCCCGTGAAATCGAAGGTGGCCTGCCTGCCTGGGTCGAGGCGGGCGGCGAGATCATGACCGGCACCAACGTGCCCTCGAAGGATTTCGGCGAGATGATCCATGTCGTCGAACACGTGCCGTCGATCACCGTCACCGAGTACGCCAAGATGATCAAGGACCCCAAGGTCATCACCTGCGACGTGCGCACGCCGGAGGAATTTATCGGCGGCCATTTGCCGGGTGCGGTGAGCTGTCCGAGCTTCGACATCGCGCTGAAGGCGGCCGATCTGGCGAAGGAATATTCGACCATCGTGGTGAATTGCGCTGGCCGCACGCGCAGCATCATCGGCACCAGCTCCCTGCTCCGGCTCGGTTTCAAGAACGTGTATGCGCTGGAGAACGGCACGTCGGGCTGGCTGCTGGAAGACGGCAAGCTTGAGAAGGGCGAGGCCAGGCCCGTCGGCGAGCCGAGCAAGGAGAGCATCGCCAAGGCCGAGGCGGAAGCCGCCAAGCTCGGCAAGGAACATGGCGTGCGCCATATCGACCAGGCCGAGTTCAAGAAACTGGTGCCGGCCAGCAAGACGCAGAACATCTATCTGTTCGATGTTCGCCCGCTGAAGGCCTATGAGGCCGGGCACATCGACGGCACGATCTCGCTGCCGGGCGGGCAGGCAGTGCAGCGCACCGACGATTTCGTGCTGGTGCGCGATGCGACCGTGGTGCTGATCGACCAGAACGAGGCGCGCGCCATGATGACCGGCTACTGGTATCGCCGCATGGGCATGGAGAATGTCTTCGTGCTGAAGGGCGGCGTCGATGCCTGGACTGCGGCCGGCGAGAAGCTGGTGGCGGGCCGCAAGCATCCCAAGCCGCTGGGCATCGACGAGGCTGCGAAGAAGGTCACCAAGCTGAAGCCGGCCGAGATCGATCAGCTCTTGAAGGCGGGCAAGCACATCGTGCTCGATGTCGGCGCCAGCCTGCAATATGCCGCCGGCCATTTGCCCGGCGCCAAATGGCGGCCGCGCGGCTGGCTCGAGAACATCATCAAGGATGTGGCGTCGCCCAGCGATCAGATCATCGTCACGGCATCGGAAGAGGGCCAGTCGGTGTTCGCGGCCGCCACCTTGCACGATCTGGGCTACAAGAACGTCAAGGTGTTGGAAGGCGGCACCAAGGCCTGGCGCAATGCCGGCCTGCCGCTGGAAAAGGGCAAGCCGACCGAGACCTTCGGGGGCCCCGATTTCTGGCTGCCGCCCTACGAGCAGGGCCGCGAAGGCATGCTGCGCTACCTCGACTGGGAAATTAAGCTCGGCCACAAATACGAGAAGCACGCCAACGCGAGCACGGGTCATGCTCGCTGAGCAGCAACAGGCTGCGCCGTACGTTCACGCGTTGGAAGAACGGCTCGAACGCACGGCGCGGCTCCATCGCACGCCGTGCGGCGAGGGTTACATCGCCTGGCGGCAATGGGGCGAGCGGGGGCCTGCCATCTTCCTGCTGCATGGCGGCTTCGGCTCCTGGAAGCACTGGCTGCGCAATATCGACGGGCTGGCCGAGAACCATCGCGTGTTCGCCGCCGACCTCCCCGGCCTGGGCGATTCGCCCACCGCGCCGCAGCCGCATACGGCACCGGCGTTGGCGCAGTATTTCGCGCAAGCCATAAAGCAGCTCGATCCCGTCCCGCAGAAAGCCATGCTGGCGGCGTTCTCGCTGGGCTCCTCGATCGCTGCCCATGCAGCCGCCTTGCTGGGCGACAAGGTTGGCGCCGTCGTGGTGCTGGGCGCCTCGGGCGTGGGCGAGATGTGGCAGAACAAGACGCATGAATTGCAGAAGCTCAGCCGCAGCATGAGCCTCGATCAGGTGCGCGCCATCGTGCGCGAGAACCTGGCCATCTCGATGATCCACGATCGCGGCAAGATCGACGACCAGGCGATCGACGTGCAGCGCAAGCTGCTGGCGCAGAAACGCAGTTTGCTGGGCATGCCGATTTCGACCTCGACCACCATGTTCGATGCGCTGGACCAGGTATCGCACAAGGCCACGATGCTGTTCGGCGAGCACGATTGCTACATGAGCCCGGACGTCAGAACCTGTCTGCAAAGAATGAAACAGCGCTATCCGAAGCTGGAAACCTGCCTGATCGACGGTGCGGGACATTGGGTGATGTACGAGGAGCCGGAGCAGGTCAACGCCGTGCTGCTCGAAGCCCTGCGGCGAGGGATGGCGGCATGAACCCGTTCAAGGGGTTGACCACCAGCCAGTCGATCGAGTTGCTGGCGAAGGAGCATGGAAAGCGTTTGGCGCTGTCCTTCCATGGCCGCGATTGGAGTTTCGCTCAGGCGCGCGACGAGATCGAGCGCGCGGCGGCGCGCCTCTACAGTCTCGGCATTCGCGAAGGCGACAAGGTGGCGGTGTGGCTGCCCAACCGCCCGGAATTCCTGTGGTACTGGCTGGGCGCCGGCTGGATGGGGGCGGTGGCGGTGACGCTGAATACGCGGCTGCAGCCGGCGGAGTTCACCTATCAGATCGAGCAGTCCGACAGCAAAGCGGTGATCGTGCCGGGTGGTACCGATTATCGCGACTTCCTGGGCGAGCTGGCTGGAGTCTGCCCCGAAGTGCTGAGCGGCAAGCCGGGCGCGCTCAACTGCGCCGCCTTGCCCAAGCTGCGCCATGTCGTGGCGCTCGATGCCTTCGACCCGAAGTACAAAGGCGTCACCGACTGGTCGAACCCTGCGGTCGATCTGCCGCCGGCGCCGCTGGCCACCGATCCGCTGGCAGCGTCCCTGATCGCCTATTCGTCGGGTACGACCGCGCTGCCCAAGGGCGCGATGCTTAACCACAGCGTCTTTCGCAAGGCGTACGATCACGGCGAGCGCTTCAACCAGACGGCGCAGGACCGACTATATCTCTGCGTGCCCATGTTCGGCATCATGAGCAGCATCAACGGCGTTTTGACCTTCTGGTCGCGCGGCTCGGGCGTCATTCTCGACGATCACTTCGATGCGCAGCGTACTCTGCAGAACCTGCAGGAACGGCAATGCACGGCGGTCTATGTACTGCCGCTGATGATCGACAAGATGCTGGAGCATCCCGATTTCAAAAAATACGATCTCTCGCGCCTGCGCACCGGCATCGTGCTGACCATTGACCCGGTGGTGTTCCGCAAGGCGGCCAACGAGCTTGGCATGAAGGAAGTCTTCACCTCCTACGGCATGACGGAGACCTCGTCAGCCGCCACGCGCAGCTACTGGCACGAGCCGCTGGAGGACCGCATCAACGCCCATGGCAAGGTGTTGCCCGATATCGAAGTGCGGGTGGCCGATCCCGATACCAATGTCGTGCTGCCGCGCGGCGAAGAGGGCGAGATCCAGGTGCGCGGCTACAACGTGACGCTGGGTTACTACAACAAGCCCGAAGAGACCAAACGCGCTTTTGCCGAGGAGGGCTGGTTCAAGACCGGCGATCTGGGCATCCATCGCGCGGACGGCACGATCAAGTTCCTGCGCCGGGTGAAGGATGGCTACAAGCATAACGGCTTCAATGTCGCCACGGCCGAAGTCGAAGCGAGCCTCGCCAAGCATCCGGCGATCGAGGCGGTGAGCGTGACCGATCTGCCGCATCCTCGGTTCGGCGCCGTCGGCGCGGCGTTCGTCATCCGAAAGCAGGGCGTCAAGACGAGCGCGCAGGAGATCATCGAATTCGCCAAGGCGAATCTGGCATCGTTCAAGGTGCCGGCGCATGTGTTTTTCGTCGAGGAGTTCCCGCTGACCGCGGGCACCGGTAAGATCCAGAAATTCAAGTTGCGTGAGATGGCGCTTGGCGCGCTGGCGCAGGAGAAGGTCGCGTCGTGAACCAGTTTGCCGGCATGACCTATGCACAGGCCATCGACTACATGGCCAGGACGTTCCCGAACAACGAGGCGCTGTTCTATCGTGGCAAACGCTGGAATTTCGCCGACGTGAAGAGGATGGTCGACCGCGCTTCGGGCCGGTTGGCGACGCTCAACCTGCCCCCGGGCAGCACCATCTCGATCTGGTTGCCGAACCGGCCCGAGTATCTCTGGTATCTGCTGGGCGCGGCGCAGATGGGACTGGTGCCGGTGATCCTCAACACGCGTTTGCGGCTGGAGGAATTCGCCTATCAGCTGGGCCAGTCCGACAGCCGCGCCGTGATCGTGCCGGGCGATGCTGCGTTCCGCAATTTCCTCGGCGACCTGGCCGAACTGTGCCCGGAACTGCTGCTGCCGGCCAAGGGACCGTTGAAGACCGTCGCCCTGCCGATGATGCAGCATGTGATTGCGCTCGATCCTTACGATCGCGACAGGCTGAAAGGCGTCACCGACTGGTCGGACGGGCTGACGCAGGACCTGCCGGTCCCGCCTTACGCCACCGACCCAGACCAGCCGGCGCTGATCAGCTACAGCTCTGGCACCACCGCGCTGCCCAAGGGCGCCATGATCACCCATTGCGTCTGGCGCAAGGCGTGGGATATCGGCACGCCGGTCGACATGACGGAAAAGGACAAGTTCTATCTCGCCATCCCGATGTTCGGCTCGATGGCGAGCATGAACGGCGTCTATCCGGTGTGGATCAGGGGCGGCGGCGTCGTCATCGCCGATCGGTTCGATGCCGAACAGGCGATGAAGGACTGGCAGAACGAGCGCTGCACGGTCACGCACCTGCTGCCGCCGATGATCACCGCGCTATTGGAGCATCCCAGGCGCAAGGATTACGACACCTCCTCCATGCGGATCGCCATGGTGCTGAGCAACGATCAGGACGTGCTGATGAAAGTGGCGCGCGATCTGAAGATTCCCGGCATGATGACGGGCTACGGGCTGACCGAAAGCACCACGGTGCTGACCCGCAACCGCTGGGACGATCCGCTGGAGGCGCGCATCGACAACCAGGGCAAGCCGCTGCCCGACGTCGAGATCAGGATCGTCGATCCGCAGACCGGCAATCCTGTTGCCACCGGCGAGAGCGGCGAGATCTGGGCGCGGTCCTATTGCATCATGAAGGGCTACTACAACAAGCCGGCCGAGACGGCGAAGGCCATTGACGGCGAGGGCTGGTTCCACACCGGCGACCAGGGTTTCATGCGCGAGGACGGGCGGCTGGTGTTCGAGGGCCGCATCGGCGATGGCTATAAGACCAAGGGCTTCAACGTCTCGCCGGCCGAGATCGAGACCCTGCTGCGCAAGCATCCGGCCGTGGCCAACGCGGCGCTGGTGGGACTGCCGCATCCGGAGCTGGGCGACATGGGCATCGCCTTCGTGATCGTCAGGCCAGGCGCCAGGATCTCGGAATCGGAACTGCTCGCTTTCGCGCGCGACAATCTGGCGTCGTTCAAGGTGCCGCAGCACGCGATTTTCGTCGAAAGCTTCCCGCTTACTTCCGGCACCGACAAGGTGCAGAAGTTCAAGCTGCGCGAGATGGCGTCGGAAATGCTGGGCGTGGCGCTGAAGCGGGCGGGGGCGCGCTGATGTTCCAGCCGCGGCAGGAAAGGCCTAATCCCTATCTTGGCCTGACCTACGGTCAGGCGGTGGCGCATCTGGCCGCAACCTATGGCGAACGCAATGCCCTGGTGTTCGGCGATCGCCGCTTCAGCTTCGCCGATGTGAAGATCGAGGTCGATGCCGCGTCGCGCCGGCTGGCCGCGTTGGGCCTGCGCTCGGGCGATACGGTGGCGCTGTGGATGCCCAATCGGCCGGAGTTCATCTGGTACTGGATGGCGGCGGCGCAGAGCGGCTTCATCGCGGTGTTCCTCAACACGCGCCTGAAACGCGACGAGTTCCTCTATCAGATCGCCCAGTCGCGCAGCCGCGTTCTGATCACCGCCGGCGATGGCGCGTTCCGCGATTTCCTGGGCGAGCTGGCGGCCGCCTGTCCCGAACTGAAAGAGCAAAGCGCAGGCCATCTCCAGCTCGCCGCGTTGCCCGATCTGCGCCACCTCATCAGCCTCGATCCGCAGGCCGTGCCGCTTGCGGGCGTTTCCGACTGGTCGGATGCGCGACGCATCGAAACGGCTGTCGCGGCGCTCGAAACCAACCCCGATCGTCCGGCGCTGATCGTCTACTCGTCCGGTACGACGGCGCTGCCCAAGGGCGCGATGCTGACGCATTGCATCTGGCGCAAATCCTTCGACGGTGGCGTGCGTTATTACCTGACCGAACAGGACCGGCTGTTCCTTTGCGTGCCGCTGTTCGGCGTGCTGGGCTGCCTCAGCGGCATATTGATGTTCTGGACGCACGGCTGCGGCGTCGTACTGGAAGAGCGCTTCGATGCCGGGCGTTGCATCGAGCTGGTGAAACGCGAGGCCTGCACCGCCATGCATATGCTGCCGGTGATGATCGACGGCATCATCGCCCACCCCGATTTCTCCAAACAGGAT
The DNA here is from genome assembly GCA_964388115.1 of uncultured Hyphomicrobiales bacterium. Lineage (GTDB taxonomy): Bacteria > Pseudomonadota > Alphaproteobacteria > Reyranellales > JAQSWP01 > JAQSWP01. The sequence continues at coordinate 591,418 of CAYLYK010000001.1, forward strand.
TTCAGCCGCCTGCGGCTGGGCAGCGTGCTCAGCAACGATCCGGCCGTCATGCGCAAGGCGGCCGACAAGCTCGGTCTCGCCGGCGCGGGGTCGGGCTACGGCATGACCGAAACGACCGGCGTCGTGACGCGCGGTTGGCTCGACGAGCCGATGGAAGAGCGGCTGAAGTCGCACGGCAAGCCGCTGCCCGGCTGCAGCGTGCGCGTGGTCGATCCCGAGACGCTCAAGGACATGCCGGTAGGCGAGATCGGCGAGATCTGGATCGGCGGCTATGGCGTGATGGCGGGTTACTTCGACAAGCCGCGCGAGACGGCCGACACGATCACGCACGATGGCTGGCTGCGCTCGGGCGATGCCGGTATCCTCAATGCCGACGGCTCGCTGACTTTCCTGCATCGGCTGAAGGACGGCTACAAGCACAATGGCTTCAACGTCTCCACGCCCGAAGTCGAGAGCGTGATGCTGCAGCATCCGGCCGTCAGCGCCGCGGCGGTGGTGCCGATTCCGCATGACCGGCATGGCGAGATCGGCGTCGGCTTCGTGACTGTAAAGCCCGACGCGTCGCTGTCCGGCCCGGAACTGCTGGCATTCCTGCGCGAGAAGCTGTCGTCCTACAAGCTGCCGGCCGATATCGTGGTGATCGACGAATTCCCGCGCACCGCCGGCACCGACAAGATCCAGAAATTCAAGCTCAAGGAGCAGGCGCTGACCCTGTTCGCCGCGGCGCCAGTTTCCGCCAGAAGCGCCTGACCGTGAGCCAGGCGGCGCAAACGGCAGTTGATGAGGACGCAATTCGCAAGCCACGGCGGCTTGTGGCGCTTGTCGGCGCGCTGGCCTGTCTGGCCTGTTGCGTCTTCGCCGTGCTCGAGGCGCTGTTTCCCCGCGTTGGCTTCGATCGCCTCGCCGTGGCTTTTCTGCTGATCTATATCGTCTCCGAGCCGCGCAAGGTCCTGCTGTCGCAATGGGCGATGGGCCTGTTGCTGATCGCAGCTGGCATCGTGCTGTCGGCGCTGAGCCACAACGTTGCGGGCGCGTTGTGGGAAGGCGGCCGCGGCACGCTGATGTTCATCCTGCTCTTCGCGTCGGTCACCTTGCTGCAATATCCGGCGCTGCACAGCCCGTCGATGCAGGTGGTCAGGATCGTCGTCACCAACCTGCCGTCCGGCCGGCGTTATCTGTGGCTCAGCCTGGCCAGCCATTTCCTCAGCGCCATCACCAATTTCGCAGGCTTCGCGCTTCTCGCGAGCTTCGTCGCGGCCAGCGCTGCCGGCGAGTTGCGCAAGCGCATGGCGCTGGCGCTGTCGCGTGGTTTCGTGGCCGCTTCCACCTGGTCGCCGTTCTTTCTCGCCATGGCGGTGGTCGTATCGCTGATGCCGACTTTGCGCTGGGTCGATGTCGCCGTGCCGGGCATCCTGCTCGGGCTGGCGCTGATCGTGTTCGGCGCTGCCTGCGATCGCTTCGGCAAGCGGAGCGATACCGTTGAGGAGGCGGGCCTGCCGCCGGTGATCGAGGGCAAGCGGGCGGCAATGCTGAAACTCGCGGCGCTGTCGCTGATCCTCGTCGGCGGCGTGGCGGCGTTTGACGCCATCGCGCATCTATCGATGTCGGCCACCATCGCGATCGTCGTGACGGTTTTCTCCCTGGGCTGGTACTGGATCCTGGCGGTCACCAGATCTCCCACCGTGCCGCGCGTGAGCCTGCCGCGTTACGGCGCGATGCTGGTCGACAATGTCGGCGGCCTGCGCGGCCTGTCGGTGCTGTTCATCGCCGCCAATATTTTCGGCCAGGGCGTTTCCAGCGCCGTCGACGGGCAGTTGCTGGTCGAGGCGGCGTCGAAGATCGGCGTTTCCGGCGTACTGTGGATTCCGTTCCTGCTGTTCATGATTGCCGGTACCTCGATCTTCGGCCTGCATTCGGTAATCATGATCGTCATCATCGGCCATACCCTGCCGCCGGCCGCCATCGGCCTGTCGCAGCAGACCATGGCGCTGCTGATGCTGACGAGCTGGGGCATCGGCGGCGTGTTGTCGCCGCTCTCCAACCTGACGCTCTATGCCGCCAACATGCTGGGCCAGTCGAACTGGAGCATGGCGTGGCGCGACAATGGCTTCTACGCCTTCGGCTGCATCGTCATTTCGTCCGTCGTGATCATGGGATTCCACGTATTGCAAGGCGGCGTGCTGTGACCGCACGTGGCGCATTGCTGCACAGGCGGGCCATAGCCACCTTGCTGACGGTGATCGTGCTGACCACGCTGGCGATGCTGTTCAGCGATTGGGTGGGTTTGCGGATACTGATCGGTGGCGCCTATTTGGCGTTCGTCGCCACTGCGATGCTGGTCGCCAACCGGCGCGATTTCTATTTCACCGGCGCCGCGGTGCTCCTGAGCCTGGCGGTGCTGGTCGTGAAGGAAGAACCGTGGCCGATCATCGCCAAGGCCATCCTGCTGGCGGCTTATTTCTCCACCTTCCTGCTGGCGCTGAACATGCTGCGCGACGCGGCCCGCACCTCAACCGCGGTCAAGCGCTGCGGCAGCTACGTCATCGCCCAGCCGCCGGGGCGGCGTTATGCGGCGCTGACGCTGGCGGCGCATCTCTTCGCCGTGATCCTGAATTACGGCGTGATCAATCTGCTCGGCACCATGGTCAAGCGCTCGAACACGCTGGCGAGCGCCGGCGGCGACATGCGCCGTTTCAAGATCCGCGAGCAGCGCATGATGCTGGCGGTTATGCGCGGGCAATGCACGATGGTGGGCTGGTCGCCGCTGTCGATTCTCATCGCGCTGACCCTGTCGCTGGTGCCTGGCCTGACCTGGGGCGAGCTGGCGCCGGCGGGCGCCACGTTCTCGCTGCTGTTCCTGGCGCTGGGCTGGATGATGGATCGGTTGCAGTGGCGCACGCCGCCTGGCGTCTCGTTGCAGATGCCGACGGCGACGCACGGTTTCGCCGCATCGGTCTTGCCGATGCTGGCGGTGCTGCTGGGAATCATGGTGCTGGTGGTCGGCGCCGGCCGGCTGCTGCATCTGACGACGGTCGATTCGATCATGCTGATGATGCCGGTCTTCGCCATCCTGTGGATTGCCGTGCAGTTCCGCCATCTCGGGCCGCGCCTGATGGCGGCGATGGTGGGGCGGCGCGTGACGCGCTGGCCGATGGGGGAGTTTGCCTCCTCGCGCTCGGAAACGCTGATCCTGAGCAACGCCGCCTACATAGGATCGGTGCTGTCGGCGCTGATCCCCGAAGATGCGATCGAAGCGCTGATCGCGCGTTTCGATCTGCCCTGGCTCGGGCTGGCCATAATCATCGCTTTCGTCATCGCCGCGGTTGGACAGATCGGCATCAATTCGCTGGTGATGCTGACCCTGATCGGCAGCTCGCTGCATCACATGTCGGCCGACGGGTTGCCGTCGGTGCTGCTGGCGACGGCGCTGCTCGGCGGCTCGGCGCTGTCGATCGCCTCATCGCCGTACGGTACGCCGATCGTGCTGGTCGGCGGGCTGACCGGCGAGACGCCGGAGAAGATCGGCCGCGTCTGGAACGGGCCGTTTACGATTGCGGCCTTTGGTGTGTTGTGCCTGTATCTGGCTGCGCTCGATTGGTGGCGGCCATGACGGAGCGGAGTTCGAAAACGGTGTTAGTATCGTCGCGTCCAACGGGGAAACAAAAATCATGAAGCAGCAGGCCCCGATCGAAAATCTTTCGCCGCCCGTCTCCGACGAGGTGAAGACCACCACCTGCTACATGTGCGCCTGCCGTTGCGGTATCAAGGTGCACCTGAAAGACGGCCGCATCCGCTACATCGAGGGCAACAGGGCTCACCCGGTGAACAAGGGCGTGCTGTGCGGCAAAGGCTCGGCCGGCATCATGAACCACTACTCGCCGGCACGGCTGAGCAAGCCGCTGCTGCGCGTGGGCGAGCGCGGCGCGGGCGAGTTCAAGGAAATCGAATGGGAAGAGGCGATGGGTCTGGCCACCAAGTGGCTGGGCGACATCAGAAACAGCGACCCGCGGAAGCTTGCGTTCTTTACCGGCCGCGACCAGAGCCAGGCGCTGACCGGCTGGTGGGCGCAGCAATTCGGCACGCCCAACTACGCCGCCCATGGCGGGTTCTGTTCGGTGAACATGGCCTCAGCCGGGCTCTATTCGATCGGCGGCAGCTTCTGGGAATTCGGCGAGCCGGATTGGGACCGCTCACGCTACTTCCTGATGTTCGGCGTCGCCGAGGATCACGACAGCAATCCGATCAAGGCGGGTCTCGCCAAGCTGAAGGCGCGCGGCGCGAAGTACGTCGCCATCAACCCGGTCAAGACGGCCTATGCCGCCATCGCCGACGAATGGGTGGGCTTGCGGCCCGGCACCGATGGCGCGTTCATTCTCGCCATCGTGCATGAGCTTCTGAAGGCGCAGAAGATCGATCTCGATTTCCTGGTGCGCTACACCAACGCGCCATGGCTAGTCGTGCATGCGCCGGGCAGCGCCGATCACGGCCTGTTCGCACGCGACGCCGAGGGCAAGCCGCTGTGTTTCGACCAGATGTCGAAATCTATCACCTCGGCGATGCGCGCCGACGTAGCGCCGGCGCTGACCGGCGAGTTCACGCTGGAAGACGGGCGCAAGGTGCGGCCGGTGCTGCGCCTGCTGGTCGAGCGCTATCTCGATCCGTCCTATGCGCCCGAAGAGGCGGCGAAAGTTACGGGCATTGCCGCCGAAACGATGAAGCGCATCGCGGCCGAGATCGCGCATGCCGCCTTCGAGCAGCAGATCGAGATTCCGGTGGCGTGGACCGATTGGGCCGGCCGCCAGCACGAGAGCTTCATCGGCCGGCCGGTGGCGATCCATGCCATGCGCGGCATCTCCGCCCACAGCAACGGCTTCCAGACCTGTCGCGCGCTGCATGTGCTGCAGATGCTGATCGGCGCGATCGATACGCCGGGCGCCTTCCGTTACAAGTCGCCCTATCCGCGGCCGGCGCCGATGCCGATCCGGCCTGGCGGCAAGATCGGCGAAGTGCAGCCGGGCAAGCCGCTGCCGCGCCCGCCGCTGGGTTTTCCGATCGGGCCGGAGGATCTGCTGGTCGAGCAGAACGGCGATCCGCGCCGCATCGACAACGCCTATTCCTGGCATGCGCCGATGGCCAACCATGGGCTGATGCATATGGTGATCCGCAACGCCTGGGCGGGCGAGCCCTACGAGATCGACACGCTGTTCATGTACATGGCCAACATGGCTTGGAACTCGTCGATGAACAGCGCCGGCACGGCGGAGATGCTGGCGGCCAAGAAGCCGGACGGAACCTATCGCATTCCGCACATCATCTATTCCGACGCCTTTTTCTCGGAGACGGTGGCCTATGCCGACCTGATCCTGCCCGACACGACCTATCTGGAGCGCTGGGACTGCATCTCGCTGCTCGACCGGCCGATCGGCAATGCGCATGGGCCAGGCGACGCCATCCGCCAGCCGGTGGTGAAACCCGATCGCGACGTGCGCCCGTTCCAGGACGTGGTCATCGAGCTTGGCGCACGGCTGGGACTGCCGGGGCTGACGACGCCGGAGGGCAAGCCGCTCTATCCCGGCGGCTATGCCGACTACATCGTCAACCACCAGCGCGCGCCGGGCGTCGGCTCGCTGGCGGGCTGGCGCGGCAAGGATGGCAGCCAGCACGGAACGGGCGAGCCCAATCCCGACCAGCTCAAGCGCTATATAGAGAATGGCTGTTTCTGGAAGTACGAGCTGCCGCACGCGGCCGAGTACTACAAGCACGCCAACAAGGCCTATCTCGAGCACGCCGTGCAGATGGGCTTCATGGCCAAGCCGGACCAGATCGTGCTGCAGCTCTATGTCGAGCCCTTGCAGAAATTCCGTCTTGCCGCCGAAGGCCACGGGACGATCCAGCCGCCGGAGGAATTGCGCGCGCGGGTGCGCGATCATTTCGATCCGCTGCCGATCTGGTACCAGCCCTTCGAGCAGCAGCGCCTCGACCAGAGCGAGTTTCCGTTCTACGCCATCACGCAGCGGCCGGCGGCGATGTACCATTCCTGGGGCTCGCAGAACGCCTGGCTGCGGCAGATCCATGGCGCCAACCGGCTGCACATCAACCGCGCCACCGGCCTTGCGATGGGGCTGGAGGACGAGGATTGGGTCAACGTCACCTCGCATCACGGGCAGATCACCTGCCAGGTGAAGCTGATGGAAGGCGTCAACGATCGCACCGTGTGGACGTGGAACGCCATTGGCAAGCGCGCCGGCGCCTGGAACCTCGACGCCGATGCGCCCGAAGCGCGGCTGGGCTTCCTGCTCAACCACCTGATTTCCGAGACGCTGCCGGAGCAGAACGGGCAGCGCGACCTGAACAGCGATCCGATCACCGGTCAGGCCGCCTGGTACGATTTGCGCGTGCGCATCGAAAAGACCAAGGCGCCCATGGGGCAGACCTTGCCGGCACTGCCGACGCTGAAGAGGCCGCCGCACATGGAGCGGCCCACCGAGGTGCTGCGCTACGGCAAGACGATGGCGGCGCCGTACTTGAAGGAAGATGTCAAATGACGACCCTGCCGCAGCCGTCGGCCAAAAAGCTGGGACTGGTGATCGACCTCGACACTTGCGTGGGCTGCCATGCCTGCGCGGTGAACTGCAAGGAATGGAACACCGGCGGCACGTCGGGCCCGTTGACCGATCTCGATCCCTACGGCGCCGATGCCGCGGGCGTGTGGTTCAACCGCATCCACAGTTTCGAGGCGGGCGAGGGCGATGCCAGCCGCACCGTGCATTTCCCCAAATCCTGCCTGCATTGCGAGACGCCGGCCTGCGTCACCGTTTGCCCGACCGGCGCCAGCTACAAGCGCGCCGAAGACGGCATCGTGCTGATCAACCCGGAAACCTGTATCGGCTGCAAGCTGTGCTCCTGGGCCTGCCCCTACGGCGCGCGCGAATACGATTACGACGGCGGCACGATGAAGAAGTGCACGCTGTGCATCGACCGCATCTACAACGAAAACCTCGAAGAGATCGACCGCGTGCCGGCCTGCGTCTCGACCTGTCCCGCCTCGGCGCGGCATTTCGGCGATCTGGGCGATCCGGAAAGCAAGGTGTCCAAGCTGGTGGCCGAGCGCGGCGGGTTCGATCTGATGCCGGAGATGGGTTACCAGCCGGTGAACAAATATCTGCCGCCGCGAGCGCGCCAGAACACGTCCGGCTGCACCGGCGCCTCGGCTCTTCCCGTGGTCGAGCCATCGGCCGACGGGTTGCTGGGCTGGCTGGACCGTATCCTCTCGCGCTAGGGCTTCAAACGATGCATCCGGCTTTCTCCGTCATCGTCTTCACCGTGGCTTCCGGCGCGGGCTATGGACTGCTGTTCGTTCTGGCGTTGCTGGTCGCCTTCGGATTGCTGGCGCCGTCGTTCTGGACGGGCTTCGTCTGCTTCGGCATTTCCTTCGCGCTGTTCACGGTGGGATTGCTGTCGTCCTTCCTGCATCTGGGGCGGCCGGAGCGGGCATGGCGCGCCTTCAGCCAGTGGCGCAGCTCATGGCTCAGCCGCGAAGGCGTGCTGGCGGTGACCACCTATGTGCCGGCCGGCTTGCTGGCATTGCTGTTCACGTTCTTCGAGCCGTCGCGCGGCATTCTGATCGTGCTCGGGCTGCTGTCGGCGGTCTGCGCCGTGGTGACCGTGATCGCCACCGGCATGATCTATCGGTCGCTGAAGCCGATACGCGCCTGGTACAATTCCTATGTCGTGCCGGGCTATCTGGTCCTTGGGCTGGCAACCGGCCTGCTGCTGGCCAATGCTTTGGTGCTGGTGTTCGCGCCGCAAGCCGCGACGATGCTGCAAATTGCGTCGGTGCTGGCACTGATTGCGGCGGCGCTCACCAAGTTTCTCTACTGGCGTTACATTGACACGATGCCGGCGTTCAGCACGGCGGAAAGCGCCACCGGGCTGGGCCATCTGGGCAAGGTGCGGCTGTTCGAGGCGCCGCACACGCAGGAGAACTATCTCAACAAGGAGATGGGCTTTCGCATCGCGCGCAAGCATGCCGCCAAGCTGCGCCTGATTGCGCTGGTGGGCGGCTGGGTGATCCCTGCGGCTGTGGTTCTTCTAAGCCTGGCGTTGCCCCTGACGCTTGCTCTCGCCGCCGCCATTGTCGCAGTGGTATTTGGCCTGATCGGAACGCTGGTCGAACGCTGGCTGTTCTTCGCCGAGGCCCGGCACGCTGTCACGCTCTATTACGGCGGCGCCAGCGTCTAACTGGCTTTGCTCTTGCGCTGGCGCTCCTGCGCCGGCGCGGTCCAGGTCTGCGCGCGAATGCCGTGCTTGCGCAATTCCGCCTTCTGCACCTTGTTTGTCGGCGTTTTGGGAAGCTGGTCGTAAATTTCGACGAAGCGCGGCACGGCAAAGCGCGGCACCAGGGGCGCGCAGAACTCGTAGATCTCCCGTTCGCTGACGTTGCGGCCTTTCTCAAGCACGGCGCAGATCTTCACTTCCTGCTCCTTCTCCTCGAAGGGCGAGGGCACGCCGATCACGGCCACGTCGATGACGGCCGGATGGCCCATGACTACCTGCTCGATTTCGAAGGAAGAGATGTTCTCGCCGCGACGGCGCAGGCAATCGTTGGTGCGATCGATGAAATAGAACCAGCCGTCCTTGTCGCGGCGCATGGCGTCGCCGGTGTGGAACCACAGATTGCGCCATGCCTTGACCGTGGCTTCCGGGTTGGCGTTGTAGCCGGCCATGAAGGCGAAGGGCAGTTTGGAGCGGATCAGCAATTCGCCGACTTCGCCGTGCGGCAGCTCCGCGCCGGTTTCGGGATCGGCGACGATGCAGTCGAACCATTGCGTGGCGACCTTGCCGCAGCCATTGTCGCGCCGCTTCTCGTCGCGCGGCATGTAAATCGGGCAATTGGCTTCGGTCGAGCCGTAGAGCTCGACAAGCTGCGCGCCGTAGCGCTTCTCGAATTTCTCGCCGAAAGCGGGCGAGATCGGCACGGCGCAGACGACTTCGAGATCGTTGTCGGAATCGTGCGGCGTTTCGGGCTGGCGCACCAGGAACTCCGTCATCACGCCCAGAAGATTGGTGATGGTGGCGCGGCTTTCGCGCACGTCGTCGAGCCAGGTGGAGGCGCTGAAACCTTCCGCCAGGGCAAAGGGCGCCCCGAGCGAAATCGCGCTCATCATCTGCACCGCCAGCGCGTTGACGTGGAACAGCGGCAGGCAGGAATAGAAGCGGTCGTGATGCTTGAGCCCGGTCTGCGCGATGGTGACGGCGGCATTGAGATAGGTCTGCGCCTGCGGGATCAGCACGCCCTTCGACGGGCCCGTGGTGCCGGAGGTGTAGATGATGGTGCCGATATCCGCGCCGCCCACCGCAATGTCGATGCCGGTCTGCGGCCCGTTGTGCAAATCGTCGTAGTTCAGCAGCTCGAGCTTCGTCTCGCCCGTGGCAGGAACGGCGCCGGTGCAGATAATGGCTTTCAGGTGCTTGAACTGCGGTTCGCTCTCGATCACCGCCGGCACGAACTCGGGCGCGGTGACGATGAAGCAGGCGGCGGAATTGTTGGCGACATGCTCGAGGAAAATGCCGCGGTAGTTGGTGTTTGCCGTCACCGCCACGGCGGCGAGCCGGTGCAGCGCCAGCCATGTCTCGACGAACTCGACGCTGTTGCGCAGCAGGATCATGACCCGGTCGCCATGGCCGATGCCGAGCGTGCGGAGGGAATTGGCGAGCTTGCGGGTGCGCAACTCCATTTCACCGTAGCTGATGAACTTCTGGCCGCGGAAATCGGGCCCGATCATGCGCAGGAAAGGCTGGTCGCCGCGCTTCTCGGCCTGATAGCCGAATATGTAAGGCGTCGTCTGCTGCGACAGCTCGGTAAATTCGATCATGGCGTTGGCTCCCTGCCGCATTTTCAGACCGACGCGGGCAGACGACAAGCGGTAAGCAGTGCTATTCCGGCCGGCGATGCCCGCTTTCGCTGCGCAACCTCAGCCGAGCAGGCGCGAAACGTAGAGGAGCTGGAACAGGGACGGAAAGGCCAGACGCTTGTTCGAGGCGTAGTAGGTTTGCTCGACGACCCCGCGGAACTCGCGCTTGTGCTCGGCGTGCCCTTGCAGGTTGTACATGTATTTGTTGAGCAGCCTGTTCTTGAATGCCGTGCGCAGCCACCAGCTCATCACGCGGTTGTGGCGAAATTCCCCGTCCTTGATGTCGGCCAGAGGCGAGAGGCCGAGAAACAGCCATTTGCGCCCTTCGCGCTGGAACTGTTCGATGGCGAGGCGGGTGATCGCCTGTCCGGCCTTCAGATCGGCTTCCGGCAGCCGTCGCTTGAACGAGGTTGAATAGCCGACCACGTTGCCGTTTTCATAAACCGGATCGAAGAAGGCGAAGGCGACCAGCTTGCCTTGCGGATCGAAAGTGAAGAAACGGCGCACATCCGGCTCGTCTTCAAGGATGAGCGGGCGATTGAGGAACGTGACTTCGCGATTCTTGATCGTGCGGGTCTGCCGCCAGGTTTCGGAAACTCTCCGCACCTCATCGAGGTCGAGATCCGACAGCGAACATTCGCGGGTGACGTAGCCGCGCTTCTGCATGCGGTTGGTCGCCATGCGCAGGTTGCGCTTCTCCTTGCCGTCGAACGTGTAGCCCGGCAGGTCAAGCCGCGTTTCGGTGCCCATCTCGTTGACGAAAAACCCGCGCGCCGCGAGGATTTCGGCGGCCGGACGCGACAATTGCCAGAACGACGTCCGGCGGTGCGTGGCGAGGAAACGTTCGATCAAGGGTTTCCATTCCGAGCGCGGCGCGATGGGATCCGAGAGTACCAGCGCGGTGCGCCGCATCTTCTGGAAAGTGACGAAGCCGCGCTCGTCGCCGAAATACTGCAACCCGTCCTGAAAGGTTGCGGAATAGGCGAGGGTGAAGCTGCCGTATTGGCGCAATAGCGCAAGACGCGTTTCCCGGGAGGGCGTCATGCTCGTTCGTCAGTTGCGACGTTGCAAGGTCAACGACAACGCTCCTCTGGGCCATATGCTGAGCAAAGCGTCTATTCCGACCGGTTTCTCCGGTTCGGACAGGCGAAAACGCCACTGCCGACACATAGCGGCAACCATCAGCACAAGCTCAACCGTCGCCAGGCGCATGCCGAGACAGGTATGTCCCCCGATTCCGAAAGGAAAAAAGGCAAAGCGCTGCAAGCTTGCCGCGCGCGCCGGCGAAAAGCGCTCGGGATCGAACTTCAGCGGTTCGGGGAAAAAACGATGATCACGATGCGTCACCCAGGGCATGGCGATCAGCCAGGCGCCTTTCGGAATGGCATATTCGCCAAGGGCGAAATCCTGCGTTGCCTGACGGGTGAAGAGCGACCATGTCGGCGGATAAAGCCGCATGGTTTCGAGCACCACCATTTCGGTATAGGGCAGGTTCTCAATATCGCCAGCGCATGGCGGCCGGCTGTCCAGAGCGGCATCGACTTCCCGCTCTATGCGCGTCGCGACCTCAGGGCGACTCGCCAGGACATAGAGCACCCAGGCCAGAACCGCCGCGGTCGTATCGTGGCCGGCGTTGAACATGGTGATGGCTTCATCGCGCGCTTCGCGTTCGGTCATGGCCGCAGCGCCGTTTTCGGGATCGACGGCACGTAGCAGCATGGCCAGCAGGTTGTCGGCTTGGCTGCCGGAGCCTTTCTGACGCCTGACCAGATCCCAGACCAGCGCGTCGAGCGCATCCACCGCTTCCCACTTGCGCCGCGCCGCCGGCGCCGGCAACCAGCGGGGCAGGCGGATCATGCGCCGCATCTCCAGCAGGAACGTTTCCGAGATGGTGCGCACGAGCGTGCGGAACTGCGGCGCCTCGGCATCGAGGTCGAGGCCGAAAAAGCTCTTTGCCATGATGACCATCGACAGGTCGGTCATCTCGGCCACGCCTTCGATCGTGCCGCCGTCGCGCCAGTTGGCCATGCGCCGTTCGGTTTCGCTCACGGCCTTGTCGGCCAGAGCTTCGATACGGCGCGCATGGAACGCGGGCTGCAGAAGACGACGCTGTTTTCGCCAGTGCTCGCCCTCGCTGACCAGCATGCCGTTGCCTTCAATCTGGCGCATCACCGACATTTGGAATGGCAGTTTGCGGATCAGATCCGACTTCGCGATCAGCAGATCGCGCAGCAGGTCGGGATTGTTCACCAGGAAGGCGCGGATCGGGCCAACACCGAAATAGGCCATGTCGCCATAACTGCCGAGATCAGCCATGAATGCCAGAATGTCGCGTTCGCTTCTGATCGCATGGCGGATTCCGAAAAGACCACCTTTCGGACCGGGTGGCAGGATGCGGGGGGAGGCCATTTGCTTCACTTGCCGCCGTTTGGTCGTATCCCGGCCGGCACGGCATAGTCACGCGGATCGATCGCTGTGAAGTAGCGATGCAAGAAGCCTTTGCCGCTATCAGCCGGCGGCAGGCCCATGTCAGCCAGCAACTGGTCGAGATAACTGAACATGAAAGGCGCGGTATAATATCCCAGGCCCCGCGGCATGCTGACGACGCTGCGACGGTGCGCCAGATCGCGTTCGATTTGCTCTTCCATTTGCTTGTTGTCGGGCAACTTCAGATTTCCAGCCAGCATTTCGGCAATCCAGCGGGCGCCGATTTCCGCCGTCAGCTGACTGGCGCCGCCGCCGTTGTATCCGTTGACGGCAAAGTTGGGAATCCCTGGATTGATCAGCAATCGATAAAGCTGTGGAACGCCATCGGTATCGAACAGCGACGCTTGATCGTCGGCATTGAGAAAGTCGCATTTCTGGACGAAGCCGGTCGCGCAAATGATCGTCTGAGCCGGCACAATTTTGCCGCCTGCCAGGGTCAGGCCATTGGCGGTCAGGGCTGCGATGCGCCCCTTGTGCAAGGCCATGCGGCCGGAGCGCAAAGCACGGAAATTATCGGCGGGCGCCAGGCCGAAGCAGGTGCCGACCGACCGTCGCATGGGGACTTCTGGTCGCAGCTGGTCTTGCGATAGACCGAGGTAGGCACCGATGCCGCCTTCGGACAGGCGCCAATATAGATCCACCAGCCGCGGCAGGCGCTCGTGGAGGAAGCGGCGAAAGCCGCGCATGTTGTAATGCGGCAGCCACAGTTCGGCAAAACGCGACAGGATGACATGCTTTGCGTTGATAAATCCCAAAAGATACCGCGGCACCTTCCACAATGTGCGATTGCAGACGATCGCGGTGCTGCGGGCAACTGGCAGTGAGGCTTCGGCGATATCGAGCGCCGACTTGCCGAAGCCGACCACGACAACGTCGCGCCCCCGCAGCGGTTCGAGGTCATGCAGCTCAGAGGAATGAAGAACCAGGCCGCCATGCGCTTCGAAAGCGTCGCGCCCGAGCAATTCGGGAATATGCGGATGGGAAAACACGCCATTGCAGGCGACGACGAAATCGAAGGCCTCGCTCCATTCCCTGCCGGCCTCATTCCGCAAGCGAACGTCCCAACCGCCGTCTTCCCGGCGTGTGATCGCGATCACAGAAGTTGCCAGGGATATATGCGAAAGGAGACCATGATGATTGGCATAGGCGAGCAAATAGCGATGGACGAGGGCGCCATCGGGGAATTCCGGGTAGTCCGAGGGCATCGGAAAATCGGAAAATGCATAGCAATCGCGGGGACTTTGGGTGCGCAGTCCGGGATAGCGATTGGCGGGATGCCATACGCCACCGACCGCATCGGCCTTCTCGAATACGCTGACCGTGTTGCCGTGGTCGCGAAGTACCCGGGTGGTCACCAGGCCGCTGAGGCCCGCACCGATGACGCAGATTCGCAACCCTCGCCCGCCGTCCGCCGGTCCGCCAATACGGGGGTTTTGGGCGTCTCCATTCAAGTTTTAGGTTTCCTTAAACCCCGTTGACACTATTTGCATCCCGCCACCCTAGAGTTTTGAAATTGCACGGGGGCGGCAAAAACTTATTCGCAAGTGCAGCGATTTTCCCTACCAGAAGTTCATGAGCCCATACTATTGTCTAATAGTGCCGCCGACCAGAGTGCCGCGGCACGGGGATCAGGGGGGAGCCTCAGTGTTGCAGGGTAAGCGCGGCGTATCGCGCCGTGCTGATCCGCGCGCGGCGCGCGCGGAGTGCGAAGTCAATCGGGGGTAGAGATGTCGCAGCGTTTTGGCGATAGGGAACCACTGGCGATCGTTGGTATCGGCTGCCGGTTGCCCGGCGGCGCGACCACGCCGGCGGAATTTTGGGATGTGCTGAAGCAGGGACGCTGCGGCATTCGTGAAGTTCCCCCCGACCGCTGGAACGTCGACCTGCTGTACGACAGGAATCCCGGCGCCATCGGCCGCGCTCGTACCAAATGGGGCGGCTTCATCGACGGCATCCGCGATTTCGATGCGGAGTTCTTCGGCATCTCGCCGCGCGAGGCCGAAGCCATGGACCCGCAGCAACGTCTGCTGCTGATGGTGGTGTGGGAAGCCTTCGAGAACGCCGGCATCGCCGCCGATCGCGTCAAGGGTTCCAGTGGCGCCGTGTTTGTGGGTGTCTCCGGTACCGACTACACCCAGATCCAGCGCTTCCGCCGCACCGGCGAGAACGTGCATGCCGGCACTGGCGGCGCGATGAGCATCATCGCCAACCGCATTTCGCACAAATTCGATCTGCACGGCCCCAGCGCCGCTGTCGATACGGCCTGTTCCTCCTCGCTGGTGGCGACGGACATGGCGTGCAACGCGATCTGGAACGGCGAGAGCGACTTCGCCATCGCCGGCGGCACCAGCGCCTTGCTCGATCCGGGCGTGTTCATCAATTTCAGCAAGGCCAACATGATGTCGCCCACCGGGCGCATCCGCACCTTCGACGAGAACGCCGACGGCTACGTACGCGGCGAAGGCGCCGGCGCGGTCATCATCAAGCGCCTGTCGCAGGCGGTTGAAGACGGCGACCATGTCTATGCCGTACTGCGCGGCACCTGCGTCAACCAGGACGGGCAGACCAGCACCATCACCATCCCCAGCGCCGAAGCGCAGGCGGACATGCTGGCCGAGGCTTGTCGTCGTGCTGGTCTAACGCCGCACGACATCGATTACGTCGAAGCGCATGGCACCGGCACGCCGGTAGGCGATCCGATCGAGGCCCACGCCATCGGCAAGGTGTTCGGCGTCGAACGCAACCGCCGCCGCCCGATCATCGTCGGCGCCGGCAAGACCAACACCGGCCATCTCGAATCGGCAGCCGGAATCACCGGCCTGATCAAGACCGCGCTGTGCCTCGACCAGCGCGAAATCCCGCGCAACATCAACTTCAACCGGCCAAATCCCAACATCCCCTTCGACGATCTGGGACTGTCGCTGCCGCTGGAGCATAAAGCCTGGGACGCCGATTCCGATCGCCCGCGGCGGGCGGCGGTCAATTCCTTCGGTTTCGGCGGCACCAATGCCTGCGCCGTGCTGGAAGAGGCGCCGGCGGCCAATGGCGCCTATGTCGCCAAGCGCCATCCTTACCGCAAATACTGGTTCGTGCCGTTCGGCGCGCAGACCGACAAGGCCCTGGCGCAGGTCGCCGGCAATCTCTCCAGCCATCTCAAGGCCAAGAACGATCTCGGCAAGAACGTGCCGGAAATGGCCGCCAACCTGGCGCTGCGTCGCTCGCATCTGAATTTCCGCGCCGCCGTCCTGGCCGAGACGCCCGAGGCCGTGGCGCAAACCCTGAAGCGCGCCTCGCGTCACATCGGCGCGGAGGAAAAGGCCAAACCCGATCCGCAGCTGATCCTGGGCCGTCGCCAGGACGACCGCAAACTCGCCTTCGCTTTCGCCGGCCAGGGCGGGCAGTGGTGGGGCATGGCGCAAGGCCTGCTGCGCGAGGACCCCGTCTTCGCCGCGGTGGTCGACGAATTCGATGCGCTCTACAAGGAGCAGTCGGGCTGGTCGATCAAGGAAGAGCTGCTCAAGGGCAAGGCCGACAGTCAGATCAATCGCACCCTCTATACCCAGCCCGGCCTGTTCGCGTTGCAGATCGGCCTGGTGGCGCGCTGGCGTGCCTGGGGCATCGAGCCCGACATGGTGATCGGCCATTCGGTGGGCGAAATGGCGGCCGCCCATACCGCCGGGATTCTGTCGACCGCCGATGCCGCGCGCATCATCTGGCATCGCTCCACTTTGCAGAGCCGCATCGAAGGCAAGGGCGGCATCGCCGCCGTGGCGCTGTCGCGCGAGGAGATGGAAGCCAATCTCGCCGAATGGGGCATCACCCTGGTCGAGATCGCCGCCGTCAACGGCCCGTCAATGGTCAACGTCGCGGGCGACACGCAGGTCGTGGCCGAAGTGGTCGAAAGGCTGCAGCAGAAATACGGCGAGGATTTTTTCGTCCGCACCCTGAAGGTCGATTACGCGCCGCATTCCTTCCACATGGAGCCGCTGCGCCAGGAATTCCTCGAAGCGGTCAAGGACGTGCGCCCTGGCGCCAGCAAGGTGCCTATGGTCTCGACGGTCTCCGGCCGGGTCGTGCCGGGCCAGACGGTCGACGGGCTCTATTGGTGGCGCAATGCGCGCGATGCGGTGTTGTTCGAGCCGGCGCTGCAGGAGGCTTTCCGCTCCGGCATCAACGCCTTCCTCGAAATCGGACCACACACCAACCTCGCCGCCATGATTTCCGGCATCGCCGCCGGAGCCGGTTCCTCGGCTCTGGTCGTTCCTTCGCTCAAGCGCGAGGAGCCGCACGATGCCACCATGATGTCGGCGCTGGCGACGCTCTATGTCGGCGGCATCAACCCCGACTGGAAGGCCTTCTACGGCGATCACGTCAAGCGCGCCGAACTGCCGCTCTATCCGTTCGAAGTCAAGCCGCACTGGATCGAATCGGAAGAATCGCGCAACGTGCTGTATTCGCCGCGACCGCACCCGTTGCTGGGCAATCGCACCCTGGCGCCGACGCCGGTCTGGGTGGCGGAGTTCACTCTCGACGAGCACAAATTCCTGGCCGATCACGTCATTGACGGTTCGGTCGTGTTTCCCGGCGCTGGCTATCTGGAGATGATGTTCGCCGCCGGCGTCGAGCTGTTCGGCGACGGCGCGATCGAACTCGAGAATGTCGAGATTCTCGAAGCCATGATGCTGCAGAACGATCGCAACGAGATGGTGCAGACCATCTACGAGCCGTCGCGCGGACGTGTCTCCATTTTCAGCCGCCCCCGCGGCAGCAATCTCGACTGGACGTTGCGCGCGCGCGGCATCGTGCGTTCGGTGCCGCATGTCGACGACAAGGGCGCCAGGCCGCCCAGGCCGCCGCGCGGCAAGCCGACGACGGCGGCGGAGCTTTACAAGCGCGTCGCCAAGCGGGGCTACGTCTACGGCCCCGACTTCCAGGGCGCGCGCAAGCTGTGGCAGGGCAAGACCAGCGCCGTGGCGCTGGTCGAGCGCAAGAAGCTCTCGGGCAAGGAGATGTTCTTCCATCCGGCGCTGTTCGATTCGGCGCTGCATGTCGGCTTCGGCATTGATGCCGGCGTTGGCAGCGCCGCTACCGAGGACAAGCTCTATCTGCCGGTGCGCGTCGAGCGCGTGACGCTGAACCGGCGGCCCGTCGAAGGCACGCTGTGGTCGCAGAGCCATTCGGTAAAGATGGACGAGTTCGGCTCGGTCACCGATATCAACGTGCTGGACGAAGCCGGCCGTTTGCTGGTGCGGGTCGAAGGTTTCACCACCCGCGCCATTCCTTTCCGCGCGCGCAATGCCGAGAAAAGCAAGGAACTGCCGACCTCCTATCTGGTGGAGGACTGGGGCGAGACCGAGCCGCGCCTGAATGCCGACGCCAAGGCGGCGCGCGGCCAGAACTGGCTGGTGTTCGCCGATGCGACCGGGCTGGCGGGCGCTGTCGGCAAGTCGTTGGCGGCGGCCGGCGCGCATGTAACGCGTGTGCTGCCGGGCAAGAAATTCAAGACGGTGGGCGAGAACGCCTTCGAGATCGATCCGGCCGTGCCGGAGGACTTCGACCGGCTGCTGCAGGCTCTGGGCCGGCGCAAGAAGCTTGCGGGCATCGCTTTCGGCTGGGGCTTGCGCCTGGCGGCCGAGACCAGGGGCTTCGACAACGACTCGCTTCGCCGCAGCGAAACCCGCTCGACCATCGCCGCGCTGCATCTGGTGCAGGCGCTGACCCGCGCCGGCGGCGCCACGCCGCGGCTGTGGCTGCTGACGCAAGGCGCGTTGCCGGCGGGCGAGAGCCGGCCGACCAACGGCAAGCTGGCCAAAGCCATGGCCGGCGGGCCACTCGTAGGCTTCGGCCGCACCGCGCTGACCGAGCACGCCGACTATCGCTGCACCTTGCTGGATCTTGATCCGGTGCCGGCGATGGCGGGCGAGCAGGCCAAAGCGGCGGCTGGCGTGCTGCTCGGCGGCACCGACGAAACCGAAATCGCGCTGCGCGATCATGCCTGGTTCGTGCCGCGCCTGCGCGAGGCCGACGACAAGACCCTGCCGCCGCGCAGCGCGCCGGCGCAGTCGCCACAGGGTTTCCGTCACTACCGCCTGGCGATGACCGGCCCGGGCGATCTCGACAATCTGCATCTGATCGAAACCGAGGCGCTGCAGCCGGGCAAGGGCGAACTGCTGGTGTCGGTCAAGGCGGGCGGCCTGAATTTCCGCGACGTCATGGCGGCGACCGGCCTGTTGCCGCCCGACGCCGAAGAAGGCGCGGCCTGGGAAACGCTGGGCCTGGAGTGCGCCGGCGTCGTTACCGCCGTCGGGCCGGGCGTGCGCGGCTTCAAGCCGGGCGATCGCATCATGGGCTCGGCCAAGGGCTGCTTCCGCAGCCAGATCGTGGTGCCTGCCGACTCGGTCTATCGCATGCCAAGGCGCATGAGCTACACCGAGGCCGCGACAGTGCCGTCGGCCTTCGCTACCGCCTATTACGGTCTGGTGCGGCTGGCGCGCATTCGCAAAGGAGATACGGCCCTGGTGCATCTTGGCACCGGCGGCGTTGGCCTGGCGGCGATCCAGATCGCCCGCCATTTCGGCGCCGAAGTGATTTCGACAGCCGGCAGCCCATCCAAGCGCGCCTATCTGCGCCAGCTCGGCGTCAAGCATGTCTTCGATTCGCGCTCGCTGAGCTTCGCCGAAGACGTGCGTCGCGTCACCAAGGGGCGCGGCGTCGACATCGTGTTGAACGCGCTGGCGGGCGACGCCATTCCTATGGCGGCGGCGCTATTGGCGCCCAACGGCCGCTTCATCGAAATCGGCAAGCGCGACATCTTCGGCGACAGCGCGCTGGGCTTGCGGGCGCTGCGCCGCAACGGCTCGTTCTTCGTACTCGACATGGCGCGCATGGATCGCGACGATCCGGAAGCCGTCAAGGAAGTCTTCGCCGACATGCTGGCGTTGTTCGAGCGCGGCAAGCTGAAGCCGCTGCCGACCCATACCTTCCCGGCATCGAAGATGCAGGAAGCGTTCAAGACCATGGCGCAAGCCAGGCATATCGGAAAAGTCGTGGTCGATTTCGAGGCCGATGGACTTGAGGTCGATCTGTCGACCGACATGCCTTTGATGCTGGCCAAGGACGGCGCCTATCTGATCACCGGCGGCCTGGGCGGCTTCGGCGCCGAGGTGGCGCGCTATCTCGCTGCGCATGGGGCGGGGCATCTCTATCTTCTGGGCCGCTCGGGCGCGGATCGCCCCGAGGCCAAGGCGCTGCTGGCCGATCTTGCCAGAAAGGGCGTCAAGGCGCATGCCATCGCAGCCGACGTCACCAAGCGTGCCGACGTCGATGCGGTGCTGGCGCGCATCGCCAAGGACAAGGTCAAGCTGCGTGGCGTGGTGCACAGCGCGATGGTGCTGGACGACGGTTTCATAAACCAGCTCGATGCCGACCGCATGATGCGGGTCATGGCGCCCAAGATCGTCGGCGCCTGGAATCTGCACGAGGCGACCTCGAATCTGCCGCTTGACCACTTCGTCATGTTCTCGTCGATGGCGGCGGTGCTGGGATCGTCCGGCCAGGCCAACTACGTCGCCGGCAATCGCTTCCTCGATTTGCTGGCAGCGCAGCGGCGCAAGCTCGGCCTGCCGGCGGTGACGGTGAACTGGGGTGCGCTGGGCGGCGCCGGCGCGGTGCAGCGCGACAAGGCGATCCTGAAATACCTGAAGACGATGGGCATGCCGCCGCTGTCGCTTGAGGAAGCGCTCACCGGGCTGGGCGTGGCGTTGCGCAAGAACGCGCCCGCTATCGGCTGCTGCAAGGTCGATTGGCAGGCGCTGGGTCGCGCCAATCCGGCGATCAAGCAGTTGCGTCGCTTCTCCGACGTCGCGGCCGATACCGGCGCTGCGGGCGGCGGCGGCAAGGTGCGCAACGAACTGCTGGCGGCCAAGGGCGCCGACCGGCTGCGCCTGCTGAACGCCTATCTGACGCAACAGATCGCGCGCGTGCTGAAAGTCGATGCCGGCAAGATCGAATCGGGGCGGGCGCTGAACGAGCTGGGTCTCGATTCGCTGACTTCGTTCCAGCTCAAGAACAAGGTGGAGAACGAGATCGGCATCACCCTGCCGGTGGGCAAGTTCCTGCAGAAGCCGACGGTCGAAAGCCTGGCGGCGACGATCGGCGAAGTGCTGGAAACCGCTGGCTCGGAGAAGAGCGAAGAAGCGGGCGGCACCCAGCGCAAGGACGGCAAGCGGCTGCTGTCGCTGCGCCAGGAATGGGCATGGCACACGCTGCGCAACGAAGGCACGCTGGAACGCTATGGCATGCTGGAGATGGCGGGCGCGTTGTCGATCCGCCCTGGCGTCGATCTCAATCGACTGGACCAGGCGTTCCGCGCCACGGTGACGGCGCACGATACGTTGCGCTCGTATTTCCCCGCCGTCGATGGCAGGCCCACCGTGGAGTTGTGGCCGGCTTCTTCCTTTGCGGTCGAAGCGATCGACGCCACCGCACGCAGCGAGAGCGAGTTCCAGGCCGATCTGCAGCAGGCCGTAGCCAGGGCGCATAACCTCGAACGCGATCGGCTGGTCGGCTTGCGAGCCTATCGCCGGCCCAACAACACCACCGTGCTGCTGGTTCGCGCCCATCACATCCTGCTCGACGGCCATGCTTTCGGCTCGATGATCCGCGAGATCTTCGAGCGCTATTTCGGCATGCACGCCGGCGTCAAGCCGGACGCCGCGCAGACCGGAGACTATTTCGAGTTCGCCCGCACCCAGCGCCAGCGCTTCGAGGGCGAGACGGGCGAGAAAGATCGACAGTTCTGGTCGCAGTACCTCATGGATGCGCCCGAGCCGATCGGCCGTTCCAGGGCGCGGCCGGGAAAACCGAATCCGCGCGGTATTGGCGCTGCGGTCAACCGCTTCATTGCCACGGAAGCGGAACTGCCGGTCAGGTCGGCAGCCCGCCAGATGGGCGTGTCGCTGCATTCGCTGATGACGGCGGCGGGACAGGTTCTGCTTCACAGTCTGACCGGCAGTCACGATCTGCTGGTGACGTCGTCCTACGCCAATCGCGAAAGCGCGGCCGTCGAGCGGCTGGTCGGCTGGACCAACAACGTCACCATGTTGCGCAGCGACTTCGATCCGGCGGCGAGCTTCCGCGACCAGGTGGCGAAGGTGTCGGCCGGCTGGGCCGAGGTGCTGCCGCATTCGTCCTATCCGTTCCACCTGATGCAGGAAGCTGCGGCAGACACCAACGGCAAGAAGCTGCCGTCGGGACAGTTCGGCGTCTTCATGAACTGGCCGGACAACATGGAGCGTGCCGGTTTCGAACGCATTTTCCTGGCGCCGCCGGGCACGCAGCATCGCTTCGGCGATATCGAAGTGTCCCTCGTGCCGGTGATGCCGCCGGGCGTCGGTCATTTCGTCAACGATGCGCTGATCTTCTATCAGGAGATGGAAGGCAGCCTGTTGCTGCGGTTCCAGTATGGGGTGCATTTGTTCGAGGCAGCCGAAGCCGAGGCGATCGTCGATCGCTATCTGGAAATCCTGCGGCGGGTTATCGCGGACCCCGAAAGCAGCCTGGGCGATCTGGCCGCGCCAACGTGACACAGCGGGGAGTGGCGCGGGATCGTGCGAGATAACGGGCGTGACCCGCGATGAGTGACCATCAGCTACCCGATCTTTCGGACGACAGCGGCCAGGACTGGACCCTGGGGTCCGATCGCTATGGCCTGTTCATTCTGCGCTGGCGCTGGCCGATCATCATCCTGACGCTGCTGGTGGTGGCGATCGCCTCCATCGGCATCTTCCGGCTGACGTTCAATCCCGACACGCGCAGTTTCTTTGGTCCGGAGAATCCCGAGCGCATCCTGCTCGACCGGATGGAAGCCCAGTACGCCAAGCTGACCAACGTCATTTTCGTGCTGGCGCCCAAGGACGGCAACGTCTTCACCGCCGCCAATCTGCGGGCCATCGACGAGCTGACGCAGGAAGGCTGGCAGACGCCCTACGTCATCCGCGTCGAATCGCTCAGCAACTATCAGGAATTGACGGCGCAAGGCGACGAATTGCGCGTGGCGCCGGTTTACGACGGGAAAGGCGAGCTGACGCCCGAGCGCGTGGCCAATATTCGCCAGCGCGTCATGCAGGATCGCGAACTGGTCGATCGCGTGGTTTCGAACAAGGCGGACGTGACGGCGGTCAATGTGCTGATCACGCGCCCCAAGGAGACGCCGCAGGAAGTCACCGAGGTCGTCGAGTTCGTGCGGCGCACGGCCGATCAGTTCCGCGCCAAGCATCCGGAAATCGAACTGCGTCTGACCGGCGGCGTGCTGGCCGACCGCGCCTTCGCCGAGGCCGGGCAGCAGGATTCGCTTACCCTGATGCCGGCCATGACGATCCTCATCATCCTGATCCTGTGGGCGGGGATGCGATCCATCACCGTCACCGGCGTCACGGTGCTGGTGATCGGCCTGACGGTGGCGCTGAGCATGGGCATCTATGGCTGGCTGGGACAGGTGTTGAACAGCGCCAGCGGCTCATCGCCGGCGGTGATCATGACGCTGTTCTTCGCCGACTGCGTGCATTTCGTCAGTTCGGTGATTCAGCAGCAGGCCAGGCTGGGCAATCGCGAAAACGCCGTCAAGGTCGCCATCCGCATCAACCTGATGCCGACCATCATCAAGACCCTGACGACGATCGCCGGGTTTCTGTCGCTGAACTTCAGCGATTCGCCGCCGTTGTCGGAACTCGGCAACATGGTGGCCGTCGGATCGACATTCGGCTGTCTGCTGACCATCACTTTCATGCCTGCCCTGCTGTCTCTGCTGCCGCTGCCGCAGCGCAAGCCGGACGATATCGAGCATCGGCTGATGACGCGCATGGCCAACTACATCGTCGTGCGCCAGCGCAAGTTCCTGTGGGGCGCCTGTCTGGCGGTGCCGCTGCTTTGCGTCTTCATCCCGCGCATCGAGATCGATGACAATTTCGTGCGCTATTTCGACCGCGATTTTCCCTTTCGCGTCGATACCGAATTCATGGAGAAGCGGCTGACCGGGCTTAATGGCCTGACCTTCTCCGTGCCGGCCGCCGGCAAGGAAGGCGTTACCGACCCCAACTATCTGCGCAAGCTTGACGAGTTCGCCGCCTGGTATCGCCAGCAGGAACATGTCATCCACGTCAACACGCTGGCCGACGTGATGCGACGGCTGAACCGGGCGATGAACGGCGACGATCCCGCCTTCGACCGCCTGCCCGAGACGCGGGAGCTGGCGGCGCAATACCTCTTTCTCTACGAATTGTCGCTGCCGCCGGGCCATGATCTGAACACGATCATCAACGTCAGCCGCTCTGAAAGCGTCGTCCTTGTGCGTCTGGCCGACGTGTCATCCAATTCGATCCTGGCTTTGGCCGATGCCGGGGAGGCGTGGCTGAAGCAGAACGCCCCGCAGTATTTCGCCGACGCCACGGGCCTGTCCGTGGTTTACGCCCATATCACCAAGCGCAACATCAACGCGATGTTCCTGGGTACGCTGATCTCGGTGTTCGTGGTTTCCATCATCATGATCATCGCCCTGCGCAGTTGGCGCATGGGGCTGATTAGCCTGGTGCCCAACCTGACGCCGGCCTTCATGGCGTTCGGGCTTTGGGGCCTGTTCGGCGGCGAGGTAAATCTGGCCATTTCGGTTGTGACGGCAATGACTTACGGCATCGTGACCGACGATACCGTCCACACCGTCACCAAATACCGCTTCGCGCGCAACGAACACGGCCTGTCGCCCGAAGAAGCGGTGCGAGAAACCCTGACCTACACCGGTTCGGCTGTTATCCTGTCGTCGGTGGCGCTGGGCATGGGCTTCGCGCTGCTCGGCATTTCTAACTTCAACATCACGGCGCTGATGGGTGCGCTCTCTGCGCTCATCATCATTATCGCCATGATCGCCGAGTTGCTGATGCTGCCGGGACTGTTGTTGAAATTCGATCGAGGAGGCAAGCAATGAAGGCTTTACGGTTCGCGGCGCTTCTGGCGCTTGCCTGCGGTTTCGCCATGCCTGGCCTCGCCCAGAATGCCGGCAACAAGGCGCGCGGCCTTGAAATCGCCCGCAAGGCGGAAAAGGCCAGCCAGGATTACAAATCCTTCATCGCCGACGGAAAGATGATCCTGCGCGATCGCGCGGGAACGTCGAACGTTCGCGAGTTTGTGGCCCGTTCGCTGGAGATGTCCGGCGATGGCGATCGCACCGAAATCGAATTCAGCACGCCGCTGGACGTGCGCGGCATGGCGCTGCTGACCCATTCCCACAATTCCCGCGACGACGACCAGTGGCTTTTCCTGCCGGCTCTCAATCGCGTCAAGCGCATTACCTCCAGCTCGCGGTCGGGTTCTTTCGCCGGCAGCGAGTTCAGCTACGAGGATCTGGTCGGCCACATCATCGAAAAGAACGATTACGAATATCTGCGCGACGAACCGTGCCCCGGCAATCCCGGCCGTACCTGCCACGTCAACGTGCAGATCCCCAAGGCCTCGGATTCGGGCTATTCGCGGCTGGTTGGCTGGCTGGACACGGAGGATTACCGCACCTACAAGGTCGATTATTTCGATCGCCGCGGCGCGCTGATCAAGACCATGATCTCTTCCGACTTCCGCAAGTACAAGAATCGCTATTGGCGCTCGCACAATGTCCTGATGAGCAATCATCAGACCGGCAAATCGACCGTCATGGAGTGGGCCAAATACGATTTCGACGCGCCGGTCCCAGCCGTCGAACTGGAACCTTTTTCCCTGGGCAAAAACTGAGGCCAGCGCAGATGCGGCCATCGGTACACATCTGGTGGACGCTGGGCGCTGTGGCGGAACCGGCTTCGGCTGCGGCGCATGCCAAACACATGACCGCCGTCCCGTCGGAATGGCGGCGCGGTCTCCGCGGCCGGTTTTTGCACGACGTCGCCCGGCAATGCCGTCAGAGCGCACCGGACTGGAATGCCAGGGGCGCTGCGCGCGGCTGGCGTTTCAATCTCTCCGCCGGCCAGCATCTCAGCCTGACAGATTCGGGTTCTTGTCTGATCGTGGCCGTCGGGCGGGGCACGCCCGTTGGCATCGACGCCGAGCGTCTGCGCCCGGTCGACGATGCGGTGGCGACCATTGCCCGGCTGGGCCTGGGCCGGCTGGCCGAGGTTCTGACCCGCATGCCCCCGACAGTGCGTAACCGGGCCTTCGCCCATCTGTGGACGGCCTTTGAGGCCTTTCTCAAGTTGGAGCGCTTGCCGTGGGATGTCGCCGCCGCCCGGTTTGCTGCCGCGCAAGATCAGTGGCGTTTTGCGACGGATGGGACGGCGACCTTTTTGGGCGAGACCCGAACCGGGTTGGTTTTCCGGCCTGTTTCGGGGATTCCGGGCATTTTGCTTACTGTCGCTTCACCCGTCGGCTGCCCCGTCGGGGTGCAGAAATGGCGGTGTGACCCCGTTGCCATGGACTTGGACAAATCGGCTTCCGGCCGGACGTCCGAATTGCGCCGGGCCGGAAAATCGCTATAGAAATAAAGGTTATCGTCGAGTACCTGGGGGGCATCGTGACTATTCATCGTGGGCTGGGAAGGGTCGCGGCAGCGGCAATTGCGGCGGCGTTTTTTTCGTTGCCGGCAGTTGCGCAGGAATTCAAGGGCAACCTCGTCATTGGCGCCGAGTTGCGCTATTTCGTGGAAGACGCGGAATGGGCCGGCCAGGACGATCGCCATCTTTATCCCTCAATTTTCGCCGAAGCCGACCTGTCCTACACATGGGATGAAAAGCGCCAGGTCATTAACGTGGTGCCGTTCGCCCGTTTCGACGTGTTCGACGACCGGCGCAGCCACGTCGATCTGCGCGAGGCCAATTACCGCTACCGCGGCGGCGACTGGGAAGTGCTGGTCGGCGCCCATCGCGTGTTCTGGGGCGTCGCCGAATCGCGCCATCTGGTGAACGTCATCAACCAGGTCGACGGGGTGGAAGACGTCGATGGCGACGACTATCTCGGACAGCCAATGGTCAATCTGGCGTTTCGCGGCGATTGGGGACGACTTGATCTCTACGCAATGACTTTCTTCCGCGAGCGCACCTTCAACGCCAACGATTCGCGCCTGCGTGGACCGCTGCCGATCAAGACCAAGGACGCGCAGTTCGAAGCCAAGTGGGAAGAATGGAACGTCGATCTGGCGGCGCGCTACCAGAACTCGTTCGGCCCGGTCGATTTGGGGCTAAGCGTTTTCCACGGCACCAATCGTGAGCCGACCTTGCGCACTTTCTTCGGCATGAGCGGACCGTTCGTGCGGCCCTATTACGAGACCATGACGCAGGGCGGCATCGACATCGCCTGGGCGTTCGGCGATCTGGTGCTGAAGGGCGAGGCGCTCTATCGCTTCAATCAGGGCAGCCCGTTCTT
Source organism: uncultured Hyphomicrobiales bacterium (assembly GCA_964388115.1). Lineage (GTDB taxonomy): Bacteria > Pseudomonadota > Alphaproteobacteria > Reyranellales > JAQSWP01 > JAQSWP01. The sequence continues at coordinate 618,213 of CAYLYK010000001.1, forward strand.
CGCTACCGTGTTCGGCGGCGAATACACGATCAAGAATGGCCTTGGAATGGATATCGATCTCGGCCTGATCGCGGAATTCAACTTCGACGATCGCAAGAGATCGCGCAATCCAGGAACCATTTTCGACAGGGACGCCTTCGCCGGGCTTCGCTTGACCTTCAACGACGCTTCCGATGCCCGCGTGCTTGTGGGAGCTCTGATCGACGTCGAGGACGCGTCGACCTACCTTTACTTCGAGGCGTCGCGTCGCGTGTTCGACAATTGGCGCCTCGAAGTGGAAGCCCGCTATTTCGCTGCCGGCAGCAACAAGGACGCCTTGCGCGCCGTCGACTCCGACAGCTTCGCCCAAGTGCGGCTGCTGCGGTATTTCTAGCGCTCTGCGATTTTCTCCCAACAACCCCGCAGCGAGTTCGCTGCGGGGTTTTTATTTGTTTCGTTGGCTCATGCTGTCGCAGTCGTCGCGTTACCGTGAAATCCTCAAGCTCGAAAGAGCGGTCAGGCAAGGCCGGTTTGCAGCCTGAAATGGCGGCCGCGAGAGCAGCCCATGACCAGGTGCACCGCGAAGACGCCCTCGCGGCTGCTTTTTCTAGCCATCAGTGACGCAACGCATAGTCTTGTGACAAGACACGGAACTGCACCAGTTAAACGTGCAGAGTTTCAGTATTAGGGCAGGTATTTATACAAAGTCTTCTGTTCGTACGGATTATTTCTGGCTTGATCTGTTCGAGCCTTTAGAAATGTTGTCCGGATCACCAATAACAGCCGACGGCGCCGTCAGCGCCACGGCGACACCCGGCGTGGTCTGCAACTCCGCCCGCGGCAAGATCGGCGTCACCAACTGACGCCTGGCGACAAACTTGGGGAAAGGGGAGGTTATGCCTCCCCTTTTCCTTTTATAAAGGGCATGTTGAGTCGGAAACGAGCCGTCGAGGAACGCAGCATGGGTAAAGTCGGAACTGGTCTTGTCGTCGCTGCCGCCATTGCCTTGTGCGGGCCGTCGGCGGCCTGGGCGTCGGACGCCAAGGGCAGCTATGCCATACGCGGCGTCGGCTCGCAGGAATGCCAGACGGTGATCCAGGAGCTTGAAAAGGACAAAAACGGGTCGGTCTCGATCGCCTCCTGGATCCTGGGTTACATGACGGCGGTCAATCGCTACGAGCCGACCACGTTCGACATCACGCCCGTCACCGACGTGCGGGCGCTGACCAACATTGCGCTGGCGCTGTGCCAGAAGAATCCCAAGGCGCGGCTGGAAACGATCCTGAGCGACATGCTGCGTGCCATGGCGCGCGCCCGCGTGCGCGCCGATTCGCCCCTGCTCGAGATGAGATCGGGCGATGCGGTTGCTTCGATTCGCCAGGAAGTGCTGCTGAACATCCAGCAGAGCCTCAATCAGCGCGGCCTGCTGAAGGCGAAAGCCGACGGAAACTACGGGCCGCAGACCGAAGCGGCGCTCAAGGAATACCAGAAGGCGGAGAAGCTGCCGATCACCGGCATCGCCGATGCGCCCACGGTGCTGCGCATTCTGGTCGAGCAGGCGCCTGCCCAGCAGCCGGCGCCGGTGCAGCAACCGGCGCCGGTGCAGCAGCGGCCAGCGCAACAGCCGCCTGCCGCCCAGCCGCGCCGCTAGAGCGGGTTCACACGGTTTGACGGGATCGCAAGCGATTCCGTCTAGCCGTGATTTGCTCTAGCTCGCGCTTTCGATTTCCTCGCGCAGCATTTCGAGCTGCAGCCACTGCTCTTCCGCTGCAGCCAGGTCGGCTTCGGCGCGATGCAGCTCGTCGACCGTCTTGTTGAACGCCGCCGGGTCGCGGGCGTAGAGAAGCGGGTCGGCCATGCGGGCCTGGCTAGCGGCGATCGCCGCCTGCAGCTTCTCGATGCGGCCGGGCAAGGTTTCCAGCGCATGCTTGTCCTTGAAGGACAACGCCTTGCGCGATGAGGGTTTGCGTTCGGTCGGCTTTTCCGACGATTTCGCGCGAGACGCCTTGACGGCGGTCTTGCGATCGAGATCGCCGCCGCGCTGGATCATCATGTCGGAGTAGCCGCCGGCATATTCGACCCATTGCCCCGGCCCGTGCCAGGCGAGTGTAGAGGTCACGACACGGTCGAGGAAATCGCGGTCATGGCTGACCAGCAGCACGGTGCCGGCGTAGTCGGCCAGCATCTCCTGCAGCAGGTCGAGCGTTTCAAGATCGAGATCGTTGGTCGGCTCGTCCAGCACCAGGAGATTGGACGGCCGCGCCAAAGCGCGCGCCAGCATCAGCCGGCCGCGCTCGCCGCCCGACAGGCGTGAGACGGGCGTGCGTGCCTGCTCGGGGGCGAAGAGGAAATCCTTCATGTAGCCCACGACGTGCTTCCAGGAGTCGCCGACCGACACCATGTCGCCCGATCCGTCGGTCAGTGTCTCCGCCAGCGTACGATTTGGATCGAGGCCTTCGCGCCGCTGGTCCAGCGTCACCATCGCCAGATTGGCGCCGAGGCGGATGGCGCCGCTGTCGGGCGCCAGCGCGCCGGTCAGCAGGTTGATCAGCGTGGTCTTGCCGGCGCCGTTGGGGCCGACGATGCCGATGCGATCGCCACGCTGGATGCGGATGGAGAAATCGCGCACCACCGGCTGCTCGCCATAGGATTTCGAGATCTTCTTGGCCTCGATGACCAGCTTGCCCGACGATTCCGCTTCGCTGACCACGGCCTCGACGCTGCCGACCGCCTGACGCTGGTTGCGGCGCTGGTCGCGCAAGGCGAATAGGGCACGCAGTCGGCCCTGGTTGCGTTTGCGCCGCGCCGGCACGCCCTGCCGCAGCCAGGCGGTTTCGGCCACCAGCTTGCGGTCGAGCTTGTGCCGTTCGACCTCTTCCTGCTCGAGTATGCCGTCACGCCAGGCTTCGAAATCGGCAAAGCCGCTGTCGAGCAGGCGCGTACGGCCATCGGCGATCCACAGGGTGCGGCGCGAGAGGTTGGAGAGAAAGCGCCGGTCATGGCTGATCAGCACGATGGCCGAATTCAGGGAATTCAATTCCGATTCCAGCCATTCGATGGCGGGCAAGTCGAGATGGTTGGTGGGCTCGTCCAGCAGCAAGATGTCGGGCATTGGCGCCAGCGCCTGCGCCAGCGCGCAGCGGCGGGCTTCGCCGCCCGACAGGCTGGCGGGGTTTTCCGTGCCGTTCAGACCCAGCTGCTCGAGCAGGTACTGCGCGCGATAGGCATCGTCGGCCGGGCCCAGGCCGGCGCGCACGAAATCGAGGGTGGTGGCGAAGCCGCCGACATCGGGCTCCTGCGGCAGATAGCGGACTGTGGTGCCGGGCTGCAGAAAGCGCTCGCCGCTATCGGCCTCGATCTGGCCGGCGGCGATGCGCAGCAGGGTCGATTTGCCCGACCCGTTGCGGCCGACCAGGCAGAGACGATCGCCGGGCACGACCGCCAGTTCGGCGCCCTCGAAAATCGGGGTGCCGCCAAAGGTCAGTCTGATGTCGCGCAGGGCAAGAAGGGGAGGTGCCATGGCACGGCGTATACAGGGTACGCGATGCCCGAGGCAAGACGCGCGCGGTCGCGTCAGGCCAGTGTGAACTTGCTGAGGAACACCGCGTCGAGAATAGCGACGTAATGCACGGCGGCGGCGGCCAGCACGAAGCCGTGCCAGGCGGCATTCTGATAGGGCAGCCGCTCCCAGACATGGAAGACGACGCCCGCCGTATAGAGCAGGCCGCCGATGCCGAGCAGGATGAGCGTCGACAGATCGAGCGCGCCGATCAGCGGATTGAGGGCGATGACGATGATCCAGCCCAGGGCCAGATAGAGCGGCACCGAGGCCTTCTCGACCAGATGCGGCTTCCAAAGTTTCAGCAGAATGCCCGCGACCGCGATGCTCCAGACCGCCGCCGTCAGGCCGATGCCCCAGGCGCCGTCGAGGCGCAGCGTGGTGAAGGGTGTGTAGGTGCCGGCGATCATGGCGAAGATCGCGGCGTGATCGAAGCGGCGCAGCAAAGCGCGGCGGGCGCTGCCGCGGGCGAGATTGTAGGCGGCTGAGCAGATCAGCATGGCCAGCAGGCCCAGCGCGTAGATCAGCAGCGCCGCGATATCGAACGCATCGCCCCACAGGGCGCCAAGCGTCAGCAGCACCACCGCGCCGGCGACGCCGGCGATCAGGCCGATGGCATGGATCACCGCATCGACAATCAGCTCGCGTCGGCTGGGTTCGCGACGAAGGGTCGTTGTTGGATCCGGCGAGGAGATCGACATGACCGAAGTCTGGGAGCCGATTGGGGCGCAGATTGGGCGCTGCGGGGAAAATCGCCTGTTAATAATGGAAACCATTCCCATCCGTTACGGTCCGCCGCTCGGGACAGGCATTTGGGGAGCCTGGCAGAAGAAAACCGGCGCCGCATCGCTGCGGCGCCGGTTTTTCGAGCGCTGCCAACCGGACACGGAAGCGCTGCGAATCGAAAGCCTATTCTGCGGCGGTCGCCATGCTGTTGCTCCCCAGCGCGCGATCGACCGACTGGTGGAAGTGGGCGAGGCAGGGTTCGTTGCGGCCGAAGACGATGCTCTTCTGATGGCCGCTTTCGAAGCCGCGCTGCATGCCGGCGGAAACGACGAGGTCTTCCTTTTCCACCGTCGCGATGGCGAGCTCGAAATTGCGTTCCCAGTGGCGGCGCTGCTTGTCGGTCTCGACAGGACCGGGAGCGTAAAGCGAAAAATAGGTCAGACAGGCGCCCGGATCGGTGGGATGCGGATAGACGTGCCAGGTCTCGGCATGGTCTCCCTGCACGACCAGCACGGTGTTGGGAAAGAGCACGTAGATGACCGCCGAATGGGTGATCAGATCCCATTGCTCCTGCGGCAGCTTGACCATGTCGGCGAAGCCGCGACGGATGGAGATCATGCGGGTATTCAGCCCGTAGCCGTCGAACGTCCCGATATCGCCGAAGATCAGGGGCGAGACTGTGGTCTTGTGCAGATGGGGCAGGTGGTAGCTTTCGAGGAAGCCGTCCACAACCATCTTCCAGTTCACCTGGGGTGTGATGACCTTGGTGCGGTAATGGGTGAAGGTGCCGAATTGATAGGAGTCGAGTTCCGGCCCCAGATCGCCCAGCGCGGCGTCGAGATCGAATTCGGCGCCGGGCGTTGCGGCGACCCACATCATCCCGTATTTCTCGACGGCCGGCAGGGCGATGAGGTTGCAGTTGGCGCGATCGAATCCGGCGAAAGCGGGCTCGTTGGGCCGCGTGCGCAATTTGCCGTCGAGGCCGTAGTTCCAGGCGTGATAGGGGCAGGTGAAGCCGCCGGCCTTTTCGCCCGCGCCATCGGCCACGCGCGCGCCGCGATGGCGGCAGGCATTGACGAAGGCTCGCAACGTGCGATCGCGATCGCGCACCAGCAGGATCGGCGTGCCCGAATAATCCTCGGTCAGCCAGTCGCCCGGATTGGGCAGGCGACAGGAGAATCCGAGATTGAGGGGCCGGCGGGCGAACAGCTCGCGCCGTTCGCGTTCAGCCCGCTGTGGCGACGCGTAGGCGGCGGTGTCCTCAACATGGACGTCCTCGGCCATCGCCGTCGTGCGCCGGTTCATATAGTCGAGCAGGCGCAGCGACTGGGTTATTTGCTCGGAGCGTTGCATGCGGCTCCCTCTGGACCTAAGCTGAAATTCTAATTAATATTAGTTAGAAAAAAAGGAGGGCGCAATGCCTGCTTTGCCGCCCGTTTCCGCCGAAAACGAGCGCAAATCCTCGCGCACACGCCGCCGTCTGCTGGATGCGGCCGCAAAGCTGTTCAAGGAACGCGGCTATGCCGGCACGCGGCAAGAAGACATCGCCGATGCCGCCGCCATCAGGGCCGCCAGCGTCTATTACCATTTCAGCTCCAAGGAAGAGCTTATGGGCGCGGTGCTGGACCAGGGCATTGCGCGCTGCTTCGATGCGGTGACGGCGTCGGTCGATGCGCTGGGACCGGAAGCCAGTTTCCGCGCCCGGCTGCGGGCGGCGGTGGCGGCGCATCTCGACATGCTGCTGCGGCATGGCGACTACACGGCGGCCAATATCAGGAGCTTCGGCCAGGTGCCCGAGCCCATCCGCCGCCGCCATTGGCCGTTGCGCGAGGCTTATGGCGATTACTGGCGCGGGTTGCTGGAATCGGGGCAGCGATCGGGCGAAGTGCGCCCGGGTGTCGATCTTTCGCTGCTGCGCATGCTGTTGCTGGGATCGCTGAACTGGGCCATCGAATGGTACGACCCGCGCCGCAAGACCGCCGATGAAATCGCCGCCACCGTGGTGGAGATGTTTCTCGATGGCGTTGCCGGCGATGCGGGGTCGGCCGACGACGACAGCGGCAAGGTCGTCGCCCTCGACGGCGCGCGCCGCCGCTAGGTCCGATCCGTTCTAAGGCGCCGCTTTGGGAAAATAGGTCGGATCGCTGCGGATCGCCTGGCTGCGGGCCGGTCCGTCGAGGCTGCGCAGCATTGCGTAGTGCTGGAGGTTGCGCTGGACCGACAGCTGATCCAGATCGACGCTGGCCACTCGTGCCGCCTGATCCGGCTGGTTGGCCAGGCCATAGGCCAGAGCCAGGTTGAGCCGATTGCGCGCGTTGGCCGTGGGCAGCGATGCAATGCCGCGCAGGATGCGGATCGATTCCTGGTAATTGCCCGACAGCGCCAGCGACAGGCCATAATTGTTTTGCAGCGGCACATGATTGGGCGCGATGCCCAGGCCGCGGCGGTAATACTCCTGCGCGCCATTGTGGTCGCCCGCCAGATCGCGCACCACGCCCAGGCCATTCAGGGTGCGATGGTCGTTGGGATCAAGCTTGAGCGCGGCTTCGTACTGGGTCTGCGCCAGCGCCGGCTGGTCGATGGCGATCAGCACGTTGCCCCAGCCGCGATAGGCATCGACGCTGCGCGGCTCGACGCGGACGGCATTCTGGTATGAAGCGATCGCCTCGTTATAGGCGCGCGCCTCGGCAAGCGCCGAGCCCAGCCGCAGATGGCCCTCGACGTAGGAGTCGTACTGGTCGACCGCCCGGCGATAGAAACCGATCGCCGTCGGCAGATCGCCACTGGCGCGGGCGGCGTCGCCCAGCCGCAAATAGGTGCCGAGCGGGTTCTGGCCGGTTGCTGCATCCGAGCCGCGCGCGGCGGCCATCATTTTATCGCCCTGCGGCGAACAGGCGGCTGCGCCTGCCAGCGCAAAACCCGCCAGGATGAGCCATCGCCAGAACATTGCCGCAAACCCCCAACGCTTTTCCCAACAATAACATGGATTTCGGGCGAATCCTTAAGTCATTGCGGCAGATCGACAGTCATCGGTATTAATTCGCAATCATACTGCAAATACTATCGCGCCAGACGCAGGTTGCTGAGCTGGGTGGCGATCTGGCGGAAAATGTCGGCCAGATCGTCCGAGCTGGGCGACAGGAAATAATACTCAGGTTTCGACGCGCAGCCTTGGTACAGGGCCTGGGTCGCCGAGTTATTCACCTGCAACACGATGGTGTAGATGATGACGCCGGTCTGTTTCAGGGCGTTGCACAAGCTGACCATGCGGTTGTTGATGATGCCCGTTGCGGTCGCATTGTTGGCGGAACCGACGCGCCCCTCCGACAGACGTCCATAAGCGGTGTAGTCGGCGTCATTAGGGATGTTCGCCGAACCCTGGTTGGTCGACGGGCAGTTGGATATGCCGGCGCAGCCCGGAGCGTAGCCTGGATAGTCGTACCATTCGTTGACGCCATCGGTCAGCATGACGATGACCTTGTCCATCAGGGGCGTGTTGTAGTCCATCGGCAGCGTGGCAGGGGTCGTGCCGCCCCACATGCCGCGCCAGCTTGGGCTGAGCACGCGCCAGCCCCAGGCCAGGCCCAGATTGCCCATCGTGCCGCCGCGGCTCCACGGCCCCATGGCGGCGATGGCGTCGAGTGCGACCTGCTTGCTGGGTTGCAGCGGAGTGATCGGCGGCGGGCAGCCGAGATTGGGGCCCCTGGCGTTGTTGCCCGCGGCCGTCGTTTCGATAATCGTGGGCCACGGGTTGTCGGAAGGGAAAGTGGTTCCCTTGGAGTTCTTGTAGACCTGGTTCTTGTTCGATGGCCAGTAGAAGCGACGCCACTTCACGTTCGAAGGCAGGGCTTCGGCCTGCTCCTCCTCGAATGGAGGATTGCGCGCCTCGACGCAGCCTTTCCACGATCCCCCCGCCGCGTAGAGCGTACTGGGATTATCGGGCAGCAGCCACGATGTGCGGGTATTGCCGATATTCACCGTCGCGGCATAGGGCACCAGACCGATCCAGAAATTGGGAATCGTAGTACGATCGCCATAGAGGATGTTGACGAGATCGGTTGCCGCCGCCTTCATCGCCGTGATCTTCGAGCCGGCCATCGAGCCGGTGTTGTCCATCACCAGCACCAGCTCCATGCCGCGGTTGGAGCGGCGCACCACGGTTTGCGTGCTTACCGTCATGGTGTCGATGCCCAGAACGCGCATGAACGTGGTCGGCACGCGCGCCGAGGCCGTGAGAGCGATCTCCTCGCCATTGGCATCGACCTCGATCGACGGCCCCGTGACTTCCGCGTCGAGGTATCCGCCGGAGAAATTGGCGTTGAAGAACATGCGAATGTCGGCATCGCGGTTGGGTGAGAACACGGCGCGACCGCCTGCCAGGGCCGCGGCGTCGAGCGCCTGCGACAGATGCGATTTCACCAGATAGCCGCGGCCCGAATCGATAGCCGTGCCCATGCTGGCGACGAGGATGACCATCGCCACGGCGACAAAGGGCGTGGCGCTGGCATCGCGGTCGGCCAGCAGCGCGCGAAATTTCCGGGTCAGGGCATGGAGCGTCTTCATCTTAGCCTCCAGCCAGCGTCTTGAGGCTGCCGACGCGGGGACGGAAGAAAGCGCGGTGATAGAGCTGGGCGGTGGGCAGCAGACCGAGGCCGAACATCGGCTCGAAATCGAAAAAGACCTCGGCGGCGACCAGCGTATCGGTGCCGGTGACGGTCAGGCCGGCGGGAAGAGTGACGACGGCGTTGGCGCCGGTGCCAAGGTGGCTGGTCGCAGTCAGGCTGCCGCCGCCCTTGGACTGCCAGTTGATCCGGGGCGCGCCGGCGATGACGCTCATTGAGGTGATGATGACGCTGCCGTCGCGGGCGAAGTCGAACGGCGCGGCGACATGCGAGGTGGCCTGGAACAATTGCGTCATCTGCGTCTGCGTCATCTCGTCGGCCTGCGCCACCAGATCGCCCATGCCCGAGGCGACGCGGTCCAGTTTCTGATTGAGAATGATCAGTCGCGACAGATCGACGCCGCCGACCAGAAGCACGACGAAGACAGGGCAGGCCACGGCGAATTCAACCATCACAGCGCCGCGACGGTCGCCGGCAAGGTGGCGCAGCAATCGCCCCAGAAGACTTCGTCCGGAAAAGAATCCGCGCATCATTGCTCTCCCGCGATGCCGATGTCCCACGGCTCGTTGCGCACGGCGTAGCTGGCACGCAGCTGAATTATTCCGGCGCGTCCCATGAGATCGCCCAGGAAGGTCGTCAGAAGCGGCCAATCGTAGGTGATGGTGTAGATGACGATGTCGCCCGGCCCGCCGGCGCCATTGACGCCCATGTCCTCGTCCCATTTTCCGTTGCCGTTGACATCATTGAAGGCCTCACCCGAGTCGCGCTGTCCGTTGCCGTTGGTGTCGCTGAAGGGCTCGGGTTTGCCGATGGCGCTGAAGGACTGATAGGTCAAGGTTTCGATCTTGACCTTTTTCATGTCGACCAGGCCGATCGTGTTCTGCTCCACGATATTGCGGATAATGGCGATGCGGTCGAAGCCCTGATAGACGTAGCCGGTGATGCCATAGCGGCCTGCTTCGCGGACGCTGCCCTCCAACAGCATGCTGACGAAGAGAACCATCGCCACCTCGATGATGCCCATGACGAACAGCATCAGGGTCGGCGCGATCAGCGCGAATTCGACGATGGTCGCGCCCTGCTCGTCGCGGTGCAGCGGGTGTATGCCTTTTTTTCGTGCGGCGACGCGCATGCTGATCCCCTAGACCCGCGAAAGCTGATCGATCAGCTTGAGGATTGCCGGTCCGATCAGCACGATGAAAAGCGGCGGCAGGATGAACACCACCATCGGCAGGGTCAGCAGCACCGGCAGGCGCGCGGCCTTTTCCTCGGCTTTCATCATGCGATTGTTGCGGAACTCGGCGCTCAGCACGCGCAGCGATTGGGCCAGCGGCGTGCCGTATTTCTCGCTCTGGCGCAACGTGTTGACCACGGCGCGGATCGAATCCATGTCGGTACGGTCATTGAGGTTGTCCATCGCCTTCCGCCGGTCGCTCAGGAAGGTCAGCTCGATGGCGGTCAGGGTCAGCTCGTCGCTCATTTCGGGCCAGGCGGGGCCCAGTTCACGAGCGACGCGGCTAAACGTGGCATCGAGGCTCAACCCGGCTTCGGCCGAGATGACCATCAGATCGAGCGTATCGGCGATGGCTTTCTCCAGCTTTTCGCGCCGCTTCTGCGTCAGATTCTTGACATAGACATGCGGGGCATAGGCGCCGATGACCACCATGGTCATGATGATCAGCGCGTTGAGGCCGAGCGAAAGCTTCAGCATGTTCAGCCAATGGAACAGCACAACGCCGAGAATGCCGAAAGCGAAGGGCAGGCACAGCCGCAGGAACATGAAGACGACCAGCGAGTCGCGGGTGCGAAAGCCGGCGCGCGCCAGCGCCAGCGTCGATTTCTCCGCGTCGCGGCCGCGCAACAGCTTCATTTTCTGCACGATGCCGCGCATGAAATCGACGGTTTCGCTTTCCGGCAGCTCGCCCGGCGCCAGGAACGCCTCCTTCAGCGCCGCACGCCTGCCCGACAGCACGCGCAAACGCGGCCCGATGCGATCGCGCACCACCAGCGTCTGCCAGATGGCAATCGAGACCACCACCGCCGTCAGGGTCGCCATGGCGATGAAGGCGTCTTCGCGGGTGAAGCCGGAAGGAATGAAGTCGGTGAAATTCATATCTCGAACCGCATCATCTTGTTCATCACCAGCACGCCGAGCGCGATGCTGACCAGACCGACGCCGGTCATGATCAGCCCACGCGTGTCCTGAAACAGCTTCATCACGTAAGGCGCGTTCACGGCCATCAGGATGGCGAACATGATGAAAGGCAGCAGGCCGATGATCCACGCGCTGGCGCGTGCTTCCGACGACATCGCCTTTATCTTCAGGCGCATCTGGCGTCGGCGGCGCAATATGTCCGAAAGATTGGCCAGCGTTTCGGCAAGATTGCCGCCGGTCTCGCGCTGCAAGGCCAGGCTGACGACGAAGAACTGGAATTCCTGAATCGTGATGCGCTTGGCCGCTTCCGTAAGCGCCAGATCCATCGGCTGGCCCAAAGTCACCGCCTGATCGATCTTGCGAAATTCGGTGCCGACCGGATCGGCGATTTCCTGCGCCACGACCTGAATGGAATCGTGCATCGGCATGCCCGCGCGCAAGCCGCGCACCATGATGTCGATGGCTTCTGGGAACTGGCGGTTGAATTTGTCGAGCCGTCGATTGCCCATCATGCCGATGAACAGGTAGGGCAGGCCGACGCCGGCGACGAAGGCGATCAGCATGGCGAGAATGGGCGCGAACTTGAAGAACTTGATTAGCACAACGGTGGTCACCAGGGTCAGCACCGCGCAGGTAAGCAGGAACTGGCCGATGGTGATGCTGCGGCCGGTGCGGAACAGGCGATCGCGCAGCATCTGCCGGCGCGGCAGCCAGCGCTTCACCGCACGGTCGAAGGAGGCGATGGAACTGTCGCTATCGTCGCGGCGCAGGTTGAGGATCTCCGGCAGATCGCCGCTCTCGGCCGCACGCAGCTGCACGGTGCGGCGGTTGCGCCATTGGCCGACGACCAGCCCAACGGCAATGAATACCAGACCGGCCGCCAGCCCGATCAGCAACGGCAGATATTGCGCCAGATCGTTGTCGAGGAGCGCGCTCATACGATCTCCATCAATTCCTTGTCGAGTCCGTAGAAGGCGGCTTTGGCCAGGAAGCTGGGGCGGATACCGGTGGAGCGGAAACGGCCCTGCAGGCGGCCATCGGGGCCTTCGCCCTCGAACTCGTAGACGAAGAGGTCCTGGGCGGTGATGACATCGCCTTCCATGCCGACGATCTCCATCACGTTGGTGACGCGGCGGATGCCGTCGCGCATGCGGGCGATCTGGACGATCAAGTTGATGGCGGAGGCGATCTGGTGGCGCACCGCCTTGGCCGGCATGCCCATGCCGGCCATGTTGACCATGTTCTCGAGACGGGTCAGCGCCTCGCGCGGGCGATTGGCGTGCAAGGTGCACATCGAGCCGTCATGGCCGGTGTTCATGGCCTGCAGCATGTCGAGCGCCTCGCCGCCGCGCACCTCGCCCAAGATGATGCGGTCGGGGCGCATACGCAGAGCGTTCTTCAGAAGATCGCGCTGCACGATCTCGCCGCCGCCTTCGATCGACGCTGGCCGGGTTTCCAGCCGCACAACGTGTGGCTGCTGCAGCTGCAGTTCGGCCGCGTCTTCGATGGTGACGATGCGCTCGCCATGGTCGATCATGCGCGACATGGCGTTGAGCAGGGTCGTCTTGCCCGATCCGGTGCCGCCCGAGATCAGAATGTTCAGGCGCGAGCGCGAGGCGATCTGCAACAGTTTGGCCATCTCGACCGAGATGTTGTTCTGCTCGACCATGCGGTCGAGCGTGATCTTCTTCTTCGAGAATTTACGGATGGAGATGGTGGGGCCATCGATCGCCAATGGCGGGATGATGGCATTGACGCGCGAGCCATCGAGCAGACGGGCATCGACCAGCGGCGTGGTTTCGTCGATGCGGCGGCCAACGCGCGATACGATGCGCTTGGCGATGTTCATCACATGCTCATCGTCGCGGAAGCTGACGTCGGTGATGTGCAGCTTGCCCTGGCGCTCGATGTAAACCTGCTTGGGTCCATTCACCATGATGTCGGTGATGGTCTCGTCGGCCAGCAGCGGCTCGAGCGGGCCCAGACCCAGCATGTCGTCGACCAGCAGGGTCACCAGATAGCGTTGCTCCATCTGGTTCAGATGCAGGCGATTCTCCAGCAGCAGGTCGCCCACCAGATCGGTGAGCTGCCGCTCCAGTTCGGGGCGCGGCAGGCGCGTGGTACTGGCGAGATCGATGCGGTCCATCACCTGGGGGTGCAGGCGGTCGCGCGCCAGTTCGACGGCGCGATGATCGACGGCCGCGCCATCTTCGGGCTGGGCATTGACGCTGTAGAAAAGCTGGCCGTCGGTCTGCTCGCGCATCAACTTGACGCGCGGCGGCTCAGTCGGCGCTGTCTTGGCATTGCGCTCCGCCCGTGTGGCGGGGCGCTGGGGGAGCGGGGCCGGCGCCGGGGCGGGTTGCGCCTGCGGCGGCGTTGGCCGCGTAACCTGCGGCGTCGGCGCCTGTCGCGCGGCCTCGTCGAGCAGAAGCTTGACGATGTTGCGCAGATCGAGTGGCGACAGCTTGACGCCGTATTGCGTCAGATGCTGGTTCACCAGTTCGCTTGCCTGGCGGGCGGCCTCGCCGCGCGGCAGCGAACGACCTGCCAGCGAGGCGCGCACAGCCTCGATCAATTCCGCCAGGATGCGATCGTCCAGCGGTCCGCCGCCGGCGGACTGGCTCCCGGTTTCGGAAGAGACGACGCGCAAGGCAGGCGTACGCTTCAGCACGCTGATGGCCGACTGCCCGCTCTGCACGCTGGGATCCTTGCCGCCGCCGAATCCGAACATGGCCGTCTCCTATTTCTTCCAGAACAGCAGCTTGCGCCTGGGTTCGCGCTGCTCGTTGCTTTCCAGAGATTGCGCCAGATTGCGCAGTGCCTTGCTGGCGGCGCTGCGCGGAAACACTTTTGGCATGGGGCGGCCGGAGCGCGCCGCGTCGCTGGCGGTCTCGCTGTCGTAGGCAATCGCGATATCGAGCGGCGCGCCGACGGCGCGGCGGAATTCCGATGGCGAAAGGATGGGCGACTTGCCCGAATCGCGACCGCCGCCGCCGACGATGCGGATGCGGGCATAAACCGTCGCTGCGCGCGCCAGAGCCATCAGCCGCATGGCATCGCGCGCGCCGGCCAGGGACAGGTCGGTTACCAGGATAATTTCGTCGGACAGGGCCAGAACGCGGGTCATCACGTCGGGATCGCCCCGCGGCAGATCGACGATCACTCGGTCGTGGCGGCTGGCGAGGCTGCGCACCAGCGCCGCCGGACCGCCGGGGTCCAGCTTGGAAGGCTTGTCGAGCATTTGCTCGCTGCTCAACACGAACAGGTTCTGCCCGACCTTGCGTACGGCGCGATCGAGGAAAACCTTGTCGATGCGGCTGGGCCGTTCCAGTGCCTGCTGCAATGCATCGCCCGGCTCCAGATTCAGGGCCAGGGCGATGGAGCCGAAATACGGATCAAGATCGAGCAGCGCGGTGTTGCGCCCCATGTCTTCGGCCAGCAGCCAGGCCAGTCCCACCGCCGTTGTCGAAGCGCCGACCCCGCCACGACAGCCGACGACGGTCAGTACGCGCCCTTGCGTCGATGCCGGACGCGGCGGCGGGGGAGCGCCAAAGGAAGGCGGCGGCTCGGCGAAACGCTGCGCCGGCGTGCGGGCAGGAGCGGATTCGGGCTCCACGGCATAGCCGCGGTGCGAGCGTTGCGGCTGGTCGGCGGGCGGCTCGACGACAAGTGGATGGAGCGGCGGCTCGGCCGGCATTTCGTAGACGGGCTGCGGCAGCGCCGGGATTGCGACAGGCGCAGCCGGGCGCGTGGCAATAGCGGCAGGCGATGGCGCAGGGCGTTGCTGGACAGGAACCGGGCCGAGAATCCGCGTCAGCGCCGCTTCCGACAATGGCTTGGGCAGACAAAGATGGGCGCCGGCCTGCGCCAGCGCGGCAATCTGCTCATCGGTGAAAATACCCAGCACAATGAACTCGGCGTGGCGCGGCAGGCCAATGCTCAATACGGCAACGTCGTCGACGGCGTCGGGCGTGCCGTCGAGATCGATGATGATGCAATCTGCCGTTTCCGCCGGATCCAGGCCCGCCAGTGCGGTTTCGATGTTGCCCAGTTCGAAGGCGAAAGCGATGCTGCGGCTGCGCGCCGCATCGATCAATGCCGAGCGCGTTTCCTCGTCGGCCAGCACGCCAATAACCGCGCGAGGCGCCACGCCTCGTCGCTGGCCATGGCCGTCGGTGGCGGCCTGCCCGGACATCACTGCTTGCTCCCAGCTTCCGTCCCGGTATCGTCCTTGATCAGTGGCGTGACTTTACCGGTGCGATAGCGCTGGACGCCGAGCACGGCCTGCGTGCCATCCTGCGCGCCTTCGGAACGGCCGCGCGCCAGATCCGCCGGGTCGGCAACCATGACACCGAGATTGTGCGCGCTGGCGCAGCCGAAATTGGAATGGGTCGTATTGGTGTAGTTGGATTCCGTCGGCTTGCTGAAATCGGGGCAGCGCGGCGTCGTCACCACGTAGCGATTGACGGCAACGATCGCCTGGTTGGCGCCGCCGGTGTCCGAGCCGGTATGGACGGTATCGACCTGCCGGTAGCCGCGCCGCGCCAGCGCCTCGCGGATGGCGCGCTCGCGCGCGCCGACGACGCCACTAGGGCCGGTCGAGGGCCCCACCGAGATCACGGCGCCGCCGCTGGCCTGGCTGCCCTGGGTGGAAAGAAATTCGGCAAGCCGCGCCTGTTCGGCGGGATCGAGATCGGACCGCCCATGAGCGAAGCGCACGACATGCTCCTGCCTCGTTACGCTGACGCGATTGGTCTTGGGCGAATCGAGCGGCGAGAACTCCGGCGCCGAATCGCCGCAAGCCGACAGGCCCAGCACGGCGGCGATCAGAAGAAAGGGAAGGGCGCACCGCATGATCTGACCGTCAATCGAGCTGGAAGCCGGCGGGGCCAATCAGCGCATTGCCGTCCGGGCCGCGCGTGACGCGCGCGCCTTCGGGCATGCCTTGCTGGTTGGTCGAGCCGAACAGGATGCGCTGACCATCGGTCGGCGCCGTGAAGCCGTCGGTCGGCAAGGCGACGGTGTTGTTCGATACCGGCCGCACCAGATAGGGAGTGACGACGATCACCAGCTCGGTCTCGTTGCGCCGGTAGCGATCGGATTTGAACAGGGCGCCCAGGATCGGCACGTCGCCCAGGAACGGCACCTTGTTGGCGTCCTGGGTGGAATTGTTCTGCAGCAGGCCGGCGATGGCGAAGCTCTGGCCGCTTGCGAGCTCGACGGTGGTTTCCGCCCGGCGCGTGGTGAGAGCGGGGATCGAAAATCCGGCGACCTGGACCTGGCCGACGGTCGACAGCTGGCTGACTTCCGGACGGACCTTCAGATTGACGCGACCGCCCTCGAGTACGGTCGGCGTAAAGGCCAGGCCGACGCCGAACTTCTTGAATTCGATGGTGACCGAACCGCCATTGGCAGTGCTCTGCGCGACAGGGATGGGGAATTCGCCGCCGGCGAGGAAATTCGCCGTCTCGCCGGACATCGCCGTGAGGTTGGGTTCGGCCAGCACGGTGATCAGATTCTCGTTGGCCAATGCGTCGATCAGGCCGTTGACGTCGAAGTTCTTGCCGCCGAAGCCGCCGAAGATGCTGTTGGTGCTGTCGTTGCGCGTCAGGAAGGAGCCGGCAGCGGCGACGGGATTGCCGGTCGCCAGACCGAAGACGAATCCGCCGGCGCGAAAAGCGGCATCCCAGTTGATCCCGAACTGTTTCAGCGTTTCGCGGGAAACTTCGGCGACGCGCACCCGCAAATTGATCTGGTTGGGAGCCGTCGTGCGCATTTGATTGACGACGGAGCCATCGCCTGGAGCAAAACGCGCCGCCAGGCGACGCACGTTCTCAGCTTGCACGGCCGAGCTGACGTCGCCTGTGATTACCAGCGCGTCGCCCACCGTCGCGACATCAATGCCGGCGTCCGGAGCGGCGGTGCGCAGGGCGGTGCGGAAGGCGGAAAGGTTGTGAGTGACGTTGACGCGCGTGTTCAGCAGCACGTTGTCATCGGAGTCGACGGCATAAAGCACGGTTTCCCCGGCTTTCTTGCCGTAGACGTAGACCATGCGCGCCGATTTGACCTGGATGTCGGCGATGTCGGGATTGGCGACGAATACGGTATCGGCCGGCGCCCGCAGGCGGATCAAGGCGCCACGGTTGATCTCGATATTGAGGTCGCGGCCCGAGGTGGCGGTGAAAACCGCGCCGCCGGAAAGCGAATTGGCCGGCGCGGCGACCGGGGCCGTGGCGGCGGCGGGCGGTGCGGCGGGCGTGGCCGGCGCCTGAGTGGCGTCCAGCGGCGGGCGCGTCATCTGCGCCGTTTGTGCGGGCGGGGTCGGCGGCTTGGGTACGGCAGGCGCTGCGATCGCCCGCGGCGGCACGGGCAATGTCACCTGTGCCGTGGTGATTGTTGCGGGCAGGCTGACCGGGGGCAGCTCCTTGATTTCGACGGCTTCGCCGGCCGGGGCCGCCACCTTGGTCGGCTCGGGCTTGTCGCTGGAGGAGACCGCTGCGGGCGCGGTGTCGGCAATGATCGAGGCGCCGGAGGCGATCGGCGGCGGCAGGATCGAGGCGGGTTCGGCATTGGCGGGCGAGACTGCCATCTGCGCCTTGGCAGGATCGGCACTGCGCATCGGCACCGGCTGCGCATCGGGCATGGCGTTGACGGCGCGATCGCTGTCGAGCGCCGGTCCGATCCAGATCGACGCCGCGCTTGTCGGAAGCGGGGGGCCAGAGAAGGCAGCGACAAGGGCGCCGCCGCCAATGCAGGCCAGTATGGCGAGGCTTAAGGCGGTCTTCACCCGGGGGTTCATCACTTGACCGTTTCGTTCTTGCCGCGCAGCACGGTGACGCCGCGTCCATTGGCGCCGCCGGACAGCAGCGAACTGGCGTCGCTGTCGAGAGTGAAGCTGGTGCGGGTCAGGCCCTTGTTGCCGGAAGCTGCGGCGGCATCGGCAGCCTCGCTGCTTTCGTCGCGCGCCAGGCTGCGCAGGCTCAGCGACAGCTTGCCGAGATCATGCGCTACGGCCAGGGTTTCGCTCTGCTTGGGCGTGACTTCGAATGTGACGGTGCGGGCGATCATGGTTTCGCCCGGCTTGTTTTCGGTCTTCTGGTCCAGCGCCAGAACGCGCACGTCGGTCAGCACGGTTTCGCCCGCTTTGCGGTCGCGCGCGCCGTCCTGGCCCGGTTGGTAGATGTGGGTAAGGATGACGTCGACGCGGTCGCCGGGGAAAATGAAGCCGGAAATGCCGGTGGCCAAAGTCACCGGCACTGAGACGGCGCGCATGCCGGGCTCGAGCACGGCGGCCATGAAACCGCGGCCATTCGGCGATACGACGCGCGCCTCGTTCAACGGCTCGCCGACGCCGAACGGATAGCGCACCACGGAGCCGACCACGTCTTCAAGCTTGCGCTTGCCTTCAACGAAATAGGCCGGGGACAGACTGCCTTCCGGCCAGGCGACCCAATGCACGTTCTCCGGATTGATGAACTGGCCCGTCGAAAGATTGGTCTTCGCCACCAGTACCCGCTGCGTGCTCGTTCCTTTCGGCGCCACGGCCTTGCGCATCGAAGAGCGTTCCGCCTCGATCCAGCTTTTGGCCATGAAGGCGGTGCCGCCCGCCAGGAGCAAGGCCACCGCGATCAGTACGAGTCGTCCGACACGCATGGTTTCCTCCGCAAAATCAGGTAATGCCAGCCGTATAAAGCTGGCCGCACAGATGAAGCCCGCCCACGGCAATGGCGACGCCGTACGGAATGGTGCGCCGGCCGCTGGCGGTGCGTGGCGCTTCCGGCAGATGCAGCGCAATGCGCAGATTCATCGTCAGCCAGGAAAGCGTTGCGGCGCGGCCGGGCAGGAAGGCAATCAGCGCCAGGGCGCCGCCGGCGATCGAAGTCATGACGATCAACTCGGGGAAATGCGCGGGCCCAGCCCACAACGCCAGAGCGGCGAGCAGCTTGACGTCGCCGCCGCCCATCCAGCCGCGGGAAAACATCAAGGCGCCGACCAGGAATACGCCGAGCGCCAGGGCAAGCGCCCAATGCAACTGCGCCAACCCCTGGCCACCGGCCAGAAGGTAAAGAGGGTAAAGCGCCAGAATGGCGATCGGCACCGCATTTGGAATGCGGAACCACAAGGCGTCGTTGACAGCGGCCCAAGCCAGCGTGCCGACGAGCGCGAGGATCAACAGTCCATGGATGGCCATGACCGCGTTTCCAGTTCAAAGTGGAAGGGAAAGGCGGAGCGGCGATGAGCGCCGCTCCGGAATCAACGAAAAGGCTTACTCGCCTTCGCCGCCGCCGCTGCCGCCAACCGCCGTGTCGAGAGCCGTCGACACCGTGTTGAACATGGTTTGCAGCGAGCCGCCCATGGCGGTCAGGGCGACGATAGCGGCGACCGAGATGAGGGCGGCGATCAGGCCGTACTCGATCATGGTGGCGCCGGATTCGTCCTTGAGCAGACGATTGAACGTGGAACGCATGGCTTTTCTCCTTGGTCTGGAATCCATTGCCCAATGAATGAGATTTCAGGTCAGGCTGCTGTGTTACAGCCCTGATTTTGTTGAGTCCCCAAAACCCCAGTCCGACTCACACGCCGGAACAGTTACGAGTCTTCCCGTTTTCATTGCGGCAAAAAACAATCCAGAAAGGTAGTTTCGCGATGCTGTTGAGTTAATACTTACATCCACGGAGCTAACTGGTTGGCATGAAAGCAGTTCGCTCGGATAGGTAGGATAAAGCAGCCGATATCGGTAACTCCTTGTCCAAGCACGCAAATGCCACGTCAATTTGCACGGATAATGTGAAGTCTAGAAAGCGTTGCGTGTGGCACCGGGGTCCGGCCCGACACGCCGAATGCAAAAACATGGTGGGCGTTTGCTAGCCGTGGCCATCGAGGGTCGAGCGAACGCGGCGCGCCAATTCCTGTCGCGTAAATGGCTTCGCCAGGAACAGGCCGAACAGCGCCGATCGATCGGCAAAATTCCTCGTCTGTCCGGCATGGCCGGACGTCAGCACGATCCGGATTTCGGGCCGCAGCCGACGCGCCCGTTCCGCCAGCGTCAACCCGTCGAGACCGGGCATCACAATATCGGTCAGCAGCAAGTCGATGCGCTCAGGCTGGCGCAAGGCGGCCAATCCCGCTTTGCCGTCGGCGGCCGTCGTCACGGCATAGCCCAGGGCCTCGAGTTGGGTCACGATCAGCCCCCGCACGGCGGCGTTGTCTTCGACCACCAGCACCGTTTCGCCCGGCCGAGCGGCAAGATCGGCGCTTTCGGTTTCCATATCCGGCAGGCGCAATTGCACCAGCGCCCGCGGCAGATAGAGGCGGACCATCGTGCCGTCTCCGGGTGCCGACTGGATCGCGACGTGGCCGCCCGACTGATGCGCGAAGCCCTGCACCATCGCCAGGCCCAGACCGCTGCCTTTGCCGACTTCCTTGGTGGTGAAGAACGGCTCGAAAGCGCGCTCGAGGATGGCGGCCGGGATGCCTGTGCCGGTATCGCTCACGGCGATCATCACGTAGTCGCCGGCGACAAGGCCGGACGCGAAATCCGTCGTTTCGAGGCTGACATTGCGCGCCTCGATGCGGAGGCGTCCGCCGCGCGGCATGGCGTCGCGCGCGTTGACCGCCAGATTGAGCAGCACGCTGGCCAGTTGCGCACGATCGGCGCGTACGTCCCAGGGGTCGCCATCGGCCTCGATTTCCAGCGCAATGCCGCCGCCCACGCTGCGCTCGATCAGGCCGCGCATTTCGTCGAGCATGCCGGCGGCGCAGAACTCGCTCGGCTGCAATGGCTGGCGGCGGGCATAGGCCAGCAGCATGCGGGTCAGGTCGGCGCCGGCGCGCGCGGCCGACAGTGAAATCTCCGCCAGGGCCTTGCCTTCCTTGTCCGCCGCCAGGCGCTCGGCCAGCAACTCGCTGTTGCCGATGACGACGGTCAGGATGTTGTTGAAATCATGTGCAACGCCGCCGGTAAGCCGGCCGATTGCTTCCAGCTTGACGGCCTCGCGCGCGCGCTCCTCCTCGTGCAGCCGCTCTTCGATATCGCGGATGGTCAAGAGCACAGGCGAAGCGGCCGATTCGGCAAAAGGAGACAGCGTCAATTCCAGCCAGCGCGTCCGATCGGCGTCGGTTAAGTTCTGGCATTGGATACGCGCCAGGCGGCCGCTGCAGGCGCTTGCCAGCGCGCCCTCAAGCAGGACGCGGCAATCGGCCGGCACGCAGTCGCCCAGCGCCTTGCCGCGGACGGCAAGCGGCAGCAGGGCGCGGCCGGCACTGTTGACGTGGATGATCTGGCTGTTGCGCGCCACTACGGCCAGGCCGTCGGGCGATGCCTCGAATGCGGCGGCGAACAGGGCCTCGCTATCGAAGGGGGAGGCGTCAGGCGGGGCGGCGCTCGCTCGCTCGGCGACGCGGCGGCGCATGGGCCTAGCTTGGCGCGATGTCGTTGCGCGGCGCGCGATTGTTGAACCAGCCGCGCTGCATGGCGTAGGTCGCCGCCTGGGTGCGGTTGGAAACCTGCAGCCGCTTGAACACCGCCTGCAGATGCACCTTCACGGTGATCTCCTCGATACCCAGGATCTTGGCGATTTCCTTGTTGGAGCGGCCTGCCACCAGCTCGCGCAGCACAGCCCATTGCCGCGAGGTAAGCCCGACCGGCATGCGCTCTCCGCCGGCTTCGCCTTCGCCAGCGACCATCTGCGGACCGCGATCACGCAAGCCGAGATAGAATTCCGACGGCACGAAACGCTCGCCGTTCAGCACCAGCGACAGCGCATTGACAAAGGCGGCGCCGATCATGGTCTTGGGCAGATAGCCCACCGCGCCGGCATCGAGCGCGCCTTCGATGTCCTGGGCGTTGACCGAACCGGACAGAACCGCGACTGGCGTCTGCGGCTGCAATTCGCGCAGGCGGCGCAGGCCCCCCGGCCCGTTCATGCCCGGCATGTAGAGGTCGAGAATGACGAGATCGACCGGGGTTTCCGAGCGGCCGGCAAGATCCAGCACTTCGTCCAGCGAACCGGCTTCAAGCACCGTCACGCGGTCGCCAATGCGCCGCACGAACGGCACCAATGCCTCACGGACCATGCGATGGTCGTCGGCAAGAATGACAGTAATTGCCCTCTGACTCATTGTTAGGCCGCTCCCCAACAGCCCGCCTCATTCCCCGTCGCGGATGCCGCGATAAAAACACGCTAAAGGCTTAAGACAATGGCGTCAACGGTTTCTACGGTATTCTTCAATTATTGAATAAACGAACGATGATTCGTGGCAATGAAAGACTAAACCAAAAGCATTCATGTCAAATAATGAGCAAGTAATTTTGCAGTGACAGCGCAAATATGATTGTTCGAATGTTTTCAAGGTGCTTGGCGAATGATCCGTTCGGCGCGCAAAATGACCCCCGATTCACTCCAACAGAATGCGCGGGGCAAATACACTATTCATACGGATAGGCGCGAGGACAATCAGTAATTGTCCGAGTTCATCTAATATTCAATCGGGAAACGTCTGTCTAAAGCGCCAGAATTCGTGGCTCTGGCGCTCGCCATACTGACAATCGCCCTTGAACGTCGCGGGCTGAATCGGATTGAGAGGACGTCGCGCCCAGATGACAGGCAGGGAAAAACCTTCCCCGGGGCCAATGGCCGCGAAGCGCCGGCGGTCCAGTCCGGCCACCTCGAGGAATAGTTTCTGCTTCACCGCATCGGCAAAGTTCTCGAAATCGCGCGCCGCCACCATGAAAGCGCCCGGCCCGCCGATGACGCAGTCCTGATAATAGAGGTCGAGGTCGGGCATCGACGGGAAACCCATGCGATTGGGCCGGTCGTTGATGATCGGCAGGCCGTTGACCGTTATCCTGCTCCTGATGGCCAGATCGCGCGCCTCGTTGACGAAAGGGCCGTCGTTGTTGGGACCATCGCCGGAAACGTCGATGACCTTGCGCGTCGAGGTATGCGGGCTGCGCGCGAACATCGCCATGCCGTATTGCAGGGCGCCCGAGATCGAGGTGCGGGTGGCGATGCTGATGCGCGCTTCTTTCAGCTTGGCCGTGAAGGCTTCGGCCGAGGCGCGGTCTGAAATCACCGTCCAGTCGACCACCAGCCGCTGATAGACGTTGTCGGACCACTCGTAATAGGCCACCGCGATGCGGCCTCTGGGTCCGCTGCCGATGGCGCGCAGGATGCGCTGGTCGGCGAAGGCATCGATATAGCCCTGGCGCTGCAACTTCGCTTCGTCGTTGTCGACGCTGCCCGACACGTCGATGGCCAGCAGCAATTGCACATCGACTTCTTCGGCCATCGCCGGCATCAGCGGCGTTGCCAAGAGGGCGAAAACCATCGCGACAAGGTGCCTGAGGGCCATGACCGCACTCCTCCCCGCCGAAGGAACCGGCCATACTGTAGCACGACGTTTCCGGCCCGAAAGGTTCCCATGCAAGCCGATCTGCATCATGTGCATCTTTTCGCCAGCAATCTCGACGCCACCATTGCCTGGTGGCGCGACATGCTGAAGGGCGAGGTGGCGTTCGACGGCGATTTCGGCGGCTCGCGCAACGTCTTCATGAAGGTTGGCAAGGGGCGGTTGCATCTCTACGAACAGCCGCCGCGCGGCAATCCAGCCGGTGCTGTGCATCATGTCGGAATCCAGTGCAGGGATCTCGCCGGTCTGGTGGCGCACATGATGGCCAGGGGCATGGAGTTTCGCAGCGACATCCGCGAATTCGGCAATTGGCGCTACATAATGGCGGCGGCGCCCGACAACGTGCTGCTCGAGCTGTTCGAGATCGATACCGACGACATGCCGGAGCAGCTTGCCGCCTATTTCAGCGGCCGCTGACTATTCTGGCCGCTGACTATTTTCGCGCTGCCTGAATAGCCTGCCAGATGCGGGCGGCGGTGGCGGGCATCTCGATATGCTCAACGCCCTCGGCCGCCAGCGCATCGACCATGGCATTGATGATGGCAGGCGGCGCGCCGTTAGGGCCCAGTTCGCCCACCCCCTTGATGCCCAGCCGGTTGTTGGGCGAGGGGATCGAGAAGGTGGCGGAGTCCATCGACGGCAAATCGGTGAAATGCGGCAGACCATAATCCATGAAGGAGCCGGTCAGAAGCTGGCCGCTCTCGGCGTCGTAGACGCAGTTCTCGACGATGGCCTGGCCGATGCCCTGGGCGATGCCGCCATGCATCTGTCCGTCCACTAGCGCCTGGTTGATGACGGTGCCGACGTCTTGCACGCTGATCAGCCGCTCCAGGGTGGTCTGGCCGGTCTGCGGATCGACTTCGACCTCGCAGGTTATGACGCCGCTGGGAAACGACAGGATCTGATCGGCGAACTTGGCTTCCCCCTCCAGCGGCCCGCGCAGATGTTCCGGCATCGCGTTCTGCTCGACCTTCACCGCGATCTCGGCCAGCGACAGGCGCCGGTCGGTACCGGCGATGGCGACATGGCCGCTCTCCAGCACGATGTCCGACGGCGAGGCTTCCAGCAGATGCGCGCCCAGCAGTTTCAGTTTCTCGACCAGCTTCTCGCTGGCCTGGTGGATCGTAGTGCCGCTGATGATGGTCGAGGATGAGCCACCCGTGCCGCCACCCGTACGCACTCGTGCGGTGTCACCCTGAACGACCTTGATGCGGTCGATGGGCACGTCGAGCAGTTTGGCCGCCACCTGGGCGTAGACGGTCTCATGACCCTGGCCGCTGGATTGCGTGCCGGTGAAGACGTTGATGGTGCCGTCCCTGACGATCTCGACCTTGCTGTTCTCGTCAGCGACGCCGCCCGTGCCGTGCAGATAGCAGGACAGACCGAAGCCCCGCCGCAACCCTCTGGCTTCGCTGGCCAGGCGGCGTTGCGCCAATCCCGCATGATCGGCGCGGGCCAACGCTTCGGTAATGAGACGCGGGTAGTCGCCGCTGTCGTAGACGTAATCGAGCGCCGTGCGATAGGGCATCGCCTCGGGCAACACGAGATTGCGCCGGCGCAGCTCGATGCGATCGATGCCGATCTTTTTCGCCGCCAGATCGACCAGCCGCTCCAGCACGAAGAAAGTCTCGGGCTTGCCGGCGCCACGATAGGCATCGACCGGCACGGTGTTGGTGAAAAGGCAGTGCATTTCCATGAAGATGGCGGGAATGGCGTAGAAGCCGGAGGCGACCTTGGCCATGCCGGTGGTCGGGATCGACGGCGCGAAGCTCGAGATATAGGCGCCGAGATTGGCCAGCCCGTGCAGGCGCAGGCCGATGAATTTTCCGTCTGCGTCCAGCGCCAGCTCGCCGGTGGTGAACTGATCGCGCGCATGGGCTTCGCTGACGAATGTCTCGCCGCGATCGGCCGACCAGAAAACCCGGCGCCCGGTCCGGCGCGCGGCGAAGACGACCAGCGCATGCTCGGCGTAGAGATAGAATTTCGGCCCGAAGCCGCCGCCGACATCAGGGGTGACGACGCGCAGATTCTCGCGCTTCTCCTTGAACACCTTGTCGCACAGCAGGTCGCGCAGCATGTGGACGCCCTGCGACGGGGTGGTCAATGTCGTGACGCCGCTTGCCGCGTCGTGTTCGGCGATGGCGGCGCGATTTTCGATCGCGGCGGCCACCAGCCGGTTGTTGAAGCTTTGCAGGCGCACGACATGGGCTGCCCTGGCGAAGGCGGCATCGGTCTTCGCCCGATCGCCTTTCTCCCACACCATGGAGCGATTGTCCGGCGCGTCCGGCCACACCACCGGCGCCCCGGATGCGGCGGCGCGGCGCACGTCGGCGACGGCTGGCTTGTCGTCATAGTCGACGAAAATGGCTTCCGCTGCGTCGCGCGCCTGGGCCAGCGTGTCGGCCAGGATCAGCGCCACCGGCTCGCCGACATACTTGACTTCTGTGCGGGCCAACACGGGGCGGAACGGTTCCACATACCGCTTGCCGTCGCGGCCCTTCATCTCCACCGGACAAGCCAGCGGGCCGAGTTCGGCCGCATCTTGACCGGTAAAGATCGCGGCCACGCCGTCCATCGTGCTGGCCGTTTCCGTATCGATGCCCTTGATGGCGGCATGCGCCATGGAGGAGCGCAGCACATAGGCGTGCAGCACGTTCTGTCCGGGCAGATCGGCGGTGTAGCGGCCGGCGCCGGTCAGGAAACGGGCATCTTCGAGACGGTGGATTTTTTCTTTTGCGACAGGCATGGCGGGAGAATAGCCCAACCCCAGATAAAAGCCGCCAAGTCTTGCGCAAAATTTTCCACACAGGCTTTCGCAATCGGCATGGCCCGGACACTCGGTCTGGGCCAAGCTTGCGGCAACGAACTGGAGGAGAAACCATGCGCGACAAGTTCTACGAGACGTCTCCCGAGGCGGTGAAAATCCAGCGCAGCCTGGGCGAATATCTGGCCGCGGGTCCGCTGGGCAAGGCGCTGGTCGAGCTGGTCTATCTGCGCGTGTCGCAGATCAACGGCTGCGCCTATTGCCTCGACATGCACGCGACGGCGCTGCGCAAGCTCGACGTCGACCAGCGCAAGATGGATGTATTGGCCGGCTGGCGCGAGGCGCGCAGCCTGTTCGACGAGCGCGAGCTTCTGGCGCTGGAAGTGGTCGAGGCGCTGGTGCCCAACACGCGCGACGGCATTTCCGATGAGCTCTATGCCCGCGCCCGCAAGGTGTTCGACGGCCGCGAGATGACCGATCTGGTGTTCACCATCGGCCTGATGAGTTCGTGGAACCGGGTCGCCATCGCCTTCCATGCCGAGCTGCCGCGCCGGGCTCCGGCCAAGGCGGCGGCGGAGTGATCCTCATCACCGGCAGCATCCTGGCCAGGGCCGAGACGTTCGAGGAGATCAAGCGTCTGGCCCTGGCGCATGTGCGCCGCTCGCGCACCGAAGACGGCTGCCTGCATCACTCGGTGCATGTCGACGTCGAAAACCCGCTGCGGCTGGTCTTCGTCGAACGCTGGCGCGACCGGGCGGCGGTGCTGAAGCATTTCGCCGACAAGGAGGCGCGCGGCTTCGTCAAGACAGCGCGATCCCTCGCGGCCGAGCCGACGCAGATGGCTCTGTTCGATTCTCTGGAAATTCCAATCCAGGCGTTTGTCACCTGATAGTTTTGACAGTGCACGGACCATGGAGCGGTCGATAGTCTGCTATCTGGCATCGTTCCATAGGGGAATTTCAGTGACGCGGTTTTGGTGGGCTGCCCTGTTTTTGCTGGCGGTTGGATGGGGTGGGTATGCGCTTGCGCAAGGATCTACGCCCACCAAGCCAGATCCGCGGGTTGTTGCGCGACAGCTTGATTACAAGACCGGGACACAGCCCCTGGGCCTTGTCGCCGAAGTGCGCGGCGAGACACTGGCTTTTCTCAATCCGGGCGATGCGCGCAAGCTTCTGGAGGATGTCTGGGAAAACCCTCCCGGTTCGACCAAGGGTGTGCTGGGCGTCCTGGTTCCGAGAGACTTCGATCCGTTGAACGGCGAGAGCTGGGCTATCGTAGTCAGTTATGAAAAGACCGGTTACGTCACCGATGATGACGCCGACAAGATCGATTACGCCGCCCTTCTCAAGGAGATGCAGGAGGCGACGCGAGAGGAAAGCGCCAGGCGGCTGAAGGAAGGCTATCAAGGGATTGAATTGGTCGGATGGGCCAGTAAGCCTTTTTACGAGAAAGCCTCGCACAAGCTGCATTGGGCAAAGGAGTTGCAGTTTGCCGGTATGTCGGGAAACACGCTCAACTACAATCTGCGCGCTTTGGGACGCCAGGGCGTGCTGGAGTTGAACTTCGTCGCGGGCATGGAACAACTGGCCGAGATTCGCGCTGTGATTCCCAAAGTAATGGCGGAAGTGAATTTCAAGCCGGGTTATCGTTATGAGGAATTCGACTCAAAAGTCGACGACGTGGCGGGTTACGGCCTTGCGGCGCTGATTGCCGGGGGCGTGCTTAAGAAAGCGGGCTTCTTCGGTATCATCCTTGCGGCTTTGGTGGCGTTCAAAAAATTTGTGTTTGTCGGCGTCATTGCGGTGGTAGGCGGCATTGTTGCTTTCGTCCGCAACCGGCGAGCGCGACGACCGCTGTCCTAGCAGTCTTACGGGATCAGCACCACGCGCCCTTGCGAGCTGCGACCCAGCACGGCGTCGTACGCCTTCAGGTAATCCTTCAGCGCGAAATGTTGCGTCGCCAGCGGCCGGATGGCGCCGGTTTCGGCCCAGCCCTGCAGCCGCTCCATCAACGCATTGATGCGCGGGAATTCGCGGTGGCGCGCATCGTCGGGGCTCCAGCCGATGTAGTAGCCGTAGTTGAAGCCGACGGCGGTGATGTTCTTGACCAGCAGGATGTTGGCCGGGATCTGCGGGATGCGGCCCGACGCGAAGCCGATCGGCGCGATGCGGCCTTCGGGCGCGATGCAGCGCAGGGACGTGTCGAACACGTCGCCGCCCACCGGGTCATAAACGGCGTCGACGCCGCGGCCATTGGTGATGTCGAGCACGGCCTGGCGGAAATCGTCCTTGCGATAGTCGATGCCGTGATGCGCGCCATGCTCTTTGGCGAAGGCGACTTTCTCCGGCCCGCCGGCGGTGGCGATCACGGTGGCGCCCAGTGCGTTGCCGATCTCGCAAGCCGCCACGCCAACGCCGCCCGCCGCGCCATGCACCAGCAAGGTCTGGCCGGGCTGGACGTTGAGCAGATGCGGCCAGATCAAGGCGGCGGCGGAAGTCGGATAGGAAATCACCAGCGCGACGCCGGCGGTCCAGTCGATATTGGCGGGCAAATTGAAGGTGTTGACTTCGCGGGCCAGGCATTCCTCGGCCATGGCGCCCCAGTCGATCGCCGACATGACGCGATCGCCGACCTTGAAGCGGGTCACCGCGCTGCCGATTTCCAGCACGATGCCGGCGACCTCGGTGCCGGGCGTGAAGGGGAAGGGCGGCTTGCGCTGGTATTTGCCGGCGATCACCAGGCTGGAAGCGAAGGAAACGCCCGCGGCCTTGATCTGTATGCGCAGCTGGTCGGGCTGGAGCTTAGGCAGCGTGATATCTTCGAACGTCAAATCTTCCGGCTTGCCCCAGCGGCGGCATACGACTGCGCGCATATTTCTGCTCCGATACTTGTTTTTGCCTTGATCAGTGCCACGTGTCGGCACGACTGCCGCCTTGCGAGTTCCGCCGGGAATCTCAGTTCCGATTGATCCTGCTCATTTCCTGCCGGTTCTTGCCAGGCGATATTTTCAACTAACCATAGGAGGACGCCAATGCGTATTCCAATCTCCGCCCTGGTACTTGCCATGGCGCTTGTCACTCCCGCCGCCCTCGCGCAGCAATCGCCGCCGGCGGCGCCTCACCAGCAGATGCGTGGTCCGATGGGTCACGACCGCGGCGCCGGGCATTCCGGCATGATGCCGATGATGGGCATGCACGATCCGACGCGTCATGTCGAAGGCCGCCTCGCCTTCATCAAGGCCGAACTGGCGATTACCGAGGCGCAGCAGCCGCAATGGCAGGCCTTTGCCGATGCGTTTCGCGCCAACGCCAAACGTATGGGTGAAATGCATGCGGCGAGGGCTGCGGGAAGCCCGATGCCAGGCGCCATGCCGGGCGGCGGTATGACCAAAGCCGAACCGGGCGCCACCCCGCTTCCCGAGCGATACGAGCAAGCCGAGCGCCATATGACTATGCACCTTGAGATGCTGCGAAGCATGAAAGCGCCAGTGACGCAACTCTACGCGGCGCTTTCGGCAGATCAGAAGAAGATGGCGGACGAGATCATCCGTGGCCCCATGGGCATGCGGCACCGGATGTAGCGGCCTTATTGCTGCAGGTTCTCGATCAGCATCGCCATGCCCTGGCCGGCGCCCAGGCACATGGAGACGATGGCGTAGCGGCCGCCGGTTTCCTTCAGGTGCTGCATGGCGGTGATGGTCATGCGCACGCCGGTGGCGCCGGGCGGATGGCCGATGGAGATGCCGCCGCCATAGAGGTTGGTGACGTCGCGCGGAATGCCGAGCTGCTTCTCGGCATGCAGGTTGACGACGGCGAAAGCCTCGTTGATCTCGAAATAGTCGATGTCGGAAACCTTCTTGCCGGTGCGCTGCAGCAGCTTGGCAATGGCTGGCACCGGGCCGACGCCCATGATGCGCGGCGGCACGCCGATCGTGGCCCAGTCGACGATGCGTGCCTCGGGCTTGACGCCTTTGGCCTCGGCAGCGGCGCGATCGGCCACCACCATGAAGGCCGCGCCATCGGTGACGCCTGAGGAGTTGCCGGCGGTGACCTTGCCGTCCTGTTTGAAGGCCGGCTTCAAGGTCGACAGCTTCTCGCGCGTCACGGTGGGGCGAGGGAATTCGTCGACCTCGAAGCGGCGCGTGCCCTTTTTGCCGTCCGGAACGTCGATGGCCACGATCTGCCGCGCGAGGAAGCCGGAAGAGATTCCCTTGCCGGCGCGTTGCTGGCTCATATGGCCCCACTCATCCATCTCCTCGCGCCCGTACTGGTAGTCGGCCGCGAGGTTCTCCGCCGTCTCGCCCATCAGCTCCTGGCTGAAGGGGCAGCGATAGGCCCAGTCGAGCTGGTCTTCCAGCACCTGCGGGCCGCGCTTGTGGCCCCAGCGCGCACTGGTCACGACATAGGGCACGCGGCTGTAATTCTCAGCCCCGCCGGCGAGCGAAATCTCGCTGTGGCCGGTCTGGATCTGGGCGCCGGCCGAGACGATGGCCTGCAGGCCGGTGCCGCAGGCGCGCACCACGGCCAGCGCGCTGGTTTCTTCCGGCAGACCAGCCTTGATGCCGACGACGCGGGCGTTGAACATCGAATCGCGGTCGGGAAACATGGTGCTGCCGAAGACGATGTGATCGACGTCTTCCGCCTTGAGCCCCGATTTTTGCAGCGACGCCTTGGCGACATGCGCGCCGAGATCGGTCATGGGAATGTCTTTCAGCGAGCCGCCGAAATCGCCGAACGGCGTGCGCATGCCGGCGGCCAGGATAACGTCGCGAGCCATGATGCTCTCCGTCTTCTAGAGGTTGAGATCGACCGGCAGCGCCTTGGTGCCGCGCAGAATCAGCGAATCGTGCCAGTCCGGCGTTTCGACTTTCAGCGCAATGTTCGGCAAGCGGGCGGTCAGCAATCTGGCCGCCACCTGCGCCTCAAGACGCGCCAGGGGCGCGCCGAGGCAGAAATGGATGCCGTGGCCGAAGGTGACGTGCGGGTTGGCGCGGCGGGCGATGTCGAAGGTGTCGGCATCGGCGAACTGGTCAGGATCGCGATTGGCGGAATTGAGAAAGGCGAAGACCCGCTGGCCGGCGCGCATCTCCCTGCCGCCGAATTCATGGGTCTGCGCCACGACCCGCGCCAGCGCGCCGCTGGGGCCGTCGTAACGCAGCCACTCCTCGACGGCGCTGTCGGCCAGCGCATTGTTTTCCTTCAGCCGCTC
This sequence comes from uncultured Hyphomicrobiales bacterium, assembly GCA_964388115.1. Lineage (GTDB taxonomy): Bacteria > Pseudomonadota > Alphaproteobacteria > Reyranellales > JAQSWP01 > JAQSWP01. The sequence continues at coordinate 649,637 of CAYLYK010000001.1, forward strand.
CCATTGGTCACGGAACTTCATCGAATAATAGAAGCCATTGCCGATCAGGTTGGCGGTGGTCTCGTGGCCGGCGAAGAGCAGGAGGATGCAGGTGCCGATGATCTCGTCCTCGCTCAGAGCTTCCTTTTCGTCGCGGGCGGCGATGAGCTGGGTGATGATGTCGTCGCCCGGCACGGCGCGGCGCTGTTTGACGAGGTCGCGGAAGTAACCCGACATAGCGCGCGCGCCCTGCTCGGCGCGGGCGTATTTGTTTTCCGCGGTCTGGGCCGTGCCGATGAACAGCGCGATGTCGTCAGACCACACCTTGACGCGGAAGAGGTCTTCGCGCGGTACGCCCAGCAGATCCATGATCACCATGGCCGGCAGCGGATAGGCGAAATCCATCACGAAATCGACGGTCTCAGCTTTGCGCTGCTTGGCGATCATCTGGTCGATCAGCAGATCGACGATCTCGGTGATGTTGGGCAGCAGATTGGCGACCGTGCTCGGCGTGAAGGCGCGGGTGAACAGGCGGCGCAGGCGGGTGTGATCGGGCGGATCGCGGAACACCATCCACATGGTGAGATAGCGGATCAGATCGGTGACGTTGCCGCGCTGGAATTCGGGATTGGCCTTGAAGAATGGCGTCAGCCGGTCGGCCGAGATTTCGGCGTTGTTCAGCGCGATGCGCTTGACGTCGTCGTAGCGCGTGACGATCCAGGCTTTCATCGCCGGCGACCAATGCACCGGATCCTCGGCCCGCAGGCGCGCGAAGGCCGGGAAGGGATTGGCATTGGTGGCGGGATCGCCAAGATCGAACACGTAGCCGGAGCCGCTGTGGGCAAGCGCGACCATGATTTCCTCCCGATTTTCGGCGATTCCTAGCATGTGAGGGTTTACCAAACAACTGTTTGTTTGGTACGATCCCGCATGGCGAAAAGCGCAGTTTTGTCCACCGATTCTGATGTCCGGCCCGACAATCGCCGCGAAGAGCTTTTGCTGGCGGCGGCCAGGCTTTTCGCCGCCCATGGCTTCGAGGCCACCTCGATGCGGGACATCGCGCGCGAGGTCGGCATGCTGGCGGGCTCGATGTACTACCACTTCGCTTCCAAGGAGGAGCTGGTGGCGGCAGCCCACGCGCGCGGCGTGGCGCAGATCATCGCGGCGGTCAGCCAGGCGATCGACGGCATCGCCGAGCCATGGCCGCGGCTCGAGGCGGCGTGCCGGGCGCATCTGGGCTCGCTGCTGGGCGACGAGGTTTTCGCCGCCGTCGTGCTCCAGGAATTCAGCCGCGTGTCGCCCGAGTTGCGGACGCGCTTGATCGCACAGCGCGACGATTACGAGCGGCTCTTCGCCCGGCTGGTGGACGCGCTGCCTGTCGCGCCGGGCGTCGATCGACGCCTGCTGCGGCTGATGCTGCTGGGGGCGCTGAACTGGGCGCCGACCTGGTATCGCCAGGGCGCGGCGACGCCGGAGGAAATCGCCGCCTCCTTCGTCGCCATGCTGCGCGAGAAATCCGCCGCCTGATTAGCGTGCGATGATGCCGCCGTCGATCACCAGCTCCGTGCCGGTCATGTAGCTCGATGCGTCGGAGCACAGGAACAGCACGCCGTTGGCGATGTCTTCGGGCTTGCCGGCGCGCTTCACCGGCGCGCCGATCGCGGCGAGCTGGTTGGGATCGAGCGCATTGGCGCCGGCAGGCTGATTGAACTGCTGGCCGCCCATCGGGATCTTGGTCCAGATCGGCGTGTCGATGATGCCGGGATGCACCGAATTGACGCGGATATTCCAGTCGTTCTGCGCGCATTCGAGCGCAACCGCCTTGGTGAAGAGCCGCACCGCGCCCTTGGTCGCGCAATAGCCGGCCAGACGCGGCGAGCCGACGAAGCCTGCCACCGACGACATCATCACGATCGAGCCGCCGCCCGTGTCCTTCATCGCCTTGACCGCATATTTGGTGCCGAGGAAAACCCCCTCGACATTGATCGCCATCTGACGTCGCCAGTCGTCCAGCGAGAAATCGAGGATCGAGCCGGCCAGGCCGACGCCGGCATTGTTGACCAGCCCGTCGAGCTTCTTCCAGCGCGTAACCGCTTCGGCCACGACTTCCTGCCAGCGCTTCTCGTCGGTCACGTCCTGCTTGAGGAAGGCTGCCGTGCCGCCCTTGCGGACGATATCGGCGACCACTTCCGGACCTTGCGTCGCATCGACGTCGGTCACCAGAACCTTGGCGCCTTCGCGCGCCAGGGTGCGGGCGCAGGCGGCCCCGATGCCCGAAGCGCCGCCCGTGACGATGATTGACTTGCCTTCTACCTGACCCATGTCGCTCCCCAATTTGCTTTGTCGTCAGACGCCGATCGTGTAGCCGCCATTGACCGACAGATGCTGTCCCGTGACGTAGGAGGCGGCATCCGACAGCAGGAAGCAGACCGGCTGGGCCACTTCCTGCGGCGTCGAGAAGCGTCCCATCGGGATCTGCGCCATGTAGCGGTCGCGGAATTTCTCGCCGCGAATGGTTTCCGTCATCGGCGTTTCGACCACGCCGAAGCAGATGGTGTTGACCGTGATGTCGTGCGCGGCCCATTCGCGGGCGGCGCTCATGGTCAGCCCCATGACGCCCGATTTGGCGGCGCCGTAATTGATCTGGCCGACCGTGCCGCGTCGGCCGGCGTCCGACGAGATGTTGACGATGCGCGCCGGCGTCTTGTCGCCCGCGGCGCGGCGTTCGATCATGTGCCGTCCCACCGCCTGCAGGCAGTAGAAGACGCCGGAGAGATTGACGTCGATCACCTGCTGCCAGGTGGCGACCGACATCTTGTCGATCATGGCGGCGCGCACGATGCCGGCATTGTTTACGAGCCCGTGAATAGCGCCGAAACGCTTGACCGAATCGGCGACGACCTGCTGCACGAAGCCGGCATCGGCCACCGAGCCGACGAAGGCGGCGGCGCGCTCTTTGCCCAGCGTCGCAACCAGTTTGTTCACGCCGTCCGGCTTCACGTCGATGGCGACGATCTTCGCGCCCAGCTCGGCCGCTAGTTCGGCAATGGCGCGGCCAATGCCCTGGCCGGCGCCGGTCACCAGAACGACGCGGCCGTCGAGGTTCATTGGGTTTACAGTGCTCATGCTTCAGTCCATTCCCTAGCCATTCAGTTTAGCAAGATCTGACCCTTGACCCGAGATCGTCGCGCCCGGACAGTGTAAGCAGATAAAAAGTGCATTAAGAGGGGGTATCTAATGATCTCTTGGGGCCGTTCTCTGATTGCCTCCGCTGTACTGCTTGGTGTCTTTTCCGCATTTTTTCCCAGCGATGCCTCGGCAAGTTGCAGGGAATTGATCATGATCCAGGAAGTTGTCGAAATTAACGGTGTTCCGACGACAGTGATCAGTGGGAGGTATGTCTTCTTTTCAAACTGGCTATTTGGCTGTCTGTAATTTTTCGTTAGTTCGGCATTGTCCGCCCGTAACCGGACAACTGTCTGGGTCGATCAAAGCCCCAACACCAGCTTGGCCATGATGTTGCGCTGAACCTCGTTCGAGCCGGCATAGATCGAGGCGGCGCGGTGGTTCAGGTATTGCGGCATGGCGGTGATGGCATGCTCGGGCGCGATGGACTTGATGTTGCTGCCGGGCATGCGGGCCTCCGGCTCGAACGGTGCGGCGTAATAGCCGATGGCCTCGACGGCGGCTTCCGTCAACTTCTGTAGCGTCTCCGAGCCGCGCACTTTCATCATCGACGACATGGCGCCGGGATTCTGCCCGTTGCTGAGCGCCGACATGATGCGCTTCTCGGTGTATTCCAGCGCCGTCACGTCGATCTCGATCTCCGCCATGCGCTGGCGGAAGGCGGGATCGTCGGCCAGCGTGCCGCCCGTGCTGGCGGCTTCGGCTCTGGCGATGGCGCGCAGCGACTCGATGGCGGTATGCAGGCCAGCGGAATAGGGATCGCCGCCGCGCTCGAACTCCAGCAGGTACTTGGCGACGGTCCAGCCCTCGTTCTCCTCGCCGATGCGATTGGCGATCGGCGTGCGCACGTTGTCGAAGAACACCTGGTTGACTTCGTGGTCGCCCGCCAGGGTGATGATCGGCTTGACGCTGAGGCCCGGGGTTTTCATGTCGTCGATCAGCACGAAGGAGATACCATCCTGCGGCTTGCCTTCGGTCGAGGTGCGCACCAGACAGAACATGCGGTTGGCGTGCTGGGCGTAGGTGGTCCAGATCTTGGTCCCGTTGATGACGTAATCGTCGCCATCGCGCTCGGCTTTGGTCTTGAGCGAGGCAAGGTCGGAGCCGGAGCCGGGTTCGGAATAGCCCTGGCACCACACGTCGTCGCCCGAGAGGATGCGCGGCAGGTATTTCTTCTTCTGCTCTGGCGTGCCGAAACGCATCAGCACCGGCCCGACCATGCGGATGCCCATGAAGAAGATGCGCGGCGCGTTGGCGCGCACGCTTTCTTCGGCGAAGATGTAGCGCTGTATGGCGCTCCAGCCGGTGCCGCCATATTCCTTGGGCCAGTTTGGGGCGATCCAGCCCTTTTCAGCCAGGATGCGATGCCAGCGATGGCCGGCCGCGAATTCGGCGAAGACGCCGCCGGCGCGCTTGCCCGCCTCGCGGAGATCCGGAGTCAGCTTCTCCTTGAGAAAAGCGCGCACCTCGTCTTGGAACGCCTGGTCTTCCTTGCTCAGTGCAAGCTGCATGGTTTCCTCCTCCGCCGGCTGCTTTGCCAATGGTCGCTATTTGCGGCGGGGAAGCAAGATGCTTCGCATCGCTCTGCGGTTCGGAACGCTGCTAGGGTGTGGCGCTGCGCGCCTTTTGCCGCCAGGCGGCGGGCGGCATGCCATGGGAGCGGGCAAAGGCGCGGTTGAAGGCGGCTTCGGCGCCATAGCCCGCTTCATGCGCCACCAGCGCGATCGGCTTGTCGCTGGAGCTGAGCGCGATACCGGCCAGGCACAGGCGCCAGTCGCGCACATAGCGCATCGGCGAGGTGTTCAGCACGGTTTCGAAGCGCTGCATTAGCGTGCTGCGCGAAAGCCCGCAATCACGCGCCAGGGCTGCGACGTCCCAGTCGCGATGCGGCTGCTCGTGCACCAGAGACAGGCAGCGTCCCAGGGCAGGATCGGTGAGCGCGGCGAGCCAGCCGGTCGAGTCAGGCTCCAGCTTAAGGATTTCCTGGCGCAGCAATTCGATGAACACGAGCTCGGTCAAGCGCTCCAGCACCGAGCGGCCGCCACTGCGCGGGTGGTCGACTTCGGCCGCCATCTGCGCGATCGTGGCACGCAGCCATTGCCCGTCCGCGCCTTTGCCGCGCACATGCATCAGGCTCGGCAGGGCCTGGCGCAGCGGCTGGAAACTCATTGCCTCGCATTGCAGATAGCCGCACAGCAGGCGCACACGCTGGCGGCCGGCGCCGAAACGCAGCACGGGAATGTCGCGCCACGGTTTGGGCGGCAGCTGCTTGATGGGCAGCACCAGATCGCCGCTCTCGCCCGCACCGAGCTGATGGCCGGTGCCGTGCGGGAAGGCGACCACGTCGCCTGCTTCCAGCATCAGGCGGCGCTCGCCCATTTTCACCCAGCATTTGCCATCGACCACGATATGGAAGGGCATGGTGCCGCTGATGGCGCCGAGGGCTGCCATGGCGGGCTTGTCGTCGGTCTGCCAGGCGCCCGCCGGCATGAAACAGAACTGCACCGAGCCCGAAAGTCGGATGGTGCGCAGGACTTCGGACAGCACGTCGTCGGCGCTGCGCGCGCAAGACGCCGCCTCCGGATTTTCGGTCAAGGGTTTTGGAGCCGTAGCCAAAGACTTCGCTCGCCCGTCCACTTAGAAGGACATCGCTTCGCAACACCACTAGGAGAATAGCACAATGCAAAGCGGTACAGACAAACTTGTCGTCCTTCTCACCAAAGGCATCGACTCCGAACTGTCCTCGGTCGCCTTCACCATCGCCAATGGCGGCATCACGGCCGGGCTGAAGGTTTCTATCTTCCTCACCAGCACGGCCATCGATCTGGTGCGCAAGGGCGGCCAGCGCATGACCCAGGTCATGCCGCTCGATCCGCTCTCCATGCTGATCGAGGATTTCCAGAAACGCGGCGGCACGATCTGGGCCTGCCCGCCTTGCGTGAAGTCGCGCGGCTACGAGCAGGCCGACCTGATCGACGGCGTGACCATCATCGGCGCCAGCGCCATGCACGCGCAGATCAAGGAAGGCGCCGCGACACTGTCGTTCTAGTCCTTGGACGCCACGCCGTCCTTCTCATCCCACCAGGGATAGAAGGGCGGCATGTCCTTGCTGGCCTTGAGCGGAAATTTCGCCGGCCGCTTCTCGACGAAAGCGGCTACGCCTTCCTTGATGTCGGCGGAAGCGGCCATGTACTTGATGCATTCGATATCGAGCGCCAGTGCGTCTTCCGGATTCTGCGCGCCGGCCATCTTCCACATCAATTGCCGGTTCAGCGCCGTCGTCACCGCCGACGTGCCGGCGCAGAATTTGCGCGCCAGCGCCTGGGCGGCCGGCAGCAACTCTTCAGGCGCATGCACCGAGCGCACCAGGCCCGCCTTCAGCGCGTCGTCGGGCCCAAACATCTCGCCCGAGCCGACCCATTCCTGCGCCTGCTGCATGCCGACCAGCCGCGGCAGGAACCACGAACTCGCCGCCTCCATCACCATGCCGCGGCGATTGAAGATGAAGCCGATTTTGGCCGCGCTCGACATCAGGCGGATATCCATCGGCAGGCACATGGTGATGCCGACGCCGACGGCCACGCCATTGATGGCGGCGATGACCGGCTTCTTGCAATCGTAGATCGCAAGCGTGATGGACCGGCGCGGCGCCCTGGCGGCCTCGCGTTCATTGCCCCAGACCTTGAAGGAATCGCTGCCGCCGGAAATGTCGGCCCCGGCGCAGAAGCCGCGCCCGGCACCCGTCACCACGATGGCGCGCACCGCATCGTCCTCGCTGGCGGCGGCGAACAGCGCCAGCAGGTCGTTCTGCATGGCCGGATTGTAGGCGTTGAGCCGATCGGGCCGGTTCAGTGTGACGGTAAGCACGCCATCAGCGAGATCGGCAAGCAGGGTGTCGTAGGCGCGGGCTGCGTTCATCTGCCGAACTCGACGCAGATCTTGCCGAAATGCCCGGCCGCTTGCATCGTCTTCAGCGCGTCGCGCACCTGCGAGACCGGGAGCACTTTATCGATCACCGGTTTCATCTTGTGTTGGGCGATGGCCTTGTTCATGGCTTCGAACTGCGCGCGCGAGCCGACCGAGATGCCGATGATGCGCAGATTCTTGCCGAAGATGACGGGTACGAGGATTTCCTGTTTCACGCCCGTCAGCAATCCGATGACGACCACGGCGCCGCCGACCTTGGCGCAGGTCAGCGACTGGTTCAGCGTGCCCGCGCCGCCGACCTCGACCACGATGTCGATGCCCTGGCCGCCGGTCGCTTCCAGCGCCGCCTTGGCCCAGTCGGGATTTTCCTTGTAGTTGATCAGCGCATCGGCACCCAGCGCCTTGGCGCGTTGCAGCTTCTCGTCGCTGCTCGATGTCACGACGACCTTGGCACCCAGCATCTTGGCGAATTGCAGCGCGAAGATGGATACGCCGCCCGTGCCCTGCACCAGCACCCAATCGCCGGCCTTGAGGCGGCCCTCGTCCACCAGCGCTCGCCAGGCGGTGACGGCGGCGCAGGGCAGGGCAGCGGCTTCGAGGTAGGAGAGGTGCGCGGGGAAAGGCGTGACGGCTTCGGCATCCAGCAGCATGAACTCCTGCAAAGTGCCCGGCGCGCTGCCGCCCAGCGCTTTCATGCGGCCATAGGCGCTTGGACCGCCGTCGATCCAGCCGGGAAAGAAGATCGGGCAGACGCGATCGCCTTTCTTCACCCGCGTGACGCCCTCGCCGACTTGGACGATGTCGCCGGCGCCGTCGGAGAAGGGGATCAGCGGCAGCTTGGCGCCGCCCTTGCCTTCGATGGTGAGCAGATCGCGATAGTTCAGCGATGCGGCCTTGATGGCGACCACGACCTGACCTGGACCTGCCGTCGGCTTTTCGCGCTCAACCTCGACGATGTTGTCGATGCCCCACGCATTCTGGACTTCATACGCTTTCATGCCGGATTTCCTCACGTGCTGGTGTAGCGGGGCGGGCGCTTTTCGAGGAAGGCGCGCATGCCTTCGGCAAAATCTTCGCTGGCGGCGCAGAGTATCTGATTGCGATCCTCCATGGCGATGGCCGACTCAAGGCTGGGCGCATCGATGCTCATGTTCAGGCATTCCTTGGTCAGCCGCAGACCCAGGGGCGAGGCGTGCAGCATGTCTGCCACAATGCTGCGTGCCGTTTCTTCGAGCCTGTCTTCCTGAACGATCTGCGACACCAGTCCCAGCTTCAGCGCTTTCTCCGCGTCGATGAAGCGACCGGTCAGCATGTATTCCGACGCCGCCGACGCGCCGATCAGGCGCGGCAGAAAATAGGACACGCCGATATCGCAGGCCGACAGGCCAAGGCGGATGAAGGCGGCGTTCATGCGCGCGCCGGGCGCGGCAATGCGAATGTCGGAGGCCAGCGCGAAGGCGAAACCCCCGCCCGATGCGGCGCCATTGATGAGGGAAACGATCGGCTGCGGCGCGCGGCGCATGCGCATGACGATCTCGCTGATGCGCCGTTGCGCACGCAAGCCATCGGCAGGATTGCGCAGATTGTTGGCGCTGACCGATTCCTTGATATCGATGCCGGCGCAGAACGCCCTGCCGGCGCCGCGCAGCACGACGACGCGGACGGCGTGATCCATGTAGAGGCTGTGAAAATAGTCGAGCAGCTCGTCGACCATGCGCGGGTTCAGCGCATTCAGCCGGTCGGGCCGGTTCAGCGTTACCCAATCAACGCCATCTTCGCGGCGGATCAGCAGCGTTTGGTAATTGGGGCCGTTTGACATGGGTGCGCTCTCTTATTGTCGGCCGAAGCCGCTTCAGCCTAATGTATGAACAAGCGTTCAGGAAGAACGGGTACATGGCCGTTGCGCTGGTTTTCGCACGGCAGAATGGGAGCAAGCGATCATGTGGCAGCCCAATGCGCTGTCCGGCGTCAAGGTGCTGGATTTCACGCAATTCATCGCCGGGCCGGTGGTGACGCGGCTGATGGCGGAGCTGGGTGCGGAGGTGATCAAGGTCGAGCTGGCGCCGGGCGGCGACAATGCGCGCAAGCTGCCCAATTTCAAGGACGGCCGCAGCGCCTATTTCATCCAGCACAACCTCGGCAAGAAGAGCCTGTGCCTGGACATCGGCAAGCCCGAGGCGAAGGAGTTGCTGCTGAAGCTGGTCGATCAGGCCGATGTCATCGTCGAGAATTTCTCGCCCGGCATCATCGAACGCTTCGGCCTGGGCTGGGATGTGGTCAAGGCACGCAATCCCTGGGCCATCATGTGCTCGATCTCCGCCTTCGGCCAGCGGGGCGAGCTGTCGCGCCTGCGCGGCTTCGACTTCATCGCCCAGTCCTATTCCGGCGTCACCTCGGTGATCGGCGAGCCCGACCGGGCGCCGTCGGTGCCCGGCGTGGCGATGGGCGATACCGGCACCGGCCTGCTGGCCTATGGCGCCATCGCCACCGCGCTTTATACCCGCGCCAAGCCGGGCGGCACCGGCCAGTATCTCGATATCGCGCTGGTCGATTTCTACATGCAGTGCCATGAGATCAACGTGCAGATGGTCTCGACCTCGGGCGGTGCAGTGGTGCCCGGTCGCACCGGCTCGCAGCACAATGTGGTCTGTCCCTTCGGTCTGTTCCGCTGCACCGACGGCTACGTGATGATCACCTGCCTCGGCGAGCATTGGCGGCTGCTGTGCGCCACCATGGGGCGGCCGGAGTTGGCTGACGATCCGCGCTATATCGACAACGCCGCGCGCATGGCGCGCAAGGACGAGGTGGTGAAGATCGTCGAGGACTGGACTTCGCGCCACACGATGAGCCTTGCGCTCGATGCGCTGGAGAAGGGCAAGGTGCCGGCGGCGCCGATGCTCACCGTCGACCAGGCGATGAAAGAGCCGCATCTGCTGGAGCGCGGCACGGTACGCACCGTGCATGATCCGGTGTTCGGCGCCTTCCAGGTGCCCGGCATGCCGCTGCGTTTCTCGGCCTTTCCCTTGCGCGATCCCGGCATGGCGCCGTTCCTGGGCCAGCACAACGAGGAGATTCTGGGCGGGATTGGCGTGTCGGCGGCGCAGGTGGCGGCGCTGACGCAGGCCGGCGTGCTGGTCAACAAGCGGGTATAGGCCCAGCCTTTGGCTGGCGCGCTTTGCCCGGCCGCGAACCTCTCTGCTAGTCTTTTCCGCCGCCGCAATAGCTGGAACCGGCCGTGACCGACGCGCCCGTGCGCAAGATCATCCATGTCGACATGGACGCTTTCTACGCGTCGGTGGAGCAGCGCGACAATCCGGAACTGCGCGGCAGGCCTGTGGCCGTGGGCGGCGCGCGCGAACGCGGCGTTGTGGCGGCTGCCTCATACGAGGCGCGCAAGTTCGGCGTGCATTCCGCCATGCCGTCCGTGACGGCGCGCCGCAAATGCCCCGACCTGGTGTTCGTCAAGCCGCGTTTCGAGGTCTATCGCGAGGTCTCGCAGCAGATCCGTGAAATATTCCGTTCCTACACGCCGCTGGTCGAGCCGCTTTCGCTGGACGAAGCGTATCTGGATGTCACCGAGAATCTGATGGGGCTTGCCACCGCCACCGAGGTTGCCAAAGAGATCAAGGCGCGCATCAAGGAGCAGACGCAGCTGACGGCGTCGGCCGGCGTCTCCTACTGCAAGTTCCTGGCCAAGATGGCGTCGGGCGAGCGCAAGCCCGATGGCTTGTTCGTCATCACGCCGGCCAGGGGTGCTGCCTATGTCGAGGCGCTGCCGGTGGGCAAGTTCCACGGCATCGGACCGGCGACGGAAGCCAAGATGAAGCGGCTGGGCATCCACACCGGCGCCGACATGAAGGCCAAGGGACTTGAGTTCCTGAAAGCCAATTTCGGCAAGTCCGGCCCCTATTACTTCAACCTCTCGCATGGCATCGACGAGCGGCAGGTCCGCCCGCACCGCATCCGCAAATCGGCCGGGGCGGAGAACACGTTCTTTGAGAACGTCAAAACCTTCGAGGAAGCGCGCGACAGGCTTCTCCCCATCATCGCCAAGCTGTGGCGCTATTGCGAGCAGTCGGGCGTGCGCGGCCGCACGGTGACGCTGAAGGTGAAGTACGCCGATTTCGAAATCATCACCCGTCGCCGCACCGAGACGGCGCTGATCGAGACGCAGGCTGCGCTGGAGCAGCACGCGATCGCCCTGCTGGGCACTGTGTTTCCGATCCCCAAGGAGATCCGGCTGCTGGGCGTGACCCTCTCCTCGTTGAACGAGGATCGCGACGAGGAGGAGGGCGACGATGGGCCGGCGGCCGATGAGCGGCAGTTGACCCTGCTGCGATAACCCCGGGGTCCGCCCGTCCCATCGCCTCCCGCCGTTATTCCCGCATGTTGTGGCTTGCATACCATTTCATCACAATGGCATAATTTGCTGAGTTACGCCGGAGCGAACGGTGGCGAGCGGATAAGGGAACCGCCAGTGGCAATTGCCGACCCTGCAGCGATGGTTTCGACGGGCGCGCCGGCTGGCTGCGACGCGGCGATCGCGCGCGAGCGGGCGCGGCTGGAAAAACTGGCCGACGAATTGCTGGCTGCCGCCGATGTCGCCGAGGCGCGGCCCTGTCTGGAGGTTCACGTCGTCATCGTCGAATAGAAACAAAACGCAAAAAGCGGAGGAAACAATGTCGCGACTCGGAACAATAGCGGCCGTGCTGTGCGCCAGCCTGGCGTTCTCCACGGCCGTGGCCGCCAAAGACATCAAGATTTCGCACCAGTTCAAGCAGGGCGACGCGCGCGACGAGGCGACGCGACTGTTCGTGGCCGAAGTCGTCAAGCGCGACCCCAGCCTGAAGTTCCGCATCTTCCCCAACCGCTCGCTGATCGCCGCGCCGTTCGAGCAGCTAGCCGCGATGCGCGACGGCAGCGTCGAGATGGCGGTTTACCCAATCAACTACGGCGGCGGCCAGGTGCCGGAGTTCTCCGTCACCACCTTGCCGGGCGTCATCCGCGGCCTGGAGCACGGCCAGGCGCTGCGCGATTCGGAGTTCGCCAAGACGCTGAACGACGTCGCCATGGCCAACGGCGTGCGCATCATCACCTGGTGGTGGACGCCGCTGGGCTTCGTGATGAAGCAGAAGACCTTCACCGGACCCAATTCGGTGTCGGGCCTGAAAATGCGCGGCGCCGACGCCTATGTCGATCTGCTCTTGAAGGAGCAGGGCGCTTCGGTGGTGGCGATGGCCGGCACCGAGCTCTACAGCGCCATGCAGAGCGGCATCCTCGACGGCTTCCTGACGTCGACCGAGAGCATGTACACCAACCGCTTCTACGAGGTCGGCAAGTCGGCCACCTTGGGCGGCACCTATAATTTCGCCACCTCGCTGCAGCCCTTGATGATGTCGCGCAAGCACTGGGACGAGCTGACCGACGCGCAGAAGAAGATCCTCGACGATGCCGCCAGGGTCAGCGAAAAATACTTCACCGAAGTGCAGAGCAAGGCGATCGGGCAGGCAGTCGAGGCCTTCAAGAAGGCCAACCTGGAAGTGCACGAACTGACCAAGGCGGAGTTCGACGCCTGGGTGGACGCCGCGCGCAAGCAGGCCTGGGCCAAGTTCGAGAAGGACGCCGCCAAGGGCGCTGACCTGCTGCGCCAGGCGCAGGCCGTCAAGTAGACTGGTGCGGGCGGCGGTTAGCGTCGCCGCCCGCCCTTTCTGCGCCTTGCAGGAGATTTCGCGTCCATGACCAGCAGCATCGGTGGCTTCGCCGGCGTCGCGCGCGCCATCACCTTCGCCGCCTTGTGGATCGCCTGCGCCATGCTGGTGGCGGTCATTCTCGTGCTCAACCACATGATCGTCATTCGCCTGCTGGGCGAGGCCGTCGTATGGCATCTGGAAATGTCGATCTACCTCACCATCGGCGCCTTCTTTCTCGCGACACCCTACGCCGTGCTCTCGAAGGGCGACGTCGCCATCGACCTGCTGAGCGTCATGCTGTCGCCGCGCAATGCCGAATTCCTGCGCGTGGCAGTGCTGATCGTGATGCTGCTGACCGCCGGCTACCTGGTATGGAGCGGCATCGGCCGTACGCTGGAGGCGATGCATTCCAACTTGCGCAGCACCAGCCTGTGGGGACCATTGCTGTGGCCGGTTTACGCCGCGATGCCGCTGGGCCTGGGGCTTGCCTGCCTGCAGATGATCGCCGACCTGGCCGCCACCGTGGCGAAGCTGCGGCAGGGGAACGCGCCATGAGCGAGCTCGAACTGGGCGCGCTTATTCTGGGCGTCACGACGTTCATTCTGATGATCGGCGTGCCGATCTCCTACGGGCTGGCAGCGATCTCCATCGTCTTCCTGCTTCTCTTCGCCGGACCGTCGAGCCTGGTCGCCGTGCCGCGGGTGATGTTCGAGGAGGTCAACGGCTTTGCGCTGTTGTCGCTGCCAATGTTCGTGCTGCTGGGCAGCGTGGTCGGCGCCTCGCGCGCCTCGGCCGATCTCAACGACGCCGCGCATCGCTGGTTGGGATGGCTGCCAGGCGGGCTGGTGGTGGCCAACATCGTCGCCTGCGGGCTGTTCTCCGCCATCTGCGGTTCCAGCCCCGCCACCGCCGCCGCCATCGGCCGCTCCGGCATTCCCGAAATGCGCGCCCGCGGCGTGCCGGCCTGGCTGGCGGCGGGCTCGATCTGCGCGGGCGGCACCCTCGGCATCCTCATTCCGCCGTCGGTGACCATGATCATCTATGGCATCTCCACCGGCACCTCGATCGGCAAGCTGTTTGTGGCCGGCATCATCCCCGGCATCATGTTGGTGGTGGCGTTCTCGGCCTACGCCATCTACGCCTCGCGCGGCCAGTTCGCCGCCGCAGCCCCGGAGCGTGCAGCTGCCGCACCGCAAACAGGACGCACCGCCGCGACCTTCCGCGTACTGCCCTTCCTGATGCTGATCGTCATGGTGCTGGTGGCGCTTTACGGCGGCATCGCCACGCCGTCCGAAGGCGCTGCCGTCGCGGCCTTGCTGGCGGTGCTGCTGGTGCTGGTGATCTACCGGCCCGGCATGGCGCTGTGGCGCGAGGTCGGGCGCGAGGTGATGCGCGATTCGGCCATGCTGCTGCTGATCATCGCCGCCTCCGGCCTGTTCGCCTACATGCTGTCGCTGCTCTACGTGACCCAGTCCTTCGGCGAGCTGATGAGCGCGGCCGGCCTCGACCGCTGGGTGTTCTTCGGCCTGGTGGCGGCTTTCATGCTGGTGGCCGGCTGCTTCCTGCCGCCGGTGGCCTTGATCCTGGTGGTGATGCCGCTGATCCAGCCGTCGCTGGAAGCCTATAATTTCGACCTGGTGTGGTTTGGCGTCATCATGACCATCCTGATGGAGATCGGGTTGATCACGCCGCCGGTCGGCGTCAATCTCTTCGTCATCCAGGGCATCGCGCCCGACATTCCGCTGCGCCAGATTCTGCTGGGCTCGACGCCCTTCGTTATCCTGATGCTGCTGGCGATCGTGCTGTTCGCCTTCGTGCCGGGGCTGATCACCTGGCTGCCGGCACTGATGCTGGGCGGATAGCACCAAAGGAGAGTTCGTAATGAGTGGTGGTCTGCAAGGCATTGTGGTGGTCGATCTGACCACGTTCCTGTCCGGCCCGTATTGCACCATGCTGCTCGCCGATGCCGGCGCCGAGGTAATCAAGATCGAGCGGCCCGAGGGCGGCGACGAGATGCGGCGCATCGCGCCTTTCGTCGGCAAGGAGAGCGCTGCCTTCATGCTGCTGAACCGCAACAAGCGCAGCCTGTGCCTCGATCTGAAAACCACCGAGGGCGTTGCCGCCGTGCGCCGGCTGGTCGAAAGCGCCGACGTGCTGGTGGAGAATTTCCGCCCCGGCGTTTGCGACAAGCTGGGCTTGGGCTACGCGGCGCTGTCGAAGCTCAATCCGAAACTGGTCTATTGCTCGATCTCCGGCTTCGGCGCCACCGGCCCCTATCGCGATCGCGGCGGCTTCGATCTGATCGCGCAGAGCATGTCGGGCCTGATGGCGGTGAACGCCGACGATGCCGGCAATCCGCGCCGGCTGCCCATTCCCATCTCCGACATCTGCTCGGGCATGTTCGGTGCCATCGGCGTGTTGACGGCGCTACAGGCGCGCCAACGCACCGGACGCGGCCAGCAAGTCGACCTGTCGCTGCTGGAAACGGCAGTGGCGCTGGGCGTCTACGAATCGGCATCGTACTTCGCCACCGGCGAGCGGCCCAAGGCGCTGGGCGAGAAGCATCGCGGCAGCGCGCCCTACCAGGCCTTCCAGGCATCCGATGGCTGGCTGGTGGTGGGCGCGGGCCCGCAGAATCTATGGGAGAAATTCTGCGACGTGCTGGGCGCGCCGGAGCTGAGGCGCGATCCGCGTTTCCTCGACAATCCTGTGCGCGTACGCAACAGCCACGTGCTGGCGCAGTTGATCCAGACATACATGATCAAGCAGAGCCGCGAGCATTGGCTCACGGCGCTGGAGAAGGCCGGCATTCCCGCCGGTCCCGTGCTGCATCACGACGAGACCTACGCCGATCCGCAGGTGCAGGCGCGCGAGATGATCCAGGAAATCGAGCATCCGACGGCTGGCTTGCAGAAGCTCCTGGGCACCGTCAACAAACTGAGCGACACGCCCAACGAAATCCGCCGCCCCGCGCCGTTGCTCGGCCAGCATTCGCAGGAAATTCTGGCGCAGTATGGATTGCGAGCGCCGGCGGCGGAATGAAATCAGCCGTCGAGCAGCGTGCCGCTCAGCACCACCAGCAAGTCGGAGAAGTTCTCGCGGCGGATGTCCATGTGATCGCGCATGGCGCGTTCGCCCGCATCGCTGTCGCCACGCATGATGTGGTCGACGATCTGCGAATGCTCGGCATGCGATTCGCGCATCCGGTTGGGGAACTCGAAGCTGAAGCTGCGATAGGGCTGCAGGCGGCGGCGCAGCGCGCGCACCTGTTCCTCGAGCACCGGGTTCTTGGCGCCGCGATAGAGCAGGTCGTGGAATTTTTGATTGTAGCGGTTGTAGGCCGCGACGTCCTGCGCTTCCAGGATGGCATCGACGCCTGCATGCAGGTCGGTCAACGCCTGCTGGTCGGCGCGGCTCATGCGGCGGGCGCAGAGATGGGCGCACAAGGCTTCCAGATGCGCCATCACCTCGTACATGTGGAAGAACTGCGACATGGTCATGGCCGCCGCGAACATGCCCTGGCGCGGCCGATATTCGACGATGCCGGAAGAGACCAGCCGGTTCAGCGCCTCGCGGACGGGCGTGCGCGAGACCTGGAAGCGCTGGGCCAGTTCGCGCTCGTCCAGCCGCTGGTTGGGCTTGATCGAGCCGCTGACGATGTCGTGTTCCAGCGCGGCGACGATATCGATCTGCGACGTGCGCTTCGATGCCGTTTTACCCGCCGCTTTCTTGGCCGGTTTGCCGCGAGGGGCGAGGGTCGTCGATTTCTTGGCCACGGCCGGTTTCGACTCACTGCTGGTGTTGTCGTCCAATATACGCAAAGCCGCCTCGACACAACCGCTTCATCGGTCGTGGCGCCGCGTCGGCGCCCCATAGCGCGAGCCCGAATCGGCCACCAGGATTTCGCCCGTCACCGGCGCGCCGCCGGTGATGAACCACAGCACCACTTCCGCCATTTCGTCGGCGGTCGGCACCTGCTTGAGCGGATTGGTTTCGCGGTAGCGTTTCAGTTGCGCCTCGTAGCGCTCGTTCCCCAGGCCCTGGCGCGGCCAGCGGCTTTCGAACAGGCCGGGCACCACGGCATTGACTCTGATCTCCGGCCCCAGCGCGCGCGCCATGCCAAGCGTCATGGCGTTGAGCGCGCCTTTGGACGCCATATAAGCGTAGGACGAACCCACGCCCATCATGCTGGCGATGGAGGAGATATTGACGATCGATCCCTGTCCCTGTTTGCGCATGGTGGGCGCCACCGCCCGCACCATCTGATACGCGCCGATGACGTTGACGGCAAAGACGCGCTGGAAATCCTCCGCGTTCAGCCCCTCGAGATCGGTGCTCGGCACGAACTTGGTGGTGCCGGCATTGTTGATCAGCGCATCGATGCGACCCCAGCGATCGAGCGCGGTTTGCGCGATATGCCGGCAGCCGGCGTCGTCGGCGACATCGGCCTGCACCGAAACCGCCTGCGCGCCCAGCGCCTGGCATTGCGCGACCGTGTCGGCCGCTTCCGTCGCACTCTTCGAATAATTGACGATGACGTTGCAGCCCAGGCCCGCCAACCGCTTGGCGCAGGCCGCGCCCAAGCCGGTCGCGGCGCCGGTGACGATGGCGACGGCTCCCCGCATCTCCATGAAGTTTACCTCCCTGATTTTCCAACATAATAATACGGCGAATATCGAATTGCATACAATATCGTCCTGTTGGTATATTTAACGTCACAACGAGGCAATGGCACCGCCGCTGCCCGCGCGAGGAACGCCATGGCCGATTTGAGTTTGCGTCTTGAGGGGGCGGTGGCCCGTGTGGTCATCGATCGGCCGGGCAAGCGCAACGCCATGTCGTTGGCGATGTGGCGCGAGCTGCCATTGCTGTTCGCGCAAGCGGGCCAAGCGAAAGAGGTGCGGGTGATTGTGCTGCAAGGCGCACACCCCGATGCCTTTTCCGCCGGGGCCGATATCGGCGAGCTGGTGGCGCATGCCGCGTCCGAACAACTGGCCGGCAGCTTCATGGACACGATTGAAGCCGCGACGGTGGCGATGACCGGCTGCGCCAAGCCGATCGTGGCGGCCATCAGCGGCGATTGCATGGGCGGCGGCGTCGAGCTGGCGATGGCCTGCGACGTGCGCCTGGCCAGCAGCGCCAGCCGCTACGCCATTCCACCCGCCAGATTAGGCGCGCTTTACGGGTTCAGTTCGACGCGGCGGCTAGTCAATCTGGTCGGTCCGGGCCGCGCCAAGGATCTGCTGTTCTCCGGTCGGCAGTTCGATGCCGAGGAAGCCTATGCCATCGGCCTGATCGATCAGCTGCATGCCGCCGACGAGTTCGACGCAGCGGTCGAGAAATACATCGCCATGCTGTGCCAGCGCGCGCGCTCTTCGCAGAGCGGCGCCAAGACCATGGTGGCCGCCGCGTTGAGTTCGCTGACAGGCGAAGACGCCGCCCTGCGCCAGCTGCGGCTGGACAATCTTCTCGGCGAGGATCTGAAGGAAGGCGCCAGCGCCTTCCTCGAAAAGCGGCCCGCTTCGTTTCGCTAGATCGCGCCGGATAACGCTTAAAGGGAGGAAATTTCCAATGCACGAGATCGAAAACGCCATCGGCCAGATCGAGCATGTCGGGCTTGCCATGCGCGACATGGACGCGGCGCATAATCTGTTTGCCAACAAGCTGCGCCTGCCG
The DNA here is from genome assembly GCA_964388115.1 of uncultured Hyphomicrobiales bacterium. Taxonomy (GTDB): domain Bacteria; phylum Pseudomonadota; class Alphaproteobacteria; order Reyranellales; family JAQSWP01; genus JAQSWP01. Next base: position 668,095 of record CAYLYK010000001.1, read on the forward strand.
GTGGCTGACGGGCCGGGCGGGCGCGGCCAGGGCTTCGGCGTGCAAGCGGGGGGCACCATGCTGCGCGTGGCGCCGGCGGAAGCGCCGCAGCATGCGCTGGGCCGGCCGGGCGTCAACCATGTGGCGATCCGTGTGAAGTCGCTCGAGGCGACGCGCCAGCGCCTGGCGCAGATCGGCGTCAAGCTGGCGGCGAACCAGCCGCCGGGCACTGATGGGCGCAAGGCATTGTGGTCGGAGCCGCAAACGACGGTCGGCATCCCGCTGCAATTCGTCGAGCAGCCTTCCGGCCTGAAATTCCCCGCCCGCGCGGCCGACGCCTTCGTCGAGCGCGTCGACCACTTGGGCGTCGCCGCCCACAGCCACGCGCAGGCGCGCAGTCTCTATGTCGATCAGATGGGTTATCCGGTCGAGTGCATGCAGATCGATTCCGAAGTGCTGATCCCGGTCGAGACCACGTCCAACGACAAATACGGCTCCAAGACGCATGTGCGCCCGGCGATCTCGGCCATTGGCTCGGGCCTGATGGCGCTGTTCGTCACCGTGGGCGATTTCGATCTGGAGATCATGCAGCCGCTGGGTCAGGCCAATGTGCGAGTGCCGCTCGGCACCGTTCCCGGCACGGTCGGCCAGGATCAGGGCGCCATCGCCCGCTTCCTGGAGAAGAAGGGCGAAGGCCTGCTGCATATCTGCTTCAAGACGCTCGACATCGACAACGCCATCGCCAAAGTGTCGTCAGCCGGCATCAAGATGATCGATCCTGTGGCCCGCCCCGGCGGCCGCGGCGGGCTGATTGCCTTCATGGATCGGCGCGATACCGAGGGCGTACTGATGCATTTCTGCGAACGCACGCCGCTTTAGGCGGCGCACACCCTCATCCGCCCTTCGGGCACCTTCTCCCGCAGGCGGGAGAAGGGCGTATTGAGAGAGGGGCTGTTTAATTGCACCCTTCTCCCGCCTGCGGGAGAAGGTGGGCAAAGCCCGGATGAGGGTGTCTTTCGAGAGAAACTGGGCCTACTTCGCATCCTTCTCGCGAAACACTTCGCGCGCGATGCGGGTGCTTTCCAGCGCCGCCGGCATACCGCAATAAACCGCGGTCTGCAGCAGCACCTCGATGATCTCTTCCCGCGTGCAGCCGTTGGTCAGCGCGCCATTGATGTGGACCTTCAGCTCGTGCGGCCGGTTGAGCGCCGTCAGCATGCCGATATTCAGCATCGAGCGGATCTTGGGTTCCAGGCCGGTGCGGGTCCACACCGCGCCCCAGCAATATTCCGTTACCAGCTCCTGCAGCGGCCGCGTGTACTCGTCGGCGGCGGCCAGCGATTTCTCTACGTACTCGGCGCCCAGCACGCGCTTGCGCATGTCCAGGCCCTTGTCGAACATTTCAGTGCTCATGCGGTCCTCCACAAGGCGGCGTCGGCCGCGTTTTCGACGTGGCGACGGCAAGCCGCGGCGGCGGCTTCCGCATCGCGTTTCTTCAGCGCTGCCATGATGGCGCGGATCTCCACGATGCTCGCGGCCAGCCGCGCCGGCTGGCTCAGCGAAACGCGGCGCAGCAGGGAAATGCGTGCCTGCAACATGCTCAGGAAGGAAGCCGCGATCTCGTTGTCGGCACCTTCGAGCAGGACGGCGTAGAAAGCATCCTTGGCGACAAGTATTTCCCCGATGTCGCCCCTGTCATAGGCGTCGGCCACTTGCTCCACCGCGATTTCCAGCCGCTGCATCTGCTCGTCACTGGCGTATTTGGCGAACAAGGCGCCGGCCAGGCTTTCGAGCGCGCCGCGGACTTCGTAGATGCTGCGCGCCTGCTCGGGCGAAATCGACGCCACGATCGGCCCCTTGTTGGGCACCACCTCGATCAGCCCTTCGGTTTCCAGCTGCCGCAGCGCCTCGCGCACCGAGGTTCGCGACGCGCCGGTCAGCTCGCACAATTCCTTCTCGATCAGCCGCACGCCCGGCTTGAAGCGGCCGTTCAAGATGGCGGTGCGGAACGAGGCAGCCACTTGCTGGCGAACCGGTGCGGCAATCGAGGAAATCTTCATACCGTCGTCAGACATTCTCTTTCCTCTTGCCGTTGATCTCGGCCGCCGCCGCCAGCACGGCGGCGATGATGAACTGGTAGCCGGTGCAGCGGCAGATATTGCCGGAGAGATATTCGCGCACTTCCAGCTCGCTGGGATCGGGATTCTCGCTGAGCAGCGCCGCCGCCGCCACCAGAAACCCCGGCGTGCAGAAGCCGCATTGCAGGGCGTGGTGCTCTTTGAAGGCGCGTTGCAGCGGATGCAGCACCGCGCCATTGGCGAGTCCTTCGATCGTCGTGATTTGCGCGCCATTGGCTTGCGCCGCCAGCGTGAGGCAGGCGCGCGCCGGCGCGCCATCGATAAGCACCGTGCAGGCGCCGCACGCGCCATGCTCGCAGCCCAGATGCGTGCCGGTCAGGCTCATGTCCTCGCGCAGAAAATCGGCCAGCGTGCGGCGCGCCTCGACATTGGTGCGTGAGCAGGATTTGCCGTTGACGTCGAAGGCGACGGTCAATGAGGTTTGGGGCGCACTCATCTCTTACTCCTCTCGGCCGCCTTCATCAGCGCTCGCTCGATCAGCGTTTGCGCCAGCGCGCGGCGATAGTCGGCGGTGGCGTGCAGATCGCTGGGCGGTTTCAGGCTTTGCGCGATGCGCTGGGCTTCGCTCGGGATGTCTTTCGACTGAAGATCGAAAGCCAGCGGCGCCGTACCCAGCCCGCCGATCGCCACGCGCGCGGCGTTGCCCGAAACAAGAGCCGCAACCGAGATCAGGGCGAAATCGCCATGCCGGCGCGCCATTTCCAGGAAGGCATAGCCGGTATCGCTGCGCCCGGCCGGGATCCGGACCTGCTCGACCAGCTCGTCATCCCTGATCGAGGTCGAGAGCGCGTCGGTGAGAAAATCTTCGGCTGCGATGGTGCGTTTGCCCTTGGTCGAGGCCAGCACGATCTGCGCCTTCAACAGCAGCGCACAGACCGGCAGTTCGGCGGCGGGATCGGCGTGGCAGAGCGAGCCTATGATGGTGCCGCGGCTGCGCGTCGCCGGATGACCGATCTGCTGCACGGCTTCGGCCAGCAAGGGCAGGGCGCCGGCGAGATTCTTGTCCTGCTCAAGCCTGCGCTGGCGCAGCATGGCGCCGATGACGATCTCCTCGCCCTCGCGTCGCCAGTAAGCAAGATCGCGCACCTTGCCGAGATCGATCACGACGGCGGGCCGCACCATGCGCAGATTGAGCAGCGGCATCAGGCTCTGGCCGCCGGCGATGAAGCGCGCCTCTTCGCCATGTTCGGCCTTCAGCGCCAGGCATTCGGCAATGGTGTCAGGGGCGGCATAGGCGAAGGCGGGAGGCTTCATGCGGCGGCTCCCGTCTTGGCCGCTTGCAGGGCCGCGAAGATGTCGCTTTCGCTGAACGGGACATGGCGCAGACGCAGGTCATAGTCGCGCAACGCGTCTTCCACCGCCGCCGACAATGCCGCCGGCACCGGGATCGTGCCGCCCTGACCGGCGCCCTTCATGCCCAGCGGGTTGAGCGGCGAGGGCGTGGCGAGATAGTCGATATGCACGTGCGGCACATCCATGGTGGTGGCGACCAGGTAATCCATGAAAGTGCCGGTGAGAATCTGGCCGTTGTCGTCATACACCGCCTTCTCGAAGAAGGAATTGCCGACGCCCAGGCCGACGCCGCCGATCACCTGACCGTCCACGATCATGGGATTGATCATGGTGCCGAAATCCTCGACCGCGACGTATTTCAGGATGCTCACCTTGCAGGTGCGCGGATCGACTTCGACCAGCGCCGCGTGGCAGCCAGTGGCGAAGGTGTTGGTGGGCGGCGAGAAGCTCGCGACCGTACTCATGCCCGGTCCCAGATCGCGCAACGGCAGCGGCGCGCCGGATTCGCCCAGCGAGGTATGGACGATGTCGCTCAACGTCATCGTGCGGCCAAGCTTGCCGCCGTCTTTGCGAACGATGCCGCCGTCTTCCAGCGTGAGATCCTCGGGCGAGACCTGCAACAGGGTGCCGGCGATCTTCAGTGCCCGCTCGCGCAATTGTTTGGAGGCGTTCAATACCGCGGAGCCGGTGACGATGCCGGCGCGGCTGGCAAACGTGCCGATCGAGTAGCGCACATTGTCGGTGTTGCCGGCCAGTACCTTGATCTTGTCGAAGGGCACGGCAAGCTGGTCGGCCACGATTTGCGCAAACGCCGTGCGCTGGCCCTGGCCCTGGCTCGGTGTGCCCATGCGCACCGTCACCGAGCCGTCGAGCTCGACGGTCATGCCGACCTCTTCGAACGGTCCGAGGCCCGTATCCTCGACGCAGCACGCAAGCCCGATGCCGATATGCCGGCCTTGCGCGGCATAGTCTTTGCGCGAAGCCTTGTGCTTGTCGTAGTCGATCATCTCCAGCGCGCGTTCAAGCAATGCCGGCACGTTGCCACTGTCATAGGTGCGCCGCGTGCCGTCGCGCGAGATGAAGCCGACATCGTAGGGATATTCATGCGCCTGAATGAGATTGCGCCGACGCAGCTCCGCGCCATCAATGTTCAGTTTCCGCGCCACCGCATCGAGCAGGCGCTCCGACACGTAGCAAGCCTGCGGCCGGCCGGCGCCGCGCACCGGCGCGATCGGCACGGTGTTGGTGTAGACGAAATCGCATTCGACCTTGTAGTTCGGCACCTTGTAGGGGCCGGGGATGTTGACGGCGGTCAGCAGCGGCACCACCGGACCCCACGGCGTGTAGGCGCCGGCATCGCACAGGAACTTGCCGCGGATGCCGAGGATCACGCCGTCGGCCGTGGTGGCGATCTCCATGTCGTGAATTTGCGTGCGCTCGTGATACGCCGCGATCAGATGCTCGCGCCGATCCTCGATCCACTTGATCGGCACTTCGAGCTTTCGCGCGATGACGGGGATCAGCAGGTCTTCGACATAGGTGAGGCCCTTGTAGCCGAAGCCGCCGCCGACATCGGGGTTCAGCACCTGTACCGAATTTTCCGAAAGCTGCAGCGCGTTGGCGATGGCGGTGCGATGCACGAACGGCACCTGCGAGACGTTCCACACCACCATGCGCTCGGCGTGCGGGTCCCAATGGGCGACGATGCCGCGCGTTTCCATCGCCTGTCCCGCACCACGCTGGATCTGCAACCGCTCGCGCACGATGCAGGCGGCCTCGGCAAATGCCTTGTCGGTATCGCCGCAAGAGACGGGAATGCGCGCGGCGAGATTGGATTGCAGGTCTTCATGCACACGCCTGGTCTCGTCGCTCATGGCGCGTTCGAGGTCGATCACCGCCGGCTGAAGATCGTATTCGACGCTCACCAGCTCAGCCGCGTCCTCGGCGAGATAGCGCGACTCCGCGACAACGGCGACGATCGGCTCGCCGACATAGCGCACCACGCCATCGGCCAGCACTTGCGGCCCGCGCGGGTTTCGCAGCACCGGGTTGGGATGGCAGTCGGGCAAAATCTTCGCACTGGCGGGCAAGTCGTCGGCCACGAACACCGCATGTACCCCCGGCGCGCTGCGGGCGGCTTCGATGTCCACCTTTATATGCGCCCGCGCCGCTTCGCTCCTGACCAGCGCCACATGCAGCATGCCCGGCATCTTGATGTCGTCGACATACCGGCCTTTGCCCTGAATCAGCCGGCCGTCTTCGCCCCGCGTCTGCCGTTTCCCAAATAGCATTCACTGTTCTCCCCAATAGAACGACGCTGTCGTACGATATTCTCGTATTACACTACTGGACAAGTAGCCGGTTCGTCGACAAGTTGTTGAAAAATTGGCGGGAGGCGGCGATGGCTTTGGCGCAGGTGAACGGGACGGAGCTTTGGTATTGGGTCCAAGGCAATGGGCATCCGTTGCTGCTGTGTCCGGGTCTGGGTCTCGACCATCAGTATTATCGCTTCGGCGAGCCGCTGCTGCGGGGCGTCGCCAAGACCGTGCTGCTCGATCCGCGCGGCATTGGCCAGTCGCGCAAGGATTCGCCGACGAAGGTGACGTACACGCCCGAGCTGTGGGCCGACGATTTCGCCGCGCTGTGCGAGCATTTGGGCTTCGACAAGGTCGACATTCTTGGCTCGTCGCTGGGCGGGTCGATGGCGATGTCGTTTGCCGAGAAATATCCGCAGCTGACGCGCTCGCTGATCGTGATCGGCGGCTTCGCGCAGCTCGATCGGGCGCTGGAAACCAATTTCCGCCTGCGCCAGAAGATCATTCGCAAGCTCGGCATGGGCGAGGAGATCGCCGACTTCATGGGCCTGTCGACCATGACGCGCGAATTCATGGAGACCGATGCAGGACTGAAGGTGATGCAGGCCAACCAGGCCAACATCCAGAACAACACGCCGGAGCTCTACATCGCCTTCCTCGATTCCATCCTCTACTGGGGCCGCAAGATGCCGGGCCAGGAGAAGGAGCCGCTCTTCACCACGCGGCTGAAGAACATCAAGTGTCCGACGCTGGTCATCGCCGGCGACAATGATTATTTCATCCCGGCCTCGTTCTCGAAGCAGATTGCCCAGCACATTCCGGGCGCGCTGTATCGCGAGGTGAAGTCGGGTGGGCACATCCCCTTCATCGAGAAGCCGCAGGAAACCGCGGCGCTGGTTAAGGAGTTTTTGGCGACGGTGAAGTAGCGGCGGTCACCGCCATTTCGACGCCGGCATTCTCTCCAGGCTGTTCCAGTCGGGCTGCGCGGCGACGGCGAAGCCGGGGCAGTCGAGCGATGCGAGATCGACCATGCCGTGGTCTATCTTCATCCGCACCGTGCCGTTGGCCTCGTAATAAAGACTGGGATGGGCCTTGAGGAAGGCGCGCTGCTCCTCGATCGGCCGGCCGCTCATGCCGTTGATGAAGTGATGGCCGTTGCGCTCGACATGGCTGAGGCCGAGCAGCGCCACCAGCGCCATGTCCTGCTGCACCGAGATGCCAGCCAGCGTCGTAAGGTCCTCGGCCGACATGAAATAGCGGTCGGTGTTCTCCTGCCGGTTCCACCATACGCAGCGGGCACGGTTGATGATCGATTTGTAGAAGCCCTTGCAGTTCTTGCTCGAGATGCCGGCGTAGCCGAGCTTGCGCCCCGTCGGGAAGGCGTCGAGATCGCCGTCGGATTCGTCGAGGATCACCGGCCGTTTCGCGGCCAGCGCCGAGACGTCCTGCGACAGCGCCATCTGGCGCTTGATCGGCTGCTCGATGAAGAGAATGGAATCCTTCAGCCGCCACAGCTGCGGGCTGGCCTCGATGGCGTTCCACAGCTCGAGCACGCTGGCGGCATCGGCATATTGCTCGTTGCCGTCGAGCGTCGCGTGATAGGGCGTCGGCAGGCGGTCGAGCACGGAGGCGATGGCGGTCAGCCGCGCCACGTCCTTCTCAAGATCGCCGCCAACCTTGAGCTTGAAATAGGTCTGGCCGTAATGGGCGACGATTTCCTCCAGGGTTTCCGGCAGCCCGTCGTTGACGCGCGCATTGGGCGCCTGGTCGGCAGCGACGATGGGATCGACCATGCCGACCGTGTGGCGCACGTGCAGCTTCGGCAGCGGCTTCAGCGTCGAGAGGAAGCCATTGAAATCGAAGCCGTCGAGATCGCTGACCACGCGTGACGGCTCGATGCCGGGTACGTTGGCGCGGATCATATCGTTGAAGGAGCGGCCGATTATCTTTCCCAGCGCGTCGATGACGCAGCGATCGATCATCGCCGGCCCGTAGGAGGCGACCAGCGGGTTAAGCCGGTGCTCCGTGCCCTTTTCGATCTGGGGCTTGTAGGCGGCGGCGAAATGGCCGAAGGCGGTATCAAGGCCATGCGCCAGATAGAAATCGCGGGCGATCTCCAGCGCCAGGCGCAGCTGGTCGAGATTGTCGTCGTCGCTGATCGCCGGATCCTTGTCGAACCACTTGGCGCCCAGCGCCTCGGCGCCAATGCCCCAACCCGACCTTCCATCCTCCAGCTCGATTCGGGCGCGCGCCACGATCTGCCGCCCGTGGGTGACGGTGATGACGCCGAAGCGGAAGGGCAGGCGCAAGGTGTAGGGCCATTCGAAGAAGTCGATCTCGCGGATGCGCAGGCGTGGGGCTGCGTTCAGGCTTGCCATGTCAAAGTCTCCTCGATGCCGCGCAGATAGCCGATGGCGCGTGCCGCGCACCCCGGTCCGTCGGGCTGATAGTCGAATGGTTCCACGGCGGCCCAGCCGGCATAGTCGTTGCGGCGCAGCGCGGCCAGCACCGGCGCGAAAAGATCGCTGCCCTGGCCGGGGCCGCGCCGGTTGCGGTCGTTGAACTGCACATGCGCGATCATGCCGGTCGGCAAATGCCAGTCGAGCAGGGTGGCCAGCGGCTCCTTCTCCATCACCGAGCCGGCGCTGCAGTCGAGCATGGTGCGCACATGCGGACTGCCGATGGCATTCACGATGCCCACGGCCTCATCTACGGTGTTGACGAAATTGGCGTCGGGCGTCGCCAGCGCTTCGATGCAGTAGACGACGCCGGCGCGTTTGGCATCGTCAGCAATGGCTGCGAAAGCATCGATGCCACGCTTGCGAGCCTCTTCGGCGCCGTGACCTTCGGGCAGGCGGCGTTGCGCCGGCGAGCCATGCACGAGAATTCCGCTGCCGAGATCGGCGCTCAAGGCAATCAGCCGGCGCATGACGTCCAGCGTGCGCTGCCGCACGGTGCGGTCGTCGCTGGTGATCGACAGGCCCGCCGGCTTCACCAGCAGCCAGTGCAGGCTGCAAATGGCGATGCCGGCATCGGCGGCGGCGCGGCGGATGCCGGCGGCCTGGTTGGCGCCGATCAGATGCGGCTCGTCGGAGAAGGTGAAGGGCGCGACTTCCAGCCCGTCATAACCCAAGGTGGCGGCGAACTCGCACTGGCGGGCGAACTCCATGCCGGCGATCACCTCGTTGCACAGCGCCAGGCGCAATCGATCGGATTTCATTGCGGTGTCATCCCTGCAAGGTCACGACGCGATGCTCGCGCGCAGAATTTTCGACGGCTTCCAGCAGCCTCGCCATGTTCAGCCCGCCATCCAGCCCGTCATCGGCAAAGCCGGTGGGTCTGTCGCCGGCTTCGATGCGGCGCAGGAAGTCGGACAACTCCGCCGTCAGTACCGCCACCGCATCGGCGGCGGCAACATTACGGCGGGCGGCTGGCGATGCAAAGCGCGGCGTCCACACCCCGTCGCGATTCTCGTGCGTCACGCGATGCTCGACATAGGTCTCGGCGGCGTAATCGATCTCGATCGCACCTTGTGATGCACTGACGGCGATTTCCTTCGACGTGATGGCGCCTGGCACGACGGTATCGGGCCATTTGCCGGGCTGGACGTAGCCGGCCTCGATCTGCGCCACCGCGCCATCGTTCCATTGCAGGACTATCAACGCGAGATCGTCCAGCCCGCGATCGAAATGGTCGCGCGTGACGGCAAAGACGCGGTCGGGCAGCGCGTCGACCAGCCAGCAGAAGAGATCGAGGAAATGTACCGCATCGTTATGCAACACACCCGAATCGCAGCGCGTGCGCTTGAAGCCCGCGAAGCGGCCGCTCAGCAGGCGCAGTTGTCCCAGCTCGCCGCTTGCGATCTGGCGCCGCAATTCCAGGCTCTTGGGATGGAAGCGGAAATAATAGCCGGCCATCACCGTTTGCGCCGCCGCCCGGGCGCGAGTGACGAGGTCGTGCGCCTGCGGCGAGGTGGCGACCACGGGTTTCTCGATGAAGACCGGTTTGCCCTCTGCGAGCGCTTCGCACGCGATGGCGTGATGGGTGTCGGTTGGCGTCAAGATGTCGACCGCCGCGCAATCAGGCAGAGCCTGGCGATAATCGGCAATCTGCCGGCATTCGGGGGCCAGAGCCGCCGCACGGGCGCGGGCGTTGCGATCGGGATCGGCCACGATCAGCCGGTCCGCCATGCCCAGCGCCTGCCAGGCCTGCAGATGCGTGGGGCCGAAAGCGCCGAAGCCTATTTGCAGAATGGGACCGCCGATCATGCGGCGAATCCACCGGTCCGGCATGGCAGTTTTGTTGACACGCTCGGAACCCGCCTCTATCGTTTTTGTAACCAGTTGGTTATTTCGTACCCACTAGCCCGGCCGCTGTAAAGCGCCGGCGCGCATTAAGAACTGGCAATGTCGAGAGGGAGATCGAGAATGCAAGCGAAGCGATTGATGTTGGCCGTCGCGGCCGCCGTCGGCTTGACCGTCGGCGCCGGTGCGGCATCGGCGCAGAACTATCCATGGAAGCCGGATCGTCCGGTGACCATCATCGTGCCTTGGGCGGCCGGCGGCTCGACCGACCAGATGGCGCGCATCGTCGCCAACGAGCTGGAAGGCGCGTTGAAGCAGAAATTCGTCGTCGTGAACCAGCCCGGCGCCTCGGGTTCGATCGGCACCAAGAACGCGCTGGAAGCCAAGCATGACGGCTACACCTGGGCGGCGGGCGCTGCAGCCGACGTCGGCACCTATCGCACGCTGGGCATGCTCGAGACGAACCTGGCCGACTGGAGCCTGTTCTTCGCGGTGGCCAATGTCGGCACCATCAGCGCCAACCCCAACTCGCCGTACAAGGATTTCGGCCAGTTGCTGGCGGCTCTGAAGTCGAGCGGCGAGAACGTATCGATCGCCACGGCGGGCGTGTCGTCGGCCGGCCACAACATGATGGAAATGATCCGTGCCGCGGCGCCGATCAAGTATCGCCATGTCACCTATGAAGGCGGCAATCCGGCGGTGATCGCCACTGTCGCCGGCGAAACTCCGGTGGTCAGCCAGTTGCTGGTCGAGATGTCGGAGATGATCAAGGGCAAGAAGCTCATCCCGCTTGTCGTGCTCAACGACAAGCCGGTGACTTTGGCCGGCTACGGCGAAATCCCGCCGATCACCAAGTGGATCCCGGGCATGGTGGCGCCGGTCAATTATTTCGGCATCTGGGTGCCGAAGGATGCGCCGCCGGCCGTCATCCAGACCATGGAAATGGTGTGGAAGGACAAGATCGCCAAGTCCGAAGCGATTCAGAAATACGCCGCCGAGCGTTCCGCCATCTTCGCACCGCTCTACGGCAAGGAAGCCTATGACGGCGCCATGAAGATGGTGCGCCAGACGGCGTGGCTGTACTACGACGCCGGCAAGGCCAAGGTCTCGCCGGACACCGTCGGCATTCCGCGCAAGTAGAACGACCTCTACCAATGAACATCGCCATCGCAACCGCGGTGGCGATGTTCGCTTTTCGGGCAGGATAACGTGTCGGAAAACACCCAGGCTTCCAACGTCACGCCGCCGCCATCGGCGCGTGTCGATTTCATCACCGCCGCCATTTTGCTGTGCTTCGGGCTGACCATCATCGCGCTGGCGCTGCGCATGCCGACTTTCGAGGCGGCCACCGGCAGCGCATTCACCGCGCCGGGCATCGTGCCGGGTTTCCACGGCACGGTCATTGCGGTGCTGAGCCTGGTGCTGGCCGCCCGCTCGATCTATCGCGGCGCGTTCAAGCCGGGCGGCGGCAAGCCCGAAGGCTTTGAAGGCCTGCCCGGCATCAGCCTGAAACGGTTGTTCATCGCCGCCGGGCTCGGGATCGTCTACGCCGTGGTGCTGGTGGGCTCGTTGCCGTTCTGGCTGGCCTCGGCCATTTTCATCGCCGCCTTCACCATCATTTTCGAATGGGACGCTGCGGCGCCGAGAGCGCTGCGTATTCGCCGCGTGGTGACGGCTGTCATTCTAGGCTCGATCGTCGGCGCCGCCGTTTTTCTGTTGTTCCAGGAAATCTTCCTGGTTCGCTTGCCGTAAGCGGAGCGCTGCGATGTTCGAAAATATCGGCGCCAATCTCGGCATGCTGGGCACTGCCTTCGGCAGTTTCTTGAATTTCGAAACCATCCTGTTCGTGCTGGGCGCGACCTTGATCGGCATTGTGATCGGCGCGCTGCCGGGCCTCACCGCCACCATGGGCGTAGCGCTGATGACGACGCTGACTTACAGCCTCGACCACAAGCTCGCCATCCTGGTGCTGATCTGCGTCTATGTCGGCGCCATCTACGGCGGCAGCCGCAGCGCTATCCTGCTCAATATCCCCGGCACGCCCGCGAGCGCGGCGTCGACGCTGGACGGATTCCCGCTCGCTCGGCAGGGCCTGGCCGGCCGCGCCATGGGCATCTCCACCACCGGCTCGTGGCTGGGCACGTTGTTCGGCACCATGTGCGTGCTGTTGCTGACGCCGACCTTGGGCGATCTGGCGCTGACTTTCGGCTCTTATGAGTTCTTCTGGGTGGCGGTGTTCGGCATCGTCATTTGCGGATCCTTAAGCGGCGGCGATGCACTGAAGGGCTACATCGCTGGCTTCATCGGCTTGTTCATCGCCACCATCGGCCAGGAATCGATCAACGCCTATCCGCGCTTCGCTTTCGGCGATTCCGATCTGGCGGGCGGCATCGGCCTGCTGCCGGCGCTGGTCGGCGCCTTTGGCGTCGCTGAGGTCATGCAGGTGATGCAGGGACCGGCCTTCAAAGTGGTCAGTTCCAAGCTCGATTCGATCTTGCCGCGCTTCAGGGACGTTGCGCAGTACTGGCGCACTATCTTCCGCTCCGGCGCCATCGGCACATTCATAGGCATCTTGCCGGGCCTCGGCGAGGACACCGCCGCCTGGTCGTCCTATGCCGCCGCCAAACGCGGCAGCAAGGAGAAAGCGAAATTCGGCAAGGGCTCGGTCGAAGGCCTGATGGCTGCGGAGACCGGCGAAAGCGCCTGCGTGCCGGGGGCCATCATTCCAGTGCTGACGCTTGCAGTGCCCGGTTCGGCGCCCGCAGCCGTGCTGCTGGCGGCGCTGCTGATCCACGGTATGAATCCCGGCCCGATGCTGATGACCTCGACGCCGAGCTTCGTCTACGAGATCGTCGCCATGCTGGTGATCGCCGACATGGCCAAGCTGCTGTTCGGTCTCACCCTGGTGCGGCCGCTACTTTGGATCTTGCTGGTGCCGCGCGAGCGGCTGATGCCGATCGTGTTCGTGCTGTGCACCGTTGGCGCTTTCGCCATCACCTCGCGCATTTTCGACATCTACGTCATGCTGTTTTTCGGCCTGTTCGGCTACGTGCTGCGCGAACTGAAATTCCCCATGGCTCCTCTGATTCTCGGCCTGGTGCTCGGGGATCTGCTCGACAAGAACCTGATCCGTGGCCTGCGTCTGACCGACGGCAGCATCGAGCCGTTTTTCACGCGGCCCATCAGCGCCGGGCTGGCGTTGCTGACCTTGATCGCGGCGCTGTGGTCGATCCCCTATTTCAATCGCGTCGCTTCGGAGTTCACGCAGAACCTGTTCAGGCGCAAGCCGAAGGAAGGCTAGGCCGGAAACGGATCGCGCGCGGCCCAGGGCCGGGCGCGCTCGAGCTGGAAGGCGAGGCGGAACAGCAAAGCCTCGCTGCCATAGGCGCCGGCGATCTGCACGCCGACCGGCAGGCCGCTTGCCGTCCAGTGCAGCGGCAGCGACATGGCCGGCTGGCCGGTGACGTTGAACAGCCGCGTATAGGGGGCGAAGTCGAAAGTGCGCTTCAGATACGCCTTGAGATCGTCGGTTTCAGTCGAGAGATAGCCCAGCATTGGCGGCAGGTCCGCCAAGGTCGGCGTCAGCAACAGGTCGTGCTGCTGGAAGAACGGCGCGGTCTCGCGGCCGATGCGGTGGAAGGTCTGGATCGCGGTCAGATATTCTACGCCGCTGAAGCCCTTGCCCGCTTCCGCCATGGCCCAGGTCACGGGTTCGAAATCCTGGGCGCCATAGCTGCGTCCGGCGGCCCGCATCTGCATCACGCGCTGCGTCTGCACCGCCATGACGACGAAAAAGGCCTGGTCGAGTGCCGCCCAATCGACTTTGGGCGTCGCCGGCACCAGCCGATGGCCCAGGCTTTCCAGCAATCGGGCGGCATCTTCCATTGCCGCGCGGCACTCGGGCGCAATGGTGCTGCCTTCGGGCGTGGCATCGGAGAAGGCGATGGTCAGCGGCCCGGGATCGGCGATGCCTTCCTCGGCATAAGCGCGCGAGGGCGGCGGCGCGGTGTAGGGATCGCCGGGCAATTGGCCGGCGGTGAGATCGAGCAGGGTGGCGCTGTCGCGCACCGAGCGGGTGACGACGTGCTCCGCGGCGCAGCCACCCAGGCCTTCGCCGCCCGGCGCCATGGAGATGCGACCGCGGCTTGGCTTCAGGCCGAATAGCCCGCAGGCGCTGGCGGGAATGCGGATCGAGCCGCCGCCGTCTGTGGCATGCGCCGCCGGCACCAGACGCGCCGCCACCGCTGCGGCCGAACCGCCGCTGGAGCCGCCCGGTGTGCGCGTCAGATCCCAAGGGTTTCGTGTAGCGCCGAACAGGCGGCCTTCGCTGCTGGCGGCGATGGCGAATTCGGAGGAGTTGGCCTTGCCCAGGATGCTCAGGCCGGCATGCCGGTAGCGGCGCACCAGTTCGCTGTCTATGGGAGCGGCGTCGCGGGCGAAGAAACGCGCGCCACCCGAGGTCGGCACGCCCTTGTAGAGGGCGAGGAAATCCTTCAGCAGGAACGGCACGCCGGCCAGGGGCGCCGCCGGGTCGAGCGTTGCCAGCGCCGCACGCGCATGGTCCGCCATCGGCACCACCACGGCGTTGATCCTGGGATTGAGCCGGTCGATTTCCGCCAGAGCGGCATCCAGCAAATCCTGCGGCGTAACCTGGCGGCTTTGCACCAGCTCGGCCATGGCCACGGCATCGAGGCGGCGATACTCGGCGGAGGACAGGCTCATTGGTATCACCGGCTGGGTTGTGGCAGGATGTACCCAAATGGTTACTTTCAGGCGGCGTCCTGCGCAAGGCCTGCCTGTGGGAAGGAAACGGAAATGATGGACAATCTGCCGCCGGCATCGGCTGCCCTGCCGCAACGCTTCGCCGATGTCGAGGCGCTGGAGGATTTCATGACTGCGCCTTCGGCGGCGCTGGTCAGCGATCTGCAGCGCAGCCCCGGCGATATCATCGTGCTGGGCGTGGCCGGCAAGATGGGGCCGACTTTGGCGCGTATGGCCAAGCGCGCGGCACCCGAGCGGCGCGTGGTAGGCGTGGCGCGCTTCTCCGATCCCAAGCAGAAGGCAGCGCTGGAGCGGCATGGCGTCGAGACCATCGCCTGCGACCTGCTCGATGCGTCCGCCGTCGCCAAACTGCCGAAGCTGCCCAACGTGATCTTCATGGCCGGCTTCAAGTTCGGCGCCAGCGGCAACGAGCCTCTGGCCTGGGCGATGAACGTGCACGTGCCGGCCATCGTGGCGCAGGAATATGCCGCCTCGCGCATCGTCGCGTTCTCGACCGGTTGCGTCTATCCCTTCGTCGATATCCGCCATCAGGGTGCGACGGAGGAGACGCCGTCCATTCCGCCGGCCGGCGACTACGCCAATTCCTGTGTCGGGCGCGAGCGCATGTTCCAGTATTTCTCCAGGGAACGGGGCACACCGGGGCGCATCGTGCGGCTGAACTACGCCATCGACATGCGCTATGGCGTCCTGCACGACATCGGCCGCAAGGTGCGCGACGGCGAGGAGATCGACGTGTCGATGGGCCATGTCAACGTCATTTGGCAGGGCGACGCCAATTCCACCGCGCTGCGGTGTCTGGCGCATGCTACGTCGCCCACCACGCCGATCAATGTCAGCGGGCCTGAGACCATCAGCGTGCGCGCCCTGGCCGAAGCCTTCGGCCGTGCACTGGGCAAAACGCCCAAGATCGTCGGCACAGAGGCGCCGACCGGCTGGCTGGTCAACACTGCCCGCATGGCGGCGACCTTCGGCTATCCCTCGGTGCCGCTTCTGAAAATGATCGAATGGACCGCCGATTGGCTGGCCCGGGACCAGCCGACGCTCAACAAGCCCACGCATTACGAAGTGCGCGATGGCAAGTACTGAGACGGCGATAAGACGGCTAAGCGCATCGGACGTGACGGCAGCGCAGCCGCTGTCGGTCGAAGCCGGCTGGAACCAGGTCGGGGCCGACTGGCGCTTCATGATCGATGCCGGCACGGCGTTCGGCGTCGATCTGCCCGATGGCCGGCTGGGCGCCAGCGCGCTGGTGCTGCCCGTCGGCGATCGCTTGCGCTGGATCAGCATGGTGCTGGTGACGGCCGATCTGCGCCGCAAGGGCGTTGGCACCGATCTGCTGCGCCGCTGCATCGCCGAGGCGGAGCAGGGTGGCCATGCCATGGGATTGGACGCTACCGAGCTTGGCCGGCCGGTCTATCTGCCGCTGGGCTTTCGCGATCTCTACCGCATCTCGCGCTGGCGGCTGGAGCGCAAGCCGGCACTGATATCGCCGCCGGCGGGTTTGACGATAAAGCCGCTGACCGCAGAGACGCTGGAACTGTTGCTGGCGTGGGATAGCGAACGCAGCGGCTTGCAGCGTCGCGCCATCCTGTGCCATCTGCGCGATCGGCAGCCCGCCATGGCACTGTTGGCCGAGCGCAAGGGAAACCCGGCGGGCTTCGTGCTGGGCCGCGAGGGCAGGCTGGCGACGCAGATCGGGCCGCTGGTGGCCGAGGACGACGAGGCGGCGCTGGCGTTGTTGCAGGCGGCGATGCAGGCTGCGCCCGCGCCCTACTTTATCGACGTGCCGGATTCGCGTATTGAGATGCGCGCCTGGCTGGAAAGCCAGGGCGGAAGCGCGCCGCGCTATTTCATCCGCATGGTGCGGGGCGAGGCGAAGAGCATCGAGAGTGCCGGAAACGTGTATGCCATCGGCGGACCTGAACTTGCCTGACGCCAAATCGCCCCGCAAACCGCGCAGCCGCGGCACCGGGATCCGCCAGCCGGAGCGCACGCGCCAGGCGATTCTCGACGCCGCCACCGCCGAGTTTTCCTCCCGCGGCCTGGGCGGCGCGCGCATCGATGCCATCGCCAAGCGCGCCGGCACCAACAAGCGCATGATCTACCACTACTTCGGCAACAAGGAGGCGATGTTCCTGGCGGTGCTGGAGAACGCCTACGAGCAGATCCGCTCGATGGAGAGCGAGCTGCATCTGGAGGACATGGAACCGGCCGCCGCCATGCGCAAGCTGGTGCATTTCACCTTCAACTATTTCGTCAACAACCAGCATTTCGTGGCGCTGCTCAACAGCGAGAACCTGCATCGCGCCCGCCACATCAAGCAGTCGAGGCGCGTGCAGCCGATCAACCATCCGCTGATCGAAACCCTGCAGCGCGTTCTCAAGCGTGGCCACGAGCAGGGGATATTCCGCGACAGTGTCGATGCGCTGCAGCTTTACATTTCCATCGCCGGCGTCTGTTATTTCTATTTCTCCAATATCCACACCCTGTCGACCATCTTCGACCGCGACCTGATGGCGGCGAAGGCACTGAAAACCCGCGAAGCGCATGTGGTGCAGGTGGTGATGGGGTATCTGCGGCCCTGAAACCCAGTCGTTTTCGGGGGATAACGGGCTCTTCCCAAGTCGTAACCAATTGGTTACAAATTGCCACATGAGCAAACCAGCCCTCCATTGGTCCGACCTGCCGGCCCCGGTCCTTTCCGTCCTGCGCCAGGGCGCCGTCATGCCGGCGCACCCGCTGGCCCTGGACGAGAAGCGCCAGTTCGATGAACGCAGCCAGCGCGCGCTGTCGCGCTATTACATCGATGCCGGCTCGGGCGGCCTGGCCGTGGGCGTGCATTCGACCCAGTTCGCCATTCGCGAGGTCGGCCTCTATCAGCCGGTGCTGGAACTGGCCATGCGCACGGCCAAGGAATGGACGCAACGGCCGCTGGTGATGGTGGCTGGCGTCGTCGGCCGCACCGAGCAGGCGGTAAAGGAAGCGCAGATCGCGCGCGGGCTGGGCTATCACGCCTGCCTGCTCAGCCTGGCCGCTTTCAAGGGCGCCAGCGAAGACGAGATCGTGGCGCATTGCCAACGCGTGGCGCAGGAGATGCCGCTGATCGGCTTCTACCTGCAGACCGCGGTCGGCGGCGTCGTGCTGTCGCGCGATTTCTGGACGCGCTTCGCCGCCATCGACAACGTGGTGGCGATCAAGGTGGCGCCGTTCAACCGGTATCGCACGCTCGACGTGGCCTTCGGCATCGTCAATGCCAAGGCCGAAGATAGGGTCACGCTCTACACCGGCAACGACGATCACATCGTGCTCGATCTGCTGGTGCCGATGGATATTCGCACCGGTGGCCGCGAGGTCGTTATGCGGTTCAAAGGCGGGCTGCTGGGGCATTGGAGCGTCTGGACCCATGCCGCGGTGAAGTTGCTGGAGAAACTGCAGCAGACCGTCGCCGCAGGCGGCGCCGTGCCGCCGGAAATGCTGGCGCTCGATGCCATGGTCACTGACTGCAACGCCGTGCTGTTCGATTTCGCCAACGATTTTCGCGGTTGCATCCCGGGCTGCCACGAAGTGCTGCGCCGCCAGGGCTTGCTGCGCTCGATCAACTGCCTCGATCCGCACGAGACCCTGAGCCCCGGCCAGTCGGCGGAAATCGACCGGCTGTACGCTGCCTATCCCGACCTCAACGACGATGCCTTCGTCGCCGCCAATCGCGACCGCTGGCTGGCCTGATTTACTTTTTCGGAGAACGACACCATGGCTGAACGCCGCCTCGGACTGATCATGAACGGCGTCACCGGACGCATGGGCACCAACCAGCATCTGATCCGCTCGATCGTCGCCATCCGCAACCAGGGCGGCGTGGTGCTGAAGAACGGCGATCGCGTCATGCCGGACCCGATCCTGGTCGGCCGCAACGAGGAGAAGCTGCGCAAGCTGGCTTCCGAGCACGGCATCACGCGGATCACTACCGATCTCGACGCAGCGCTGGCCGACAAGAAGGACGAGCTGTTCTTCGATGCCGCCTCGACGCAGTTACGCGCTGGCCTGCTCTCAAAGGCGATCGACGCCGGCAAGCATATCTATTGCGAGAAGCCGATCGCCGAGAACCTCGCCGACGCTCTGGCCGTGGCGAAGAAGGCGAAGAAGGCCGGAATCAAGCATGGCGTGGTGCAGGACAAGCTGTTCCTGCCCGGCCTGCTGAAGCTCAAGATGCTGCGCGACTCCGGCTTCTTCGGCAAAATGCTCTCGGTGCGCGGTGAGTTCGGCTATTGGGTGTTCGAGGGCGACTGGCAGCCCGCGCAGCGCCCGTCGTGGAACTATCGCGCGGCGGAAGGCGGCGGCATCATCCTCGACATGGTCTGCCACTGGCGCTACGTGCTCGATAACCTGTTCGGCAAGGTCGAGGCCGTCAGCTGCCTGGGCGCCACGCACATTCCCGAGCGCTGGGACGAGCAGGGCAGGAAATACGCCGCCGACACTGACGATGCCTGCTATGCCACGTTCGAACTCGAAGGTGGCGTCATTGCCCAGATCAATTCCTCCTGGGTCACGCGCGTGCGACGCGACGATCTGGTGACGTTCCATGTCGACGGCACGCTGGGCTCGGCGGTGGCGGGCTTGCAGAAATGCCGCATCCAGCCGCGCACCGCCACGCCGCGGCCGGTGTGGAACCCAGATGTGAAGCAGAGCATCGATTTCTTCGACCAGTGGCAGGAAGTGCCCGACAACCAGGCCTACGACAACGGCTTCAAGACGGAGTGGGAGATGTTCATCAAGCATCTCTACGACAACGCGCCGTTCAAATGGGACCTGTTCGAAGGCGCCAAGGGCGTGCAGCTGGCCGAGTTGGCGCTGCAGAGCTGGAAAGAACGCCGCTGGCTCGACGTGCCGGCGCTGGAGGCCTGAGATGCCGACCATTCGTCTCCCGAAGGCCGACCGCACCTTGGAGAATTTCACCACCAGCGCGCCGCGCCATTTCGCCAAGCATGACGGCAAGTTCAACCGCGTCGCTTTTGCCGCCGCCCATGTCGTCGCTGATCCGCTGGCCGACAACGATCCCTGG
This sequence comes from uncultured Hyphomicrobiales bacterium, assembly GCA_964388115.1. Classification (GTDB taxonomy): domain Bacteria; phylum Pseudomonadota; class Alphaproteobacteria; order Reyranellales; family JAQSWP01; genus JAQSWP01. The sequence continues at coordinate 687,965 of CAYLYK010000001.1, forward strand.
CTGACGCCGGCCATCGACTGGGAGAAGACGCTGCAGTTTCGCCAGTATCTGTGGTCGCTGGGCTTTGGCGTCGCCGAAGCGATGGACACCGCCCAGCGCGGCATGGGGCTGGACTGGAACAACAGTCTCGATCTCATCAAGCGCAGCGTGGCGCTGGCCAGGAAAGAGGGTGGCACGGTTGCGAGCGGCGCTGGCACCGATCATCTGGCGCCATCGGCCAGCCTGACCATCGACGAAGTCATCCGCGCCTATGAGGGGCAATGCGCCGCCGTCGAAGGCGCCGGCGGGCGCATCATCCTGATGGCCTCGCGCGCGCTGGCCGCCTGCGCCAAATCGCCCGACGATTACGTGCGCGTCTATGACCGCATCCTGCGCCAGGTCTCTGAGCCCGTGATCATCCACTGGCTGGGCGAGATGTTCGATCCGGCCCTGGAAGGCTATTGGGGCCATCGCGACCACTGGAAGGCGATGGAAGTCTGCCTCGACGTCATCAATTCGCATGCCGACAAGGTCGATGGCGTGAAGATCTCCCTGCTCGACAAGGACAAGGAGATCGCCATGCGCCGCCGCCTGAAGCAGGGCGTGCGCATGTATACCGGCGACGATTTCAACTATGCCGAACTAATCGCCGGCGACAGCGAAGGCCATTCCGACGCGCTGCTGGGCATTTTCGACGCCATCGCGCCAGCGGCATCGGCTGCACTCGGCTCGCTGGCCAAGGGCGACGAGAGGAGTTTCCACGACATTCTGGGCCCCACCGTGCCGCTGTCGCGCCACATCTTCAAGGCGCCGACCCGTTTCTACAAGACGGGCGTGGTGTTCATGGCCTACCTGAACGGGTTGCAGGATCATTTCATCATGGTCAACGGCCAGCAGAGCACGCGCTCGCTGGTGCATCTGGCCGAACTCTTCCGTCTGGCCGATGCCGCCGGATTGCTGCACGATCCCGATGACGCCACCGCCCGCATGCGCCGCGTGCTGGCGCTGCATGGGCTGGAAAACTGATGCGCGATCTGTCGCGCGCGCCGGAGCTGCTGTCGATCAACACGGCCACGGTGCGCCAGCAATGGACCCTGCCGCAGATCATCGAAGGTTGCGCCAGGCAGGAGATCCGCGCCATCGCGCCATGGCGCGACCAGGTGGCGCAGTGTGGGCTGAAGACCGCTGCCGATCTGGTGAAGCGCCACGATTTGCGCGTCTCGGGCTATTGCCGCGGCGGCATGTTCACGGCTGCCGATGCTGCCGGACGACAAGCTGCCCTCGACGACAACCGCCGCGCCGTGGACGAGGCGCTGGCGCTGAATGCTGAATGCCTGGTGCTGGTGGTGGGCGGGCTGGCGGCCGGTTCGAAAGACATTGCCGACGCCCGCCAGCAGGTGCGGGACGGAATCGCCTCGCTGCTCGAGTATTCCCGCGCGCAGGGCATGAAACTCGCCATCGAGCCGCTGCATCCGATGTACGCCGCCGATCGCGCCTGCGTGAACACACTGAAACAGGCCAATGATCTGTGCCAGGCGCTGGGCCCAGGGATCGGCGTTGCGGTCGACGTCTATCATGTGTGGTGGGATCCGGAGCTGGCGGTCGAGATCGCGCGTGCCGGCAAGAACAATTGGCTCTACGCCTTCCATGTCTGCGACTGGCTGGTGCCGACGCGCGATCTGCTGCTCGATCGCGGCATGATGGGCGACGGCATCATCGACATCGCCGGCATCCGTCGCCAGGTCGAGGCGGCGGGTTACACCGGCACGGTCGAGGTCGAGATATTCTCGGCGGAGAACTGGTGGAAGCGCGATCCGGACGAGGTGCTGCGGGTCTGCCGCGAACGCTACGCCAGCGTTTGCTGAATTGATGTCCGCCCCCGCGCCAGCGACCGCTCCGGCGGAGTCTCCATTTGCCGCCTACGGCATGCTCCTGACGGTCATGCTGCTGTGGGGCTCCAACGTGGTGATCGGCCGTTACATTGCCGGCGACTGGTCGCCGTTTGCCTTGTCGGTTTGGCGCTGGGGGCTGGCGCTGGTCCTGCTGCTGCCCTTCACCCTGCTGCCGGCCTGGCGCCATCGCGCCGTGATCCGCCAGCATTGGAAGCTGCTGCTGATCCTCGGCATCCTCGGCGTCGGGCTGTTCAACACCATGCTGTACGTGGCGCTGAACTACACCACCGCCATCAACGTCGCCCTGATCAATTCCACGACGCCCATCGCCATCCTGCTGCTGTCGCGCCTTCTGATCGGCTCCAAAATGACGCCGCGGGTGATTGCCGGCGTGACCTTGGGCCTGATCGGCGCGGCGCTGATCATCACTCGCGGCAACCCGCTTTCCGTCCTGTCGCTGGGCTTCAACATCGGCGACCTCATCCAGGCCGTGGCCGTGATCTTCTGGGCGCTCTATTCGGTGTTGCTGCAGCGCCATCCGGTGAAGCTGCCGCCGCTCACCTTGCAACTGGTTCTGATCGTCGTCGGCATGCCCGTCGTCACGCTGATCTTTCTGGTCATGCCGACGGTCGGCACAGCGATCCCGCGCCATGAATGGGACTGGGCGCTGGTCGCCTATCTGGCCGTCGCCGTCAGCCTGGGCTCGACCCTGCTGTGGTATCTCTCGGTCAAATCGGTCGGCGCCCGCGTGGCCGGCTTCTTCAACTACCTGACGCCGCCCATCGTCGCCGTGCTGTCGATGATCTTCCTCGACGAACATCTGCGGCCGTTCCACGCCGTGGGCTTCGTGCTGATCCTGGGCGGCATCTTGCTGGCGACACTGACAGCGCGGCGGGCCTGAAGCGCGATCCCAGTGTAATCCGGCCCGTCCTGCGCTAAGCTCGCCGCGATCCTTCCCGCCGAAAGTCCCCCATGTCCGACAACGACAAGCCGACCATCGACACCATCCTGGCGCAGGTGTCGCATTTCATCGATCCGACCACCGGCGCCGTGGTGCCGCCGATCCAGCTTTCCACGACTTTCGCCCGCAACGAAAACTACGAGTTGATGGGCAAGTACATCTACGGCCGCTACCAGAGCCCAACCTACGATCCGGTCGAGATGCTGATCGCCGAGCTGGAAGGCGCGGCCGAGGCCAGCATCTTCGCCTCGGGGCAGGCGGCAGCGGCGGCAGTGTTCGAGACGGTGCAACCGGGCAAACAGATTCTGGCGCCGGCGGTGATGTATCATGGGTTGCAGGAACTGCTGCGCCACATCGCTGCCCGCCGCAACATCGAGGTGACGTTCTACGACGCTAAGGATCTGGGGGCGCTGGAGAAGGCGATCGTTCCGGGCAAGGCCGATCTGGTGTGGATTGAAACCCTGCTCAATCCGACTTGGGACGTGATCGATGTGGCGGGTTCGGCGCGGCTCGCGCACAAGGCGGGCGCCATTCTTGCCGTCGATGCCACGGTGACGCCGGCGCTGACGTTGCGCGCCATCGACCATGGCGCCGATTACGTCTTCCATTCGACCACCAAGTATCTCAACGGCCACTCGGACGTGACCGGCGGCGTGCTGGCCTGTCGCAAGGCCGATCCGCGCTGGGAAGAGATGAAGCACGTGCGCAAGATGATCGGCGGCATCATGGGCCCGTTCGAGGCGTGGCTGCTGTTGCGTGGCATGCGCACGCTGGCCGTGCGTTACGACAAGGCGGCATCGAACGCGCTGAAGATCGCGCGGCATTTCGAGAAGCACCGCGCCGTCGAACAGGTGATCTATCCCGGTCTTGAGTCCCATCCCGGCCATCAACTGGCCAGGCGCCAGATGAAGCGCGGCTTTGGCGGCATGCTGTCGATTTGCGTCAAGGGCGGGGCGGCGGAGGCCAAGCTGGTCGCCACCAGGGTGCGCAAATTCATCGCCGCCACCTCCTTGGGCGGGGTGGAATCGCTGCTGGAGCATCGCGCCTCGGTCGAAGGGCCGCACAGCACGGTGGCGAAAAACCTGCTGCGGGTGTCGGTGGGGATCGAAGACCCGGACGACCTGATCGCCGATCTGGAGCAGGCGCTTACGGCCATCGCCTGAGCCAGCTTGGCAGCCATGCGGGGACTGGGGCCGTGACAAACCCCGCCGGGCTTGCCCTGAGGCCTGATTTGGCCCAGTAAGTGGCCGCGCGCTGCAGCAGCGGCTGGTCCGCTCTGCGCCCCCCGTTTTACAAGGCTCATTATCTTGGCTTTTCCTCCGACTTCGCCGCCGCTTGCCCGTGCGCTTGCCGAGCGTGAATACAACGATCCGACGCCCGTCCAGAACGCCGTGCTGGAGGCGAAAGCCAACGAACGCGATCTGCTGGTTTCGGCCCAGACCGGGTCCGGCAAGACCGTGGCCTACGGCCTGGCCCTGGGCACGACCCTGCTGGGCGACGCCGAGACGATGGGCGCGCCCGGCGCGCCCTTGGCGCTGATCATTGCGCCCACGCGCGAGCTGGCGTTGCAGGTGCAGCGCGAACTCGAGTGGCTCTACGCCAATGCCCGCGCGAGGGTCATCGCCTGCGTCGGTGGCATGGACCCGCGCCGCGAGGCGCGTCTGCTGGCTGATGGCGCGCATATCGTGGTCGGCACGCCGGGCCGGCTGCGCGATCATCTCGAGCGCGGCCGTTTCGACACCTCGCAATTGAGGGCGGTGGTGCTGGACGAGGCCGACGAAATGCTCGATCTGGGCTTTCGCGAGGATCTCGAATTCATCCTCGATTCGACCCCGATGGAGCGGCGGACCCTGCTGTTCTCGGCGACGTTGCCGCGGCCGATCATCGCCATGGCGCGCCAGTATCAGAGGGACGCGCTGCGCATCGAAGTCGCCGGCGGCGAGAGCGGCCATGCCGATATCGAGTATCGCGCCGTGCGCGTCGCCAATGGCGAGATCGAATTGTCGGTGGTCAACGTGCTGCGCTTCGTCGATGCGCCGGCCGCACTCGTCTTCTGCAACACGCGCGAGGCGGTGCGCCATTTGCAGGCCATCCTGTCGGAGCGCGGCTTCTCGGTCGTGGCGCTGTCGGGCGAGCTGAGCCAGAACGAGCGCAATCACGCGCTGCAGGCACTGCGCGACGGGCGCGCCCGGGTTTGCGTGGCGACCGATGTCGCCGCCCGCGGCATCGACCTGCCGCATCTGGGGCTGGTGATCCACGCCGACCTGCCGCACGATTCCGAAGTGCTGCAGCATCGCTCCGGCCGCACCGGGCGCGCCGGCCGCAAGGGCGTGTCGGTGCTGCTGATCCCGTTCTCGCGCAAGCGCAAGGCCGACCGGCTGATGGTCGAGGCGCGGGTGCAGCCGGTATGGAGCGGGCCACCGACAGCCGAGGAAATCCGCGCGCTGGACCAGGAGCGGCTGCTGCACCATCCGGCGCTCAAGGAAGAGAGCACCGAAGAGGATATCGAAATGGCGCGCGCGCTGTTGAGCGAGCGCACGCCTGAAGACGTTGCCGTGGCGCTGGTGCGGCTCTATCGCTCGCAGCTGCCGGCGGCGGAAGACCTGGTCGACCCCGCCGAGCGCGGTCGCGAGCAGCCGATGCGGCCTGAATCGATCATGGATCGCAGCGGCGATCGCCGCGGACGCCGGCCGCGCGAGGACGAAAGCGTTGCCCGGCCTGAACACAATGCCCCGCGCCCGGAGCGCACGGCCGACAATCCCGGCCGCCAGCCGCCGCGCTCGCGGCTCTCGGGCAACAGCGTGTGGTTCCGCATCGGCATCGGCCGCGACAAGAATGCCGATCCGCGCTGGATCCTGCCGATGATCTGCCGCCAGGGCGACGTCACCAAGCAGGAGATCGGCACCATTCGCATCTTCGACCGCGAGACGCGGTTCGAGATCGCCGAGGATGCCGCGCCTGCTTTCATCCAGGCCGTGCGCAAGACGCCCAAAGGCGAAGCGCGCATCGAGCTGGTGCATGACGTTGCCAACCTGCCGTCCGATGGCGGGCCTGTTGCGGCGCCGGTGCCGGTGCCCGTGCCCGTGCCCGTGCGGGAACGAGAGCGGGAACCAGTTCGGCAGCGGGAGAGCGTCCGAAGGCCGGCGCCAGCGCCTGTGCCGGAGAGGCCGCAGGTACGGCATCAGTTGATCCTGAAAGGCGAGCGTGCGCCGACCTCCGAACCGGCAGCGCCGCGCCGAGTGTCAGAGGACGGCCAGCGTCCGGCCAAGCCGTCGCGCAAGCTGTTCGGCAAGAAGCAGCAGGACAGGCCGTTTGAGCGGCAGCTCGCGGCCATGCCGCAAAACAAGGACAAGAACAAGAAGAAGAAATGGCAGCCGGCGCCGGGCGATCGGCCATTGACGCGCAATGCCGGCAAGCCGCATCGCAAGCGGCGCGACTGAGACACGGGGGGTTGCGGCCGTGACGCGGCATGATGTCGTGGTGATCGGCGCGGGCGCCGCCGGTCTGATGTGCGCCATCGAGGCCGGCAAGCGTGGCCGTTCGGTGCTGGTGCTCGACCACGCCAAGGCGCCGGGCGAGAAGATCCGCATTTCCGGCGGCGGCCGCTGCAACTTCACCAATCTCGACGTGCAGCCGAAGAATTTCATCTCCGGCAACCCGCATTTCGCGCTCTCCGCCCTGCGCCGCTACACCCAGCACGATTTCATCGCGCTGGTCGATCGCCACAACATTGGCTGGCACGAGAAGACCCTGGGACAATTGTTCTGCGACGGCTCCTCGCGTCAGATCGTCGATATGCTGCTGAAGGAGCTGCGCGAAGCGGGCGGCGTGCTGGAGCTTGGCGTCAATGTCAGCCGCATCGAGAAGACGGATGGGGGCTTCAATCTCTCCTCGTCTCTGGGCAGCGTCGATTGCGCTTCACTGGTGATCGCGACAGGCGGGCTGTCGATTCCCAAGATGGGGGCCACGGGGTTTGCCTACACCATCGCCAAACAGTTCGGCCTGAAAGTGACGCCGACGCGGCCGGCGCTGGTGCCCCTGACCTTCGATGCGCACGACCTGGATTGGATGAAGCCGCTTGCCGGCATTGCGGTCGATCCAGCGCGCGTTGCTTGCGGTCGCACGTCGTTCGACGAGGCGATGCTGTTTACCCATCGCGGATTGAGCGGGCCGGCGATATTGCAGATTTCGTCCTACTGGCGCGAGGGCGAGAGCATCGTCGTCTCGCTGCTGCCGTCGCTCGATGTCTTCGCCATGCTGCGCGCGGCGCGCGCCGACAATGGCAAGCAGGCGCTGCAGACCGTGCTCGCCGCGCATTTGCCGCGACGCCTGGCGCAGGCTATCGCCGAAGGCCATGACGCCGACGGCCCTATCGCCGATCTCTCCGACAAGCGTCTGCGCGTGATCGCCGACGCCATCAACGGCTGGTCTCTCGCCCCCAATGGCAGCGAAGGCTATCGCACGGCCGAAGTCACCCTGGGCGGCATCGACACCGACGGGCTCGACCAGCGCAGCCTGATGGCCAAAACCGTGCCCGGCCTGCATTTCATCGGCGAAGCGGTGGACGTGACCGGCTGGCTGGGCGGCTACAATTTCCAGTGGGCTTGGTCGTCGGGGTGGGCGGCGGGGCAGGCAGCTTGAACGACAAATGCCGGTTTTTCAGGGCTTTTCGCGCTTGCGGCGAAGGGATTGTGGCGAAAACCCGCAGTTTTAGCGGATTAATCCACCGCCAAATTGCAAAAACCCCCGCAATATATGGTGTTCCTGTTGCCCGGCTTAGCTGGATATTGTAAGGAATCTCACGCTACCGGCCATATCTGGTACGGTTTGCGCCTAGTGACACCAGGGGAAACATCATGGCCGAGAAGACCGATAAACCCAAAGTACTGACCGTCCCGCTCTCGAAGATCATCGCCGAGATCGCCGCCAACACCGATATGCCGAAGAAGTCGGTCGTCGCGGTTGTCGACGAGCTGATCGGCCTGACGATCAAGAACCTCAAGAAGGGCAATAAGGTCCGCCTGACGGGCCTGGGCATCATGCAGGTTCGCAAGCGTCCTGCCCGCATGGGCCGCAACCCGGCGACGGGCGAAGCGATCAAGATCAAGGCGTCGAAGAAGGTTGCCTTCCGCGTCGCCAAGGATCTGAAGGAAGCCGTCTAACTTCCTGCGTATTTCGTTCGCGTTAGCGTTCATTCCGGCCGGCGCAGCCCGATAGGGCTCGCCGGCCGGTTTGCGTTTTGGAACCTCGGTTGCGCGCAGCGGTTTCTCCTCACACCCGCATTGGAGAGAAACCCGCATGACTGCCATCAAGGACGCCCGCATCCTCATCATCGCCACCGACGGCTTCGAGCAGTCGGAACTGGAAGTACCGCGCGACCAGCTGAAGGCGGCGGGCGCGACGGTTACGGTGGCATCGCCCAGCGGCGACCAGATCTGCGGCTGGGACAAGGATGACTGGGGCCGCCCGGTGCCGGTCGACGAGGCCATCAGCGCCGTCAGCGCCAGCAACTACGACGCGCTGGTGATACCCGGTGGCCAGATCAACCCCGACAAGCTGCGCGTCGACAAACAGGCGATGGCGGTGGTGCGCGACTTTCTCGACAGCGGCAAGCCCGTCGCCGCCATATGCCACGGGCCGTGGCTGCTGGTCGAGGCCGATGCGCTGCGCGGGCGCGACGTGACTTCCTATCACTCGATCCGCCGCGATGTGGAGAATGCCGGCGGCAAATGGGTCGACAAGGAAGTCGTGGTGGATAAAGGCCTCATCACCTCGCGCTCGCCCGACGATCTCGACGCTTTCGTGAAGAAGATCATCGAAGAAGTAGCCGAAGGGCCGCATCCGAGGAACTGAGCGGTCCGCTTGCCAAAGCCGTTCGGCGCTTGCCACAATGGCTGAAAGCATTGTGGAGGACGCTCGTATGGCGACGATCAAGAAGGGCATCAAGGAGCTTTGCGCCGAGGCGGAAGCGGAAATCGAGACGCTGACGGTGGAACAGGCGATCGCGCTGGCCAACGATCCCAAGGTGCAGCTGGTGGACATCCGCGACATACGCGAGCTGTGGCGCGAAGGCGGTATCCCCGGCGCCTACCACGCGCCGCGCGGCATGCTGGAATTCTGGGTCGATCCCGCCAGCCCCTATGCCAAGGAGACTTTCCAGTCGGGGAAAAAATTCGTCTTCTTTTGCGCCGGCGGCCTGCGCTCGGCGCTGGCGGCGAAAGCGGTGCAGGACATGGGCCTGACCCCGGTTGCCCATATCGCCGGCGGCTTCGGCGCCTGGCGCGAGAAGGGCGGTCCGACCGTGCCGATCGAACAGAAGAAGTAGGCTAAGCAGCCACCACTTCGACTTCCACGCCGTGCAGGGCGGTGCTGTCGCCCATGTCGGTGCGCAGGCCGGGGTTTAGCGCGTTGACGTTCAGGCCTGCGGGCGAGAGGCGGGCCCAACGCGTCTTGTGAGTGAGCGCCGTGCCTGGCGGCACGATATCGGCGATGCGCAGCGTGTGGGGCAGGGCGGCGAGATCGTTCTTCACCATCACCGCCTGCCCATCCCGCAGCTGGCGCAAAGCGGCATCGTCGGGATGCAGCACCACCTGCTCGCCATCCATCAGCTCGCGAATGCGCGGATCGTTGCCGTAGCTGGAGTTGAGCAGCCAGGGGCCCGCAGGCGACAGCAGGCGCAGCGAGCCGTTGCCTGGCCGCGCGTCGGCAGTGGCTGACGGCACGCGCGGCAGGCCCATCGAGGCGGCTTTGTCGCTGGCCAGCTCTATGCGGCCCGATGGCGTGTCGAATTTCAATGCCTGATGCAGGATCACCGGAGCCTCGGTGATCGGGATCGTGCCGGCCTGCTTGAGCTTCTCGAAGGTCAGGCCGGCCTTAAAGCGCGGCAACTGGGCGGCGATGATGTCGGCGTCGCTCTCGTACAACGCGGCGTCTTCGTAGCCCATGGCGCGCGAAAGACGGCGGAAGATTTCCTGGTTGGGCAGCGACAGGCCGAGCGGCTCCATCGCCTTGGCCTGCGCGCCCAGCGACAGATGGAAATAGGAGCCGACCAGATCGTCGAACTCCAGAAAGCTAGCGGCTGGCAGCACGTAGTCGGCATAACGCGCGCTGTCGGTTTCGAACAGGTCGATTACCACCGTGAACAGGTCCTCGCGTTTCAGCGCCTGATGCAATCGGCGCTGGTCGGGCACGGAAGCGGCGATGTTCATGTTCCACACGAACAGCCCACGGGATTTTTTGGCATCGTCGAGATGCTTCGCCAGATCCATGTGGCTGATCTTGGGCGTCGCACCCTGCCGCAGTTGCGGCGCGGCCATGCCGCCCATGTCGAGACCACGCGTGGCGCCCTTGCCGTTGAGATAATAGATGCCGGCGCCCGGCTTGCCGATATTGCCGGTGGCCGCCGGCAGCAGGGCGCAGGCGCGGATGATATTGCCGCCTTGCGGCTGGCGTTGCAGGCCCTGGCCCAGCCACAGCAGCGAGCGGCCCTTGCCGTAGATCTGCGCCGTCTTTTCGATCAGCGCGGCGGGCACGCCGGTCTGCGCCTCGGTCCAGTGCGGCGTGCAGGGTTTCGCAAGGGCGGCAATCTCGTCCCATCCCACGGTGTGGGCGTCGATAAAGGCGCGATCGACTAACCCGTCGCGGATCAGCACATGCAACAGGCCATAGGCCAGCGCCGCGTCGCTGCCCGGTCGCAATTGCAGATGGATGTCGGCGATGGCGGCCGTGTCGGTGCGCACCGGATCGACCACGATCTTGATGCCGCCCGCTTCGGGCAGCCAGTATTTATGCGCGTGCGGGGCGGAGGCTGACGGGTTCACGCCCCACAACAGCACGCAATCGGAGTCCTTGGCCGTGCGCGGATCGAAGCCGGCGACGGCGGTGCCGATCATCAGTTCCAGCGCTACGTATCCCGCCTGGTTGCAGACCGTGTCGGGATCAGCCTCGGTGGCGCCCAGCCGGTTAAAGAAGCGCTGCGGGAAATTATTGGCGATCACCGAGCAGGTGCCGGTGTAGTGGCAGTTGACGATCGAGGCTGCGCCGTGATCTGCGACGATGCGCTTTAGCCTGGTGGCGATGTCGGACAGCGCTTCGTCCCATGACGCGGCGACGAACTTGCCCTCGCCCTTGGCGCCGACCCGCTTCAGCGGACTGGTCAGACGCACGTCTGGGTCGCGCCAGACGCCGTTATAGGCGATCGCGCATTTGCCGCACAAAGCGCCCCGGCTGACTTGGTGTTCGGGATCGCCCAGTACCTTGCGGACCTCGCCGTCGCGCTTGACCACGACGATGCCGCAGCCATCGTAGCAATCGCGTGGACAGGTGGTTTTTATATGCTCGCGTGCCATTACCGCTCCCAAGACTGGACTGGCATGATGCCTCGGCGCCCGGCCAGGCGGCCCGCAGGATTTGCATGCCCGCCCGATTGTCGGCGCTCTGGCAGGGCAATGGCAAATGGTCGATTGTCGGCGGACAAAGCCGCTCTCCATTGCACCCGGACAGCGTGATATCTTTGGCCAACCAGGGAGGCCGAAATGACCGCATCGATCACCCCGCGCGAGCACTACGCCGGGCTCTTCGTCGCTCCGCTCCTGCCGATGACGGCCGATCTAAGCCCCGACGTGCCGCGCTGGATCGCGCATTGCAAATTCCTGCTGGCACAGGGCTGCCACGGGCTGATGCCGATCGGCTCGACCGGCGAGGGCCATTCGCTGACCGTTGTCGAGCGGCTGAAGCTGATGGATGCGCTGGCCGAGAACGGCATCCCGATGGACCGCATGATCGTCGGCGCCAGTGCGCTGGCCTGGCCCGATGCGGTGGCGTTGATTTCGCATGCGACGAAACTGGGCGCTCGCGCCGTGGCGACGCAGCCGGCCTTCTACTACAAGGGCAGCGACCAGGGCCTGTACGACTATTTCAAGCTGCTGGTGGAGAAGGTCGCGAACCCGAAGCTGCGGCTGATCATCTACGACTGGGAAGCCAATCTCGGCGTGAAGTTTTCCAACTCGCTGCTGGAACGCTTGTTCGGCGATTTCGGCGAGCACATCGTCGGCATCAAGGACAGCAACGGCAATTTCGAGCAAATCGCCGATCGCTGCCGCCGCTTCCCCAACCAGGCGGTGATCGCCGGCACCGATGTCAGCCAGCTCGCCTGCCTGCGCGCCGGCGGGCGCGGCGCGATGTCGGCTTCGGGCAACATCCTCTATGCGACGATGCTCGAGTTGCACCGCGAGTTCGCCAACGGCAAGGGCGAGGCCTGCCAGCGGGCGATCGATGCGTTCGGCGGGCTGCTGCGGCCGCTAGGTTTCTTCGCGGCGCTGAAAGCCACCATGGCGCATGTCTCTGGCGACCCCGCCTGGCGGACCGCCCGCCCGCCGGTGGCGCGGCTTTCCTCCGCCGACCAGGCCACTCTTGAGGCCGGTCTGGCGCGGCTGGGCATCGGTCGGAAGATGGCGGCGGAGTAATTCTTCTCCGTCATCGCTTTCCTTTTTCGTCATTCCGAGCGCAGCGAGGAATCTTCCCCGTTTTAACCAAGCCAAGGCGCCGGTTGAACCTGGATAAGCAGGGGAGGATGTCTCGCTGCGCTCGACATGACGAGTAAGGGCGGGGGTGACGAGGCAAAGCGGGCGTGGTTTCATGGGCTCAAAGCAAGACTTTGACCCTGAGGAAACCATGTCCGTCGTCGCCAACGCCCCCAACCTGCCCAATACCCCGTCGCCCCTTTCAGCACCCGATTCCACGCCGTTCGAGGCCATTCCTGACATGGTGGCGCGCTGGGGGAAGCAGCAGCCGCAGCGGCGGGCGCTGCTGTGCGAGGGCAGGGCAGTCAGCTGGGGCGAGTTCGGCTCGGCCATCGACCGTATCGCCAATGCGCTGCTCGCCATGGGCTTCAAGCCCGGCGACAAGGCCGCCGTGCTGGCCTATCCCTCGATCGAGTACGTCGAGACTTTCTTCGGCATCCTGCGCGCCGGTGGCTGCGTCGTGCCGCTGTCGACCATGGCCGGCGCCGACCAGCTCAAGATGATGATCGAGGATGCCGACAGCCGCGTGTTCTTCCTAGGTAGCGGCATGCGCGAGCTGGCCGCGCCCTTCGCCGACCGCATCGAGGGGCTGCTGCCCAATGGCCGCATCGCCTTCGATTTCTCCGCCCCGGGTTGGCAGAGTTTCGAAGCATGGATGAAATCGGGCAAGGATGCCGCGCCGGGCGTGCCGATCGATGCGGAGATGGCCTTTAACCTGATCTATTCCTCCGGTACCACCGGCGTTCCCAAGGGTATCCTGCACAATCACGGCCTGCGCTGGTTCCTGATCAAGCGCTGGGAAGGGATGGGCTTCGCGCCCGACACCATCTCCATCGTCTCGACGCCGCTCTATTCCAACACCACGCTGGTGGCCGTGCTGCCGACCTTGTCGATGGGCGGCTCGATCGTGCTGATGAAGAAATTCGACGTGGTCGAATTCCTCAAGCTCGCCCAGCAGGAGAAGGTGACGCACGCCATGCTGGTGCCGGTACAGTACCAGCGCATCCTGGCGCATCCGGATTTCGACAAATACGATCTCTCCAGCTTCCGCATGAAGCTGTCGACCAGCGCGCCGCTTAGGCTCGACACCAAGCGCCAGATCGCCGAACGCTGGCCGGGTGGCATGGTCGAGGTCTATGGGCTGACCGAAGGCGGCGGCTCGTGCATGCTCGACGTCAAGGCCCATCCCGACAAGCTGCACACGGTGGGCCAGCCGGGCTTCGGCACCGAGATGAAGATCCTCGACGAGCAGGGCAACGAGGTGCCGCGCGGCCAGCCGGGCGAGCTGGTCGGCCGCTCCTTCACCATGATGAGCGGCTACTACAAGCAGCCGGGCAAGACGGCCGAGATGCTGTGGCACGACAAAGATGGCCGCGCCTTCTTCCGCTCGGGCGATCTGGGGCGCATGGACGAGGATGGCTTCGTCACCTTGCTTGATCGCAAGAAGGACATGATCATCTCCGGCGGCTTCAACATCTATGCTGCCGACCTCGAAGCCGTGCTGGCGCGCCACCCCGAGGTCGCCGACGTGGCGGTGATCGGCATTCCCTCCGAGCAATGGGGCGAAAGCCCGCTGGGCCTGGTCGTGCGCAAGGAGGGCGCGAAGATTTCGGAGGAGGCGCTGAAGGACTGGGCCAACGAGCAGCTCGGCAAGACCCAGCGCCTGGCCGCCATCGAATTCCGCGACGGGCTGGAGCGCAGCACCATCGGCAAGGTGCTGAAGAAGGAACTGCGCGCGCCGTACTGGGCGAAGGCGGGACGGTCGATATAAAGCGGCGTTTCTCCAGATCCGTCATCCCCGCGCAAGCGGGGATCTCAGGCGGGTGAGCCTGAGGAGAGGATGGAGGACGCCTCCATCGACATTGGAGATTTCGTTGGAGAAAGATCCCCCGCTTGCGCGGGGATGACGGTGTGGGGCGGGGGCGGTCTATCTATCCAACCATCCGCAGCATCTCTTCCCGCCGCAACCCGACCTTCTCCCCCGACAGCAGCAGTTGCTCGAACGTTGTGGGATCGACCGGGACGCCTTTGGCGGTGCGGGCCGCCTTGGTGCGCAGTTCGGGCTCGCCGGCGACCAAGACCTGATCGACGCCTTGACCTCGCGGCGAGGCCTTGACGTAGTCGATCATGGTGGCAACCTCGCGCTCGATATAGGAGCGATCGGCCAGACGGTTGGGGTCGAACACGATCGACAGCATGTTGTTGACCACCGAACGGTCGCGTGGATTGCCGTCGTGGATGGTGCCGCCGCCGCAGAAAGCGCCGGCGAACAGTTCCGCGATCAGCGCCAGGCCGGAGCCCTTGTGGTCGCCCATCGGCAATATCGCCCCCATCCGGTCGCCGAACATGGCGGTGGGATCGGTGGTCGGCATGCCCTTGCTGTCGATCAGCGTGTAGGGCTCCATCTGCTCGCCCTTGTTCATGGCCACGCGCACCTTGCCCAGCGCGACTTTCGAGGTGGCGAAGTCGAGAATGATCGCGGGCTTGCCCCCGCCGGCCGGAATGGAAATGGCGATCGGGTTGGTGGCGAAGCGCGCATCGGCGCCGCCCCACGGCGCGACCAGCGGCGCGTGGCCGGTGACATTGACGAAATGGATCGACGACAGGCCCTCGGCCGCCGTCATCTCGGCATAGGTGCCGATGCGGCCCATGTGATGGCAGTTGCGCAGCGCCACCAGGGTCAGCCCGTCGCGCTTGGCGCGCTCGATGCCCATTTTGGTGGCGTCATGCGCCATGACCTGGCCGGAGGCGTTATTGCCTTCGATAACGATCATCGGCCCGTTGTCGGAGACGACCTGGATCTTGCCGTTGGTCTTCAGCAGGCCGGCCAGCCGGTCGTCGATGTAGCGCGGGATCATGCCGATGCCATGGCTGTCATGGCCCTTGAGATTGGCCTCGACCAGGTGGTCGGCGACGATCCTGGTCTCGCGCTCGTCGGAGCCGGATGCGGCCAGGATGGCGGCCGTCATGCGGTTGAGCTTGGCGGGCGGAATGTAATGCACGGGCGTTTTCCCCACAGATATTTTGTGCGCCAGTTTGCTATGGTTATGGCCGGCAACACAACAAGCGCCGATCACGAGGGACCATGCTGGAACACAAGCCGGAGCTGCGCTCGGCCCATCTCTTCACCCTGACCCTGGAGCTGGGGCCGATCCACAATATCGGCATGACGCCCAACGGCCATCGCCGCATCGTCGAGGTCAAGAGCGGGCGTTTCGATGGAGAAGAATTCTCCGGCATCGTGCTGCCCGGCGGCGGCGACTGGATCACCATGCGGCCGGACGAAGTAGTGCAGCTCGACGTACGGCTGACGCTCAAGACCAATGACGGCGATCTGGTCTACATGACCTATCGCGGCATGCGCCACGGCCCGCCCTGGGTGATGGAGAAGGTCAACAAGGGCGAGAAGGTCGACCCGACGCAGTATTATTTCCGCACCACGCCCCTGTTCGAGACGGCGTCGGAGAAATATGGCTTCCTCAACCGCATCATCACCGTCGCCACCGGCCGGCGCGAGCCCAGCGGTCCGATCTACGACGTGTTCCAGATTCTCTGAAGATCAGTTCTCGATTACGCTGCCGACCAGGGACCACTTCTCGCCGTCGAACTGCATCATTTGCATCTGTTGCAGCGGCAGGTAGTCGTTCGGCCCGGTGTTGATGGTGACGCCCGGCACCAGCATGGGCAGGCTGAGATTCTTCAGGCTCAACGCCTGCTTCAAGACGTTTTCGCGCGTCAAGTCATCGCCGCAGCGCTTGAGCACTTCCACCAGCAGCTGCGCCGAGGAATAGCCGGAGGTGTTGAAGCCGTCGGCGACCTTGCCGCTGGTATGCCATTTCTCCATGAAGGCATAGAACTCCTTCATGCCCGCGTCGTTGGCCCAGGTCTTGTCGGTGGCGTTCTTGTAATAGGAAGCCGACCAGATGCCTTTGGAATTTTCCAGACCGGCCGGTTGCAGCACGCCGGCCACCGAGGTGGCGGACGTCGGAATGTAGATTGCCGGCTTCCAGCCGCTATCGGCGATCTTGCGGATCGCCTGGCTGGTGAATTTCCCGGTGGTGATGATGAACACCGCGTCGGCGTTTGAGCTCTTGAGCTGGATGATCTGCGAATCGATGGTGGGATCGGTCACTTCGTAGGTCGCCCGCCCCACGATCATCGTCTTGGCCTTGTCGCCCAGCGTCTGTTCGAAACCGTGCAGGTAGTCCTTGCCAAAATCATCGTTCTGCACCAGCACGGCGATCTTCGCATCCGGCTTGCTGGCGAGAATGTGCTTGGCGTAGATGCCGGCCTCCGACGGATAGGAGGCCATGCCCATGATGGTCCACGGATAGTTCTTGGGGTCGTTCCACTTGTCGGCGCCGGTGGTGATGAACAGATGCGGCACCTTCTTGCCATTGAGGTACTTGTGGATAGCCGTGTTGGTCGGCGTGCCCAGGGTATTGAAGATCAGCAGCACTTCTTCCTGCTCGACCAACTGCCGCGTCATCTCCAGCGTCTTGGGCGGGCTGTAGCCATCGTCCAGCGTGATGAACTTGATCTTGCGGCCGTTGATGCCGCCCTCGGCGTTGATCTTGTTGAAATACGCATTTGCGGCATGACCGATCGAGCCCAGGGCGGATAGCGGGCCGGAATAGGGCATGGTCTGGCCGATCTTGATCTCGGTATCGGTGACCCCCGGCCCGTACTTCTTCTGCGCCAGGGCTGGCGAGGTCACAACGAGCGCGAGCGAAAGCGCGGCAGCAAGAGCGAGGCGAACAGACATCATTTCCTCCCTGATCGACTTCCGCCGTGCGGAATGTCGTTCTTCTTATCGGGAGATGATAAGCCGGCTGCTCTGCCAGCGGCAATCGTCTGAACTACTGCAGCACGTAGAAGATCGACGAGCCGTCGGGCGCATCGAAGCGGGTCTTCACCCAGCGGCCGGCGGCGTCGAACCAGATGTCCTTGCGCAGATCGCCCGCGATGGCGAAGCGCCGCGCGGGCAGGCTGCCGCCGGCGGTGGTCACTGTCTCCTCGCCCCGATCGGCGACGGTGAAGGCGATCTTCTCGCCCTTCTGGGTGTTGATCAACGGCTTGCCGTCAAGCCAGGCGCGGTTCCAGTGGCTGGACGGGAAGGCATCGGCGGGGAACACGGCTTCCTTGCCGCCGGCGCTGACGATGAAACCGCCGTCGCTGGCGCGTCCGACGATCCGGTAGGGCGTGCCATTATCGTCGGTCACGGTCTCCAGCGCCGTCAGCCGGCCGTCCTGCCACGTTTCGCGGGCGCGGTGGCTGTAGCGATAGAGGGCGACGCCGAGAAACGTCACCTTGAGGTCGATGGCGATATCGACGTCCAGCCGCTCGCCGTCGCGGCGAAACCTCAGTTCATGACTGCCGATATCGACCTCGTCCCGCATGACGCGGAAGGCGATGCGGTTGGTGTCGGGAATGGAAGCGGCGAATACCGTGGCGTCGGCGCGCAGCGCCACGCGTTGCTGCGCCTCGGAGGGCGCTGCCCAGAATATCAGCGTCGCCAGGGCGATTAAGGCAGGAACCGCATGCCGCATGTCACCGTTACGACCGATAGCGGCCGGTGGATCACCGGAGCCGCTGGACATGCCATGTCCATCTCACCCAAGGAGGATTATCCATGAAATCAATTCGTTCGCTGGCTTTGGCGCTGGCTCTTGGCGGCGCCGCCACGATCGGGGCGGCATCCCTGGCCGCGGCGCAAGGCAACTGGCAGACGGTGAAGGGCGCCGATGGTTCCTATTCGGCCAAGCTGCCGGCCGGCGCGACAACGCCCGACACGCAGACCTATCAAAGCAACAACGGTCCGGTGGTGGTCAGCACCTATCGCACCGAGTCCAACCAGGGCTATTACGCCACCGGCACCATCACCTACGAGAAGCGGCTGAACCGCACGCCGGAGCAGATGCTGGACGATGTGCGTAACGGCGTCGTCGCGCGCTCGCGCGGCACGCTGGCGTCGGAGAAGAGGGTGGCCACGCAGGGCGCTGCCGGCCGCGAGCTGGTCTATGCCGTGAAGAACGACCAGGGCACCTACCACGTGCGTCAACGCTTCTACGTCGCTTCGCCCAACAAGATCGTGCAGGTCGCCTATGTCGGTGCGCCGGGCAGCGAGAATGCGCCGGCGGTGACGCAGTTCATGGACTCGGTGTCGATCACCAAGCAGTAGGTCTGCTGCGGATTTAAAAAGGAAAGAGCGCGGTCAAGGCCGCGCTCTTTTCATTTGTCTTGCGATTTTCATTTCGTCATTCCGAGCGCAGCGAGGAATCTTCCCCGGTCTAACCAGAACGAGCCGCCGACGTTATCTGGCCGAGCCGGGGAAGATGTCTCGCTCCGCTCGACATGACGAAAAGAGAGAGTATTCGGGCTTAGACTACCTTCTCGCGCCGCAATTCCTCGATCTCGGCCTTGCTGTAGCCAAGCTCGCCGAGGATCTTGTCGGTGTGCTCGCCGAGCGTCGGCGGGCGCTTGCTGATCTTGCCCGGCGTGCGCGAGAGCTTGACCGGCGTGGTCACGACGGGCGCCGGCTTGGGCATGCCGGGATAATCGACGCCCTGCAGGAAATCGGCGGCTTTGATGTGCGGATCGTCCAATGCCTGTTGCGGGCTGTAGACGGGCCCGGCCGGCAGGCGCGCCTTTTCCATTACCGACAGGGCTTCCGCCATCGTGCGCTCAGAGCACCAGCGCTGCATGCGCTCGGACAGGATTTCGCCATGATCGCCGCGCGACTGGTCCGACGCAAAGCGCGGATCGTTGCACCACTTGTCTTCCTCGCCCATCAGCTTGGCCCAGCGGCGGAACAGCGGCCCGCCGATCGCCATCATGAAGATCCAGCCGTCCTTGCACTGGAAACAGTCCCACGGGCCCGCGCCCCAGCCGCGGTTCATGGCGGCGCGGCGCTCGGCCTTGATCAGGTCCTGTTCGATCAAATGCGTGTCGGAGAAATTAAGCGCCGTATGCAGCAGCGCGGTTTCCACCAGCTGCCCCTTGCCCGATTTCTCGCGCTCATAGAGCGCGGCCAGCACGCCCAGCGCGCCCAGGGTCGCCGAGCCGAAATCCACCACCGGCACAGCCACCCGCATCGGCGTCTTGCCGTCGCCGGTCAGGTACATCGAGCCCGACATGGCCTGGCCGATCGTGTCGAAACCGACGCGCTCGGAATAGGGGCCCTTGGAACCAAAGGTCGAGTTCATGAACATAATGATGCGCGGGTTGATCGCGGCGAGAGAATCGTAGTCCAGCCCCATCTGCTTGAGCTGCACCAGCGGCAGGTTGGCGACCACGACGTCGGCGGTCTTGGCGAGCTTCTTCACGATCTCGCGGCCTTTCGGCGTCATGGGATCGAGCGTGATGCCGAGCTTGTTGCGGTTCATCTGCATGTAGCCCGCGCCCGTGCCGTCCTTGCCGACCGGCGCGGTCCAGCGGTCTTCCGAGCCGTCGAGCTTCTCGACGCGGATCACTTCGGCGCCGAAATCGCCCAGCAGGGCGGCGCAGAAAGGCCCCGCGATATAGCGGCCGAAATCGAGTACGCGAATTCCCTCAAGCACGGCCGCCATTGTTTCCTCCCGCCACGGTTCTCTTATGTACGTTCATTTATAGCGGCGGGCGACGGACCGTGCCAGCACGGCCCGTCTCGCCCTACGGAACGGCGACCCGACCGCGCCGCAACAGCAGCAGGGCCAGCAGTATGGTCGGCACCAGGATGATGGCCGCCATCAGCTCCATCTCGGTGTTGCTGTAAGGCATGATGCCGCCGCCAGGAATGGCCAGCACGATGCCGCCCACGACCAGCAATACGCGCAATGGCCATTCGAGCGCTCCGGCGCGGCGCAGATCGCCCACGCCGACCATGTAGCCCTGGATGCCGCCGCAGATCGGCAATATGCCGAGCGCCACGGTGGCGGTGAGGTAGATCGCTTCCAGGAAATCGCCCTGCAGCACCAGCGCCGGGTTCAGCACGAAGAAGAACGGGATGAAGTAGATGATGCTGCCCACCCACATCGATTCCCAGCCCGTCTTCATGGCGGGTGCGCCGGCGATGCCGGCGGCGGCGAAGGAGGCGATGGCGACCGGCGGCGTGATCGACGACAGCATGCCCCAGTAGAAGATGAACATGTGGATCGCCATCACGTTCAGCCCCGCCTTCTGCAGGGCTGGCGCCAGCAGCACGGCGAGGAAGATGTAGCAGGCGGTGGTGGTCAGGCCGAGGCCGAGCACGAAAGAGGTGAAGGCGCCGATCAGCAGCAGCAGCATCGGCGAATTGCCGGCCAGCCGCACCAGATCGCCCGCCAGCGTGCCGATCACGCCGGTGGCCGAGAAGGCGCCGATCAGCAGGCCGCAGCCGGCCAGAATGCCGACCAGTTCGACGAAGATCTTGCCGTTGGCTTCCAGGAACTTGATGACGTCGTTCCACTTCCAGCGATCTTTGTTGAAAAGCTGGTTCAGGATCAGCAGCAGGCCCGTGGCGTAGAACGGCGCGTGGCTTTCGCGCTTCATCACCAGCAGCATGAAGATCAGCAGCGCGATGACGAAGACGAAATACCAGCCGTCCTTCAAGGTCTCGCCGAGCCTGGGGAGCTGTTCGCGCGGGATGCCTTTCATGCCGTGCCGCGCGGCGTAGGAATCGACCTGCATGTAGAGGCCGAAATAGTAGAGCGCCGCCGGAATGATGGCGGCCAGCGCCACCTCGCCATAGGAGACGTTGAGGAACTGCGCCATGACGAAGGCGGTGGCGCCCATCACCGGAGGCGCCAGCACCGCTCCCGTCGAAGCGCAAGCCTCGATTGCCCCGGCATAGGAGGCGCGGAAGCCGGTCTTCTTCATCACCGGGATGGTCATGGTGCCGGCAGTCAGCACGTTGGAAATGATCGAGCCCGACATCATGCCCAGCAGTCCCGAGGCGAAGATGCAGACCTTGGCCGCGCCGCCGCGGAACGTGCCGCAAAGCGCGAAAGCCAGATTGATGAAGAAGCGGCCGGCACCCGTCATGGTCAGCGCCGTGCCGAAGATCAGGAATCCGATGACCAGATCGGCGAAGGCCTGGATCGGGATGCCGAGCAGGCTCTCGTTGGAAAGAACGTGGAAAGCGGTGGTCTCTTTCAGGTTCATTTCCGCGCCGTTGAAGGGCGACGGCAGCAGATTGGCCACCAGCGGATAGAAAGTGAAAGGCAGGATGGAAAGCATGAGGCTCCAGCCGCCGGTGCGGCGCAGCGCTTCCATCAGGATCGCCCACATCAGATAGCCGGCCCAGATCACTTCCTGCGGCGGGTTGCCGCCCGGCATTTCCCAGCCCAGTTCCGCGGTCTTGCGGATCTTAGTCATCAGGTAGATCGAGGCGGCGAGCGTCAGCACGAACAGCAGGGCGTCGTACCACGGCACCTTGTCGAGCCGCGCCTTGGGGCCGCCAGGGAATATCAGGAAGGTGAAAGGCAGGAGAACGGCGATGAGCAGGTAGAAATACTCTGTGTTTAGAAACGTATAGCCGACGAAGAAACGCCAGGTGAATTGCTGGTTCATGCACAAGAACAGCGATGCGGCCGCCGCCACGATCAGCGCCCAGCGCCACACGCCGTGCAGCTTGCGAATGCGCGTGACCTCCGCCTCCATGGGCAGGTCATGAGGGTCTTTGATCTCGAGCGTTTCGACGGTGGCTTCTTTGGTGGTCATGGCGTTTCTCGCTCGCGCGGGTGGCGATGCAAAAGGGAATGAGTCGGGCGGTTGACGCCGCCCGACTGCCGGTTGCCAGGAATCTCTCGAAAAACCGTGCTACTCGAACACCGGGTCCATGCCGGCCTTCTTCAGCGCATCGGCACGGTGCGCTGTCCAGCCGGCGGCGAACTTGTCATCGGCCGGATTGGTCGCAACGTAGGCCTTCCACGCCGCCGCCAGTGTTTCCTGCCGCTTGATCAGCGCATCGTTATGCTTCTGCGCTTCGGCGGTCCAGGCGCCGGCTTCCTTCAGCGCCTTCACCGTGCCCTCGTGATAGGGAACCACCCAGGTCAGGTTCTGGCGCTTGACCTCAAAGCCGTCGGCGCCGGGCGCGCCGTCCTTGTAGTCGTTGTAGGTATCGATCATGGCCTTGGCGACGGAGTAGACCAGGTCGGCCGGCTGCGAGGCGTAGGCCATCACGATCGGATAGGGATAGGCCGGCATTTCCACGGAGTTGCTGGCGCTCAACCCGCCTGCGCCGCAGGTCACCTTGTGCGGGTAGAAGTAGGGCGCAACCTTGTTGAGCTGCGCCCAGCCCGCCTTGTCGGTTGCCGGCGCAGCCGGCCAGACGATGCCGCGCGGCGAGGCTTCCAGCTCCTTCGCCTGGCCGGAAATGGTCGAGGCGAAGGCGGCGTCGACCTCGTTGTTGACCATGCCCTTCCACATCGCGCCGTAGTTGGAGAATTCAACCGGCTTGACGTCTTTCATCGTCAGGCCGCCGAAAGCGATAATGGCTTCGGCGCCCTTGTTCAAGGCCGGGGCGCCGACCACGATGCCGATGCGCTTGCCCTTGAGGTCCTTCAATTCCTTGACGCCCGAATCCTTGGCGACGCCCAGCGACAGGCCGTTGCAGGCGGTGGAGGAGAGGATCAGCCGCAACGGCTGCGGTCCCCATTCCTTGACGCCGAATTCGAGCACGCCTTCCTGGGCGAAATAGGTGCCGACGCCCATCGCCGAGATCTGGGCGCGGCCGGCCTTAAGCGGCGCCAAACGGGCCACGTCGTTGCCGGCTGGCAGCACGCGGATGTCGGAGTTGTATTTGGTCTTGAACACCTGGCCGATGGCGACGGCCATATTGAAGCCGGACGAGCCGGTGTCGTAGGCGGTCCAGGACATTTGTTCCGGCAGCTTGACCTGCGCCAGCGCCGGCAGCGCCGCCGAGGTCGCCAGCAACGCGACGGCAACAGCAAGAGATCGGGACTTCATCGTGTTTCCTCCCTGAGACTTGTTTTGTTTTGATTTTTTGCTCTGTCCGTCGTTGCGGACAGGCGACGTTCGTTGAGCGGCAGTGTAACTGTCTCGATCACGCAGGCAACCGCCAAAACCGCTCTGCATGCTGGATGTTTCGGTGGCCGGAACAAAAAGGGCGGCACGAGGCCGCCCTTCGATCAAGTTGGCACAGGCGTCATTCAAAGACGACAGGCATGCCGGCTTTCTTCAACGCATCAGCGCGGGCGGCCGTCCATGCGGCGGCGAACTTGTCTTCCGCCGGGTTGGTGGCGACGAACCCCTTCCACGCCGCCGCCAGAACTTCCTGCCGCTTGATCAGCGCGTCGTTGTGCTTTTGCGCCGCGTCGGTCCACACGCCCGCTTCCTTCAACGCCTTGATGGCGCCGTCGTGATAGGGGATCACCCAGGTCAGGTTCTGCTGCTTGGCTTCGAGACCGTCGGCGCCCGGTGCTGCCGATTTGTAGTCGTCGTAGTTGACGATCATCGACTTCACGATGGCATGGATCTGATCCGCCGGCTGGTCGGCATAGGACATGAAGATCGGGTAGGGATAGGTCGGCATCTCGACCGGGTTGTCCTTGGTGATGCCGCCCGAGCCGCATGTCACCTTGTGCGGAATGAAGTAGGGCGCCTTGGCTTGCAACCGCGCCCAGCCGGCCTTGTCCGAGATCGGCATCGGCGGCCAGATCGCGCCGCGCGGCGAGGCGTCG
This sequence comes from uncultured Hyphomicrobiales bacterium, assembly GCA_964388115.1. Taxonomy (GTDB): domain Bacteria; phylum Pseudomonadota; class Alphaproteobacteria; order Reyranellales; family JAQSWP01; genus JAQSWP01. Next base: position 711,978 of record CAYLYK010000001.1, read on the forward strand.
AGTTCGCGCGTCTGGCCGGAGATGGTGGAGGAGAAACCGGCATCGGCCTCGTTGTTGATGACGCCTTTCCACATCGCGTTGTTGGACGAGAACTCCACGATTTTGACGTCGGCCGGCGTCAGTCCGGCGAAGGCGAGGATGGCGTAGCCACCCTGCGTCAATGCCGGCGAGCCGACCACGGCGGCGATGCGCTTGCCCTTGAGATCCTTGATCTCCTTGACACCGGTGTCGCGCGCCACGCCCAGCGCCAGCCCGTTGCAAGAGATGGTGGAGAGCAGCAGGCGGATGGGCTGCGGGCCCCAATCCTTGCCGCCGAATTCGTAGACGCCTTCCTGCGCGAAATAGGAACCGATCCCCATGGCCGAGATATTGGCGCGGCCGGCCTTCAGCGGATTGAGGCGCGCGGTGTCATTGCCGGCCGGCAGCACGCGCACGTCGCTGCCGCTCTTGGTCTTCATCATCTGGCCGACGGCGACGGCGATGTTGAAGCCGGACGAGCCGGTGTCGTAGGCGGTCCACGACTGGGTCGCCGGCACCTGCGCCAGCGCACCGCCCGCCAGCAGGCTGGCGGCGATGACGGCGGCGACGCCCGTCGTCCGTGCGATACGGATCATTCTGTAGTCCTCCCGGTTGCTTCGTTGTCGCCGCTGCCTGGTGGCCTGCGGCTTGACCGTCCTGCGACGGCTTGCGCAGGATAGCGAAGTTTCCTCCCCTGCCACAATGTTGGATCCCGTGACGCCTTCCGCCCTGCCCATAGTGATCTGCAAGGGAGACCGGCCGCAGAAGCCGCGCCAGTCGGCGTTCTCGCGCCGCTTCTGGGATCGGCTGGCAGGGGGATTCTTCGAAACCACGTTCTGCCTCGACTGCAAGCTTCCGGCTTTCCCGCCACGTCCGTTCTGTCCGCATTGCTGGAGCGAGCGCATCGAGTGGCGCGCGCTCAGCGGCCGGGGCCGTCTCTACAGCCAGACGCGGGTGCATGCCGCGGCATCCGCCTTCGCGCATGAAGCGCCCTACAGCCTGGCGCTGGTCGATCTCGAGGAGGGCCTGCGGGTGGCGACAAAACTCATCGGCAGCGAAAACGCGACCCTCGATTCGATGGTGGAACTCGTGGTGCTTTCGTACAAGGACGGCCCTCTGTTTGGCGTGCGAGCGATCGACAAGGCGTGATTCTCGCGGTCGCGTGCGTCGTGTGAGGGGGCGAGCTGCGATTCCAGATGCAGGCCCAGTGCGAAATAGAGTCGCCGGCGTCAGCAGCCACCGGGCGAAACAGGCGCGACATTCACTGGCGAAACGGTGCCGCCAAAGTTGATTTTACGAACTTATTCGTTCGTTCATTTACTCTATCTATAAGTGTATTACCCTTCATGCCAATTTTGTCGGTGACGCCGAACACATACGTTCCTGTCCATGACGGTCAGGGATCGACTCGGATTCAAATCGGCAAGCGAAGCGTTGCGCGGCGCAACGCGGTCGCTGCCCATCTTCAAGCGGACGATTTTGTCGTTTGTCATGTCTGTCGCCGTAATTTGCGCGGTTCCGCCAAGGGTAACCGCCACGGTCGGCCTGTCCGGCATCGACTATCATCGGCTCTGCCGCGCCACCGAACACGTGCCGCTGGTCCAGGCGGCGATCGATCCGGCCTACATCAATGTCTGGTCGAGGCAGGAATCCCAGCGCGCCGGCCGCTTCGAGCAGTATTCGTTCGCGTCGCAGCGCATCGACGTGCGCGTGGACCACGAGATCAGCCTCTATCACGGACTGATCCATCGCACGCTCGACCTGATCGGCGAGTCGGAGTGGAAGCACCGCGATCTGCTGCCGCATGAGGATCGCGAGCACTGGCTGATCTACTACACCCTGGAAACCCATTGGCCCGGCGCGCAATGGCGGCAGGGCAGGGAGCCGTCATCGACTGTGCTGCAGCATGCCAGCCAATACTGGCAGCGGAATGCAACGCGCCATGCGGAGATCGCCGCGAAAGCGGCAACTCTAGCGGGAAAATCATGGTGTGCGACGAACAGGCAGGCGCTCGAAGCGCAGGCGCTGCCGCCATCGACTTCGCCGCTGTCGCCGTCACTGCAAAGGCCGCAACTGTTCTGACCGGCCGCAGGCCCGTAAACGACTACTGGGCCGCGCGCTGGCCCAGAGTTTGCGCCGCCTCGGCGCATTTGGCCGCCCAGCTGGGCATGTCGCAGGCGGCGAACAGGGTTTGCGCGGCGGCGATATCGGCGATCGCGTCGGCGGCGTTGCCGGCGGCGGCACGACACAGGCCGCGATCGAACAGTGCATGCGCTTCCAGCGGTTGCATACTGAGACCACGCGCGGTTTCGATGGTGGCGGTGAGTCGGTCGGCGGCCTCCTCATGCCTGCCCTGGCGATCGACGATCAGCGCTTCCAGCCGCGACGCCCAGGCAAGCCCTGCCGCATCGGAGGCGCGTTCGGCCATGACGCGGCCTTCGTGCAGGGAGGTTTCGGCCTGCTCAATGCGACCTTGCTGCGCCAGCACTTCGCTCAGCCACAGGAAAGGCAGGCAGGTCTTCTGCGATCCCTCGACCTTCTTGCGGTCGACCGCCACGCGCAGCGGCTCAACCGCCTCGTCCAGCCGGCCGGCCGCGGTCAGCGCCCGCCCCAGCAGGCCCGAAATATAGACCGTGACCGCCACCGCCTGCGCCGCCTGCGCCAGCATCAGCGCGCGCTGCAGCAGCGGGATGGCGTTCTGCGTATCGCCTTGATAGGTCGCGTAGTAGCCCATGGCGATGTGGGTGGCGACGATGGAGTAGGTGTCGTGGCTCTGCAGCGCGATCTGCGTCGCTTCGGCATTGATGCGGCGGGCGGCGGCGAAATCGCCCAGCTCGGAGAGCGCCGCCACCATGTAGTTGCGCGCGAACACCGATGTCAGCCCGCTCATCCCCAGCCGCTCGTTGGCGAGATCGCCGGTGAGGATGTCGCAGACCTGCGCCAGCGTCTCGTAGCTCTGGCGGAAGGAGCCGTGCATGTATTGCGCCAGCCCGACGCGAAACAGCGCCATGGCCAGCAGCCGCGCATCGCCCAGCCGCTCGGCCACCACGCGGGCGCGGCGGGCGAACGCCAGCGCCTGCGGCCCGTCGCCGGCCAGCCAATGCTGCGCCGACAGATACGTCCAGGTCGCGGCCAGGCGTTGCTCGTCGCCGATCGATTGCGCCAGCTGCTCCGCCCGCTCCAGGCTCTCCAGCACCGTATCGTGCGCCACGCCCAGCACCGCCCAGACGCCGCGCAGTTTCAGGATGGCGTCGATGGTGCGTTGCGCGGTTTGCGGCGTCGGCTCGAGATTGTCCAGCGCCTGCAGCGCCGATGACAGGTGCGCCGCCGCCTCGCGATAGGCGCCTTGCGCCAGCGCCCGATCGGCCGCCTGTTCCTGATAGGAGGACGCCTTGACCCAGCCGCGGCCAAGCGTGGCGTGCAGCGCCAGCTGCTCGATGTGCTCGTCGGCCGCGCCGCGCGCCTCGATCGCTTCAACGATGCGGCGGTGGATCGATTCCTGCCGCCGCTTCAGCATCGAGTCCAGCACCGCATCGCGCATCAGCGCATGGCCGAAAGCGTATTCGACGTCGGGATAGAGATTGACCACGCGCAGCACTTCGGCGTGACGGGCTTCGGACAGCGCGTTCTGCAATTCCTCCGGCCCCATCTGCGCCACATGTTCCAACAGGTTCAGCGGCACGATGGCGCCGATCACCGCCGCCAGCTCCAGCACGGTGAAGCACGACGGCGATAGCCGGTCGATGCGCGCGGCCAGCACCGAATTGACCGAGGCCGGCAGCTGCACCCGCTCGGGCGCGCTCTGGCAGACATAGGAAGAGCCGCTGCCCACCAGCACGCCATCCTGCGCCAGCGCCCGCACGCATTGCTCGAGGAACAGCGGATTGCCGGCGGTCTGCTCGGCCAGCATCGATTTCAGCGGCGCGAGAGAGGCATGTTCGCCCATCAGCTTCTGCAGAAAGGCGTCGCTTTGCGCCGCCGTCAGCGGCAGCAGCCGTTTCTGGCTGCAGCCGGCGCGGCCGCTCCAGCGCGGCTGGTACTCGGGCCGGTAGCTGACCAGCATCAGCAGGCGCATCGCCGGCAGCGATTCGATCATCGACTCGATCACCGCCTCGCTCTCGCCGTCGATCCAGTGCAGATCCTCCAGCACCGCGATCAGCGGCCGGCGTTGGGTAGCGAAGGCAACCAGCTTGCGGCACGCCTCCATCACCTGGCGACGGCGCGCCTCGGGCTCCAGCGCCGCCCATTCCTCATCGACGTCGCCGCCGACCAGGATCGAGGCCAGCGGGCGGGTGAAGGATTCCAGGCCGGGATCGAGCGCGATCAGCTTGCCGTGGACGCGCTTGACGACCTCGGCGGTGGTGAAGCTTTCGCCGATGCCGAAGAAATGGCGGATCATGCCGGAGATGGCGTTGTAGGCGATGGTCTGGCCATAGGGTGCCGCACCGCCCAGCAGCACGGTGCATTCCTTCGCCGCCTCGGAAGAAACCAGCTCGTGGATCAGACGCGATTTGCCGATGCCCGCTTCGCCCACCAGTCCCACCACCTGGCCGCCGCCGCGCTTGACCTCTTCCAAGGTGGCGCAAAGCGACTGGTGTTCGCTCTCGCGCCCGGTGAAGTCGCTCAGCGACGGGCCAGTCGAGGCATGCCAGCGGCTGCGGGGCGAGGTGGCGCCGTTCAGCCGATAGACTTCGACCGGCTGCGCCACGCCCTTGACCGATTGCGGTCCCAGCGAAACGGCATCGATATAGGCTTCGGCCAACTGGAAAGTGCTGGGACTCAGCATCACCTGGCCCGCTTCGGCCATCTGCTCCATGCGCGCCGCCAGATGCACCGCATCGCCGATGGCGTTGTACTCCATCCCCAGATCGGTGTTTCGCACGCGCGCCAGCACTTCGCCCGAGTTCAGCCCGACGCGGATGCGCGCACCCCTTTCGCCCAGCTCGGCGACGCGGCGCTGCATGGCCAGCGCGGCGTAGCAGGCGCGCACAGCATGGTCCTCGTGCGCCACAGGGGCGCCGAAGAGAGCGAGGATGCCGTCGCCCATGATCTGGCACACCGTGCCGTCGTAGCGGTTTACGGTCTCGACCATGGCGCGCACGGCGGGCTCGAGCCGGGCCAGCGTCTCCTCCGGGTCGAGGCCGGCGATCAGCGCCGTCGAGCCACGTATGTCGGCGAACAGCACGGTGACCAGCTTGATCTGTCCGTCCATGGCGGCTTGCGCCTGCTGCAGGCGATTGCCGAGGCGGCCGGGGGCAGCCAGCGTGGATTGGCGGATGGGTTCTGCTTCCTGTATCGCCCGGCCGCAACCGCCGCAGAATCGGTCTTTAGAAGTATTCTCGAAACCGCAGGAGGTGCAGGCGATCGCCAGCGCCGCGCCGCATTGCGCGCAAAAGCGTCGCCCTGCCGCGTTGACTGTTTGGCATTTGCCGCAGTTCATGGTGACCCGGTCCGGCTTGTATCGGCTCGCGCGATTGTCGAGCTATGCTAAGATCATAGCGCCAATTCCGGCGGCCGCGAATAGCCGGAGGCAGAGCGTGCGCACCATGCGCACCGCGTTAGGTTCTGGGGGCTGCGTGTTCGCTGAAGCGTTTCTTTGGATGACGCGGCGTTCGCCGCGGCTGCGTCGTTCCCTGTTCCGCGGGCTGTTCGAGTTGCTGGCCGGCAAGTTCCGCGACGTCACCTGGTGGCAATACATGAATTACGGCTTCGCACCGCTGGGCGAGGCCGACAAGGCGCCGGAGCTGAAGCCGGAAGACCAGGCCGATCGCTACGCCATCAACCTCTATCATCATGTCGCCTCCCAGGCGCCCGTCGAAGGCAGGGAAGTGCTGGAAATCGGCTGCGGGCGGGGCGGCGGCAGCTCGTACATAGCGCGCTATTTGAAGCCGGCCCGCATGGTGGGCGTCGACATTTCGCAGAACGCCATCGATTTTTGCCGCAAGGTGCACAAGGTCGCCAACCTCGACTATCGCCATGGCGACGCCGAGGCGCTGCCATTCCCGGATGCCTCGTTCGATGCGGTGGTCAACGTCGAATCTTCGTTCTGCTACGGCAGCATCGACGGCTTCATCGCCGAGGTGGCGCGCGTGCTGCGGCCGGGCGGGTATCTGCTGCTGGCCGATATCAGGCTGGCCAACGAGGTTGCCGATCTCGATGCCGCCATGGCGCGCAGCGGCCTGACCCTGATCAGCCGTCGCGACATCACCGAGAACGTCGTCGAGGCCCTGGCCCGCGACAGCGAGCGGCGCGTGAAGTCCACGGGCGATCACATTCCCAGGCCATTCAGGAAGATGTTCGACACTTTCCTGGGCGTCGAGGGCACCCGCATGCCGGTGCATCTGCGCTCGCGCGAGATGATCTATCTCAGCTATTGCCTGCGGAAGCCGGGCGTGGCCGAAGCCGGCGAGCGGGCAGCCGCCATCGAATCGGCGGCGGCGCTGTAGACGGCGCTATTGCAGCAGGGGCTGCACGACGGCGCTCCACAACATGCCTGCCAGCATGAACAGCATCAGCAGGACGAAGACGATCCGCAGCCGGCGGCGGCCGTGAGGCGCGGCTTCCTCGCTCTCGCCATAGTCGCGGTTGCGCCACTCATGCGCCGGGGCGCCGGGGCCGGGTTTGGTGCGGGGGTCCATTGCCGGCGATCCTAGAGCGCCGCATCCCGCGCAAGCAATGGCGAACAAGCCGGATGCGAACGCCGCGCTTGGCCAAGCCGCTGGCGGTTCGGCCGCAGGCTTGATAAAGCCATGGGTGAAGCCGTCGCGCCCGCGGCGACTTGCAGCCGGATCGCGGAGCCATGACGGAAAATTCGCAGCGCCCTGTTTTCAATGCCGTGTTGCCGTTGGCGATCAGCGGTGATCGCAACGATCTGGCTCGCGCCATCATTCAAGGCCGCAGCCTGCGCCATTTCTTCCGGCGCGACGAGCAGCTGCGGGTCAGCGTCGTCGGCCGCGCCGGCGAGTTGCCGCAAATCGCCGAGGCGCTGAAGCCGCTGGAAACGCCATGGCTGCAGTACAACCTGATCGATGAGGCGACGATCCATCCCGGTCTGCCCGCAAGCAAGGTGGAGGGCTGGTACAAGCAGCAGGTCATCAAGATGGCGGCGCCGGAATGGCTGGGCGCCAATTTCTGGATGACGCTCGATGCCGACGTCGTCTGCACCAAACTGATCGGTATCGACGATCTCTTGCCGGGTGGCCGCGCCCTGCTGTGGGTCGACGACCTGCCGACCGTGCCGATCTTCGCGCAGTGGTCGTGGTCAGTGCGGGAGCTGCTGGGCATGGTCGGGCCGCCGGCCACGATCGCCATGAGCGTCACGCCGCTGATCTACGCCGCGCCGATCATGCGTGCGGCCCATCAGGCGATCGAGGCCGTGCACGGCCGGCCGTGGAAGGACGTGCTGCTCGATCCGGCGATCGCCGGCGGCTACACACGCCGCTACGGTCATGGCTGGGCCGAAAACCAGATCTACTACGCCATCGGCGCGCGGCTGGGTCTCCTGCGCACCTGCCACGCCTTTTCCGGCATCGACGTGCCGCAGCGCATGCATGCCCATGGCATCTGGCGCACCGGGGAATGGCAGACCTGGAACGAGGCGCTCGCTTTCGATCCAGCGCAGCCGGGCTTCTTCGCGGTCTGCAATTCCTATACCGGCGTTCCGGCGGAAGTCGTGGCCGAGAAAGTGCAGCCCTATCTCGAGCGCGACCCGCAGCCGCCGGCCCAGCCGCCATCGTACTGGATGCTCGACGAGCAGGTGGAATATGCGCCGGCCGGGCACGCCTTGCGCTATCGCATCCTCTCGCGCCGGCCTCTGGTCATTCTCGGGCCGTTCGACGAGAACACGCCCGCCCTGCGCAACGTGCTTTCCAGAGGCGTGCTCGATCCTTTCCAGCGCCAGCCGGCCGTGGTGCTGGTCGCGTTGCCGTGGAGTCGCGAGACCGTGAGCGGCTGCAAGCTGCTTGCCGCCCGCATTGCAAGGCGCCAGCGCGAGGCGCCGCTGCACCGCTTCATCGTGCTGGCCAATACCGAGGTGGAGGTCGAATTGCTGCGCCAGCTCGGTCTCACCGCCATCCTGGTCAGCCACAATGCGCTACTCGACGAGCGGCACTTTTTCGGCAATTCACAAACCGAACCCGAATTCGACGCCGTCTACAACGCCGCCTTCCACCCCACCAAGCGCCACCAGCTCGCCGCCCAGATCGACTCGCTGGCCCTGCTCTACGCCAACTGGCACGACCTGCCGGAATATCGCGGCTATGTCGAGGAGACCATGGCTGCGCTGCCGCACGCGGTTCATCTCAACGTGCAGGCCGACGGTTCGTATCTCTTCATTCCGCGCGAACAGCTTGGGGCGCAACTGCAGCGCGCCCGCGTCGGGCTGTGCCTTTCGGATATCGAAGGCGCCATGCGCGCCAGCATCGAATATCTTTTCGCCGGACTGCCGGTCGTATCGACCTTCAACATCGGCGGGCGCGACCAGTTCTTCGACGACGATCTCTGCGCCGTGGTGCCGCCGTCGCCGGACCTGGTCGCCGCGGCCGTGCGCGCGCAGGCGGCGCGCCGTCTGCCGCGCGAACATGTGCGCAAGCGCGCCCTGCACAAGCTGGCGCCGCATCGCGAAAGGCTGATGCAGGTGGTTCTGCAGGCCGTTGCTGCCGGCGGCCATGCCGGCAGGCCGCATATCGTATGGCCGTGGCTGGATGGCGAAAGAGTTGCCTCGATCGAGGAATTTCACCGCGATCTGCAGGCCGTCTGAGTCAGAACGGCTGTCCGGTTTCGTCGCGGCACACGACCGGGCCGGGATAGCGGAAAGCCTCTTGGTGACGGAACATGACGCTGGACGGATTCTCGACCTCGCGCAGCCTGTTGACCAGCATGTAGCCTGCCGTGCTCTGCACCCGCCGAAGCTGCATCAGCGCGATCGAAACGATATCGGAGATCGAGGCCGATACCGGTATCTGCCGATAGCGCGCGATCGCATCGGTCGCCGGCATGCGGTTGATCCATTCCCACGTCACCAGGATATGCGGCCAGAATCGCGTCTGCACCAGCTCCATGGCGCCCAGCGACAGCGCCGACGGCAGGATCATGTTGGAGCCGTGCATGCCGAAGCTGAGATGGGTCTGCGCATAGTGGTGCGCCCAGCGCCGTTCGGTTTCCGTGTCGTGTTCGAGCAGGCGCATATCCTTGACCCAGGCAGGGAACTGGCCGGTGCGGCCGTAGCCGGTGACCGCCGCATCGAGATCGGGCACATGCTCGCGCAGGGTTTCCAGCAGCAGGCAGTACAGCCGGTGTTGCTGTCCCACCGCCGCGGCCGGATCGATTTCCTTGCCGTGGATGGTCCAGCAGCGATCCTCGCGCCAGATCAGGGTGATCCGCGGCGGCGAGACGGAGTCGTGTCCAGATACGGCAAAAGGCGCGATATGGGCATAGCGGCTGATATCGACTTCGTGATGATAGGCCATGTCGGCATAGCGCAGCTGTCGCGCCTTGCGGGCCAGCTCGCTCGCCATCTCGGCGATGGTGGCGTTCGCCCGATTGCTCGCGCGCAACGGCGTATCGACCACCCAGATTTCGTCGATATCGTCCGGCGCCAGCCAGGCCAGGAAACGCGGCATGATGGCGATCACGCTGCCAGCGAAGCCGCGCTGGCGATAGGCGTCGAGGCTGAACAGCCGGTGCAGGCAATGGCCGTAGATCGGATCGAGGCAGTTCAGCAGCAGCACGTCTTCGCCCGGCTGGCGTCGCGTGATGCGTTGCACCGGATACGGGGCCTCGCCGGTCGAGGCCATCGCCGCCGCGACGAAATCGCGATACCACTGCGTGTGTATCGAGGTGTGGACCTCGCCACTGTCCTCGTCGAGCAGGAAATCGCCGTTGTGGCCGAATCCCGTGTGCAGATGCGCCAGGAATTTGCGGCCGCAAGTCGGGCAGCGCGTCCGCGCCATCGGTATCATGCCGGGCAGATGGAAACCTTCGACACGCAACTCGGCCTGGCCGCAGGGGCAGGCGAAGCGGTCATCGGGAATGGGCAGAAGATCGATCATAAGTCACGAACTGGAAGAGGCGGCTGGAGTAAACAGGCGAAGCCGCGCGGCGTCAACGCGGATGGCGTTTGCGCAACGTCCCCTTCGAGTCAGTCGCCCGAATAGGCGAAGACGCCGCCATATTTCGCGCGGAACAGACTGCGATCGCTTTCGGTCGCGAACTTGCTTTCCTGCTCCCAGAAGGCCTGCATTTTCGCGCGCCGGATCTGCACGCGCAACAACGCCGCCAGTTCGGCGACCGCGATCGACGTCGGCACGTAGCGGATTTCGCGCAGCACGCGCAACGCATCGCCGCCGCGCACGAAATCGTAGGTGTCGCCGACATGCTGCCATTTGCCTCGCGGCACCAGTTCGACCACGGTCGCTGCGTGCGCGGCGGGCAGCAGCATGTTGGAGCCATGCACGCCCACCACGGCATGGCTTGCCGCATACCGGCGCAGCCAGCGCTGCTCGTCGATCTTGCCGCCCGGCGCGACGCGCAGATCGGCGATCCAGGGCGGGAACTGGCCGCGTGCGCCGATGCCGACAACAGCGATGTCGAGTTCGGGCACGGTGTTGCGCAGATCCTCGGCAACCGCAGTCATCAGCGTAGCCTGTTCCTCGGGCGCCTCCGGCGCGTCCGGTTCATGGCCGGACGAGGTCCAGCAGCGATCGTCGCGCCAGATCAGGCTGACGACGGCGCTTTGCAGCGCGGCGGCCGAGCCGTAGTCGAACGTGGCGCCGCGGGTGAACGATTTTATGTCGACCGCACCCGTGCCGACGCTGCCGTCGGTTTCGACCGGCGGCAGCGCATCCAGCCTTTCCGCGATCTGCCGTGCGAGATCATCGAACCACAACGCGCCGTCGCGCAGGGACAAATCGGCCGACCAGATTTCCGCGACGCCATAGGGCACCAGCCAGCGCGCGAAATCCTGCACCAGCACGATGATGTCGCGATCGGGCGCACGCTTGATCAACTGCGGTATGTCGAACAGGCGTTGCAGGCAATGGCCGTACATGCTGTCGATGCAGTTCACCAGCAGCGGCCGCTGCAGCGAGCGCAGTTTCTCGCGCGTCAATCGCACCGGGCGTTGCTGCCGATGATGCCAGGCGTTCTGCCAGTGGCTGAGAAACCACGGCGCGGACACCAGGGAATGGGTCTCACCGCTCGCTTTCTCCAGGGTCGCGCCCAGCCGCTCGGCATAGGCCACTTCCAGATGCGCCAGGAAATCGCGGCCGCATGCGGGGCATTTCGCTTCGCGCAGGGTGAACGCGCCTGGCACGACCGCTTTGCCGGCGCGCAGCGCGACGCCCGGACAGTGCGGACAGACGAAGGAAAATCCCGTCGTCTGTTGCTCAGGGGTCAGGGCGAGGGGCGGCCGCATCATGGCCTGCATTAGACGCCTGCGCCGCCCGTCGTCAATTCCGCTCCCTCAGTTGCCCACCGCCACGACACCGATCGAGCCCACGCCAGGTCAAAACCCCGTGAGAAACCGCGTCATCGAGCGCCCGCGCCCCATTGCCGCCATGCTTGGCGGGCCGGCGGCTGCTATATAGGTGGCACGATGCGACCCACGATATCGAGAACCGGCTGGCTCGCCGCGCTGTTGACCGGCGCGCTGCTGGCGTTTGCCCTGCCGGCCCTGGCCAACCCGGTGAAGACCGAGCGCGTGACGGCGACGCTCGAGAGCGAAGTCGCGTCCGTGGCGCCGGGCGAAAAATTCTGGGTGGCGCTGCGCCAGCAGATCATTCCCAAATGGCATACCTACTGGATCAACCCCGGCGATTCGGGCCTGCCGACCGAGATCGCGTGGAAACTGCCGCCGGGCGCTGTGGCGGAACCCATCGTCTGGCCGGTGCCCAAGCGCATCCCGGTCGGGCCGCTGGTCAATTACGGCTACGAGAACGACGTCCGCCTGCTGGTGCCGATGACGGCACCGAAGGATGCGAAGCCCGGCGACACGCTGCGGCTCGAGGGGCATGCCCGCTGGCTGGTGTGCGAAGAGATCTGCATTCCCGAAGAGGCGACCCTGGTGCTGGAGGTGCCGGTCGCCGCCACCACGGCGCTGGATGAAAGCAAGCGCGAAGGCTTTGCCAGCGCGCGCGCCGCACTGCCATTGCCGGCGCCGTTCTCCGCTGCTGTCGCCGCGCCGGCATCGCCGCAAGCGATCACCACATTGCGCATTGCCATGCCGGCCGAGATGGCGGCGACGGTGGAGCAGGCCTATTTCTTCTCCGAGCGCATCGACGCGGTGGTGCATTCGGGCGCGCAGAAGATCGTGGCCGATGCCAATGGGCTGACCTTGTCGCTGCCGACCGGCCCGCTGCCGCTGAAAGCCGACGAGCCGCTGTCGGGCATTCTGCGCGTGGTCGAGAAGAATTCAGCCGGTGGCCAGACGCATGCCTTTGCCATCACGGCGAAACCGGATCGCACGCTGGCCGCCATGCCTATCGCCGCGGGCGGTGCTGCGAGCGGGGAGGGCGTCTCCATCCTCGAAGCGATCGGCCTGGCCTTCCTCGGCGGGCTGCTGTTGAACCTGATGCCCTGCGTGTTTCCAATATTGTCGATGAAGGCGTTGAGCCTGGTGCAGGCGGCGTCGGGCGCGCGACGCCAGGCGCGGACGCACGGGTTGCTCTATGTCGCGGGCGTGCTGGCAAGTTTCCTGATCGTGGCCGGCGTGCTGCTGGGCCTGCGCGCGGGCGGCGAGAGCATCGGCTGGGGCTTCCAGCTGCAATCGTCGTGGTTCGTGCTGCTGCTGGCCTATCTGATGTTCGCCATCGGCCTGAACCTCGCCGGCATGTTTTCCTTCAGCGGCGGCAGGTTCGCCGGCATGGGCGATGCGCTGACGCAACGCTCGGGCGGCAGCGGCGCCTTCTTCACCGGCGTGCTGGCGGTGGTCGTCGCCACGCCCTGCACCGCGCCATTCATGGGAGTCGCATTGGGTTTCGCGCTCAGCCAGCCGATGATGATTGCGCTGGCGATCTTCCTGGCGCTGGGGCTGGGCATGGCGATGCCCTTCCTGCTGCTGTCGATCTTCCCGCAGGCGTTGCGCGTGCTGCCGCGGCCGGGCCCGTGGATGGAACGCTTCCGCCAGTTCCTGGCCTTCCCGATGTTCGCCACCGCCGCCTGGCTGGTCTGGGTGCTGGCGCAGCAGAGCGGGCCGAACGGTCTGGCCTTGGCGTTGGCCGGCATGGTGCTGATCGGCTTCGCGCTGTGGCTGCTGCGGCAGCTTGGCGGCGTGCGCAAGGTCGCCAGTCGGGTCGCCTACGCGGGCTTCGCGGCCATCGCGCTGCTAACGGCGCTGGCCACCGTCGCCTTCATCGATTCGCCCGTCGTTGCCGCTACCAGCGGCACCAGCGTCACGCAAACCAGCGACGGCGACTGGCAGCCCTGGTCGGTCGAGCGTGTGCGGGAAGCGCAGGCGCAGGGCAAGCCGGTGTTCGTGAATTTCACCGCCGCCTGGTGCATCACCTGCCTGGTCAACGAGCGCAGCACGCTGACGTCGGAGGCGGTGCGGAACAAATTCGCCGCCGCCGGCGTCGTCCGTCTCAAGGGCGACTGGACGCGGCGCGACAAGGCGATTTCCGACGCGCTGGCCGAGTTCGGCCGCTCCGGCGTGCCGCTTTATGTGCTCTACCCGGCCGACAAGGCGCAGAAACCCCGCGTCTTGCCGCAAATCCTGACCGAAGCCGGGCTCCTGGCCGAATTGGACCGGCTCTGATTTCTGCTAGACTGAGTGCAACGAACCGCGAAGGAGAGAGAACATGGACAAGCGTAGTTTTCTCAAGGCCGGGCTGGCGGCAGCGTTCCTGGGCAGCGCGGCGCTGATCGTCGGCACGGCCGGCGCCACCACGGGCGGCCCGCTGGTCGGCTCGCCGGCGCCCAACTTCACCGCCACCGACAGCAACGGCAAGACCGTCAGCCTGGCCGATTTCAAGGGCAAGACGGTGGTGCTGGAATGGACCAACAACGGCTGCCCGTTCGTGCGCAAGCATTACGGCTCGGGCAACATGCAGGCGCTGCAGGCGGAAGCCGCGCGCAGCGGCGTGGTGTGGCTGTCGATCGCTTCCTCGCCGCCGGGCATGCAGGGCCATGTCGATGGCGCGCAGGCCAACAAGGTGGTGGCCGATACCGGCGCGCGGCCGACAGCGGTGCTGCTCGACCACAAGAGCGTCATCGCCCGGGCCTATCAGGCGCGTGTGACGCCGCATATGTACATCGTCGATCCCAAGGGCACGCTCGTCTACATGGGCGGCATCGACGACAAGCCGACCGCCGACCCCGCCGATATTCCCGGCGCCAGGAACTACGTGCGCGAGGCCTTGGGCGAGTTGAAGAGCGGCAAGCCGATCAGCGCCCCCAACACCCGCGCCTATGGCTGCACGGTGCATTACGCCAGCTGAGGATTCGACTGGGAGACGGAAGAGGGCGGCTCATGGGGCCGCCCTTTTAATTTGTTCGCCAGCATCGAAGGTCAGCGCGTTGAGGGCGCTCCCGTACACTGGTAGGGGATGTTGACGCGCCACGCCATGCACTGGCCGTAGCCGTTTCTCGAAATGCATCGATCCGTCGCGCCGCCAAACGGCTCGGCGCCGGAATAGCCCCAGCCCGCGCATGTCTTGCGGGCCGCCTCGTGACCAGCGGCGTGGTCGAGCTGGGCCTTTTCGTACAGACCGACTTCATAGGCCAGGATCACCGTGCCATCGGCGCGGCTGCCGCCCACGGGCACGAGATCCTTCTGCACCGTGCATCCTGCCAGCAGCGCCGCGACCAGCGCCGCTGCCAGTTTCCCTCTCGATGTCATGCCTCACCTCGTTGTTGCGTATCTTCCAGGCCGCTCGTCGAGGCGCAATACTAGATTGAATAAACAAACAGTCTATCGACCCCAGGTTGTAATCAGCGTCGCAGCACCAGCCGCATCATGACCTCGTCGTAATAGATATCGCCGACTTTCAGCGCGCGCTCCTCGCGGCCGTATTCGACGAAGCCGTGACGGCAATAGAGGCGCTGCGCCGGCTCGTTGTGCACGCCCACCGCCAGATGCAGGATCTCGACCTCGCGCCTGGCGTGCTTGACCACCGCGTCGACCAGCAGGTCGGCGGCGCCGCTGCCGCGCGCCTCCTTGCGCACATACATGGTCCACAGCCCACCCTTGTGCGCGTGCTTGGGCGTGGCTTCGCGCCAGTAGCCGGCGATGCCCAGCAATTCCTCGCCGCGCCAGGCGGCAAAAATCGCGTTGCCGCCAAGTGTGTCGGCGAAGAAGGCGAGCGGCTTCTCGCGCTCGATCTCGAATGAGGCTGCGAAGGCGGCGGGATTCGCCTGCAGCGCTTCTAGCCTGATGTCGCGGAACAGCTCGGCCTCGTTCGCGCCCAGGCGGCGGACATGGATCACCCTCGTCATGCCCGCAAGCTTGCCGCAAAGCTTCGTAGGGCGGAACGGCGATGTTGGAAGGACAGGAGATGAGTTGCCTTCGCGCTGTCTTCGTCGCACATTACCGCCCTGAACGATCGTTTACCGGAGTCTGGCAATGGCGGCGCGCGGCGCGGAATTCATCGGCACCATGCCGGTGCAGGAAAAGCACCAGTTCGACGAAGCGCGTCTGCGCCAGTTCATGGAAGCCCGAGTCGAGGGCTTCAAGGCGCCGCTGAAGGTCGAGCAGTTCCGCGGCGGCCAAAGCAATCCCACCTACAAGCTGACCGACGGCAACGGCACGCAATATGTGTTGCGGCGCAAGCCGCCCGGCAAGCTGCTGCCGTCGGCGCATGCCGTCGATCGCGAATTCAAGGTCATCTCCGCGCTCTATAAGACGCCGGTTCCGGTGGCGCGGCCCTATGCGCTGTGCGAGGACGACAGCGTCATCGGCACCGCGTTCTACGTCATGTCTTTCGTCGATGGCCGCGTGCTGTGGGATCCGACGCTGCCCAACGTGCCCAAGGATGGCCGCGCCAAAGTCTACGAGGCGGAGATCGACGTCATCGCCGATCTGCACAACGTCGACTACAAGGCGGTGGGGCTGGAGGATTACGGCCGGCCGGGCAATTACGTCGCCCGCCAGCTCTCGCGCTGGGGCAAGCAGTACCAGGCGTCGGAGACGGAAAAGATTCCGGAGATGGACAAGTTGATGGAGTGGCTGCCGGCCAATGCGCCGCAGAGCGAGACCACCACCATCGTCCATGGCGATTATCGTCTCGACAATATGATCTTCCATCCCACCGAGCCCAGGGTGCTAGCGGTGATCGACTGGGAGATTTCGACCTTGGGCGATCCGCTGGCCGATTTCTCCTACGTCATGATGATGTGGCGCATTCCGAAGGAGCAGGGCGGTCTTTACGGCCATGACCTCGCGGCCTTGGGTATCCCGTCCGAGCAGTCTCTGATCGATCGCTATTGTGCGCGCACCGGCCGCGCCTCGATCGGCAACTGGCAGTTCTACATGGCCTACAACCTGTGGCGCATCGCCTGTATCCGCCAGGGCGTCTATGCCCGCTCGCTGGACGGCACCGCGTCCAACAAGCTGGCCGGCGAATCGGGCAAGCTGGTGCGGCCCAATGCGGAGCAGGCGTGGAAAGTGGTGCAGGAGCTGACGGGAAAGCGCTGAACAATGCACGCCGTGCTTGTAGGGGCGCGGCCGTTGTAGGACAAAAGACCAAACGGGCTTCCGCCAACGGGGCTCGCAACAGGGAACTGGGGGAGTCTTCACGATGGTCAAACGCCGTGCCGCGGCCAAGAAGGTCGCCGCCCGCCCCGCTACTGCCGCCGTCGAGCGCGACGTGCCGCCGGCCGCCGCCATCCGCCGCGCCGCTTTCGATCTCTTCGCGCGCCAGGGCTTCAACATCACCACCGTGCGCGACATCATGCACGCCTGCGGCCTGACCCAGGGCGCGCTCTACAACCATTTCGCCTCCAAGGACGAGTTGCTGGCGGCGCTCATCATCCACACCCAGGACGAGCTGGAGCGGCTGCTGCTGGATGCGGTAGCCCAGGCGGGCGACGATCCGGTGGAGCAGCTCTTCGCCTATGCCCGCGCCTACGCCATGCGCCACACTCGCAACCGGGTCGAGGCGCTGGTCGCCAACCGCGAATTCGCCTGGCTCGAGCATACCAAGCTGGTGCAGGTGCGCTCCTCGCGCCGGCGCGTGCGCGAGATCCTCATCAACCTGCTGAAGAAGGCTGCGAAAGCCAAAGCGATCCGCCTGCCGACCAGCGGCGGCAAGGAAGAGGTGAAGATGACCGCCATGGCCATCCTCAACATGTGCACCGACATCGCCTATTACTACGCCCCCGGCGGCGCCTGGAGCGACGAGGCGGTCGCCGATCTGCATGCCAAGATGGCGCTGCGGATCGTCGGCGTGGAGCGGTAGGCGCCCCTACCTATTTCGTCATTCCGAGCATAGCGAGGAATCTTCCCCTGCTGTGTCGAGAACAAGCGGCCGCCGTTCTGTGAGGCTGGCTGGGGAGGATGTCTCGCTGCGCTCGACATGACGACGAGGAGCGGGCATGCCGCTTCTTATCCCAATCTCGCCGCTGCCATCTCCCTGAGCTTGTTGCGCTGGATCTTGGCGCCGTTGGCGGAGGGGGTGCGGGGGAAGTCTTCGACCGGAATCACCGCCGCCGGGACCTTGTAGTTGGCGAGGCCTGCTTTGCAGTGGGCGATGAGGGCGGCTTCGTCGAAACTCGCGCCCGGCTTCAGCACGACGAAGGCCACTGCACGCACGCCGTCGGGCCGTGCCACGGCCACGACCTGCGACGCCTCGATGCCGGGGAAGTTCTGGATGTGGTTCTCGATCTCGGCCGGGCTGACGAGAAATCCCGCCAGGCGCAACACGTCGCCCATGCGGGTCAGGAACGCGAAGCGGCCGTCCGGATACGTCATGCCGAGATCGCCCGTGCGGATGAAACCGTCGGGCAGCATGGTCTCGCGCGTGGCGTCCTCGTTCTGGAAATAGCCCGCCATCAGGCTGGGGCCGCTAAGCTCGATCTCGCCCGGCTGGTTGTGGCCCAGAAGCTTGCCCGTCTCGGGATCGCGGATGCGCACCTGCGCCAGCGGCGAGGTCAGCGCGCCGCCGCCTTCCTTGCGTTCCGACGCCGGCGCCTCGAGGCGCTGGCGGGCGTAAAGCGCCTGCACCTCGCTCATGCCATAGAGGCCGCACATGGTCAGCCCGCGCGCCTCGGCGCGTTCGACGATGTCGAGCAGCGAGGTGTTGAAGCCGGCGTAGCCCGCCCAGCGCACGGTCGGATAGGCAATCTCGCCCGGCGCCGCCGACAGCAGCTTGTCGTACATCTCGTCGCTGCCCAGCAGGTAGGTGATGCGATGCTTTTCGATCAGCGCGTTGGCGCGCTCGACGTCGAACAGCTCCATCACCACAAGCGGCGCGCCGGCGGCCCAGTTGGCGGTGGTCTGGCAGAAGCCGTAGACGCCGCAGAAGGGCAGCATCAGCAGGCCGCGCGTGTCGCCATCGTTCAGGCCGAACACGCGCGCCACTCGTGCGGCGTGGGCGGCGATGGCGCCCTGGCGGTGGAGGACGAACTTGGGCGCCTTGGTGGTGCCGGAGGTGGTGAAGATGTTGCACGGCGCATCGGGCGAGGCGGCGCTGGTCTCGAGCGGGGGATGGTCGAGCAGCCGGTCATAGGCGATCAGGCTCAGCCGTTCCAGCGCGCGCGGCGTCGCGGCCGGCGTTTCGCCATAGACGATCACCGACTGCAATCCTGAGAGCGCCGCCGGCTCGATCTCGCCCAATATGCCGAGGAAGTCGATCTGCTTGAAATGCGGCCAGCACGCCAGCACCTTGGCGCCCGAGCGCGACACGATGTCGGCGACCTCGACGGCGCGGAAGCGGGTGTTGACGGCGACCGCGATGGCGCCGAGATGGCAGCAGGCGAGATAGAGGATCGGCCAGGCCGGCACGTTGGGCAGCCACAACGCCACGCGATCGCCCTTGGCCACGCCCAGTGCGGCAAGCCCGCTCGCCGCCTGCCGCGACAGCCGATCGAGATCGGCGAAGCTCAGCACTGTGTCGCCCTGGATATAGGCCGGCGCGTTTGGCCGTTTCGCCGACGCAGCCTGGATCATGCCCGGCACGGTCTGGCGGCTGAGTGACTGGTCCATGCGCCGGTTTCTCCTCCCGGCGGCGATTTTAGCAAGGGATGAGAAAGTACGTCGCTTTTTTTGCCGTCATGGCCCGGCTTGACCGGGCCACCCATGGCAGTGCGCGTTGCGTTGCCGCTTTGGCATCTGAACTCGCGGCGCGATGGGTCGCCCGGTCAAGCCGGGCGATGACGGAATTGAAGTGGCGAGTAGCGGACCTTACTCCACATACCCCAGCGCGCTTGGTGTCACGATCGCCAGGTCGGCAGTGCCTGGCGGAGCCCAGAAGAGCTGCAAGGTGGCGGTGTTGCGCTTCTCGAAATAGAGGATCTTCAGCGCGTACCAGCCGGCGGCGTCGGCGTTGACCTCGAGCACGTCGGACATCACGTCGGGCTGCACGCCGGGCAGCTCGTAGATCTTCTTGCCGCCGATCATCAGCCGCACGCCGTCGTTGGAGTTGACGGCGAATTTCCACAGGCCAGGCTTGTCGAGCTTGATGTAGCCCGTGATGACCGCCTGCACGCCGTCGTCGCGGTCCGACGTCAGCACGTTCTTCAGCCCCATGTTCCAGTCCAGATGCGTCAGCGGCGCGCCAGGCTTGCCCGGACCGTCCGGGATCTCGTTGATGTTGTTGATCAGCCCGTTGTAGTAGCCGACCGCCAGGCCCTGTTTGATCTTGTCGGCGGCGGGCTGCGGGTTGGCGGCGGAAACGGCGACCGGGCCGGCGGCCTTGGTGCCGCGCGTTTGCGCCAGCGACGGCGATGCGACCAGAGCAGCGCTCATCAGCGCCAGCACGGCGATGCGAAGAAACGACATTTCAAGACTCCCTGTCTGCCTGTTCGGCCCAACGTTTCGGGGCCGGTTTCGTTGCCGCTATTGTGCACCATACGGACGTGCTCAATGCAAGCATCCCCGCATGACTTTGGCATGACGCATCGCACATAAAACCGTCATGCCGGATTGGCGGCCGGGATCGGTTGGGTAATGCAATGGATGCCGCCGCCGCCGGCGAATATGTCCAGCGCCGGCACCGGCACGATATCGCGTTCGGGGAAGACCGACGCCAGCGTGGCGATGGCGGTTGTGTCGGCCGGATCGTCGAATACCGGCAGGATCACCGCGCCGCGCCGGCCGGGGGAGCCGGCGAAGGCGAAATTGATGTAGGACAGCGGCAGTTTCCGGCCGTCGGCGACGCGGTCGGCGGGGCCCGGCAACTCGATCGCTTCCAGCTTGCGGCCTTCGGCATCGGTGGCAATGCGCAGGCGGCGCAGGTTTTCGCTCAGCACCGCATGATCGCGATGGCCGCGGGCGCAGGTTTGCGCCAGCACGAGGCCGGGTCGGGCGAAGCAGGCCACGGTATCGACATGACCGTCGGTGTCGGCATCGGCCTGCAATCCGCCTTGCAGCCAGATCACACGCCGCGCCCCCAGATATTGCGCCGCCAGT
Organism: uncultured Hyphomicrobiales bacterium; assembly: GCA_964388115.1. GTDB lineage: Bacteria > Pseudomonadota > Alphaproteobacteria > Reyranellales > JAQSWP01 > JAQSWP01. The sequence continues at coordinate 732,556 of CAYLYK010000001.1, forward strand.
TGCTCGAAGCGCGCCTGGTCCATGCCCTCGTTGCGGTTGGGGTTGAGCACGCAGGATTGGGTGGTCAGCAAGGTGCCGCCGCCGTCCGAGCCGAAGGCGCCGCCTTCCAGCACGAAGTTGGCGGTGAAGGCGCGCTCGCGGCGGGCGCGCAGCAGGCGGGCGGCCAGCGTGGCGTCCTGGTCGTAGGGATGGAATTTCTCGCCCCAGGCGTTGAAGCGCCAGGCGATGCCGGCGCGTCCGCCCTTGCCGTCGATGACATAGGTCGGCCCGCTGTCGCGCAGCCAGCAATCGTCGGCCGCCAACGGCATGATCTCGATGCCCGGCCCCAGCAAATGCTGGGCGCGGGCGGTCTCGACCGGCGGCACGATCACGGTGACCTTCTCATAGGGGGCGATGGCGCGGGCGATAGTGGCATGGGCCAGCCGGGCGGCCTGCAGGCGGGGGGCGGAGCCATAGGCTGAAAGCCTGGTCGGCCAGCCCAGCAGGGTGCGCTCATGGCCCAGCCACTCGGCGGGCAGGAAAAATCCTTGCGCGGCAGGGGTTTGGCTCCCATCTGGGGTGTTGGCCGGACTGGTCGGGGCGGTATCGCTCATGTGCTTGTTATGGCACGGAAATCGGGTGAAAAACGATGCCGCAAGCGGCATTGACAGGGCAAACCTCGCCCCCTATTGTCCGCCGCTCATTGGAATTCGGGCCTCGGCAGATCGTCGGCGGCAGCGCAAAACTCGGGAACTCAAGTCATGAAAATCCGCCATTCGCTGAAGTCGGTGAAAGCCCGCCACAAGGATTGCCGTATCGTGCGCCGCAAGGGCCGCGTCTACGTCATCAACAAGACCAACCCGCGCTTCAAGGCCCGCCAGGGCTAAGCGTCCGGTCGCTCTCGCGAGTTTGCAAAGCGGCGCCTTCGGGCGCCGTTTTTCGTTTCTCGATGGCTGCCCCGCTTTCTTTTTGGCCGTCATTCCGAGCGCAGCGAGGAATCCTCCCCAGCCTGCTACCCATGAATGGTGCTATTTCCCTGGGCTCCAACAGGGGAGGATGTCTCGCCCCTGAGCTTGTCGAAGGGGCTCGACATGACATTGTGAGAGCGGACATTCTTCCACGGAGGCCCGGCCCGTCGATGTCGGCAGAACGCGTTTACGCCGTGTACATTCTGACGAACTGGACCGGTTCGGTTCTCTACATCGGCATGACCGGCGATCTCATGCGGCGACTGTCCGAACACAGGGGCAAACTGGTGCCAGGCTTCACCAGCCGCTACGGCGTCTCCAAGTTGGTGCATGTCGAGTATTTCGGCGAGCCGACATTGGCTATCGCCCGCGAGAAGCAGCTCAAGTCATGGCGTCGGTCGAAGAAGGTCGACCTGATCGTTGCCGGCAACCCGGACTGGCGGGATCTGGCCGTCGAGCTTGGCTTCGATTCTCTCTAACCGTCATTCCGAGCGCAGCGAGGAATCTTCCCCAGCCAGACCCGGTCAAGGCCGCAGCGTTCCTGGGCTCCCGCTGGGGAGGATGTCTCGCTGCGCTCGACATGACGGGATGAGAGAGAACTGCCTCCTCATACTGTCATTCCAAGCCCCTTCGACAAGCTCAGGAGCGAGGAATCCTCCCCCGGCCAGACCCAGTCAAGGCGGCAGCATCCCCGGGACAAACAGGGGAGGATGTCTCGCTGCGCTCGACATGACGGAAAAAGAAAGGGATGAAGGGAGCAGCTTGACCACCCCATAACCCGCCCCCACAGTGTCCGCCATGCAGATGCCATTGCCCGATCAGGCCGTGCTGGCGCGCCGCGAGGAGCTGGTGCGGGGGTTGCGCGCCATCGTGCCGGGCGAGGGCGTGATTGCCGATGAAGACGGCATGCGCCCCTACGAATGCGATGCGTTGTCGGCCTATCGCCAACTGCCGATGGTGGTGGTGCTGCCGGATAATGTGCAGCAGATTTCCGAGATATTGAAGCTCTGCCAGCGTCTCAGTGTGAAGGTGGTGCCGCGCGGTGGCGGCACGTCGCTGTCGGGCGGCTCGCTGCCGCTGGCCGATGGCGTGCTGCTGGCGATGGGCAAGTTCAATCGCGTGCTGGAGATCGACTACGCCAATCGCTGCGCCCGCGTGCAGCCCGGCGTCACCAACCTCGCCATCTCCAAGGCCGTCGAGCACGAGGGCTTCTATTACGCGCCCGATCCCTCCAGCCAGATCGCCTGTTCGATCGGCGGCAACGTCGCTGAGAATTCCGGCGGCGTGCATTGCCTGAAATACGGGCTGACCACCAACAATCTGCTCGGCGTCGAGATGGTGCTGATGTCGGGCGAGATCGTGAAGCTGGGCGGCAAGCATCTGGACAGCGACGGCTACGATCTGCTGGGCGTGCTGACGGGTTCGGAAGGATTGCTGGGCGTCATCACCGAAGTCACGGTGCGGCTCCTGAAGAAGCCGCCGGTGGCGCGCGCCATGCTGCTGGGCTTCGATACCGAGGAAGCGGCGGGCGAGTGCGTCGCCGCCATCATCGCCAACGGCATCATTCCCGCTGGGCTGGAGATGATGGATCGCGACGCCGTGCATGCCGCCGAAGCCTTCTGCCATGCGGGCTACCCGCTGAACGTCGCGGCGCTGCTGATTGCCGAGCTCGATGGACCGCAGGCCGAGGTCGATCATCTGATCGAAGCGCTGGAAAGACTGGCGCGCGATCGCGGCGCATCCGTTGTTCGAGTTTCAACGAGCGAAGCCGAGCGACTGGCGTTCTGGGCCGGGCGCAAATCGGCGTTCCCCGCCGTCGGCCGCCTGGCGCCGGATTATTTCTGCATGGACGGCACCATCCCGCGCGGCCGGCTGCCCGAAGTGCTGACGCGCATCCGCGATCTGTCGAAGAAGCACGGTCTGCGCGTGGTCAACGTCTTCCATGCCGGCGACGGCAATCTGCATCCGCTGATCCTGTTCGACGCCAACCAGCCCGACGAATTGCACCGCGCCGAAGAACTTGGCGCCGACATTCTGCGCCTGTGCGTCGAGGTCGGCGGCGTGCTGACCGGCGAGCATGGCGTCGGCGTGGAGAAGCGCGACCTGATGGGCACGATGTTCAACGAGATCGATCTCAATCAGCAGATGCGCCTGAAATGCGCCTTCGATCCCGACCATTTGCTCAATCCCGGCAAGGTGTTCCCGACCCTGCATCGCTGCGCCGAATTGGGCCGCCTGCATGTCAGCGGCGGCCGCCTGCCGTTCCCCGATCTGCCGCGCTTCTAGATCCAGCACCATGACGATCCTGCAGCCGCGCGACGCGAAGCAAGTGACCGATGCCGTCGCCTGGGCGCTGGATCACGCAACGCCTTTGGAAGTGATCGGCGGCGGCTCCAAGCGCGGGCTGGGCAGGCCATCGACGGCCGAGCACCGGCTCGACCTGTCGCAGTTGCGCGGCATCACGCTCTACGAGCCGGAGGAGCTGGTGCTGACGGCCAATCCCGGCACGCCGCTGGAAGAGGTCGAGGCGGTGCTGGCGCAGCGGCGACAGATGCTGGCCTTCGAGCCGCCGGCCTTGCATTTGCTCTATGGCGAAGGCAAGCCGACCTTGGGCGGCATCATCGCCTGCAACCTCTCAGGCCCGCGCCGCATCTCCTCGGGCGCGGCGCGCGATCATCTGCTGGGCTTCCACGCCACCACGGGCAGGGCGGAGCGCATCAAGTCGGGCGGGCGGGTGATGAAGAACGTCACCGGCTACGATCTCTCCAAGCTGATGGCCGGCAGCTACGGCACGCTTGCGGTGCTGGACGAAATCACGGTCAAGGTGCTGCCCGCGCCGGAGAAGACGCGCACGGTGCTGCTGCTGGGCCTCGACGAGGCGCAGGGCGTTGCGGCCTTGTGCAAGGCGATGGGCCAGCCGGTCGATGTCTCGGGCGCCGCGCACTTGCCGGCCGAAGCTGCCGCACGATCTTCCGTCGATTACGTGCGCAACGCCGGCACGTCGGTGACGGCGCTGCGTCTCGAAGGCCCCGGTCCCTCAGTTGAGGACCGCTGCCGCCATCTGCGCGCCGCCTTCAAGGCGCCGAGCGAGGAGCTGCACAGCATCAACTCCACCGCCTTGTGGCGCGAGCTGCGCGAGATCGCACTCTTGCCGCACGATGCCGCGCTCGCCGTGTGGAAGCTCTCGCTGCCGCCCACCTCCGCGCCCGCCATCGTCGCCCGCATGCGCGGCCAAAGCCCCGGCGCTGCGGCCGTCTACGACTGGTCCGGCGGCCTAGTGTTCCTGTCATTGCCCGCTGGCGAGGATGCGGGCCAGGCCATCGTCCGCGGCGCAATACAGGACGAAGACGGTCATGCGACGCTGTTGCGCGCGCCCGAGGCGTTGCGCGCGACGGTGCCAGCGTTCCATCCGCAGCCCACAGCGCTCGCCGCGTTGAGCGCGCGGGTGAAGGAAGCCTTCGATCCCAGGAGCATCCTCAATCCGGGGAGGATGGGGTGAATGTTGTTCGCGTCACCCCCGCGTTGAGCGGGGGCCCACGCGGCCTGTCGTAAGCGGCAGGCAGCGATGGTTTGCTCCATCGCATGGACCCCCGCTCAAGGCGGGGGTGACGGAAAAGAAGCGAGCGATTGAACCAGCGTCCTCACTGCCAACCCCTGCGCTGGCGCTTGGGTTTGGCAGCGACGACGCAACCACAAGTCCTCATCCTGAGCTCGTCGAAGGATGCGCTTCACAGGAAACGGTTGCCGCGTAGCCCATGCTTCGACGGGCTCAGCATGAGGATGGTGGTGTAGCGGTCTTTCCTTTCTTCCCCATCCTGCTTGCCAAGCCTCTTGGCCCGCCGCCAGGCGGGCGGATGCGGCGGTGGCGGCAACCTGGCAGGTGGTTGCAAACATCGCAGCAGGCGGTTTCACGTGCCTGCATTTTGCATTCAACGAACCCAATGTTCTCGAATATTGGTTTGTTGAATCTTCGCTCGGAGCTCCGCATCTTACGTACACACGCCGCTTGAGGCGGCGTGTGTACGTAAGATTTGAGAGCATTGATAATTTCTGCATCTCATTGGCCTCCTTGATCCCCTTGATCTCCTTGATAGGGACGGGAGCGGACAAACAGCGGAGACGACATGCACCAGGAAGTCCATTCCTCGGCGGGCGCAGCCATGCCCGCCCTCCCGCCGGCGCCCAAGCGCGGCGCAGGCACCGGCAGCCGGTTTTTCGTGCTCGAGCGCAGCGTGTGGGAAAAGCTGTGGCTGGTGGCCACCGAGAATCGCCTGAACCTTCTGACCGCCTTTCTGGTGCTGCTGGCGGGCACCGGCGCTGACCAGTTGCTCAGCAAATGGTCGGCGCATGCCTGCGAGTTCTACGCGGGCATGGGCAAGCCGCGGGCGAAGAAGGCGATCGACGAATTGATCGCCGCAGGCCTGATCGCGCGCTGCGAGGGAATGCCCATGAGCCGGCCGCAATACCGCTTCGCCCCGGTCGAGCGCAGCGACGATCCGATCTTCCTGCCCAACCAGCTCATCACCGGCGCGGGCGGCGAGACGCCCATACTGCGCCGCGTGCGGCAGACCGGCGACGAGATGCTGCTGCGCATGCTGATCGATTTCTACGGCATGGTGCAGACCGACGCCACGCATGGCCTGCCGCTGGCAAGCCTGCACACCCGCCCGCCGGAGGACACCGACGCCAGGCGGCTGTCCTGGCAGAGCGCCAACACCGTGTGGCTGCTGCCCGCAGAACTGTCGCCCTTTCCCGACGGGCCCTGGTGCGATCTGCACGATCAGCTCAACGACGATGGGCGGAAATCATGGGAGCTGGGGTGGGATCGGCTGGAGCTGTTGGAGAAGACCGGCGCGCTCTGGTACGAGGCCTGGGTGTTCGACGGCGAGGGCAAGACGGGCGAGCCGCTGTTCCCGCTGCCGCCGCGCAAGGATGCGCCTCCGCGCGTGGCCGAACTGCAGGACCTGATCGAGGAGGCCGCTGCCTTGCTGCTGGACGACAGGATGGCGAAATTTGCGGCGCAGGAGGGCGGCAGGCTGGTGGTGTTGCCCTCGCATCATCGCGCGCCGGGGCTGCTGGGCGTGGCGCGGCTGCGCATGGAGCCCGACACGCCCGGCCGCCGCGCCGCCTTCGCCCGCCGCGACGCGCAGCTCACCAGGGCGATAGAGGCCTACCGCCAGCTGCGCGACGACCTGAAAGCCGGCCACCGCGACCGGCCGGTGCGGCTGTGAGGAGTTCGCGACGGTTCGACCCCAAAGTCCTCATCCTGAGCCCGTCGAAGGATGCGCTTCACAGGAACCGGTTGCCGCGTCGCCCATGCTTCGACGGGCTCAGCATGAGGTTGGAGGTGTAGCCTTCGCTCCGGCATGCTTTACTGATATCGAGATGCAAACCAACTTCACCCCGGCCCAGCTCGAGAACCCCGACATCGCGCGGGCCGATGCCATCCTGCGCAAATGCGTCCACTGCGGGTTCTGCACCGCCACATGCCCGACCTTCGTGCTGTTGGGCGACGAGCGCGACAGCCCGCGCGGTCGCATCTATCTCATCAAGGACATGCTGGAGAAGGACAAGCCGGCGACCAAGGAGATCGCCACGCATATCGATCGCTGCCTGTCGTGCCTGTCCTGCATGACGACCTGCCCCTCGGGCGTGAACTACATGCACCTGGTCGATCAGGGCAGAGCGCATGTCGAGCGCACCTATGACCGGCCCTTGAGCGAGCGTCTGCCGCGCGCGGTGCTGGCGTGGCTGATGCCGCGGCCGGGAGCGTTGCGCTGGATGCTGCGGCTGGGGGCGCTGGCGCGGCCGTTTGCGAGGCTGCTGCCGAAGAGCGATGTCGGCCTGCTCGCCTCGGCGCGGGCGATGCTGGAGAGCGTGCCGCGGCCGATCCCGCAACGCTCATCGGTCGATCAGCCGCAGATCTTTCCCGCGCAAGGCATTCGTCGCAAGCGGGTGGCGCTGCTGTCGGGCTGCGGGCAGACGGTGCTGGCGCCGGGAGTGAACGAAGCCACGATCCGCCTGCTGACGCGGCATGGCGTCGAGGTGGTGGTGGCCGCCGGCATGGGCTGCTGCGGCTCGTCGGTGCTGCATATCGGCCGCGAGACCCAAGCGCGCGACCTGGCCCGGGCCAATGTCGTGGCGTGGGAGCGTGTCATCGCCGAGGGCGGGTTGGATGCGGTGATCGCCAATGCCTCGGGCTGCGGCACGACCTTGAAGGATTACGGGCATCTGCTGGCCGACGATCCCGAGTTCGCCGAGCGCGGCGCACGTATTGCGGCGCTGGCGCGCGACGTCAGCGAGGTGATGCTGGAGGTCGGGCTGAATACGCCGGTCATCGCCACCGGGCAGAAGGTCGCCTATCACGCCGCCTGTTCCATGCAGCACGGCCAAAAGGTGGTCGAGCAGCCCAAGGCGCTGCTGCGGGCGGCAGGGTTTGCCGTCAGCGACGTGCCGGAGGGACACCTTTGTTGCGGCTGGGCGGGTACTTATTCCGTCCTGCAGCCGGGCATTTCCCAGCGCCTGCGCGAGCGCAAGGCGGCCAATATCGAGAGCGTCAGGCCCGACATCGTTGCGGCCGGCAATTTCGGCTGCCTGGGCCAGATCGGCGCGGCTACCCAGTTGCCGCTCTGCCACACCGTGGAATTGTTGGATTGGGCCACCGGTGGTCCACAGCCGGCGGCGCTGACGACCTGAGGGCTTTGCGTGTAATCTGCCCGCCATGGGGAGTGTCGCGATGCGCTGGAACTGGCGGTCGCCGGTCGGCCAATGGCTAACAGCCGGGCTGGCGGCGGTGACCCTGGTTATTGGCAGTCTTGCCGCCGCGCCGGTCCGCGCCCAGGAGCGAGCCGAGTATGCGCCTGGCGGCCTGGAATTCCGTCTGCCCGACAAATGGAGCGTCGAGACCGGCAAGCAAAAGCTGACCCTGGTGGCGCCCAACGAGGATGGCTTCATCCAGTTCACCGTATTGCAGCCGGGCAACGACGCCTCCCTGCGGGCCCAGGTGGCGCAGGCGCTGACCACCTATCTGTCCGACACGGTGCTGGCCGATCCCGGCGATTCGATCGCCGTCAACGGCATGCCGGCATTCCGCGTCAGCGGCACCGGTGCGTCGGACGCCACCAATGTCCGCTTCATGGCGGTCGCCGTGGCGGTGAGCCAGGCCAAGCCAGTGCTGGTGCTGGCTTATGCCTCGGACGAAAGCTTCGCCGCCCATGCGCCAGTGTTCGAGGCGCTGGTCAAAAGCCTGAAGCGGCGCTGAACGGGCGTTGAACCCGCGACCGGGTAGCGGGATACTGACGATCATGCGCGCCTTGCTGCTTTCCCTTGTTTTCATCCTGACGCTTGGCGCGCCCGCGCAGGCGACGCAGGCCGATCCGCAGCTCGAAGCGCTGTTCGCTCGCCTGCAGGCGACGAAGGACGCTGGCGAAGGCGAGGCCTTGCAGCAGGCGATCTGGACGGCCTGGACCAAGACCGACGACCAGGCGGCGGCGCGCATGATGGCGATCGGCATCATCGCCATGGGCCAGGACCGGCTGGACGATGCGCTGTCGACTTTCGACGCGCTGGTCGAGGCAGCGCCCGATTTCGCCGAAGCCTGGAACAAGCGCGCCACGGTGCATTACCTGATGGGCAATTTCGACGCCTCGGTCGCCGACATCGAGGAAACGCTGAAGCTGGAGCCGCGCCATTTCGGCGCGCTGTCTGGGCTGGGCCTGATCTACCAGGAAGTCGAGCAATGGGACGCAGCCTTGCGCGCCTTCGAGACCGCCCTGAAGGTCAACCCGCACATGCCCACCGTGCGCGCCAACATCGAGGCGCTGAAGAAGAAGAGCAGGGACAGCACGCGGTAGATCATCGCAGAGGAAGCGTCTTTTAGTTCGTCATTCCGAGCGCAGCGAGGAATCCTCCCCACGCTGTCACGGAACAGGCGGTAGCCGGCGCGACTCGCAGCAAGCCGGGGAGGATGTCTCGCTCCGCTCGACATGACGGGAAAGATTGGCTGAGCGTATTGGCGACAGGGAAGCAGAGTAAGGGCGACATGGATTTCTTCGACGACGGCTGGGTGATTCTGGTCCTGCTGCTGGTGCTTCTGATCGTGGGCGGGCCGATCGCCGCTTTCATAGCGCTGGCGCGCACCTCGCGGCTGGAGCGCGAGATCGAATCGCTGCGCGCCGATGTGCGCGGGCTGTCGCAACTGGCGCCGCGCCCAGCCGCTGCGGCACCGGAAGCGCCCGAGCCGGCGCCGAGTGTGCAACCGACGCCGACCCTGAGCCCGCGTCCGGGCCTCTCGGCTGTCGATGGTCCGCCCGATATCAGCAAGCCTGCGACAACGCCCGCGCCATCCGCGCCGGCAAAGAAGGGCTTCAGCCTCGAACAGCTTCTCGGTGGCCGCGCTTTCGCCTGGGTCGGCGCGCTGGCCATCGCGCTGGCCGGCGTGTTCCTGGTGAAATACTCCATCGACCAGGGCTATCTCGATCCCACCGCGCGCGTGATCCTGGCGACGGTGCTGGGCGCGGTTCTGCTTTGTGTCGGCGAGTGGCTGCGGCCGCGCGATGCGCGCATTGCGCAGGCGCTGGCCGCTGCTGGCGTGGCGGTGCTGTTCGTCGCGCTGTTCTCTGCCGTTGCACTCTACGATCTGATCCCGCGCTTCATCGCCAGCGTGCTGGCGGCGCTGCTGACCGCGCTGTCGGTCGGGCTGTCGCTGCGGCACGGGCCGTTCGTGGCGCTGCTGGGGCTGGTGGGCGGCTCAATGGCGCCGGCCATCGTCGGCGAGCAGAATGCGGGCGCGCTGCTGCTGTTCGGCTATTTGCTGGCGCTGACGGCGGGCGTGCTGGTGGTGGTGCGCCATCGCCAATGGTGGTGGCTGGGCTGGTGCGTGCTGGCCTCGGCCTCGCTGTGGCCGCTGTTCTGGATCGCCAACACGTTCTCGCTCGCCGAAGCGCACTGGATCGGCATCTATCTGCTGGCGGTGACCGGGCTCTACGCCTGGGTGGCGTGGCGCGTTTTGAGCGCGCCGCTGCCGCTGATGGGATTCGCTGAATTCCTGTCGCAGCACGCCAAAGGCCTGCTGCCGCTGATGTGGGCGGCGACTTCCATCATGCTGGGCCTGCAGGCGCTGCTGCTGGCCAAGACCGGCTACGTATCGCTGCACTGGGCGTTCTTCGTCTTCGCCGGGCTGTCGCTGTTCGCGCTGGGCCGACAGGCGCCGACCTTGCAGTGGCTGGCGATGGTGCCCGTGGCGCTGTCGGTGTTCCTGTTCCTGCACTGGGCCGACAATCTGCAACTCTATCGCCCCGACGGCGTGACCGCGCGGAGCATTGCTTTCACCGCTTTGGTGGTGGGCGGCGCCTTCTCTGCCGCAGCCTATGCGCTGCTGTGGAACGCCAAACGCCCCGGCTTCTGGGCCGCTTTGTCGGCGGGCGGCGCGTTGATCCATTTCCTCGCCATCTGCATGGCCTTCTACAAGACCGATATCGGCCTGGCCTGGGGCTATATCAGCCTGTTGCTGGCGATCCCGTTCCTGATCGGCGCTGAAAGAGTCGCTGCCTGGCGCGAGCGCATGGACGGCGGCGCCGAGGCGCTGGGCATGCTGGCGGTGGGCGTAACGTTCTTCATCAGCGCCGCAGTCCCGCTGGAGCTGCGCCGCGAATGGGTCACCATGGCCTATGCGATCGAACTGCCGGCGGTGGCGTGGATCGCCTGGCGTCTCAATCTTCCCGTCTTGCGCTGGCTGGCCTGGCTGCTGACGCTGACCGTCACCATCCGGCTGGTGTTCAACCCCTATGTGCTGGACTACGACGTCTCGTCCAACCCGCTGCTGAACTGGGTGCTGTACGGCTATGGCGTGCCGATGATCGCCTACTGGGTGGCGGCGAAATTCCTGCGCAAGGTACGCAACGACGAGCTGGTGATGGCGGTCGAGGCATCCATCCTGGCTTTCGCCTTCCTGCTGCTGAGCCTGCAGGTGCGCTCGATCTTCAATCCCGATGGGCTGGGACAGGAGCGTTTCGATGCGCCCGAGCGCGCCTGGATGGCGGTGTCGTGGGGCGCGCTGGCGCTGGGGCTGATCTACGGCAACTGGCGGCGCGATCATCCCGTGCTGCGCTGGGGCTGGCGCATCATCGGCGCACTGGCGATCGCGCTGGTCACGTTGGGCTCGGCGATCCAGTGGGATGCGCTGTTCGAAAACGATGCGCTGGGCAAATGGCCGATCCTCAATGGCTTGATCGTCTGCTTCCTGATCCCCGCGCTGTTCGCCGCCTTCGGCGCCTGGATGCTGGAGAAAATGCAGGAGCGCACCGGCGCGCTGGTGGCGGGCATCGCCGCTTTGTGCTTCGGCTTCGCTTTCCTGAGCTACGAGGTGCGCCATTACTTCGCCTTCGCCGCCGGCAGGGTGTCGAGCCAGACCAGCGATGCCGAGCTCTACACCTACTCGATCGTGTGGCTGATCTATGGCGCCTGCCTGCTGGTGGCCGGCATTCTCACGCGCCTGGCCGTGCTGCGCTACGCCTCGCTGGCGGTGCTGGTGCTGGTGGTCGGCAAGGTGTTCCTGGTCGACATGGCAGACCTGACCGGGCTGCTGCGCGTGGCCTCGTTCCTGGGGCTGGGCATTGCCTTGCTGGCGCTGGGTTTCCTCTATCGCCGCTATGTGTTCCGCGACGATGGGCCTGTGGCTGACAGCGGCGGGGTGAGTGGCTAAACTGCGCCCAACGAATTTCAGGAGAGAAACATGACGACATTGTTGACGGGCGCGCGGGTATTCGACGGCGACAGCGAGAAGCCCGAGCACGGCGTGCTGATCGAGGGCGGCAAGATCAAGCGCCTGGCGCCGATGGGCGAGTTCGCGGGTTACTCGGGCGATCGCATGGACATGCCGGGCTGCACCATCATGCCGGGCCTGATCGACTGCCATGTGCATTCGCTGATGGGCGCCGAGGGCAATCCGGGCGTGGTGCTGGAGCGGCTGCTGCCGGGCCAGATCGTCATGCGCGGCGTCGAGCACATGCAGAACACGCTGGCCGGCGGCATCACCACCGTGCGCGATTGCGGCGGCAAGGACTATCTCGAATTCGCCATCCGCGACGCGGTCAACGCCGGCAAACTCCTGGCGCCCAACATGATGGCGGCGGGGCGGATGATCTGCATGACCGGCGGCCACGGCAATCGCTACGGCCGGGTCGCCGACGGCGTCGATGACGTGATCCGCGGCGTGCGCGAGCAGATCCATGCCGGCTCCGACCTCATCAAGATCATGGCCACCGGCGGCGTGATGACGCCCGGCGTCAATCCCGAGGACGCCCACTACTCGGCGGAGGAAATGGCGGCCGGCATCAAGGAAGGCCATCGCTTCCACAAGCATTGCGCCAGCCACGCGCAGGGCGCGGAAGGCATCCTCAACGCCGTGCGCGGCGGCATCGATTCGATCGAGCATGGCATCTTCATGGACGACGACTGCATCAAGGAGATGCTGGCGCGCGGCACCTGGCTGGTGGCGACCTTGGCGGCGGTGAAGAACATCCTGAAAGGCCATGACGAGGGCGAGCCCGGCATTCCCGACTACGTGATCGAGAAATCGCGCCGCGTCTTCGAGCGCCATCGCGAATCCTTCCGCGCCTACTACAAGGCCGGCGGCAAGCTCGCCATGGGCACCGATGCCGGCACGCCGTTCAACCGCCACGGCGAGAACGCCATGGAGCTGGAATACATGGTCGATCTCGGCTGCTCCAACCGCGATGCGCTGCATTCGGCCACGGGTTCCGCTGCCGACCTGATGCGCCGTTCCGATCTCGGCCGCCTGGCCGACGGCAAGATGGCCGACGTGCTGGTGGTCGAGGGCAATCCGCTTTCCGACATCAAGATTGCCTCGCGCAAGGAGAACCATCGCGTGGTGATCAAGCGCGGCATCGTCGCCAAGGATTCGCGCCGCAACGCGCTGGGTTCGGGCCAGCTCTTCAACGCGGCGGCGGGGCTGTAGCACCCAGCGCTATTCCCGTGCGGGTCCTGATCGTCTCCTACGCCTTCGCCCCCAGCGTCGGCGGCGTGGAGACGGCCAGCCTGATGCTGGCGGACGAGTTGCGGCGGCGCGGCCATGAGGTGGCGGTGGCGACGGCGACCGAGTGCGCGGCCCCGCCCGCCTTTCCCTATCCGGTGCATTACCGGCCTTCGCCAGCACGGTTGCTGGCGCTGCATCGCTGGGCCGACCTGGTGCTGCACAACTCCATCAGTCTGCGGTTTGCCTGGCCGCTATTGCTGCTGCGCAAGCCATGGGTGGTGATCCATGCCAGCGACTTCCGCGCCGATGCCGCGCGCAACTGGGCGGCGGGGAGGGCGCAGAACATCGCCGTCTCGGAGGCCGTGGCGAAAACCATTCCCGGCGCGGCAACGGTGATACCGAATGCCTATCGCGACGATCTCTTCGTCAACCACGGCAAGACGGCGCGTTCTTATGCGTTCGGGTTTGTCGGCCGGCTGGTGAGCGACAAGGGGGCGGACAATCTGCTGCAGGCCCTGGCGCTGCTCGCGCAACAGGGCAAGCGCCCGCGCTGCGCCATCATCGGTTCGGGACCGGAAGAGGCGGCGCTGAAAGCACAGGCGCAGATTCTGAACATCGACGGGCAGGTCGACTTCCTCGGCCTCAGGCGCGAGGCCGATCTGGTTGCGGCACTGAACGACATCGACTGCCTGGTGGTGCCGTCGTTGTGGAACGAGCCGTTCGGTATCGTCGCGCTGGAAGGCATCGCCTGCGGCTGCACCGTCATCGGCTCGCAGGGTGGCGGATTGAAGGACGCGATCGGGCCCTGCGGGCTGACCTATCCCAACGGCGATGTCGCGGCGCTGGCGGTGGCGATGCAGCGCATTCTCTCTGAGCCTGGATTGTCAGCGGAACTGCGCCGCCATGCCGGCGCCCATCTCGCCCGCCACACGCCGCGCGCGGTGGTCGATGCGTATCTGCGGAAAATCGGTGAGGCGTTCGCTCAACTGCGCTTAACGAAATAGCGGACGCAGTCGTCGGCGGCGATCAGATCAAGCGGCAATCCGCGCGCTTTCATGAATTCGTTAACGGCCTTCTGACAACCAACGAAGTAGCCATAGTCATCGATGATGACGATCCCGCCCGGCACTACCAGATCGAACAGATTCTCCAAACAGGTCTTGGTCGATTCGTACCAGTCGCCATCCAGGCGCAGCACTGCTATCGGCCCGATCCGCTCTTTCCATTGCGGTAGCGAATCCTGGAACCAGCCTTTGACGATATGCGTGTGCTCAGTAGGAAAGCCGCTGTCGGCCACGATGGCACGGCAGGTTTCTTCCTCTGCCGCATTCATGGCGTGAGGCTTTAGATCGCCTATCAACTCCTCGCCGGCGAGCTCCGCCAGCGGCTTGCCGTGCAGCATTTCCGATGCCCAGCTGCCGTCCTCCGCCGTCAACCCGGGCATGCCTTGGAACGAATCGAAGCCGTAGATCGGACCGTCCTCCGGCTTGCCTCCGTTGCGCAGAAAAGCGCGGGCCCAGAACGACAGCGCGCCGCCGCGCCAGGTACCGCATTCGACGAAAGCGCCGCGTCGCGTATTGCCGATGACGTAACGGGCGATCGTCTCAAGATTGAGAATACCGGCCTGCAACAGCTGCGTGTGTTCGGACACCGCTCGCCAGTCGCGCGCAATCGCAGCAGCCTCGTTCTCACTGCAATATCGCGCGACGATCAGAAACTGCCTGAATAGCCGAGCCTGCCGATACGTTTTCAACGCGCGGTATAACCTATAGGCCGGTCGAAGGATGGTGCTGGATTTGAGGAGATTTCGCAGACGGGTCGCAATCATGTCGCGGAGAATGAGCCAGCGGCCAGCGCCGGTCAATCGATGGCGGTTGACAGGCAAGGCGCGCTCTTCGACCCTTGCCGTGGAAAATGAAACCTGGGGAAACGATGACCGGCTGGACCGATCCCGACCTGCATCTGGGGCGCGACGCGCTGGAGGCGCTGCAGCTCAAGCGCCTGCGCTGGAGCGTGCGGCATGCCTACGACAACGTCGCTCACTACCGGGCCAAGTGCCAGGCGGCGCAGATCCATCCTGACGATCTGAAGACGCGCGAGGATCTGGCGAAGTTTCCCTTCGTCGAGAAGGACGACCTGCGCCAGACCTATCCCTATGGCATGTTCGCCACGCCACGCGAGACGATCCGGCGCCTGCACGCCTCGAGCGGCACGACGGGAAGGCCGACGGTGGTGGGCTACACGCAGGGCGACCTCGACACCTGGGCGCATCTGATGGCCCGCTCCATTTATGTCTCAGGCGGCAAGCCGGGCGATATCGTGCATGTGGCTTACGGGTATGGGCTGTTCACAGGCGGTCTGGGGGCGCATTACGGCGCTGAAAGACTGGGTTGTGCCGTGGTGCCGATGTCGGGCGGGCAGACCGAGAAGCAGGTGCAGCTCATCACCGAATTCGGCGCCAACGTCATCATGGTGACGCCGTCCTACATGCTGGCCATCGCCGACGAGTTCGAGCGCCGCGGCATCGATCCGCGCTCCACCTCCTTGCGCGTCGGCATCCATGGCGCCGAGCCCTGGACCGACCTGATGCGCCAGGAAATCGAGCGCCGCATGGGCATCGATGCGGTCGACATCTACGGGCTGTCGGAGATCATGGGCCCGGGCGTGGCGTGCGAATTCGTCGAGACCAAGGACGGCGCTGCGGTGTGGGAAGACCATTTCCTGCCCGAGATCGTCGATCCAGTGACAGGAAAGCCGGCGCCCGAGGGCGAAGTGGGCGAGCTGGTGTTCACCACGCTCACCAAGCAGGCGCTGCCGATGATCCGCTATCGCACGCGCGATCTGACGCGGCTGCTGCCGGGCACCGCGTCGGCCATGCGCCGCATGCAGCGCGTGACGGGACGCAGCGACGACATGATGATCGTGCGCGGCGTCAACGTCTTCCCCAGCCAGATTGAAGGATTGATCCTGCGGGAAACCCGCCTGTCGCCGCATTACGTCATCGAGCTCAGCCGCGAGGGGCGGCTGGACGCCATCAAGGTGCTGGTCGAGGTGCGGCCCGGCTTGAACGATGACCATGCCGCGACGCGACAGCAGGCGGCGGAGTCCCTGGGCCAGTCGATCAAGATCAATATCGGCGTCACGGCGACGGTCGAGATCGTCGATGTCGGCCGCATCGAGCGCTCGATCGGCAAGGCCAAACGGGTGATCGATTTGAGGGGGAAGGGGTAGTGACGCTCTTCACGTTCCCCTCCCTCGTCATGTCGAGCAGAGCGAGACATCTTCCCCTGTCAGCCCAGGCCAAAAGCGATCACTTAACCCTGGGCGTGTCGGGGAGGATTCCTCGCTGCGCTCGGAATGACGGCCAAAAAAGAGGAGTCACTCCTCGACGATTGCGATGCGCAGGATGTTGGTGGCGCCGGGCGTGCCGAAGGGGACGCCGGCAGTGATGACCAGGCGCTGGCCGGGCTGGGCCAGGCCCTCGCGCAGGGCGATGCGGCGGGCCTTCTCGACCATGTCGGCGAAATTATGCGCATCGGAGGTTTGCGCCGAATGCGCGCCCCACACCAGCGCCATGCGCCGCGCCGTTTCCAGCTTCGGCGTCAGGCACAATATCGGCACGTTGGGCCGCTCGCGCGCCGCCCGCAAGGTGGTCGAGCCCGACGTCGTGTAGGTGACGATGGCGGCGGCCGACAAAGTCTGGGCGCACTGGCGTGCGGCGGCGGAAATGGCGTCGGCGGTGGTCGGCTCCGGATCGGAACGGCCGGCATCCATCAGATGCTGGTAGGTCGGATCGCGCTCCACCCGTCGCAGGATGCGGTCCATGATCTGCACCGATTCGATCGGGTAGTCGCCGGACGCGGTTTCCGCCGACAGCATTACCGCGTCGGCGCCGTCATAGACGGCGGTGGCGACGTCCGACGCTTCGGCCCGCGTCGGAGTCGGCGCATGCACCATCGAATCCAGCATCTGCGTGGCGACCACGGCCGGCGTGCCGGTGGCGTGGCAGCGGCGCAATATGCGCTTCTGAGTCGGCGGCACGTCCTCGGGCGGCATCTCCACGCCCAGATCGCCGCGCGCCACCATGATGGCGTCGGAGAGGTCGAGGATTTCGTCGAGATGCTCGATGGCGGCAGGCTTCTCCAGCTTGGCCATCACCGCGGCGCGGCCTTCGACCAGCTTGCGCAACTCGGCGACGTCGGCGGCGCGCTGCACGAAGGACAGCGCCACCCAGTCGCAGCCCAGATCGAGGCCGACAATGAGGTCCTTGTGGTCCTTCCTGGTCATGGCCGACAGCGGCAGCACCACGTCGGGCAAATTGACGCCCTTGTGGTTGGACACCGTGCCGCCGACCACGATCTCGGTTTCGATCGTGTCGCTGCCGACCGACATGACCTGCAGCTGCACCTTGCCGTCGTCGATCAGGATCGCGCTGCCTTCGCGCGCCGCCTTGAAGACTTCGGGATGCGGCAGCGGCGCGCCCTGGGCGTTGCCGATCTTGCCGTTGAGCTCGAGGCGAAAGCGCTCGCCGTTGCGCAGCTCGGCCTTGCCGTCGCCCGCGAACTTGCCCAGCCGCAGCTTAGGGCCCTGCAAATCCATCAGGATGCCGGCCGGACGGCTGAATTCCTTCTCCATCGCCCGGATCGCCTTTACCCGCGCGGCGTGGTCCTCGGCCGTGCCGTGGCTGAAATTGAGGCGGAACACGTCGGCTCCGGCCAGGAACAGCTCGCGGATGCGCTGCGGCGTCGAGGAGGCCGGGCCCAGGGTGGCGATGATTTTGGTGCTGCGATTGCGGCGCATGGATGATCCGGATTATCGAACGGAAATGACAGCAGGGGAATGCGGCGATAAGGCGTCAGTTCGGTGAAAGAACCGCCACATCAGGGAGCGACCAGTATAGCCCGAAAATCGTTGACGTTGGTGCGCGTCGGGCCGGTGACGATGAGATAGTTCAAGGTCTGGAACAGCCGGTAGGAATCGTTGCCGTCGAGCAGCGCCTGCGGATCGAGCATGCGCTTGCGCGCCCGCGACAAAGTGTGCGGCGTCACGACGGC
Organism: uncultured Hyphomicrobiales bacterium; assembly: GCA_964388115.1. Classification (GTDB taxonomy): domain Bacteria; phylum Pseudomonadota; class Alphaproteobacteria; order Reyranellales; family JAQSWP01; genus JAQSWP01. Next base: position 750,552 of record CAYLYK010000001.1, read on the forward strand.
GCCGGCATTGTCTTCCGAGCCGTCGATGCCGTCGGTGTCGCCGGCCACGGCCCAGACGTTCTCCGCCCCGTCGAGGGCCAAAGCGAGCGCCAGCAGATATTCGCAATTGCGCCCGCCGCGTCCCTTGCCGCGCACCGTCACGGTGGTCTCACCGCCGGAGATGATGGCCACGCGCCGTCCCTGCGCCCTGGCCTGCAGGGCAAGCTTCGCATGTTCGACCGCCACCTCGCGCGCCTCGCCCTCGATGGCGTCGCCCAGGAGCTCGGCCGCGTAGCCGTTCCGATCGGCCAGCGCCGCCGCTGCCTGCAGCGACTTCATCGGCGTGGCGACGATTTCGGTACGCGCTTTGGCGAACAGCGCGTCGCCGGGCTTGGGCGTCTCGGGAATCTTCCCGGCTGCGCCATCGCGCAGATGCGTCAGCACCGAGGCCGGCGGCTCGATGCGATAGCGAGCGAGAATCTCCAGCGCCTCGGCGAAGGTCGAGGGATCGGGCACGGTGGGGCCGGAGGCGATGATGGAGGGGTCGTCGCCCGGCACGTCGGAAATTGCGTAAGCCATGAGACGGGCAGGCGCTGCCGCCGCCGCCAGCCGGCCGCCCTTGATGGCCGAGAGATGTTTTCGCACCACGTTCATGGCCGAGATCGGCGCGCCCGATTTCAGCAGGGCGCGATTGACGGCCTGCTTGTCGTCGAGGCTGAGACCGGGCGCCGGCAGGGCCAACAGGGCAGAGCCGCCGCCCGAGATCAGCGCGATCACCAGATCGTCCGCGGTCAATCCTTGCACGGCTTTGAGAATGCGCCCGGCGGCTTCACGTCCGGCGGCATCGGGCACCGGATGCGCAGCTTCGACCAGCTCGATGCGCTGCAAAGCCGCGCCATGGCCGTAGCGCGTCACCACCAGGCCGGAGACCGGATGCGGCCACTGCTCCTCGATCGCCTGCGCCATCGCGGCGGCGGCCTTGCCGGCGCCGACCACGATGGTGCGGCCCTTGGGCGGTTGCAGCTTTTGCAGGAAGGGTTTCAGGCATGTCGCTGGGCTGGCCGCGTCGATGGCAGCGTCGAACATGGCGCGCAGCAGCGCCCGCGTGGCGGTTTCGTCCATACGGTGGCGATTATGGCGTGAGCGTGCCGCGTTTGGCGAGATAGATGCCGATCAGCACCACGACGCCACCCACCGCCTGCCACACGAGCGGCACCTCGCCCAGGATCAGCACGGCGAGGATGGCGGCCACCACCGGCTGCATCAGCAGCACCACCGAGCTGAACGAGGCCGGCAGATGCGCCAGCGAGAAGGCGATCAGGCTCTGGCCGCCGGCATGGGAAATCACCGCCAGCCCGACCAGGATCAGCCAGCCATAGAGCGAGGGCGCGATCAGGCTCTCGCCCTGGATCCAGCACAACGGCAGAAGGAACAGGAACGTGCCCAGGCTGGTCCACAGCATCACCGTGGTGGTGTCGAAGCGGCTGCGCAGGCGGGCGATGCTAAGAATGTAGCCGGCATAGAAGACACCGCAGAACAGCGCCATCAGATCGCCCATCAGGGTCTCGGTGCCGACCTGCAGGCTGGCGCCCATCAAGGTCATGGCGCCGATCATCGACAGCGCCAGTCCGGCGAGGAACAATCTGGTGAAGCGCTCCTTGAACACCAGCCACGAGAACAGCGCCACGAAGATAGGTGCGAAATTCGCCAGCAGGGTGGCGTTGGCCACGGTGGTCATGCCCACCGACCAGTGCCACGTCGCCAGATCGCCTGCGAACATGAATCCGGCCAGCGCCAGCAGGCCCCAGTCGGAAGCCTTGCTCGGCGTACGCTCGACGGCGGCTTTGGGCGCGACTGTCTGGAACAGCAACAGGACCGGCAGCGCCAGCAGCACGCGATGCACGGCGGTGGCGATGGGGCCGATCTCGGACAGGCGCACGAAGATCGGCGAGCAGGCGATGGCCACCGCGCCCAGCAGCAGCAGCGGCAGGGCAAAGCGCTTGAGGCCCGAAACGGGCTTGGCTTCTGGCGTTGAGGCGGGTGCGGTCATGCGGCAGCGATGTATAGCCTTAGAACGCGCGGCCTGCTATGCGAAGCCCAGCACGCTGCCTTGGCCCACAAGCGCGGCTTAAGCGTCGAGGAGTGTCGATTGTCCCTGTTGCAGCCAGGCGATCCGCCGCCATTCACTGTCGTCAATGGCGAGGGCAAAGCCCCTTTCCTGATGCTGTGCGATCACGCCAGCAAGGCGGTGCCGCAGCGTCTCGACCAGCTGGGCTTGAGCGACTGGGAGCTGTCGCAGCATGTCGGCTGGGATATCGGGGCGGCGGAAACCGCGGGCCATATCGCCCGGGCGCTGGATGCGCCGCTGGTGCAGTCGGGCTATTCGCGGCTGGTGATCGACTGCAACCGGCGGCTGGATGATCCGACCTCGACACCTCCGATCAGCGACAAGATCGTCATACCGGGCAATCGCAATCTGACGCCGGTCGACCGGGCGGAGCGGGCGGAAGCCTGTTTCTGGCCCTATCACAGGGAGGTCGCCCGCCGCCTCGACGACTTCGTCCAGCGCGGCATCACGCCGGCGATCGTCATCATCCATTCCTTCACGCCGGAGATGAACAATTTCAAGCGGCCCTGGCATGTCGGCGTGCTGTGGGACGGCGATACGCGCATCGCACCCCGCCTGCTCGACGGCTTGCGCCGGCGCGACGACATCCATGTCGGCGACAACGAGCCCTATTCGGGCAAGAGCGAACACGAATTCACGCTGACCTATCACACGCTGGCGCGCGATCTGCCGCGGGTGTCGCTGGAGATACGTCAGGATCTGATCGGCGACAGCGAAGGCTGCCGCAAATGGGCGGATATTCTTATTCCCGCGTTCGGCTATGCGCTGAGCATGCCGGGCTACGAATGACGTCAGAGATTGTCGACCAGGCTCCACAGCCAGCGGGGTTCTTCGGCATTGAAGGCCACCAGCCGCACGTCGTGCAGGATTTCGTCGAAATGCAGGCCCAGCGCCAAGCCCAGCCCTATGCAGCAGGCGCTAACGACCAGCCAGCCCGCCAGACGAATGTCGGCCAGCACCGCCTCGTGCGCGGCGGCATTGAGGATGGTGCGGCGGGGCATGGCCGCAAGCGGCGCCGGCTTGTAGGCCGATGCCAGACGCGGGTGGATGACGATATTGGCGCGCTGCGCCGGCCGCGCCTGCGGCAGGACGAGCGATTGATCGAAAGCCCTAGCAGCCATTGAGGCGCGCGGACTGTTCGATAATCCGCCCCTCCCTTACGCGCAGGACGGCGACGCGATGCTGCATGCCGTCGATGGTCGGATGGGAGTCCGCAGCTGTACCGCGGGCCAGCAGGCTCTGCAGCGCGTTTACAGCGGCCGAGAAGATCGAATTCCTGGAAACGTCGGACATGTCGGGAACCTCTGCGCTTGCGACAAGAAAGAAACTTGTCGCCGTGCACCGTGGTTCCCGGGCGGGCCTGTGGAAGAAGTGTTTAGGAAAACCTGAGTATTTTCAGCGCGCTAGTCGTGGCCGGCGTGCAGAATCTGATCTTTCAGACCGGTTTCGTAGGCCACCCCCTCCCGCGTCAGGGTCACGTCCTGGGGGAAATTGGTCACCACGAGGCCCTTGCGGGTCAGAGCCGCCCAGACGCCGGCATTCTGCAAGCCTGTGGCATCGGCGGCATCGACCGTATAGCGGCCGACATGGAAATGGTTGCCGTGGGCGTGGGGCAGGGCCGTCAGCTTGATGCTGCCGGTGGCCGGGTCTTTCTGCGCCACTTCGGGAATTTCGGCGACCGCCTGCAGCAAGGTCAGCGTCTTGAGCTGCAGCGTGTTGAGGTTCAGCGGGTTGGCTTTTTTCATCATTCCGTCTCGGGCTTGGTTTTGCCGCTACCTAGCCTTAGATGGTAGTTTGAAGCAAGCATTGGTGGAGGGCGCGTTCATGGACCAGAAAACCCAAACCGAACTGGAAGCGGCCGCGTTCCGCCGCCTGGTCGAACACCTGCGCGAGCGGACAGACGTGCAGAACATCGACCTGATGAACCTGGCCGGGTTTTGCCGCAACTGCCTGTCGAAATGGTTTCGCGCCGCCGCCGAAGAGCGCGGCGTGCCCTTGAGCGACCCGCAGGCGCGCGAGGTGGTCTATGGCATGCCCTACGAGGAATGGAAGGCCAAGCATCAGAAGGAGGCTTCGGCCGACCAGCAGGGCAAATTCGCCGCCAGCCATAAGCACTGATCTTCCCGTCCTGTTGTAGCAACAACTCCCCTCATCCTGAGGAGCGAGCGCTAAGCGAGCGTCTCGAAGGATAGGCTGCGCAATCCATTCCTGAACCCGATCCTTCGAGACGGCCGCTGGCGCGGCCTCCTCAGGATGAGGGAAAATGTAGCTGGCAAAACGATGGCGTTTGGCGCTTCCACCACTTATCCCACTTATCCCCGTTCTTAAGGCGTTCGCGCCGATTGAGGCTTGGGCTTCCGGCCACTAGGTTGGCGATCGATCGGGCGGCCGTCGCGCGTCCGGAGTTTTCGTGTTTGTACAAGGAGTGGACCCAATGCCCGATGGCGCCAAGATTGCCGGCAAGCGCAGCGACACCGTGGCCGGCGAGAGGCTGAAGTCTTTCGTCGAGCGCATCGAGAAGCTCGAAGAGGAGCGCACCTCGCTGGGCGCCGACATCCGCGAGGTCTACAGCGAGGCCAAGGGGTCGGGTTTCGACATCAAGATCATGCGCCAGGTGATCCGCCTGCGGAAGATGGAGCCGGCCGAGCGGGCGGAGATGGACGAGCTGCTCGACATCTACAAGCAAGCCATCGGCATGATCTGAGCGAGCGGATCGATATCATGACAGTCACGATATACGGCGTCGCCGCCTCGCGCACCATGCGTCCGCTGTGGGTGGCGCTGGAACTGGGCATCGACTTCAAGCACGAACCGGTTGCATTCGGCGAGGCCGGCAGCCGCAAGCCCGAGTTCATGTCGATCAACCCCAACGGCAAGGTGCCGGCGCTGAAGGACGGCGATTTCCACCTGTTCGAGTCGATGGCGATCGACTGGTACCTGGCGCGCAAGTTCGACAACGGCAAGGGTCTCGCGCCGCGCGATGTGAAGGAAGAGGCGCTGACTTTGCAGTGGACACTGTGGGCGATGACCGAGCTTGAGAGGCCGGTGCTCGACTGGGCTTTCAACGCCATCGTCTGGCCGGCCGAGAAGCGCGATGCCAAGGTGGCAGAGGCGGCGATGGCTTCGATCCAGGCGCCGCTGAAGGTGCTGGACCAGGCGCTGGCGGGCAAGCAATGGCTGGTGGGCAACCGTTTCACCGTGGCCGATCTCAACGTGGCGGCGGTGCTCTATCGCCTGCTCAGCGTCGATCTCGGCCATGTGCCCAACGTGCAGTCCTGGCTGCATCGCTGCTTCGAGCGGCCGGCAGCCCTTGCCATGCGCAAGATGCGCGAGTGAGCGCGCCCGCACCGATCGACAACGCGCTGTTCCTGCTGGTGCTGCAGCATCCGCAGGAGAAGACCGAGAAGCTGGCCACCGTGCCGCTGCTCGAAGCCAATCTCGCCAACATGCGCAAGGCGGTCGGCTTGTCCTGGCCCAACCTCGCGCGCGCTCTGGGGCGCGAGAGCGATCCCAAGAGCTGGGGCGTGCTCTATCTCGGCTCGACCAAGCCGGGCGACGAGCCGGTGACGGCGGTGGATGCCAAGGGCGTGGCGCTGAAGGATCAGAGCGTGCTTGACGGGCTCGAAGGCATCATCGCGCTCGACGGCACCTGGAGCCAGGCCAAGGCGCTGTGGTGGCGCAATCCGTGGCTGCTGAAATGCCGCCGCCTGGTGCTGAACCCGCCCTTCGCCTCGCATTACGGCAAGCTGCGCCGCGAGCCGCGCCGCGAGAGTCTTTCGACGCTGGAATCGGCAGGATTCGCGCTGGCGACGCTGGAAGGGCGGCCGGAAATACTCGAGCAGTTATTGGCCGCGTTCGACGCTCTGTTGAAAGACAATAAGCCGCCGAAGCCCGATTACCGGCGGCGGCGCTAGAACCAGATTTCCATTTTCAATCCGCGCGCATCGCGGGGCGGCTTCGGCGGCAGGCATACGGCGTCGCCGCACAGATGCCGCTCGGCCGTGCGCGTCAGCACGATGGCGTCGAGCAGATCGTCGATGCCGCAGCCCTTGGGCCGGTTCTCGATCATCGCCTTTGGCACGCCAATGCCGGCGCGGCGCAACAGGCGCAGGCGGTCACTCCGGCCTTCCGGTTCGCGCTTGGGACTCAGCACCGGCTTGCCGCCATTGAGCAGGGCGAAGGCGAGTTCCGGATGCGCTTCGATGCAGCGCTTCTGGCGCTGTGGCGTGATCCAGGAATCGAGATCGCGCAGCTTGTCGAACAGATGGAAGGCCTGTTTCGAGAGGCCGACGGCATCGGGCCCGCTGGCGCGGTTCAGCTTCAGCGCTTGCGGGTAGGTGGTCGCTGCGAGAGCCGCGCGGCAGGGCAGGGAGAAGACGGAAGAGGACTTGCCGGGCAGCAGCGCGCGCGCCTCGCGCTCGCACAGCCGCCCGCCTTTGCTGGCGATGTCGGCAAAGCCCATCGGCATGTCGATGGCGATGCGCTGCGGCTTCTGCGGCAGGCGTTCGATCTCGGCGATCTTGCCGGTCAGTCTGACGGCGAGCGCCCGCGTGTCGATATCCAGCAGCGCCACGATCCAGCCGGCGCGACAGCCATCGACGCCGGCCACGACCATGGTGGAGGAACTACTCGGCCGCCGTGCGCCGCGCCTGCGGGTTGCGGAAGGCGGCCAGCAGGCTGGCTTCCTTCTTCTTCGCTGCCGCCAGCTTGGCGTCCTTCACATGCCCAAAGCCGCGGATCTCGTCCGGGATAGCCGCGATCTGCACCGCCAGCGCATGGTTGTCGTGGGAGAGCTTGGCCAGCAACTCCTCGACCACCTGCTCGTACTCGCCGATCAGGCGGCGCTCCATCTTGCGTTCGGCGGTGTAGCCGAAAATATCGAACGCCGTGCCGCGCAGGAACTTGGCCTTCGCCAGCAGGCCGAAGGCCGACATCATCCACGGGCCGAACTGCCGCTTCTGCAGATGGCCGGTGGTCGGGTCGCGGTCGGAGAACAGCGGCGGGGCGAGGTGGAACTTGATCTTGTAATCGCCCTCGAACTGCGCGCGCACCGATTGCAGGAAGCTGCCGTCGGTGTACAGGCGGGCGACTTCGTACTCATCCTTGTAGGCGAGCAGCTTGGCGTAGTAGCGCGCCACGGCCTCGGCCAGCCCGCTCATGCCGGCGGCCTTGGCGCTCTCGACCGCCTTGACGCGATCGACCAGCGCCTTGTAGCGCTCGGCATAGGCTGCGTTCTGGTAGCGCGTCAGGTGCGTGATCCTGCGGGCGACGATTTCCTCCAGCGTGGTGGAAAGCGTATGCAGGCGCTCGACCGCCTTGGGCGGCGCGGCGGCCGCTTCGACCGGGACGATATCGTGCGCGGCGCGGCGGCCCCAGAGGAACGCCTTCTTGTTCATCTCGACGGCAGCGCCATTGAGCTCGATCGCCTTGTCGATGGCCGCGCCCGACACCGGAATCAGGCCCTTCTGGTAGGCATAGCCCAGCATGAAAAGGTTGGTGGCGATGGAATCGCCCATCAAGGCGGTGGCGATGGCCTGGGCGTCGAGGAAGTCGCAATTGTTGGCGCCCGCCGCCGCCTCGATGGCGAGCTTCAGCACCTGGCCGGGGAATTTCAGATCCGGGTTGCGGGTGAAATCGCCGGTAACCGTCTCGTGCGTGTTGACGATGGCGCGCGTGACGCCCTGGTCGAACTTGGCCAGCGCATCGAGCGAGGCGGCGACCACCAGATCGCAGCCCAGCAGCAGATTGGCGCCGCCGGCGGCAAGGCGCACGGCGTGGATGTCCTCGGGACGGTCGGCGATGCGCACATGCGAGATCACCGCGCCGCCCTTCTGCGCCAGCCCGGCCATGTCGAGCACGGAGCAGCCCTTGTTCTCGAGATGCGCCGCCATGCCCAAGAGCGCGCCGATGGTAACGACGCCGGTGCCGCCGACGCCGGTGATGAGGATGTTGTAGGGCTGCGCGGCGGAAGGCGTCGCCGGGTGCGGCAGGTCGGGCCACGCCGTCTCGTCGACCTCGCGCTTCATCATCTTGCCCTTGCGCGGGCCGCCGCCTTCGATGGTGACGAAGGAGGGGCAGAAGCCGTTGAGGCAGGAATAGTCCTTGTTGCACGAGGACTGGTCGATGGCGCGCTTGCGGCCGAATTCGGTTTCGGTCGGCACCACCGACAGGCAGTTCGACTTCACCGAGCAGTCGCCGCAGCCTTCGCACACCATCTCGTTGATGAAGACGCGCTTGGGCGGATCGGGGAACTGGTTGCGCTTGCGGCGGCGGCGCTTCTCGGCGGCGCAAGTCTGGTCGTAGATCAGCACCGACACGCCGGGATAGTCGCGCAGGTCGCGCTGCACCGCGTCCAGTTCGGAGCGGTGATGGAAAGAGACATGCGGCGCCCATTCGGTGCCGACTTCGTATTTGGTCGGATCGTCGCTGACCAGCGCGATGCGGCGCACGCCTTCGGCGTAGACCTGCTGGCTGATCTTCCACGGCGTCAGATTGCCGTCATGGCGCTGGCCGCCGGTCATGGCGACGGCGTCGTTGTAGAGGATCTTGTAGGTGATGTTGACCTTGGCGGCGACGGCGGCGCGCAAGGCGAGATAGCCGGAGTGGAAATAGGTGCCGTCGCCCAAATTCTGGAACACGTGCTTCATGTCGGTGAAGGGCGACATGCCGATCCACGGCGCGCCTTCGCCGCCCATCTGGGTGAAGGTCATGGTGGAGCGGTCCATCCACACCGACATGAAATGGCAGCCGATGCCGGCCATGCCGACGGAGCCGTCCGGCACCTTGGTGGAGGTGTTGTGCGGGCAGCCGGAGCAGAAATAGGGAATGCGGTTGAAGCCGGTGCCGTTGCGCTGTTGCGCCGCTTCCTTGCGCGCGATGGTCTCCAGCCGCTGGTGCAGCTTCTCGACCGAATGGCCGCGGCCCAGCCGGTCGGCGATCAGCCGCGCGATCTGGCCCGGCGTCAGCTCGCCGTTGGTCGGCAGCATCGGCTTGCCGGCCTCGTCGACCTTGCCGACGATGCGCGGGCGGCGATCGGCCGGGATGTTGTAGAGCTGGTCCTTGATCTGCCATTCCATCAAGGAGCGCTTCTCCTCGATGACCAGAATCTCTTCCAGACCGTCGGCAAAGGCGCGGATGCCTTCGGGCTCCAGCGGCCAGGTCATGGTGACCTTGTAGATCGACAGCCCGATGGCTTCGGCCTCGCGCTCGTCGATGCCCAGCTCATCCAGCGCCTGGCGCACGTCGAGATAGGATTTGCCGGCGGTAACGATGCCGATGCGCGCGTTGCGCCCGCCCAACACCACCTTGTCGAGCTTGTTGGCGCGCGCAAACGCCATCGCGGCCGGCAGCTTGTAGCGGTGCAGGCGCAGCTCCTGCTGCAGGATGTCGTCGGGCCAGCGGATGGAGAGGCCGCCCGGCGGCATCTCGACATCGCCCGGCAGGATGATCTTCACGCGCTGCGGATCGACCGAGACGGAAGCGGAAGTTTCCACCGTCTCGCCGATAACCTTGAAGCCGACCCACAGGCCCGCAAAGCGGGAGAGGGCGAAGCCGTAGAGGCCGGCATCGAGAAATTCCTGCACGCCGGCCGGGTTCAGCACCGGCATCATGGCATCGACGAAGGCGTATTCGCTCTGATGCGCAAGCGTCGAGGACTTGGCCATGTGATCGTCGCCGGCCAAAGCCAGCACGCCGCCGAACGGGGAGGTGCCGGCATTGTTGGCGTGCTTGAACACGTCGCCGGTGCGATCGACGCCCGGACCCTTGCCGTACCACATGGCGAAGACGCCGTCGTATTTGGGCGTCGGGAACAGGCCGACCTGCTGCGTGCCCCAGATCGAGGTGGCGCCGAGGTCTTCGTTGACGCCGGGATTGAAGACGATGTGGTTCTTTTCGACGAAGCGGCGGGCCTGCCACAGGGTCTGGTCGAGCGCGCCCAGCGGCGAGCCGCGATAGCCGGAGATGAAGCAGGCGGTGTTCTTGCCGGCGGCGACGTCGCGCTGGCGCTGCATCATCGGCAATCGAACGAGAGCTTGCGTGCCGGTGAGAAAGACGCGCCCGGACTCGAGCACGTATTTGTCGTCCAGAGTTACCGCGGCCAACGCCATGCAAGTCCTCCCGAACTACTGTTTGTTAACAAAAAGGTAATCCCCGCTGACCTATCCTGCAATCGCCCGCAGTGGACAATTCGCAATCCAACAGGAAATTGCCCCGTTAGCGTACACGGTGAGCGGACGTTGCGGCAGCACGTTCTCGCGCGCAACCTTCTAACGTTTGCCCCGATGCTTTTGCCGTTGGGCTCGGCTATATACCCCGTCGGCACGTGCCGCCTTTGGATCGATCATGACAATCGTCGTTACCGGCGCCGCCGGATTCGTGGGCTTCCACCTTTGCGCCGCCCTGCTGGCGCGCGGCGAGCGCGTTCTGGGGGTCGACAATTTCGATCCTTATTACAGCCTGGCGCTCAAGCGCGCCCGCATCGAAGAACTGCAGAGGCACGCCGGTTTCCAGCTTCTCGAAGCCGATATCGGTCATGCCGAAACGGTAGCGCTGATCCAGAAGACGGCCGGGGAGATCACCGGCGTCGCCAACATCGCCGCCAATCCCGGCGTGCGCGCCAGCGACGACCGGCCGTTCGATTTCCTGGCCTCCAATATCGGCGGCATGCTGTGCGCGCTGGAACTGGCGCGCTTCGCCGGCCGGCCGATCCCGCTGGTCTATGCCTCGACCTCGGCCGTGTACGGCGCCTCGACCGCAATGCCCTACAGCCCGGGCGACCGCGCCGACCGGCCCAAATCGCTCTATGGTGCCACCAAGCGCGCAGCCGAGCTGATCACGGCCTCCTATGCCTCGCGCTTCGGCATCGGCGCCACGGGCCTGCGCTTCTTCACGGTCTACGGCCCCTGGGGACGGCCCGACATGGCGACATGGAAATTCACCAAGGCGCTGTTCGAGGGCGAAACGATCGAGCTCTACAACTATGGCCGCATGACGCGCGGCTTCACCTATATCGACGACACGGTGCAGGCGGTGCTGCTGGCGATGGACAAGCCGGCCGCCGCCGGCGAGCACCGCATCCTCAATGTCGGCAGCGCCACGGCCGAGACGCTCGAGCGCTATCTGTCGGTGCTGGAGCGGGCGGTGGGACGGCAGGCGCAGATCGAGCGCGTGCAGGTCCACCCGGCGGAAATGATCGATACCGTGGCCGACATTTCCCAGACCGAGCGCGTGCTGGGCTGGCGGCCCAGCACCACAATCGACCAGGGCCTGCCCAAATTCGTCGAGTGGTACCGGGCCTTCCATAAATTGTGACGGTTGGCGGCGGGCGAGCGAAGTCCCATATTGCCGTCATTATCGTAACGCCGGCCGGAGGCCTCCATGAACGCGCCCATTCCCCAGGACCAGTTGCCGAGCTGGGATTTGTCCGACCTCTATCCGGGACTGGACTCGCCGGAACTGAAGCGCGATCTGGAGAAGGCGGCGGCGGAGGCCAAGGAATTCGCCGCCAAGTACGAGACGAAGATGGCGTCCTTGAGCGGCGCTGAGATGGCCGAGGCGCTGAAGCGTTTCGAGGCGCTGCAGGAATTGCTGGGCCGCATCACGTCGTACTCTTCGCTGGTCTATTCCGGCGATCAAAGCGATCCCAAGATCGGCCAGTTCTTCCAGAACGTGCAGGAGAAGGTCACCGAGATCACGTCCGTGCTGCTGTTCTTCTCGCTGGAGATCAACCGCATCGAGGATGCGGACATGGAAGCCAAGCTGCAGGACAAGGCGTTGGCGCGCTACCGGCCTTGGATCCGCGATTGCCGCGCCTATCGCCCGCACCAATTGTCGGACGAGCTGGAGAAGCTGCTGCACGAGAAATACGTCGCCGGCCGCGCTGCCTGGACGCGGCTGTTCGACGAGACCATGGCGCGGTTGCGCTTCCCCATGGACGGCAAGGACATGACCTCGGCCGAGATCCTGCATCTGCTGTCGGAGAAGGACGGCAAGACGCGCCAGAACGCGGCGCAGACTTTCGGCAAGGTGATGGGAGAGAACATCGGCACTTTCGCGCTGATCACCAACACGCTGATCAAGGACAAGGAGATCGAGGATCGCTGGCGCAAGTTCGAAAAGCCGCCGTCCTCGCGCAACCTCGCCAACCAGGTCGAGGACGAGGTGGTCGAGGCGCTGGTCTCGGCGGTCAAGGCGTCCTATCCGAAACTGGCGCATCGCTATTACAAGCTGAAGGCCAAATGGTTCGGCGCCGAGCAGCTCGACTACTGGGATCGCAATGCGCCGCTGCCCGAGTCCGACGATCGAGTCATTCCCTGGCCGGAAGCGACCAAGACGGTGCTCGACGCCTATAACGCCTTCTCGCCGGATCTGGCATCGGTGGGCAAGAAGTTCTTCGACAACGCCTGGATCGATGCGCCGGTGCGCCCCGGAAAGTCGCCGGGCGCCTTCGCGCACCCGACCGTGCCATCGGCGCATCCCTATCTGCTGCTGAACTACCAGGGCAAGGTGCGCGACGTGATGACCTTGGCGCATGAGCTGGGCCATGGCGTGCACCAGGTGTTGTCGGCGGGGCAGGGCTATTTGATGGCCGATACGCCGCTGACCTTGGCTGAGACCGCATCGGTGTTCGGCGAGATGCTGACCTTCCGCGCGCTTCTGAACGCGCAGACCGATCCAGCCAAGCGCAAGGTGATGCTGGCGTCCAAGGTCGAGGACATGATCAACACCGTGGTGCGCCAGATCGCGTTCTACGATTTCGAGCTGCGCATCCACACCGAACGCCGGCAGGGCGAACTGACGGCCGAGCGTATTGGCGAGATCTGGATGGCGGTGCAGAAGGAGAGCCTGGGGCCGGTCTTCAAGTTCCATCCCGAATACAGCAACTACTGGGCGTACATCCCGCATTTCGTGCACACGCCGTTCTACGTCTACGCCTATGCCTTCGGCGATTGCCTGGTGAACTCGCTTTACGCGGTCTACCAGGACGGCGCGCCGGGCTTCCAGCAGCGCTATCTCGACATGCTGAAGGCGGGCGGCACGTTGCGGCACAAGGAATTGCTGGCGCCGTTCGGGCTCGACGCGTCCGATCCGGCCTTCTGGCAGAAGGGCATCAACATCGTCTCCGGCTTCATCGACGAATTGGAGAAGATGTAAGGCCTCCCGTCTTGGCCGGCGACGACGACAGCCTGGGCGGCAGGCTGGGGCGTTACGCGAAAGTCGGCGCCTCGATGGGTGGACTGGCGGCGCGCGTAGCGGGCAACCGCTATCTCGGCCTGCCGATGGATCGCGGTCGCCATGCCAGCGATCTGAAGGCGGCTTTGGGCGGGCTGAAGGGCCCGCTGATGAAGGCGGCGCAATTGCTGTCGACCATTCCCGACGCGTTGCCCGAGGAATACGCCGCCGAGCTGTCGCAGCTGCAATCCAATGCGCCGTCGATGGGCTGGCCGTTCGTGAAGCGGCGCATGGCGGGCGAGCTGGGGCCGAACTGGCAAAGCCTGTTCGCAAGCTTCGATCGCGTTGCGGCTGCGGCGGCATCGCTGGGGCAGGTGCATCGCGCGACCTCGCTCGAGGGCGCGGCGCTGGCCTGCAAGCTGCAATATCCCGACATGCGCTCGGCGCTGGAGGCCGATCTGCAGCAGCTGCGCCTGGTGTTCGCGATCTACGAGCGCTACGACAGCGCCATCCGCACCGCCGACATTTTCCACGAGATCGCGGCCCGCCTGCGCGAGGAACTGGACTACGCGCGCGAGGCGAAGAACATCGCGCTCTATGCCGACATGCTCGCGGGCGAGTCCGATATCCATGTGCCCGGGGTCGTGGCGAAACTCTCGACCGACCGGCTTCTGACCATGTCGTGGCTCGACGGCGCGCCGCTGCTGCGCTGGAGCGAAACGGCGACGCAGGAGGAGCGCAACGCGCTGGCCTCGCGCATGTTCCGCGCCTGGTACGTGCCGCTCTATCGCTACGGCATCATCCATGGCGATCCGCATCTGGGCAATTACACCGTGGCCGACAATGGCGACGTCAATTTGCTCGATTTCGGCTGCATCCGCATTTTCCCGCCGCGCTTCGTGCAGGGTTCGATCGATCTCTACTGGGCGCTGACACGGGGCGACGAGGCGCTGGCGGTGCAAGCCTACGAGGATTGGGGCTTCCGCAATCTCTCGCGCGAGCTGATCGCCGCGCTCAATCAATGGGCTGCCTTCCTCTACAACCCGCTGATGGAGAACCGCGTGCGCCGCCTGGCCGAAGGCATGGCCGGCTCCTATGGCCGCGACACCGCGCGCAAGGTGCATGAGGACGTGCGTCGCCTAGGCGGCGTCACCCCGCCGCGCGAATTCGTCTTCATGGACCGCGCCGCCATCGGCCTGGGCTCGGTCTTCATTCACCTGAAGGCGGAGTTGAACTGGCGCGATCTGTTCAGGTCGCTGATCGACGGGTTCGACGTCGAGGTGCTGGCGCAGCGGCAGGGCGAGACGTTGACTCGCGCCGGCTTAAGCTAGCCACTTCACCACCGCCCCATGCGGATGGGCATGCGCGAGCACGCGGGTTTTGCCCGTGGGCCACAGGGTCAGGCGAAGCTCGAACGTGGCGCCCGGGCCATCCTGTTCCAGACGCAGCCACGCCACCGGACGATCCGTGGTCGCCGCAGCGCCGGCGTCGGCGATGGCATGGTCGAACGCGCTGCCTTCATCCTCGGGAAAATACTGCCGCACGATGGAGTGGTAGAGCACGATGCATTCGCCCGCCGGCCGCGCGGCCAGCTCGCGCGCGGCGAATTTGGAAGCGGCGATCTTCTCCACGCGCACGTCGTTCTTGAGCGCGATCGCGATCGCCGCGCGCAGATTGGCGAGGCGCTGCGCCTGATCGGGCCAGACATAGGCTTGCAGGCGCAGCCGCACTTTCTCGTCGCGCAGATCGAGCGGGTTGATGTCGCAGCCGGCGCGCGAGGCGACGAGCGGCTTGACGTGCAGCGCCGGTGCATTGCCGCTCCACTTGCATTGCAGGGTGAGCGCGCTGTTGCCCTCGTTCCAGGGCTGCTCGCCCAACCGATAGGCATAAAGATCCCAGAATTGATTGAGCCCGGCGCTGGAGCCTATCTCGCGCGGGCGCAGGGGCAGGCCGGTGACGCGCGCGATTTCCAGCATTCCCGGCATCAGCGCGCAGGAGCGGCCGACCTCATTGGTCTGCGGCGGGCTGGCGAGGAAAGGGCGCAGTCTCTGCGCCTGTTCGGCAACGACCTCGCGCGCGACCGGCCACAGTCGATCAGGATCGGGCGTGCCCTTGCACGAGGGCAACAGTGCCGCCAGCGTCGGCGCCGTGCCGTCCAGCGCCAGGTAGTGCAGCCCGCCCGCCATGCGCAGCGCAATCGCGCCCTGCTCGATCTCGCCCTCCCAGTCGCGCAGCAGATCCCACAGCACGCCTTGGGCGGCGATGTCGGCGGCGGCATCGTTCAGCAGCCTCGCCCAGAGCGGCGAGTCGAGCCGGGCGCAGCCGTCGGCCTGGCGGCGGAAGACGCGCGCCAACTCTTCTGCTCCGTGCGGCACGGCTAGCGCCGTCGGGCGTCTAGGCTGAGCCGGCCGGCGCCGAAAGCCACGACAACCAGCAAGCCACCGACCAGCGCCAAGTTCTTGGAGAACTGGATCGTCTGCATCTGCGCCTCCGGGCCGGTGAAGGCCCAGAAATTATGGAAAAAATAGGAGGCGACCAGCGTGTAGACGATCAATGCCAGCGCCGCCAGCCGGGTCTGGTAGCCCAGGATCAAGCCCAGCGCGGCGCCGATTTCGATCGCGATGGCGATGGGCAGCAGGATCTCGATCATCGGCATTTTGGCGCTGGCCATATATTGGCCCACCCCCTGGTAATCCATGATCTTGGCCACGCCGCTGGTCAGGAAGAGAATGGCAAGCAGGATGCGGCCGATCAGATCGAGTACGCCGTTATGTCCGTTCACTGCAGTCTCCCAAAGTTGATTGCGGCCGCAGTGTTTCGCGGCCGGCGGCGGGAAAGCAAGAGCGGCCTTTGTCTGGAGGCAATGCTGCGGCGCAAACGAGACTTGGCAAACCGGGCCGAAAAAGGCATGGTTCGCCCGCTTCGCCGACCCGCCGAGATCAGGGGAAAATGTCGATGAAACTGGCCGTTCCCAAGGAACGACGCGCGCACGAGACGCGGGTCGCCGCCTCCCCCGAAACCGTCAAGAAACTGTCCGCTTTGGGCTTCGAGCTGATCGTCGAAACCGGCGCCGGTTTGAACGCGGCATTCACCGACGACGCCTATGTGCAGGCTGGCGCGACCATCGCGCCGGATGCGGCCTCGGCGCTGGGCCAGGCCGATCTGGTGTTCAAGGTGCAGCGACCGCTGATGGCCTCGGAGGGCGGCATCGACGAGGTCGCCATGCTGAAGCCGGGCGCGGCTCTGGTCGCGGGCCTGGGCGCGCTCTACAACCGCGACCTGATTGAGGCGCTGGCCAAGGCCAACGTCACCGCTTTCGCCATGGAGTTGCTGCCGCGCATCACCCGCGCGCAGTCGATGGACATTCTCTCCTCGCAGGCCAATCTCGCCGGCTACAAGGCGGTGGTCGACGCCGCCGGCCTTTTCAGCCGCGCCCTGCCGATGATGATGACGCCGGCCGGCACCGTGGCACCCGCCCGCGTGCTGATCATGGGCGTGGGCGTCGCCGGTCTGCAGGCCATTGCGACGGCCAAGCGCCTGGGCGCCATCGTGTCGGCCACCGACGTGCGGCCGGCGACCAAGGAGCAGGTGCAGTCGCTGGGCGGCAAGTTCATCGCCGTCGAGGACGAGGAATTCAAGGCGGCCGAAACTTCCGGCGGCTACGCCAAGGAAATGAGCAAGGAATACCAGGCCAAGCAGGCCGCGCTGATCGCCGAGACCATCGCCAAGCAGGACATCGTCATCACCACCGCCCTGATCCCCGGACGCAAGGCGCCGGTGCTGGTCACCGAGGAGATGGTGGCCAGCATGAAGCCGGGCTCGGTCATTCTCGACATGGCGGTGGAGCAGGGCGGCAACTGTCCCTTGAGCGAATTCGGCAAGACGGTCGTCAAGCACGGCGTCAGCATCATCGGCCCGGCCAATCTGCCGGCCGGAATCGCGACCGATGCCAGCGCCTTGTTCGCCCGCAACCTGCTGAACTTCATCACGCCCATGGTCGACAAGGAGACCAAGGCGCTGAAGATCGACATAGAAGACGAAGTGGTCAAAGGCACGCTGGTGACGCAGGGCGGCAAGATCGTCCACGCCCAGCTGGTCCAGGGTTGAGGAGGCAGCGATGAGCGAACCGACACTCGTTTCCGAAGCGATCGCCACCGGCAGCTTCACCTTCGACAAGGTCATGCCGACCGTGCTGGCCGGCGCCGAGTCGGGCCATTCCTTCGTCTCGCTGCTGACCATTTTCGCGCTGGCCTGTTTCGTGGGCTACTACGTGGTGTGGCGCGTGACGCCGGCGCTGCATTCGCCCCTGATGGCCGTCACCAACGCCGTCTCCTCGGTGATCATCGTCGGCGCGCTGCTGGCCGCCGGTCTCGACGGCTGGGGCGTGCCGAAGATCCTGGGCTTCCTGGCCGTGGTACTGGCGTCGATCAACATCTTCGGCGGCTTCGTGGTCACCCACCGCATGCTGTCGATGTTCAAGAAAAAAGCGCCGGCAAAGGCCAAGAAGTAGGAGCTTGGGGACATGACCGAAGAACTCGCCTCCTACGGCTACCTGATCGCGGCCATCTGTTTCATCATGGCCCTGCGCGGCCTGTCGTCGCCGGACACGTCGCGCGGCGGCAACCGCTACGGCATCGTCGGCATGGTGATCGCCATCGTCGTCACCTGCCTGACGCCGGGCGTGATGGACTTCACCCTGATCCTGCCGGGCATCCTGATCGGCGGCGCCATCGGCACCTTCATTGCGCTGCGCATCCAGATGACGGCCCTGCCGCAGCTGGTCGCTGCCTTCCACTCGCTGGTCGGTCTCGCCGCCGTGTTCGTGGCTGCTGCCGCGCTTCTCGCACCGGCCTCGTTCGGCCTGGGCGTCGTCGGCGCCATCCCCGTCTCCAATCTCGTTGAGATGGGGCTGGGCACCGCCATCGGCGCCATCACCTTCACGGGCTCGCTGGTCGCCTTCGCCAAGCTGCAGGGCCTGGTCTCGGGCGCGCCGCTGGTCTTCAAGGGCCAGCATTTCCTGAACGCGCTGCTGGGCATCGTGATGGTGGCGCTGATCGTCTATTTCGCGATCACCGAGAACCATCTGGCGTTCTGGGTGATGACCGCCATCGCCCTGCTGCTGGGCTTCCTGCTGATCCTGCCGATCGGTGGCGCCGACATGCCGGTCGTGGTCTCGATGCTGAATTCCTACTCCGGCTGGGCGGCGGCGGGCATCGGCTTCACCCTGGGCAACACGGCGCTGATCGTTACCGGCGCGCTGGTCGGCTCCTCGGGCGCGATCCTGTCCTACATCATGTGCAAGGGCATGAACCGCTCGATCTTCAATGTCATCCTGGGCGGCTTCGGCACCGATTCGTCCGGCGCCGCCGCGGCGGGCGCCAAGGAGACTCGGCCGGTCAAGGCGGGCTCGGCCGAAGACGCCGCCTTCCTGATGGAGAACGCGTCCTCGGTCATCATCGTGCCGGGCTACGGCATGGCGGTGGCGCAGGCGCAGCACGCGCTACGCGAGATGGCCGATCTGCTGAAGGCCGCCGGCGTGACCGTCAAATACGCTATCCATCCAGTGGCCGGCCGCATGCCGGGTCATATGAACGTGCTGCTGGCCGAAGCCAACGTGCCCTATGACGAGGTGTTCGAGCTCGACGAGATCAACCGCGATTTCGCCGCCACCGATGTTGCCTTCGTCATCGGCGCCAACGACGTCACCAACCCCGCGGCCAAGACCGACAAGCAGAGCCCGATCTACGGCATGCCGATCCTGGAAGTGGACAAGGCCAAGACCGTGCTGTTCATCAAGCGTGGCATGGCGGCGGGCTATGCCGGCGTCGACAACGAGCTGTTCTTCCGCGACAACACCATGATGCTGTTCGCCGACGCCAAGGTGATGTGCGAGAACATCGTCAAGGCGCTGGGCAAGGGCGGGCATTAAGGCCTTGGTTGTGTAAATCGCTCTCATTTGCATGTTTGCGATGCGAGCGGATAAAGTTCTGTTGTCGAGGTTTCAAGCCATGAAGGTGAACCATGGCGGACTTGCCCCAAGAACTTGATCGATTGCAGGCGCAAAATCTCCAAGCGCTTGTCGACGCTGAAGTTAGTGAAAGTGCAATCTTAGAATTTAAGTCGGTCCCCTACGGTTCGACTCATGAGGACACGCGTGAATTTCTAAAAGATGTGAGCGCATTTGCTAATACTGCCGGCGGTCTGTTGCTAATTGGCATAAAAGAGGAAGGGGGTATCGCAATAGGCCTTAATCCAATAGCAAATCCAGATGCGGATCAAATGCAGCAGCGTCTGCACAGCCTAATGCAGTCCACAATAGAACCTCGAATTTTCGGCGTTCAAATGAAGTCTATTGCCGTTGATGGAGGTTATATCCTTGCGGTTCGAGTGCCCCGTAGCGTCGCGCCGCCTCACAGAGTTACAGCGAAAAATTCAAATCGTTTCTATCTTCGTAATTCGGCTGGTGTTTATGAAGCCAGCTATAGTGAGCTTCGCACCATGTTTTCGCAAACCGCTGCTGCAATGGAGCGCGTCGCTGATTTTCGACAGCAACGGCTGGATCTTATTAGAAGAAATGCTGGCCCAGTAATGTTAGCTCCCAGCGATGATAAACTCATTCTTCACATTTTGCCGCTTTTGGATCAGCCATTTTCATCTCCAATCAATCTTAAGGCTGCAAATGGCGATGTCTCACTATTCCATCCAATTGATGCAACGAGTCTGACTCCGCGATTTAACTCCGATGGCTTTATTAGCGCTCGCAGCGGATATCAATGTCATGGCTATACTCAGCTCTTCCGCAATGGTTGTTTAGAGGCTACGAAGGTCGGCTTTCTTTCCGGGACTGAAAATAAGAAAATTCTTGCTCATCAAATCGAGAAGATTTTGCTCGAGAAAACTTCAACATATATTAAGAATTTAAAATCGGTTGGCGTATCGCCTCCTCTTTTTATTGCTCTATCGTTACAGGGAGTTTCGGGGGCAACCGTTATATGTGCTAATTTATTCGATATGTACGATGTTCCATCTCCACTGCGCGTGGCTGATCTTCTGTTGCCCATTTGCGTAATTGACGATTTCGGCACAGATGAAAGCTATCACCTCGCTTTAAGGCCGGCTTTAGACGCATTGTGGAACGCAGGAGGATTCGGCGAATGGCTGCCACAATCCGCCCGATAGAGCAGACATTAAGGCAGCTTCAACAAAAAAACCGCCGGGCGATGCCGCGGCGGTTTTTGATTTCGTTGCGTAACGCAGAAGACCGGGACTAGTAGCCCTCGCGGTCCATGCGCTTGCGGGCCAGCTTGCGCGCGCGCCGGATCGCCTCGGCGCGCTCGCGCGCCTTGCGCTCGGACGGCTTCTCGTAATTGCGCCGCAGCTTCATCTCGCGGAAGATACCTTCGCGCTGCATCTTCTTCTTCAGAACGCGCAGCGCCTGATCGATATTGTTGTCACGGACGAGAACTTGCACCGGGACGCCACTCCTTCAGAAAACTCGAGGGTATCCGGCCGCAAACCGGCCGAATTCAAGGCGCGGGTAGTAACATGGCGTTTGGGGCTTGGGAAGCCCGGTATGCACGGTATTTTCCACAGACTTGGATGTGAAATAGACCTGTCACCCCAATGCCGCATTCGCCCGCCACCGTGCCACGTATAGGTGAAATCGAGGAAAACCAATGACCGAGCCTACCAGCGACCCATTACAGGCGGAAAAGGACGCCCTGGCCGAGGCAGCCATGAGCCACGCGGCTTTCGATGGCTGGACCGGGGTTGCCCTCGCTGCCGGCGCCCGTGACCTTGGCAAGGCGCCGGAGGAGGCCGAGCGGCTGTTCCCCGGCGGGGCGGTGGAGATCATCGACTGGGTCGATTCCCGGGCCACCTCCAGAATGCTCGAGGCCCTGGCAGCGCGCGATCTGGGGGCGCTGAAAATCCGCGAAAAGATCGCGCTGGCGATCCACCTGCGGCTGGAGCCGCTCACCGCCCATCGCGAGGCGCTGCGCCGGGCCAGTTCGGTAATGGCGCTGCCGTTCAATGCGGGCAAAGCCGCCTCGGCGCTGTACCGCACGGTCGATGCCATGTGGTACGGCATCGGCGACCGCTCGACCGATTTCAACTTCTACACCAAGCGGGCGCTGCTGGCCGGCGTCTATGGCAGCACCGTGCTGGTCTGGCTCTACGACCGCAGCGAAGGCCAGAGCAGGACCTGGGAATTCCTCGACCGCCGCATCGAGGACGTCATGCGCATCGAGAAAGCCAAGGCTTCCTTCCGCGACTTGTGGGCCCGCGGTCCATTGGCGGGCGCGCGCTCCTCGATGCCGCGGTGAGCCGATCCGGCTTTGCAGCCGGCATTGCAGGGATTATCGTTCCCGCAGGGGGGCGCCACGCCAAATGCAACGCAAGCTCGCCGTCATTCTGGCTGCCGATGTCGCTGGTTACAGCCGGCTTATGGCAGAAGACGAGGAAGCCACGCGCGCGACCTTGACTGCCTATCGCGCCTCGATGGGCGACATCGTCGCCGAGCACGACGGGCGCATTTTCGGCACCGCCGGCGACAGCGTGATCTGCGAGTTCGCTTCTCCCGTCCAGGCCGTGCGCGCCGCCGTCGCCATCCAGCGCGCCTTGCATCGGCGCAATGCCGATCTGGCCGAGAACCGGCGCATGGAATTTCGCATCGGGCTTAATCTCGGCGACGTGATGATCGAGGGCGGGGATCTGCTCGGCGACGCGGTCAACGTCGCGGCACGTCTGCAGGAAGTGGCGGCGCCGGCCGGCATCTGCATTTCGGGCATCATGCGCCAGCAGATCGAGGGCAAGCTCGATTTCCCGCTGGCGCCGCTTGGCGAACGCAGCCTCAAGAACATTCCCAAGCCGGTGCCAGTCTATCGCGTCGATTGGCGGACGGAGGATCCGGCTGCGTCCGGCGTGTTGGGCGGTCAATTGACGCTCCCCGACAAGCCCTCGATCGCCGTCCTGCCGTTCGCCAACATGAGCGGCGATCCCGAGCAGGAGTATTTTGCCGACGGTATTACCGAGGACATCATCACCGAGCTGGCGCGCTATCGCTGGTTCTTCGTCATCGCCCGCAATTCGACATTCACCTACAAGGGCCGCGCCGTCGATATCAAGCAGGTGGCGCGCGAACTGGGCGTGCGGTACGTGCTGGAGGGCAGCGTGCGCAAAGCCGGCAACCGCCTCCGCGTCACCGCCCAGCTGATCGAGGCGGAGACCGGCAACCATCTCTGGGCGGAACGCTACGATCGCGACTTTGCGGATGTGTTTTCGATTCAGGACGAGCTGACGCAAAGCGTGGTCGGCGCGATCGAGCCGGAAATTCTGCAGAGAGAGGGGCGGCGCGTGACGCACAAAAGCGCCGAAAATCTCGACGCATTCGATTTGGTGATGCGTGGCCTTTGGCATTTCTACCAGTTTGGCGTCGCCGAAAGTCGGGCAGGCGAAGCACTGCTGCGCCGCGCGATCGAGCTCGATCCCAAATTGGGGCGGGCCCACATGGGGCTGGCGCGGTTGCTATTCGGACGCTCCCATTGGGCATGGACCGATCAGCCCGCGGCCGACATGGCGGAGGCCTATCAATCCGCGCAACGCGCCATCGCGCTCGATGATCGCGATCCCTATGTACACTACATCTCCGCGCTGACGAGCTTGCCGGCGGGCCACCACAAGATGGCTCTCGCGGCTGCGCAGCGCTCTGTCGATCTCTCACCCAATTTCGCCCTGGGATACTTCGCACTTGGTATGGCGCGCATCTGCAACGGCCTTTTTGAGGAAGCGATCGATCCGCTGCTGCGCTGCCAGCGCCTCAGCCCCAACGATCCGCTGACCTTCGAATTCGTCAACAAGGTCGCCCTGGCTCACTATCATCTCGGCAACTATGAGGAAGCGCTGCATCATGCCCAGCGAGGGGCGGCGCGCCGGCGCGTGTTCGGTGGCCTGCTGACCATCATTGCCTGTCTTGGACAGCTCGATCGCGCTTCCGAGGCGCAGCCTTTGATCGAAGAAGTTAAAGCCATGGGCATTCCCGATATCGTGACGCAATGGCAGATCACGGCGCCTTATGCCGATCCGGCCCACCGAGCCCAATTCGTCGAGGGCTTGGCCAAGGCGGGGTATCAACTGCAATAGCGGAGTTTCATCTGCCGGAACTGACGCTGCAGGAATCGGTTGCGGCCCTGCCGCGCTCTCCTCATGCTTGCTGCAAGGACATGGGAGCAGAACGATGAGATTTGGCGTCTTCTACGAATTGCAATTGCCCAAGCCATGGAACGCCGATTCCGAGCATCGCCTGGTGCAGGAAGCGCTGGCGCAGATCGAACTCGCCGACAGGCTGGGCATCGACTACGCCTGGGCGGTCGAGCATCACTTTCTTGAGGAGTATTCGCATTGCTCGGCGTCGGAAGTGTTTCTCGCCGGCGCCGCCGGCCGCACGAAGAACATCCGGCTAGGCCATGGCATCCGCCAGGTGATCGCCAACTACAACCATCCCGCCCGCACCGCCGAATCCGTCGCCATGCTCGATCTGGTGTCCAACGGCCGCGCCGATTTCGGCATCGGCGAAGGCGCTACGCGGCTTGAGCTGGGCGGCTTCAAGATTCCCGCACGCGAGAAACGCGCCATGTCGCTGGAAGCGGCCGAGCAGATCGCCAATATGATGGTGATGGAGCCGTATCCCGGTTTCGAGGGCAAATCCTTCTCCATGCCGGCGCGCAATGTGCTGCCCAAGCCGTTGCAGAAGCCGCACCCGCCGATGTGGATGGCCTGCACCAATCGCGACACGATTAAGGTCGCGGCGTCGAACGGGCTGGGCGCGCTGGCCTTTTCCTTCCTCGATCCGGAAGAAGCCAAGCACTGGGCCGAGATTTATTACGGCATCATCAAGAGCGAGCAATGCGTGCCGATCGGCCATCGCGTGAATGCCAACATCGCCATGGTGTCGGCCTTCTCGATCCATCCGGATCGCCAGGAAGCCATCCGCCGCGGCCAGGAAGGGTTCGAATTCTTCGGCTACGCCATCAACGCGCTGGTGGCGCAGGACGTGCGGCCCGGACGCTCGCAGCTGTTCAAGGACTTCCAGGACCGGCGCGCCTCGGGCAACATCCAGCTCGGCCGCGATCTCAACTCCGCGCCCGGCATCGGCACGCCGCAGGAGCTGGCGCAGCACATCCGCAACTTCGAGGATGTCGGCATTGACCAGGTGATCTTCCTGCAACAGGCCGGCAACAACAAACATGCCGACATCTGCGCCTCGCTCGAGCTCTTCGCCAAGGACGTGCTGCCCGAGTTCGCCGCCAAGCGGAGCTTGCGTGAGGCGCGCAAGGAGAAGGAGTTGGCGTCCTATATTGCGGCGGCGCTGAAGCGCAAGCAGCGCATGAAGCCGCTGGAAGAGCACGAGATCCCGGTGGTCGAGGCGTCGGTCAAGAAGGCGCAGATCAAGTAGCGCCAACGGGCCGCCGTCACTTCCAATGCGGCGGCCAGGTCTTCTTGACGACCGGCAGCGCTTCCATGCGCTCGAACCATGCCTGCAGATGGCGGCCGAGCTTCAGCTTGGCCGACGAGGCTGGCAGGCGCTTGGCGAAGCGGGTGATCAGCGCCAGCTGCGGGAACAAGGTAAAATCGACGGCCGAGAGCTCGCCGGTCAGGTAGTCGCCCGCGATGCTGCCGTCCCAGATCGCCAGCTCGTCGTTCAGCCGCGCGATGCAGTCGCCGATATGGCCCGGCTTGCGCTTCTCCTCCGGCGTGAAGATCGCCTCGCCGAATTCCTCCAGCACCGGCTGGATGTAATTGTCGGCTTCGCGGATCAGCAGCCGTTGCTGCGCTTTGGCTTTGGCGTCGGTCGCGAAGAGGCGCGGGCGGTCGGGATAGTTCTCGTCGAGATATTCGACGATCACCGTCGATTCGCGCAGGGTGAAATCGCCCTCGACCAGCACCGGCACGCGCTGGCGCGGGTTGAGCGCGGCAAAATCGGGCTGCTGCAGATCGCCCTTGTCGAAGGACAGCAGCTTCAGCGTGTAGTCCAGACCCTTGTGTTCCAGCGCCAGCCAGACGCGCCAGGCATAGGGCGAGCCGGAGGCGTAGTAGAAAGTCAGCTTCAAGTTCGTCATGTCGGCAGCCTCTTCATGTCGGCGGCGCGCCACAGATACCAGCTGGCGACCGAGCGATACGGGCTCCAGCGCCGGCCGCGCTTTTCCATGTCCTTCTTGCTCGGCAGCTTGCGTTTGCGATCGATGACGGCGATGCCCTTTTGCAAACCGTAATCGTCCAGCGGCAGAATGTCGGGCCGGCCGAGCCGGAACATCAGCAGCATCTCCACGGTCCAGCGGCCGATGCCCTTGACCTGCGTCAGGCTCTCGACGATCTGCGCGTCGTCCATGGCCTGCAGGTCTTTCAGCTCCGGAATCTGTCCGTCGCAGGCCTTGCGCGCCAGATCTCGCAAGGCGGCAGCCTTGGCGCCGGACAGGCCGGCGCTGCGCAATCGTGCGTCGGACGCACGCAACAACTGCTGCGGCGTCGGCGCGTTATGGGCATGCGGAAACAGCCCGCGCACGCGGGCGAAGATGGTGGCGGCCGCCTTGGCGGTGAGCTGCTGGTAGACGATCGCTTCTGCGAGCGCGATGAACAGGCTTTGCGTGCCTTTGATCTGCATGCGGCAAGGCCCGACGATGTCGATGACTTTCGCCAGCGTCGGGTCGGCGGCGCGCAGGTAAGCCACCGCCGCCGTGTAGTCGGGCGCTGCTTCGATCTCTTCCGCCGCCTGGTCGTTTTCGTGCACGCCTTCGATGGTCAGCAGCTTCAATTTGGTAGCGATGCCGCCATTGGCCGAGAAGCCGCCCAGCTTGCGGCCCGCCGCCAGCACGCGATGGCAGGGCACGATCAGCGGGAAAGGATTGCGGCCCATCGCCTGGCCCACGGCGCGGGCGGCGTTCTTCTGGCCGACCTTGGCGGCGATCTCGCCATAGGTCAGCGTCCGGCCGGGCGGGATCGAGCGCGAGAACTCGTAGACCCGGCGATGGAAGTCGGGCACGCCGTTCATGTCGAGGGCGATGGCGGAAAGATCGCGCTTTTCGCCGCGCAGCAGCGAGGCGATCTGGTCGATCGCCTGCTGCACGTCCCTTGGGGGCTTTGTCTGCTGCGCGGTGGGCGATTTGCGCAAGAGCTTTGCCTGCGTTTCGCTGTCATTGCGCTCGGGCAGTTGCAAGGCAGTGACGCCGGTCTTGTTCCAGCTGATCCCGCAGCGGCCGATCGGCGTGTCGAACAGGGCGTAGCCGCTTGTGATCTGTGATGTCGCCATGATCGAAGCCTAGCGCAGCGGCGCGCCGCTCGTCACGCCGACTCTGCTCTGCGGGTGAACTTTCGCTGCATGGCCTTGCAGCCTTCTTCCATCATGCCGCTGATCGCCGGCTCCAGCTCGTTGGGCAGGATGTCGGCCAGCCAGGTCACGCGCGTGCGGCTGCCGTCGGCCTCGAGCTTGAAGCTGGCGTTGTGATGCGAAAGCCGTCCGCCCTTGATGGCGTAGGTCAGCCGGTGCGCGGCATGGTCGAGCGTCACCAACTGCTCGTTGGCGACGATGCCGTTGGCGAAGGTGACGGTGCGACCGCCCTCGTTGGGTTCGCACTTGACTACGAAGCCGGTGGCGATGCGCTTGTCGACCGCGTGGTAATCGGCAAACGCCGCCCAGGTGTCGATGAGCGGCGCGTCGAGGGTGACTTCTTTTCTGATCGTCGCCATGTCCGGGTCCTTACTTGGAATAGACCGCTTCGATGCGATAGCCGTCGGGATCGACCACGAAAGCGGCGTAGTAGGTCGGGCTGTAATCGGCGCGCAGGCCGGGCTTGCCGTTGTCCTTGCCGCCATTCTTCATCGCGGCCTCATAGAAGGCGTCGACCGCCTTGCGCGAGGGTGCGTCGAAACAGAAATGCAGACCGGAGGCCTTGTCGGCCGGCACCGGTTTCTTGGCCGCGCCGATCCACAGGCCGATGCCTTCCTTGGTGCCGTAGCCCAGCGAGCCTTCGGCCTCGTAGGCGCATTTGAAGCCCAAAGGCTTCAGCGCGGCGTCGTAGAAGCTCTTGCTGCGGGCGGTGTCCTTAACGCCGATGGAGACGTGATTGAACATGAGTCGTGTCCTCTTGCAGGGGTGAAAACGAATACTAACTATATAACTGGTTATATGGTTATAATCCTGAGCTTGCCATGTCAACGCCCTTGCCTGTTAATAACCCGCGATGAAATCGGCCTCCCGCCAAGCCTTTGAAACCATGACGATTCCGGCTCCGGCGGAAACGCTATGCCTGGATTACGTCAACACGCTCTATTGGCGCGGCAGCCAGCCCCAGACCGAAACCCTGACCGACATCGAGGCTTTGGCCGGCTGGGTGGGCAAGGACGGCGGCCTGCCGGAAGAGCGCGGGCGCGAGCTGGCGGCATGGGCCAAGGCGCATCCGACCAAGGCGGCGAAACTGTTCGCGCGCGCCATCGTTCTGCGCGAGGCGATCCACAATATCTTCGTCGCGCGTGCCAGCGGCCAGCCGGTCTCCGATACGGACGTGAATTTGCTGAACGAGGCGCTGGCCGAAGCGCCCTCGCGCGATGCGCTGTCGAAGACGCGCAGTCAGTTCGGCTGGAAAGTGTCGCGCGGCGAGATCACCGCGCCGTCCATTCTCGCGCCCGTCCTATGGTCGGCCGCCGATCTGCTGCTGAAAGGCGATCCCGCGCGCATCCGTCAATGCGCCAACGAAAAATGCCGCTGGGTGTTTCTCGATATCAGCAAGGCCGGCGCGCGGCGCTGGTGCACCATGAATTCCTGCGGCAACCGCGCCAAGGCACATCGCCACTATCACAAGACGAAGAAGCTGGAAGCTTAAAACGGACTTCGGGGTATCTTTAGTTATGCTTTCTAGCAGCGGTGCTCCGCTTCATGCCTTTTTCATCGATAATCTTAAGAATTGTCGAATCTGACATAGCTTTAGGAGCTACGCATTCAACAAAAAAGGCAGTGTCACCTACATCGATTTGACGTATTCCATATAGGGTAGAATCACTAATCTCTTTTCGATCGTCCTCTAGAAAGATATCTCCATTATCGAAGAGAGATCGTTCAGCGGTCATACCGTGTAGCGAGCCGCCAACAATTGGAACGAATTTTCCGTTTAGGCTCATGGTTTTCTCCAAGTGTGTTGAGCCAATCGCGAATATCACAGCTTGGACCGTTATAAAATTATCCTTTTCGAAAATTTACTAGGCTCAATTAAACGTCCTAGAAATGCTATCTAATTGCTAGCAGTCGGCCAGTTGAAGCGGATGTTGTCCTTCTGCAGGCCTTCCAGCACCACGTCAATGCCGCCCGACTTGATCATCCATTCCAGGCGGTGATCGCGATACTGGCGGCGGAAGCCCGGGATTTCCAGGCGCTTGGACGCATCCTTCATCGCCTCAGCAGCAGTTCGGAATTCCTTGAAGGTCTGCGCCACCGACGGGCGCTGGCGCAACCGCTCCAGCCATTTCTGCAACGGCGAGCCGGCTTGCGGGCCCAGTCCGTAATAGTCCGAGCGGTTGACGAAGGGCGCGACGCACAGATCGGTCCAGCCGAAATGATCGCCGCCGAACCAGTCCTTGCCGTCAAGCTGGCTCGTCAGCCACGCCAGCAATTCGCGCGTCTGCGCGGCAGCGGCGACTTCGAGCGTCTGCGCCAGCCGGTCTTTGGCGCGGCCGAAGAAGCGTATTTCGCCCAGGCCCCAGTTGATCGCTTCGTACTGCGTGTCGCACACGTCCTCGATCATGCGCGCATGTGCGCGCGCCGCAGGATCGGGCGGCAGCAGGGCAGGGCTGGGGATCTTGTCCTCGAGATATTGCAGGATCACCGACGAGTCCCACACCCGCACGTCGCCGTCGATCAGGGTCGGCACCTCGGTACGCGGGTTGGCGGCGGTCAGCGGGCCGGAGAGATCGCCCGAGCCCAGCCCGGCCGGAATCTCGGCGGTAAATGGCACGCCCTTTTCGCGCAGGCCGATCTTCACTTTCTGGGCGTAGGACGACAGCGGATGTTCGTAGAGATGCATGGCCAACCTCCCTGGTCTGGAGCGAGGCGGCGTTGATGCCGCGTCTAGTTGTTGCGCCCGTTCAGCGGCTGCAGGCGGGTGACGTGGCCCATCTTGCGGCCAGGGCGGATCTCCGTCTTGCCGTAGAGATGCACCTTGGCGTTGGATTCGCCGATCGCCTTGCGCCACAGGTTGAAGTCCTCGCCAATGAGGTTCTTCATTTCGGCATTGGCGAGCCGGTCGACCGCGCCCAGCGGCAGGCCGCAGATGGCCCGCACCAGCTGCTCGAACTGGCTGGTGGTGCAGGCGTCGATGGTCCAGTGGCCCGAATTGTGCGGCCGCGGCGCGATCTCGTTGGCAAGGAAACGGCCATCCTTGGTGACGAACATCTCGACGCAGAGCAGGCCGACCAGATCGAGCTTCTCGGCGACGTGACGGCCGATGGCTTCGGCCTGCTGGCGGCGCGCCTCGGGCAGGCGGGCGGGGATGATGGTGGTGTCGAGGATGCCGTTGACGTGGAAATTCTCGCCCGGCGTGAAGGCGACGCAGGTGCCGTCCATGCCGCGCGCCACGATCACCGAGCATTCCATGTCGAAATCGACCATGCGCTCGACGATGGCTTCGCGCGTCTTGAGCTGGGCCCAGGCGGTGCCGACATTGGCCGTCGTTTCCAGCCTGATCTGGCCCTTGCCGTCATAGCCCTCGGTGACGGTCTTCACCAGGCAGGGCGTGCCGATATGGCGCACGGCCGCTTCCAGGCTGGCCGAACTGCCCGCTCCCGCATAGGCGGTGGTGGGCACGCCGATATCGTTGAGGAAATTCTTCTCCTCCAGACGGTTCTGCGCCACGCGCAGGGCATGCGAGTTGGGCCGCACCGGCTTGTGCTTCTCGATGAATTCGATGGTGGGCGCCGGCACGTTCTCGAATTCGTAGGTTACGACATCGACCGCGGCGGCGAATTTCGCCAGCGCCGCCTCGTCGTCGTAGGGCGCGACCGTGGTGGCGGCCGCGACATGCGAGGCCGGGCTGTCCTGGTCGGGGCAGAAGATGTGGCAGCGATAACCCAGCGGCGCTGCCGCCAGCGCAATCATGCGGCCGAGCTGGCCGCCGCCGACGATGCCGATGGTGCTGCCCGGCGGCAGCAGATTGCCGTTGCCGTTGGCGTTCATTTGCGCACGGCCTCGTCGGTCGGGATCTCGGCGACGCCCTTGGTCTGCCGGTCGCGGAAGCCTTGCAGCGCCTTGGCGACTTTCTTGTCGTGCAGCGCGATCACCGAAGCGGCCAGCAAAGCTGCGTTGATGGCGCCGGGCTTGCCGATGGCGACGGTGCCGACGGGAATGCCGCCCGGCATCTGCACGATCGACAGCAGACTGTCCATGCCCTTCAGGCTCTGGCTTTCCACCGGCACGCCGAACACCGGCAGGATGGTCAGCGAGGCGACCATGCCCGGCAGATGCGCAGCCCCACCGGCGCCGGCGATGATTACCTGCAGGCCGCGGCCTGCTGCGGCCTCGGCATAGGCGAACAGCCGCTTCGGCGTGCGATGCGCCGAGACGATGCGCTTTTCGTGTGGAACTCCCAGCGCTTCCAGCGTTACCGCTGCATGGCGCATCGTCGTCCAGTCCGATTGGCTTCCCATGATCAGGCCGACCACGGGTTTGCTGCGGGCCATTGCTTCCTCGCGCCGGCCGGGAGGCCGGAAAAGACGGCGATTATATTGAGGGCGCGACGGGGCGCAAGGAGCCGTGGAACGGACGTTCAGGCGATGATATCCGGGATCAGCAGCTGGTGGACGGAGGTGATTTCGTCCTTCAGCGCCAGCTTGCGCTTCTTCAGCCGCTGCACCTGGAGCTGGTCGAAGGGCTGTTCCGAGGTCAGGCGCGCGATTTCGGCATCGAGGTCGCGGTGCTCTCGCTGCAGCTCCTCGAATCTGGCGCGCAGCTCGTCGAGATCGTCCATGTCGGGGCTGGCTGCCTAAGGGGTTGGTCGCGCTGGCGCAGAAGGTTAAGGTCGGCTGCAGACTAGCAAAATCGGAACGCAAACGGTATCGGCTTCGAAAACCTCATGGCGATCAGGAAAATAGGCATCCTCACCTCCGGCGGCGACTGCGCCGGGCTCAACGCGGCGATCCGCGCCGTGGTACATCGCGCCGCGGGCCATTACGGCTGGGAGGTGATCGGCATTCGCCAGGGCACGCACGGGCTGATGAGCCGCCCGCCCATGGTCGAGGCCTTGCATATCGACGGCGGCGAGCCCTCCATCCTGCGCTGGGGCGGCACCATCCTGGGCACCACCAACCAGGGCAATCCTTTCGCCTTCACCTTTCCCGACGGTTCGGTGCGCGATCGCTCCGAGGAGGTGATCGAGGGCGTGCGGCTGCTGGGGCTGGACGCGCTGATCGGCGTCGGCGGCGACGGCAGTTTCGCCATCCTGCGCAAGCTCGCCCAGCAGGGCGGCATCAAGATGGTCGGCATTCCCAAGACCATCGACAACGACATCGGCATCACCGAAGCCTCGATCGGCTTCTCGACGGCGGTCGAAGTGGCGACCGACGCGCTCGACAAGCTGCAGCCGACGGCGGCCAGCCATAGCCGCGTCATGGTTCTGGAAGTGATGGGCCGTGACGCGGGTCATATTGCCCTGGCAGCGGGCATCGCCGGCGGCGCTGACGTCATTCTCATTCCCGAAATCAAATGGTCGGTCGAGGCACTGGCGCGCAAGGTCGAGCAGCTGCGCTCGACGGGCCGCAACTTCGCGCTCGTCGTGGTGGCAGAGGCAGTCAAGCGCGAGGACGGCGAGCCCGTCAAACAGGCGCATGGCTCGGGCGCCGTCACCTATGGCGGCATCGGCCATTATGTCGGCGAGAAGATCGCGCAGGCCACGGGCGCCGAAACCAGGGTCACGGTGCTGGGTCATGTCCAGCGCGGCGGCAGTCCCGGCGCGCGCGATCGCATCCTGGCCTCGGCCTTCGGCGTGCATGCGGTTGAGCTCATTGCCCAGGGCAAGTTCGACCACATGGTGGTGTGGAGCGACCGGCAGGTGAAAGCCGTACCCATCGCCGAAGCGATCGGCCAGTATCAGGCGGTCGATCCAAAGGATACGCTGGTAGCCACCGCGCGCGGACTGGGCATCGCCTTCGGAGACTGACATGCAGGCCGGCGGCTCGCCGCATCCGTTTTGGAATTTCTCGCTCGAAGTCTATGCCGGCGAGGCCGTCGCACGCTCCTGCATCGACCTGCAGGATCGCCACGGGCTCGACGTCAACGTGCTGCTGTTCTGCTGCTGGATCGGCGCCTCGGGCCGCGGCCGCCTGCAGGCCGACGAATTGAAACGGCTCAGCGGCAAGGTCGCCTCCTGGCAGCGCGACATCGTCAT
The DNA here is from genome assembly GCA_964388115.1 of uncultured Hyphomicrobiales bacterium. Classification (GTDB taxonomy): domain Bacteria; phylum Pseudomonadota; class Alphaproteobacteria; order Reyranellales; family JAQSWP01; genus JAQSWP01. The sequence goes on from CAYLYK010000001.1 coordinate 783,252, forward strand.
GCCGCTGCGGGCGGCGCGCCGTCGGCTGGCGGCTGGCGAGAATCTGCCGATCGCGCCCGAGGAAGCCGCTTCCGCCTTGCGCCGGCGCATCGCCGATGCCGAGATCGAGGCCGAGCATGTCGAACAGTTGCTGCTGGCGGAGAACTATGCGGCGCCCGGCAATCGCGACCGGCCGGCCAAGGAGAGGCTCGCCGCGGCGCTGGCCAATCTCAGCCTTTACAGCGCGCAGCTCGGCATCAAGGTCGAGCGCCGCGATCGCGCCGCCGTTGCCGCCATCCTGATCGCCTGCTTTCCCATGCTCGGAGCGCACGACATCGAGCACGCCCTCAATCTGGATCGTCCCTGATGCGTATCGTCCTTGCCTTGCTGTCGTTAAGCCTGCTGACCGCCTGCGCGCAGCCGGCCGCGATTTCGGTGCCCAATGTGCGCCGCGACGTGCCGGTCGAGAAAGTGCGCGCCGAGCTGCTGGCTGTCGCCGACCGCGAATGGCGTGAGTTTGGCGGCAGGCGTGGCGGGCAGGTGGTGTTCTATCGCGCCGACCAGACGGTCGCGGTCGATCCCGTCGGGCAATCGAGCGAGGACGATCGGCGGGTTTACGAGCGGCTGACCTTGTACTGGGCGTCGACCAGGGAAGGCGGCTTCTCCTCCTATGCCGAATGCGCGGCGGCATGGACGACGCCGGGCGCCAAGAAGTGCCCGTGGCATCTGCCATGGTCGGCGGTGTTCATCTCCTATCTGATGGCGCACGCCGGCGTGCCCGAAAGCGAGTTCGTGCCCGATCCTTCGCATGTCGATTACCTGCAGGGCATCGTCGCCCGCACCATGGATGGCGGGCCGGGCTATTTCGTTGCCCACGACATCGCCGCCTACACGCCAAAGCGCGGCGATTTGATCTGCGCCACGCGCGGCGTCGAGGTGGCGGAAGACTACCGCCTGCTGCGCGGGCAGAAATATCCCATGCATTGCGATCTGGTGACGGCCAATCTGGGCGACCGCATCGAGGCCATCGGCGGCAATGTCTTCAATGCGGTGTCGAAGAGCGTCATCGCCGCCCGCGACGGCAGGCTGACGCGCGAGACGGGACGCAGCTGGATCGTGGTGGTGGAGAATCGCTATCCCGACGCGCCGACGGCAACGTCGATGCTGCGCTGACTATTCGCCCCAGCGCTTCAGCCGGCCGCCCTCCAGTCCGAACAGATCCAGCACCCGCGCGACGGTATGGTCGATCACGTCGTCCAAGGTCTGGGGCCGCGAGTAGAAGGCGGGCATGGCGGGCGCGATGATCGCGCCCATGTCGGACAAGGTCAGCATGTTGCGCAGGTGCACCGAGTGCAGCGGCGTTTCGCGCGTCAGCAGCACCAGCTTGCGCCGCTCCTTCAATGCCACGTCGGCCGCACGCGTCAGCAGCGAACTCGTGACGCCCGACGCCAGCTCGCCCAGGCTGCGCATGGAGCAGGGGGCGATGACCATGCCGATGGTGCGGAACGAGCCTGAAGATGGTGGCGCGGCAAGATCGGTCGCGGCATGGACGTGATCGGCCAGCGCCTGCACCTGCTTCACCTTGAAATCGGTTTCATGCGCCAGGGTCACTTCGGCCGTGCGGCTCATGATCAGGTGGGTTTCCACAGGCAATGGCCGCAGCGCCTGCAAAAGACGTATGCCGTAGATCACCCCGGAGGCGCCGGAGATGCCGACAATCAATCGCGGCTTCAACGGCTTGTCAGATTTTTTCACTGTTTTTGCCATGCGCTAACTTTATTGCTTTTCCACCGCTTAACGCAAAGCAAGTTAAATTCAAGGGTGGCAATGCAGAAGGCGCGTGCCTACCCTTTAGGTGTTCGCTTCACTCCAAGGGAGATCTGGTATGGCAACCGTGGATCGGGTTGAAACTCTCAAGGCGAAACATGCGGCCATCGACGCCGCGCTGCAGACGGAAAACACCAGACCCCATCCCGACGAAACGGCCATAGCAGCCCTGAAGCGACAGAAACTTCTGCTCAAGGACAAGATCAAAGGCCTCAGCCGGCAATAGCCTCGCCGCCGCTCATTCGGGCGGCCGCAGACTGCCGATCGGCTGAACAGTCTCGCCGCCGACGCGCGCGAGAACGATCTCCGCGTCCGCGGCGTTGACCGCCAGCAGCTTCATGATGTTCGCCATGTGCGTGACATAGATGCGGTTGGCGCCGTCGCGCGGCAGCGCCAGCAGGTGCCGGCGCAGATCGGGCGTGGCATCGGGCCGACCAGCGAAGCTCGAATTCAGCAGGTCGAACGGTTCGACTGTACCGAACGCCAGGCGCGCCGTGTCGAGGCAGCGGCACCAGCGGCTCGACTGCACCGAACTCCAGCGAACGCCCTCGCCGCGCAGCCTTTCGCCGACGGCAACAGCTTGAGCACGACCGCGATCTGAGAGATTGCGCTGCGTCGCGCAATCGTCGATACGGAAATCCTCCGGGTCGCCAATGCCGGGTGCGTTGGCGTGACGCATGAACAGCAGCAAGCCGCCCTGACGCACCAGCTTGATGGCGTCGTCCTGCGCCAGCGCCGGCAGCGCAACGGCCGTCGCCACGCCACCCAGAAACAGTCGTCGGGAAAGTCCCGATCGGCTCAAAGCGCCTTGGCCTTGTCGCGCAGCACGAATTTCTGCACCTTGCCGGTCGAGGTCTTGGGCAATTCGCCGAACACCACCGTGCGCGGGCACTTATAGGCGGCCATGTTCTTGCGGCAGAAGGCGATGATCTCTTCCGCCGAGACGTTGTGGCCTTTCTTCAGCGTCACGAAAGCGCAGGGCGTCTCGCCCCATTTCTCGTCCGGCCGCGCCACCACGGCGGCTTCCAGAATGGCGGGGTGCTGGTAGAGCACGCCCTCGACCTCGATGGTCGAGATGTTCTCGCCGCCCGAAATGATGATGTCCTTCGACCGGTCGCGCAGCTCGATATAGCCGTCGGGATGCAGCACACCCAGATCGCCGGAATGGAACCAGCCGTCCTTGAAGCTTTCCTTGGTGGTGGCGGGGTTCTTCAGGTAGCCCTTCATGATCAGGTGGCCCCTGAACATCACCTCGCCCATGGTGGTGGCGTCGGCCGGCACTTCGGTCATGGAGGTGGGGTCCATGACCTTCAGGCCTTCCAGCAATGGCGAGCGCACACCCTGGCGCGCCTTCAGTCGCGCGCGCTCGGTCGAACCCAGCTCGTCCCATTCCGAATGCCAGGCGCACACCACGGCCGGGCCGTAGGTTTCGGTCAGGCCATAGACATGGGTGATGTCGAAGCCCTGCTTCTCGATCGCCTCCAGCACGGCGGCGGGCGGCGGGGCGGCGGCGGTCATGATCTTGACCGCATGCGGCAGCGGCTTGCGCTCCTCCTCGGTGGCGTTGATGAGAAAGCCCAGCACGATCGGCGCGCCGCACATATGGGTGACTTTATTCCTGGCGATCGACTCGAACATGGCGCGGGCCTCCACTCGACGCAGGCAGATCGAGGTGCCGGCGACCGCGGCCAAGGTCCAGGGGAAGCACCAGCCGTTGCAGTGGAACATCGGCAGGGTCCACAGATAGATCGGGTGCGCCGGCATCGCCCAGTTCACCACGTTGTTGATCGCCGCCAGATGCGCGCCGCGATGGTGGAACACGACGCCCTTGGGATCGCCGGTGGTGCCCGACGTATAGTTCAGCGAGATCGCGTTCCATTCGTCCGACGGCACGGTCCACTCGAAATCCGGATCGCCCTGGGCGATGAAGGCCTCGTAGTCCATCGTCCCCAGCAGCTCGCCGCCGACGGCAAGCTTGTCGTCGATGTCGATCACCAGCGGCTTGTTCTTAACCAGACTCAGCGCCTGCTTGATGGTGGGCGAGAACTCGCGGTCGGTGATCAGCACCTTGGTTTCGCTGTGGTCGAGGATGAAGGCGATCATCGCCGCATCGAGGCGGATGTTGAGCGCGTTCAGCACCGCGCCGATCATCGGCACGCCGAAATGCGCCTCGAAAATCTCCGGCACGTTGGGCGCCATCACCGCCACCGTGTCGCCAATGCCGATGCCCTGCTGCGACAGAGCCGAGGCGAGCTGGCGCACGCGGGCGTAGGTCTGTTTCCAGCTGTAGCGGCGATCGCCATGCACCACGGCGGGATGGTCGGGGAAGGTGGACGCGGAGCGCTCGAGGAAGGTCAACGGCGTCAGCGGCGCATAGTTGGCGGCGGTCTTTTCCAGCCCCAGCTCGTACTTGCTCTTCGACCCGCGCAGCGAGGAGGCGGGGCGCGGCACGGCCAGGCGCTTGACCGACGGCCGGTCGCGCAGCGAGCGACGCCCCACCGGCAGCGCCACGAGCTGCTTGGCCGGCTTGTCCTTGCCCGGCAGTTTCACCGGCGCGGACTTGCCGGGCTCCTTGCGCGGCGGGTTCTTGCGGCCGGGCGGGCTCTTGATCGGCTTCTTGGTCGCCGCCTTTACCACCCGCTTGGCCGCTTTCTTCGCGGCCTTCCGTGCCGGGACGCCACGCTTCGCCGCCTTCTTCGCCGCGCCGCGTTTTTGCGTCTTCTTCGCCATACCCGCCTCCGCCTGATCGTCTGCCCAACTGGCGGCGGATTGTCTCACAAAGCGGTTTTGCCAAACAACCGGGGAGCGTCTTATTCTTGTTGGCAAAGCAAGACTTTGGCGGAGGAAATTCGATGAAGGGCGCGTATGGCCGGCTGCACGAGCGCTCGCTGCGCGATCCGGAGGGATTCTGGACCGAGGCCGCCCAAAAGATCGACTGGATCAAGCCGTGGACCAGGCTGCTGGACGACAGCAACCCGCCATTCTATCGCTGGTTCGTCGGCGGCAAGCTCAATACGTGCTGGAACGCCCTGGACCGCCATGTCGAGCGCGGCCGGGCCGAGCAGGCTGCCTTGATCTACGATTCGCCGGTCACCAATACCAAGAAGACCCTGACCTATCGCGAGCTGCGCGACGCCACCGCGGTGCTGGCCGGGGCGATGGCGCGCATCGGCATCAAGAAGGGCGATCGCGTCATCATCTATATGCCGATGGTGCCGGAGACGGTGATGGCGATGCTGGCCTGCGCGCGGCTGGGCGCCATCCATTCGGTGGTGTTTGGCGGTTTCGCCTCGCACGAGCTGGCCACCCGCATCGACGACTTCAAGCCGTCGCTGATCCTCTCGGCCTCCTGCGGCATCGAGCCCAACCGCATCGTCGAATACAAGCCGCTGCTGGACGGTGCCATCGATCTGGCGAAACACAAGCCATCGCATTGCGTCATCCTGCAGCGCCCGCAAGGTCCGTGCGCGCTGGTGACAGGCCGCGACATCGACTGGCAGGATTTCATCAAGGGCGCGGCCCCGCACGATTGCGTGCCGGTCGAGGCCACGGATCCGCTCTACATCATCTACACCTCGGGCACGACGGGCCAGCCCAAGGGCGTGGTGCGCGACAATGGCGGCCATGCCGTGGCGCTCTACTGGTCGATGAAGGGGCTTTACGGCGTCGATCCGGGCGACGTTTTCTGGGCCGCGTCCGACGTCGGCTGGGTGGTGGGGCATTCCTACATTACCTACGCGCCGCTGATTTACGGCTGCACCTCGGTGCTGTTCGAGGGCAAGCCGGTCGGCACGCCCGATGCCGGCACCTACTGGCGCGTCATTGCCGACCACAAGGTCAAGGTGCTGTTCACCGCGCCGACGGCGTTTCGCGCCATCCGCAAGGAAGATCCCGACGCCAGCTTCGTGAAGAAATACGACCTGTCCAAATTCGAGCGGCTCTATCTCGCCGGCGAGCGTGGCGATCCGCCCACCATCGCCTGGGCCGAGCAGATATTGGGCGTGCCGGTGATCGATCACTGGTGGCAGACCGAGACCGGCTGGGTCGTGTGCGGCAACTTCGCCGGCATCGAGCTGATGCCGGTCAAGCACGGCTCGCCGACGGTGGCGGCGCCCGGCTGGGATCTGCGGGTACTCGATGCCGAAGGCCATGAGGTCAAGCGCGGCGAGATCGGCGCGCTGGTGGGCAAGCTGCCGCTGCCGCCCGGCACGTTCCCAACCTTGTGGAACGCGCCTGAGCGCTACGTGCAGGCCTATTTCGCCGACTATCCCGGCTACTACAAGACGGGCGACGCGGGCTATATCGACGAGGACGGCTACGTCTATGTCATGACGCGCGTGGACGACGTCATCAACGTCGCCGGCCACAGGCTGTCGACCGGCGGCATCGAGGAAGTGCTGGCCGCCCATAACGACGTCGCCGAATGCGCCGTGGTCGGTGCGGCCGACGAGCTGAAGGGCCAGGTGCCGCTGGGCTTCCTGGTGCTGAAGGCCGGCGTCAACCGCCCGCATGCCGAGATCGTCAAGGAAGTGGTGCAGATGGTGCGCGATCGCATCGGGCCGGTGGCCGCCTTCAAGACCGCCGTCGTGGTCAACCGCCTGCCCAAGACGCGCTCGGGCAAGATGCTGCGCGCCACCATGCAGAAGATCGCCGACAGCCAGGAATTCAAGACGCCGGCCACCATCGACGATCCCGCGATCCTGGGCGAGATCAGGCAGGCGTTGCAGCCGGTGGGGTATGCCAAGGGCAGATAGGGTTGGCGCTGCTCGCCTGAATGGGCTTCAATCGGCGCCATGTCCCTGCCGCCGCTGCACCGATTGCAGGCCTTCGAGGCTGCTGCGCGCCTGAACAGCTTCAAGGCTGCCGCCGAGGAGCTGGGCGTGACGCCATCGGCCGTCAGTCATCGGCTGAAGGCGCTCGAAGCGGAACTGGGCGTGGCGCTGTTCGAGCGGCTCAATCGGGAGGTGCGGCTGACCGAAACCGGCAAGGGGCTGGCCCTGTCGCTGCACAAGGCATTCGGCGATATCGCTGCGGCGGCGTTGCAGGCAACGGCGCGCCAGCGCTCGCACCGGCTGAACGTCAGCGCCGTGCCCTTCTTCGCCGCCGGATTTCTGGTGCCGCGTCTGGAAAGTTTCATGGCGCGCCATCCCGAGATCGAACTCAGCGTCACCAGTTCGATGGCCTATGAGGATTTCGCCCGTCAGCCGGTCGATGCAGCGATCAGGCTGGGGCAGGGGCGCTGGGAAGGCTTGCGCGCCGACAGGCTGATCGAACCACGCACGACGCCGGTGCTGCTGCCGGCGCTGCAGCAGAAGAAGCCGCTGCGGAAGCCGGCTGATCTGGCGCACCACACGCTGATAGTTTTGCGCGGCTTCGAATCGTCCTGGCATGGCTGGCTGAAAGCAGCCGGCGTCCCCGGGCTGAAGCCGCAGCGCTGGCTGGAGATGGATGGCGTCATGCAGACGCTGCAGGCGGCGCAGCATGGGCTGGGCGTGGCGCTGACCTATCGGCCTCTGATCGGCCCGGCGCCCTTCGGCGTGCCGCTGGCCAGCCCGTTTCGGCTCGACGTTCCCGTGGGACGGGCGTTGTGGCTGGTGTATCGCGAGGCCGATCGCCGCCTGCCCAAGATCGTGGCGCTGCGCCGTTGGCTGCTGCAGGAGATCGCCGCTCTCGATTGAATGTAGTTCATCTGAAGCCGATTTGCGTCATTTGCCGCCGCGCTTCGGCGGCCGCAGGCTGACGGCATGAGCGACATCACCGTTACCGACCTCACCTTTGCCGCGCGCGATGGATATCAGCTGGCGGCCACGCTTTACCGGCCGGCACGCATCGCTGGCCCCGCCGTGCTGGTCAACTCCGCCACCGGCGTGCCGCGGCGCTATTACGGCGCCTTCGCCCGCCACCTGGCGGGGCAGGGGCTGGCGGTGCTGGCCTACGACTATCGCGGCATCGGCGAGTCGCTGCGCGAGCCGATCCGACATTTCAAGGGATCGTTCACCGACTGGGGCGAGAAGGACATGCCGGCGGCGCTGGATTTTCTCGCCCAATCCGTCCCCGCAGCGCCGCTTGCCGTGGTCGGCCATTCGGCCGGCGGACAGATCCTGGGCCTGGCCGACAATGCCCATCGCATCGCCGCGGTGTGGAACGTCGCCGCGCAGAGCGGCTACTGGCGGCTGTGGCCGCGGGGCCAGCGCAAGCGGCTGCTGTTCAACTGGTATTTGTTCCAGCCCGTGACGACGGCGCTGCTGGGTTTCTATCCCGGCGACTGGGTCGGGTCGGCACGGCTGCCGGCGGGCATCGCCGATCAATGGCGCCGCTTCTGCCGTAACCCGCATTACATCAGCGACGACAGCGGCGAGCCGCTGCGGCCGTTCTATGATCGCCTCGAAATTCCGATGCACTTCACCGGCTTCGCCGACGATCGCGTGGCGCCGCCGGGCGGCATTCGCGCGCTCTTCGCCTATTATCCCAAGGCGCGCATCGACTATCGCTCGATCGCGCCGGCCGAACTGGGGTTGAGCGAGATTGGCCATTTCGGCTATTTCCGGAAACGTTTTCCGGCGGCGGAATGGCAGCGTGCCGTCGATTGGCTGCGGAGCGTTACGGCAATGCCGATGCCCGCCCTGGCACGTTCGGCCTGAAACAGGAAGGGCGCCTCTGAGGGCGCCCTTTGCTTTTACTCTTTGTCGTGCTCGACCGGCATGTCGATGTCGGGCTGGTCGCTCTCGGCCGGGTCGACTTCGTGCATGCCAGCGTCAGGCTGATCGTCTTCCTCGTCCATCGCTTCGATCGGATCGACGGCGTCGATGTCGGGCTGGTCGGCTTCGGAGGGATCGACCTTGGGCAGATCCACACCGGCGATCGACTTGCCGTTGCGCGCGGCCTTGCGGCGGGCGCGATCCAGGGCGGCATGCAGGTCGGCCATGGTGCACAGGCCGAGCGTGACGGGATCGCGCGGCTTGAGGTTCTGGGCGTTCCAATGCGTGCGATCGCGGATGGCGCTGATCGTGGCCTTGGTGGTGCCGATCAGCTTGGTGATCTGCGCGTCCGAAAGCTCGGGATGGTTCTTCAGCAGCCAGGCGATGGCGTCGGGACGGTCCTGGCGCTTGGCGACCGGCGTATAGCGCGGACCCTTGGGCCGCGACACCGGCATCGGGCGATCGTTGCTGGCGAGCTTCAAGGTCACCGACGGATCGGCCTCGCCGCGCTGGATCTCCTCGCGGGTGAGCTGGCCCGAGGCGATCGGGTCGGCGCCGACGATGCCGGCCGCGACTTCGCCGTCGGCGATGGCCTGCACTTCAAGCTCGTGCATGCCGCAGAACTCGGCGATCTGGCGGAAGCTCAGCGTCGTGTTGTCGACCAGCCAGACGGCCGTCGCCTTTGGCATCAAAGGGGTAGTCATGTGCGTGCTCCTTCGCGGGAATGGCTTCGCACCGCGCGTAAAGCGCGGGGAACGACCACCCGGGAATGTTAAGGAATTCCGAGGTTTATATAGTGGACCGGGTGCCCGGGGTCAAAGACCCTGACCGCAATATAATTTCAAAATTCGCGATAAAAGCGACTAAATCAGCGCACGCTGAGCATGACCTTGCCGATGTGCTTGCCGGCTTCGAGCTCGGCATGGGCGGTATCGGCCTGGTGCAGCGGGAAGGTCTTGAACAGCACCGGCTTGACCGTACCGGCCTCCAGCAGCGGCCAGATCTTCTCGCGCAACGCGGCTGCCATCGCCGCCTTGGCCTCGACCGATTGCGGCCGCAAGGTCGAGCCGGTGATGGTCTTGCGTCCCATCATCAGCTTGGCGACGTTGAACGTCGCCTGCGCGCCGCCCTGGACGGCGATCACCGACAGCCTGCCGTCCATGGCCAGGCAGTCAATGTTCTTCTCGATATAGGGGCCGGCCACCATGTCGAGCACCACGTCGACGCCCTTGCCGCCGGTCTTGTCGCGGATGACGGCGACGAAGTCTTCGGTCTTGTAGTTGATGACATGCACCGCACCGAGCTTGAGGCAGGCGTCTTTCTTGGCGTCGTCGCCGACCGTGGCATAGACGGTGCAGCCGAAAGCGTGCGCCAGCTGGATCGCCGTGGTGCCGATGCCCGACGCGCCGCCATGCACCAGGATGCTCTCGCCCTTCTTCAGCCGGGCGCGGTCGAAGACGTTGGTCCAGACGGTGAAATAGGTCTCGGGCAGCATTGCCGCCTGCAGCAGCGTGAAGCCTTTGGGGATCGGCAGGCAGTGGCTGGCCGGCGTGGCGCAATATTGCGCATAGCCGCCGCCTGGCGTCAGCGCGCAGACCTCCTCGCCGATCTTCCACTGTTTGACGTCCACGCCCAGCGCCACGATCTTGCCCGCGACTTCCAGACCGGGCAGGTCGGAGGCACCCGGCGGCGGGTTGTAGGTGCCGCCGCGTTGCGCCAGATCGGGCCGGTTGACGCCGGCGAAGGCCACTTCGATCAGCACTTCGTGGGGCTTCAAGGCCGGCAGGGGCCGGTTGGGATTGGCCTTGAGCACTTCCGGCCCGCCGGGCTTGGTGATCTCGATGGCCATCATGGTGGCGGGCAATTTCTCGCTGGTCATTGGCTTTTCTCCCGGTGCGGCGCTTTAGCTGCCGTGGCTCCCTTGATCCTCTAGCCGTCGCGCGACACACTCGCAACCGCGAAAAGCAGGAGGGTCACATGCCGATCGACGTGGATGATCTGGAACCGCTGCGCAAGAAGCCCAAGCCGCGCGAGCTCGATTCTCTGTCGATCGAGGAGCTGAACGACTACGTCGTCAACATGGAAGCCGAGATCAAGCGCGTGCGCGAGAAAATCGCCGCCAAGCAATCGCACAGTTCCGCCGCCGCGGCCCTGTTCAAAAAGTAGGAGTTGTCATGAGCGTCAAAGGCAAGACGGTTCTGGTCACCGGTTCGACCAGCGGCATCGGGCTCGGCATTGCTGAAGCCTTCGCCGCCGAAGGCTGCAACCTGGTGCTGAACGGCTTCGGCGATGCGGCCGAGATCGAGAAGTTGCGCGCCGGCATGGCGGCCAAATGCAAGGTGACGGTGACCTACGATGGCGCCGACATGAGCAAGCCCGACCAGATCGCCGCCATGATCGCCAAGGCCGAAAAGCAGTTCGGCGCCATCGACGTGCTGGTCAACAATGCCGGCATCCAGCACACCGCCCCGGTGGAGGAATTTCCCATCGACAAATGGGACGCCGTGATCGCCATCAATCTCTGCTCGTCGTTCCATACCGTGCGCGCAGCATTGCCGGCGATGAAGAAGAAGGGCTGGGGGCGCATCATCAACATCGCCTCCGCGCACGGGCTGGTCGCCTCGCCCAACAAGGTCGCCTATGTCGCCGCCAAGCACGGCGTCGTCGGCCTGACAAAGGTGGTTGGCCTCGAAACGGCCAACACGGGCGTGACCTGCAATGCGATCTGCCCCGGCTGGGTACTGACGCCGTTGGTGCAGAAGCAGATCGAGGCCCGCGCGGCGGCTAACAAGACCAGCGTCGACCACGAGAGCAAGGCGCTGGTGATGGAAAAACAGGCCAGCCACAAATTCACCACCCCCGAACAGATCGCCGGCCTGGCGCTGTTCCTGTGTTCGGCCTCCGCCGACAACATCACGGGCTCGGCCTATTCGATCGACGGCGGCTGGACGGCGCAGTAGGCGATGGCTGATCCGGCGGAGCAAGAAACGCCGAAGACGTTTCTGCCTTTGCTGCTGTCGCCGCGCCATCGCCTCGGCTGTGGTGCGGCGATCGTGACGGACGGAAAATTGCTGCTGGTGCAGCGTCGCAAGAACCCGGAAGCCGGTCATTGGGGCTTTCCGGGCGGCAAGGTCGATGCGGGAGAGCGGGCGGTCGATGCCGCCATCCGCGAGATCGGCGAAGAGCTTGATATCGCCATTCGCGCGCAACGCCTCCTCAAGGTGATCGGCTTCGAGGCTGCCGATGGCGATCACTGGGTGGCGCCGGTCTATCTTGCGGCTATCGAGGCCGGCGTTCCGCGCCTGCGCGAACCCGAGGCGCTTGAAGCGGTCGAGTGGTTCGACCTTGATAAACTGCCAACACCGCTTACCGAGGCTACGCGTCAGGCCTTGCCCGAATTGCGTCGGGTATATCGCCTGTGAACCTCATCCTTCGACGGGCTCAGGATGAGGAGTTTTTCCTGATTGCGTCTGAAGGCTCTTCCTCTTTCTTCGCCAGCGGCCGGTAGGCGGCGTTGAGTTCGGCGCCGAAGATGAAGACCAGCGAGGCGGTGTAGAAGAACAGCAAGGTGATGACCACGCCGCCCAGGGTGCCGTAGGTCGAATCGTAGCTGCCGGCCAGCGCCAGGTAGAAGGACAGGCCGGTCGAGACCGCCAGCCAGAAGAACAAGGTGACGGCGACGCCGGGCAGCAGGTCGCGCCAGCGATGGCGCACCGGCGGCAAATACTGGTGCAGCACGAAGAGGAAGCCGCCGAACAGCAGCCCGCCGATCAGGTAGCGGCCGACATCCCACACCACGCCGATGCCCGGCCCGACATAGACGATGCGCTGGATCAGGTTCCACGCCAGCGGCCCGAGCAGGATCGAGCCCGACGCCACCAGCAGGATGACGGCCGACAGCACCACGAACAGCAGGCTTTGCAGCCGCCGCTTCCAGGCCGGCCGCTTCTCCTCGATGTCGTAGGCGGTGTTGAGCGCCAGCCGCACCGCCTCGAACCAGCTCGACGCCGCCCACAGCGTGCCCAGGATGCCGATGGTCAGCAGATCCTCGTGATGGGCGATCATCACCGCGAAGATCGGGCCCGACAGCGTCTCGGCCACGTCCTGCGGCGCGAAGCGGAACAGGAAGGAGACCAGCTTCTGCGCCGTCTCATGATCGCCCCAGATGCCGAACAAGGCGGCGAGGAAGATCAGGAACGGAAACAGCGCCAGGAAAGCGGTGAAGGCCAGATGCCCCGACAGCTCGAAGCCGCCATTGCGGATCATCTCGCCGATCGAGGAAATCCACGGGTTGGCGTAGCGGGTCAGGCGATTGGCCAGGCGGCGCTGCTGTTCGGTCAGTTTCAACATGGAGATTCCAGAACGCCGCGCAGGGCGGCCGCTTCTGGCTAACCGTTCGAAACGGTGAAGGTTCCGTCATCTTCCGGCCGTTGATCCGGGCAGCGATTGCTGCTTGGATTGGCGCCTCAACCGACAGGGAGGAAGACATGGCATTCGCGATCGGCGATACCGCCCCCGATTTCACCGCCGAGACCACGCATGGCTCGATGAAGTTCCACGACTGGATCGGCGATTCATGGTGCGTGCTGTTCTCGCATCCCAAGGATTTCACGCCGGTCTGCACCACCGAGCTGGGCTATATGGCGCGGCTGAAGCCGGAATTCGACAAGCGCAACGTCAAGATCATCGGCCTGAGCTGCGATCCGGTCGGCAACCACGAGAAATGGGCGCAGGACATCAAGGAGACGCAAGGCTACATGCCGAACTACCCGATGATCGGCGATACCGACCTGAAGGTGGCCAAGCTCTACGGCATGCTGCCGGCGGCGGCGTCCGCCGACGGCGTGCGCACGGCGGCCGACAACATGACGGTGCGCAACGTCTTCGTCATCGGCCCGGACAAGAAGATCAAGCTGATCATCGTCTATCCCATGACCACCGGCCGCAACTTCGACGAGGTGCTGCGGGTGATCGACAGCCTGCAGCTCACCGCCAAGCACAAGGTGGCGACGCCGGTGAACTGGAAGCAGGGCGAGGACGTCATCATCGCCGGCTCCGTCAACGACGAAGAGGCCAAGAAGATCTACCCGCAAGGCTGGAAAGCCCCGCGGCCTTACCTGCGCATCGTGCCACAGCCGAAGTGACATTAAGCAGTTATTGATAGCAAAAATCGCCCCTCTAGCCCAAAGGGGCGATTTTTTGTACTGTGAACTCAATCTGTAGTTGAGGATTGCAGAAAATGAAAAGTTATGTCGAACGCGCACTCTTCGTTTTAGGTGAGCCGAACGATGGGAAAAGTACGCAATTGCGTAGCATGCTTCGCGATCGGCGACTGGGATATGGTGGCAAAGTTATATCCCAGGGGAAAATTTACGAAAGGTACTCTCTGAGCAACGAACGCTGGCTCTATCTGCGCCTATCGTCTCCTCATGAAGCAAAAGAAACTCTCGCAGAATTTCTAAAAAAATGTGAACAGAAAATGAAGACGGAGGGTTCGGCGCGAAGATGGAATTTTGCGGGCGCTCTTCAAATATCAGGCGCTCACAGACTTCCCCAGACAGGCCCTGAAGTAATTAAGGCGTTCATGAAATATTTTAACCCGGAGCGCGTTAGGGCGATCGTACTTATTCCAAAACAAGATAAAACGTTTCCGAAGAGAAGAGACTATTTGAAGCTAATAAACGATCTTTCCAGGTTGCCGAAAGTAGAGACGATTTCTGTCGATGCGAGGCGGCGGACCAAGAATGGCTTAATTTATGCCGACTTTTTTGACTTTACCTAAACATTAGGTGCCGCTTTTTCTAATCGCTACTCCGCGCTAGTCTCCCTTCAGAGGGAGAATCCATGGTCGACGCAAAGTTCATCAAATTCGACACGCTGGCGCTGCATGCCGGCCAGCAGCCCGATGCCGAGCATGGCGCGCGGGCGGTGCCGATCTATCAGACGACGTCCTACGTCTTTCGCGACACCGAACACGCCGCAAGCCTGTTCAACCTGGAGACCGCCGGCCACATTTACAGCCGCATCTCCAACCCGACCGTGGCGGTGTTCGAGGAGAGAGTAGCGGCACTGGAAGGCGGCTCGGGCGCGGTGGCGACGGCGTCAGGGCAGGCGGCGCTGCACCTGGCGATCGCCACCTTGATGGATGCCGGCAGCCATATCGTCGCCTCGGCCTCGATCTATGGCGGCAGCCACAATCTTCTCACCCACACCATGCCGCGCTTCGGCATCACGACGACCTTCGTGAACCCGCGCGATCCCGAAGCCTTCCGCAAGGCGATCAGGCCCAACACGCGGCTGTTCTTCGGCGAGACGCTGGGCAATCCGGGCCTCGAGATCCTCGACGTCCCGACCATCTCCAAGATCGCGCACGACAACGGCCTGCCGCTGCTGATCGACAACACCTTCGCGACGCCCTTCCTGTGCCGGCCGATCGAGCATGGCGCTGACCTGGTGTTCCACTCCGCCACCAAGTTCATTGGCGGCCATGGCATCGCCATCGGCGGCATTCTGGTCGATGGCGGCACGTTCGACTGGGAGAAGTCGGGCAAGTTTCCCACGCTCACGGAACCTTATGCCGGCTATCACGGTCTGGATTTCGCCGAGGAGTTCGGCCCGCACGCCTTCATCATGCGCGCTCGCGCCGAAGGCTTGCGCGATTTCGGCGCCTGTCTGTCGCCGCAAAACGCGTTCTACCTGTTGCAGGGGCTGGAGACCTTGCCCGTGCGCATGGCGCGGCACATGGAGAACACGCGCAAGATCGTGGCCTTCCTGAAAGCGGCGCCCCAGGTCGAGAAGGTCGCCTATCCCGAACTGCCCGACCATCCCGACAACGCGCTGGCCAAGTCGCTGCTGCCGAAGGGCAGTGGCGCCGTTTTCACCTTCGACATCAAGGGCGGGCGCGAGGCGGGCCGGCGCTTCATCGAAAGGCTGCGGCTGTTCTCGCATCTGGCCAATGTCGGCGATGCCAAGTCGCTGGTGATTCATCCCGCGTCCACCACGCATCAGCAGATGGATGCACCGTCGCTGGCCAAGGCTGGCATCGGCGAGGCGATGATCCGCCTGTCGGTGGGGCTGGAGGATGCGGACGATCTGATCGACGATCTCGGCCAGGCGCTGAAAGCGTCGCAGAAGGGTTGAGCCCATGGAACTGAGCGTAGACGGCAACAATGTTTTCGCCGCGACCGGCGGCAAGGATTTCGATCCCAACCTGCCGACGATTCTCTTCCTCCACGGCGCCGGCAACGATCGCACTGCCTGGCGCTTGCAGACGCGCTATTTCGCCTATCACGGCCGCTCGGTGCTGGCGGTCGACCTGCCGGGCCATGGCCGCTCGGGCGGCACGCCGCTGACATCGATCCAGGCGCTGGCCGATTTCGTGCCGAAGCTGCTCGATGCCGCCAAGGTGCAGAAAGCGGCGCTGGTCGGCCATTCGATGGGCGCGCTGACGGCGCTGCAGGCAGCGGCGTCGCATCCCGACCGGGTGTGGGCGCTGGCGCTGCTCGGCATCGCCACCACCATGCCGGTCCATCCCGAGCTGCTCGACGCCGCGCACAAGCACCAGCACAAATCGATGGAGCTGATCGCCAACTGGGGCATCGGCAAGCCAATGCAGCTGGGCGGCATGAAATCGCCCGGCCTGTGGCTGACCGGCGAGGTGCTGAGAGTCACCGAGCGGTCGAACCCCGGCTCGATCGGCATCGACATGGCGGCGTGCAACGATTACCAGGGCGCCACTGTTGCGGCAGAGAAAGTGCGCTGCCCCACCATCTTCGTGCTGGGCGACGGCGATCAGATGACGCCGGCGGCGAAGGCCAAGGCGCTCTCCGACAAGATCGCGGGATCGAAGACGGTGATCATCAAGGGCTGCGGCCACATGATGATGACCGAGCGGCCGGATGAGACCCTGGCGGCGCTGAAGCAGGTGATTTGATTTCGTGAGGCGTCATCCCCGCGAAAGCGGGGATCTGTTCGCCACGGAGTCCGTTAGAAAAAGATCCCCGCTTTCGCGGGGATGACAGGAGAGGGAGGAACACATGAGCGTACAGGCGGCGGAAGCCGAAACACCGGCCCCGATCACGGCGGCGAGCGTCAAGCAGGCGGCGGAGCAGCTGGTCGATCTCCTGAAGCTGCGCACCCTGCCGATCGGCATGAAGCATTTCACCTCGGTCGAGGAGATGATGCAGATCCCTTCGATCCGCACGCCGACCAAGGGCAAGCAGTTCTTGACCTGCCAGCTGGTGACGCAAGCGCGCATCCACGGCTTCACGCTCGGCATCACCATCGACAACGTGCGCTCGGGCTCCAATTGCAGCGCGGTGATCGGCTTCGACACGCCGGACGAGGACTATCTCAACGGCAAGCGCATGAACGGCGTGTGGTTCGCCAACCAGGAGGCGGCGCGTTTGCATCAGGAGCAGATGCCTAGGGTCAAGCCCACCGGCCAGAAGGGCCTCGCCGCCGCGCCCTTGCGCTCGGCGCGTCTCGATCCGCCGGACATCTGCCTGTTCTACGCCAACCCCGCGCAGATGATCCTGTTCATCAACGGGCTCCAGCATAAGAGATACAAGCGCTACGAATTCTCCATCACCGGCGAAAGCGCCTGCGCCGATTCCTGGGGCCGGGCGCTTGCCACCAAGCAGACCTCGCTGTCGCTGCCGTGCTTCGCCGAGCGCCGCTATGGCGGCGTCGCCGACGACGAAATGCTGATGGCTTGCCCGCCCGACGAATTCATCATGGGCGTCACTGGCCTGGCCTGGCTGTCGAAGAACGGCCTGCGCTACCCGATCCCGCCCTACGGCGCGACGATGGACCCGGCCGAGGGTTTGGCGAAGAGCTACAGCTGAGAATGTTGCTCCGAATGAAACGCCATCGCCCCTCACCCTACCCTCTCCCCGCACGCGGGGAGAGGAAATGAAAAAAGCGAAGCGCCATCCTGTTTCCTCTCCCCGTGACAACGGGGAGAGGGAGGGGCCCATTGCGCAGCAATGGGAGGGTGAGGGGCCGCGCTCTCCACAACGCAAGCAGCGCTTGTCATGAGCACCCGCCCGCCAGCAGCCGCCGCCGGCCTTTACGTCGTCGCCCATCCGATCCTGTCGGCCGAGGACGAAGCGCTGCTGCGCTCCTTGCGCGCGCAGTACCACCCGAGCGAAGCCGGCATCATCGGCCCGCATTTCACGCTGGTGTTCGCCCGCCCGCTCGACAGTTTCGATCTCTTCACCGCCCACGTCGAAGCCGTGGCGCGCGAGAGCCGGCCGATCGATCTGGTGCTGCGGCGCACCAGCCTGCATGTCGATCCCGGCGTCGCCTACGCCTTCATCGAGCCGCAGGAGGGAAGGCAGGAAATCATGGACCTGCACCTGGCGCTCAACGCCGACATATTGTCGGTGGACGAGAACGCTCGACTGGTCTCGATCAAGGCCGACGCCGCCAAGCCCGATGATGCGAAGATCGCGGCTTACACCCCCCACATCACCATCGGCCGCTCGGCCTCCGCGCCCGAGATGCGCGCGGTGCTGCAGAACCTGCGCCGCCAGGAGATCGCGATGAAGGCGCGCATCGATACGCTGACCTTGATCGATGTGGGGTTGGGGAGGATCAGGGAATTGGGGGCGTTTGGGTTGGGATTAGAGACATGAAGCGGTTTGTTCTTTTGGGGGCAGGTTTTTCGCACAATTGGGGAGGCTGGCTTGCCTCTGAGGCATTTGAGTATCTATTGGGCTCACCAGAATTAGACGCCGCTACGAAGCTTCTACTTTGGACTTGCAAGGATAGGGGAGGGTTTGAAGCTGCCTTAGCTAAGCTGGAGGAAAGCTGTGCAGGTCGAGCTCCGAGTAAGCAATTACTTACATTAAACGGCGCAATTGTTCAGATGTTCGAGGATATGGATCGAGGATGGAGCGATGCAACGCTTCATCTATCGAATACGAGAGACATGAGCCTTGCCCGTTGTTTTTCCCGCTTGGATGCCGTCTTCACTTTGAATCAAGATTTGTTTCTAGAACGGCACTATTTTCAGCACGTGATCACGGAAGGTGCTGGCCGTTGGCAAGGCGTCGCGCTACCTGGCGTTCTTGACCAAGGCACATCCGAACTAAAAGATTATACTGTATTTGCTAAGACCTTTACGCCACCGGCGGACTTTTCAGCATTTCAAGTTTCTCAGAATCGGCAGCCGTGCTTCAAGCTTCACGGCTCATTTAACTGGAGGAATGAGAAGGATAGAAACTTAGTTGTGTTGGGGGGTAACAAATTTGGTTCAATTTCCAATTCACCAATTTTGAGTTGGTATCATTCCCAGTTCAAAGCTCTCTTGCAGGATGAACAGGAGTCACGGCTATTGGTAATCGGCTATGGGTTTGGTGATGCTCATGTAAACGCCGCTATTTCAGAAGCGATTAAGAAATCAAACTTAAGAATATTTGTCGTTGATCCTCTCGGCGTGGAAGTGCTCAACCGGAATAGAGGAGCCCAAATAACAGCACGAGAGTCGTTAGTTGACGACATGATGTCGGGAGTTTGGGGTGCATCTCGGCGCTCTGTTCTCTCAATTTTTGGCAACGACAAAATCGAGTTTGGCAAACTTCAAAGATTTTTGGAGTTTTGAGTTTTTCGCCTCACAACCGCCTCATGCAACGCCTGCAAAAACTTCGACCGATCCTGCGCCGAAAACGGCTTCGGCCCACCCGTCACCGCGCCTTGCTCCCGTAGATCTTGCATCAGATTCCGCGTTGCCAGCGCCATGCCCATGGAGTTGGCGTCGAAGAGCTTGCCGTTGGGCGCAATCGCCAGCGCGCCCTTCTTCACCACGCGGTCGGCGAGCGGGATGTCGTTGGTGATGACGATGTCTCTTGCCGTGGCCTGCTCGGCGATCCAGTCGTCGGCGACGTCGAGGCCTTCGCCCACCATGTGCAGGCGGATCGACGGCACGCGCGGCACGTTGATGAAGGAATTGGCGACCACGATCACCGGCAATTGGTGCCGCTCGGCGACCTTGTAGATTTCCTGCTTCACCGGACAGGCATCGGCATCGACATAGATGATGATGCCCGCCGGCGTTGCTTCGCTCATGATCGCGCTACAGATCGAAGATCAGGCAGGTGGTGGTGCCGAAGGCGATCAGGTTGCCCTTCTCGTCGGTGATGCGGCCTTCGGCGGTGCCGATGCGCTGGCCGACCTGGATCGTCTTGCCTTCCGCATAGACCTTGCCGGTCTTGTCGGTCATGGCGCGCACGAAGTTGGTCTTGATCTCGACCGTGGTGTAGCCCTTGCCGGCAGGCAGGTGCGTCTGCACCGCACACGACATGCAGCTGTCGAGCAGGGTCAGCGCGAAACCGCCATGGACGGTGCCGATCGGGTTGTAGAAGCGGCGGGAGGGGAGGCCGGCGAAGACTACCCGACCCAGTTCAACGGTTTCCGCCTTGAAACCCATTTCGTGGCCGATCGGGGCTTGTGGATTGGTGCCGTCGCGCATGCCCTGGAGCAGCTCCAGGCCACTGATTTGTTTCAGCTTTTCAAGCGGGACCACCCCGGGCGCGCCAGGTTTGATATCCCCATTCGCAGACATAATTTGACTCCGATGTCATATTGCTGCTCCCAGAAACCGCATATAAACTGCGATTCCATCCGGCGCACGTATTTTAAGCGCCCAACACCGCCAGCCGGAATGCTGGCCTGGGAACAAGAACATGGCCAATTCGCAACAAAAAATTCGCGAAGAGAACGCGCTGCTGGACAAGGAAATCTTGAATCCGGCCGAGGGCTGCACCTGCTTTCGCGTGCGCCGCCTGGCGCGCCGCGTCACCAAGATTTACGAGGAGTCGCTGGCGCCCACCGGATTGTCGGTAACCCAGTACACCATCCTGTCGATGCTGCGCCATGTCGGCGCCATGTCGATGTCGGAGCTGTCGCACCGGCTGGGCATGGACCGCACGACCTTGACGCGCACCTTGCGGCCGCTGGAATCGATGGGCCATCTCAGCAACACGCCTGAAGCCGATCGCCGGCAGCGGCGCATCACGCTGACGGAAGAAGGCAAGGTTGCCTTGCGCGCCGCTTCGCCGGCCTGGAAGCGGGCGCAGGCCAGCGTCTTCGCCATCCTCGGCGACGACGGCACCGTGTCGCTGAACCAGACGCTCGATCAGGCCTATGTGCGCCTGCCCGATACGATCCAGCATTTCCCCGCCGCGGAATAAATCGCCGCCGACGGCGCAAACGAAAAGGCCCGCGACGATCTCGCGGGCCTTTCGCTTTTCAGGCTGGATCTTTTACAGCGTCGGGAAGGGGCCGAGCGGGAAGGGCAGCTCGGACGTGGCGCCGGTGAGGAAGCGCACCAGATCGCGCATCCACCACGACAGCTTGGTGCCGAACTCGGCGATCTGCTCGTTGCGCTTGCCCGAGATCAGGCTGACCACGAGCTGCAGCAAGGTGACGGCGAAGACGAACCACAGCAGCAGCCACGCCATGAAGGCGAAGCCCAGCGTGTAGAGCAGCCGCAGCACGAACGGGTGCTTGATGATCTGCTTGCCGCTGTTGTCGGTGTTGCCGGCGGCATTGGCGTTGTAGTCGATGTCGCTCAAGGCTTCGCTCCTCCAAGTCCCTGGTGAGATTCCGGATATGGGAGCGGCCAGCGGGAATGCAAGTCGACGAACGTGTCCAACCCCCCGTCCAACGCTCGCCCGTCGGTGTCCAACCCCCCGTCCAACCCCCTGTCCAACCCCCCGTCCAACGCGTCCAACCCCCCGTCGCACACACTCTCCCCCCTTATATATCCCCCCTCTCAGGGTAGGAGGGCGGCCTTGGCTGCCGCCCCTCCAACCCTTGCTTGGAGAGCATCGACTCTTAACTCCCTCCCCCCTTGCGGGGGAGGGTGGGGAGGGGGGGTGATCAGTGGAGATGTTTGCTGTGGTGACCCCCCCACCCTCCCCCGCAAGGGGGGAGGGGATATGAAAGGTGTGAGGGAGTGAGAAGCGAGTGCGTTCTAAGGAATCAAAATCGCCCGACCCATGATCAGGCCCTTGCGCAGGTCCTGCAGCGCGGCATCGGCGTCGTCGAGCGAGCGCTTGACCAGCGGCACGGCCTCGATCTTGCCGGCGGAAACGATCTTCATCATCTCCGCCATCTCGGCCGGGCTGCCGACCATCGAGCCCTGCACGGTGCGCGAGGTCAGCGGGAACATCGCCACCGGCTGGCTGAACGTGCCGCCGAACAGGCCGACGATCACCAGCTTGCCGCCGGTCCGCAGCGCGTTGAAGCCGAAGGCGGCGGAAGCTTCTGCGCCGACGAAGTCGATGCAGGCAGCGACGCCGCCATTGGTCATCGCCGCCAGCTCCTTGCGCGCCTCGGGGTTCTTCGGGTTGATGACGGCCGACGCGCCAGCCTGCTTGGCCAGCTCCAGTTTCCTGTCGTCGATGTCGGCCACGATCGGCGCGTGGCCCAAAATCGTCTTGGCGAATTTCAGGCCCATCAGGCCGACGCCGCCCGCGCCCATCAGCAGGATGGGCTTGCCGCCGTCCTGGCCTTGCACCTTCTTCACCGCCGAGAAAGCGGTGATGCCCGAGCAGGCGAAGGTGCAGGCGAGTTCGG
This sequence comes from uncultured Hyphomicrobiales bacterium, assembly GCA_964388115.1. Lineage (GTDB taxonomy): Bacteria > Pseudomonadota > Alphaproteobacteria > Reyranellales > JAQSWP01 > JAQSWP01. The sequence continues at coordinate 805,340 of CAYLYK010000001.1, forward strand.
TCGGCACGTTGTCGTAGGCGAAGAGATAGCGCGGGTGCGGCACCAGCACGTGGTCGGCGAAGCCGCCGTCCTTCTGGATGCCAATGGTCTGCGGCGCGGCGCACAGATGCTCGTCGCCCGCCTTGCACAGCCAGCACGTGCCGCAGCCGATCCAGGGATAGACCACGCGCTTGTCGCCGATCTTGGTGCCCTTGGCCTCAGAGCCGACGGCGATCACGTCGCCCACGATTTCATGGCCCAAAGCCTTGGGCGGCGCGACGCCTTTGGTCGGCGCTTTCTTGCCGTTGCCGAGATCGAAATAGCCTTCCCACAGATGCACGTCGGAATGGCACACGCCCGAGGCGGTGATCTTCACCAGCACTTCGCTGCCCTGCGGCACGGGGTTGGGCGCGTCCACCCGCTGCAGCGGCTGGCCGAAATCGATCACCTTGTAGCTTTTCATCGTTTCCTCGTTCCCTTGCGGCGGCCCTGTGGCGGGCGGTCCGGACCGGAGCCGAGTTTAGGCGGCATGGCCAGCGCCAGCCAACGACAATCGCGGCGCTTTCGCCTCGTGGAATGCCGATAAGGAAGACGGCGGGTTTGGGCCGCCGCCGACGTTTTGATCGCAATCAATATACCGCCCGCTCGATGCGCCTAGGCTGGAGCAACTGCCACAGGAGGAAGCCATGCTGGTTGCACGCGATGTCATGACCAAGGATGTCTGCACGATCGGCCCGCAGGCCGGCGTCGAGGAAATCGCCAAATTGCTGGTGGAACGCAACATCTCCGCCGTCGTGGTGGTCGACGCCGACCGCCAGGTCGTGGGGCTGGTGAGCGAGGGCGATCTGATGCGCCGCTGCGAAACCGGCACCGAGCGCAAGCGCTCGAAATGGCGCGAGATCATCGCCGAGAACGACGCGCTGGCGCGCGAGTACCGGCTGTCGCACGCGCTGAAGGCCCATTCCATCATGTCGCGCCACGTCGTGTGCGTGGACGAGGACACCAGCCTGGGCCGCATCGCCGACATTTTCGAAAGCAAGGGCATCAAGCGCGTGCCGGTAACGCGCCAGGGCCGGCTGGTCGGCATCGTCAGCCGGCGCGATCTGGTGAAAGCCTTTGCCGCCAAGGCCGCCCCGGCGACGCCGGCGAAAGGCGAAGCCGATGACGCGCAATTGCGCGAGACGCTGGCGCGCTCGATCCGCAACCAGCCCTGGGCGGACACGCTCTACCTGCAGACGCTGGTGCATGACGGGGTGGTGGATTTCTACGGCTTCGCCCGCTCCGAGGAGCATCGCCGGGCGCTGGTGGCGCTGGCCGAAGCCATTCCCGGCGTGAAGCAGGTGCGCTCCGAGATGCGCGTCGGCTCGCTGCCTTACGGCGCCTGAGACAGGAACGGCCGGTCGACCGCGCCCGCAAAGCGGAACGAGGCCGACCGGCCGCCCAAACGGGCAGCGCCAAACGGGGGAGATTGGCAGCAGGCCCGGACGCGAATTCAGAAGACAACGACAGAGGCGGCCGCCTGAAGCGGCCGCCTCGTCCGTTCAGAGGGAACGGCGGTCGCCCGCCGTTCCGTCGTCGATGGTTACTCGGCCGCCTGGAGCTGCGGCTGCACGGACTGCGGCTGGGCGCCCACCACCTTGATGGTGCGGGGCTTCTTCTCTTCCGGCACTTCGCGCTTCAGCTCGACGCTGAGCAGGCCGTTGGCCAGCCTGGCGCCTTCGACGCGGATGAAGTCGGCCAGCTCGAAGCGGCGCTCGAAAGCGCGGCCCGCGATGCCGCGGTAGAGATACTGCGCCGGCTCGTTCTGCTCGGCCTGGCGGCCGGCCACGATCAGCGTGTTCTCGTGCTGCGTGATGGTGATGTCGTTCTCGCCGAAGCCAGCGACGGCCATGACGACGCGGTAGCTGTCGTCGGACGTCTTCTCGATGTTGTACGGCGGATAGCCGTTGCCGGTCTCTTCGCGGGTGACGGCGTCGAGCAATTGCGTGACGCGGTCGAAGCCGACGGTGGAACGGAACAAGGGCGCGAAATCGAACGTGCGCATGGTCATCTTCTCCTCAGAAGCAAGGTGACATTCCGGGCCCACCTAAAGTCGGTCGGACCCTGTTATGCGCCGGCCCCATCATGGGCATCCGGCGTGACTGTGATTTAGGAAGCGGGGACGGCGGTTCAAGGGTTGCCGGCGCGGCAAAAAATCCGCGGTATTTCCGGAGCTTGGCGGGCGACTGTGGAAATCGCCCGCCGCCGCCTCAGAAATGCGCCCGCCCGTAGCGGCCGATCTGCTCGAAGCCGATCGCCTTGTAGGCCGCCTGCGCCGCCTGGTTGGCGCGGCCGGTGAACAGCACGCCGCGCACGACGCCTTCGCGGCCCAGCGCGTCGAGCGCACCGGCCACGACGGAGCGGGCATAACCCTGGTTACGCTCTCCCTCCGGCGTCCAAACGCCGCCGATCATGGCGCGGTCGCCGGCCAGGCCGATGATGGTCGCCATCGACACCGGCTTGCCGCCGCTCTCCGCCAGCCACACTCTGCCGCTGGCCAGCAACTCGTCGATTTCGGCATCGGCACGGGCGCCGGTTTCGCTATCGCCCTCGCGCAGCCGCCCGTCATCGCGCAGCGCATCACGCCGCCAGCCCCGCAGCAGGGCGCGGTCGGCCTCGCCGGCACGGCGGCAGGAGATGTCGCCGCGCGCCAGCGACGGCGGCAGCGTCAGCTGCGCGCGATCGACGGCGAACAGCAGTTCGAACTCGGCGATGCGCGGCAGGCCAAGGCGCGGGCGCAGAATGGCGAGGCTTTCCTCGACCTGCGACAACGGCCCGAGCACGCCCGCGACCTTGCGCTTTCCGAGGCTGACGACGTGGCCCAGCATGGTGCCGATGCCGATCTCGGACTGCACCAGCACATTGCCGTTCCAGAAATGGCCCAGGCAGCCGACCAAAGTCTCGCCGTCGAAGGCGCCGACATAGGTTCCCTGATGCGGCAAGCCGTCGTCGTCGAGCCCGGCCTGCGCGAGATTGCTCTGCATCAGCAGCGCGGTATCGGCGGTGCTGGCGAGATGCCGTTCCAGAGCGGGACGATCGTTCGGAGTAAGAATGCGTGTGTGCAGCATGGCGGTTGTCCAGTTAACCGGCCGATGCGAGCGATTGTTCCTGAAAAACGAAACGCCCGGCATCTGGCCGGGCGTTTTGAGGAAGGATGGATCCTTTTCTTGGATCGGTTACTTCTTCTGCCCGGTGCTTTGGCCCAGATTGGAACCAAAGCGGTCTTTGAATCGCGCCATGCGGCCGCCGCGCTCGGAAATGCGCGATACGCCGGTCCACGCTTGATGCGTTTTCGGGTCGATATCCAGACGCAGCGTGTCGCCCGCGTTGCCATAGGTGGAACGCGTCTTGAACGCCGTGCCGTCGGTCATGACCACGGTGATTTCGTGGTATTCCGGGTGGATGTCTTTCTTCATATCGGTCTCCCGCGAACGAGGCGGGGTTTATAACCGCCGGGGCTGGCCGGCACAAGGGAAAATCCGGTGGCCTGCTCGGGACTTAATTGCAAGCCCGGGGCGGCAAACTGGCCGTTAGCGCCCGCCCTGCCGGCCTGCTATATCCCGGCCAGAGCGTTCATTTGCAAGGCAAAACAGGGAGCAGCGCCGAAAGTGGCCGACAGCGCGTTCGAAACCAGGGCGGAAGCGGAATTGGACAATCTGGCCGCCAGGCTGGAAACGGCCTCCGACGCGCTCGAGGTCGATTTCGATGCCGGCAACCTGACCATCGTCCTACCCGATGGCGGGCAGTATTTGCTCAACAAGCACTACATCCATCGCGAGATCTGGCTGTCCTCGCCGCGCTCGGGCGCGCATCACTTCCAGATCGAAGGCGAGCTGTGGCGCTCGACGCGCGGGCCGGAGACGTTGCGCGCGCTGTTGTCGGCCGAGCTCTCGGCGGCGCTGGGCCAAAAGATCGATCTGGACTGAGCCATGGCGCGCCCCACCACGACCACCGCCGAATTCGAGGCCGCGCAGTCGGGCACGACGCGGCGCGACATTCTCATGCTGCGTCAGCTGTGGCCCTTCGTTCGCCCCTATCGCGCGCGCGTGGCGCTGGCCGGTGTGGCGCTGGTGGCGGCGGCCGCCACCGTGCTGGTGATCGGCTCGGGCCTGCGCCTGCTGATCGACAAGGGCTTCGCCGGCGGCAGGCCCGAGCTGCTCGACCAGGCGCTGGTCGGGTTGCTGGCGGTGGTGGCGGTGCTGGCCTTCGCCTCGTTCGGCCGCTTCTATCTGGTGTCGTGGCTGGGCGAGCGGGTGGTCAACGACATCCGCAAGGCAGTGTTCGGCCACGTCATCGAACTCAGCCCCGGCTTCTTCGAGACCAACCGCGCCGGCGAGATCATGTCGCGGCTGACCACCGACACGACCTTGATCGAAACCGTGATCGGCTCGTCTGCCTCGATGGCGCTGCGCAATGCGCTTATGTTCATGGGCGGCGCGGTGATGCTGGCCATCACCAGCCCCAAGCTGACGGGGCTGGTGTTTCTGGTCGTGCCGCTGGTCATAGCGCCCATCATCATCATCGGCCGGCGCGTGCGCAAACTCTCGCGCGCCAGCCAGGATAGAGTGGCCGACATTTCCGCCTATGCCGGCGAATCGATCCAGGCGGTGCGCACGGTACAGGCTTTCGCGCACGAGAAGATCGACCGCACCCGCTTCGGCGCCATCGCCGAAAGTGCCTTCGCCACCGCCCGTACCCGCATCGCCAACCGCGCCACCTTGACGGCCATCGTCATCATGCTGGTGTTCGGCGCGGTGGGCATCATCCTGTGGATCGGCGGCCGCGACGTGCTGGCGGGGCGGCTGACGGCGGGCGAGTTGTCCGCCTTCGTGTTCTACGCCGTGGTCGTCGCCGGCTCCGTCGGCGCCATCTCCGAGGTGATCGGCGATCTGCAGCGCGCCGCCGGCGCCACCGAGCGGCTGATGCAGCTCTTGCACGAGCGCTCGCCGATCGTCGATCCGGCCAATCCGCTGCCGCTGCCCAAGCCGGCGCGGGGCGAGGTCGCGTTTGAAAACGTCAGCTTCCACTACCCGGCGCGGCCTGATCAATCGGCGCTGGAGCAATTCTCGCTTGCCGTAAAGCCGGGCGAAACCGTCGCCATCGTCGGGCCCTCCGGCGCGGGCAAGACCACCGTCTTCCAATTGCTGCTGCGCTATTACGATCCCGACTCCGGCGTGATCCGCCTCGACGGCGTCGATATCAAGCAGGCCTCGCTCGAAGAGCTGCGCACCCGCATCGCCATCGTGCCGCAAGAGCCGGTGTTGTTCTCGACCGATGCCTGGGAGAACATCCGTTACGGCCGGCCCGATGCGTCCGATGAAGACGTGCGCGCCGCGGCCGACGCCGCCGCCGCCACCGAATTCCTCGACCGCCTGCCGCAAGGCTTTGCGACGTTCCTGGGCGAGCGCGGCGTGCGCCTGTCGGGTGGCCAGCGCCAGCGTCTGGCCATCGCCCGCGCCATCCTGCGCAATCCCGCCGTGCTGCTGCTGGACGAAGCCACCTCGGCGCTCGATGCCGAAAGCGAAATGCTGGTGCAGCAGGCGCTCGATCGTTTGATGGTGGGACGCACCACGCTGGTGATCGCCCATCGCCTGGCCACCGTGCTGAAAGCCAACCGCATCGTGGTGCTGGACCAGGGCCGCATCGAAGCCATCGGCACCCATGCCGAGCTGATCGCGCGCGGCGGGCTCTATGCGCGACTGGCAGCGCTGCAGTTCGATCGGGCGAATGAGGAAGCGGCGCGGCCGATCGCGGCTAGCGCGTCGTAATCTTCAGTTCGATACGCCGATTCTTCGCCAGCGACGAGGCATCGGTGCCGCTTTCCAGCGGCTGGAACTCGGCGAAGCCGCGGGCGGCCAGGCGCTCGTAGGGGATGCCGCGGCTGTGCAGGAATTCGACCACGGCGATGGCGCGGGCGGACGAGAGTTCCCAGTTGGAGCGGAATTGCGGTGTGCGGATCGGGCGGGTATCGGTATGGCCGTCGACCTGCAGGATCCAGTCGATCTCCTTGGGGATCTTCTCGCCGATCTCGCGCAGCGCGTCGGCGACGTTGGCGATCTGGATCAGCCCTTGCGGCTCCAGCTCGGCCGAGCCTGAGGGGAACAGCACTTCGGACTGGAACACGAAGCGGTCGCCCACGATCACCACGTCCTTGCGGTTGCCCAGGATCTCGCGCAGGCGGCCGAAGAATTCGGAACGATAGCGCGCCAGCTCCTCGACCTTGCTGACCAAAGCGCGGTTGAGCTTGCTGGAGAGATCGACGATCTGCGCGTTCTGCTCCTTGGCCTTCAGCTCGGATGCTTCCAGCGCCGCGTTGAGCCGCGCCAGTTCGGCCTGCAGCGCCTCGATGTTGGCGGCCAGCCGGTCGATCGTGGCCTTGGCCTCGGCCGACAGGCGCTGCTGCTCGGTCAATTCGGCCAGCGCCTTGCCTTTCTCGGCGCCCAATTGCGAGATATTGGCCTGCAGGCGGTCGCGCTCGGCGGTCGATTTCTGCAACTCGGCCGAGAGCGCGGTGATGGTGGCGCGCAGATCGGCGCTGTTGCGCTGCTCGAGCTGCAGCAGGTTGGCGAGTTCGGCCATCTGCTTGTTGAGCCGGTCCAGCGCCTGATCGCGCGTACCCAGCGCTTCGGAGAGATAGAACTGCGCCACCACAAACATCGCCAGCACGAAGATGACGACCATCAGCAGGCTGGACAGCGCATCGACATAGCCGGGCCAGGTGTAGTCGGCGCTACGTCCGCGGCGGCTTAGGCCGGCCATTTGCGTTAGCTTTGGTTGCTGCGGCTGGCGGCGGCGACGGTTCGCGCCAGCAGCTTGATCTCGCCGCGCAGTTCGTCCGCCAGCGCCGTGCGTCCCGTCACCATCTCCTCCAGCATGCGCGCCATGTAGAGCTCGATGTTGCGGATATGGGTGCGGGTGCCGTCGTCCATGCCCATGCCGGCTTGCGGCCTGGCGTCGGAAAGCTTGGCCAGCACGTTGCGCAGCTCGATGCTGTTCTCGGCCAGCCGCGACAGGATCTGCTGCTCGTGATGCATGAAGTCGGACAGGGTCGACAGGCGATCGGCCAGCAGGCCGACATTGTTGTTGGAACTCGAGCGGCTTTCCTCGGCGCGCGCCATGGTGCGCTGCAGGTTCTCCAGGCTCTCGGCGGTCTGCTCGAGCAGCGCCTGCACATAGGCCGGCACCGACTGATCGCCGGTGTCCAGCCCGGTCAGCGCGCTCGAGGGCAGGCGGGTCTTCTCCGACAGCCATTCCTCGACGTCGTTGAAGAAACGGTTCTGCGCCTGTCCGGCCTGCAGATCGAGGAAGCCGAGGACCAGCGAGCCCGCGAGACCGAACAGCGAAGATGAGAACGCCGTGCCCATGCCGCGCAGCGGGCCTTCGAGGCTGCCTTTCAATTGCGCGAAGTTCGCTGCCGCGTCGCCTCCCAGGCTGAGCTTGGAGATGGCGTCGCCCACCGTGTTGACGGTTTCCAGCAGGCCCCAGAACGTGCCCAGCAGGCCGAGGAAAATCAGCAGGCCGATGGCGTAGCGCGACAGATCGCGCGCCTCGTCGAGCCGCGAGGCGATGCCGTCGAGCAGGGTGCGCATGACGGCGGGTGACAGGGTCAGCCGCTTGTCGCGGCGATCGCCGATCATCGCCGCCATCGGCGTCAGCAGGCGCGGCGCGGGCAGCACGTCGGCCGGCCGGTCGCGCTCGAAAGTCTCGACCCAGCGCACGTCGTTTTCCAGCAGCCAGACCTGGCGCACGACATAGGCGATGCCCAGCACCAGCACGGCGAGGATGACGCCGTTCAGCGCCACGTTGTTGATGAAGGCGCGCTCGATCAGCGGGATCAGCGGCACCAGCAACGCAGCCACTGCGATCAGGAACAACGCCATGCGTAGCAGATAGCGGCGCGGTTTGGTCATGCGCGCGATAATCCCGGAAATGTTGACGGAATTGCGGCTATGGCCGCGACGGGCGCGGCCTGCCGGGCAGGATTACTGGCTGACCAGGACAAGATCGACGCGATCCGCCGGGCCGCCGGCGGCGCCTTCCGGCGTTCCCATGGCGCGCACGTCGATGCGCGTCGAGCGAATGCCCTTGTCGATCAGGTAGGAACGCACGGCCAGAGCGCGCGACAGCGACAGGCGCCTTGCGGCGGAAGTGTTGTTGCCCTGGCTCGACGCATAGGCGACGACCTGCAGGCGCTGCGCTTCGCTGCCGGCCATGGTGCTGGCCAGACGATCAAGCTCCTGGCGGGCGACGTCGGACAAGGCGGCCGAGCCGCCATCGAAGGACAGTCTGCCACCGCTGGCGCCGGGGGCGGAAGCTGCGGGCGGCAAGGCGGCCGTCTGAGTGGCAGGCGCCGGAGGAGGTGTCGGCGCCGCAGCCGGCGGCGGCGGTGCGGCCGGAGTAGGCGGTGCGGCAGCAACCGGCGGCGCCGGCGGAGGCGCGGGGGGCGGTGCCGGAGTCGGCGGCGCGCTGACCGCAGGCGGCGCAGGCGGCGCAGGCGGAGCCGGCGGCGGTGGTGGCGCAACCGCGGGCGGCGGCGGCGGTGTTGGCGCGGCTGCCTGGCGCGGTGGCGGTGCCGGCGGTGCAACCGGCGCCGGCGGCGCTGCTGCCGGTCTTGGCATTGGCGGGGGCGGTGCGGCGGCAGGCGCGGGCATGGCATCGCTGCCGGTGCTCGACGCATTGACCATGCCGGTGCGGCCGATTTGCGGCGTCGGCCGCCCGGGCAGCGACGGTACGGCGACCAGACGGCTCGGCGGAACCTTGGCGGCGCCGGATTGCGCGGCGGCCGGCGCGGGGCGGCTGGTGCGCACCATCACGCCGGGGCCAAAGCGATTGGCAGCCTCAGCATTGGAGGCCGTGCCGATATTGTTGGGCGGGCCGAGCTCGTCGAGCACCGAGGTGTCGACCACAACGGCAGGGCCAGGCTGGCCGATGACCGTGTAATGCTGGGCAGCGGCGGAACCGGCCGCCAGCAGCGAAAGCAGGCCCAAAACGGCGCCCGAGCCCAGGCTCAAGGCGGTGTTTGCGAGAAATCTATGCCGGAAACCCATCGTCATCCCGTCCAAGCCCCTAGGGCGAGAGAGTGGCTGAAGCAAATGGCAGGATACAGGAGCCGGCTTGGTGCCAGCAACCCTTTGCCGAACAATTACTTGCGGGAAAAAGCGGATTTTTCGCTGCGGCTTGAAGGCGCAGATTGCCTCAATCGCGGGCAGCGCCGCGCAGCAGCCGGTCCAGAGTGGGACCGATATTGCCGTTGGCGGCCAGCACGGTGGGGCTGTCCAGCCGGTGTGCCTTGCCGCCGATTTCGCTGACCATGCCGCCCGCTTCGCGGACCAGCAACACGCCGGCCGCCACGTCCCAAGGCTTCAGGCCGGTTTCCCAGTAGCCGTCCAGCCGGCCGGCGGCGACGAAGGCCAGGTCGAGCGACGCCACGCCCATGCGCCGGATGCCGGCTGTCTCGGCCATCACCGCGCCCATCTCCTTGAGGAAAGCCGGATGATCGCCGCGGCCGCGGAAGGGAATGCCGGTGCCGATGATGCACTCGCCCATCTTGCGTCGCGCCGAGACGCGCAGGCGGCGGGATTTGGCGAAGGCGGTGTCGAGGAAAGCGCCGGCGCCCTTCTCGGCCCAGAACAGCTCGTCGCCGATCGGCTCGTAGACCACGCCGGCGACGACTTCGCCCTCGCGCTCGAGCGCGATCGATATGGCGAAATGGGGAATGCCGTGCAGGAAATTGGTGGTGCCGTCCAGGGGATCGACGATGAAACGGTTCTTGCCGTCGCCCGCGATCGGCTTGCCTTCCTCGCCCAGGAAACCGTAACCGGGGCGAACCTTGATCAGCTCCTCGCGCAGGAATTCCTCGACCCGGGTGTCGGCCTGCGAGACGAAATCGGACGGCGCCTTCTCGGAGATCTGCAGGTTTTCGATTTCGCCGAAGTCGCGGCGCAGGGTGCGCGCGGCCTTCATGGCGGCGTTGATCATCACCGTGATGCCGGGCGAGCGGCCCGACAGCGCGCTTCTGTGGCGCGGCGAGGCGTTCTCGCGCTCGCGTCCCGATGTCGCCGGCGCGCGGCCTACGCGGGCGGTGCGGGGCGGAAATTTGCCGCCGCCGCCTGAACCGCCGGTAGGGCTTTTGCCGCCGCTCAATCTTTTGCCCGCTCGATATAGGTCGCGTCGGCCACGTTGACGACGATGCGGGTGCCGGCGCCGACATGCGGCGGCACCATCACGCGCACGCCGTTCTCGAGGATGGCGGGCTTGTAGGAGGAGGAGGCGGTCTGGCCCTTCACCACGGCATCGGCTTCGGTGATGGCCAGCGTGACAGTGGCGGGCAGCTCGACGCCGACCGGCTTGCCTTCATAGAGCGAGACCAGAACTTCCATGCCGTCCTGCAGGAACTTGCCCTGGTCGCCTTCGAGGAAATCCTCGGCGACCACGATCTGCTCGAAGGTTTCCTTGTCCATGAAGGTGTAGCCGCCGGCGTCGTGGAACAGGAAGGTGCATTCGTGCTCGTCGATATGCACCTTCTCGATGGTCTCGGCGGTGCGGAAGCGCTCCTGCAGCTTGTTGCCGTCGAGCAGCGACTTGGCCTCGAGTTGCACGAAGGCGCCGCCCTTGCCGGGATTGATGTGCTGGACCTTGGACGCCACCCACAGCTTGTTCTTGTACTCGATGACGTTGCCGACGCGGATCGTGTTGACGGGTACTTTCATAGGAGGCCTATGTCGCTTTGGGGTTGGGCGTTCAAAGAGCAGGTTGCGGCAGGCGCCATGGGGCCGGCCGGCAAAAGCGCGCGGAAGCTAGCAAACGGACAGCCGACAAGCAACGCCCGATCCAGCCAGCAAAATCAACGCTCTGGACGCCGCCGGGCCCAATGGCGTAAGGGCTTGCATCATGGCAGCGACGATTTGGCGGCTTCGGCCGTGACCGGCGGCGATTCCGGCGCGAAAGGCCCTGCGGCCTGGCGGCCTGACCGGCTGGCCGAGCGGCTGCCCTTCCTGCGCGCGCGCGGCCGGATCGAGGCCGCGATCCGCGACTGGTTCGTCGAGCGCGGCTTCGTCGAGGTGCAGACGCCGGCCTTGCAGGTCTCGCCCGGCATGGAGCCGCACCTGAAGGCGTTCGCAACGGAACTGGAAAGCCCCTCGGCGCAGCGGCAGACGCGCTATCTGCACACCTCGCCCGAATTCGCCATGAAGAAGCTGCTGGCCGGCGGCGTGCCGCGCCCGTTCCAGTTCGCGCGCGCCTTCCGCAACGCAGAGCGCTCGGCCCTGCACCATCCCGAATTCACCATGCTGGAGTGGTATCGCGCGCGCGAGGACTACGACGTCATCATGGCCGATTGCGCCAGCCTGCTGCATGTCGCGGCGCGGGCGGCGGGCCGTCCGCTGCTGACGTGGCAAGGCCAGGCCTGCGATCCCGCCGCCGATATCGAGATGCTGACCGTGGCGGAGGCGTTCGCGCGTTACGCCGGCATCGACCTGCTGGCAACCACGCGCGTCAATCCGGCCGATCCCGATCTGGCATTGCTGGCCAAGGCTGCCGAGCCGCTTGGCATCACGCCGCATGACGGCGATCGCTGGGAGGATCTGTTCTTCCGCATCATGTTCGAGCGCGTTGAGCCGAAACTGGGCTTCGGCGCGCCGACCTTGCTCTACGAGTATCCGGTGTCGATGGCGGCACTGGCGCGGGTCAAGCCAGGCGACCCTTTGGTGGCCGAACGCTTCGAGCTTTACGTCTGCGGCGTCGAGCTCGCCAACGGCTACGGCGAACTCACCGATGCGAGCGTCCAGCGCCGCCGCTTCGAAGCCGACATGGCGCTGAAGCAGCGCCTCTACGGCGAGCGCTATCCGGTCGACGAGGATTTCCTGGCGGCGCTGGAAAGCGGTCTGCCCGACTGCAGCGGCGTGGCGCTGGGCTTCGACCGGCTGGCGATGCTGGCCAGCGGCGCTTCCAAGATCGAGGACGTGCTGTGGTTGCCGGTAGCGGAATGAGGCCGCTCTAGCGTCCGGCCTTCTTGCCGATCGCCAGCAACAGCACGCCGCCTGCGTCGCGATAGTGATCTGTCGAGTGGCCAAGCAGGTTGATCGTGTGCACCGTCTCGAAGGCGTCGCTCAAAAGGTCGAAATCGTCGAAAGCGGAATAGCTGTACCACAGACCATCGCCTTCGGTGACGTGATAGCCCTTGCCGCCGGTGCGAACGAAGTCCACCGCGCGCCACAATCCGAGGGCATTGAGGGCCTGCTTGCAGCGCCTGACCAGATAGCGCCCCTGGCCGAAATTGTTGCTGTCGGCCACCACGACGGCATGGCGCGCCACGCGAATCATCTCGCGCAGCGCAAGACGCGGCTTGCGCATATGGTGCAGGACGGCGAATTCGGTCACGAGATCGAATTCATTGTCGGCGAAGGGCAGGGCGGTGGCGTCGCCGGCGATGAATTCGCTTTCGGAAAAGCCGTATTTCTCGCGCGCCACCTTGCGCAGCCCGTCGGACGGTTCGACGCCGACCAGGCGATCGAGCGGGGCGTGGTCGCGAATGATCGCCGCAACTCGCCCGCCGCCGGCGCCGACATCGAGCAGGCTTTTCCAGCCGCGCATTCGGATCTGGCCGACGATGAACGGCAGGGCGGGATCGACCTCGCCATGCCCGAACGGCTGGACGAGATACTCCTGCGCCTGGTGGGCGTAGAAATCGAGCTGGGCTTTTTCTTCGGCTGCAGGCTTGTCCATGCGGGCGTCTGTCGAGGCTATGCCCGCATTGTCGAGCGCATTCCTTTCTGGCGCAACCGTGATCCGGCCTAGAACCCGACGCTGAAGGTCAGCGCGCCGTACTGGTCCATGCCCTTCTGGCCCTTGTACTCCTTGGTACGCAAAACATGCGTATAAGCAAGGCGGGTGCGGCCGAGGAAGACGGCGGCGCCGGCCATGAAATCAGCGACGAAGATGTTCTTGTCGACGCTGTGGCTGTCGCGGAACGTGTTGCCGTCGAGCGCGATATTGCGCGCCACGGCAGAGCCTTCGACGCCCGCGAAGATGTACCAGCCGAACGGATCTTCCAGATCGAACGTTTCCGAGCCCGGCAACGAAGGGCGGATGCGCGGTGGGCCGAAATCGTTGCCCAGATCCTGGCCCAGCCGGACGATGCCGCCAGCCGCGGCATAGGTGTTCACGTTGCCCACCGACAGGCCCATCATCGGGATGATGTCGGCGCGCAGCTTGATCGGATCGTCCAGCAGCTTGGTGCGGCCGATGCGCCATTTGCGCTCGAAGGTGAGATTAACGCCCGGCTCGTTGTGCAGCTGGTTGTCCCAGCCCTGGCTCTTGGGCGCGTTGATCAATTCGTGGAAATTGTTCTGCACCTGCTTGCCTAGTGCCATAGGGCCGACGACGCCGACATCGAGCTGCCAGGTATCTTGGCGAATGGCGTCCTGCGCCTTAGGGTCGCCCTTGCTGGCGTCGTAGCGGATGGTCTGCAGCGACAGGCCGAGATAGAGCCACGCCGCATAGGGCCGCTCGTCCTTGACCAGCGCCGTCGCCTGCTTGTCCTCAGGCGTGTAGAGCGACTGGCCGACGGCAATGCCGTAGCGGCGCTTCACCTGGCCTGCCGAACGGCCGTCGAGAAATCCCAGGAGGTATTCCGGCATGTCGGTGAAATCGCGCAGCCATTCCGGGGCGTCGTAAAGGTTCGGCGACATCCAGTTGGCGCGCAGGCCGGTGGAGTAATGGCGATCCTTGTTGGAAGGGCCGCCAAACCAGTCGTTTTCGATCTGGATCGTCAGCACGCCGCCGTCCCAGGCGCCGGCCAGTTCATTCTCGCGATCCTGCGCAGCAGCCGGAAAGGCAAGCAGCGCCGCCGCGCCCATGGCTAGAAATCCCGCGCGCATGCGCGGCAAGGAGAGGCGCTGGTCGGCTGGCATTGTCATTTCCCCAATTGCAACAGTTCCTTAAACCGGCCCATTGCAACGGTCGGACCTTCGGGATGGTTCCACACGCCGCTGGAAACGGCGAGAAAATCGGCTCCCGCCTCGATCAGCGGCTTGCAGTTCTCCGGCGTGATGCCGCCGATCGCCACGCAGGGCGTGGTCATCAGCTGCGACCACCAGGCGATGATGTCGATATCGGCTTGGGTCTTGGCATCCTTGGTCGTGGTCGGAAAGAACGCCCCGAACGCCACGTAGTCGGCGCCGCGCTCGGCCGCTTCCATCGCCAGATGCCGGCTGTCGTGGCAGGTGACGCCAACGGTCCGGTCGGGGCCCATCAGGCGGCGGGCCTCGTCATAGGAGGCGTCTTCCTGCCCGACATGCACGCCGTCGCATCCCAGTTCGGCGGCGAGATCGGGCCGGTCGTTCAGGATCACCGCGACGTTTCTGGCGTGGCAGATCGGCAGCAACGCCTTCACCGCCGCCCGTATCTGCTCGTCGCTCGCGGGCTTCAGCCTGATCTGCAGCGCCGCCGCCGGCGCTGCTTCGAGGGCAGCCTTCAGCACAGGCGCAAACGCCGCCGGCTCGAAAGCCGGCGGCGTTATCAGATAGAGCTGGCAATCGTTCATGTCAGCGCCCCCCTGCGGGAGACGAAGTCATTCCTTGCCCTGGTAGATCTTGATGATGCCGTCGAGCAGGGCCAGCGCTTCCTCGCGCGGGCGCTGGAAGGTGTTGCGGCCGATGATCGAGCCATTGGCGCCGCCGTCGCGCAGCGCGCGCACTTCCTTCAGCAGGCCTTCGGTGTCCTTGGCCTCGCCGCCGGAGAACACCACGATGCGCCGGCCGTTGAAGGCGGCCTGCACGACATGGGCGATGCGCTTGGCCTGGGTCGAGAGATCGACCTTGTTCTTCTCGTAGGCGGCCTTGGCTTCGGGCTGCCACAGCACGTCGGTCGGCGGCTTGACCTTGATGATGTGCGCGCCGAGCAGTGCCGCCATGTGGCAGGCATAGGCGCAGATGTCGAGCGCGGTTTCGCCGGCCTTGTCGAGCTTGCCGCCGCGCGGATAGGACCACATGACGACGGCGAGGCCGACCGACTTGGCTTCCTCGGCCAGTTCGCGAATCTCTTCCATCATGCCGAACTGCTCGTCGGCGCCGGGATAGATGGTGAAGCCGATGGCCGAGCAGCCCAGGCGCAGCGCGTCCATCACCGAGCCGGTGACGGCCTGGTCCTTGTTGGTGGCCAGGCTGTTGGCGCTGTTGACCTTGAGGATGGTGGGGATGGCGCCCGCGAAGGTGCCGGCGCCGGCCTCGATCATGCCGAGCGGGGCGGCGTAGGCGTTGAGGCCGGCATCGACGGCCAGCTGGAAATGGTAGTGCGGATCGTAGGCATCCGGGTTGGGCGCGAAGGAGCGGGCCGGGCCGTGCTCGAAGCCCTGGTCGACCGGCAGGATCACCATCTTGCCCGTGCCGCCCAGTTTGCCGTGCATCAGGATGCGGGCCAGGTTGGTCTTGGTGCCGGGGCTGTCGCTTTCGTAATTGTCGAGGATGCGTTTGACGGTCTTGGAAATCTTCATTTCTGGCGCTCCCGGGAAGGCGAGCCCGAACGGGCTGCAAGGCTGGATTTGGCGGTTGGATAACGTCTGACGGGAGTTTTGGCAATCGCAAGTGGCCGTTTTGTGGCGTTTTCGATCATTCCGGCCGAACTTCGGCTCCCGCCTGCCGCGCCATGTCCTGCAACTTGGCCAGCACTTCGGCCGCGCCGCGGAAAACGATTGCCGCAACCCCCGTTCTGATCGCCGCCATGACGTCGCCGGCAGCGTCGCCGCAATCCAGCGCCAGGGTGAAATCGAGGTCGGGAAATTCGGCGCGGGCGCGCTGCTGCAGCGCCGCCCAGTAGCCCGCCCCCAGCCAGGCCGACGCGCCTGGCGGGCTGCAAAGAAAAACGGCGCGACCTTGCGATCGCGCCGCTTCGAGGGCCGCCCGCGTCTGGGCCCAGTCCTGGACCGTGATCGCGGGCGTATCCGTCATGATTATCCGAGTTTGCTCATGGCAACCGCGGTGTCCGACATGCGGTTTGAGAAGCCCCATTCGTTGTCGTACCACGACAGCACGCGAACCAGCCGCTTGCCGACGATCTGCGTCTGGCCGACGTCGAAGGTGGAGGAGGCGGGGTTGTGGTTGAAGTCGCTGGAAACCAGCGGCTCGTCGTTGATCGCCAGGATGCCCTTGAGCGGACCGCTGCTGGCGGCTTTTTTCATCGCGTCGTTGATCTCGGCAACCGAGGTGTCGCGCTTGGCGGTGAACACCAGATCGATCATCGAGACGTTGGGGGTGGGCACGCGCACGGCGGTGCCGTCGAGCTTGCCAACCAGTTCGGGGATCACCAGGCCCAGCGCTTTGGCCGCACCGGTCGAGGTCGGGATGATCGACAGGGCTGCCGCGCGGGCGCGATGCAGGTCCTTGTGCATGGTGTCGAGCGTCGGCTGGTCGCCGGTATAGGCGTGCACCGTGGTCATGTAGCCGAATTCGATGCCGACCGTGTCGTTCAGCACCTTGGCGACCGGCGCCAGGCAGTTGGTGGTGCACGAGCCGTTCGACACCACGGTGTGCTCCTTGGCGAGCTTGTCGTGGTTGACGCCGTAAACGACCGTCAGATCGGCCTTGTCGGCGGGAGCGGAGACCAGCACGCGCTTTGCGCCGGCCGTCAGATGCGCCGATGCCTTTTCCTTGCTGGCGAAGATGCCGGTGCATTCCATCGCGATGTCGACGTTCAGTTCCTTCCACGGCAGCTTGGACGGATCGCGCTCGGCCGAAACCCTGATCCTGCCGCGGCCGATATCGATGAAGTCGCCGTCGATCTTCACCTCGCCGGGGAAACGGCCATGCACCGAATCGTAGCGCAGCAGATGCGCATTGGTGCGCACGTCGCCCAGATCGTTGATGCCGACCACTTCGATGTCCTTGCGGCCCGATTCGTAGATGGCGCGCAGGATGTTGCGGCCGATGCGGCCGAAACCGTTGATGCCAACTCGTACTGCCATGTCGTCGTTCTCCAGTCTTTTCTTATGTGGTCAGGCCTTGGCGGCCAGTTTCGATTTGGCCGCTGCGGCGACCGCTTCGGCGGTGATGCCGAAATGCTTGTAGAGCGCCGGGGCCGGCGCCGACGCACCGAAACCGGTCATGCCGACGAACACGCCATCGGGGCCGAGATAGCGCTCCCAGCCGAAACCGGTTGCCGCTTCGACCACAACGCGCGCCACGCCCGCCTCGCCTAGCACGGACTTCTTGTAGGCAGCGTCCTGCGCCTCGAACAGTTCCCAGCTCGGCAGCGAGACCACTGCCGTCGGAATGCCCTCGTTCTGCAGCAGGCTGCGGGCTGCCAGCGCCACCATCACTTCCGAGCCGGTGGCGATGATATGCGCCTGCGCCTTGCCGTTGGCTTCCGCCAGCACGTAGCCGCCCTTGGCCGCCAGATTGGCGCCATCGGCATCGTGGCGCACCGTGGGCAGGTTCTGGCGTGACAAGGCGATGACCGATGGCCGGTCG
This sequence comes from uncultured Hyphomicrobiales bacterium, assembly GCA_964388115.1. Classification (GTDB taxonomy): domain Bacteria; phylum Pseudomonadota; class Alphaproteobacteria; order Reyranellales; family JAQSWP01; genus JAQSWP01. The sequence goes on from CAYLYK010000001.1 coordinate 822,820, forward strand.
CGCGATTGCAGCGCCAGTTGCCAGCACTCGGCGGTTTCAATGGCATCGGCAGGACGGAACACCAGCAGGTTGGGGATGGCGCGCAAGGCGGCCAGATGCTCGACCGGCTGATGCGTCGGGCCGTCTTCACCCAAGCCGATCGAATCATGGGTCATGACATAGATCACACGCTGGCCCATCAGGGCGGAGAGGCGGATTGATGGGCGGCAGTAATCGGTGAAGACCAGAAAGGTGCCGCCGTAGGGGATGACGCCGCCATGCAGCGCCATGCCGTTCATCGCCGCCGCCATGGCATGCTCGCGGATGCCGTAATGAATATAGCGGCCGGAGTAGTCGGTTTTGGTGATCGGCTTCAGCCCGGCGGTCTTGGTGTTGTTCGAGCCGGTGAGGTCGGCCGAGCCGCCGATGGTCTCGCGCACGATCGGGTTGATCGCTTCCAGCACTTCCTGGCTGGACTTGCGCGTCGCCCAGTTGGGCTTGTCGGCGCGCATCTTCGCCTTGAAGGCGGCGATGGCGCCGTCCAGCTCCTTCGGCAATTCGCCGCGCAGGCGACGCACAAATTCGGCGCGCTGATCGGCCGGCATTTCAGCCAGCTGCTTTTCCCAGCCGGCGCGGATCGAGGCGCCACGAGCGCCGGCATGACGCCAGGCTTTCAGCACCGCGTCGGGAATCTCGAAGGCGGCATGCGGCCAGGAAAGCTTCTCGCGCGCGCCGGCGATCTCGTCCTTGCCCAGGGGCGAGCCGTGGGTCGCGGCGGTGCCGGCCTTGGTCGGCGCGCCGTAGCCGATGACGGTCTTGCAGGCGATCAGCGACGGTTTAGACGCGACGCGGGCGCGGGCGATGGCGGCTTCAATGGCGGCCGGGTCGTGGCCGTCGATCTGCTGCACGTCCCAGCCGGCGGCGATAAAGCGCGCGGCATGGTCTTCGCTGGTCGACAGCGAGGTCGGGCCGTCGATCGAGATGCCGTTGTCGTCGAACAGGACGATCAGCTTGGCGAGGCCGAGATGGCCGGCCAGCGAAATGGCTTCCTGCCCGACGCCTTCCATCAGGCAGCCGTCGCCGGCGATTACATAAGTATGGTGATCGACCAGGTTGCCGAACTGGGCGTTGAGATGCCGTTCCGCCAGGGCCATGCCGACGGCGTTGGCCAGGCCCTGGCCCAGCGGACCGGTGGTGGTCTCGATGCCCGGCGCGTGGCCGAATTCGGGGTGGCCCGCGGTCTTGGCGCCGAGTTGGCGGAAATTGCGGATCTCTTCCAAGGTCAGGCCGGGATAGCCGGTCAGATGCAGCAGCGCGTAGAGCAGCATCGAGCCATGGCCGGCCGACAGCACGAAGCGGTCGCGATCAGCCCAGTCGGGTGCGGCCGGATCGAACTTCAGAAAGCGCGTGAACAGCACCGTGGCGACATCGGCCATGCCCATCGGCATGCCCGGATGGCCGGAATCGGCTTGCTGCACCGCGTCCATGGCCAAGGCGCGGATGGCGTTGGCAAGGTCGCGGTCGGAAACGGTGTCGGGATGGCGAGGGGCGTTCATCGGCTCTGTGGGGCTGGTTTCATACGGATTTCCGGCCGGGACAGCCCGGCGGCGCCGCCCCGGGCCGTTGCGCGCGCACCATGCCGCCCCGCTTGTGGCACGTCAATCTGGATAAAGGCTTGTCGGCGTCATCCACAGAGGGTCAGGGTTGCATCGGGCAGGGCCCGGCTTTTATGGTGCTGCCAGCGCGCGACACCACGAGATGGAGAGGCATGCAGCATGGCGTCGGTCGAAACGGTGCATGATCGCCTTGAAGGCGCGCTGGCCAAGCTGGAAACCGCCATCGACGAGCGGGTTCGCAACGAAGGCGAGCGGGTGAAATCACTGTCGTCGGAAGTCACCAAGCTGCGCGCCGAGAATGCGCGCCTGCAACGCACGTCGGATCAGATCGCGGCCAGGCTGGAAGCGGCGATCGCGCGGCTGAAGACCGTGCTGGACAGCTAAAGGGCCAACGGAGATTCCATGGCGCAGGTCAACATCCGCATCAACGGCCGCACCTACGAGGTCAATTGCGAGAACGGGCAGGAGCAGCATTTGCAGCGCCTGGCCAATTCGCTGGCCAATGCGGTTGCCGAACTGGTCAAGCAGGTCGGCCAGGTGGGCGACGCTCGGCTGCTGGTAATGGCGGGGCTGGTGATGGCCGACGAAATGGTCGAGCAAAAGGCCGAACTCGCCGCTGCCAAGGCGCGGATCGAGGCATTGGAGAAGCAGGGGCTTGAGAAGGATCGCGCCCGCGCCGCCGCCGAAGAAGCCGCCCAAACCTCGCTGCGCCGCGCCGAAGCCTTCAGCAATCGCCTCGACGGCATTGCCCGCAGGCTGTCGGCGTCCTAAGTATGCAGGTGGAGCGGTTCCTGTCTGGTTCGTAAGGCCGCTAAACCCTGGGGCCAATGCTCACCTCTAGGGAGCTGTCCCTGCCGGGGCCCTGGCCTCGGTACATGGCGCCCACCTGCAGTCGCAGGCCACAGAGGTTATGTTCGAGCCTACGGCCGAGGCGGTGCCGCTCCACCCCGCTTCCTGCAAATCCCTCCTTCTCGCCGGATCGCCCGCGTGACTGACGACATCGTCGCTGCCAAGCAGGAACTGCGCCGCATCATGGCGGCAAGGCGCGACGCCATCGGCCTGCAGGCGCGCACCCAGGCGGCGACGGCGCTGGCGGCGCTGGTCATGGCGCAGATCTCCTTCAAGGCCGATGCCGTCATCGGCGGGTATTTTCCGTTTCGCAGCGAATTCGACGTGCAGCCTTTGCTGCGCGTGCTGGGCGAAACCGGCCGCATCATCGCCTTGCCTGTCGTGATGGGCGCACAGCAGCCGCTGCGGTTCCGCCGCTATCGCCTGGGCGATGTGGTTACACTCAACCGCCTGGGTATCCCCGAACCGGATGCGCAAGCGCCCGAGGTCAGTCCGACGCATCTTCTGGTGCCACTGCTGGCCTTCGACGATCGTTTCTATCGCCTGGGCTATGGAGGCGGCTACTATGACCGCACTTTGGCGGCGCTGCAGGCGCAGGGCCGGTCGCCGGTCACGATTGGCATCGGCTACGAGGCGCAGCTTGTGCCGTCGGTGCCGCATGGCCCGCACGACCGCACGCTCGACATGGTGGCGAGCGAAGTCGTCCTTCGCAGCGCCGGCGAGAGAGAACGAGGATCGAGATGAAGCTGTTGTTCTGTGGCGATGTTGTAGGTAAGGCCGGGCGCGATGCGGTGAGCAAATACGTGCCGGCCTTGCGCGCCGAACTCGGCCTCGACTTCGTCGTCGTCAACGGCGAGAACGCCGCGGCCGGTTTCGGCATCACTGCCAAGATCTGCGAAGAGCTCTACGCGGCGGGCGTCGATTGCATCACCACCGGCAACCATGCCTGGGACCAGCGCGAGGCGTTGACCTACATCGACAGCGATCCGCGCCTGCTGCGGCCGGTGAATTTTCCGCCCGGCACGCCCGGTGTTGGCATCGGACTCTATCCGGTGTCCGGCGGGCGCAGGATCCTGGTGATGAACGTGATGTGCCGGCTGTTCATGGACGCGATCGACTGCCCGTTCCAGGCCACCGAAAAATTCCTCGCCGAGAACAAGCTGAAACAGCAGGCCGACGCCATACTGATCGACGTGCACGGCGAGGCGACCAGCGAGAAGCAGTCGCTGGGTCACTTCGCCGACGGCAAAGCGTCGATGGTGGTGGGCAGCCATTCCCATGTTCCGACCGCCGATGGCTGGATATTGCCGGGCGGCACGTCTTACCAGACCGATGCGGGCATGTGCGGCGACTACGATTCGATCATCGGCATGAAGAAGGAAGCGCCGATCCTGCGCTTCCTGCGCAAGACGCCGGGCGATCGGCTGATGCCGGCCGAGGGCGAGGGCACGCTGTGCGGCATGTATGTCGAGACCGACGACGCCACGGGCTTGGCGATCCATACCGAGCCGGTGCGTCTGGGCGGCAGGCTGTCACAGACGCGACCCTGGCCGCGCACGAAAGCGGCCGTGGCGGAATAATGCCAGCGCGGCGCAAGCCCGAGATCGATCTGCGCCTGCGCATTCGCCTGGGCGAGGACATCGCCATCGGCCCGGGGAAGGCCGATCTGCTCGACGCCATCGCCAGCACCGGCTCGATATCGTCTGCCGCCAAATCGCTGGGCATGTCCTATCGCCGCGCCTGGCTGCTGGTCGAAACGATGAACAGATGCTTCGCAACGCCGCTGGTGCAGGCAAAGACGGGTGGCAAAAGCGGCGGCGGGGCCGAGATCACGCCGCTGGGCCGCGAGGCCGTCCGCCATTATCGGGCCATGCAGAACGCAGCCGAGAAGGCCGTCACCGGGCCTCAAGCCAAACTCGCCAAATTGCTGCGCTGAGCGACAAACGGCTTGCTGTCGCCTGTGGCCATGACTAGGGTTATATTCAGCCATATATAACGAGGCGAGGCGATGCGGTTTCTGGCGCTTCTGGTGATGTCGATGGGCCTGCTGTTGGGCGGCGCGGCCAATGCACAGGAAGTGAGAGTTGGTGCGGCCGCCAGCCTGAGCAACGTGATCGTGACTTTGGGCAGGGAATGGGCCGCCAATGGCGGTGGCAGGATCGTCGGCAACTACGCGGCATCCTCTGCGCTGGCGCGCCAGGTCGAGCAGGGCGCGCCGATCGATGTGTTCCTCTCCGCCGATCTGGAGTGGATGGACTTTCTCGAGCGGAAGGGGCTGATCGAGGCCGGCACGCGCAAGAACGTCGCTGCCAATACGCTGGTGCTGATCGCGCCGGCCGACAAGGCCGAAACGATCGTGTTGTCGAAAGGTATGGACCTGAAGGCAAAGCTCGGCGGCGGACGGCTAGCGGTTGCCGATCCGGATTCGGTGCCGGCCGGCAAGTATGCGAAAGATGCGCTGACCACGCTGGGACTGTGGGATCAGGTCTCGCCCAGCCTGGCGCCGGCCGAGAACGTGCGCGCCACCCTGGCGCTGGTGGCGCGTGGCGAGACGCCGCTTGGCATCGTCTATGCCACCGATGCCAAGGTCGAGCCGAAGGTGAGGGTCGTGGCCGTGTTTCCGCCCGACAGCCACAAGCCGATCGTCTATCCGGCGGCCATCGTCAAGGGCAAGACCACGCCGGCGGCGACCTCGTTCCTGCAATTCCTGCAGAGCGATAGAGCGCGCGCGATCTTGCGCGATGCTGGCTTCACGACCGGCGGATGAGTCTTTCCCCCGACGAAATAAGCGTCGTCCTGCTCAGCCTGAAGGTCGCCTTCTGGAGCATGGTGCTTACCCTGCCGGTGGCGATTGCGCTGGCCTGGGTCCTGTCGCGCAAGAACTTCGTCGGCAAGACTCTGCTGGACGGCATCGTGCACCTGCCGCTGGTGCTGCCGCCGGTGGTGGTGGGCTATGCGCTGCTCTTGGCCTTCGGCCGCAACGGGCCGATCGGAAAATTTCTCGACTCCGTCTTCGGCGTCACCGTCGCCTTCACCTGGGAGGGCGCCGCGATCGCTGCTGCCGTCATGGGATTGCCGCTGGCGGTGCGCGCCATCCGTCTGTCCTTCGACGCGATCGACCGCAGGCTGGAGCAGGCATCGCGCACGTTGGGCGACACGCGCTGGCAGAGTTTCCGATCGATCACCCTGCCGCTGGCGCTGCCCGGCATCGTCGCCGGCCTGGTGTTGTCCTTCGCCCGCGGGCTGGGCGAGTTCGGCGCCACCATCACTTTCGTCTCCAACATTCCCGGCGAGACGCGCACTTTGCCGCTGGCGGTGCATTCCTACCTGCAGTCGCCCGGCAGCGAGGAGCCGGCGCTGCGCCTGGCGGTGCTGTCGGTGATCGTGGCGCTGGGCGCGCTGCTGGCGGCGGAGTATTTGAATCGCTATCTCTCGCGCCGCCTGGGGGTGACGCCATGATCCGGCTGACGGCGAAGCTGCGGCGCGATGCGTTTGCGCTCGACGTCGACGTCGAGTTGCCGGGCAGCGGCGTGACGGCGCTGTTCGGTCCGTCGGGCGCGGGCAAGTCGACGATCATCGACATCGTCGCCGGTCTGGTAAAGCCGCCGCAGGGGACGATCGTCGTCAACGAAGTCGTCTATTTCGAGTCCGACGCCGGCATCGATCTGCCGCCCGAGCAGCGCCGCGTCGGCTACGTCTTCCAGGACGCGCGCCTGTTCCCGCACATCGATGTCGCGGCCAATCTGCGCTACGGCGAGAAGCGGCGCGCTGAATCCGATCGCGTAGCCACCTTCGACGAGGTCGTCGAGCTGCTGGGAATCGCCCATCTTCTGTCGCGCCGTCCCGCGACCCTGTCGGGTGGCGAGAAGCAGCGCGTCGCCATCGGGCGTGCGCTGCTGTCGGGCCCGCGCCTGCTGCTGCTCGACGAGCCGCTGGCCTCGCTCGATGCCGCGCGCAAGGCGGAAATCCTGCCCTACCTGCAGCGCCTGCGCGCCCGTTTCGCGCTGCCAATGCTCTATGTCAGCCATGTCTGGGCCGAGGTCGAGCTGCTCGCCGATCATGTCGTGCGGCTGGAGGCGGGCAGGGTGGTCGAGCAGGGAGCGTCCCGCCTCTAGCCATCAAACTCCCAATCATAGTGGCCGATAGCCAAAAGACCCCGAGATATGGTATGGATTTCGCTCAATCCTGCCGCTATACCGGGCGCCCGCAAGACACTGGAACGGGCCGATTTTTGCCATGGCTGGTCATTCTCAATTCAAGAACATCATGCACCGCAAGGGCGCTCAGGACGCCAAGCGGGGCAAGATCTTCACCAAGCTGATCCGCGAGCTGACGACGGCTGCCCGCATCGGCATTCCCGACCCCGCCGCCAATCCGCGCCTGCGGGCGGCGATGCTGGCGGCGCGCGAAGCCAACATGTCCAAGGACACGATCGAGCGCGCGGTCAAACGCGGCGCGGGCGGCGGCGATGACGCCAATTACGAGGAGATGCGCTACGAGGGTTACGGCCCCGGTGGCGTCGCCATCATCGTCGAGGCGCTGACCGACAACCGCAATCGCACCGCGTCGGACGTGCGTTCCGCTTTCGCCAAGCATGGCGGGGCGCTGGGCGAGACCAATTCCGTCTCCTTCATGTTCGAGCGCGTAGGGTTGATCGTCTATCCGGTATCGGCGGGTTCGGCCGATGCGGTGTTCGAACAGGGGCTCGAGGCGGGCGCATCCGACGTGCAGAGCAATGCCGAGACGCACGAGATCGTCTGCGCCGTCGAGGATTTCAACGGCGCGCGCGAAGCGTTGGAGAAGAGCCTTGGCGCGCCCAAGAGCGCCAAGCTGGTGTGGCGGCCGGTGACCACAGCGCCGGTCGAGCAGGCGCAGGCCGAACAACTTTTCAAACTGATCGAGCAGCTCGAGGACAATGACGACGTGCAGACCGTCACCGCCAATTTCGAAATCTCCGACGCCGTGCTGGCGCGGCTGACGGCCTGAAGATGCGGCTGCTCGGTCTCGATCCCGGCCTGCGCATCACCGGATGGGGCGTGATCGAATCCGACGGCTATCGTCTGCGACATGTGGCGCATGGCGTGGTGAAGTCCGACGAGAAACTGTCGCTGGCCGAACGGCTGGACCAGCTCTTCGTCGGCATCTCCGCCGTGATCGAGGCGCAGCAGCCGGTGCATGCGGCGGTGGAAGAGACCTTCGTCAACAAGAACGCCTCCTCGACGCTGAAGCTTGGCTATGCGCGCGGCGTGGTGCTGCTGGCGCCGGCCAGGCTCGGCCTGCCGGTGTCGGAATACGGCGCCAACCAGGTGAAGAAGGCCGTGGTCGGCGTCGGCCATGCCGACAAGACGCAGGTGGCGATGATGGTCAAGCGCCTGCTGCCCGGCATCAACGCCACCGCCGATGCCGCCGACGCGCTGGCTGTCGCCATCTGCCTGGCCCATTTTCTCGGCACGCAGAAGGCGTGGAGCAAGGAGGCGGCCTTGCCGGCAGGCCTGCGATGATCGCCCTGTTGCGCGGATTGCTGGACAGCGCGAGCGAAGACAGCGCCATTATCGACGTCAACGGCGTCGGCTACCTGGTGTTCGCCTCCGCCCGCACCTTGCGTGCGCTGCCGCCGGTCGGCCAGGACGTGCGCCTGCATATCGAGACGCAGGTGCGCGAGGACCACATCCATCTCTTTGCTTTCCACGAGGAGAACGAGCGCGACTGGTTTCGCCTGCTGCTGACGGTGCAAGGCGTCGGCGCCAAGGTGGCGCTGTCGATCCTCTCGGCGCTGACACCCGACAAGCTCGCCAATGCCATCGCGGCGCAAGATCGCACCACGTTGTCGCAGGCGCAGGGCGTTGGTCCCAAGCTGGCGGGTCGGCTGGCGAGCGAATTGAAGGACAAGGTCTCCGCCATCGCCATGCCGGGCAATGCGCTGAAGACCAAGATGGCGACGGGCCAGCCGCAGGCGGGCGGCATCAACGAGGACGCGGTCTCTGCCCTGGTCAATCTCGGCTACAAGCGGGCCGATGCGTTCGGCGCCGTGGCGCGCGCGGCGCAGCGCCTGGGCGAGAGCGGCAATGTCGAGGCGTTGATCCGCGCCGGGCTTAAGGAATTGAGCGCATGAGCGACAAGCGCCCGCCCGCGATCGATACGACCCGCATGGTGGCGCCCGCGCGCGCCGCCGACGATGGCGCCGAAGCCTCGTTGCGGCCGCTGACTTTGGGCGAGTTCGTCGGCCAGCAGCAGGTGCGCGAGAATTTGCGCATCTTCATCGACGCCGCCAAGGCGCGCGGCGAGGCGCTCGACCATGTGCTGTTCCATGGCCCGCCGGGCCTGGGCAAGACCACACTGGCGCAGATCGTGGCGCGCGAACTTGGCGCAGGGTTCCGCGCCACGTCCGGTCCGGTGATCGCCAAGGCAGGCGATCTGGCCGCGCTCTTGACCAATCTCGAAGCGCGCGACGTGCTGTTTATCGACGAGATCCATCGCCTCAACCCAGCGATCGAGGAAATCCTCTATCCGGCGATGGAGGATTTCCAGCTCGACATCATGATCGGCGAGGGGCCGGCGGCGCGCTCCATCCGCATCGACTTGCCGCCCTTCACTCTGGTCGGCGCCACGACGCGCTCGGGCCTTATGACGACGCCCTTGCGCGAGCGTTTCGGCATTCCGCTGCGCATGATCTTCTACACCCCGGCCGAGTTGGAGCTGATCGTGCGCCGTGCCGCGGGCGTGCTGAATGTCGAGATGACCGACGATGGCGCGGCCGAGATCGCGCGCCGCTCGCGCGGCACGCCCCGCGTCGCCAATCGCCTGCTGCGCCGGGTACGCGACTTCGCCACCGTCGGCGGCGCCAGGCGCGTCGACGCCAAGGTCGCCGATGCCGGCTTGCAACGGCTGGAGGTCGATCGCTCGGGGCTGGACGCCATGGACCGGCGCTACCTCTTCTGCATCGCCGAGAAATACGGTGGCGGGCCGGTGGGCGTTGAGACGCTGTCGGCCGCGCTCAGCGAGCAGCGCGACGTGCTGGAAGACGTGATCGAGCCTTATTTGATGCAGCAGGGCTTCGTGTTGCGTACCCCGCGCGGGCGCATGCTGGCCGAGCTGGGCTACCGCCATATCGGCATGGCCATCCCCCGCGGCGCGCAAGCGCAGTTCGATCTGATGCGCTCGGAAGATGCCGATGACCGGTGAGGCAAACCTGCAACGCATGTCGGAAATCGCGCGCTCGCCTTCGGGGCTGATCGCCGATGGCCGGCACTTCTATGCGTTGCGCGTGTTCTACGAGGACACCGATGCGGCGGGCATCGTGTACTACGCCAACTACCTGCGCTTCGTCGAACGCGCGCGCACTGAGATGATGCGGCTGCTGGGCTACGAGCACTCGGCTCTGCGCGAAGCGACGGGCGTCAACTGGACGGTGCGTCATTGCGCCGTCGACTACAAACGTCCCGCGCGGCTCGACGATCTGCTGGTCGTCGACAGCACGATTGTCGCCTTGGGTGGCGCCTCGCTCGATATCGAGCAGCTCGTCCGCAAGGCCGATGAAATTCTCGTCACCGCGACGTTGAAGCTCGCCTGCATGCGTCCCGACGGACGTCCGGCGCGCCTGCCGAGCGGTCTGCGCGAGAGTCTTTCCAGGGTCGCCACCGCCCCTATAACGCCACAATCAACGCGCAAAAACCCAGCGCAGTAGGAGTTTTTCCGACCATGGACCAGACCGTCAACGCGCAAACCCTTCCGGGATCGGTGCCGCCCATCGACATGTCGATCGTCGGCATGTTCATGAACGCCGACTGGATCGTGAAGATCGTCGTGATCGCTCTCATCCTGGCCTCGTTCTGGTCGTGGGCCATCATCTTCGACAAGCTCATCCGCTTGCGCGGCCTGCGCGCCAAAGCCAACCAGTTCGAAGAGACGTTCTGGTCCGGCATCTCGCTCGAGGATCTCTACGATCGCGTCGGCGCGCGTCCCGACGATCCGATGTCGAGCGTGTTCTCCGGCGCGATGCGCGAGTGGCGCCGCACCGTATCGAAGGGCATCGCGCTCACGGGCGCCGCGCGCGCCGGCCTGCAGCAGCGCATCGAGCAGGTGATGGGCGTCACCGTTTCGCGCGAAATGGAATCGCTTGAGAAGCGCATGATCTTCCTGGCCTCGGTCGGCTCCACCGCGCCCTTCATCGGCCTGTTCGGCACGGTGTGGGGCATCATGAATTCGTTCCAGTCGATCGCGTTGAGCAAGAACACGTCGCTCGCCGTGGTGGCGCCCGGCATTGCCGAGGCCTTGTTCGCCACGGCGCTGGGCCTGGTTGCCGCCGTGCCGGCGGTCATCGCCTACAACAAGCTGTCGACCGAGATCGCCCGCTACGCCCAGCGTCTGGACGGCTTCGCCGCCGAGTTCATGACCATCCTGTCGCGCCAGCTCGAGGAGGCGCGCTGATGGGTGCCAGCCTCAACAATGGCGGCGGCCGGCGGATCAAGGGCCGCTTCGCCCGCGGCCGCTACCAGCCGATGGCCGAGATCAACGTCACGCCCTTCGTCGACGTCATGCTGGTGCTGCTGATCATTTTCATGGTGGCGGCGCCGCTGCTCAACGTCGGCGTGCCGGTCGATCTGCCCAAGACCGAAGCCAAGCCCATCACCGGCCAGGACGAGCCGCTGGTGGTCAGCGTCGATGCCAAGGGCGACATCTTCCTGCAGGAGACCAAAGTCGGGCAGGACGAATTGCTGCCACGTTTGCGCGCCATTTCGGCCAACAAGCCGGATCAGCGTATCTTCGTGCGCGGCGACAAGGCGATCTCCTACGGCCGCGTCATGGAAGTGATGGGCATGATCAACGGCGCGGGATTCACCAAAGTGGCGCTGGTTGCCGAGCAGCCGGCCGCCCCGGCGCGCCCGGGCGCGCCCGCCACGCCGCCTGCGGGTGGTCAACGTCGCTAGGCCATGAGTTCCGGCAGCATCCTTTCGGGCCTCTTTCACCTCGCTCTGGCGTTGGCGATCGTGTTCGGGCTGCCGTCCTTCATCAAGCCGCCGCCGGAACCGGAACTGCCCAATACCGTTGAAGTAGTGACCATGGCGCCCAAGGCCACGGCGCCGGAGCTGACCAAGCCGCCGGTGCCCAAGCAGCCCGACCCGCCGAAACAGGAGGTGAAGCCCGAGCCGACGCCGCCTGCGCCGGCGCCGCCCAAGGCGGCGGAGGCCAAACCGGAGCCGAAACCGGAACCCATTCCCGACAAGAAGGCCGAAGTGGTGAAGCCGGAAAAGAAGGAAGAGCCTAAGAAAGAGGAGCCGAAGAAGGCCGAGGTGAAGAAGCCGGAGAAGGACCGCTTCGACTCCATCCTGGATTCGGTTCTGAAGAACAAAGCGCCCGCCAGGCCGACGCCGCCCGATCCGCAGGCCAAGCCGGTGCAGCAGGCCGCCGCGCCGCAGCAGCGTCAGACCGCGCCGAATCTGTCGGATCAGCTGGCGCGCAGCGAAATGGATGCCGTGCGCGACAAGGTGAGGCCGTGCTGGAACTTCCCCGCTGGCGCCCCCAATCCGGAGCGGCTGATCGTCGAGATTCAGGTGTCGATGAATCCCAACGGCACCGTGCGCGAGGCCAATATCGTCGATCGTTCGCGCATGAACGATCCGTTCTATCGTTCGGCGGCGGAAGCCGCCTTGCGTGCTACGCTCAATCCATCCTGCCAGCCTTTTCCGCTGCCAGCCGACAAGTACAATACCTGGCGCAATTTCACTTTCGGTTTCGATCCCCGCGATCTGTGAGGCAAACAATGAAGACTGCGATCAAATCGGCCCGGCCGAACCGCTTCGCTTACGGCGCCGTCATGCTGGTGCTGGCTTTTGCCGCCGCGCTGGCGATGGCGAGCAGCGCCCGCGCTCAGCTGCGCATCGACATCACGCGGCCCAATCCCGAACCGGTGCCAATCGCCATCGTAGACTTCGTCGGCGAGCAGGCTGAAGCCAGCCGCGTCGGCGTCGACATCGCCCAGGTGATCTCGGCCAATCTCGAGCGCTCGGGCCTGTTCCGGCCACTCGATCGCGCCTCCTTCGTCGAGAAGATCACCAACATCAACGTGCCGCCGCGCTTCGCCGACTGGCGCGTCATCAACGCCCAGGCGCTGGTCACCGGCGCCGCCCAGATGCAGCCCGACGGCCGCCTGCGCGTCGAGTTCCGCCTGTGGGACGTCACGGTCGGCCAGCAGATGACCGGTTTGGCGTATTTCACGCAGCCGCAGAACTGGCGCCGCATCGCGCACATCATCTCGGACGCGATCTACAAGCGCATGACGGGCGAGGACGGCTATTTCGACACCCGCGTCGTCTATGTCGCCGAAAGCGGTTCGGTCACACAGCGCGTCAAGCGGCTGGCGATCATGGACCAGGATGGCTTCAATCATCGCTACCTGACTGACGGTCGCAGCCTGGTGCTGACGCCGCGCTTCTCGCCGACGTTGCAGGAGATCACCTATCTCTCCTACAGCGGCGACCAGCCCCGCGTTTACATCTACAACGTCGATACCGGCCGCCAGGAAGTGCTGGGCGAATTCCCCGGCATGACGTTCGCGCCGCGCTTCTCGCCAGACGGCAATCGCGTGGCGATGAGCCTGGCCGCCGACGGCAATTCCGAGATCTACACGATGGACGTGCGCACCAAGCGGGTGCAGCGCCTGACCAACCATCCCGCGATCGATACCTCGCCGAGCTTCTCGCCCGACGGTGCGCGCATTGTCTTCAACTCCGATCGCGGCGGCCAGCAGCAGCTTTACGTGATGAACGCTGACGGCAGCGATGTGCGTCGCATCAGCGTCGGCCAAGGCCGCTACGCCACGCCGGTCTGGTCGCCGCGCGGCGATCTGATCGCCTTCACCAAGATTTTCCAGGGCAAGTTCTACATCGGCATCATGCGCTCCGACGGCTCGGGCGAACGGCTGCTGACCGAGAGTTTCCTGGACGAAGGCCCGACCTGGGCGCCCAACGGCCGTGTGCTGATGTTCTTTCGCCAGTCGCCGCAGGGCGCGGGCGGTCGCGGCGGCGGTGTGCGCCTCTACAGCGTCGATCTGACCGGGTCGAACGAGCGTCAGGTGGTCACTCCGACCGACGCTTCCGATCCCGCCTGGTCGCCGCTGATCCCGCAGTAAGCCTGCGGGTATTGGGTTGCCATGGGTTTTTTGAGTGGTATAGTCCGCGCGTTTTTTGCCGATAGGCGCGCAGACCGTCGTCTAACGCACTGACAGGACTGGTTTAAATTCTGGCAGTGGGTGAGTAAATCTTCGGCGGTATGCAACTAGGTTCACGAAGGAGATATGGAAATGATGCGCGTAAAAATTCTCGGTTTGCTGGCGGCGGTGCTGCTGGTGGCTGCTTGCGAAACCACCCCGGCTCCGGGTACGCAGACGGGCGCGAGCACCGGCACGCAGCAGGTGGCGACGCCTGGCTCGCAGGCCGATTTCACGCAGAACGTCGGCGACCGGGTGTTCTTCGATTACGACAGCTACCAGCTGTCGCCGGAAGCGCGTCAGACGCTGACCCGTCAGGTGGCGTGGCTGAAGCGTTACGGCAACTGGCGCATCACCGTCGAAGGCCATGCCGACGAGCGGGGCACGCGCGAATACAACCTGGCGCTGGGCGAGCGTCGCGCTTCGTCGGTGCGCGCCTTCCTCGTCTCGCAGGGCATCCCGGCCAACCGCGTCGCGACCATCAGCTACGGCAAGGAGCGTCCTGCCGTGTCCGGTTCGACCGAGCAGGCCTATTCGCAGAACCGTCGTGGCGTGACGGTCCTGTCGAACTAAATCGGCCTCATCCGGCCTGAAACAAAGGGCGTCGGACGGGCGGTCGCGCAAAGCGGCCGGCTCGTCCGACGCCTTATTTTTGGCGGGATTTTTACGGTATATAATCGTTCATTGGATTGTGCAGGGGCCGGCTCCGCGTTGATGCGTTGGCAATCGCATGCGGCCCGATCGCGTGAGGAAATGATCATGGCTCAGGTTTTCGATCGGCCCTCGACCCGCCGCGGCGGCTTCGCCGCTGTCGTGTTCTGCGCCGCGCTTGGATCGATCGTGGCGTCCGGGGCGCAAGCCCAGACGCTGGAAGATCGCATGGGCCGGCTCGAGCGCGAGATGCAGAATATCGAGCGCAAGGTTTACGCCAACGACATGCCGATGACGACTTCGGCCGGCAAACGTGAAACCCAGATCGCCCAGGCGGGCAATTACGCGATCGAAGATCGCATGAACGGGCTGGAGCGCCAGATGACGGCGCTGACCGGCCAGGTCGAGGATCTCGACATCAAGATCCGCCAGCTTGCCGCGCGGCTGGACAAGCTCACCACCGACCTCGAGTTCCGCATCAGCCAATTGGAAGGCGGCCAGGGCGGCGCGCCGCGCCCGCCGGTGGCCGGCGTTGCGCCGCCGCAGGTCAACCAGCCGCCGATCGGCCAGCCCGTGCAATTGCCGTCGACCGCGCCGCTGACCCAGCCGGGGCAGCAGGCCGGCGTCCTGCGTCCGCCGCAGCCGGGCCAGACCTATTCGCCCTCGACGCCCGCGCCGCTGACGCCGCCGCCCAGCCAGCAGCAGCAGGCGGCTGCCCCTGCCGGTGGCACGGTTGAGCAGCAATACGAGGCCGCGCAACAGATGCTGCGTGCGGGCCAGTACGCCAGCGCCGAACAGACCCTGCGCGACATTGTCGCCCGCAATCCGCGCCACCAGCTTGCCGCCAGCGCGCAATACTGGCTGGGCGAGACCTATTACGTGCGGCAGGACTACCAGAACGCCGCCGTCGCCTTCGCCGACGGCTACAAGAACTATCCCAAGGGCAACAAGGCGCCTGACACGCTGCTGAAGCTTGGCATGTCGCTGTCGGCGCAGAAGAAGGATCAGGACGCCTGCGCCGTCTATGATCGGCTGAACAAGGAATACCCGACCGCGCCCGAGATCGTCCGCCGCCGCGCCACCGAAGAGCGGCGCAAGAGCAGGTGCAGCTAGCGCCGGCCTTCGTCCCCACCGCCGGCGCCGCCGCGAGCGGAGCCGGTGCGGCGCCTGTAACGAGCCGGGAATTCGCCGCCGCCATGGCGCGGCTGGGACCGTTCGAAAAATCTCCCCAGATCGCCGTTGCCGTTTCCGGCGGCCGCGACAGCCTGGCGCTGGCGCTGCTGGCGCATGACTGGATTGGCGCGCACGGCGGTTCGCTGACGGCTCTGATCGTCGATCATCGCCTGCGCGCCGATTCGCAGGACGAGGCGCGCCATGTGGCGGCGCTGCTGCAAGGGCGCGGCGTCAGCGCCGAAATTCTTTCCTGGACCGGGGCCAAACCTGAAACCGGCCGTAGCGAGGCTGCCCGCGCGGCGCGCTACGATCTGCTGCAGGCTCGCTGCCGCGCCCTGGGCATTGTGCATCTGTTGCTGGGGCATCAGGCCGACGATCAGGCCGAGACGGTGCTGCTGCGGCTGGCGGATTCGTCCGGGCCGGAAGGCCTTGCCGGCATGGCGAGCGTCGTCGAGCGCGCGCATTTGCGGCTGCTGCGCCCGCTGCTCGGCATTGGGCGCGATCGTCTGGCGGCGACGGTTCTCGCCCACGGCCTGGCCTGGGTCGACGATCCCTCCAACCAGAGCGACGACTATGCGCGCGTGCTGGTGCGTCGGTCGCTGCGGGCCGATACGCGCGCTGCGCTGGGCGACATCGCCGCTCGAAGCGCGATGCTTCGGCAGGCGCTCGCCGGGCGGCTGGCGGTGCTGGCGGTCGAACTGGTCTGCGTCGATCCGCGCGGCTTCGCCTGGCTCGACCGTGACGGTTTCGCCTGCCTGCCCGAAACCATCGCGCGCCGGCTCCTGGCGCGGCTGGCCTCGACTTTCGGCGGCCGTCACTATCCGGCCCGCAACACCGGTTTGACCGGCGCGATCGCCTTGCTGAACGAGGGACGGGGCGCCGTTGCGGGCGGCTGTCGCTTCATCCTGCGCGGCAAGCGCCTGCTGGTCTGCCGCGAAGCCGGGGCGATTTCCCAGTCCCTTCGGGCCTTGCCCGGCCGTCCTATGCTTTGGGATAGGCGCTACTGCCTGACGCCGCCGGCCGACCTCCAGAGCGAGGCCGTTGTGGAAAAGCTCGGTCCGGCGGGGCGACTGCAGGCGCTGCAAAACGGGCTCACCACGCTGCGCCGCCTGCCCGCGCCGGTGGCGGAGGCGCTACCGGGACTGTGGCGCGGCAGGGAACTGGCAGCGGTATTTCTGCCGGAATCCGCGACAAAGGCCGGCCGAGGCGATGATGGACGGGGCGCGGCCCTGCCTGCTACCGTGCCTGCTTGCCTTGATGCGGCCTTCCGGCCGGCGCAGGGCGTGGGCCGCCCGGCCTGGCCGCTTGTTTTGCCGCCGGACGCGCCCATGTATCTGGACTGACAGACGTTTTCATTGCGAGGCCGATAGTGAACATCTTTGGACGCAATCTTGCCCTCTGGGTGGTGATCGGCCTCTTGCTGCTGGCGCTGTTCCAGATGTTCAACACGTCCGGCCGCAGCAGCGGCAGCACGACTATTCCCTATTCCGAGTTCAGGGCCGCAGTCGAGCGCGGTCAGGTGGCCAACGTCACCATCCAGGAATCGTCTCGCGGTACACAAGTTACCGGCAACTACGCTGACGGCACGACCGGCGCCGGCTCCTCCTTCACTACCAACGCGCCCAACGATCCCTCCCTGGTTCCGACCCTGCTCAGCAAGGGCATCAAGACCAGCTCCGTTCCGCCGGAAGAGAACATCCCAGTGCTGGGCATGATCCTGAACTGGCTGCCGCTGCTGGTGCTGATAGGCGTTTACATCTTCTTCATGCGCCAGATGCAGGGCGGTGGTCGCGGCGCCATGGGCTTCGGCAAGAGCAAGGCGCGGCTGCTGACCGAGAAGGTCGGCCGCGTCACCTTCGACGACGTCGCCGGCATCGACGAGGCCAAGAGCGAGCTCGAGGAGATCGTCGATTTCCTGAAAGACCCGCAGAAATTCCAGCGGCTGGGCGGCAAGATTCCCAAGGGCTGCCTGCTGGTCGGTCCGCCGGGCACCGGCAAGACCTTGCTGGCGCGCGCCATCGCCGGCGAAGCCAACGTGCCGTTCTTCACCATCTCGGGCTCCGACTTCGTCGAGATGTTCGTGGGCGTCGGCGCTTCCCGCGTGCGCGACATGTTCGAGCAGGCCAAGAAGAACGCGCCCTGCATCATCTTCATCGACGAAATCGACGCCGTCGGCCGCCATCGCGGCGCCGGCCTGGGCGGCGGCAACGACGAGCGCGAGCAGACGCTGAACCAGCTGCTGGTCGAAATGGACGGCTTCGAGGCCAACGAAGGCGTGATCCTGATCGCCGCGACCAACCGGCCCGACGTGCTCGATCCGGCGCTGCTGCGTCCCGGCCGCTTCGATCGCCAGATCGTCGTTCCCAACCCCGACATTGCTGGCCGCGAGAAGATCCTCAAGGTCCACATGCGCAAGGTGCCGCTGGCGCCGGACGTCGATCCGCACGTTATCGCGCGCGGCACGCCGGGCTTCTCCGGCGCCGACCTCGCCAACCTGGTCAACGAGGCCGCCCTGCGCGCGGCCCGCGCCGGCAAGCGGCTGGTGACCATGGGCGATTTCGAGCATGCCAAGGACAAGGTCATGATGGGCGCCGAGCGGCGCTCCATGGTGATGACCGACGAGGAGAAGGCGCTGACGGCATACCATGAGGCAGGCCATGCGCTGGTCGGTCTGCATATGCCGCAGTCGGATCCACTGCACAAGGTGACCATCATTCCGCGCGGCCGGGCGCTGGGCCTGACCATGCAGTTGCCCGAGCGCGACCGGCTGTCGATGTCGCGTCAGTTCTGCATTTCGCGCCTGGCGGTGCTGTTCGGCGGCCGTGAAGCGGAGCGGGTGATCTTCGGCGAGGAGAACGTCACCAACGGCGCCACAAGCGACATCCAGATGGCGACCCGCCTGGCCCGCGCCATGATCATGGAATGGGGGATGAGCGAGAAGCTCGGCCGCGTGCGCTACAGCTCGAACGAGCAGGAAGTGTTTCTCGGCCACTCCGTGACCCAGACCACCAACATCTCGGCCGATACCGCCAGGCTGATCGACGACGAGGTGCGTGGCCTGATCGACGAGGGCGAGCGAAACGCGCGGCGCATCCTGACCGAGAACATCGACGACCTGCACATCGTTGCCAAGGCGCTGCTCGAATACGAGACGCTGTCGGGCGAGGAGGTTAGGGGGCTGCTGCGCGGTGAGCCGGTCAAGCGCAACGACACCGATGCGCCCAGCAACCCGCGCAAGCGTTCGTCGGTGCCGCCCTCGGGCGCGCAGCCGAAATCGCCGCCGGGCGGGCTGACGCCGGAACCGGCGCCCGGTACGTAAGATCGAAAGGCCCCGCTCTCCGGGGCCTTTCCTTTAGCAGTCACGCCCATGACGCTTTCCTTCGCCGGACTGACGCTCGATCGCCCGCATGTCATGGGCATCCTCAACGTCACGCCCGATTCCTTCTTCGATGGCGGCCGGCACCATGACCCTGTCGCCGCTGGTCTGCGGCTCGTGCAAGAGGGCGCCGCGATCGTCGATGTCGGCGGCGAGAGCACGCGGCCGGGCGCAACGCCGGTCGATCCGGCCGAAGAGCGACAACGCGTCCTGCCCGTCATCGAAGCGCTGGCCGGCGAGGGCGTGCTGGTGTCGGTCGATACCCGCCATGCCGCGACCATGCGGGCGGCCATCGCAGCGGGGGCCAGGATCGTCAACGACGTGTCCGGCCTGACCCACGATCCCGATGCGCTGCGCGCCATCGCCGACTCCGATGCGTCGGTGATTCTGATGCACATGCGCGGCACGCCGCAGGACATGCTTTCCCACACCGCGTACGGCGATGTGGTCGCTGAGGTGGCGTCATGGCTGCAAGCCCGGGTGGCGTCCTGCGAAGCCGACGGCATCGCGCGCGACCGCATCGCCATCGATCCCGGCATCGGCTTCGCCAAGACCCATGCTCAAAGCATCGAGCTGCTCGCCAACGTCGGACGCTTCGTCGCCTTTGATATGCCAGTGGTCATCGGCGTCTCGCGCAAGGGCTTCCTGAAATCGCTGGGCGGCGGCGAAAAGCCTGAAGACCGGCTTGAGGCGTCGATTGCGGCGGCTGTCGATGCCGCCCGCAAAGGCGCCCATATCCTGCGTGTCCACGACGTATCCGAAACCGCCCGCGCGCTGGCTGCGGCCGGCCGGCTGCGATAGAGTGCCGGCCATGACACGCAAGCTTTTCGGCACCGACGGGGTGCGTGGCCGGGCCAATCTCGAGCCGATGACGGCGGAGACGGCGCTGCGCCTTGGCATGGCGGCGGGCCTGGTGTTCAACCGCGGCGGCCATCGCCATCAGGTGGTGATTGGCAAGGATACGCGCCTGTCGGGCTACATGCTGGAGCCGGCGCTGACTTCGGGCTTCGTCGCCATCGGCATGGACGTGGTGCTGCTGGGTCCGGTGCCGACGCCCGCGGTGTCGATGCTGACCCGCTCGCTGCGCGCCGATCTCGGCGTGATGATTTCCGCCTCGCACAATCCCTATCAAGACAACGGCATCAAGCTGTTCGGTCCCGACGGTTACAAGCTTTCCGACGAGACCGAGGCCGAGATCGAATCGCTGATGGCCTCCGATCTCGGCACGCGTCGGGCGGGATCGGACGCGCTGGGCCGCGCCCGTCGTCTCGACGATGCGCTGGGCCGTTACGCCGAGTTCGTCAAGACCGGCTTCCCGCGTGGCCGACGTCTCGATGGCTTGAAGATCGTGGTCGATGGCGCCAATGGCGCTGCCTACAAGGTGGCGCCCGCCGTGCTGTGGGAGCTGGGGGCG
The DNA here is from genome assembly GCA_964388115.1 of uncultured Hyphomicrobiales bacterium. Classification (GTDB taxonomy): domain Bacteria; phylum Pseudomonadota; class Alphaproteobacteria; order Reyranellales; family JAQSWP01; genus JAQSWP01. The sequence continues at coordinate 843,084 of CAYLYK010000001.1, forward strand.
GAGATCGTGCCGATCGGCGTCTCGCCCGACGGCTTCAACATCAACAAGGAATGCGGCTCTACGCACCCGCAGGCACTGGCGCGCGAGGTGGTGGCGCAAGGCGCGCATCTTGGCATCGCGCTCGATGGCGACGCCGACCGGCTGGTGATGGTCGACGAGAAGGGCCGCATCATCGACGGCGACCAGCTAATGGGCGTCATCGCCGAGTGCTGGCGGCGCGACGGCCGGTTGCGCGGCGACTGCCTCGTCACCACCGTGATGTCCAATCTGGGGCTCGAGCGCTTCCTGCAATCGCGCGGCATCGCCATGATCCGCACCCAGGTCGGCGACCGCTATGTGTTGGAGCGCATGCGCAGCGACAACTGCAATCTGGGCGGCGAGCAGTCGGGCCACATCATCATGTCCGACTTCGCCACCACCGGCGACGGACTGATGGCGGCATTGCAGGCGCTCGCCGTGCTGGTGCAGGACGGGCGCAAGGCGTCGGAGGTCTTCCGCGTCTTCGAGACCGTGCCGCAGATATTGAAGAACGTGCGGCTCAACGACATTGCCCGCGCCGCCGCCACTTTGGAAAGCGCCAGCGTGCGCAAGGCGATTGAGGCCGGAGAAAGCGCGCTTAACGGTAAAGGCCGCCTGCTGATCCGGCGCTCCGGCACCGAGCCGCTGATCCGCGTCATGGCCGAAGGCGACGATGCGGCGATCGTGCAGCGCGTTGTGGACGATATTGCCGGCGCCGTCGAACGTCACGGCGCCTGACATGAAGGGCCGCGTGCTGATCATCGCCGGCTCCGATTCCGGCGGCGGCGCCGGCATCCAGGCCGACATCAAGGCCGTGACGGCGCTCAATGCCTACGCCGCAACCGCCATCACCGCGTTGACGGCGCAGAACACGCTGGGCGTGTTCGGGGTGCATCCGGTGCCGGTCGACTTCATCCGCCAGCAGATCGACCTGGTGCTCGACGACATCGGCGCCGACGCCATCAAGACCGGTATGCTGCACAGCGCCGAGGTGATCGAAACCGTCGCGCGCGCCGTCAGGGAAAAGGCGCCGAACGTGCAGCTGGTGGTCGATACCGTCATGGTGGCCAAGGGCGGCGCCTCGCTGCTCGATCCCGGCGCCACGGGCGCGTTACGCTCGCATCTATTGCCGCTGGCGACGCTTATAACGCCCAACGCGCCGGAAGCGGCGGAACTGCTCGGCGCGCCGGTCGATTCGCTTTCCGCGCTCCAGAGTGCGGCGCAGGCGCTGGCGAAGCTGGGGCCGCAAGCGGTGCTGGTCAAGGGCGGCCATGTCGCCGGCGACATCGTGCGCGACGTGCTGTGGAGCGAGGGCAGGCTCGAAACCTTCGACTCGCCGCGCATCGCCTCGACAAGCACACACGGCACTGGCTGCACATTGGCCTCGGCCATCGCCGCCGGCCTGGCCCAGGGAATGAGCTTGCGCGACGCCATCATCCGCGCCCGCGCCTATGTGCAGGAGGCCATCCGCACTGCGCCCGGCTTCGGCAAGGGCCACGGCCCGCTGAACCATGCGCATACAGTGAAGGGCTGATCCTAGATCGAGCGGCGGTGGCGTCGCCGCTGCGACTGTTGCGGCAGCACCATACGCCGCCAGCGCCGCGCGGTTTCGCCGATGCCCACGGCGATCTGGGCCAGCACCGGGAACACCAGCAACACGGTTATGATTCCCTGCGCCACCGGATCGGCGAAGGAGCTGATCAGCATCGCGGCGATGGCGAGCAGCGGCACGGGCAGGGTGAGAAAAGATTCGGGAAGATTGCGCCGCCGCCATCGCTGCGGCATGAGCTGCACCACGATCGCCGCCGCCCAGCTTGCCAGCACGAGCCACAGGCCGAACCAGCGGCAGACGGCGACGCGGCAGTTGTTCCCCAGGTGCTCGTCGGCGAACAGCATCAGCATCAGGATGAAAAACAGCGCCGTCGCCATGCGCATGAAGATATTGCCGGCCGCAAAATCGGTCAGCAGTTTCACTTGCCGCCAGAACTCGCGCAGAGAGTCCATGCCTCCCACCTTTGCCGGGCCTTCGGCTTTTCCCCCGATCACGATACGCGCACAAGCCGGAGCTAGTCCAACGGCAACGCCAATCCGGTTTCGGTTCGCATCAGTTTCGTTCCCATCGCCGCCGACAGCGCCATCATGTTTTCCACGATGCTGCGGCTTGTGTCGCCCATCGCCAGACTGAGCGGCCAGGGATGGATGCGCACGGGCGTCAGCGTCAGGGCCGAGGGCCTGCCGTTCGTCACGTCCAGCCTGAAGACGAAGGACGAAATCGTGCGGCGAAAGGGAAACTTCCAGTAGTCGTCGATGAAGTTGCCGCTGTCGTAGAGGATCACGCCGCGGCCGTGGCGTTCGATCGCCTGCACGACATGCGCCGAATGACCGTGGATCAGATCGACGCCGCGGTCGATGGCGCCATGGGCGAAACGGCGGAACGCCGCGCTGGGGCGCAGCCGCATGTTCGGCCCCCAGTGCAACGACAGCACGATGAACCCGGCGCCGGCCTGGCGCAATTGTCGGGCGCTGCGCCCCACCCAGTCGAGGCCCGGCCCCTCGCCGGCGAATTCGATGTTGTTGGTGCCGGGCCGGTCGGCGGCAGCGGCATACTCCTGCAACGAATCGGTTGCCGCGAGTACGCCCACCCGCAGATCGCCGACAGTCAGCAACTTGCCGGCGGCCGCATCATGCAAGTTGCGGCCCGCGCCGGCATGGGCGATGCCGGCGCGGTCGAGCGCGGCCAGCGTGTCGATCAGGCCCGACTCGCCGTAGTCGAGAATATGGTTGTTGGCCAGGCAGACGAAGCTGACTTTGCCGGCCTGAAGGATGCGAATCGTCTCGGGATCGGCGCGGAAGTGGAAGAATTTCCACGTGTCCGACCAGCGTTGCGTGGCGGCGGTGATCGGCGATTCGAGATTGGCGAAGACACCGTCGGCGCCGCGCACCAGCGCCAGCACGTCGCCCCAGAACCATTCCGGCGAACGGCCCAGCCTGAGCTCGTCGCTGATGCCGCGTCCGAGCATGACGTCGCCAAGGAAGGCCAGCTTGACGATATCCGCCATGGAAATTCCAGTCGTTGGGGCCGATCCACCATAGCCAACCTGCGTGACGGCTTGAAGAGACGTCGACGGACCCGCGATTGACACAACCGGCAGCGCGGCGCAAATTCGCCGCCATCGACGGTTCCCCGCAAGGGGGATTGAAAGGGAATGCGGTGCGGCCCGATGGGCCTAATCCGCGGCTGCCCCCGCAACTGTAAGCGGCGAGCGACGGCCCGATACGCGCCACTGGGAGCGATCCCGGGAAGGCCAGGACCCGAGCAACGACCCGCAAGCCAGGAGACCTGCCGGCGAGAGCGTCACCATTTCCATCGGGCGGGGTGCCCCGGAGGAGCGGATTTCCGTTGGCGATGACGCGCTTGACGTCGTTGCTATGGGGGAATCCGTAGATGTCGCTCGCTATCCGAACTCCATCCCGCCCGTGTTGGGCCTTTTTGCTATCCTCCTCGTTCCTGTTCGCTGCCGACGCGGCGCTGGCGCAGCAGACGGCCGTGGTCTCGCTGCCCGAAACCGTCGTCACTGCCACGCGCGGCGAGGAGAAGACCGAGCGGCTGGCCAATTCGATCACTGTCGTCGATCGGCCGGAGATCGAGCGGCGGCAATACAAGACGGTGCAGGACATCCTGGCCGATGCGCCCGGTCTGACAGCCAACCAGTCGGGCGCCTTCGGCAAGGGCACCAGCCTCTATGTGCGCGGCACGAACGGCGATCACATCGTGGTGCTGATCGACGGCTTGCGCGCCAACGACCCCAGCTCGTCCAGCACCGCGTTCAACTTCGCCCATCTACTGGCCGACAGCGTCGAACGGGTGGAGATCGTGCGCGGGCCGCTCAGCACGCTCTATGGCGCCGACGCGATCGGCGGCGTGGTCAACATCATCACGCGCAAGGGCCAGGGCAAGCCCAGCGTCAGCGCCTCCGTCGAAGGCGGCTCCTTCAACTCGCTGGCCGGGTCGGCCGCGGTGCAGGGCGCCATCGACAAGGTCAATTTCAACCTCGGCATCGCGGGCTTTCGCAGCGATGGCATTTCCATCACGCCCAAGAACCAGCGACCGCCCGGCGTGAAGGGCGAGGACGATCCCTATAGCAACGTGACCTTGAATGCGCGGCTGGGCATGGAGGTGACGGAGAATTTCGAAGTCTCGCTATTTGGCCGTTACGTCTCCAGCCGCAGCCAGTACGACAACTGGCCAGGCGAGGATCCCAATCTGCGTGAGCGGACGGAACAGTTCTATGGCCGCGCCCTGGGCGAACTGCATCTGATGAACGGGCGCTGGAAGCAGAGCTTTGGGCTGGGCTACGTGCACATCACGCGCAATGACAACGACGATATCGATGCGCTCAACCCGTTTCCCTTCGCGCTGCGCACCGAAAACAAGGGTCGCCGGCTGAAGGGCGACTGGCAGAACGACGTGCAGGTGACCGATTTCTGGAAGCTGACCTTCGGCATCGAAGGCCAGAAGGAATGGTATGACAGCGAAGTCGACGGCTTCACCGTCAGCGCCGACGCCACCACCATCGGCGCTTTCGCGCAAAGCCGCTTCACCCTCATGGACCGTCTGTTCCTGACCGTAGCGGCGCGGCTGGACCATCACTCCGATTTCGGCACGCAACCGACCTTCAGCGCCGGCATCGCCTATCTGCACCGCGAGACCGACACCAAACTGAAGGCTTCGGTCGGCACCGCGTTCAAGGCGCCGGTGCTGTTCCAGCTTTACGGCCAGATTCCGGGCTTCGGCTTTTCCGGCAATCCCAACCTGAAACCGGAAAGGAGCGTCGGCTTCGACATCGGCTTCGAACAGGCCCTGTTCGGCAACAAGGTCCGCTTCGGTTCGACCTTCTTCCGCAACGACATCCGCGACCTGATCGATTTCGACATGACGTTCTCGACCTTGATCAACGTCGACAAGGTGCGCACCTGGGGCACCGAAAGCTTCGTCGCTGTGCAGCCATTCCCGTGGCTGACGGCGCGGCTGGACCATACCTGGACGCGCACCGAGGATCGCGCCACCGGCCTGGAGCTGCAGCGCCGGCCGCGGCACAAGGTCAGCGGGTCGATCGACATCACGCCGATCGAGAGGCTGACGCTGGGTTTTTCGGTGACATGGAACGACGAGCGCACCGACTTCCTGCCCAGTTTCACGACCGGTCCCAACCCCGGCTATACTGTCGCGCGCTTTACCGCGTCCTATCAGGTGACGGAGCAATTGCAATTCTACGGTCGCCTGGAGAACGCCTTCGACGAAAAATACACCGATCCGGCGGGCTTCGCGCAGCCAGGCTTCGCGGCCTATGTCGGCACGCGCGTGAAGTTCTGATGCTGGGGCGGGGCTGCATCGGCGCGCTGGCGGCTGTGGCTGCGACGCTGCTGCTCGTCCCGCAGGGCCATGCCCAGGATGCGGCAGCGAAGCCGCAGCGCATCGTCTCGCTCAATCTGTGCACCGACCAGCTCCTGCTCGAGCTGGTCGGGCGCGAGCGCATCGCTTCGATAAGCTTTCTCGCCAGCGATCCCGAGTTCTCCGCCGTCGCCGACCGGGCCAGCGGCATTGCGGCCAATCGTGGCCTGGCGGAAGAGATCGTGCCGCTGCGCCCCGACCTGGTGCTGGCGCATAAATACGCAGCGCGGCAAAGCGTCGGCATGCTTCAGCGCCTGGGGATTCGCGTGGTGGAGATCGACTTGCCGGAAGACCTGGCCGCCGTGAAGGCGCAGATCGCAACCGTGGCCGAAGCCGTCGGCGAACCAGCACGCGGGCAGGCGATGATTGCTGACATCGAGCGCCGGCTGGCGTCCCTGCCGCCGCCCTCTGGCCGACGCCCCACCGCTGCCATCTATGAGCCCAGCGGCTATGCGTTCGGCGCCAATTCGCTGGCTGATGCGATACTGCAGGCGGCCGGCTTCGACAATCTGGCGGCGAAGCTTGGCGTTGGCGGCTATGCGCAGCTGGGCATGGAAACCCTGCTGGCGAGCCCGCCCGACATGCTGGTGGTCGACGACACCGCCACCGACCGCCGCTCGATGGCGCAGCAATTCCTTGACCATCCAGCCTTGCGCCAGCGCTTTGCCGGCGAGCGCAAGGTGGCGGTGCCACGAAGGCTTTGGATCTGCGGCGGTTCCTCGGTCGCCGAAGCCGCTGAATTGCTTGCGCTGGCGCGCGTGACGCGCGAGCACAGGCGATGAGGCCGATGCCGATCCTGCTCGTGCTTTGCGCCACGCTTGCGGCGCTGTCCCTATGCATGGGGCCGAACGGGTTTTCGCCGGCCGTCATCGCTCAGGCTTTGCGCGGCGAGGAGATCGGTCGTCTTATCCTGATCGAATTGCGCCTGCCGCGCCTGCTGTTGGGCCTGCTGGTCGGCGGCACGCTGGGTCTTGCCGGTGCGACGCTGCAGGGCCTGTTCCGCAATCCGCTGGCCGAGCCCGGCATCATCGGCGTCTCGGGCTGCGCTGCACTGGGTGCGGTGATCGCATTCTACAGCGGCTTGTCTGCCGCGATTCCTCTTGGTCTTCCGCTGGGTGGCGTGGTCGGGGCGCTGATTGCCATCGCGCTGCTGCTCGCATTGGCGGCGCACGACGCGCGCATCTCGACTTTGCTGCTGGCCGGCGTCGCGCTCTCGGCCCTGGCGAGCGCGCTGACGGCGCTGGCGCTCAACCTGTCGCCCAACCCCTATGCCACTGTCGAAGTGGTGTTCTGGCTGCTTGGTTCACTGTCGGATCGCAGCCTGGAGCATGTCTGGCTCGTGCTGCCTTTCATGATCGTTGGTGCCGCGCTGATGCTGTCGAGCGCACGCGGGCTTGAAGCACTGACGTTGGGCGAGGACACAGCTCGCTCGCTGGGCGTTTCCATCGTGCGTTTGCGCAGCCTGGCTGTAGTGGGCGCAGCGCTTGCCGTGGGCGCGGGCGTTGCCGTCACCGGCGCCATCGGCTTCGTTGGGTTGATCGTGCCGCATCTGCTGCGGCCGCTGGTCGGTTATCGGCCGGCGCCGCTGCTGCTGGTGTCCATACCCGGGGGCGCCTGCCTGACGCTGGCGGCCGACATCGCCGTGCGTCTGGTCGGCGGCGACGTCGAGTTGCGGCTGGGCGTGGCGACGGCGCTGATCGGTGCGCCGTTCTTCCTCTACCTGGTGCTGAACATGGCGCCGCGGCAGTCATGAGCACGTTGCGCGCTCAGGCTATCAAGGTCCGTCGCGGCCAGCGTCTGGTCGTCGATGGCGTTGATGTATCGGTCGCGGCGGGCGAGTTGGTTGGCCTGATCGGCCCCAACGGCGCTGGCAAGACCACCTTGCTGCGCGCCATGGCGTGGCTGACCGAACTTGAGGCCGGCTCCGTGACCTTGGATGACATTGTCATCGGATCGATCACGCCGCTCGAACGGGCCAGGAAGATCGCCTATGTCGAACAATCGGGCGCGGCGGCCTGGCCGGTCAGCGTCGCCGATCTGGTTGGGCTGGGGCGTCTGCCGCATCGGAACATACTGCAGGGGGAGGGCGCGGACGACCGGGAGGCGGTGCTGGATTCCTTGCGCGCCACCGATTGCGCGGCGCTCGCCGAGCGCTCGATCGACACGCTGTCGTCGGGCGAGCGCAGCCGCGTGCTGCTGGCCCGCGCGCTGGCCGGCAGGCCGACGATCCTGTTGCTGGACGAGCCGGTGGCCGCCCTCGATCCCGCGCAGCAGCTGGGCATCATGGCGTTGCTCGGCGATCTGGCGGTGGCCGGCATTGGCATCGTGGCGGTGCTGCACGACCTGCCTTTGGCGTCGCGTTTCTGCCATCGTCTGGTTCTACTCAAGTACGGGCGCGTTCTGGCGCAGGGAGAGCCGCAAGCGGTGTTGCAGGATCGTTTTCTGGCCGAGGCCTTTGCCGTCAGTCCGGTGCGCGGTGCCGCCGACGGCCAGGACTATGTATTGCCATGGCGACGCCTGCCATGACGGCGCGCCGCTCCGTGCCGATCCTGGCGCTCGTCTTCTCGCTGGTGCTGCATGCGGCGGCGCTCGCCGCGCTGCTGGTCGACTGGAAGACGGAGCCGGTCGAAGAACCCGCGCTGAGCGTCGAGCTGGTGATCGTCTCGGCGCCGCTCGATGCACCCTCCGATCAACCCGATCCTACGCCAGCGCCAGAGCCAGAGCCGGCGGCATCCGCACCGCCGCCGCCACCAAGCGTCGAACCCGCACCCGAGCCGCCGGCGCCGAAAGCACCTGAGCCGCCCAAGATCGTCGCCAAGCCGGAGATCGCCAAGCCCGCGCCGTCCAAGCCGCAACCGCTGCCGCGCCTGGTGCAGCCGCCGATCAATCTCGATCCCGGCTCCGGCAGCGACGGCACGCAGCAGGCGAAAGCGCCGTTGGGCGGCGGGCCGTCGCAGCCATCGTTCTCCTTGCTGCACGGGCCCATCCCGCCCTATCCGCCGGCCGCGCGGAGTCGCGGACAGGAAGGGCGTGTGGTGCTGGACGTGGCCATCGGCATTGACGGTCGGCCCAGCGATGTCAGGGTCGGGCGCAGCAGCGGCGTCGACCTGCTGGATGAATCGGCGGTGACGACGGTGAAGACCTGGCGCTTTCGCAACGACAGTGGACAGGTGCTTACGGTGACGGTGCCGATCGTATTCGAGCTGCGGGCGACGGCGGGCCGCTAGTTCAGACGACGGAGAGGTTTCGTCCCGGCGCGCTGTGCAAGACGCTGCGCACGATGTGCAGGCCTTTCTCCAGGGTCGTGCGAGACGTCGGCGCGCCCAGGCACAGGCGCACCGCTTCGGGCACTGGCAAGGGTTCGACCGCAAACGAGTCGGCGCCGGAAATATCGACGCCTTGGCGGCTGCATTCGGCGACGAACTCGCCGACCCGCCAGCCGCGCGGCAGCGGCAGCCACACCAGGAAGCAGCCGGGATTGGCGTCCTGGTTGATGCCGAGAAGATTGGCTGCCATGGCCTGGCGCGCGATCGATTCGGCGCGCAGCTCATCGACGATGCGATTGACCGTGCCGTCGGCCATCCATTGCCGCGCGATCTCCGCCTCGATCGGCGGCGCCATCCACACCGTGGCGCGCACCGGCAGGCCGAGACGCTCGATCAGCGCTTCGGGAGCGGCGAGGTAACCGATACGCAAACCGGGCGCCATGCATTTCGACGTCGACGTCAGATAGATCGTACTCTCCGGCGCGATGCTGGCGATCGGTGGCACTTGCCGGCCGGTGAGCGGGCCATAGACGTCGTCTTCGACCAGGATCACGCCATGGGTGCGCGCGATGGCGGCGATCTCGCGGCGGCGGGCTTCGGGCATCATGATGCCGGTGGGGTTTTGCATCGTCGGCTGGATATAGGCGATGCGCGCGTGCGTGCTGCGGATCGCGGCATCGAAGGCTGTGGGCACCAGCCCGTGCTCGTCGATGGCGACGCCGTGCAGGCGCAGTTCCAGATGATTGGCCAGCGCCTTCATGCCGGCATAGGTGAGCTGCTCGCACAGCACCACGTCGCCCGGCCGGCACAGGGCGCTGAACACCGTCATCATGCCGTGCTGGCCGCCGGCGGTGACGATGATCTGCTCGGGGCTGAGTTCGAGGCCCATCTGCTTCAGCCACCCGGCGGCGGCGGTGCGATGCTCGATCATGCCGCGATGGGGCAGGTAGCCGAGAAAGCGATGCATGTCGGGCCGGCGCGAGAACTCGGCCAGGATGCGCGAGATCGCCTGGTCGCGATTGGCGCCGAAGGCGAAGTTCAAGGTCAGGTCGATGCGGTCCTGCGGCTCGCTGCCGGGAATGATGTGCGTGGAATCGCCCGTCACCTGGCCGCGCACGAACGTGCCGCGGCCGACTTCGCCATAGACCAGGCCGCGGCGTTCGGCTTCGGCATAGGCGCGCGTGATGGTGCCGACCGTGACGCCTAGGCGATAAGCCAGGTCGCGATGCGTGGGCAGGCGGGTGCGGGCGCTGAGCCGCCCACGGCTGATGTCCTGGGCCAGCGCATCGGCAATGGCCAGATAGATCGGCCCGTTGTTTTCGACGATTTCTGGTGCCCAAATTGTCATGGTGACAATGTTGCCGTTGACCGAGACAATGTCAACAGTCTAAATACCGCGTTGCAGGCATTGTCCTGTTACACTGGAGAAAACCATGGAGACAATGAATACAACGCGGTTCGTGACCACCCATCGGCTGGATCTCAACGCCAAAGAGATCGCAGTAGCCGCTGTGCGTCTGGTCGTCCGCGCCATGGTCAAATCCGGGAAATCGATTTCGCGATGGCACGACCTGCAACGCCAGAAACGAGCGTTGCTCAGCCTCGATCAACGCATGTTGAACGATATCGGTTTGGACGCGCGCGATGTCGGTCGCGCCTTCAGACCTTCGGTTTGGGATCGGCTGGGGTTGTAGCCCGCTAAGCGCGGGCAGCCCGGCCTGGGGAGTTAGAGCCGTGCAAATCGCGCCAACGACTTTGGAAGGCAGACACGTCAGGCTTGAGCCGGTGACCCCGACTCATGCCGCCGGCCTGTTTGCCGCCGCCAGCGACGATCCCACGATCTTCCGCTGGTTCACCATCGGCCCGCCGATGGAACGCGCCGCCTTCGACGCGTTCGTCGTCGATAATTGTCAGAAGATGGCGAAGGGCGAGCATTTCACCTTCGTCACCCATGACAAGGCGACGGGCGCGATCGTCGGCTCTTCATCCTATGGCAGCATCGATCGGACCAATCGCCGGGTCGAGATCGGCTGGACATGGATCAGGCGCAGCCACCAGCGCACCCCGGTCAACACCGAAGCCAAGCTTCTGATGCTGGAACACGCTTTCGAGCGGCTCGGCTGCATTCGCGTCGAGTTCAAGACCCATCATCGCAACGAGGCATCGCGCCGGGCGCTGGCCCGCATCGGCGCGGTCGAGGAAGGAACCTTCCGCAATCACATGATCATGCCGGACGGAAGCTACCGACATAGCGTGTACTTCAGCGTGATCGAGTCCGAGTGGCCCCAGGTGAAGGCGAAGCTGCAAAGCCGCCTCGCGGGCTGAGACGAAACATCTTTCAGAAGGCGCTCCGGGGAGGAGCGATTTGCGACAATGATGAAGCTGCCTCTGTATCACATCGATGCTTTCACCAGTCGGCTGTTCGCCGGCAACCCGGCGGCGGTGGTGCCGCTCGACGACTGGCTGCCCGACCCCGTGCTGCAGTCGATCGCCTCGGAGAACAATCTTTCGGAAACCGCTTTCTTCATCGCCCGCGGCGAGGAGTTCGAGCTGCGCTGGTTCACGCCCAAGCGCGAGGTCGATCTGTGCGGCCACGCCACCCTGGCGACGGGCTATGTGATCGTCACCTATCTGCAGCCCAAGCGGCAGAAGATGAAGTTCCATACCCGCTCCGGCCTGCTGACGGTCGAGCGGGATGGCGCACGCTTCAATCTCGATTTCCCGGCCAAGCCGCCGCAGCCGGTGGACCAGGGATTGCGCGAGATGGTGGCCGAAGCCCTGGGCCAGACGCCGCTCGACGTGCTGAAGGCCGACAAGCTGATGGCGGTGCTGCCGAGTTCGGCTGCGGTGCGTGCGGCGCGTCCGGACCTCGAAAAGGTTGCGGCACTTGAAGGCCACGGGCTGATCGTCACCGCGCCGGCAGGGGCGGGCGAGCGGCCGGCCGATTTCGTGTCGCGCTACTTCGCCCCGCATGTCGGCGTGCCGGAAGATCCGGTGACCGGCTCGGCGCATTGCCTGCTGACGCCCTACTGGGCCAAGCGGCTGAAGAAGAGCGCGCTGCATGCCTTGCAGGTGTCGCAGCGCGGCGGCGAGCTGTTCGTCACGCTCAAGGGCAGTCGCGTCATCATCTCCGGCCAGGCGGTGCCCTATCTCGAAGGGCAGATCCACGTGCCGGCGGTGCGCAGCTCCTGGCAGCAGGCGGCGAAGTAAGGCATTGAACGAGCCGCCGGCATTCGAGAGGATGCCGGCGGAGTTTTTCATGATGCAGCGGAACATCACCATCGAAACGCCGCACGGCGCCGCCGACATCGCGGCGGTGAAAGCGCTGTTTCTGGAATATGCCCAGTCGCTTGATTTCAGCCTGTGCTTCCAGGGCTTCGACCAGGAGATGGCGACGTTTCCCGCCAAGTACTCGCCGCCCAAAGGCGGGCTGCTGCTGGCGAAAGTCGATGGTGTGCCGGCCGGCGCCGTTGGCGTCTGGCAGCAGGCGCCCGGCGTGTGCGAGATGAAGCGGCTTTATTTGAAACCCGAGTTTCGCGGCCTCGATCTCGGCCGCCGCCTCGCCGAAGGCATTGTCGAAGAAGGCCGGCGGCTGGGCTACCGCGCCATCAGGCTGGACACGCTCAAGAGCATGGTGGCCGCGCGCGCGCTCTACGCTACGATGGGGTTCGTTGAGGTCGAACCCTATTACGACAACCCGATGGCGGGCGCCGTCTACATGGAATTGCCCCTGTCGCGCTAGGCCGGCCGCGCGCTAGACTGGCCGCACCGCCGGCATTGCGGCGGACGGGGAGTTCCATGGCGTCGCCCGAATACATCGATTACCTGAAGACCATCAACAGCACCTTCTACGACCAGATCAAGGCCGCCGACCAGAAGGCGGCCTATATTCTGACCTTCCTGTTCGTGCTGCTGATCTGGTCGTCCGACATGCGGCAGGTGTTCTTCTGGGTCAATGTCGAGAAAGGCATATCGGTGCGCTGGATACTGTCGCTGCTACAGGTGATGGCGCTGGGCGTGGCGCTGATCAGCGCCATTCTGGTGCTGCTGCCGCGCGATGCGCATGGCGGGGTGGCGCTTTACTGGAACGCCTGGCCGCACGCGCGCGACGTCGTCGCCAAGGCGATGGAGGCGGACGACAAGGAATTCCTGGTCCAGCAGTATCTGGCCAACGTCGTTAGCCTGTCGTCGATCTGCCGCAAGAAGTATCGGATGGTGGCGTGGGCGTTCCAGGGCCTTATCGTCGCCCTGATCTGTCACGTCGCCACGCTGCTGGTGGCCTGATCGGTCTTTCAATTTTTTGAGAGTTCAATGCAAGCGCGTTACTTCGAGGACTTCAAGCAGGGCGATCGTTTCGTCAGTCCCGCTCTCACCATCACCGAAAGCGCCATCATCGATTTCGCGCTGACCTGGGATCCGCAGCCGTTCCATATCGACGCGGAATTCTCCAGGGAGTGGGCCTATGGCGGGCTGATCGCCTCGGGCCTTCACACGCTGTGCGCCACGCTGCGGCTGTGGCTGGCCCTGGGCGTGTTCGCCCATTGCAACATGGGTTCGCCCGGCTTCGACCGGACCCGCTTCGTCAGGCCGGTCCGGCCGGGCGATACGATCCATGTCGAAACCGAGATCACCGAGATTCGCGAATCAGAATCGAAGAAGGACCGCGGCCTCGCCCGCATCCATCAGATCACCAGGAACCAGAACGGCGATGTGGTGCTGGACATGGAGACGGTGGTGTTCTTGAAAAAGCGAAACGCTTGAGAAAGAAAAGCAGGCATTGCTGCCTGCCCTGCCCGTGAAGAATGCTCCGGTTTCCTTATTTGAAGATCCACCATAAGTCGCCCCAGTCCCACTGGTAATAGGCGTCGAACAGCGCTCCGTCGCTCCAACTATTGCATTTGCTGCTGTTGCAGCCGACCCGGGCCGAAGCTGGAAAGGCAGTTGCGAGGACAACGCATGCGGCGATGATCAGGGACAGTTTCTTCATCCTATAACTCCCATGCTGACGAACGCCTTGATTGTCAGCGCCATCCGGGCGGGCGGGAAATATTCCTTTGCCATAACGTCATTCACGCCCGTTATGACCCCTAGACCCCGTAACACACCGCAACAAATTGCGCGTTGACGGCCGATACCCCGCGGGGCTAGACAATTCGCGGGCCACGCTCCCCCACCGGAGCGCCACTCTTCTGGAAGGGAGAGCTGTCAATGAGCAAGCCATCCGTCCGTCCGGCATGTCCTGATTTTTCCTCCGGCCCCTGCGCCAAGCGCCCCGGCTGGACCCCCGGAGCCCTGAAAGACGCGACCGTCGGTCGCTCGCACCGCTCCAAGCCCGGCAAAGCCAAGCTCAAGGAAGTCATCGACCGCACCCGCAAGGTGCTGGGCATTCCCGGCGACTATCTGATCGGCATCGTGCCAGCCTCCGACACCGGCGCCGTCGAAATGGCGATGTGGTCGCTCTTGGGCGCGCGCGGCGTCGACATGATCACCTGGGAAAGCTTCGGCGAAGGCTGGGTCTCGGACGTGCAGAAACAGCTCAAGCTGAAAGACGTGCGCGTGCTGAAAGCGCCCTACGGCGAGCTGCCCGACCTTTCCAAAGTCGATCCGTCGCGCGACGTGGTGTTCACCTGGAACGGCACGACCTCGGGCGTCAAGGCGCCCAATGGCGATTGGATCAGCGATGCCCGCGAAGGCCTGACCATCTGCGATGCCACCTCAGCCGTGTTCGCCATGGACTTGCCGTGGAAGAAGCTCGATGTCGTGACCTGGTCGTGGCAGAAGGTCATGGGCGGCGAGGGCGCGCATGGCATGCTGGTGCTGAGCCCGCGCGCCGTCGAGCGCCTGACCAGCTACGCGCCGGCCTGGCCGATGCCGAAGATCTTCCGCCTCACCCAGGGCGGCAAGCTGATCGACGGCATCTTCAAGGGCGAGACCATCAACACCCCCTCGATGCTGTGCGTCGAGGACGCGATCGACGGACTGAAATGGGGCGAAGAAATCGGCGGGCTCAAGGCGCTGATCGGCCGCTCGATGGAAAATTTCACCGTGCTGGAGAAATACGTCGCCGCGCGCGACAGCGTCGCCTTCCTGGCCAAGGATGCCGCCTCGCGTTCGAATACCTCGGTCTGCCTCTCCATCGTGGCGCCGTGGTTCACCGCGCTCGACGAGAAGGCGCAGCTTGCGGCCGCCAAGAAAGTCGCCGACCTGCTGGAAGCCGAGGGCGTCGCCTACGACATCGCCCATTATCGCGACGCGCCGCCGGGCCTGCGCATCTGGTGTGGCTCGACCATCGAGGCCAGCGACGTCGAGAAGCTGCTGCCCTGGCTCGACTGGGCCATCGCCGAAGTCGAGAGCGAACAGAAGCAGGCCGCCTGATCCGTCGGGCGACCGCTTCCCTCCACATTCCATCATTCAGAAACCTACGGAGCCGATCATGGCCAAGGTGCTTATTTCCGACGAGCTGTCCCCGCGCGCGGTCGAAATCTTTCGCGAGCGCGGCCTTGAAGTCGATGTGAAGACCAATCTCGCCCCAGCCGATCTGCGCGCCATCATCGGCGAGTATGACGGGCTGGCGGTGCGCTCCAACACCAAGGTCACGGCCGAGGTGCTGGCGGTGGCGCCGAAGCTGAAAGTCATCGGCCGCGCCGGCATCGGCGTCGATAACATAGACGTCAAGGCCGCCTCGACGCGCGGCGTGGTGGTGATGAACACACCGTTCGGCAACTCCATTACGACGGCAGAGCACGCCGTCGCCATGATGTTCGCGCTGGCCCGCCAGATCCCGCAGGCCAACAGCTCGACCCATGCCGGCAAATGGGAGAAGTCGAAATTCATGGGCGTCGAGCTCACCTCCAAGACGCTGGGCATCGTCGGCTGCGGCAATATCGGCTCGATCGTGGCCGAGCGCGCCTTGGGCCTGAAGATGAAGGTCGTGGCCTACGATCCGTTCCTGTCCAATGAGCGCGCCGTGGCGCTGGGCGTCGAGAAGGTGGAACTGGACGAGCTGTTCACCCGCGCCGATTTCATCACCCTGCACACGCCACTGACCGACGGCACGCGCAACCTGATCAACAAGAATTCCATTGCCAAGATGCGCAAGGGCGTCTTCATCATCAACTGCGCCCGCGGCGGGCTGGTGGTGGAGGAGGACCTGAAGGAGGCGCTGGACAGCGGCCAGGTCGCCGGCGCCGGGCTGGACGTCTTCCCGGTCGAGCCCGCCAAGCAGAACATCCTGTTCGGCCATCCCAACGTCGTCTGCACCCCGCATCTGGGCGCCTCGACCTCGGAAGCGCAGGAGAACGTGGCGCTGCAAGTGGCCGAGCAGATGTCCGATTTCCTGGTCTCGGGCGCGGTGGTCAACGCGCTCAACATGCCCTCGATCAGCGCCGAGGATGCGCCCAAGCTGACACCGTATCTGAAGCTCGCCGAGCAGCTCGGCTCCTTCGCCGGCCAGCTCACCGAGACGGGTCTGAAGAGCGTCACCGTCGAATACGAAGGCCAGGTGGCCGAACTCAACGTCAAGCCGCTGACCGCCACCATTTTGATGGGCCTGCTGAAGCCGCTGCTGGATTCGGTCAACATGGTCAACGCACCCATCATCGCCCGCGAGCGCGACATCGCTATCAGCGAGGTCAAGCACGAGCGGCCGTCGGACTATCAGACCATGATCCGCCTGACCGTCGCCACCGACCGGCGCACGCGCACCGTGGCCGGTACGCTGTTCGGCGGCAACCGCCCGCGCATCGTCGAGATCAAGGGCATCTCGATTGAGGCCGAACTCGGCCCGCACATGCTCTACATCACCAACGAGGACAAGCCGGGCTTCATCGGCCGGCTGGGCCAGGTGCTGGGCGATGCCGGCATCAACATCGCCACCTTCCATCTCGGCCGCAACGAAGCCGGCGGCGACGCCATCGCCTTGCTGCAGATCGACCAGAAGATGAGCGACGCGGTGCTGTCCAAGGTGCAGTCGCTGCCGGCGGTGAAGCAGGCGGCGGCATTGAGTTTCTAGCGGCGGCGCGGGACAATCGCGGCATGGTCGACGTTCTGGTCTATCGCTCCGCCGCCCGCGCCGATCTGCTGCACGGGCCGAAGCTGCGCGAGAAATTCCTCGCCAATCTGAAATCCTTTCCCGTCGTGGCGCGCGAGGCCGGCGGCAAGCTCAAGCGCGCCGCCGTGGCGCTGACCATTGCCGCCGACGATAACGGCCAGTCCTCCTTCCTGCTCACCCGCCGCGCGTCGAAGATGCGCGCTCATGCGGGTCAGTGGGCGCTGCCCGGCGGGCGGCTGGATGCGGGCGAGGATGCGGTCGATGCTGCCTTGCGCGAATTGCAGGAAGAGATCGGCCTGATGTGCAATCGCACCGAGGTGCTGGGATTGCTCGACGACTATGAAACCCGATCCGGCTACGTCATCACGCCGGTGGTGGTGTGGTCGCCCGACCATGCGCTGTTCCGCCCCAACGAGGACGAGGTCGAATCGCTGCACCACGTGCCGCTGGCCGAGCTCGACCGCGACGATGCGCCCGAGATCGTCGCGATTCCCGAATCCGACCGCCCGATCCTGCTCATGCCGATCGGCCAACAGAACATCAACACGCCGACCGCGGCCTTTCTCTACCAGTTCCGCGAAGTTTGCCTGCACGGCCGGCACACGCGCGTCGATGGCTACGATCAGCCGGTGTTTGCCTGGCGGTAACATCCTGAATCCCGCCGGTTTTCGCCCCCAGACTTATCCTTTGCCCCACCGGGCCAAATTGGCTACCTAAAGGCCCCGGGAACAGGGGCAATCCGTTCATGAACGACAACGAGCACAAGGGCCTGCTGCCGGCCGGCCTGGGCGACATGCTGCCCCCGGAGGCCGCCCTGGAGGCGAGCGTCATCGAGCAGCTGATGGCGCGACTGGCGGCCAATGGCTATGACCGGGTGAAGCCGCCTTTGGTCGAGTTTGAGGAATCGCTTTTGACCGGCGCCGGCGCGCAGATGGCGTCGCAGACTTTCCGCCTGATGGACCCCGTCTCGCAGCGCATGCTGGGCGTGCGTTCCGACATGACCTTGCAGATCGCCCGCATTGCCGCCAGCCGCCTGCGCGACGTGGGCCGACCGCTGCGGCTGTCCTATGCCGGGCAGGTGCTGCGGGTGAAGGGCTCGCAGCTGCGGCCCGAACGGCAATTCGCGCAGATCGGCGCCGAGCTGATCGGCAGCGACTCGGTCGAGGCCGATGTCGAGGCCGTGCTGCTGTCGGCGCTGGCGCTGCGCTCGCTGGGCATCGAGAACCTGTCGGTCGATCTCAACCTGCCGACCTTGCTGGCGGCGGTGGGCACCGGCGCGGGCGTGGCCGACGATAAGTTTCCCAGGCTGCACGATGCGCTCGAGCGCAAGGACGAGGCGGGCGTGCGCGCCCTGCTGGGCGAGAGCAATCCCAAGGCAATGGAGCTGTTCGTGGCGCTGCTGCGCATGGTGGGACCGGCCGACGCGGTGGTCGCGCGCATTGCCGGGCTTGATCTGCCGCCTGCGGCGCGCGTTGAGGCAAGGCGGCTGGCCGACGTGGTGACGCGGCTGCGCAATGCCGATTCCACGCTGAAGCTGACCGTCGATCCGGTCGAATATCGCGGCTTCGAATATCACACCGGCGTGTCCTTCACGCTGTTCGCGCTGGGCGTGCGTGGCGAACTCGGCAGAGGTGGGCGCTACGTGACGCGCGATCGCGAGGCAGCGACCGGATTCACGCTTTATCTCGACACGATCCTGCAGGCGGTGAAAGCGCCGGCCGCCAAGCGCCGCCTGCTGGTGCCGGCCAACACGCCGATCGCCGAGCGGCAGCGGCTGCAGAAGGAAGGCTTCGTGACCTTGACGGCGCTGGATAACGTCGATGACATCAAGATCGAGGCGCGGCGGGTGGGCTGCAGCCACGCGCTGATCGGCGGCGCGGTTGTCGCGCTGGCGCAATAGGAGAGAGTGATGGCGAATGTGGCGGTCGTCGGCGCGCAATGGGGCGACGAGGGCAAGGGCAAGATCGTGGACTGGCTGGCCGAGCGCGCCGAAGTGGTGGTGCGCTTCCAGGGCGGCCATAACGCGGGCCATACGCTGGTCATCGGTAACAACACCTACAAGCTCGCTCTGCTTCCGTCTGGCATCGTGCGGCCGGGCAAGATCTCGATCATCGGCTCGGGCGTCGTGGTCGATCCGTGGGCGCTCCTGGAAGAGATCGATAAGGTGCGCAAGCAGGGCGTTTCCGTCACGCCCGAGACCTTGAAGCTGGCCGAGAACGCCACCTTGATCCTGCCGGTGCATCGCGAGCTCGACCGCGCGCGCGAGCAGACGCAGCGCATCGGCACCACCATGCGCGGCATCGGTCCCGCCTACGAGGATCGCGCCGGCCGCCGCGGCATCCGCGCCGCCGACCTGGCCGACATCGACGGGTTGAACGAGCGGGTGACGATGTTGCTCGCCCATCACAACACGCTGCGCCGCGGCTTCGGGCTGGAGGAGATCGACCAGGCCGGGCTGATCGCGCAGCTGCGCGAGGTCGCGCCGAAAATCCTGCCCTATGTCGATGCCACCTGGCGCACGCTCGACGGCTTGCGCAAGCAAGGCAAGCGCATCCTGTTCGAAGGCGCGCAGGCGGCCATGCTCGACGTCGATCACGGCACCTATCCGTACGTCACGTCGTCCACCACGCTGGCAGGACATGCCGCGGCAGGCTCGGGCATCTCGCCCTCGGCGATCGGCTATGTGCTGGGTATCACCAAGGCCTACACCACGCGGGTCGGCGCCGGCCCGTTCCCGACCGAGCAGGAGAACGAGATCGGCGAGACCCTGGGCCAGCGCGGGCACGAATTCGGCACCAACACCGGGCGCAAGCGCCGCTGCGGCTGGTTCGATGCGGTGATGGTGCGCCAGGCGATCAAGTTCGGCGGCATCGACGGCATCGCGCTGACCAAGCTCGACGTGCTGGACGGTTTCGACGAACTCAAGATCTGCACCGCCTACAAACTTGACGGCAAAACCATCGACTATCTGCCGGCGGCCACGGCGCAGCAGGCACGGGTCGAGCCGGTCTACGAGACGATGAAGGGCTGGAGCGACACCACACGCGGCGCGCGCTCTTACACGCAACTTCCCGGCCAGGCCAACAAGTACGTGCGCCGCATCGAGGAGCTGATTGAGGCGCCGGTGACGCTCCTCTCCACCAGCCCCGACCGCGACGACACCATCCTGATCCGCGATCCGTTCAACGACTGAGCGCAAACCGCCGCCCGACGATTGCCGGGCGGCGGTTTTCGAGCCGCAGCGGACGGCGGCGCTTCAGCGCATTACGGCGCCGGAGTAGTAGGTGGTGCCGTCATCCATGACCAGGACGTTGACGCAGACGAGGCCAACGTTCTCCATGTGCCAGCAGTCGGTCGATGAACTGATGGCGTTGGCCGGTGAAGCGACGGCGATCATCGCAAGGCCCAGCACCAAAGCCGCGCCAGCCGCGGTCCGCATCGATTTGATCATTTCGGTTTCCTCTCTCTATCCGCCGCTAGTAAACGCTGCAGCAGCTGAGCAGCGCGGCCATACCCCATGGCGCTGTCTGAGGATTGAGGAAAAGCCTTACCCTATTCAATGGTATTAGCCATTTCGTCCAGGTAGCCGGGCTGGGCCGCCATGGCAGCTATTTAATTGAAAAGGTTATCGATTGTTCGAATCGGCCAGTGCGCCGGAATCGCACCGCGATTGCGAATGTTTCCGTCGGCCACAGGACGAGGTGCATAGAATGATTGACGCCGTAAATTTACAGTGTCAATAATACGCCCATGCCACGGCTTCTCAGCGATACCGATGTCAGCGATTTTCGCGCTCGCCTGTGCGCGGCCGCGCTGCGGCGGTTCGGCGAGGAGGGCGAGGCGGGGATCTCCCTTCGCAAGCTGGCCCAGGATCTGGGCGTCAGCGCCACCACGCCCTACCGCTATTTCAAGGACAAGGACGCCATCATGGCGGCGCTGCGCGCCGATGCGTTCGACCGCTTCGCGATGGCGATGGAGCGGGCCTATGATCGCAGCGACGGGCCGGCCCTGCTGCGTGCCCGGGCGGTGATGCAAGCCTATGTCGATTTCGTGCGCGCCGATCCACAGGCCTACCGGCTGATGTTCGATGGCAGTCCGCACGAGATGAGGGGCCATCCCGATCTGCAGCGCGCCTCGGCCCGCGCCAAGGCGACGATGTCCCGCCATGTCGCCGGCATGGTCGAGGCGGGCGTGCTGCCGGCCGACACCGATGCGGCGATGCTGGGCTTCGTGCTGTGGTCGCAACTGCATGGCGCGGTGATGCTGCATCTGTCGGGCAAGCTCAATGCCGACACCATGTTCAGGATCGTGGAAGAGGCCTCGCGGCTGGTGCTGCGCGGGGCGGGACTGAAAATCAAGGTCAAGGCCGAAGCCGCCTGAAGCGGCGATCACCAAGAGGGAGGCAAGACATGAGTGCGCCGTTTCCGACCAACGATCCGTTCCTGCGCGGCAATTTCGCGCCGCTGCTGATGGAAGCCGACGCTTACGACGTGCCGGTGACGGGCGAGATTCCGAAGGAACTCTCGGGCACGCTTTATCGCAACGGTCCCAACCCGCAATTCGCCCCGCGCGGCTTCTATCACTGGTTTGCCGGCGACGGCATGTTGCACGCGCTGAAGGTCGAGAACGGCCGCGTCGCCTATCGCAATCGCTGGGTGCGCACGCCGAAATGGCAGATGGAGCACGAGGCCGGCAAGGCGCTCTATGGCGCGTTTGGAAACCCGATGTGGTCCGATCCCGTCACTTTCGGCAAGGATTCGACGCTGGCCAACACCAACGTCGTCTGGCACGGCGGCAAGCTCTTGGCGCTGGAGGAGGCGCATCTGCCGTTTGAGGTCGATCCTGAGACGCTGGCGCCGAAAGGCGACCAGACCTATGGCGGCAAGCTGAAGACCCGCATGACTGCTCATCCCAAAATCGATCCCGAGACTGGCGAGCTGGTGTGCTTCGGCTACGCAGCCGGCGGCCGCTTCACGCCGACCATGGCCTACTACACGATCGACCGGCACGGCGCGCTGACCGACTACCAGGAGTTCGAGGCGCCGTATTCCTCGATGGTGCACGATTTCTGCGTCACCAGCGACTTCGTGCTGTTTCCCATCCTGCCGCTGACCGGCAGCATGGAGCGGGCGATGAACCAGAAGCCGGCCTTCGCCTGGGAGCCGGAGAAGGGCAACCGCATCGGCGTGCTGAAGCGCGGCGACAAGGTCGCCAACATGCGCTGGTTTACCGCCGACCCATCCTATGTCTTCCACCCGATGAACGCCTGGAACGAGGGCAACCGGATATTCGCCGACGTGATGGAATATCCCGTGGCGCCGCTGTTCCCCAACCCCGACGGCACGCCCAACGCCGAGGGCCGCACCATGGCGAAGCTGGTGCGCTGGACCTTCGATCTCGACGCCAACAGCGACACCTACAAGCGCGAGCAGCTCGACGACACGCCCGGCGAATTTCCACGCTTTGACGAGCGCCGCGCCGGCCTGTCGTACCGCCACGGCTGGTTCACCGGCTACCGGCCGGGCAAGCAGATCGGCATGTTCGACAGCATCGGCCATATCGACCTGAAGACCGGCAAGCGCGTATTGCATTCGCTGCCCGAGGGCGACGCCACCTCGGAAGCGGTATTCGTGCCCAGAAGCGAGAGCGCGGCCGAAGGCGACGGCTTCCTGCTGGCGGTGGTGCATCGCGGGGCAGAGAACCGCTCCGACCTGTGCGTGTTCGACGCCGGCGACATCGCACGTGGCGCCATCGCCACGGCGCACCTGCCGACCCGCGTGCCCTTCGGCTTCCACGGCAACTGGCGTCCGCACTGAACGGTCAGGCGCCTTCCTCCCGACCTCAGCGGCGGCCCGAAAGGCCGCCGTTTCTTTTGCCGGCAAAATGCAGGCATTGCGACGAATGCGCAGATGCTGCGTTATCTTCCCCATGACCGCCAAACGCCGCCTGCGCTCACGCCCGGCAGATCGGCGGCAGATGGCTTTGCCGCTGCCGCCAGCGGAGCGTTACAAGCTCTTTCTGGCCGCGATGCCGCCGACTGAGGTCGCGCAGCAGTTCCTCTCCTTGGCGGAACGGCTGCAAACGCAGTTCGGTTTGTCGGTCGCGATCCCCATCCCGCATGTCAAACTCTATGGCTTGGGCGATCATGACGATATTCCCAAAGACATCATCGAGGCGGTGCGGCTTGCGGTCGATGTCGTCAGGGTGAGATCGTTCGAAGCGGCGTTCGACGGGGTGCAGCCTTTCGGCGGCCCGCGGCAGGAGCGGGTCCTCCGCTGCGGCAAGGGCCTGTATGGCTTCGTCGCCTTGCAAAACGCCATCGGCAACGCGCAGGCCGGCGCCGACCGGCCGTTTTTCAATTCGAAATTTACGCCGCACCTGACGCCTTTCTACGGCGGCGGCCAGGTGTTGGAGATGGCGCTCGACGAGCCGATCGCCTGGCATGTGGAGAAGTTTTCTTTGATCCTCAGCCTGCAGGGCCATAAGCATTACGAGCCTTACGGCGAATGGCCGTTGCAAGGCTGACGTATGGGGGAGAACCAATGACCCTGAAACTTTACGGCATGCTGCGCTCTCGCGCGTCGCGCAATGCGTGGATGTGCGAAGAACTGGGCGTGAAATACGAGAAGGTGCCGGTGATGCAGGCCTACCGGCTGGCCGACCCGCATGCGGCCGACGCGCCGCTGAACACGTTTTCGCCGGCCTTCCGCAAGGTCAATCCCAACGGCCATATCCCGACCATGGATGATGACGGGCTGGTGCTGCACGAGTCGCTCGCCATCAATCTCTATCTGGCGAAGAAGCATGGCGGCCCGCTGGCGGCGCGCGACGTGCGCGAGGAGGGGCTGATCGCAATGTGGACCCTGTGGGCCGCGACCGAGGTCGAGCCGCATGCGGTGGTCATCGTGCAGAACGCCGGCAAGGATCAGCGTGCGGTGGACGAGGCGGCGTCGAAGCTGCCTGGCCCGTTCGCGGTGTTGGATGCGGCGCTGGTCGAGGGCGCTGGACATCTGGTGGGCGGCCGCTTCACCGTGGCCGATCTCAACGTTGCCGAAGTGTTGCGCTATGCCCAGCCGGCGTCCGCGTTGTTCGACGCGGCCCCCCATGTGAAGAAATTCCTCGCCGCGAGCCAGGCGCGGCCGGCCTTCAAGCGAATGATGGCGGATCGTCTGGCCGAGCCGGAATAGGGTGACCACCTGAATACGAAAACGGCGGCCTTGTTGAAGGGCCGCCGCGTTCGATCGTCACTCGAGAGAGAACGTCAGGCTCTGGCCGATTCCAGCACCGGATTCTGCCCGGCGATCTTGGCGGCGGCGTTGCGGATCGCCTTCTGCAGTTTCTCGAAAGCGCGCACCTCGATCTGGCGCACGCGCTCGCGGCTGATGCCGTATTCATGGCTCAAGTCTTCGAGCGTCTTGGGCTCGTCGATCAGCCGGCGCTGCTCGAGGATGTGGCGCTCGCGCTCGCTCAGCGTCTTCAGCGCCGTGTTCAGCAGCTCGCGACGCTGCGAGGATTCCTCGGCCTCGGCGTAGGTGGTCTCCTGATTGTCGCGATCGTCAACCAGCCAGTCCTGCCATTCCGCTTCGCCGTCGATGCGCAACGGGGCGTTCAACGACTGGTCGGGACCGGCCAGGCGGCGGTTCATCTGCACCACGTCGTCCTCGGTGACGCCCAGCGTGGTGGCGATCTTCTTGACCTTGTCGGGCGAGAGGTCGCCCTCGTCGATCGCCTGCATCTGGCTCTTGAGCTTGCGCAGGTTGAAGAACAGCTTCTTCTGCGCCGCCGTGGTGCCCATCTTCACCAGTGACCAGGAATGCAGGATGTATTCCTGAATCGAGGCGCGGATCCACCACATGGCGTAGGTCGCCAGACGAAAGCCGCGATCGGGTTCGAAGCGCTTGACCGCCTGCATCATGCCGACATTGCCTTCGCTGATCAGCTCGCCGATCGGCAGGCCGTAGCCGCGATAGCCCATGGCGATCTTCGCCACGAGGCGCAGATGCGAAGTGACCAGCTTGTGCGCGGCCTCGGTGTCGCCGTGCTCGCGCCAGCTCTTGGCCAGCATGTATTCCTCCGCCGGTTCCAGCATCGGGAACTTGCGGATCTGTTGCAGATAACGGGAAAGATTGCCCTCCGGCGAAAGGGCGGGAATTGCCGGCAACGTCACGGTACTCATACTCTCAGCCTCTCCCTCATTTGGAGCCCCCAATTGGGCAGCTTCCGGGTTGAAGAGCCGTCCGCACGACTTTGTGGGAGTGCGAGACTACGGCTTTCCCAAGCTTCCTGTCAACAAAACCTGACTTATCCGGTCAGGTAATTGCGGCAAATCTGGGACGACTCAGGCGCGGGCCCTCAGCGTCTTGATCAGTTCTTTGAAATCGTTAGGGATTTCGCTCTCGAACTGCAGCTTTTTCCCGCTTCTGGGGTGGGTGAAACCCAACCGGTAAGCATGTAACGCCTGACGCTGGAAGCCGTTCAGCAGAGCCGCTTCCGCCTCCCATCCTTTGGGCTTCTTACGCGCCCGGCCATAGACCGGATCGCCGACCAGCGGATGGCCCCGGCTTGCCAGATGCACCCGCACCTGATGCGTGCGCCCGGTCAGCAAGGTGCAGTCGACCAGGCTGGCCAACGCGTCGTTGGCCGGGCCGAAGCGCTGCTCGACGCGGTATCGGGTAGCGGCCGGTTTGCCGCCTCTGGCGACGATGGCCATCTTTTTCCGATTGAGCGGCGAGCGGCCGATATTGCCTTCGATAGTGCCGCTGGCCGGCGTCGGCGCGCCCCAGACCAGCGCCTTGTAGGCGCGGTCGATGTCGTGGCGGGCGAAGGCTGCCGAGAGGATCTGGTGAGTGGCGTCATTCTTGGCCACCACCATGACGCCGGACGTGTCCTTGTCCAGTCGGTGGACGATGCCCGGCCGGCGCACCCCGCCAATGCCGGAAAGACTGTCGCCGCAATGCGCCAGCAGCGCGTTGACCAGCGTCATGTCGAGATTGCCGGGGGCGGGATGGACCACCAGGCCGGCCGGCTTGTCGAGCACCAGCAGATCGTCGTCTTCGTAAAGGATCGCGAGCGCGATATGCTGGGCTTCCGGAACGGCCGGCGTGCTGGGCGGCACCATCAGTTCGACGGTTTCGCCTGCCTTGACCTTGCGCGAGGGCTCGCGTACGGGCTGGAGTGCAGCGCGCTGGCCGATGGCGACGTGGCCTGTCTCGATCAGCCCCTTCAGGCGGCTGCGCGAGAGCCCGTCCATGCCGGCGGCGAACTGCTCGGCCAGATAGCGGTCGAGGCGTTGGCCGGCCTGCTCGGGCGCCACGATCAGCCGGTGGCGTTGCGCGGCGGCGCTGGCCAGTGTCGTCGCGGCTTTTGTTGTCATTGTTGGAGACTGGACCGAACGCATGCGTTTGCTCAAGACCCTGGTTATCGCGATGGGCCTCATTCTGGTGGTGGCGTTCGGTGCGCTGGTCATCATCGTGATGAACCGGATGAACGCGCCCAAGCCAGCACCGGCCGCCAGCGTCGCCGTCGCGCCCGCTGCCCCTGCCGCCGCCGAGACGCCGGCGGCGACGCCCATGCCGCTGCCGGCCCCCGTCGCGGGCCAGCCGCTGCCACCCCATTTCACGCCCAATTTCGGCGAGCAGTCGCTGGTGCTGCCGCCGGGGGCGCGCATCTCCGATTTCTCCACCGGCGGCGATCGCGTCGTGCTGCGCGTCATCATGGCCGACCAGAGCCAGCAACTGGTGGTGGTCGATCTCAACACCGGGGCGCTGATCGGCACCTTGAACGTCGTCAACAACGATGGGCCGGCGCCCACCACCATGCTGCCCGGCGTGCCCACCATCACCGTGCCGCCGCGCAACGCGCAGGAGGGGAAGAAGTGAATTTCTGCAGCGACAATACCGCGGGCGTGCACCCGCAGATCATGGACGCCCTCGCGCGGGTCAATTCCATTCCCGCCGTCATGCCCTACGGCAACGAGGAGATCACCAAGGGCGTCGGCAAACGGCTGAGCGACATTTTCGAGCGCGAGGTCGAGTTCTTCGCCGTCGCCACCGGCACCGCCGCCAACGCGCTGGCGCTGGCCGCGCTCAGCCCGCCCTGGGGCGCGGTGTTCTGCCATGAGCTTGCCCATGTGCAGCAGGACGAATGCGGCGCGCCGGAATTCTTCTCGGGCGGTGCCAAGCTGATGCCCTTGCCGGGCAAGGATGGCAAGCTGCAGGCCGATGCGCTCGATGTCGCGTTACAAGGCGCGGGGGCGGGCGTGGTGCATCACGTGCAGCCGGCCGCCGTGTCGATCACCCAGGCCAGCGAATGCGGCACCGTCTATGGAGCAGGCGAGGTCGGCGCCATCGCTGAAATTTGCCGCAAGCACAAGGTCGGGCTGCATATGGACGGCGCGCGTTTCGCCAATGCTCTGAGCAGCCTGAACGTAAGTGCCGCCGATATCACCTGGAAGGCCGGTGTCGATATACTAAGCTTCGGCGCCACCAAGAACGGGGCCATGGCGGCGGAAGCCATCGTGGTGTTCGACAAGGCGCTGGCGCAAACGCTTGCCTTCCGCCGCAAGCGGGCGGGGCATCTTTTCTCCAAGATGCGCTTCCTCACAGCGCAGCTTGAGGCGTATCTGACCAACGATCTGTGGCTGCATAGCGCCGCGCACAGCAACGCCATGGCCAAGCGCCTGTCGGACGGATTGCAGAAGCTGCGCGGCGTACGGCTGCTCTATCCGGTGCAGGCCAACGAGATATTTCCGATCCTGCCGCTTGGCATGAAGGCCAGCCTTGAAGCTGCCGGATTCGGTTTCTACGAATGGGCGACGCCGGAAGCGAAAGCGGGCGAGATCGGGTTGCGGCTGGTGACCTCGTTCAGCACCGACCCAGCGCATGTCGAGAAGTTCCTCGCCGTCGCCGCCCAAGCGGCGCAAGGTGCGGCAGCGTAAAGGCGGCGGCAATGAAGCGCTGGCTGGTGGCGGGCGTCGTCTTCCTCTGCGCCCTGCCGGCCCTCGCATCGCCGCGCTTCGCCGATCCCTGGCCACAGACTTCCGGCGGCGGTGAGGCGGTGGAGATCGACAGCTACAGCCCATTCGTACCGGGCGCGATCGCAAAGGAGGCGACGCCGGCCAAGGCCAAACTCACCTGGTACGCGCCCCGGGGCGCATCCGCCGCGGCCAAGGCGCCTGCCGTCGTGCTGCTGCATGGTGCTGGTGGCGTGTCGTATGCGCGCGAGAACACATACGCGGCGCAACTGGCGCAGATGGGCATCGGCGCGGTGGTGGTCGATGTCTTCGGTGCGCGCCGCGATCTGGCCACCAGCTTCGTCGATCGCGTGATCGAGATCACCGAGACCATGGCGCTGGCGGATGCTTACGCCACGCTGGCCTGGCTGAAAGCCAAACCTGAGATCGATGCCGGCCGCGTGGCGCTGTGGGGCTTCTCCTATGGCGCGATGTCGTCGGTGTTCGCCGTCAACGCCGCCATCGCCGATCGCTTCGCCGCGCTTTACGATCTGGGCCGCACTCGCTTTGCCGGCCATATCGGCTTCTACGGCCCCTGCATCACCGAGTTCGACGAACCCAAGACCACTGGCGCGCCGCTGCTGTTGGCCTGGGGCAGCGGCGACGAGCTGATCGACGCCAAACGCTGCGGCGCGCTGGCGGATCAGTTGCGCTCGGGCGGTTCCACTGTGCGCACGATGGTCTTCGATGGCGCGGCGCATCAATGGGACGGCGGCTGGAGCAGCAGCCGGCGGATCGGCCGCCAGCTCAGCG
Organism: uncultured Hyphomicrobiales bacterium; assembly: GCA_964388115.1. Lineage (GTDB taxonomy): Bacteria > Pseudomonadota > Alphaproteobacteria > Reyranellales > JAQSWP01 > JAQSWP01. The sequence goes on from CAYLYK010000001.1 coordinate 871,634, forward strand.
AGTGCCGCTTCCGCGTCTCGAAGGATCTCGAAGTGCGCTCCGGCCTGCTGGGCGTCGGCATGAGCGATCCCACTACGCGCAAGATCATGCTGGCACTGTGCGTCGGCTCCGAAGGCTACGTCATCAGCGCCGACGACACGGTGCGGGCGCGCTCCAACAAACTGGTGGCCGAGTTCCTCGGCCAGCTGTTCAGGCTGGCGGGCGGCTGAAAAGCGAGGAATTTCTCCGGGCTTGATCGGGGGGCCGGCTTGGACTATCTAGCGGGTCTTGCGCCTCTGTCCCCATCGTCTAGAGGCCTAGGACGACGCCCTCTCACGGCGTAAACCGGGGTTCGAATCCCCGTGGGGACGCCAACTTGCCGATAGTGCTTTGATCTAAAATTAAGTCCGGTTTTTCCGGGCTTTTTTCTTGTCATGGTGATACAAATATTAATACAAAATCTCTTTGTATCACCCGGATGAAATCGCATGACGGTGGGGACGCGCAAGGCAAAGGTGGGGACGCCAAAACTGGCTTATCCTGGCCTGTGGAGCCACCCGAAAACCGGCATCTACTGGTTCCGGTTAATTGTGCCCAAGAACGTTCAAGATGCGCTTGGTCGCAAGGCTGTTATCAAAACCCTAGGCACCCGTGATCCCTCATTGGCGGTTGAACGGTGGGGACCGCTCAATGCGGAATGGCGAGAGAAGATTCGTGCCGCTCGAAGCGGAGATCTGCGGTCGATCACGGATCATGACGCCTGGCTGATTGGCGAATGGTTGATCGAGTACGTCGAACCCTACTCGGATAGCCAGAGCGAATATCTCCATCCGGATAGGCCGCTTACCCTCAGCCGAATCGCGGACATGGTGGGTGCCGATCTGAGCCTACACGCCACAATCACCAACGATGATGGGTTCCAGTTCAGCACGGCCGTTCTAACGCCGGCTGATCGAACCGCGATCACGTCGGCTGTGACTGATCAGCTTTTCCAAGCCCTCAAGAACAAGGCCGTGTTGGCGCAAGACGTAGTCCGGCAGGCAAAGGACAAAGCTAAGCTGCTCGAACCAGATCATACTGCACCGGCCCAACCCGGCCTGCGTGATGCTTTCAACCTGTGGAAGGCTGCTACGGAACCCACAAGTAAGACGGCCAGTGAATTTGAGAAGGCCGTTGACGAATTCATTCAGATCAACGGCGACCTTCCGTTAGCTTCGATCACCGGAGACCATTTCCGTGCCTATCGTGGCCATCTTCGGACAGCGATCAGCCGCAAGGGAATAGCATTGTCCCGGGCCAGCCGGCACAAGCGGTTTGCCGAGGCCAAGGCGATCATCGCCAAAGCCGTCGATGAGGGCTGGCTCTCGATTCATCCGGGTTTTGGCGTCACTATCGAACGTGGTGAGGAAAGCAGCTATCGGCAGGCCGGTTGGCTGGATGATGAATTTAAGCTGCTGTTTCAATCTCCGGTCTATTCTGAGGAATATCGACCCGAAGCCGGAGGTGGTGAGGCCGCGTATTGGTTGCCGATCCTCGGAATGTTGACCGGGGCCAGGGAGAGCGAACTCGCCCAATTGAACGTCGCCGATGTGATCCAGATCGACGGCGTTTGGTGTCTCCACTTCCGATCCTCGATCAAAACCAAACAACGGGTGAAGAATAAATCGAGCGAACGAATCATTCCGCTGCATTCCAGGCTAATCGAACTCGGTTTCCTTCGATATGTCCGGTCGGTCGATCCGGATGGACGCCTTTTCCCGTTGGTTCGACCGGATAGCCACGGTCAGGCCGGAGGTTTGTGGTCGCGTTGGTTCAGCCGATACCGGAAAGAAATCGGGTTAGGGCGGGATGCCGCTGATTTTCATGCTCTCCGTCATGGCGCCGTGACCAAACTCCGTGAAGGCGAGGGATCCGACGTGGTCAAGGATCGAATCACGGGCCATAGCAGCGGCAAAGTCGGAGCCAGTTACGGCAGTTCCAGCAAAGCGGCGATGAAAAAACTGATCGATCAGATCAAGTTCAAAGTCGCCATTCCCAAGTGGAGACCCGGAAGGCTGCAAAATGCACCTGCCAAAAGATAAACGCTCAGGAGCGGTTCTGCGTCGTCAATGATCGAAAAGATCAGGCATCAGCCCGAGCTGTTGCAGCGCAATATTGCATACCATTGTGCGCTACAACTGAAAGCAGTTGTGTGGTCGGTGAAAAATCCTCATAGTTTTGACAAACTGGCCGAAATGGGGGTGGCTATGATCCGTTTTCCTTCCGTTCAGAAGAATGCTGATGGTTTGACGAAGTCCGAAAGACTTCGAGATCGGACTGTCAAAGCAATTTCCCGGTTGGCCGCAATTGCTGGATTCGCATTAGCACTTGGTGCGACCGACGCCTTTACCACTCCTGCAAGCGCCACCGCCGTGGATGCTCCCCAAGCCCGGGTGTTAGTGCTGACATTGAACGGGGCCTCCGACAATATTCAAATGGCCCAGTATCATCGCTCGCATATGTCGCACTCGTCGCATTCTTCCCATCGCTCCCACTACTCATCCCGCTACTAGTCTCCAGACATGGATGCGCCGGGCGCTAAGGCAGATGTCTTAGGCCAGTATGCGGTTGTGACGGTTGATCGGAGCCTGTATTCCGATTCAGCCATTTTTAAAGCCGCGTACTGGTTCACTGACAAGTTCTACATCTTCTTGGACCTCGCAGCGGAAGGGCGAATCGCCATAGAACTGCGTCAGAAAACCCCTGACGCTCAACATGATCTCACTTCCGCCTGCAGAGACTTTTGCAATGCGCTGATCGATGCTCGCGTTCGTGAGCAGGTATTGAAGGAAACCGGCGGCATTCGCGAAGCACTAATCACAAAGGCCTTCTCGGAGGGAGCAGTACAGCCAGGTTTGGCGGATGCGCCGTCCAATGAGCGACACTTGGAAAACGTGTCGAGATCCTAATCATGACCTTCGTTGCTGATCAGGGTTCTTTCGTCCGTTCAATCAGTCCATCGATTTACACGCGAAGGGCGCTGGTTGCTGCGCAGGATGCGTTCAAGGCGTATTGCAAGGTGACGACGGTGCGAGGCGACGCGGATAGGCTGCAGGTCGTCCTTCGGCCGCTCGATATTCCTTCTGAGCAAATTCCAGAATTGGTTCTGGCATTCTGGAATTTCTACTTAGACAAATCCATACAAGAAAGGCTTGGATAGATGCCGAGCCGCACGGATTTCAACACCAGGGCGGCATACCTGCCTCAAATTCCCGGGTACGGTCTTCTGCCGTTCCGATTCGCCCGCATGAATCATAATCGAGTTCTGATGACTAATGATGTTGGCGATCATGCGTTGCTCAGCGAACGGGACTTCAATAGTTATGTGGAGAAAAAGCTAGCCCCGACCTCTGACATCTACATGGATCTACGCGCAAAAAATTTCATTATCGACGGCTATTCCTCAGTTCACGCGCGCATCCTTGCTTCAAGATATCGTACCAAGAAGTCTTTTCTGGAGGGGTTTACTAAGCTCCATATTTTTGTCGTTTCACTTCGCTGTGACCATTCCTGTCCCTACTGTCAGGTCTCACGCCAAAGCGAAGATCGACACAAATACGACATGACCCTCGAGATTGCGCAGCGCGGTCTCGACTTGATGCTCAAAACACCTGCCCGTGGCGTTACCTGCGAATTCCAAGGCGGCGAAGCACTTCTGAATTTCCCACTTTTGAAAGAGATGGTTGCCTATGTTAACGAGAAGAATGCGACGATCGGCAAGGACATCTCCTTTGTTGTTTGCACAAATCTATCGACCCTAACCGACGAACATCTTGAATTCTTTGCTGAGCATAAGATCAAGGTTTCTACATCGCTTGACGGACCAGCAGTTCTTCACGACAAGAATAGACCCTTTTCAAAAGGCAGTTCTCATGCCGTCACCGTGAGAAACATCGTGCGGGCACAGGAAGCGTTGGGCGTTGAAAACGTGTCAGCGCTGATGACCACGACGAAGGAAAGCTTGAAGTATCCGAAGGAAATTCTAGGCGAATATCTCAAGCTGAACTTTGGATCGATATTCGTACGAAATCTCAGCCCGTATGGCTTCGCCATCAAGACGGCGAAAGCAATAGGCTATTCCGATTCTGATTTTATTCTCTTCTACAAGCAGCTTCTCGGTCACGTAATTGAAGCTAACAGACGGGGTACGAACTTCTCCGAGGCCTTCGCCACCATCGTTCTGCAAAAGACTTTTACCCCATTCCCAGTTGGCTATGTGGATCTTCAGTCGCCGGCTGGCGCGGGGTTCGGGGTCGTTGTTTACAATTACGATGGTGAAGTCTTTGCTTCTGATGAGAGCCGTATGCTCGCTGAGATGGACGATAAAAAGTTTCGATTAGGTAATGTACTGGAAAATACCTACGAAGAGATTTTCTTCGGAGAAACCTTGCAAACGATTGCCGCTGCGGCCTGCAACGAATCATTAGCCGGATGTTCAGATTGCGGATTCCAGCCAATTTGCGGCGCCGACCCCGTTTATCACTACGCAACCCAAGGCGATATGTTCGGCAATAGAGCCGCAAGCGGCTTTTGCCGGAAAAACATGGAATTGATTCGGTATCTCATCGAGTTGTACTACGACGGCGACGACGAACTCCGCAAAATCCTATCCGCTTGGATTCGGCTTGCATCATTAGCAGAGATGGATTCGGTGCCGCTATGACGCCGATCAAATTAACTGCGAATTGCTCGCTACGAAATTTCCCAGGCCGTCTCGTTGCCAAAATCACAAGAGAGCAGGTGCCAGCTTCACTACGACCCGATTACGCTCTAGTTACCAGTAACGTGGACGCTCTACAGGACTATTCTGGATATGGCTGCATCTTTGTGTCGTCGGAGAAGGCTTCTAGCAGTCCTGTTCTTGAAAACCTACCAGTCGCCGTAATGGCTGATTGTAGCCACTTACACCCCGGCTATGTCGTTTCGATCAACGATCGAACCGGATTTGTAAGAACTGTCTATCGGCCTGAATCGCCACATAACACGCTCTTTGCGACAGACCGTTGCAACAGCAACTGTCTGATGTGTTCCCAACCGCCTAAGGACATCGACGATAGCTACCTGATCGGCGAGAATTTAAAGATCATCGATCTGATCGATGAGGGTCCAGAAGTGATCGGTATCACTGGCGGCGAACCCACACTACTAGGTAGTGGTCTTATAGAAGTTCTCGATCGTCTGAAAACCAAACTTCCACGCACTAGCGTTCATATGCTGACGAACGGGCGAAAATACGCGAATGCCCGCTTCGCGCATGAGGTGGGCGAAGTGCGGCACCCATCGTTCGTCTCCGGAATTCCACTTTATGCGGATGTCGCGGCTGTTCACGATTATGTTGTCCAATCAGAAGGTGCTTTCGACGAAACCTTAGAAGGCATTTACAACGCGGCACAGAGCGGTCTCGCCATTGAGATAAGAGTCGTATTGCACAAGCAAACGATTCCCCGGCTCGTTAGGATGGCCGAATTCATCTACGCCAATTTTCCATTCGTATCCCATGTGGCGCTCATGGGTTTGGAAAATATGGGGTACGTTAAGAAGAATTGGTCTGAATTATGGATAGATCCCGTTCACTATATGGATGAGCTCCGAGCAGCCGCGCTGTTTCTCCATCGCCGTGGACTCGTAGTATCGATCTATAATCTGCAGTTATGCTTACTTCCTCGCGAACTACACTTTTTTGCGCGTCAGAGCATTTCCGATTTCAAGAATGTATATCTACCTGAATGCGACCCTTGCCTTCGAAAGGGTGCGTGTAGCGGCTTCTTTCTATCCCAAGTGAATCGACACAGCGAGTACATTCGACCTTTCCTGACCGCCTGAGCGTGGCATGTCGCCTTATGCTGCAGTGCTATTGGTTGCTTTAGGCGGACTTCTGTTGGTTCTCTGCTTAAAAGCCTTCGCCGGCGTTCGACCTATCTCTCTAAGCCCCACCCACCTAGTGCTCTACGCGGTGTTTGGAGTGGCTACGGTGGGCTTGTTCTGGGGACCATGGATTGATGGTCTTGAATATGAGGATGCCTTCATTCATAAGGCATTTGCTCGTGGACTAGCGGCCTCAAACTTTTCTCAGACTGAGGGCTTTTTTGTAGAAGTCTGTATCGTTGGAAATTTTCATGATTGTTATTCAAGAGCAACGTTTGGAACTCAGCTTATCGGATTAGGTGTAATCGATGCCGTTGTAGTGTGGCTGTTCGGCCCACACGAGTGGACAACAAATTATGCTTCCGCTGGCGCCACGCTGCTTTCGTTACTGCTAGTCGATCAGTTGGCGATTCGTGGCGGCGCCTCAATTCATGGCCGATTCTGCGCGCTTTTATGTGCGATTTTGTGCCCGGGTTTTTTTGTGATCGGCGCGAGTTCCTTTGCGGAGCCTGTCTTTGTCTTCTTTATCCTTTTGCAAATATTCGCATATTACAAAATTGATGATTTGCGTGCACTGCGAATGGACCTGGGATGGATCTGCATATTCTTATTTGCAAGCATTCTGCTGGTTTGCATCAAAAAGGAAGCGTTGACAGTTATTTTAGTGGAGATCGTATGGAGTTTGGCGGGAGTTGTTCGCTCACGCCAGATGACAATCCGGTCGTCTCTCGTAATCCTTAGTCTGTTGAGCATTGCCGCTTTCTCGGTGTTTGCGGTTGGTTTGGTGGAGGCCGCAAGCCGGCACAGTTCGGATATCAAGGCGCCCGCGTTTAGCCTGAGCTATGTATGGAAGTTAGCGCCTGTAGTGCTCAAGGCGATGTTTGATCCTCAGCACTTTGGCGTTGGTTTTGCCGTCGCCGCCGGCCTTGGCGTAGCAGGCTTGTTAATGGGTAAGCGCGAATCGCTGAAATTTGGTTTTCTCTTGGGGGCATTCTTCGCGGTTTACTCTTTGCATGCGCGACACCAGTTTTTTGCTGCCGGACAAGGGGTCGAGCCCGTTGAGATGGTGCGGTACATCTTTGTTATGGTCCCATTTGCCAGTTTGGCAGCAGCATACGGAGCCGACGCAATATTTGAGATTGCCCGCAGGAGTTCAGCATCTTCGCTTTCACGTTCGGTACTACCTGCGCAAACCGCAATTGGCATCCTCTCCGCGATCACAATCCTATTCGCAATTCAGGATCGTACTGCGCAGGAGATGGATGAGAAACGGGGACGTTTAGGGCCGCTATTTATGGAGAGGCAGTCCCGAGTGATTATCACACCGTTTCCAGTTGCTGTACTGGCGCGGGGTCCAAATGACATTATCGTTATTGATTCGTTTGAACTGAAGCAGCCGGAAATCCGAGCTTATCTCGAGCAGGTTAAAGCAAACTCGCTCGTCGCTGTGGACGCTTCTCTATGCAAGGACGAATCAACCCTCATAGCCCCCTTGTGTCGGCCACGTTAGTGCCGAATGAGCGTCGTTAAGTGGCCGTAGCTGACACGATCTGCGGTCATTCGAGTGCTTCTGTTGCTGACAACCGTGTGCCGGCCTGTCCATGTGGTCGTGGAACGTGTGAAGGCTGCCTGACCTGCCGCCGGCCCTGCTTGGGGCCCAGTCTGTTGCCGCTTAGCCGAATTGGACCCAAGGACAGCAAGCTCCTCCAAGGGGCGGGCTGGTGCCGTGTAGGCACCCACCTGATCAGCCCAGGCGCTGCCCTCTTAGCCGTCTAATTTTATGTGGCTATCCGCCGCCAGCACGTCGCGGCCCGCTTGAGTAATCTCGATTATGCCGTTGCCCCGTTTGATCAGTTTCCGGCGGAGCAGGAATGCCACAGTATCAAGAGGCGGAGCGGGGCCGCGGCTGGCGTTAACAAACAACCGAAGGGCCGCCAGTTCGTGCGGTTGCAAGGCTCTTGCTATCTCGTCTGTCATGCGGTTATGCCCCGGCGAAGCTGGTGCTCTACGGCTTAGCAAGTTTGATCAGCGCATAGGCGCCCACAGCCACAATCACAGTGCAGGTACCCAATCCCGCAGCGAACGGAGCGCGCGAAGGTTGCCTGACCCGCAGCCGCTGTCAGGCCCGACGATCATACGGACTCTTTGCTGGGATTTTCGCTTTTTGGACAATAGTGCCTCCCGGTTGTAATCTAGAGCCACGCAATGTGGGGGATGCATGGCGAAGGCGATCTATTTGGCATATCTCTCGGCCGCGACCGGAAACAACATCGGTATGTTCTGCATCGGCGAGGGCATCATTACCGGAGCTGATTTTGGTGGCTTACTTTATGACGGAAACTATCAACTCAGTTCCGATGCCAGTCGTTTGGACGGGGTGGTCAAATTCACACTCCGTCCGGGGACCCAATTGATTACCGGCGCTGTCGGCGGGCCCGAGCCTGTCGAAATCTCAGTTCCACTGAGCTTGCCGATCGACTTCGCTAATGGGCAAACCGTTTCGATTCCGACGCCTGTTGGGCCGCTAAATGCCCGCTTCGAGAAATTGCGGGATCTGTAGCTATGGAATGCCCTGATGGATTTTTATGTCTCCAACTGAAGGACGTGGCGACCATCCTCGTGCTGATCGCGACGATCGTGGCCATTTTCTATGGCCCCATCAGAGCGGTGCAGATTACGAAGACGAACGAAGAGAAGAGGGAGAAGCGCAAGCGGCAGTACAGTGTTTTTCACACGCTCATGAAGACCCGGAGAATGAGCCTCGCCGGCGAGCATGTCATGGCGTTGAACCTCGTCCAGATCGAATTCTATGGGCAGGAGCGCATTGTTGCAGCCTACAAGCGATACATGGAGCACCTCTCTCTTCCGGTTCCGACGCCCGCCACCGAAGATGCATATTTTGAGGAGCGCTGGGATCGCTTCTTCGAGCTGATCCATGAGATCGGATTAAGCCTCGGCTACACGCTGGACAAGAGGGAGCTGGCCAAGTTCGCCTATGTGCCTGTCGGGTGGAATAACGACGAGATGGAAATGCGTCTGTTCCGGCAGAAGGTGATCCAGCTTCTCAGCGGGCGCGCTGGCATTCCCGTCTACGAGTTCAAAGTGACTGATTTTCTAGGTAAGTTCCCGCCGCCGCCTCCTATCGATTCGGAGCCGGTGAACACCGTGGCGGGTCTGGGCGGAGATCAGAAAAAGCCCTGATGTCTGATTACAAGGTGCGCATAAATAAAGCGGGCCAGCCCATCATCGCCAGTGGCAAGGTGATAGCGGGGAGCCCGAATCGGCTGCTCGGTTGTTCGCCGGCAAGACATAGACTTTGGTCCAACTGCACGAACGTTTGAAGCGAATCGAGAGAAAGATCGGACCCAGGGTCATCATCCACGGCGAGGAAGGTATCGGACGGATTGCTCATTTGGACGATTCCGGCATATCCCTTAAGCCGCTTCTCGAATCGGGCCCGCCATTCGCGACCGTTCGTCTAACAGTCCTGCCATGACCTCTGTGAAGTAGGTTCCAACCGTCCTAATCGACAGACCTGATTTCTCAGCCACCGCCGACCATGTGCATTTTTCAAGTCCAATAGCCAGTATTGCCGTCGCCATCTTCGCCCTGGTCCCATTGACCCGACGTTCGTTCGTGTGCTTCGCCGCTATTGCCTGGCGTTCAGCCAGTGGCATCGACCTATCCAGGTTCATCATGCCGACATTGGGCCGGGTTCCGCGATAGCGGGTCAGACAGTAGTTGGCTACGGATTTTGCCGTCGATCTCACTTCTGATTCTGGCAGCGGATAGGTGAACGTCGCGTTGATCACCCTGGCCTGTTCCTCGCAGATCGAGTGAAACACCAGCGTCGTAAGGGCGTTGTGATGACTAATCCTGTGGAACTCGCGATATGCCCAGAATCGAAGCGTGTCGAACAGAGCACAGTTGCGGCCGAGCGTATCAGCCGCAATCTTATCGACGGCTACGTTCAGTTCGACATGCGGGCGAATGTCATCGAGGCTATACAGCTTCCTCCGACCCAACATGGTTCGCCAATTTCCGTGCGTGGGATTCTTCACCAGGGTCCCGGAGTACGAATAGTCCCCGCCAACCGCCTTGGTTAGCCCACGGGTAACCGCCGAAAGATACTTCACCGCCTTTGTCTGGGGGCCATTCGGAACCACGATGGGTTTCTCCAACCCATAGAGGTAGTGGCAATGACCGTTTTCGGGGTTCTGCATGATCAGGTTGGGTTCGAGGCCAGCATCCTCCCAGGCGATGGCGGCAGAACTTTGATTGAGAGCGTCCGTATCGGCAAAGGGAATATCCACGTCGATGCCAATCCACTGGCGATAATTCGGATGATTGAATTGAATCAGCGGAAACTTGAGGGCTTGATCGCGGTTGCGAATCAGAAAGGCACCGGTAGTCCCGCAGTATGGCTTGACGGGTAGCGTCGAAACGAAATGGTCGATCATCGAATGTCTCTCCAGTTGCGATACCTCCATCCGAATTGGTGTTCCCCACCCGGCCAGGCAGGGGAACTCGTGACTGGAGATCATCGAGAAGCGTGTGCTTCGACTCCTATTTAGGGAATCGAGGCATTTGCTCCGTCTGGAAATTGATAACTTTGGCTGGTGGATTCAAATCGTCTGTCACTTCGACCGCTACGCGGCCTCGTATCGCTCCGCTGCGCTCGCGATGAAGGGGAACTTCGCTTCGCTCTATCAGATGATTTGATCGCGTGGCTTCGCCCGGTACTTCCCCCCCGTGCCTCTATCCCTGATCCCTTCCCAATAGGGCTATTACTGATACACAGCGGTTTGCATAATCCCGGGGCTATTTCTGACTGAAATCCTGTAGCGGTTTGCACAATCAGGCGTCGTTCCGAGTGAACGAAATTCTGTAGCGGTTTGCATGATGGGCTGAATAAGAACTCGTGGCCGCGCTACGCTCCGCATCTGAGCCCGACATCCAGCGCTGGGTGCGATCCATGGGAGCCGATGGAGCTGAAATTCTGCGGAACTACTGGCGAGCCGTTGGGCGAGAGAAAACACCCTAAGGGCATCTAACGAGCTTCCGGGCTTCGCCAGGCCAGGTTGCCGAGGTGGTTGGCATCAGTCGGCCGCGATTCGCCAATGCCCTTATAGGTGAGCCTATCCTCTCTACAGCGTGGTCGGACTCCCTCCGCATGGGACCCGTGGCGCTGTCGTTCTGGCTGCCACTAAGCCGTCCGGGGCGCCCCTGGTGGGGTGTACGGAAAACCCGTCTGATTTTGGCTGCCTAAAACCCTTGAAAACTGGCCCCTGGCAGACGCCCCCGCTGGTGTACGGCAATCAACTGGTTTTCGTACCCTTAGGGTAGGGATCCTTTCGGAGGCATGCATGGCCAAGCTGGTGGCGATTTACGTTCGTGTCTCGACTGGCAGCCAGACTGTTCAAAACCAGGAACAGCGGCTAAGGCAGGTTGCTGCCAGCGCGGGCTGGAAAATTGTGAAGGTCTACTGCGATTCTGGAGTCAGTGGTGCCCGCCGGAGAGATCAGAGGCCGGCGTTCAAGGCCATGTGTGAAGACGCTGCCCGAAGGCGGTTTGATATGATCGCTGCTTGGTCAGTCGATCGGCTGGGCCGCAGCCTTCAAGACCTGGTTGGGTTCCTATCCGACCTGAGTTCGTTGCGGATCGATTTGTACATCGATCAGCAGGCCGTCGATACGAGCAGCCCAGCCGGTCGGGCTTTGTTTCAAATGCTTGGTGTTTTTGCGGAGTTCGAACGATCGCTGATCCGCGAGCGAGTTCTGGCGGGACTTCAGCGTGCCAAAGGACAGGGTAAGGCTCTGGGGCGCCCGCGCATCGACGAGAATGTCGAAAGGCAGATTAAAGACCTGCTGAGCACGGGTGAACTCGGCATTCGGTCGATCGCCCGCCGACTTTCGGTCGGAACGGGGACCGTGCAGCGGATAAAGGCCGAGACTGAAAAATCAAAAATCAGACCCACCGCGCTGGTCTAGAACATTGATCCAGTTGGATAGTGTGTCTGACGATTTTCTCGTCATAAGAAAATGCGGGCGTTCGATGCGGCGAACGGCACCTTTTATGTTCCCGTTGGTATCGCGCGGGACGGCCAAGTCTGTTCCGGCATCTCCTGGTTCAATCACTTCGTAATAGCCAATGATCTGGCCAAAGACAGGCATCGACGGCCCCCATTTCCGGTAGTGCTGTTGGAAGACGTCGCGACAGGTACGGTGTTTGACTGCCGGTGGATCTAGACGGGTGTCGGGCACAAATGCATAGGATGCCGCGTAGATCCCAGCGAGAACCGCTATCATGCTCGGCCTGGGGCTGCCGTACTCGAATCGTGCCCAAACGTATGGGCAGAATTCTTTCCTATACTGCCGCTCGACCCGATCAAGGGCCTCGGCTGCTCGCGTAGCCAGCATCCATTTGGTTTCAGAGACTGCCCGATCGAATTCTTGCTGATCGACTCCGAGGGCTACCGGCAAGCCCGGCGCCAGGAAGGAATGGATCCTGCCGCTCATGAGCGTGCAGCTCAGGGCCTTCAGCCCTCCCGCGACGTTCTTGTAGCCGCAGGCCCGTGCAACATCCCAATCGGTGAGGCCAAGATCCCTCATTCTGGACTGAATCAGGAGCTGAATCGGCAGATCCGCATCTCTGAACATCCCAAGTCCCCTTCACAGTCCCCTAAATACGGGGAGGTTGAAATGAGATGCCCCGATGGACGGTGCGTAGTGTCGAATCAGAGGCCATTCTTGCCATCCAAAGGATAGCGGACATGGGAGACGTCAGCCTTGGCCAGGCTTTGTCTGCTGCTATCCGGCACGGCGCCGGCGCCGCACTTCAAGAACTGGAGACGCGGAATTCTGAAGTTGACTTAGCGGAAGCTCTTGAGCAAATCCAAGAACTTCAACAGGCGTTTGCGGTGGCACTGCGCGGCCTCTACGAACCCATGAAGGACCTTATTCCAATTGGTGAGAGCAAATTGCCCGATCGATAGATACAGCCGACCAAGGCTACTGGGCGAATTCGTCTGCCTGACACCCCGGTTGAAAGCAGGCGGAAACCTCGCCCATCTCGCACATCGAGGCCGGCGCAGCGCGTGCCTGCTAGGGGCTGGTCAGCACTCCGGCAGCGACATAGCGTCAGGCGCTGAGCCGGTCGAGGTACTGCTCCTTCAACCAAATCGGCAGCGAGCCCTCAAATCCCTTGCGGCTTTAACATCAGCCGAAAGACGCACCAGCCGCTCCGTGGCCTCACTAGCTCGCGATGAAGACTTACTTCTCAAATCGTCGGCATAGTTCGAACTTGCTGCAAATGAAATCGGCGACATAAGGTCCGTGTAACAGAGTTGCTCTCTTGTTGCGGTCGCTGGAATGGCGAACGCCATCAAGCGGCCACCGCTGGGCGGCAAAGGCCGGCGCGGTCCTGACGCGCGGGGCTCTTGGCGGCTATCAGATTAAGCGGGGCTATCTCGAAGTTTGAGGCCGCTTGCCCAGTGAGGTAACTCGGCGGCATTGTAGAGATCGTTCAGAATCTCCACCGCTCTTTCCGATAAATCAACGGTCGCAGCCAGACTATAGATCGGCAACGAAACCGGCGTTTCCATCCTGCCACTCGGGGCACCTGCTTCTCCCGTGCGACCGTCGGTAAGGCCAATAACGATTAAATCATCAATCACTGGAGAGTCTGGTTCTGTCAGCTCGGGACGCCGGCGCGCAACTTCGAGGGTGAAAAGCAATTCTGTATCAGGAGCATTTGCTGCGTCGCGCACGCGAACGGCAACTCTAAGGGCACTAAGAAGATCTCCGATAATCCAGCCCAGGTACATGCGGGGCTTCCCGCGTGGCGCGGACATTCGCCAATATTCCACGCTTCCTGATTCAGACACATCAATCTGGACAGCGTCCATTTCGTCAATGACCCTCGATCGCGCTCCCCTGAGCATAGGTCTGAAGTTTTGATTACGTGAGCCAAGCGAAACCATATTGAAGGAGGAATCATCGCCAGCGGCAAACGTCCACTCAGATTTCCAGCTTAGGATGTTCCGGTGGTTATAAATTTCAGGTAGTGCGTATCGAGCCCGAGCAGGGATGATCGAGATTCGATATCCAAACGCTGGCGAGTTCATATCCGGGATGTCGTGCGAACGAAATGCGAAAGACCGCCGTTCAAACTCGCGCTCGATCTCCAACGACCGACGCGCCATGTTGAGTGTCATTTCCTGTATCTCCAGCATCGACATTGGACGCGCTTCGCTATTCCGGCGGATATGCACGCTGAGGGATGCTTCTCCACGCTCGACAGCATGCGGGGCATTTGGAGATGATGGTATCCGGAAGACGATGACGCCAGATCCGTCCGAATCAGTCGCAATGCCACGCGCTCTGACGCCGTGCAGCGGCGGTGAAATGCGGGAGGCCATCGAGGCCAGTAGTTTCTCTCCGAGTATTTCCGGTTTGGGAATCGCTGTTATAGCGCGGGCGGTCGCAGGGCTTTCCTTTTGAGCGCGAATGCCTAACACAAGCCAACCGCCATCGGCGTTAGCGAATGCTGAAATGTCTTTTGCTAGTTCCTTCCTTGCCGCTTCTGATTCCCAATCGCTAAACCCGTCGCTTTCACTTGGGCCCTTCCGCGGCCGTTCCTTGAAATCCAGGTACTGGCTTTCCGGAACAACGTCGATGAGCTGGCGAATCTGATCTGCCGTTAGTTGATCTAACGGCGTGCTGAAGAATTCGACTGCCATTGGTAGGGGGTCCGATCTTCAAGTTGGCTTGAACACTATAGGAATCGCGCCGCCAAACGCCCATGCTCAAGAACATGGAAAAACGGGGAAAAGTCACTCAGGGTTCTGTTTCCTGAGTTTTCGCCCCGGGGAAGGCCGGTTAATGCTGCGGGAACACAATCGTCTCTTGGGTATTCAAGCACAGCGCGCAGCTCCCGCACGAAACGGCAGGACGACTGCTGTCAGCAGGACAAATAATACCGGTGGTGGCATCCAGTGTGGGCGCCCCCTTTTTTAGGACCATGGCGCCGCGTGGGCCCGCATCGTTGGAGAATCGGATCCTAAAGCGATCCCATTTGGCTGATTCAACTTCGATAGTGGCTCCGATCGGCGAATTCCGAGCATGCGCCGTGAATCCAAAAGTGTGAAGTGCGGGGTGGCGCCGGAGCGCATCAAGCCAAAACGCTAGGTACCGCAGATCCGGGAAGTCTCCCAGCGTATGCAGCCGGACGGCGAAACCGCGAGGAAAGCTTATGGATAACTGCTCGAGTTCGAGTTCGACTTGAGTGTAGAAAGCCTTATTGACCTCCCAACGCACAGCGCGATTCATGCCATTGCCGTAACATTGGTTCCATACGGCACAGCTCCGTGGACACGTACGACGTTCCTCCAAGGTCAGCGAGTAGATCGGCATGCCCATCCACGGGCGCTTGGAGAAGTGAGACCCGAGCTTCCGCGAGTGCTCGCCCGATTTGAGAACTCGTTCCCCTGGCACCGCCGCGCGAACCATCGTGGGGTAGGCCGTTCGAGCGGAAATGACCGCCGCGTGGTTGTCAGGCAAGCCGGGGTGCGGCTTGGCGCGCCGGCTGGTGAAGCGACGATTAGGCTGCACGGCCGATCTCCTGAGCAAACCGTTGGACGACGTCTGCTTCCGCCTGCAATGTGTATGCATCGCCGTTGGGATAAACGATCATCAAGACGGGTTGGGATATCGGAGCTTCGAGCTTGACCCGTGCTGTCGGTTTGACCTGGCGAGGACGACAGACCGGTGTGTCGTCGAGCATGCGCACCGCGCGATCTTTTCCAATCCGATCCCGGCGGGCCTCGCGTTCGAGCTTATCCAACCCAGTGTAGCCGCCCAAAGACACGATCTTGTCGGCCAAATCGCCGAGCGGCGTTTGAGTTTCGAAAGCTATTGCCCTGGCAAGGGCATGCGTATAACGGGTTCGCTGCGATCTACTGACGTGCCCGTCGGCTAAGGAACCTTCGCCTTTAGTCAGAGACGCGAAGAGCACTGCAATGATCCGGCGTTGCGTAATATATGTGCCGGCGTTCACTTTGATCTGCAGGCTGTCCAGAAGAGCTTGGAACTCCGCTGGATGGGCCTTTGATTCGTGAAACAGCATGACACCTTCGACCAAAAGTTCCGCACTCAGGCGCCGATAAAATCGTGAATTCACAACCAGTTGACCGATCAGCTTCTTTGCACGATCGATCGGTCCGACGAAAAGTTGCGCTGACGCAACTTCTTTCGGCGGACTGCGCGCTGCTTCCGCATGACTGGCAGGAACGCAATCCGTATCCGTTCCTATGTTAATTCCTGTGACGCCTTGTTCGGCCTGCGCCGCACGCTGGTCCATATCGAGCATTACATGACCTCCTTCTTCCTGCTGCGCGAATTCCACTGTAGTTCGCGTTTCGGGGGAGGTAATGGCTATGCCGGCGTCTGTCAAATGCCCCAAAAATTCCGCTCTAAGACTTAATTTTTGGGGAAAGACTTGTTGATAGACTTATTGCAAAAAGACCAGACTTGTTGCTTGAAAAATATTTTTTCCAACGTCGGACTTTTCCCCATACTCGGGAGTGCCTGAACGAAGCGGCCACCCATTCGGGCGGGCTCTCACCGATTGGCAGTTGAAAGGTCGGGGAAGTGGAATTCGGTAGCGCGGGCCCGAGATTTTTTGGGGATCTTCCAATATGTACCTAACCCCGCGCCTGCGGTTCTCATAAATTAATGAAGGCATTCAGATGGAAGAACGGCAATATTGGGCAAACGAAGCCTATTGGACAGATGCATTGGCTGCGTACCAAGCACACCGAGAAGCGAGTTGTAAGCACGTCACCATCGACCTCCAAGCCATAGAGAACGTAATTTTTTGATGGTGATG
Organism: uncultured Hyphomicrobiales bacterium; assembly: GCA_964388115.1. Lineage (GTDB taxonomy): Bacteria > Pseudomonadota > Alphaproteobacteria > Reyranellales > JAQSWP01 > JAQSWP01. The sequence goes on from CAYLYK010000001.1 coordinate 888,404, forward strand.
GACCAGCCTATCGCGTCCGGTACGCGATGGAATCTGTGATTAAGCATGAAGGATCTGAAGGGTTCAGAGGGGCGCCGCGCTTGCTCCTTGCAACTCTACTGTGTTTGCATGAGATTTCCACCCGATGGTCAGATCAATGACGCATCTCACGTTGCGCATGCGCTTAGGCATTTCCGGATATTCAGGCTATTGCTGATGGTGTGGTCTGTCGAGGTGGCTTCCTCCAAGGGCTGAGCGGCACACTATGGAGTTCCGATGAGGGTTCTTGACGGTCGAATACTTCTGTCAGCCTCTGACCTGATGCGCTTTACGGGGTGCGTTCATGCGACAACGCTCGACCTCTCATCCTTACGGGGACACGGTCCGCCGCCACGCGAAGATAGCGAGGACACCCTGCTGCTGCAGAAACAGGGTAACGCCCATGAGGCGGCACACCTTAAGCGCCTAAAGGAGCAAGGTCGTTCTGTTGTCGAGATCGAACGCGGCGGCTTGGCGAGGAGCGCCGAAGCCACCGTGGCCGCCTTGGCCAAAGGCCCGGATGTGGTCTTCCAAGGTGCGTTCGTGTCCGGTAACTGGGGCGGGTGGTCGGATTTCCTGGAACGCGTCGAAAAGCCTTCGGTGCTCGGACGGTTCAGCTACGAGGTTGCTGATACTAAATTGAAACGCCGACCACATCCGACGCATGTACTGCAACTTGTGCTCTATTCCGACCTGCTGACTGAGGTTCAGGGCCAGGCGCCTGAATTTGCCCATGTCGAACTTGGTGATGGAACGCGCACCACGCTCCGGCTGGCTGACTACGCTGCTTACGCTCGAGAAGCACGTGCGCGCCTTGAAACCTTTATTGCCAATCCTGCCGAAACGCGCCCTGCGCCGTGTGCCGATTGCGGTCTGTGCCGCTGGGGCGATCATTGCGAAGAGGTCTGGAAGTCCGAGGACAGTCTTTTCAACGTCGCCAACATTTCGCGTGGGCAGGTGAAGAAGCTAGAAGCTGCCGGCGTGCGAACTATGGAAGCACTAGCTTCTCGTGAAGAGGTGGTCCGCGGCATGGCCGAGCCCACTCGTAAGCGCTTGGTAATCCAAGCCAGACTGCAGCATGCTCGCAAGAAGGGAGCTCCTTCATGGGAGCTTCGGGAGCCAGAGGCGGGCAAGGGGTTTGACCTTTTGCCCGAGCCACAAGCAGGCGATCTCTTCTATGACATCGAGGGGGATCCCCACTTCGAAGGTGGTCTCGAATATCTGCACGGCATCTGGTTCGACGGTCAGTTTCGCACGTTCTGGGCGCATGATCACACCGCCGAAGCACAGGCACTTTCTGATCTGCTGGAATTCTTCCGCGTACGGTTCGCTGCAAACCCAGCGGCACGCATTTATCACTACGCTTCCTATGAGATCACCGCGCTAAGGCGGCTGACCACGAAATACGGAATCGGCGAGGCCTTTCTCGACCGATTGTTGCGTGAGCGCCGATTTGTCGATCTTTATGCCGTCGTGCGCGGCGCCTTGATAGGATCTGAGCAGAACTATTCAATCAAATCCATGGAAGCCTTCTATGGCCGTAGGCGTGAGGGCGAGGTGAAATCGGCTGGCGATTCGATTGTTGCCTACGAGCGTTGGCGCGACAGCGGGGACCAGCAGATTCTTGACGAGATCGAGGCATACAACCGCATCGATTGCGTTTCGACGCAGGAGCTGCGCGATTGGTTGGTCGGTATTCGACCCGCGGTGCCTTGGCCGTCGCTCGGTCAAGACGCAGGCACCAAGGAGGCCGAGGAGGATGCCGACACGCAGGCGCTGCGTTCGTGCCTTGCGGCATCTGGCTTGCCTCAAGACCGGCAGGAGATGCTGTTCAACCTAGGCCTCTTCCACAAGCGTGAAGCGAAGCCAGCGCAATGGGCGGTTTTCGACAGCGTCGGTAAGGACGAGGATGATCTGATCGACGACCTCGACGCCCTTGCCGGGCTTGAAGCGGTGGGCGCGGCTGAACCTATGAAGCGTTCGATGGCTCGCACCTATCGCTTTCCGGCGCAGGAGACGAAGTTGCGGGTCGGCAAGAACGCGACAGTGCCGGTCCATGAAGGGCCGCCTGCTACGATCAGCATTGCCGCTCTGGACCGGACCGCGCGCGAGATCACGGTCAAGGCCGGGGCGGCGAAGGCGCATCTTCTGACGGATCGTCTGACGTTGCACCCGGACTGGCCGCTGAACACCGGTGTCATCGCCGCCGCTGTGCGCGATGTAATCTCCGATCAATGCGGGCCACGCCAGTTTACGGCCCTCGATGATTTGTTGTCCCGCGCGGTGCCGCGCCTGATCACCGGCGGAAAGCCTGACCTGCTGAATGGCGCCGATCCAGTCGCTGGAACGATTGCGGCGGTGGGCGCGATGGACAGGACCGTGCTGCCGATCCAGGGGCCGCCAGGTACGGGAAAAACCTATGTCACTGCGCGTGCGATCTTATCTTTACTGCGCAAGGGTCATCGGGTCGGCGTCGCATCGAACAGCCACGAGGCGATCCGCAATGTGCTGATGGGCTGTCTCGCTGCGCTCAAAGAAGACGGTCCAGACACCTTCGAAGACGTTAGACTTGCGCACAAGGTCAGTGGCGACGAGGACGGCTATCCCAAAGACTTCACCGGCATCGCGCGTCCCACGCTCAACGACGATCCGGCTCTTGCGGAGGCCCAAGTCGTCGGCGGAACCGCTTTCTTCTTCTCCCGCCCCGAATTCGAGCAGACCCTTGATTGGCTCTTCGTGGACGAGGCGGGACAGGTCGGCCTGGCTAACATGGTTGCCATGGGCCGGGCTGCAAGTAACATCGTGCTAGTTGGCGACCCGCGCCAGTTGCCGCAAGTGATTCAAGGAGCACATCCGGCCCCTGCGAACCTTTCCTGCCTCGATTGGATGTTGGGTGAACATGCAACGGTGCCCGCTGACAAAGGTATCTTCCTGCCCGTCTCGCGACGGATGCATCCAGATGTCTGCCGTTTCATTTCTGATCAGGTTTATGAGGGACGGCTGGCCAGCCACCCCGACACGGCGCATCAGGCCGTTACCGGCACTTCGTTTCCGGTAACCGGTGCATTCTGGGTGCCGGTCCCTCATGTGGGCAACGCCCAAATTGCGCCAGAAGAAGTCGCTGCCATCCAGCATGCTGTGAGCGACCTGCTGACAGGCGTCTGGACGGAGAAAGACGGCACAACCCGCCCGTTGCAGCAGTCGGACATCATCGTCGTAGCTCCCTACAACGCGCAGGTGAATGCTTTGCGCGACGTATTGCCCGGGGGCATTCGCGTCGGCACTGTAGACAAATTCCAGGGACAGGAAGCGCCCGTTTGCCTAGTCTCGATGACGGCGTCATCAGCAGAAGAAACACCGCGCGAATTGGAGTTCTTATTTTCCCTCAACCGCGTCAACGTGGCGGTCTCGCGTGCCATGGGGTTGGCACTGGTGTTCGGTGCGCCGCGCCTCCGCGAAGCGAAATGCGAGACCGTCGAACAGATGCGATTAGTGAATATACTATGTGCGCTAGAGGCCAAGTCATGACCGCACTTACGCAGTCCCGCCGCATCATATTTTATGACGCCGAAGGCGCGCCCTATCAACCCGTCCGGCATGGTGACAAGACTACAGGCCGGTCGGTCTACAAAATTAAACCCAAAGGGGCGAGCAACCGAGCCGAGGAGGCACGTCAGACCGACGATGTCCTTGAGGTTGCCCGTGCCATGTTGGTTGATGGACTCGCCGCACGGTGCAAAGCCTTGGCCGGAGGAAGTGTAAATTATCTGCGTTATGGCGCAGAAAAGCTTGTCAGATATGAAATTGGCTCAGAAATTGCGCAAGTGCTTGGCATTCCAGTCAACGGGAGTGTCGGAGACAGTGTCATCTCGCGAGAGACAGTTGAGGCAGCAATGGATGCCTTTGACCGTTTTCGTCTGGATGGCAAGGGTGAAGGGCAAGACATCTTCAGTCGTTTTGGAGAAGCGCGCGACTATTGGGTGCGGTCCACGCGCAAGCGTCAGAATCGAATCTATCCGACCAAACCACTGGTCGGCTTCATTCTGAAGACAAGTGAATTGAATGGTGGTTGGACAAAGATATCACATGCGGCTGCGCGGTTACATAACGCGGGCTTCATCATCGTCGATCATGATGACAAGCCCATCACGCCACCCGAGCAATACAATTACCTGGTCGATGGCGCAGACCGCATTCGGGCATGCGCGCTAAACTACTTCATCGAACCCGCCAGAGAAGGCGGTGCCAACCAGGTTTCAATACGTGCGGGCGATCTTGCTCTGGCAATTGGATTGAAGGATGCATTTCCAAATATCTGCCAGTCCCTCAGCGGTGAGAAATTCCAGCAGTTGGCCCAAGTGCCACCCCCAACGCATACCGAACCGAACCCGAGCAGCTCGACTAACTTTACCTACAGAATCAGATCGCAACCAAAGGCGGCCATCGTGACCGAAGCAACAACAACAGCGACACGCTCGGCAACCAATCTGATCCTCTACGGGCCACCCGGCACGGGTAAGACTTACCGCACCGCATGGGAGGCGGTCCGGCTTTGTCTTGGGGAGCAGCTCGCGGCGGCGTTTCAGGGCACCGATAAGCGGGACGCGCTGATGGCGGAATATCGGCGTTTGATGAACGAGGGGCGGATCGAGTTCGTGACCTTCCATCAGTCCATGTCTTACGAGGAATTCGTCGAAGGCCTACGACCAAGCACCGGCGACGATGCCAGCGATGGGCCGGAGGAAGGGGAAGTTAGCACCGCCTTCCGTCTCAAACCTCACGACGGCGTGTTCAAGCGCGTCAGCGAGCGCGCAAGACTTGATCGAGCACACGGAGGTTCATCGGCACGGCTTGATCGTTCCGCCCGTATATTCAAAGTCGCGCTAGGAAGGCGGCAGGTGGACGATGATAAAATCCGTTTCGGCCTTGATCACGGCTTGATCCATATCGGCTGGGGCGGGGATATTGACTGGTCAGACGAACGTTTCGATGATTTCAACGACATCTTCTCTGAATGGAGAACGAAGAAGGATATCGAGGCGACTGGCCTCGATGGAAACATAGTAATAACCTTCTCGTTCAGGGCGGACATGCAGGTCGGAGACTATGTCGTCGTCTCTGATGGACGGGATCGGATCCAGGCATTTGGCAGGGTCACGGGAGAATACTTCTACGATACAAATGCCACATTCCATCCGCACCGCCGCCATGTGGAGTGGCTTTGGCGCAACGAACACGGGACTGAGCGCGATCGCTTCTATCCGAACGGTTTCAGGCGCCATTCCGTTTACAAGCTGAAGCAGTCGCTCGTGGACTGGGATGCTCTCGAAGAGATTGTTTTCGGAGGCGACACGCCCAGCGTAAGCCAACTAGCGCGAGACCACGTTCTCATCATCGACGAGATCAACCGGGCAAATATTTCAAAAGTTTTCGGTGAACTCATTACACTTTTAGATCCAGACAAAAGGTTAGGTATGCAGAACGAAATACGACTTGTTCTGCCTTATTCTAAAAAGCCTTTCGGAGTGCCGGCGAATCTCCACATAGTCGGAACTATGAACACGGCCGACCGATCCATTGCGCTTCTGGATACTGCGCTGCGCCGTCGGTTCAAGTTCGGCGAACTGATGCCCAACTCGCAGATCCTTTCCGTGAACGTGGGTGGGATTAACCTGCAGCAGCTTCTGACCACGGTCAACGATCGCATTGAATATCTCTTTGACCGGGAGCATCAGATCGGGCACGCCTATTTCACCGGCTGCACCACCCGCGACGATGTCGAGGAGGTGATGCGTTACCGGGTAATCCCGCTGCTGGCAGAATATTTCTACGAGGATTGGTCCAAGGTTGCTGCCGTTCTCGGTGACACAGGCCAGGGCCAGGCGCGGTTTTTGGAGGCACGGCGGCTTTCCGCGCCTGCTGGAATTGCCGAAGACGATTTGGTCGGTGAGAAACTGCGTTGGAGTGTAAAGGCGGAGTTCGATTTTTCGGAATTCGCAGCCTGATGCAATCCTATACTGTCCGCGAATGGGACAAGCTCGCCTATGGTGACGGCGAAGGGCAGATCCCCGAGCACTTTGCGGATCGGCTCGCAGCTTTGGCGCAATACTCGCCGTTTGCTGGCAAAGGAGGCAGCGGCGTACTTGAACACGGTCGCCGCAGCTTACGCGCACGGGGCGTGGTTGGGATTCTGGCCGCGGGCGGCTGCAGTCTGGAAATCCTACCCAAAATCGACGTTGGGCCCGGCGAGAGCGCCAATCATCAGAATGCGGCGATCCGAAGACGTCTGATCCACATGCTGGCTGTGGCGCTCAGTCTGAAGATCGATCTGGGGTCGATTACAGAGTTAACATGGCAGCGAGAGACGCTGCTTGAAATCCTGATCCGCATCTTCTGCGACAAGCTTACCGAGGCAATTCGCAAAGGAATGCCCCGCCGCTATGTCACGCAGGAGGACGATCTGTGCGCGTTGCGCGGCGGGCTCGATGTTCCACGGCAGTTCACCCGCCACGCAACCAATCCTTCCCGTCTCGCATGCCGTTTTGATGACCTCTCCGAGGATATAGCGTTGAATCGGATCATGAAGGCCGCCGTTGGGCATCTGTTTCAAACATCCAGGAGTTCGGCAAATCAGCAACGGTTGCGTGAATTGGCTTTTATCTATGCAGACATCGCGGAAATCCCTCCGAATGCGTTGCGATGGAAGGAAGTGACGATCGACCGTACCAATCGCCGGTGGCAGGAGCTCCTAGGGATGGCACATCTCTTGCTGCAGGGTCGCTACCAAACAACGACCGGTGGCGATGGTCAGGGCACCGCACTGCTTTTTGAGATGAACACATTGTTCGAGGAATATATTGGCCGCCTGATTTCACGTGCCTTGACTGGGTCAGATCTTACCGTTTCCTTGCAAGGTGGGCGCCTTTTCTGTCTATCCGCTGATGTGACGCAGCGAGGGCTTTTCCAGACGAAGCCAGACATCCTCATCCGTCGCGCGGGCACCGTTACCCATGTGATTGATACGAAATGGAAGCGTATTTCCTCGCGAATCGATGATCCTAAACAGGGAATTTCACAAGGGGACGTCTATCAAATGATGGCCTATGCGCAGCTTTACAGCGCGCCACGCCTTACGCTTCTATATCCACATCACCTGGGATTAGGTAACGAAGAGTTGGTTCATGCTCGACACAGAATAACTGGCCATGAAACCATACTCGAGACCGCAAGCATTGATGTGGCGAACGGTAAAAATGTTCTCGATAGACTACGTAGGCTGCTCATCGTCAGGGCGGCCGCCCCTACTGGCGAGCTTGAAGGCTCGTGATCGCGCCTGGCTTGGTGTTGGCGAGGATCACGGCGAGAGTAACGAAGCCGTCGATGGCCGTTAGTGGAGGATGTAGTGCATCGTTTGAAGAAATCGACGAAAAGATTTCATATTACGGCGGAAAAGCCCGAGGACTTAATCCCACGCCTGGGCAAAGGCGAGCTCCATTGGAAAAAGGGTCGAAGTGCCTATGAACTTTCCCACGCTTGGATGGCAGCCGATGGGTTGCCGCCAACTGTCCGAAAAGTGTTGGCGCCAGTGCCCGGATGGTGCGATGGACAACTTATCGATGCATTCTTTGAACGCGAGACAAATCTCAGAACTACCGGCTGGCCAAGTCAAACTGATCTGCTCGTTTTGATGAAAATGAAGGATGGCAACGGAGTCATTGCAGTCGAGGGAAAAGTGGACGAGCCATTTGGTGAGATCGTCACGGAATGGTTGGGTGCGGGACCACCATATGCCCCGACACGACTAAAGCGCCTAGAAGGCTTATGCGGAAGTCTTGGTTTGGGCGCCACAGCTTGCGAAGGACTTTACTACCAGTTGTTGCACCGCACGGCTGCTGCCTTATACGAAGCTCAACGCTACGGATTTCCGAGAGCCTTGATGCTCGTTCACTCATTTTCATCCGATTCAGCCTGGTTTCCCGAGTTCGCACAGTTTGCCGCTGCCATGGGAATGCCGGTCGCGGCGCCAAACGGCGTTTCAGAGATGCGCGTCTGTGAGGGCGTTGAACTTAGATTGGGATGGGTGAGTGATACTTCTTCTCCTTAGCGGTAGCAGTCCATCGCAACGGTATTTGCCGTAAGACCGGGTTATCACAGTTGAATAAAGGTGCTCGGTGATCGTCAGCACATTGCTCTTGTGCGGAGTGCCAGAGTTCATCGTTAACAGGATAGGATGGCTGTCCCCGGGAATGCTAGCTGGCGGCTGCATTTCTTGGCATTGCTCTCGTAAGTCCGATCAGCGTTTGCTCGTGATATCGAGCACGCCAATTTCAATAGAAGAAATCTTCTGAATCGGGTCGAGCTTCAGTGCTCTTCCATTATGAAATACGGTCCAAGGCGGATGCTTTCCGTCCTTGACATGCCCCGCCCTATCTTTTTTTCCCTTGTTCCAGACCGAGATAACCCATCGGCCGTTCTCTGAAAGAAAACGGCGCTTAAAATTCATTTCAAAGCGAGTCATCCGATCGTGCACAGGGTTAAGAATGACATTCGTAGTCTTCGGAATGCTTTTCCTAAGCCCAAATGTGTCCTCAACCCTTTTACGGCTTCTTGAATATTTAACACCATTTGATTCGCCGCACAAAAGGATGCAGGAATTACCGAGCATGCGCCTGGGCATCTCGTGAGCAACGAAGTCCTTTAGCTTTTGGAGGGGGAAACGGGTTAGGCTACCGAACACCTGGTCCAAGTGATATTTATGCCAAGCGCGTCGGGACCGATAATACACAACGAAACGCGTATCATTCCGTTTGCTTCGTTCATCGGAGAATTCTTCGATCAGAACAGCTCGCAAGTTCTTTAGGGACCCCAAGGCCTTTTGCAAACGATAGCCAGGTCGAGGAACAATCCCGAACAGCGAGAACAACGCAGCATCGCACTTTTTGCTATCCAGCAACTTAAGTACACCGGGTAGCGAATAGCTGAAATCTCGATACTTGTTGGGGAAGCGCTCTCGGTAGTCGCGGGAGATAACACCAAGTCTCCTGATGTGCAGATCGGGAGCGGGGCGACTTTTCAATCCTTGCTGTAATGAGAGACGTTCCCGACTGCGAACGTGAACCATTTTGGTCTCCGATATTAGGAAGTATTTACGTTTTAGCTTACTTGAGGTTTGTATTGCTTCAACTGGGCTAAACCATTAAGCGGATTTAACGTCGGTGTGTTGTTCTTATGGCTGAGGTAACCTGCCATGAGAGTGCTCTTTTGGCTGCTCGGTAAGCCTTTTTGCAATTCGATGGGCCTTCAAATGACATCAACAATCAGATGGGGCAGACTTGAAGTTCCGTTGATCCAAACCGCGTGGCGAAGCGAAGGCCGGCACTCCTACCGGAAAACCTATGCGCTCCAACCTGGTCAGGCTTGGCGAGATGCTCCAGTCACACCGAATCAGCTCGAATGGTATGTATCCGACAAGAGCCGTGGTCACGTTCCGGTTGGGGCGCTGATTGCCGACGAGTTCGCTTCTGCCGGCGCCATCGAGACCGCTTTTGTAGAAATGTGGGGCAGCGTGGCCTTCGTGGACCACAACCTAGTCTGTATTCCCTCCGACGGGCCAATAGGGCAGATCTTCATCGAAGCTAAGCGGGCCAACGGAAACAAGGGTGCTGGGTTTCCAGATGTGGTCGCTGTGTTTCCCGATGGGAGAATTGCGTTTAGGGAAGCCAAGAACCGGTCAAAAAAAGACCGGCTGCAACCGCAGCAACATCAAATGGCCGACGTCCTGAGAGATCTCTATGGCTCCCGTGCCGACTTTGCTGTCGTCGAGTGGGATGTCGTTTAAGTGAAATTCACGAACGGCGATCGCTCCACTGTCAAAGGCGAATGAATCGTAATTGCAGCTTTGGAGGGGCTAATTTGGCATGCGCGTGGGACCATTGCCTTCTCAGGCACCCAAACCCTTCCAGGAGTCATTTAGGGACTCGTACAGAGGTTTTGATCTTGTCAGAGCCGGGGCCAGAGCCGAGAATTCCCAATGGCTCTATAATCGCTCCGTATTGACTCTGGAAGGATGCCGACGTTTTGCCTCTGAAACCGGTGCTGTTGCTCCCGCTTCGAAGCGTGGTTTCGGGTGACGCGCTTTAATCGCCTGTGATGCGATGCCCTAGCGAACGCATTTTTCTAATGCGATTTGAACGCTAGCCCCCGCCCGGCCTGGTTGATGGCCCGCCACGTCCGGCGAAGCTGGCGAACGCTTTTCTATAGTACATGTTATGCGACCCGGTAGAAACACGCTTTCCCGACGCGATTCCCACAGGTACCGCCCGGGGGCGGCAGCGCCCCGCAGGCACCCCGTTTGGGCTGGGCGCTACCCCTCTGTGAGCATACGCGGCAAAAATCCTGCCAAGAGCCGTTCCCAAGCCTATGAGAGCGTTTCAAAGTGATCGCGGGAATTGGTGGCCACGGATTCAACCCCGTTCTAGAATCGTTTCTATCGGACTTCTGGGGCCATTCATGAGGTAAGAGGTTTCGCATGAAGCTTTTCTTCGCACTGGCAGCTTCGCTCCTGTTATCGGCAGTTCCGTTAAAAGCACCATTCGCAACCACTCCGCCCCAAATATTAGCGGGCATTGATGCACTGTTAGTATCTTGCTCAGTGAACGCTGAGAACCCCCAGGCGGACGAACGCCACGCTGAACATCTCCTTACTTTATTCAAAAGGAGTGCCGCTTACTGGACAGAAGCGACGACGCTGCGTAATCGGGTATTTTCAATCAAAACATCAGCAGAGTTCGATGAATTTAGTAAGACATCGAAAAGACATTTAAACGTCAATTGCCAGTTGATCGTACTGGACAAGAAATTCCTTGAGGAAACACTACCCAAGAGAATTGCAATTGTTCGCTTCACATTTAGAAAAACCATCACTAGGTCGGTGGATGAAACGGACCCGCCGCCCGATCAAATCTTCCCACTCGTCCTATCAAGCTGGCCTGACGAAATTTACACGGAGGCGTTTCGGACAACGTTTCACGAAATGATCTCGCGTACTGGATTTTCGGTTCTCCCTTACATGTATCCGAATCGATAGATGCTCGATTCATACACGGCCAAAATCCCGCTGGAAGCTATTTAGTGACGCTTCCAGGACCTTCGCCATACAGGCGGGATTGGGTAGCCACGGATTCAACCCGCGTCTAGAATCGCCTCTAAACGGCTTGTGGGGAGCCAGTGAAAATATTTCCATTAATCCTTGTGTTGATCATTCCAAGCCTTGCTCACGCGCATGGTGGCGGGCTGGATCAGAACGGCTGCCATCAGAACAAGAAGGCTGGTGGCTATCACTGCCACAGGGGGCCGCTGGCGGGGCAATCGTTTCCGGATCGGGCCGCTGCCGAGCGGGCCTTGCAACAGGTTGGGAAATGACGATGGATTGGACAAAGATAGGTGAAACGACTCTTTCCAATCTGACTGTTGCAAGTGTCGTTGCGATTGGCGGCTTTCTGGTTTGGCGCTGGCAAACAATCTTTAAAAGGCGTTTCGAAGTTGCTGAACAAGCCCTCATCCAATTTGCTCGAATGGTGGCAATATTTAACGATATTAGAGTTTACCAACCATACCCAGACCGTGAAAAGAAAGTCGAAATACCGAAGTCATATTCGGATAGAGAAACGGACATTTTCTGGGCATGGGAGCGGACGTATGAGCAATACAAAGCCACGCAATCTCAACAGCAGGAAATGATTGGTCTCGCAAGACTATGCCGCTTTCACCTTGGTAAGAAAGCCGAGGCGAGCATCATGACGCTCTATAGAGCTTTCGAGGAAATCCCGCACGGCTACATAGAGTTTGACGTATATGCGGGAGCAAAACCCGAAAGCTATTCTGAATCGAATGAGACTTGGGAAAGGCGACGGGCGAGAGTGAATACCTCACCCGTTTTCATCATGCGTACACGTGCCGGTGAGCATACCGAAACCGACGAAATTTCTAAGAGGGTGAATCAAGCTCGCGCTGATTTAGAAGCGGTTTGTGCCCGATATCACGACGTTAACGTATTTCGCCAAATGCTGGGGATCAGGAAGAAGTGAAACGCCGAAGATCACGAAATCCATGGCGACGGCTCTTATGGCCGTCCAACTTCTTTGTGATTGTAGGCTTGGCTTTGGCGGCGTTCCTATGGGCGAAGAACGAGCGACCTGGCTGGTTCAGCTTCGTTGACGAGGTGATCGAACATGCCACGGCCGAACCATACAAGGCGAATCAGCCAACACCGAAGTGGATCGCCGGCCAAGCTTCAGTCATTGACGGCGACACGCTCGAAATTCACGGACAGCGGATTCGCCTCTACGGGATTGATGCCCCTGAGAATGATCAGACTTGTACCCGTGACGGAAAGCCTTGGCGTTGCGGTCAGACCGCAGCATTGGAGTTGAGTGGGTTCATCGGAAGTCAAACCGTGCGATGCGCGGAGAGAGGTCAGGATCGGTATGGCCGGATGATCGGCAAGTGCGAGGCCAAGGGGGTTGATCTCGGGCAGTGGATGGTCGAACAGGGCCTTGCACTGGCTTATCGGAAGTATGCGATCAACTACATCGCCAACGAAGATCGAGCCCGAGGGGCACGGAAGGGAATGTGGGCCGGTGTGTTTCAACCGCCTTGGGATTATCGAAGGGAACGAAGAAATGATTAGGCTTTTAACCGGCTTATTTTTCATTCTCCTTGGGACTAATGCATTTGCTCAACAGAATAATGAGTTTACACCCGAACGCAGGAAGGCTCTGGAGGAGTATGCTACCGAGAAACATAAGGGTTCTGTGAACTTTGATCGCAATTCATCGCAAGGGAAAATTGTCAACTGCGTTCTGAATTTTGGTGCCACATATCGAGATGAATCGGTGCCCGGTCCTTTTAAGCTCTTGTTAATCCAAGGCTACGTATTCAGCTATCCGCCAACTAAGGGCGCGGCGAATTTTCAGATTGTGATCAATCTCAATATTGTAGAAATGCGTTCACCTGAGAATATGAAAGATGTTCCTACAAACGTGCACTATGTGGGGTTAGCAATCGGAAATGCGGAGATTGAACAATTTAGGGAAATTGGAGAAATGAAGGAGGGGCGTTATTACGCTTACTACTTCGATCATGTTGATGGGCAAATGGTTCCGCTGTCGGTGGCAAATTTAGGGAAGGGACCGACAATACTCATGCAGGCAACCCCAACTCTGTTTGATCATCGGATTGAGTTGATCAAATTGGAGGGGGGCATTGAAGCTGTGCGTAGCTTCCAGGATTGCTTTAATGAGATGTATTCTAAGAAAGTGCCCTAAATTGGCTTAAGCAAATCCGGCGATTGAAACCCAGTCTTATTGACGGCTTTGCTGACCCGCCAAAAATCATAATCGATCCGGGCCGGGCTGAGCAATTCGGCCGCTTCATCCGGGCTACCCCGCAGCCATTGATCGAACTCAGGCTTTATAAGAACCCGGGGTGACCGATCATGGACGTGTTCGATCCCCGTGCTGGGTTCGGTCGTGATGATCGAATAGCCGGCCAGCTCACCCTCGGGGCCTTTCCAGACGCTCCAGAGCCCGGCAAACGCGTAGGGCAGGGTCGTCTTAGGTTTGATCGCCCAAGGCAGCTTTTCCTTCCCCTGTGTTTCCCATTCGAACCACGCCGTGAAAGGGACCAGGCACCGGTTCGTCGCGAAGGGCTTCTTGTACAAGTTCGAGGTCCGAACGGTTTCCGCCCGGGCATTCGTCGTTAGGATTTTTATCTCCTTGAGGTCGCGAATCCACGGCGGGATCAGGCCCCAGCGACCGACGATCAGTTCATTCCCCAGGTCGGTCGGGCGAATGAACGGGCGTCGATTGGTCGGGGCAATGTTCAGATTGGGTTCGAAATTCCATCGGGGCGGCTCGGCACTATCGATCAGCGCGTACCACTCTTTCATTTCAGCCCAAGTGAAAAGGTCAGCGTATCGGTTGCACATGAGTACAGCTTAGCAAAAACAGTCGTTCCGGACACCGTTTCAATCCCGCTCTCACACTTTGTCGGAGGATGGCAAAATTAGTTATACTCGAGCGAGGATGTTTCTCAAGTTGATCGGCGAAGTAGAATCCGTCAGGAATAGTTCGATCAACGTTAGTGGGGGGGAATAATGAAACTGACAATTTTGTTCGTCGCTTTGGTCAGTCTTGCTGCTTGTGTGCAGACATCGCAGGGTTTACCCAAGCCCGCTTACAACATGACCACTGAGTTCAAGCATGACGACTTCAAGTGGAGTAAAGCGGAAGGCAAGGGGACAATCACTGGGCAAGCGTTTTTGCGAACGCGCGGTGGCGAGGTTAAAACTTGTGCCGGAAGCGAAGTCATTCTTGTTCCCGACAATGCCTATACACGTGAAAGCAGAACGGCGGCACTCTCCGGCAACTACTCCAGTGTTCGGTGGGACCCAAATTATTATGACTATCGACGCAAGAGCATTTGCGACGCCCAGGGACGTTTCACGTTTCGCAGTCTTCCGGCGGGCAAATGGGGAGTTGCCACCGCTGTCGTGTGGGAGGCTCCGAGTGGACAAGGACTGCTGCCTCAGGGCGGTAGCTTAGCCCAGTACGTGTCGTTGGCAGAGGGGCAGACCGCTGAAATCGTCCTTACTGAGCGGGATCGGTAATACGGCGTAGAATTTCAAAATCGACCACCTAGAACACTGCATTGAACCCTCCGCCCTAGATACTGGGGTGGAGGGTTTTTGATATGGAAATTTTTTTGATTTTATTTGTTCTGACTTTGGCAACGGTTGGTACATCGAGCTTGGCGGCGGTTCATTTCGCGCCGACCAGGTCAGGAAAGCTGTTGATGGATATCAGTGTTGGCTAGATGGCGCTTCTTTCGATTGATCACGTGTTGTTTCGGCCATTTGTGTACCGCAAATCCTCAAAGCCGTTCTAGATAACTCCCGATGAACTTGGCGAAGGATTTCAGGTCCGCTATCCCATCCTCCCATAAAGGAATTTGGATGGATTTGAAATCTCAGTGCCGTAGGAAAAATCAGCATCTCTTGATAAGTGCGCGACGCGATTTGCGCAAAGTTCAGTGCGATAAGTTGTGCTTCTTTGATTTCAGATTCAGGTTGGAATGGGTCCGGCTCCGATTGGTCTGAGAACACTTTCCTTACAAGTCGGAGAAGACCAATCGGGTTTTGGTCAATCACGCGAAGGTAACTGGCGATTTGATCGTTCCTCCGGTTGATTCGATAGGCTCGGTGAGCATATGCGTTTCGCATCTTTCTGAATGTGTTAAGACATATTCGATGCTCATCCGATAACCACCCAAGGTGGTAGGCGAGCGTAATGCGGTTGCCAAAATTTCCAAGCATACCGTTGCTTCCAAACAGTTCATCTTCGACACCTTTTGTGTCCAAATGATAAAGATTAAGCTTGAAAAGCTGCGTAAATTTGTCCTCTAGGTATGATGCGAAAACCAGCACCTGGGCGGTTTCCGTCTCTGTTACTAGGCGCTGGATAACCTCCGGAAGATCGCTGCAATCGAACTCAATTTTATCTAGCCAAGCCGTGGCTTGCTTTACCTCTTCATTGTAAAGCGCATCTGCTACACGTTCGATCATGTTCTTTTCGATGTCGGACACGCGATTACCCAGATTGGTAAAGAGGGAAAACATCGGCCACGGGTAGTGACAAAAGGCTATTACATCCGTGTGATGAGACAAAACAATCGAACGGCGGGGGAAGGCCACTGCCCTTTTTGCTACAATTATGACTGTTAAAAGCGATTGTAGCAGCGCAAAAAAAATCAATAAAATCAGCGTTTCTTGAATGATTCTTAGATTCCCCGTAGGGACGCCAGCCACACAATAAACTACTGATCCAAAAGGAAGCCGCAAGGCAAAGGTGGGGATGCTGAAATTGGCTTACCCAGGACTGTAGAGCCCCTGGCATCTACTGGTTCAGGTTGATCGTCAGGAGGCGCTTGGCCGCAAGGCGATCATCCAAACACATCATCCAAACACTTGGCACGACCATTTCCCTTGAAGATCACTGAGCCGGAATGATTCGCTAGATCACCTAAACATCCCGCCGCTGCCGTTCGAGCGAAGGGCATCGCGGGCGGAAGCCCTTGGCCGGCAATTACGTCGAACGTCTATCATCGGTTCAGAAATCCTGCGCAGTCCTACCGTGAGGCACCGATATGAGTGCCTGGCTTGTCCGTAAGGTGCGTGTTGGCATTTTCGGGTGTCGATCCGAACGTTGCCGGCGAAAAGTGGGGACCTTAGAACACGTGCTGGCGAGAGAAGAGACAGCGATGCCGGGCTATCTCACATGAGACGGATCGCTAAACCTTGCTGGACTCTATTTGACTTTCTCGTCAATGCTTTCATCCTGTCGTGAATTCGCCGTGTCCCAGCGGTAACTCCGATCAGACGAGGATGAGTTATGACCAGAGCGCAAACTTCGGGCCCAACCACCAACGCCGCTTCATTTCTCACCGATCAGCAAATCATGATCCGCGATCTCGCGCGCAAGGTGGCGACTGAAGTGCTCGCGCCAACCGCCGCCGACCGTGATCGCGCCTGCTCGTGGCCGCACGCCGAGCTGAAAGCCTTGGCCGATTTGGGGTTCATGGGCATGCTGGTGCCGGAGGACTATGGCGGCTCGAACGCAGGCTTTCTCGGGTATTGCCTGGCCCTTGAGGAGATCTCGGGGGCGGATGGCGGCGTAGGCACGATTTTTCACGTGCACAACCTTGGTGGCACCTACCCCTTGCTGCAGAACGGCACGGAAGAACAGAAGCGGCAGTATCTGCCGGCGATGACGCGGGGCGAAAAGATCGGCGCCTTCCTGTTGACCGAGCCCCAGGCGGGATCCGATACGGCAGCTTTTCGCGCCAGTGCCCGGCGCGACGGCGATCATTTCGTACTCAAGGGCAGCAAGCAATTCATCTCCAACGGCAGCGAGGCCGGCGTAGCGCTCGTTCTGGCAGTAACAGATGCCGCAGCGGGCAAGCGGGGCTTCACCGTATTCATCGTCGATCCATCGATGCCGGGTTACAAAGTGAACCGCATCGAAGAGAAGATGGGCCAGCGCACCGCGCACGTGGCGCAGATCGAACTGGATGGGCTTCGCGTGCCGGCCGCCAATGTGCTGGGCGGCGTTGGCGGCGGTTATCGAATCGGAATGGGCAGCTTGTCGGACGGCCGGATTGCCGTCGCCGCGCAGGCGGTCGGCATCGCGGGCGCTGCCCTGGATGCCGCTTTGCGCTATGCCCGCGAACGACAAGCATATGGCAAGCCGATCTTCGAACTGCAGGACATTGCGTTCACGCTAGCGGAAATGGCAATGCAAGTCGACGTCGCGCGCCAGTATTACATCCATGCTGCGCGTCTTTTGGAGGCGGGCGTGCCTTGCATGAAGGAAGCAGCAATGGCCAAGCTTTTCGCCACCGAAATGGCTGAACGCGTATGCTCCGAGGCGCTACAGATCCATGGCGGTTATGGATATCTGCGCGACTTCCCGGTCGAGCGCTATTGCCGCGATGTGCGGGTCTGCAAGATCTACGAAGGTACCAGCGCCATTCAGAAGCTGATAATTTCGCGCAGCCTTGCCGGAAATTAACCAAGGGTCAATGTATCTACTAATGGTCTGAATAAATTGACATCGCGCGGGTCGGGCAGGTAAATCGGTATTGTTCGTGTCCACTTCCAACCGCTAGCCGATTGAAGGAAACTCACGTGCGGCGCGGTCGCCATTCCTTGGCCTGGAAAAACGTTGTTCTCAGCCGCGAGCAGCAATTCGCGCTTAAACGCGCAGCGTTGCTGCGTGAGGCTGCGCGCGCCTTCAGCGCCCAAGGCTATCACGCCACCTCGCTCGACGATGTCGCCAAGACCCTTGGCGTGACCAAGGCGGCTCTGTACTACTACGTCAAGAACAAGCAGGAGATTTTGTTCGAGTGCCACATGCACGCTCAGGATCTCGGCGACAGGGCACTGGAATATTGCCAGCAGAACGGCCGCAACGGGCTTGAACGCATTACCGTGCTTGGACGCAAGTACATCGAGCTCATGACCAACGAGATGGGCGCTGCTGCCGTGCTGAGCGAGTTCGATGCGCTTGATCCGAAAAACCGAAGCATCATCGCCAAACGCCGCGACAAGTTCGACCAGCATTTCCGAAAGCTGATCAAGGACGGCATCGCCGACGGCAGTATTCGCGCGGTGGATCCGAAGATGACGGTGTTCTTCTTTATGGGTGCGGTCAACTGGATGACGCGCTGGTTCCGGCCCGATAAAGAGCTTTCCGGCGAGGAGATCGCCCAGCATTTCGCCGATCTCCTCGACAAAGCTGTTTCCTCGAAACGACGTTAAATCCGCTGCGGGATAGCTGAAGGTCGCGCTGTGAAACGCAGAGCGAAATGCGTCGGGCGCTCGTCTTGACTCTATTTGACTATTGAGTAGATCATGCTGCTATGTAGTTAACACGTACGAATCAAGTGCCCAACAAGAACGCTGTTAAGACATCAGCGCGAGTTGAGGGAGGTTGAATGAACCGCGCAAATTTCCGCACTGGAGTAGCAGCTTGAGTGCAGTGATCGGCGCCAGCCAGCCGAGCTCCCGCACGGGCGACCCGGTGCCGGTGCTTAGCGCCAGCGGAATTCGCATGGCCTTTGGCGGCGTCGTCGCTCTTGACGATGTTTCAGTCGCGGTAGGGCCCAACGAGCTTCTCGCCATCATCGGTCCCAACGGTGCCGGCAAGACGTCGTTGATGAACTGCCTGAGCGGTTTCTACCGGCCGCAAAAAGGCGAGGTGCGCTTCGCCGGTGCTTCCATCGCCGGCAAGGGCGTGCACCAGATCGCGCGCATGGGCCTGGCGCGAACTTTCCAGGGCACGCACATCTTCTCGGGCATGACCGTGATCGAAAACATCATGGTTGGCCGTCACATCCATATGAAGAGTTCGGTGCCGTCGGCGTTCCTCTATTTCGGTCCGACGCAGCGCGAGGAGATCAGGCACCGCGAATTTGTCGAAGAGATCATCGAGCTTCTGGAGATCGAATCGATCCGCCATCAGCCCGTTGGCAGCCTGGGTTACGGTTTGCGCAAACGGGTGGATCTGGGACGCGCTTTGGCGCAGGAGCCCAGAATTCTGCTCATGGACGAGCCGATGGCCGGCATGAACACCGAAGAGAAAGAGGATCTGGCGCGTTTTGTTCTCGACGTGCGCGAAGCGCGCGGCATTCCCATCGTGCTGGTCGAGCACGACATGGGCGTGGTGATGGATCTGGCGGACCGCATCGTGGTGCTGGATTTCGGCCGCAAAATCGCCGAAGGCACGCCGCGGCAGGTGCAGAAGGATCCGCTGGTGATGAAGGCCTATCTCGGCGAGGGAGATCGCTGATGTTGCGCATGCGCACCCTACCGCAGCTTCTGCTGGACAGCGCTGCCGCAACGCCCCGGCGTCTGGTGGAGCGGCATAAATATCGCGGCATCTGGCGCGAGTACAATTTCGCCGACGTGCTGGACAACGTGCGCGCCTTTGCTTTGGGCTTGCATGCCATGGGGCTGGCGCGCGGGGAAACCGTCGCCATTATCGGCGAGAACGAACCTGAGCATTTTTGGGCCGAGTTCGCCGTGTTGTCGCTGGGCGGCAAAGTCATCTCGCTCTACCCCGACCTCACCGCGGACGAAGTTCAGTATCTTCTCGGCGACAGCGAAGCGGTTTATCTCGTGGCGCAGGATCAAGAGCAAATCGATAAAGGCCTTGCCGTCCTGCCGAACCTGCCTGGCCTGCGCCGCATCGTCTATTGGGACCAGACCGGCATGTGGTCCTATGCGCAGCCCGCGCTGACAACATTCGAAAAGGTCCAGGATGAAGGGCGCCAACGCCATGCCGCGGAGCCCGACCTTTTCCGCACGCTTGTCGAGGCCGGCAAGCCCGACGATCTCGCCGTGCTTTCTTACACTTCCGGCACCACGGGCAAGCCCAAAGGCGTGATGCTCACGCACCGCTATCTGATCGACAATGCGCATCGGCTGATCGAGGGCACCGGCATCAAGCCGGGCATGGAATATCTCACCTATATCGCACCGGCCTGGGCCACCGAACAGCTCTTCGGCATCACGGTGGGCATGGTGCTGCCGCTGGTGGTCAACTTCCCCGAAGGTCCGGAGGAAGTCCTCAGCAACATCCGCGAATTGGCGGTGGAAGTCCTGGTCTTCGCACCCAGACAATGGGAAAGCCTCGCCGCGACATTGCAGGCGCGCATGTTCGACGCCGGTCCGCTGCGCCAGCGCATCTACAAATGGGGCATCGACATCGGCCACAAGGTCAACGTCGCCAGGCTCGACGGCAAACCCGTGCCGTTCGGCGCCCGGCTGGCTTATCCGATCGCCGAAACGCTGGTGCTCAAGCGCTTGCGCGATCAGTTGGGACTGACGCGCGCCAAAATCGCGTTGAGCGGCGGCTCCACCATGGCGCCGGATATCTTCCGGCTGTTCCATGCCATCGGCGTTCCCCTGCGCAATCTCTATGGCTCGACCGAAACCGGTATTCTGACCATCCATCAGGGCGAGCGTTACGATCTTGAAACGGTCGGCCGCTGGCTTGAACCCCATCCCGAGGCCGAAGCCAGGCTGGAGTGGAAGGTCGCTGAAAGCGGTGAGCTTCTGGTGCGCGGCGGGTCGTTCTTCCGCGGTTATTACGGCAAGCCCGAGAAGAGCGCCGAGCGCATCGTCGATGGTTGGTATCGCACGGGCGACGCGGTCTCCATCACGGAGGCAGGCGAACTCGTGTTCCTGGAACGGCTGGAGGATCTGCGCCGCCTGCGCACCGGGGAAACGTTTCCGCCGCAGTTCATCGAGACACGCCTGAGGTTCAGTGCCTTCATCAAGGACATAATGACCCTAGGGGACGAGAGCCGCGATTATATCGGCGCGCTGATCAATATCGACATGGGCGTGGTTTCACGATGGGCGGAAGAGCGCAATATCGGTTTCTCAACTTTCACCGATCTGTCGCAAAAGCCGGAAGTGGCCGCGCTGATCCGCGAGGAGATCGCTCGCGTCAACAACTTCCTTCCGGAACACGCGCGCGTGCGCCGCTTCGCCAATTTCCCCAAGGAACTCGATCCGGACGAAGGCGAGCTTACGCGCACGCGCAAGCTGCGCCGCGAATTCCTCGCCGAACGTTACGCGGCGCTGATCGTCGGGCTCTACGCCGGCGAGAAGAGCGTCGCGACGGAGATCAGGGTCACCTACCAGGACGGCAGGCAGGGCACGCTTGCCGCCCGTGTGCAGATCCACGACGTGGACGAAAACGTTACATTGCCCAAACTGACTTCGGAAAAAAGGCGCGCCGCGGGATGATCATCGATTTCCTAAACTACCTGATAAGCGGAGCTTTGGTAGGACTGCTCTATGCGCTGATCGCCATGGGCTTTGTGGTCATCTACCGCGCCTCCAAGGTATTCAATTTCGCGCAGGGCGAGCTGGTGGTATTCGGCGGCTTCGTCGTGTGGTGGATGGTGCTGTCGATGGGATTGCCGCTCATCGTCGGCCTGCCGCTCGCCTTCGTCGTCGCCGCGCTGTTTGGATTGCTGATCGAGCGCATCTTCTTCTCGCGCCTGGTCGGCGAATCGATCTTCGCCATGGTGATGGTGACGATCGGGCTGCTGATCCTCATCCGCGGTCTAATCCTGGTCCTGTTCGGCGCGCAGGTGCGGCCCTTCCCGATCATCTTCCCGCTGCAGCCCTTCATCTTCGGCGACATTCTGATCCCGCGCTCGCTGTTGTTCGGCGCCGGAATCACCATCGCGGTCGGACTTGGCCTGTCGTGGTTCTTCAATCGCACCCGTCCCGGTTTGCGCATGACAGCGGTGGCGGAAGACCATCAGGTCTCGCTGGCCATGGGCATTTCGGTCAAACGCTCGATCGCCTTTGCCTGGGTGCTGGGCTCGCTGCTCTCGACCCTGGGCGCCATCATCTACCTCAGTGGAAAATCGCTGAGCTTCCTGGCGTCGGATATCGGCCTGGCCGCGTTGCCGGTGGCGCTGCTTGCCGGGTTCGAATCGATCGCTGGCGTGCTGCTCGCCGGATTGATCGTCGGCATCATCCAGGGGCTGGTCACCGCCTATGTCGATCCGGTTGTGGGCGGCGCCGTTGGCTCGGTGTTTCCCTTTGTCATCATGCTCATCATCCTGTTCGTTCGGCCGACCGGCATGTTCGGCTGGAAGACCATCGAGAGGGTCTGACACATGGATCGCGCAGGCGTATTCGCCACTAGCTTCGGCCGCGACCAGGCGTTGATCCGTACGCGCCAGCAATGGATCGCGTTTGCGCTCTTTGCTGTGCTGCTGGTGGCGCTGCCTTATGTCGTCGGGCCGCGGCTGGTCGCCATCTCCACGGCAATGATGATCTCGGCCGTGGTGGTGATCGGATTGCAAATCAACACCGGCTATGCGGGTCAGGTCAATCTCGGCCAGGCCGCTTTCATGGGCGTCGGCGCCTATGCTGCCGGCGTCTGTGCCACCAAATTCGGCCTACCATTCTGGCTCAGCATCCCCCTGGGCGGCTGCGCTGCGGCGGTCTTCGGCTTCATCTTTGGCCTGTCGGCGGTGCGCATCAAAGGCTTCTACCTCGCGCTGACCACCATCGCAGCGCAGATGCTGTTCCACTTCATGATCTTGAATGTGCCGTCGTCGTGGTTCGGCGGCTCGAACGGGCTGTCGCTCGAACCGGCGAGGATCTTCGGCGTCGCGCTCGACACTGACCGGTCGATCTATTTCCTCTGCCTGGCGGTGACCGCGATCATGACCTTCGGTGCCTACGGCATCGTGCGCAGCCGTCACGGCCGAGCATTCATCGCCGTCCGCGACGACGATGTCGCCTCGGGCATGATGGGCGTCAACGTGGTGCGCACCAAAGCCACTGCGTTCCTGATCGGCGCCTTCTATGCTGGTATTGGCGGAGGTCTGTGGGCCTATTACGTCCGCTTCGTCGCAGTCGACCAGTTCACGTTGTTCCACTCGATCTGGTTCATCGCCATGATCATCGTCGGCGGCATGGGCTCGGTGACCGGCGCGCTGATCGGCGTATTCATCATCACCGCGGTGCGCGAGAGCTTCGTCACTCTGGGGCCTAGCCTGGTTCAGAGCTTCCCTGCCTTGGGCGGCGACGTGGTGTTCGCGCTGATGAACGTTTTTCTGGGCGGCATCATTGCAGCCTTTCTCATCTTCGAGCCCCGCGGCCTGATGCACCGCTGGACCATACTGAAGAGATCCTATCGCTTGTGGCCGTTCCCCTACTGAGGAACGCTGCAAACGCTGGGTAGCGCAACGCATCGCACGGGAGGGTAACAGGATGAAAATCTTCAATCGCCAAAACATCGCCGGAGCGATCGCCGCTCTGGGAATTCTGTCGACCGCGACTGCGGCCAACGCGCAGACGACCTACAACATCGCCTCGATGGCCGATTTCACCGGGCCATATGCCGACGTGATGAAGGATCTGATCGGCGCGCGCCGTCCCGCCATTGAATGGTGGAACGCCGAAGTCGGCTCCAAGCTCGGCATCAAGCTCAACAGCAAGGACTACGATCACCGCTACGATGCGGCGCAGGTCGCAAGCCTGTGGCCGGGGATCAAGGCCGAACTGAACCCGATCGTCGTTCTCGGCGTGGGCGGACCTGACGTGGCTGCGCTGCAGGGTCGGCTGCCGGCAGACAAGGTCCCGATGATCATGTCGACCGCGGGCTATGGCTTCGCTTGGAAGCCCGATCCCTGGATCTTCAATCCGCGCCCAACCTATTCGCATGAAGCCGCCGCGTTCTTCGAGTGGTATCGCGGCAAGCGCGGCGGTACCGGTCCGCTCAAGGTTGCGGTGATTTCCTCGGAGGCCTCGCCCGCTTACGTCGATCAGCACAAGGGCATCGAAAAATACGCCAAGGACAACCCCGACAAGGTCGAGGTGGTCGAGGTCGTCTTCACCGAAGTCCAGCCGACCGATCTGACGACGCAGGTCAATCGCGTGCTGCGCAAGGGCGCCGAAGTGATCTCGATCCAGACCAATACGGCGGCAGTTGTTGCGACGAAGCGCGCCATGCAGGCTGTCGGCAAGAAGGTGCCAATCCTGATGAGCTCGCATAACGGCGTGCTCGATTCAGGCCGCGCGGTGGGCGACGTCAAGCAGATGGAAGGCGATTTCGAAGTCTATGCGATGGCGGTGCCGACCGAGGAGAAGACGCCGTCCCGCGCCTTCTTCGACATGCTGACGGCGAAATACAACATGAAGGCACAGTGGACCGTCACCGCGGTGCAAGGCCTGGCGCAGACGCTGGTTGCCTTGCGCGCCATCGAGGCGGCGGCGGCCAAGGTGGGTGCTGACAAGATCACGGGCGAATCGATCCGCGATGCCATGCTGGCCACCGACATCAAGAGCGACCGCATCTTCTCGGTGCTGTCGGATCTCGATTTCACCAACGAGGCGCCGTTCCCGGTCAAAGGCTTGAAGGCTGGTATCGGCACGATCAAAGACGGCAAGTATGCGGCGGCGGCGCAGGATGCGCCGGTTCCCGTGCTGAACAAGTGGTAGGACAGTCGATCGGCCGGACCCTCGTGGTCCGGCCATCCCGATCCGGAGAGCGCCGTGCTTGAATTGAACAATGTCGAAGTGATCTACAGCCACGTCATCCTGGCGGTGAAGGGCATTTCTCTGAAGGTGCCCGAGGGCCAGTGCGTGACGCTGCTGGGCGGCAACGGTGCCGGCAAATCCACGACGTTGAAGGCGATCTCCAATGTCGTGCGCACGGAAGATGGGCGCGTCACCGCCGGCTCGATCAGCTTCCATGGCAAACCCATCGATAATGAAGATCCGGTGGCGGTGGTCAAAAACGGCATCATCCATGTCATGGAAGGCCGCCGTGTTCTGCGCCATTTGACGGTCGAGCAGAATCTCATCGTCGGCGGCCACATGCAGAGCTCACTGCGGGTGGTGCGCGAGAAACTCGACAAGGTCTATGGCCATATCGGCCGGCTCGCAGCGTTGAAGGATCGCACCGCTGGCTATCTCTCCGGTGGCGAGCAGCAGATGCTGGTGATCGGCCGGGCGATGATGGCCGACCCCAAGCTGATCATGATCGACGAGCCGTCGCTTGGACTGGCGCCGCTGATGGTCGAAGAAGTGTTCGCACTGCTGCGCACGTTGAAGGCCTCAGGCCTGACTCTGCTGATCGTCGAGCAGAACACCCGCGTCGCGCTCGACATCGCCGATTACGGCTACGTCATGGAGAACGGGCGTATCGTGCTGGAAGGTCCGGGCGAGGATCTGCGCACCAACGAGGACGTGCGCGAGTTCTATCTCGGGCTCAACCTCGAAGGCGAACGCAAGAGCTATCGCGACATAAAGCACTACCGGCGGCGCAAGCGCTGGCTCGGCTGACGTGGCGCATTAGCGTCCGATAAAATGCGGCTTGCGCTTTTCTTCGAAGGCGGCAAGGCCTTCCTTCATATCGTGGCTGTGCGCGTGCACTTCGCTCGCGAGAATCTCAAGGCGCAGGGCGGTGGCGCTTGGCTGTTCCAGCCCGTCGTCGACCAAAGCCTTCATGCGGCGCAGCACCAGCGGGCTTTTGGCCGCGAGCTTGGCGACTAGCCGCTCGACCGCTTTGATCAGCTCGCGGTCCTCGACGACTTCGTTGACCAGTCCGGGGGCGACGAGATCTGCTGCGGGCACGAACTCGCCCGTGAAGAGAAGGTATTTGGCGCGTGTGGGGCCAATCTTGCGCGGCAATCGAACCGAACTGCCGCCGCCGGGTAGCAAGCCATAATTGGCATGTGCATCGCCGATCTTGGCCGAACGGACGGCCAGCACCAGATCGCAGCACAGCACCAGCTCCAGTCCGCCGGCTAGAGCGAGGCCATTCAAGGCGGCGATAATCGGACGCGGGCAGGTTTCGATACGCGTCATCATCTCCAGCACCGAATTCAGGAACGGCCCGATGGCAGCCTCGGCGCCCGGCTGGTTGCGCACGAATTTCAGGTCGGCGCCGGCACAAAAAGCCCGACCTGCGCCGGTCAGGACGACGGCCTTTATCTCACTGTCTGAAACAGCCCGGTCGATCGCAGCGTTGACGCCTGACACCACCTCCGGCGTGAGCGCGTTCAAGGCATCCGGCCTGTTGAGGGTGATCCACATCGCACCGTTGCGGATTTCGGAAAGAACGGCTGAAGACATGTTGGGCCTCGGGAATTTGTTGTTTTTGACTCGCTGGTCACTTGCTTGTTCCGGAAGTCATATCCTATAGTCGAAAGCAGTTCAGGCAAGTCCTCAGCAGGCGCAGGAGCGTTTTTCGATGGGTCTTTCGCTGGACGGCTTCAGGATCGTTTGCCTGGCCGAACAATATCCCGGCCCTTACGCCACGCTGTTGCTGGCCGACCTTGGCGCCGACGTGATCTTGGTGGAGCGGCCGGGGAGCGGCGATCCTGCCCGTCAATTCCCAGGCTTCCATGCCGCGCTTAGCCGCAACAAGAGATCGGTCGTCATCGATCTGAAAGCGGAGGACGGCAAGCGGCAGTTGCGCGATCTCATCGCCTCGGCCGACGTGCTGATGGAAGGATTCCGGCCCGGCACCATGGAACGCCTCGGTTTCGGTTACGCGGCCGTGGAGTTGCTTAACCCGAAGCTGGTTTACGTCTCGATCTCCGGCTTCGGCCAATCGGGCCCTTATCGCGACAGGCCGGCGCATGACCTGTCATATCAGGCGATCGCCGGGTTCCTGTTCCGCCAGGCTGAAACCGGCGCGCTGGACAGCCACGGCGAGATCGCCATTGGCGATCTGTCGTCGGGCATGTTTGCAGCCATCGGCACGCTAGCCGCCCTGCTGGAATGCACCCGCACGGGCCGCGGCAAGTACATCGACGTATCGATGACGGACGGCCTGCTGTCATGGATGTCCGTCCTCGTCGGGCCGGTGCTGAACGGGCAAGCGGTCGCCGATATCGGCGCCGAGCCGGCCTACGGACTTTTCCGCTGCGCCGGAAACAAGATCCTGTCGCTCTCCATTGCGCATGAAGACTGGTTCTGGAAACCGTTCTGCAAACTTCTCGTAATGGACGACGTCGCCGATCTTGGCCGTGACCAGCGGGTCGCGCAGGCCACCGAACTGTCGTCGAGGATCGCTGGAATTCTGGCCACGGACAGCCGCGAGTCATGGGGCACCGCTTTCGACGCCGCCGGCATTCCATGGGGACCGGTGAACTCGATCGAGGAAGTCGCCGCCGATCGCCACTTTCGCGAACGCGGCATGTTTCACCGCGTCGCCGACAGCGATGGCACCATGCATTGGCATGTCGCTCAACCGCTGATCTTTTCAGGCGATCATCCCGCGCCGCGGCGGGGCGTGCCGCGACTGGGCGAACATACGCGCGAAGTGCTGGCCGAACTGCCCAAGGCCAACATACCGGGCCAGGCAAAGCAGCAGCGAAGCTGATAGCCGATACTGAACTCTGACGGGAGAACAGCGATGGAAGATATCTATGTGGTCGGCGTCGGCATGACGCCGTTCGGGCGTATGGCGGATACCGACATCAAGGGCATGTCCGAGCAGGCCGTCGATGCCGCGCTGGCCGATGCCGGTGTTGAGAAACCGGCGATCGAGGCGGCATTCTTCGCCAATGCCTCGCAAGGTCATATGGAGCGCCAGCACATGATCCGTGGCGAGATCGTGATGCGTTCGATGGGCGTGGGCGGCATACCCGTGGTCAATGTCGAAAACGCCTGCGCCAGCGGCTCGACCGCCTTCAATCTTGCGGTGACCTTCCTCAAGGCCGGGGAAGGCGACGTTGCCTTGGCCATTGGCGCCGAGAAGATGTATTCGTCCGATCGGAAGCTGATGTTTGGCTCCTTTGACAGCGCCTGGGATGTCAGCCGCGACGAGGAAATCCGTAAGCGCTTGCTGCAGCTTGGCGAAGGCGTTGCCGTTCCTGCTGGAACGACGTCGGCTAAGCCCTATAGCGTCTTCATGGACGTATACGCCGCGTTTTCGCGCTACCACATGAAGCGCTTCGGCACCACGCAGCACCAGCTTGCGGCGGTCTCCGCCAAGAACCACCGGCACTCGGTCGAGAATCCACTGTCGCAGTTCCGCAACGCCTACACCGCCGACGAGGTTCTGAAGGCGCCGCCGATCACCTATCCGTTGACCCTTCCGATGTGCTCGCCGATTTCGGACGGCGCCGCCGCCGCCATCGTCGCGACCAAGGCTGGGCTAAAGAGATTGGGCATCGACGAAAGCCGCGCCATTCGCATCCTCGCCAGCGTGGTGCAGACTGGCAGCGATCGCGATCCTTCCGAGGTGGAGAAGCACTGCACGGCCCTCGCCGCCCGACGGGCCTACAACAAGGCGGGCATTGGGCCCAAGGACGTCTCGGTCGCTGAAGTGCACGACGCCACCGCCATGGGCGAGATAATCCAGATCGAGAATCTTGGTTTCTGCGGTTTCGGCGACGGCGGCCCCATCTCCGAGCGCGGCGAAACGACAATAGGCGGGCGAATTCCCGTCAACCCCTCCGGCGGCCTGGAATCCAAAGGACATCCGGTCGGCGCTACCGGCATCGCCCAGATTCACGAACTGGTAACTCAGCTGCGCGGCGGAGCCGGCGCCCGCCAAGTTGAAGGCGCGCGTATTGCGCTGGCGGAGAATGGCGGCGGCCTGCACGGGATCGAGGAAGCGGTGGCCTGCGTCACCATCCTCGGCCGCTAGTACAAATCGCATAACAGAAGGGTCAGCCGATGAAATTGAATAGCAAGGTCGCCGTCGTTACGGGCGCGGCATCCGGGCTTGGGCACGGAACTTGTATGGCGCTCGCCGCCGCCGGCGCCAAAATCGTCGGCTTTGATCGTGACGAGGTCAAGCTCGCCAAGCTGCGCGAGTCGCTGGGCGATCGGGTAATCACTCGGGCGGTGGATGTAGCCGACGAGGCCAGCGTGAAAGCCGGCATCGATGCCGTTTTGAACGCATTCGGCGCCGTGCACGTTGCGGTCAATTGCGCCGGCGTCGCCGATTCGGCCAAGACCGTGTCCAAGGGCGAGCCTTTTCCCTTGGCGATATGGAATAGGGTGATTGCCGTCAATCTCACCGGCACCTTCAACGTCATCCGCTTCGCAGCTCTCGCCATGATCGCCAACGAACCGGAAAGCGAAGGGGAGGAACGCGGTGTCATCGTCAACACCGCCTCAGGCGCGGCCTGGCAAGGCCAGGTCGGGCAGGCCGCCTACAGCGCCAGCAAGGCTGGCGTGATGGGGCTGACCTTGCCGGTGGCACGCGATCTCGCCGCCTATGGCATTCGCGTCGTATCGATCGCGCCGGGATTGTTCGCCACGTCGATGGTCGAGGGTCTGCCGCCGAAAGTCTCGCAATCGATCGTCGATCGCATGATTCTTTATCCCAACCGCATGGGCCGTTCGGACGAATTCGCCGCTCTTGTCAGGCATATTGCTGAGAATTCCTACTTGAACGCCACGACGATCAACCTTGATGCCGGCGCGCGCATGCAGGCGCGCTGATCCTCGCGCGTCCGCGTCAAGCACCTAAAGGCAGAAAGTAGTGGCGCTCCAGATATAACTCAGCGACCGAGGAGCGTGATGCGGGCCACCGCGTCTTCGATGCGGTGAATACCGCCGCCATTTTCCGCCAGCGCTTTGGCGACCTGACGCGGGCCGGCCTCGCCGCGTAGCTGCGTCACGAGCTCGTATATCTGCCCGAGCAGGGTCGCCCCGATCGGATATCCTTTCGATTCAAGCCCGTCCGATGGATTGACAGGGATGCGCCCGCCAATCCGCGTCTCGCTGCGCTCGGAAATGATGCCGCCCTCGCCGAAGAGACAGAAGCCCAAATTCTCGAGCTGGAAGATCTCGCCCATGGCCGTGGCTCGCGGATTGCGCGCTTGGGATCGATACCGAGCCGCTTCAACCCGCATTTGTTGCACGCCACCACCTCCGCCGCACCGTCCGAGATCGACGAGCACATCGGCAGGGTCAGCGGATAGGCGGCAGTGTACCTTTGAATAGCTCGGTCACTTACTCATAGTAATGCTGGGTTGACCGGTAGAAAGTCCGGCGACTTTGCCATCCTGCCGGAAAGTGTATTGGACCGTAGCACCGACGCCGTTGGTGAAGGTTAGACGGTTGCCTTCGATCTCTCCTGAAGCATGGAAGTGGCTGCGATTGAAGATGCTCCATGCAGCCATTTGCCAACGAATGCTGCGATGCTGAGCGAAGCGCCTACCGGAATCGGCTGTATTTCAGGCGGAGTAAAGGAAAGACCACATGTTCTGGCACTAGCATTGGTAAGTGTTCCGGATACAGCGGCGAGTACAATCGCGGAAACTAAGAAAATCGATGGCATAACGGTTCCGGTGATACAAAAACTGCTTCAAATCGGTTTGTATCACCGCTCAAAAGCACGATTAAACCGGGCTTTTATGATCTTTCCTGACCCATCCCCGTGGGGACGCCAATTCTTCGGCGAAATCGATCTACGCTCCTCAACGGGTCCCGTCCGGCCCGCGCTGGCCTGCGGTTGCTAGCGGTCGATTTCGGCGAAAATCTCCTGCGCCAGATGCATGGCCGCGTTGGCGGCCGGCACGCCGCAATAGATCGCGGCCTGCAGAATGACCTCCTTGATTTCGTCCCGGCTCAAGCCGTTGTTCAGGGCGCCGCGCACATGCAGCTTGAACTCGTCGGCGCGATTGAGCGCGATCATCATCGACAAGGTCATGCATGAGCGCGTCTTGCGATCGAGCGCCGGCCGCGTCCAGATTTCGCCCCAGGCGTGGCGGGTGATCATGTCCTGGAATTCGGCGGTGAAATCGTTCTGCCGCGCCAGCGAGCGATCGACATGCGCATCGCCCAGCACGGCGCGGCGGACTTTCAGGCCTTCCTCGTATCGCCGCTTCTCGTCCATCATCCCTCCTAGCGCCGGCGTTTCAGAACGGCGTCGATGAAAGCGTCGCTGGCGCCGAGATAGCGTGCCGGATCAAACATCCGATCGAGCGCCGCCTTGTCGAAATGGCGGGCGATGTTCGGGTCCGCCTCGATCGCGACCCGCAGATCGATGCCCCGCTTCGCCGCCTCGTGGCTGGCATGCTCGATCAGATCGTGCGCGGCTTTCTTGCCGACCTTGGCGGCCAGCGCCATTGCCACCGCCTCGGCCAGTGGCAGGCCCTGGCGAGCATCGAGATTGCGCCGCATGCGCGGGACATCGACTTCCAGCCCTTCGATGGTTTCCGCCATGTGGCGCAGCGCACCGCCGGTCAGCAGCACGATTTCCGGCAACACCGTCCATTCGGCCTGCCAGCCGCCCAGGCCGCGCTCGTTCTCCTGCACTTGGGCGGCCAGCATGGTGGCGACCAGATGCGGCATGCGCAGTGAAGTCGCCAGCACTGCCGCGCAGGCCACCGGGTTGCGCTTGTGCGGCATGGTGGAGGAGCCGCCACGGCCAGCGGCGGCGGGCTCCGCGACTTCGCCGATCTCGCTTTGCGCCAGCAGCGAAATGTCGCGCGCCATCTTGCCCAGCGCGCCGACCAGAAGGCCGAACACGGTCGCGATCTCGCCGAAGCGATCGCGTGCGCCGTGCCAGGGCATGTCAGGCACCGGCAGTTTCAGCCGGCGGCCCAGCGCGCGCGCCACGCCCGGGCCGGCGGAGCCCAGCGACGCCAGCGTTCCGACCGCGCCGCCGAATTGCAGCGCCAGGCAGCGCTCGCGCCCCTGGGCCAGGCGATCTTGCTGGCGCAGCAGGGCGTCGAGCCACGATGCCGCCTTGAGGCCGAAGGTCGTGGGGGCGGCGGCCTGCATCAGGGTGCGCCCGGTCATGACGCTGCGCCGGTGGCGGCGCGCCAGTTTGCGCAAGGCGGCCAGCAGGCGGGCCAGATCGGTGTCGATTAAGCGCAATGCCGTGCGCAGTTGCAGCACCGCCGCCGTGTCGGTGATGTCCTGCGAGGTGGCACCCCAATGCACGTAGCGGGCGGCGTTGGCGTCGATGGCGGCGACCCTGGCGGTCAGCGCGGCGACCACAGGAATGGCGAGATTGCTGGCCAGGCGCGCTTTGGCCGCGATTTCCTCGGCGTCCAGCAACTCGGCGCGGCACTGACGGCGGATGGCGCGCGCGGCGCCGGTTGGGATCAGCTTGCGCTGCGCCTGCGCATCGGCCAGCGCGGCTTCGACGTCGAGCATCGCCTGGATGGTGGCCGACGCGGAGTAGGCCGCCTGCAGCTCGGGCGTGGTCTGGATGGCGGCGTAGAGTGATGAATAGGACATGGGGCCGAAAGAGCCTAGCACCGACTGGCGGCCGGCGTCAGAACTGGAAGAAGACGGTCTCGCCTTCTCCTTGCATGCGGATGTCCCATTCGTAGCGCGCGGGCTGCGAGCCGATCCGCCGCGCCAGCAAAGTGGGGCGGCGGGTCGGATCGACCTGCATGAGCGCGGCATCGGTTTCGATGGCGGGATCGTCGGCGAAATAGAGGCGGGTATAGAGATGCGTCAGCTGCCCGCGCATGAACAGGGTGATGTTGATGTGCGGCGCCTGCGGTTTGCCATTGTTGTCTGGGCTGGCCCCGGGGCGGATGGTGCGGAAGCGAAAGGAACCGCTTTTGTCGGTGGCGATGCGGCCGAAGCCGGTGAAGCCCGCGTCCAGCTTCTTGTTCTGCAGATCGGCCGGATGGTTGTACCGGCCCTGGCTGTTGGCCTGCCAGATCTCCAGCATCGCATCGGGCACCGGCGCGCCGTCGCCGTCTTTGATCGTGCCGCCGATCTCGATGCGCTCGCCCTCGATCCCGGGCGCGGCCGCCAGATCGGGCACGTTCAGCCACATCAGCCCGCCATGGAAGAACGGCCCGACGGTCTGCGAGCCTGTCAGCCTCTGGCGCATCTCAGTTCTCCATCGGCGTGGCGTTGCGCCCGCGCAGCACGATGTCGAACTGGTAGCCCAGAGCCCATTCCGCCCTGGTGCTCTCGAGCGCGAACTTGGCGATCAGCCGCTCGCGCACCTCGCGGTCGGGCACGGAATTGTAGATCGGATCGAGCGGCAGCAGCGGGTCGCCCGGGAAATACATTTGCGTCACCAGCCGCGTCAGCAGGCTGGCGCCGAACAGCGAGAAATGCAGATGCGCCGGCCGCCAGGCATTGTGGTGATTGCGCCACGGATAGGCGCCGGGCTTGATGGTGATGAAGCGGTAGAAGCCGTTCTCGTCGGTCACGGCACGCCCGTTGCCGGTGAAGTTGGGATCGAGCGGCGCATCGTGCTGATCGAGCTCATGCGCATAGCGGCCCGCGGCATTGCATTGCCACATCTCGACCAGCGCTTTCGGCACCGGCCTGCCGTTCTCGTCCAGCACGCGGCCTTCGACAATGATGCGCTCGCCCAGCGGCTCGCCCTTGTGCTGGCGCGTCAGATCGCTGTCGCCCTCGCGCACGTAACTGCCGCCCAGCGCCGGGCCGGTTATCTCCGACAGGGTCTGCGGCAGCATGACCGGCGCCTGCATCGGCGCGCGCTTGACGGTCGAGCCATAGGCCGGCGTCAAGGGTTTGGGATGCGTGCCCTCGGCAATGGGCAGGTAGAGGTCGCTCTTGTTCATGGCGAATCTTCGCTCCCTATTGGGCAATCATGTCCTCGATGGCGCGCACCGCTACGCCATAGCCGCGCGGCCCCAGCCCGGCGATGACGGCGGTGGCGACTTTCGACACCAGGGAATTGTGGTAGATCGCCTCGCGCTTGTGGATGTTGGAAATGTGCAGCTCGACGATCGGGCCGGGAAACATTTTCAGCGCATCCAGAATGGGCACCGAAGTGAAAGAATAGCCCGCCGGATTGATGACGATGCCGGCGCCCTCGTCGATCGCCTGATGGATGAAGTCGACGATCTCGCCTTCGATATTGGACTGCACGAAACGGACGGGCCGCTGACCCGCCGCTTCGCGGCACATCGCCTCGATGTCGGCCAGCGTGCTGCGGCCGTAGATCTCCGGCTCGCGCATGCCGAGCCTGTTCAGGTTGGGTCCGTTGATGACGAAAAGCGGCTTCACCCTAACCTCCGTAGCCGAACATCCTGGGCAGGAACAGTACCAGGTCGGGGATCAGGGTGATCGCGGCCAGCGCTACCACCATCGCCACCAGAAACGGTATCACGTCGCGCACGATATCGCGCATCGGCACTTCGGCAACGCGGGTCATGACGAACAGCAGCAAGCCATAAGGCGGCGTGATCAGGCCGATCATGATGTTGACCACCACCATGACGCCGAAATGCACCATGTCGACGCCCAGCGCCTGCGCCGTGGGGATCAACGCCGGCACCACCACCAGCAGAATTGTGGTGCCTTCCAGCAGGCAGCCCAGCACTAGCAGCAGCACGTTGACGATGATCAGGAACTCAAGCGACGACAGGTTCCACTGCGTCAGCATCACCTTCAACGTGTCGGGAATGTTCTCCAGCGTCACCACGTAGTTGAAGATCATCGAGGCCGCAATCAGCATGCCGATGCCGGCCGAGGTGCGGGCGCTCGCCAACAGCGAGATGTAGAAAGTGCGGAAGCTGACACTGCGATAGAGCAGCACCGAGATCGCCAGCGCGTAGAAGCCCGCCACTGCCGCCGCTTCGGTCGGCGTGGTTATACCGCCATAGATGCAGCCCAGCAGCACCACCGGCATCATTAGGGTCGGGAAGGCCCGCCAGGTGATCCCGGGCAGCTCGCGCAACGGCGTCGGTTTTTCGACCGGGAAGTTCTCGCGCCGTGCGCCCCAGGCGACGATGCTCATTTGCGCAGCGCCCATCAGCAGGCCCGGGATCACCCCGCCCAGGAACAGGTACTTGATGGAAGCATTGGAGATCAGCGCATAGACGATCATCGGAATCGACGGCGGGATGATCGGGCCCAGCACGGAGGTGGCGGCCGTCAGCGCAGCGGCGTAGCTGGCGCGATACTTGCCGTTGGCCGT
The DNA here is from genome assembly GCA_964388115.1 of uncultured Hyphomicrobiales bacterium. Taxonomy (GTDB): domain Bacteria; phylum Pseudomonadota; class Alphaproteobacteria; order Reyranellales; family JAQSWP01; genus JAQSWP01. The sequence goes on from CAYLYK010000001.1 coordinate 923,413, forward strand.
CATCATATTCTGCATCATCTTGCCCGAGCCCGCCGCGTCGGCGATGGCCGAGCCCGACATGCCAGCGAAGATCACGCTCTGCAGCACGTTGACCTGCGCGAGCCCGCCGCGGAAGCGGCCGACGAAGGCATCGCAGAAGCGCAGCAGCCGCTCGGTCATCGAGCCGATATTCATCAACTCCGCCGACAGGATGAACAGCGGTACTGCCAGCAACACGTAGTTGGTGACGAGCCCGTTGAGGATTTGCTCCGCCACCGTACCCATATCGAGCCCGGCCACGACCAGATAGAAGATCGAGCCCGCGATCATGGCGTGGCCGATGGGCAGGCCCAGCATGGCCAGCACGGTCATGACCACGATGCACAGCGAGAAGGGGCTGGCGATGTTCACAGCGCCGACTCCGCTCCGACATTGCTTTGCGGCGGCGGTGCGCCGCGCATCAAGCGCCAGCACAGGACCAGATAGCGCACCAGTATCGCCACCACGAACACCACGTAGATCGACGATACCCAGTCCATGCGGAATTTTAGATAGGCGGTCTTCTCCACCTTCATGAAGGTCACGTAATCGACCACCTTAGGCAGCGACACGCCGTACAGCGCGATCAGCGCCAGACCGGCCAGCAACAGCATGAAACGTTTCGTCTGCACGCCCATGGCGCCATAGACCAGGTCGAAGCGGATCTCTTCCTCTTCGCGGATGACGAAGGCCGCGCCGAACAGGATCAGCCAGATCCACAGGATCGAACTCAGCTCGCCAGCCCAGCCGGTCGACCAACTCGTCAGATAGCGGAAAGCGATCTGCAGCAGGAAGGACAGGAACATCACGCCCAGCATCGCCGCCAGAACATTTTCGGCGCGCCGGTGCAGGAACTCGCGCCAGTAGGCCACGCCGGAGCTGGATGTCATCGCTGCTGCCCCAAAAGCAACGGCCGGGCGAGGGATTCGCCCGGCCGTCGGTCTCTCAAACTTACATCGCGTTGATTTTGTCGACCATGCCCTTGGGCCAGGTCTTGGCCATGTCCGACGCCAGATACTTGGCTTGCGCGTATTTGCGGAAAGCGGCCTGGTCCGGCGCGTAGATGTTGAGGCCCTTGCCTTTGAAGAAATCGACCAGTTCCTTCTCGCGCGCCAGATGCTTGGCGGTCGAGAACGCGATCGCCTTGTCGGCGGCGGCCTGGAAGCGGCGTTGCTTCTCGGCCGACATGGCGTTCCACACTTTGCTCGAGACGGTCAGCAGGTCGAAGCCGACCAGATGCGAGGTCAGGACGATCTGCGACATGACTTCGTAGAACTTCATGTTCTCGACGTTGGGCAGCGGATTGTCCTGACCGTCGATGGCGCCGGTCTGCAGGCCGGTATAGACCTCGGCATAGGCCATCGGCGTCGGATTGGCGCCCAGCGATTCGCCCAGGAACTGCCAGGCCTCGCCGCCCGGCATGCGCAGCTTGATGCCGGCCATGTCGGCCGGGGTATTGATTTTCTTGGTGGACTTCAGGCCGATCTGGCGGGCGCCGAAATAGGTCGGGCCCAGCACTTTCACCTGCAGCTCGGTCTCGGTCATCTTCTTGAGCTGCGCGCCTTCGGCGCTGGCGAAGAATTTCTGCATATGCGCGGCATCGCGGAACAGATAGGCGGAGGTGACGATCGACCAGGCCGGAATCTGCTTGGAGAAATCCTGCGGCGCGATGTTGCCCATCTCCAGGTTGCCGCGCTGCAGCGCGACCAGTTCGGTGCCCTGCTTGAACAGGTTGCCGCCGTAATAGCCTTCGAAGACGAAGTCCTTGGAAATCTCCTCGGCGAACATCTTCATCATCTCGGCGCGGATGTCCTGCTCCGAGAACACGGCGGAGAAGCGCAGCTTCTCTTTCTGCTGCGCCAAGGCGGGAAATGCAGTGGCGGCGGCGATGGCGCCGGTCCCAACCAGAAAACCGCGGCGAGTCGTTTTGATCGTCATGTTGCTTCCTCCCATTTTAAGTTTGCTTGCTACTTGCCAACACTCAGGCGGCTGATCTCCTCATGCCGCCGCCTCGAAATGCTCGGCCATCGCCGCCCGGTCGGGTGTCCTGCCGGTGAAAAGCTCGAAAGCCCGCACGGCCTGGCCGATGGCCATGCCGGTGCCTGCCAGGGTGCGGCAGCCCAGGGCGCGCGCCTGACGCAGCAATTCGGTCTCGGCCGGGAAATAGACGATCTCCGCCACCCAGTGGCGCGAACGCAGCAATGGCGCGGTAAAGGGCAGGCCGGGATACTTGGCCATGCCAACCGGCGTGGTGTTGACGATGCCATCGGCCTGCGCGAGCGCGGCCGCAACGTCGCTGACCGCGCGCACGGATTTGCCTGAAGTCGTGCGCAAGCGCAGCGCCAGGCTCTCGGCGCGGGCCGATTCGCTGTCGATAATGGCGAGATCCTTTACGCCCAGGCTCAGCAACGAATGCCCAACCGCAGCGCCCGCGCCGCCGGCGCCGAACTGCACGACATGGTCGAGCCCCACGCCTGCCATGCTCTCCTTGAAGCTTTGGGCGAAACCCCAGGCATCGGTGTTGTGGCCCTTGGCGCCTTTGGCGCTGAAGACGATGGTGTTGACCGCCCCGATCGCCTGTGCTTCGGGCGACAGCGCATCGAGATGGGCAATTACCTGCTGCTTGAAGGGGTGGGTGACGTTGAAGCCGGCAAAGCCCAGCGCCGCGCCGGCCGACACCACGGCCTGCAGCGCCTCGTCAGGCAGATGCAGCGCGTCGAAATCGATCAGCAGATAGGCGCAATCGATGCCAAGCCGGCTTGCCTCGCGCTCGTGCATGATGGGCGAGCGGGAGGACTGGATCGCGCGGCCCAGCAGGCCAACCAGGACGCCTGGCTTGCCGCCGGCCCTGGAACGCGAACCAGCCACGACGGCTTGCAGCAACTCGACCGCGCGCTGATGGCGTTCCTGCACTGTCGCCTCGACCATCCGATTGGACATTCCTTGCACAGCCGCCAGCCTTGTCACTCAACCGGCCGGTCGGATATGCATTCCCTCACCCTCTGGCGACTTTGTACGAAACAGTTAGTTTAGTCAATCGGCGACCCGGACAGGAAGCAAATGGCCAAGAAAACGGCGCGAAACGGCAATGGCGACGGCGGCCGCACGCGCGCCCAGGATCCCGAAGGCACCAGGCGCAACATCCTCGAAGTGGCTTCGAAGGAATTTGCGCTGAGCGGCCTGTCCGGCGCGCGCATCGATGAGATCGCCGCGCAGACGCGCTCGAGCAAGCGGATGATCTATTACTATTTCGGCGACAAGGAAGGGCTGTACCTGGCGGCGCTGGAAAACGCCTATCGCGAAGTGCGCGAAGGCGAAGCCAAGCTCGATACCGAGGGTTTGCCGCCGATGGAAGCGCTGAAGCGGCTGGTCGAATTCACCTTCGATCACCATCACCAGCATGAGGAATTCATCCGCATGGTGATGATCGAGAACATCCACCACGGCCAGTATCTCGACCGTTCCGACGTCATCGCCAAGCTCAACGTCACCGCGATCGACAACATCGCCAAGATCTACAAGCGCGGCGTGGCGAGCGGCGTGTTCAGGAAAGGCCTCGATCCCATCGAATTGCACTGGCAGGTAAGCGCGCTGTGCTTCTTCAACGTCTCAAACCGGCGCACTTTCTCCAAGATTTTCGGCAAGGATTTCGGCTCGCCCGAAGCGCTGAGCCGGCTGCGCCGCAATGCGGTCGACATGGTGCTGCGCTTCGTCGCCCGCGCCAGCGCCCTGCCCAAGGACTGAGGTTTTCCACCGTCGGCCCTTGAGTTTCCCCTGCCTGCGCCTACAATGTACTAACCGGTACGTTCATAAGTTCAAGCAGGGGCATGCGCAATGAAGACCTCGATTGCGACGGTTTCGATCAGCGGCGGCCTGGGGGAGAAGCTGGCGGCGATCGCCGCAGCAGGCTTCGACGGTGTCGAGATTTTCGAAACCGATTTCTTGGCCTTCGATGGCACGCCGGCGGAAGTCGGCCGCATCGTGGCCGATCACGGTCTGGAAATTACGATGTTCCAGCCGTTCCGCGATTTCGAAGGCATGCCGGCCGAGCAGCGCGCCCGCGCCTTCGACCGCGCCGAGCGCAAATTCGATCTCATGCAGCAGCTCGGCACCGACCTGATGCTGGTCTGCTCCAACGTCTCGCCCTTGGCGCTGGGCGGCATCGATCGCGCGGCGGCCGATTTCCGCGAGCTGGGCGAGCGGGCGGCCAAACGCGGCCTGCGCGTGGGCTACGAGGCTTTGGCCTGGGGCCGGCATGTCAACGATCACCGCGATGCGTGGGAGATCGTCCGCCGCGCCGATCATCCCAATATCGGGCTTATTCTGGATTCCTTCCATACGCTATCGCGCAAGATCGACGTCAATTCGATCCGCGCCATTCCCGGCGACCGCATCTTCATCGTGCAGCTGGCCGACGCGCCGCTGATGAACATGGATCTGCTGTCGTGGAGCAGGCATTATCGCAACATGCCGGGGCAGGGCGAACTCGACATCATCGGCTTCATGCGCGCGGTGGCGGCTACCGGTTATGGCGGCCCGTTGTCGCTGGAAATCTTCAACGACCAGTTCCGCGGCGGCTCGCCCAAATCGATCTCGGTCGATGGCCGCCGCTCGCTGGTATATCTGATGGACGAAGTCGCCCGTATCGAACCCGGGATCGCCAAGCCGGTCCCCGACCTGCCCGAGCGCATCGCGGTGCGCGGGGTGGAGTTCGTCGAATTCGCCGCCGATGAAAGCGAAGCCGAGGAGCTGCAGGCACTGCTGCGCACGCTGGGATTCCGCCTGGCGGGCATGCACAAGAACAAGCATGTCGCGCTCTATCGCCAGGGCGGCATCAACATCGTGGTCAACACGGAGAAAGAAGGCTTCGCCCATTCCTCCTATGTCGTGCACGGCACCTGCGCCTACGCCATCGGCCTTAAGGTCGAGGACGCCGCCGCCACGGTGGAGCGGGCGCGCGCGCTGGGCGCCGAGCCTTTCGGCGAACGGCGCGGGCCGGGCGAGCTGTCGATCCCGGCGATACGCGGGGTGGGCGGCGGGGTGATCTATTTCCTCGACGACCGCAGCGAACTGGCGCGGGTGTGGGAGATCGAATTCAACCTCACCAAGGAAGCCGGGTTCCAGGATGGCGGCCTGCTGCGCATCGATCATGTCGCGCAGACCATGAACTACGAGGAGATGCTGAGCTGGCTGCTGTTCTACGTCTCGATCTTCAAGACGCGCAAGCTGCCGGCCGTCGACGTGGTCGATCCGGGCGGGCTGGTGCGCAGCCAGGTGATCGAGAGCGAGAATGCGGCGCTGCGGTTGACGCTGAACGGGGCGGAGAACCATCGCACCCTGGCCGGGCATTTCGTCGCCAAGAGCTTCGGCTCCTCGATCCAGCATTTGGCGCTGGCGACCGACGATATCTTCGCCACCGCCGAGCGGCTGCAGCGCCTGGGGTTCCGGCCGCTCGACGTACCGGCGAACTATTATGACGATGTCGAGGCCCGCTTCGGGCTCGATCCCGATCTGACGCAGCGCCTGCGCGAGCATCACATTCTCTATGATCGCGACGAAGCCGGCGAATACATGCAGATCTATAGCCGCAATTACGGCGAAGGTTTCTTCTTCGAAATCGTGCAGCGCAAGAGCGCCTATGCCGGCTATGGCGCCTTCAATGCGCCCTTCCGCATCGCCTCACAGAAGCGCGCGCTCAATCTCGACAGCCAGTTCGCCATTGGCGCGCTTTAGCGCTGATCGTTTAGATCGGCCGGCGTGATCGTGAACGAGAGCCGGAACAGCGACAGGTCCTGCCCGAGCCTGGCGTCGCTCAGCGTTCGAGGGCGGAAATCCTCGGACAGGACCGAATGCAGGACGGTTCGATCGTAGCCCGCCACCAGAACGATCCAGTCCGCAACCGCGTCGCCGCCTCTGATCTTCTGTTCCGTGGTCTGCTGCACTGCCGGCGTGTCGGTGCGAAGCAGATGGCCGCCTACGATGCCGGGCTTCGTTGGCAATGCGCCGAGCATCCCGCGCAACTGGCCGCGCAAGGCGTCGTCCCGGCCATCGAGCGGCGACAAGCGCAAGGTCGCCAGGAATCCCGCGGTGACGCCGCCGAAGCTTTCCAAGACTCTGCATTGGCTGCGCACCATGTTGCGATGATGCGGCATCATTCTGCTCGACCATGGCGTGGGATCGTTCAGCCGCTCCAGATACGGCGCCGAGGTCAGCGTCGCGTAATCGGCCATCTCGTACAGCACGAAGAAGCCTTCGCCGCCTTTGACATCCGCCCAGCGCGAGCCGCGTCGGAAGCCCGGTATTCCCATGCGTTCGGGAAAATGCTCGTGCGAATGCCAGTCTTCGAATTCGGCGCGCAGTGCCGGCGCCATGTCCCACCACATGGCCAGGGCGCCCGAACCTAGAAGCGGCATGCGTCGTCTTCCATCGATGCCAGAGAGAGGCCGATGTTACGGCCGCGATGGCGAATTCCTAGCAGATCAACGGGAAGCGATACAGGACAGCGCGAGGCGCGGCTGATGCTGGCAAGCGCCGCGGGCGCGACAGTTCCCGGCCGGAGGAAATCAACGAGCTGATGGTCAACCTGGCGAGAGCCGGCGAGAACGTCGTCCGTCTGAAATCAGGCATCCGACGATGTTCGGCCGCGACGACGATTTTCTACATGGGCGGCGGCACGGCCGGCCAGATCGCGGCGAGGCTGATCATGGAAGGCCTGTCGCCGAACACGCCGGTTGCGGTGGTGGCATCGATATCACGGCCGGAAGGACGGCTCTTGCGGGGATCGTTGTCCGATCTGGCCCGATTGGCTGGGGCGGTCGGCACCGCGGGTCCGGTCCTGGTCGGGGTAGACTGGTCATTTGCTACGGCGGCAATGTTGCTTCCTGGCATCGCTGGAAATCTGGCTCTGGACGCCTGATTCCCCCTAAACAGCGGCGGCTGGCGCAGAAGTTTCCTGGCGCAACGCATTGCCAGCGGCCCTGCATTTCCTCTATGACCCATTCATGTGCAATACAGAAACACCGGCATGCGCTTCAGCCGACACCTGATCGCCGAGCGCCTGCGCCTCATCAGGCTTTTTCCACCCTATCGCGAAGCACCGATGAGAAGCGTTGCGCGCGCCATCGCCTTCACGCTCGCCGAAAGCCTGCTCGGCGAGCGCACCCGCTTCACCGCCTGCGGCGGCTGTCGCTTCGTGACGCCTGCGAACAACATCTCGTCGCTGGTCGCCGCCACCTATGGCGAGCGCGACGTTCACATCGCGCGCTTCTGGCGCCGGCATCTTCTTCCCGGCGCGACTTTCTTCGATATCGGCGCCAATATCGGCCTCTATGCGGTGTCAGCCAGCAACCGCATAGGACCGACGGGCCTGACGGTGGCCTTCGAGGCGCATCCTTACATTTTCAGGTTTCTGCAGAGGAATGTCGCGCGCAACTGTTCCGGCCCGGTGCTGGTGGAGAATTTGGCGGCGGGTGCAGCGAGCGGCGAAATCCCCATGGTCTACAATGCGGTCAATCCCGGCCAGACGCGCGTGGCGCGCGGCAGCCAGAGCGCCGAGCCGGTGGCGATGGTGGCGCTGGACGAATATTGCGAACGCAAGCGCATCCGCAGCATCGACTACCTGAAGATCGACGTCGAAGGCTACGAGACCAATGTGCTGCGCGGCGCCCGCGCCATCGTCGCCGCAAGCCCGGATATCCTTATACAGACCGAGTACGACCCGTCGCATCTGGCGGCCTATGGCGATCCGGGCGACCTAGGGGCACTGCTGCTTGGCTGGGGTTTGCGCCCGCATTCCATCGAGTGGCGGGACGGCAAGCCATATCCAATCGAATCGCTACAATCCTTTGCGGGTGAAATCGTCTGGAGCCGGCGCACCCTGACGTAGCTGGCGGGCAGGTCGCCGCCGTTTAGCGTTTGATTCCTTGTTCGCCCATCAGCTTGCCGAACCGCTGCCTGTGTTCGTCCAGGGTGAACATGAAGCTCTGCGGGTAAGTGCGTAGTTGATGCAGGTCTGGAAATCGACTTCCTCGGCGCGGGTGACGGCGTGCCGAGGTGCTGCGGGCTGGGCTGGGGCGGTGGCCATGAAAGTCTGCTTTGTCGGTCCAAGCTTACATCGGGCGCGCTTGGCCATGGCAAGAGGCGGGAAAGCGGGGCAAGATCGCCGTCGCCAATCTTGTTTTCCGGAGCGCCCCATGATCACCGTCCACCATCTCAACAATTCCCGCTCGCAGCGCATCCTGTGGCTGCTGGATGAGCTTGGAGTGCCCTATCAGGTCAAGCACTACCAGCGCGACGCCATCACGCGCCTGGCGCCGCCCGAACTGAAGCAAGTGCATCCGCTGGGCAAGTCGCCGGTGATCGAGGATGAGGGGGTGAAGGTCGCGGAGTCGGCGGCCATCACCGACTATCTGATCCGCAAATATGGCAAGGAGAAATTCCAGCCGGCGGAGAATTCGCCCGACTACGTTTCATACCAGCAATGGCTGCACTTCGCCGAAGGCTCGGCCATGCTGCCGTTCCTGCTGTCCCTCTATGTCGGCCGGCTGGGCGAGGCGGGAGCACCGCTGCAGCCGCGCATCAACTCGGAGATCATCAATCATCTGGGCTATATGAACCAGTCGCTGGAGGGCAAAGACTGGTTCGTCGGCAACAAATTGTCGGGCGCCGACTTCATGCTGAGCTTCGTGGCCGACATATTGCAGGGCCGCGGCATGCTCGATGCCTTCCCCAATCTCAAGCGCTTCGCCGACAACGTCCAGGCGCGGCCGGCCTGGAAGAAGGCGCTGGAGAAAGGCGGGCCCTACACGATGGGTCGGTAGGGAAGCCGGCGGGAATTCAGCGCGCGAACCACTGGACGGCCTGATAGCCAGCCAGAGCCGACAGCGCAGTCACCACTATGCCCCAGGTGACGTCGACCATCACCAATTTCACAGAATATCCCTTGAGCGTGGCGAAATTGACCATGTCGTAGGTGAAATAGGCGAAAAACCCGAACAGGGCGCCCATGATCAGGGCGCGCAGCCATTGGCCTTCATTGAGCGCCGGTGTCGTTGCAAATATCACCACACCCACCACATAAACGACGTAGAACAGGCCGGCAGCGACCATGTTCGGGCGTTCGCGCATCAGTTCGCCCAATTCGCTCTTGTAGAAGCCCCGCATGATCAGCCCGAGCCAGAGGAAATCGAGCGCCAGAAGGACGACCAGGGCGCCGGCATAGGCGATCAGATAGCGGCTCATGTCAGACCTGTTCCATGTTCGGGTGCGAGAGTTCTAAGGCGTGTTTTTTCCGGTGCAGGCGTACGGCTTGCGGCGTTTGCTCGACGGCGGACGCGATCCGGTCTAAGGTACATAAGATGACCGACAACAAAACGACTGATTCCATCGATCGCGCTTCTCTTCGCACTACGCTGAACCGCCATCAAACTCCAATCCTCCGCCGCAGCCTTTGGCAGATCGCCAATACGTTCCTGCCGTTCTTCGCCATTTGCGTGGCGATGTATTTTACTGTGCATATCTCGTATTGGATCACGATCGGCCTGGCCATCGTGGCCGCCGGCCTGGTGGTGCGGATTTTCATCATCCAGCACGATTGCGGGCATGGCTCGTTCTTCAAACAGCGCTGGGCCAACGAGGCCATGGGCACGTTCTGCAGCCTGTTTACCCTGACGCCTTATGCCAATTGGCAGCGCCAGCATGCGGGCCATCATGGCAATTGGAACAATCTCGACCGGCGCGAAAGCGGCACCGACATCTATTCCACCTGCCTGACTGTGGCCGAATACAGCGCCATGTCGCCCACCAAGCGCTTCTTCTATCGCGTGGTTCGTCATCCGATCATCACTCTGGTGCTGCTGCCGCCGCTGGTGTTTCTGGTTCTTTATCGCCTGCCGTTCGACACGCCCAAGGAATGGCGCAAGGAGCGGCTGGTCGTGCATCTGACCAATGCGGCCTTGATCGCGCTGGTCGTCGGCATGGGCCTGGTCATCGGCTTCGGCGATGTGGCGCTGGTGCAGCTGCCCATCTCCGCCATCGCCGCCGTGTTCGGCGTCTGGCTGTTTTCCATCCAGCATCGCTTCGAAGGCACGCTGTGGATGCGTAAGGACAAGTGGGATCCGATGACGGCATCGCTGCAGGGCAGCTCCTTCCTGCGCCTGCCGCGCGTGCTGCAATGGTTCACCGGCAATATCGGCTACCATCACGTCCATCACCTGAACTCGCGCGTGCCCAATTATCGCCTGCAGGAATGCCACGAGGCGGCGCCGGAACTCGAGCGGGTGCCGACGCTCGATCTGTGGCGCGGCCTGTCCAGCTTCCGTTACGCGCTGTGGGATGAAGAGCAGGAGCGCATGGTGCGCTTCCCGCGTGCCGCTAGTCGTCAGACCGCGACCGCCGCAGCTTCTTGACCGTCGAGCGGCGGATCTTCGACTCCAGCCGCTTTTGCTTGCTGGCCTTTGAAGGCTTGGTCGCCTTGCGCACGCGCGGCTGAACCGTCGCCGCCTTCAACAGCTCGATCAGTTTTTGGCGCGCTTCAGCGCGATTTCGCTCCTGCGTGCGGTGCTCGCGGGCAACGACCAACAGGATTCCATCCTGGGAGATCCGCCGGCCGGCCAGCTTCCATAGCCGCGCCCGCACGTCAGGCGGCAGCGATGGCGAGTTGCGCGCATCGAATTTCAGTTGGACCGCGGTCGCGACCTTGTTGACGTTCTGGCCGCCGGGGCCGGACGCCTGGATGAAGCTTTCCTCCAGCTCGCGCTCGTCGATCGAAAGCCGGTTCGTAATCTGAATGAGAGCCATAGCGGCGCCACCCTGCCCGAGACCAGGCGGGCAGGGAAGCGCCTTTGTGTCACCAGATCAGGCGCAGGCCGCCGGTGACGTTATGGACTGTCTCGCGTCGGTTCAGCTTCACGTCGTAATCGACGAAGGCTGAGAAGGTCTGCGAGAACTGGATCAGCACGCCGCCCCCCAGCACGGCGCTGTCGGCCGGCGTATCGACGCCATCGGCGGTGAAGGCGCTTCCCGGCTGGCCCGCGAACTGCGCGTCGATCCGGCCGCGATCGTCGAGGAATTCGTGCTGCCAGCGGCCGCGCAGCTCAGGCACCAGCACGGCCGTGTCGCTCAGCGGGATGTTCGCTGCCAACCTGGCGCCGATGCTGCTGCGCAGGGAGTCCACTTTGGTGGCATCGACGTCGAGGCTAATCGCGCCGGCGCCGTTTTCATCGAACGAGTTCTGCTTCAGCCGCGTGTATTGCAGTCCAGCCTGTGGCTCGATCTCGATCGGTCCCAGGCGCAGCGCGTAGCCTACATCCAGCCCGGCGCCGAAACGATGGCCGCCGTAATCGGCCTTGGCGGTGCGCTCGATGGGACCGATCGGAATATTCCGCGACGTGTCGTTATCGAGATAGGCATAGCTCAGCACCGCGTCGGCGCGGAAGCCGCCCGAGCGAAATCCTCCATAGAGTCCGATATCGTAGGAATCGATTTTTGCCCGCGCGCCTTCGCGATCGAAGCGCGCCTTGGTGTTGGCGTAGCCGAAGCTGACCCCGGCCAGGAAGTTGGGCGAGAACTGGCGGTCGATGCCGATCGCGGCGCCGCCGATATCGTATTCCACGCCCGCGGCATTGCCGTCATCATCCAGCGAGCCGAATACGCCATAGCCTCGCATCCACATGCCATAGCCGTCCGAGCGCGCCGGGCCCTGACGCAATTGCGCCGTCAGAGACGTATCATGCGTTGCGGCCGAGGCGACGTTGATGCCCGGCGTATTGTCGTCGCGCGCTGCCGTCTGACTGCCGTCGCCGCGCCATTCGGCCAGGCGCCGGCTGATCGACTGGCCGAACAGCGCATTGCCCTCCAGCGCCAGCTTGGCAAGGGTCGCGTGCTGGTCTCCCGCCATGGCGGCAAGCCCGCGCTGCTGGCCCGGTATGTCGAGCCCGCCCAGCGTGTTGATGACGAACAGCAGATCGCCCGTCGCGCCAGGCGCGACGTTCTCCAGCCCGGTGCCGACGGCGCACTGGTTGCGCGTGGCGCAGATCAGCGGGTCGTTGAAGGCGAAGCGCAGCAGGGTGAGGAAGACATCGTCCTCATCCTGCCTCAGCGCGAAGCGGAAATTGCCCTGTTGCGGGATAGTCGGATCGAAGCTGCCGGTGATGCCGCCATCGGCATGCAGAATCAGATACTCCGTGTTGCTCATGTAGGTGCCCGACGCAATGTTCACCTGCACCGTGCCGCCCTGCAGCGTAGCAGTGCTCTCCGCGCCAACCACATTGGTGCGCGTGGCGCTGCTGGGATTCGCATTGATGACGTAGGTCGAGCCCGCGCCGAGCGTAAGATCGCCCTGGATCGTCAGCACTGTGGTCGTACCGCCGGGCGCCAGGGTGCCGGCATCGTTGAGCACGTTGCCGACTACCGTGCCGCTGCCGGCCAGCGTCCCTGGTGCCAGTACGGTGAGTATCGGCGTATTGAAGGTGCCGTTAACCCGCAGTATGCCGGTTTCGATCTGGCTCGACGTTCCGATGGTGCCCGTGCCGGTCACCGTCCAGTCCGTGCCTCTCATGGCAAAGGTTTCGAAGCCCTGGAACTTGTCCAGCGTCTCCGTGCCCGAGCCGAGCAGGTTCCACACGTCGATACCCGCGCCGGCGCCGGCCAGCACGTTGCCGTTGATCACCGAACCTGTGTCGAGATTGAGCGTGTGGCTGGCGTTGCTGAGCTGAATCGCTACAGCGCCACTGGTCGTGCCGATGGTGCCGCTGTTGGTGATGGTGCCGTTATGCGTGCCGTTGGTGTTGCCGAACATTTGCAGGCCGGCATTGGCGGCGAGGCCAGTGACGGTTCCGCTGTTGACGAAGACGCCGCCGGCATTGAACTCAGCCGCCGCGCGGGTGCTGGACTCGATGCGGCCGGCATTGGACGCGGCGCTGCCGGTTGAGTTGATGTAGATGCCGTTGGCGCGAGCGGCAATGTAGCCGCCGGCCTCGTTGTTGATGGTGCTGCCCGCCGTGTAGACGGCCGCGCCGGCGGCGAAGTTCGCCGTCGTGTTGCCGTTGGTGATTGTGCCGGCGTTGGTGATCGTGCCCGCGCCGCTGGCGATCGAGGCGGTTTGCGTCGAGGCGTTGCTGTGCATGATGCCGGTAGCGGAATTGGTAATGACGCCGCCGCCATTGACCAGCACGGCGTCGCTGCCGCCGGTGCCGATCATGGTGCCGGCATTGGTGATGGTGCCGCCGCCCGTGATGCCGGCGGCCGAGGTAACGCCCTGCATCAGGCCGCCTTGCTGATTGACGATGCTGCCGCCGCCTGCGACGCGCACGGCATTGAAGCCGCTGCTGGTGATGGTGCCGGCATTGCTGACGCTGCCGCCATTGGATACGAGTACACCGCCGCCGAACCCGGCGATCGTGCCGCCCGCATTGTTGGTGACCGTGCCGCCCGCCGCCAGCTCTACGCCGCGCAATGTGCCGCCGGCGATGCTGCCGTTGTTCGTCACCAGGCCGCTCTGGCCCTGGACCTGTATGCCCGTGATGCCTTCGACCAGCGCGCCGGAATTGTTGGTGATGGTGCCGCCCTGCTGGAAATGGATGCCGAAGGACAAGGCGTTGACGCCATTGTTGTCGACTGTGCCGGAATTATTCAGGGTCCAGCCGGCGCTAGTGGCGACGACGGCCGCATTGTTATCCACGACGATCACGGAGCCGGTGTTGGTGATCGCCGCCGTCTTGGGTGAGGCCGGCGGCAAGAGCGTGTCGAGATTTTGTGGCACGACGCGGGCATCGTTGATGATCACGCTTTGGGCTTGCGCCGTGTGCGCAACCGTCAGCGCGGCAAGGGCGGTCAGGCAGGTGGTCGACAGCATGCGCGAGCGCAGCAGCAAAGAGGTGGACATCGCTCTCCCCGTTTGTTCATGCGTTCTGGCGGGGGGCGGTCGTTCAAGGGCTTGCCCTGTCGACTTCTAGACCGGCCTTTGTCGAAAGGCCGGGTAACCCCCTGCATTGGATAACGAAACGGAGCAAAATTATCTGCTGGCTGATCAGATAGTGAGAGCGGCGAGAGCGGTAAAGGCTAGATCAGGCCCTCGAGCATAAGCAGCGCCACGGCTTCTGTGCGGCTTTTGGTTTCGAGCTTCTTCTTTACTTTCTCAACATGGAAATGGGCCGTTGAGGAGGAAATGCCGACGATAGCGGCGATCTCGGCATCGGACTTGCCGGCGGCGACCCAACGCATGCATTCGAGTTCGCGCGCGGTCATTCCCGGTATCGGCTTGCTGCCGGTGCCGAAGCCGATGGTCTTGTGGCAGCGCTCGTGAATGGCCATGGCCATGGCCTGTAGCACCGCCCGGTCGGCCGGCGTCAGGGTGAGATATTCCTTGGAGGACATGGTGACCAGGCCTTGGTAGTTGCCGGGGCCATGAATGGGAACTCCCATGACTTCGCGCCAGCCATAGGCCAAAGCCTGATCGACCAGGTCGCTGGCCTCCTGGCTGAAGCTGCGGAATCTCTGCTCCTCTTCGGTCAGCAGGAAGGTCGTGCGCCGGGTGCTGGACTCGAGCGGATAGGGGTCGATGTCGAACAGCCGCTTTATTTCATAGGGCTGGCGCCAGTCTGCGGGGCGGTTGTTGAAGTAAAAACGATAAACCCGGCGGGCGCCGAAGCCGGTCCAGCCGCCCCCGGCGCTGTAGCCGAATCCGAAGACCTTTATGGTTTCGAGAAAATCGTCGATCGCCCGTTGCAGATCGGGCTCCTCGGCGCAGCGCGTGACGAAATCGAGGCCTTGCAAGGTCCGCAAAACGGGCAACCACTTCTGACATGAACCGCTTTCGAATGATTTCACAACTCCAAGGCGGTCGCTAGCTAATCAGGCAGGGTCCGTCTATCGATACCGTGATTGGGCGAGTGGATATGTTCGCGTCGCAAACCCAGACCGATCAGGCGAGCGGGCAATCTGGGAAAGAAGCGACGAGTGAAAATCCACTGCACGAATGCCGGCAACCGCAACTCGCCACTGCCGCCCAACACGTTCTGAATAATGCGGTTCTGCGCGATAACCTGGATACGCTGAATGATGCGCACGGGCAGCAGGCGGCGCTGCTGCACGCGTTTGAGATGCTCGGTGCGCAACGTGCCGTCGAGCAGCGGTTGCGCCAGAATATTGGCGGCAGCCACAGCATCCTGGACGGCGAGGTTGATGCCGACACCGCCCACCGGCGACATGGTGTGCGCCGCATCACCGATGCACAGCACGCCCGGGCGATACCATTGCTCCAGCCGGTCGACGCCAACGGTGAGGAGCTTTACCTGCTCCCAGTCCGCAATTCTTTCGACGCGATCGTGCAGGAAGGGCGCGAGCTTGGCTATCTCGTCTCGGAAGGCGGGAAGGCCCTTGGCGCGCACCGCATCGGCGGAACCCTTGGCGATGACGAAGCCGCTTTGCCAGTAATCGCCGCGATTGATCATGATGAAGATCCGCCCGGCATCGAAGCGGCCCATGGCCTGCGCCGGATCGGTTGCGGTGCGCGGTATGCCGAACCACAGCACGTCCATCGGTGCGCCCAGCACCATCGGCGTCAGCCTGGCCTTGGCGCGCACCTTCGAATTGCGGCCGTCGGCGCCGACCACCAGCTTGCAATGCACGCTCATCGTGCCGTCCGGGATCTCAGCGCGCACGCCTGTCACCACGCCGTCGCGTTCGATGATGTCGACCACCTTGGCCTGCATGTGCAGCCTGAAGCCGCGATAGACGCGGGCCTTGCTGGCAAGGAAATTCAGGAAATCCCATTGCGGCATGAAGGCGATGTAGCCGCATTGGACTGGCAGATCGGTGAAGTCGGCGATGGTGAGGGTCTGCTCGCCCACCTGCGCCATCAGCCTCTCGGTCTTCTGGTGCGGCAGTTTCAGGAACTCGTCCAGAAACCCGAGCTCGTGCATCAGCTCCAGGGTCGATGGATGGATCGTGTCACCGCGAAAGTCGCGCAGGAAGTCGCGATGCTTCTCCAGCACCACGACCGACACGCCGGCGCGCGCCAGCAGCAAGCCCAGCATCATGCCGGCCGGCCCGCCGCCCGAGATGCAGCAATCGACTTGCAGGGTGGTCTCGGTCATGGACGAAGGGTGGCATGAGCGTTGCCGCATCGGAAGCCCCATTGCCGCCGCCGCGGTGGACCGGCAAACTCGCGCCAAGTAATTGTTCAGGAGCGAAAAATGAAAACCCGCGCCGCCGTAGCCTTTGCCGCCGGCAAGCCTCTCGAAATCGTCGAGGTCGAACTTGAAGGCCCGCGGGCGGGCGAAGTGCTGATCGAAGTAAAGGCCACCGGCATCTGCCACACGGACGCCTACACGCTCTCGGGCGACGATCCGGAAGGATTGTTCCCAGCGATCCTGGGCCACGAGGGCGCCGGCGTGGTGGTCGATGTCGGGGCGGGCGTGACCAGCGTGAGGAAGGGCGATCACGTCATTCCGCTCTACACGCCCGAATGCCGGGAGTGCGAATACTGCCTCTCGCGCAAGACCAATCTGTGCCAGAAAATCCGCACCACCCAGGGCAAGGGGCTGATGCCCGACGGCACTTCGCGCTTCAAGTTCGAGGGCAAGCCGATCCTGCACTACATGGGCACGTCGACCTTCGCCAATCACATCGTGGTGCCGGAGATCGCGGTGGCCAAGATCCGTCCCGACGCCCCGTTCGACAAGGTCTGCTACATCGGCTGCGGCGTGACGACGGGTATAGGCGCGGTGATCTGGACCGCCAAGGTCGAGACCGGCGCGAGAGTCGTGGTGTTCGGCCTGGGCGGCATCGGGCTCAACGTCATCCAGGGCGCGCGCATGGTGGGCGCGGCGCAGATCGTCGGCGTCGACGTCAACCCCGCCAAGTCCAACTTGGCGCGCGAATTCGGCATGACCGATTTCGTCAACCCGAAGGAAGTCAAAGGCGACATCGTGGCCCATCTGGTCGAGCTGACCAAAGGCGGCGCCGATTACAGCTTCGACTGCACCGGCAACACCACCGTCATGCGCCAGGCTTTGGAATGCGCGCACAAGGGCTGGGGCCAGAGCATCATCATCGGCGTGGCGGCAGCGGGGCAGGAGATTTCCACGCGCCCGTTCCAGCTTGTGACAGGCCGCGTCTGGAAAGGCACTGCCTTCGGCGGCGCGCGCGGGCGCACCGATGTGCCGAAGATCGTGGATTGGTACATGGACGGCAAGATCGACATCGACCGGCTCATCACCCACAAGCTGCCGCTGGAGCGCATCAACGAAGGCTTCGATCTGATGCATGCGGGCAAATCGATCCGCGCCGTGGTGGAGTTCTGATGTCCGATCTGGCGCGGCGCAGCGCGCATCGCTGCTTCGGCGGCACGGTCGGTTTCTACGAGCATGCTTCGACGGAGATCGGCGGCCGGATGCGCTTTGCCGTATTCCTGCCGCCGCAGGCGGAGCAGGGCAGGGTGCCGGTGCTGATGTATCTGGCCGGGCTGACCTGCACGGAAGAGACCTTCATGACCAAGGCCGGCGCTCTGCAGGCGGCGGCGCGGCTGGGCATTGCGCTGGTGGCGCCCGACACGTCGCCGCGCGACAAGCGTCATCCCGGCGACGACGCGAACTGGGATCTCGGTTTGGGCGCAGGCTTCTATGTCGATGCCACAAAAACGCCGTGGCGCGACGGTTATCGCCTGTACTCATATGTCAGTGCCGAGCTGCCGGCATTGATCGATGAAGCGTTCGCCGTCGATAAAGCGCGCTGGGGCGTGTTCGGCCATTCGATGGGTGGGCATGGCGCGCTGGTGGTGGGTCTGCGCAATCGGGAGCGCTTCAAATCGCTGTCGGCCTTCGCGCCGATCGCCGCGCCGATGCAATGTCCCTGGGGCGAGAAGGCGTTCTCCAACTATCTCGGGCCTGATCGCAAGGCGTGGCAGCGATATGACGCGTCGGAACTGGTGCGCGGCGGCGCGCGTGCCGGCGAAATTCTGATCGATCAGGGGTTGGCGGATCAGTTCCTGACGGAACAATTGAAGCCGGAGATTTTCGAGCAGGTCTGCGCGGAAGCGGGGCAGAAGCTAACGTCACGTCGCCATGCCGGTTACGATCACGGCTACTACTTCATCCAGAGTTTCATCGCCGATCATCTGGCGCATCACGCCCAGCTGCTGCGCGCCTGATCTCAGCCCTGGTTGGCGGCAGAGGCGGCTTCCTTTACCGCAGCGGCAAGCCAGTCACCCAGATCGACGCCTTCGAGACGGGCGGCGTTCTCGGCCGCCGCCTGCCAGATGGCGCCGACGCCGAACACCGTCCAAGACTGATCGTCGGCCGACAACATCGGTTCGACACGCTCGGTGGGCGTACTCGAACCAGGCTTCAGAACGCTGGCCAGACGGCCTCGGCTGGAAAATTCCGGCGCTATCGCCAGAGGCGGACGCGGCTGTTTCGACTTGGGCAAGACTCGACCTCAGAATTATAGGCGGCGCAGCATATTACGGCTTCGGTCGCGAAGTCATGGCCGATGAGCGGGTTTCCATCCGCAACGACGATTCTGGTCAGTAAAGCCGGCTGCGATAGGCTTCTTCGAGGTTCTTCTCCGCCGCCTCGACGTCGATGCCGGCGATCTGGTCGGCGACGATGCGGCCTAGCGATGGGAAGCTTTTGCGCTCAACCTTGGCGTCTTCCTGCCACAGGCGCGAGCGGATCATTGCCTTGCCGCAATGGAAGAAGGCTTCCCTGACTTCGACTTCCAGCGCCGAGGTCGGCACCTTACCCTGCACCGCCAACGGCTCAAGCAGCGCCTGATCGGTGGTGATGCGGCCGGTGCCGTTGACGCGCAAGGTCTCGTTGATGCCCGGCACCAAGAAGAGCAGGCCGATCTGTGGATTGCGCGCCACGTTCAACAACGTGTCGATGCGGTTGTTGCCGCGCCGGTCGGGAATCAACAGCCGGCGATCGTCGAGAATGGCCACGAAGCCCGGCGCATCGCCGCGCGGCGTGGCATCGGCGCCGCTGTCGTCGCACGAGGCGATGACCACGAAGGGCGACAGCCGGATGAAGTGCTGGCAGTGCCCGTCGAGGCGGTTCAGGACTTTCTTCTGAACGAGATCGCTCGGCTCGCCATAGAGTGCGCGAACGTCCTTGGGGTTGGTGATTTCGTTCATGCCTTGGCCTCAAGCTGCGATGTGCATTGCGGGCAGCGCGTCGCCTTGAGTGGGATGGTCGAGGCGCAGAAGCCGCATTCCTTGGTCGCGGCCGGCGGCGGCGGAGGCGGTGGTGGCGCAAAGCGGTTGATCTGCTTGACCACGAGGAATATCGCCAGGGCGACGATGGCGAAATCGATCACCGTGTTGAGGAACAGGCCGACGTTGATGGTGGCGGCGCCGGCCTCCTTGGCAGCCTGCAACGTGGCATAGTCGCCGCCCGACAGGTTGATGAAGATGTTGGAGAAATCCAATCCGCCCATCAGCACGCCGATTGGCGGCATGATGACGTCGCTTACCAGCGAGGTGACGATCTTGCCGAAGGCGGCGCCGATGATGACGCCCACCGCCAGGTCGATGACGTTGCCGCGCATGGCGAATTTCTTGAACTCCGTCAGCATCGACATGGCCGGTCCCCTGTGCTGCGTTGATTGGCAATATTAGCACGTATCGATCGGCGGCGGTCGAGGCCGATCGGCGCTTATACCGACAGATAGGCCCGGCGAAGGGTCGGGTCGTCCGCCAGCTCCATCATCGCGCCGCTGAAGCGAATGCGGCCCTTTTCGATGATATAGGCGCGATCGGCGACCACGGAAGCGAAGTGCAGGTTCTGCTCCGACAGGACGACGGTCAGGCCCTGCGATTTAAGCGTCGCGATGGTGCGCGCCATCTGCTCGACGATGACGGGCGCCAGGCCTTCCGACGGCTCGTCGAGCAGCAGCAGGCGCGGATTGCCCATCAAGGTGCGGGCGATGGTCAGCATCTGCTGCTCGCCGCCCGACATCTGTCCGGCGGACCGGCTTCGCATCTCGCGCAGGTTGGGGAACAGGGCGAAGAGCTTTTCCGGCGTCCACTCGGGCGCATTGGCGCGCGCGGGCTGGCGGCCGACCTCGAGATTCTCCGCCACCGTCAGGTCGGTGAAGATGCGGCGATCTTCCGGCACGAAGCCCAGCCCGAGCCGGGCGATCTCGAAGGGCTGCAGGCCATCGATGCGAACGCCGTCGAAGGCGATTTCGCCCGAGCGTCGCGGCACCAGGCCGATGATCGATTCCAAAGTGGTGGACTTGCCGGCGCCGTTGCGGCCCAGCAGGACGACGATCTCGCCAACCGCCACGTCGAGCGAGACGTCGGCCAGGATATGCGCGCCGCCGTAATAGGCATTGAGCTTGCGCACCGACAGCATCAGGACGCGCTCCCAAACATCGATCCGGCGCCGAGATAGACTTCCTGCACGCGCGCATCGGCGCGCACCTGCTGCGGGTCGCCCTCGGCGATCAGCCTGCCGCGATCGAGCACGATGACGCGATCGGCATGGGCGAAGACAACGTCCATGTCGTGCTCGGTGAACAGCACTGCGATGCCGTCGGCCTTGGCAAGCTGGGACGTCAGCGCCATCAGCGCGATGCGCTCTTCCGGCGCCATGCCGGCGGTGGGCTCGTCCATCAGCAACAGCCGTGGCGCATTGGCCAGCGCCACCGCCAGCTCGACGCGCTTGAGATCGCCATAGGCCAGCACGCCACACGTTCGTTCCGCCTGATCGGCCATGCCGACCTTCTCCAGCAGCACCATGGCTTCCGCCACATGCAGCGTGCTGGCGCGCGCCAGCAGCGCCCCCAGTTTGCGATGATGCGACAGCAGCGCCATCTGCACGTTCTCGCACACTGTCATCGAGGCGAAGGTGGCAGTGATCTGGAACGTGCGGCCGACGCCCAGCCGCCAGATCTGGCGCGGCTTCAGCCCGGTGACGCTCCGGCCCAGCAGTTCGACGTCGCCGGCATCGGGATCGAGCTGGCCGTTGACCAGGTTGAAGCAGGTCGTCTTGCCCGCGCCATTGGGCCCGATCAGCGCCAGCAATTCGCCGGCAGCGACGGCGAAGCTGACATCGTCCACCGCTTGCACGCCACCAAAGGCCTTGCGCAGGTTCCTGACGGAAAGGACCGCGCTCATGGGTTTTCCTTCCGCCAGCGGCCCAGCAGCCGACCGGCATAGCCGGCGATGCCGTGCGGGAAAGCCATCACCAGCACCAGAATCACTACACCCAGCAAGGCGCGCCAGTATTCGGTGGCGCGTGCGATCTCGTCCTGCAGCCAGGTGAAGATCGCCGCGCCGACCACGGGGCCGACCAGCGAGTGCACGCCGCCCAGCAGCACCATCACCAGCCCATCGACTGAGCGGGCAATGCCCAGCGTCTCGGGCGAGATGCTGCCCTTGGAGAACGCGAACAGCGCGCCGGCAATGCCGGCAAACAGGCCGGCGAGCGCGAAGGCAAACCATTGCAGGCGGCGCAGATCGATGCCGATGGCCTCGGCGCGCAACGGCGAATCGCGGCCGGCGCGCAGGGCATAGCCGAACGGCGAATAGATGATGCGCCACAGCAATGCGATGGTGGCGACGCAGACCAGCAGCGTCAGATAGTAGAAGGCCGCGCCGTCGGACAGCCAGGAAGCCGGCCACAGCCCGACCATGCCGTTGGAGCCGCCGGTGAAACTGTCCCACTGGAACACGACCGACCACACGATCTGCGCGAAGGCGAGCGTCAGCATCGCCAGATAGACGCCGCTCAGCCGCACGGTGAACCAGCCGAACAGCAGCGCGCCGATACCGGCCAGGACGGGCGCCAGAAACAGCGCCAGCTCCATCGGCAAGCCGGCCTGCTTCAGCAACAATCCCACGCCATAGGCGCCGAGGCCAAAATAGGCGGCATGGCCGAACGACACCATGCCCGCCGGCCCCATCAGGAAATGCAGGCTGGCGGCGAACAGCGAGAACACGAAAATGTCGATAAGCAATACCAGCAGGTAACGGTCGCTCAGGGCCGGCAGCAGCGCCAGCACGACGATCACGCTACCGGTGAGCAGCAGGAAGCGACGGTCGATGCGCGACAGAGGCGGGGCGATCAGCCCGGCGCCGCGCATGACGCCTTGTGGCCGGCCGAGCAACCCCCAGGGCCGCACCACCAGCACGATGGCCATGATGACGAACTCGACCACCAGGGTGAGCTTGGAGAAGGAGATGTCGATGCCCAGGATCGTGACGTCACCGATGCCGATGCAGAAAGCCTTCACGACGCTGATGATAAAGGCGGCGAGGAAGGCGCCGGGAATGCTGCCCAGCCCGCCGACCACGACGACGACGAACGCATCGGCGATGACGGAGATGTCGAGGAAGAGCTGCGCGGGCTCGCGCGGGATCTGCACTGCGCCGCCCAGCCCGGCCAGCACCGAGCCGAGGAAGAAGACGCCGGTGAACAGCCGCTTCTGGTTGACGCCGAGCGCGCCGACCATCTCGCGATCCTGCGTCGCGGCGCGCACCAGCACGCCGAAGCGGGTGCGCGTCATCAGCAGCCACAGCGCGCCCAGCACCAGCGGGCCGATGACGATCAGAGCCAGATCGTATTGCGGCACGTTGCGGCCCAGTATGGTGACGGCCTCGCGCAGGCCCGGGGCGCGCGGGCCCAGCAGATCCTCCGGCCCCCAGATCCACAAGGCCGCGTCCTTGATCACCAGCACGACGCCGAACGTGGCCAGAAGCTGGAACAGTTCGGGCGCGTGGTAGATGCGCCGCAGCAGCACCATCTCGATCAGTGCGCCCAGCAAGCCGACGATGAGGGCCGCGGCGACAATGCCGCCCCAGAAGCCCAAAATGGTCGTGCCGAGGAATCCGATCGCGCTGTAGGCGATGTAGATGCCCAGCATGTAGAAGGAGCCATGCGCGAAATTGACGATGCGCGTGACGCCGAAGATCAGCGACAGGCCGGCCGCGACCAGAAACAAGGACGAGGTTCCGGCCAGCCCGTTGATGAATTGCAGGACGATGCTGGAGAATGTCACGCGCCAAGCCGATGCTGAAACGGCGCTTCCGGTTGGGAAGCGCCGTTCGACAATAGCCGTACTGCCCGCTCCAGCCTAGTCGGCCGGGCGCAGCTTCTTCACTTCGTCGTCGGACGGCAGGAATTTGGCTCCGTCGGCATAGGTCCAGTCGACCATGGCGCCCTTGCCGTCCTTGACCGCGAGCTTGCCGACATAGGCGCCCATGGTGGACTGGTTGTCGAGCGCGCGATAGGTGATGTCGCCGAACGGCGTCGAATGGGTGATGCCCTTCATCGCCGCCACCAGTTTCTCGCTGTCAGTCGAGTTGGCCTTCTTCAGTGCCGCCACGGCCGACATGACAGTCGAGTAACCAACGACCGAGCCCAGGCGCGGGTAGTCGTTGTACTTCTTCATATAGGCGTCCTTGAACTTCGTGTGCTCGGGCGTCTTGATCTGGTCCCACGGATAGCCCGTGACGTACCAGCCGGCGGGCGTCTCGTCCTTCAGCGGATCGAGATATTCAGGCTCGCCGCCCAGCAGGTTGAAGACGGCCACGTTCTTGAACAGCCCGCGCGTGTTGCCTTCGCGCACGAACTTGGCGAGGTCGGCTGCGAACAGTGAGGAGAAGATCGCATCGGGCTTGGCGTCGGCGATCGCCTGCGCCACAGCGCCGGCCTCGATCTTGTTGAGCGGCACGGCCTGCTCGGTGACGAACTCGACGTCGGGCTGCTGTTCCTTGATCAGCTTCTTGAATGCCGCCGTCGCCGCCTGGCCGTACTCGTAGTTCGGGTAGACGATGGCCCAGCGCTTCTTCTTGAGCTTCGCCGCATCGGGCACCAGCATCGCCGTCTGCATGTAGGTGGAGGCGCGCAGGCGGAACGTGTACTTGTTGCCGGCCTCCCACACGATCTTGTCGGTCAGCGGCTCGGCCGCGATGAAGAGAATCTTCTTCTGCTTGGCGAAGTCGGCCACGGCCAGTCCGACGTTGGACGGGAAGGTGCCGATCAGGAACGCAACGTTCTCGCGGCTGACCAGCTCTTCGGCCACGCGCACGGCGTCGCCCGGATTGCCGTTGTCGTCGCGCGAGACGATCTCGATCTTCCTGCCCATGACGCCGCCGGCGGCATTGACTTCCTCGACGGCCAGCTCCCAGCCCTTTTTGTAAGGATCGAGAAAGGCCGGGAAGACCTTGTAGGAGTTCATCTCGCCGATTTTTATGGTGTTCTGGGCGAATGCCGGCGCGCCAAATCCAAGCGCCGCGATGAGGGCCGCTCCGGTCAAAACGCCACGCCTGTTCAACATTTTCGCCTCCGTCGGAAATCGGGTGCCGATACTGCGGTCGGCCCGGCCGGGGTGCAAGCCGTTCCCGTCCCGACTATGTAATGGCTGCCGGGCGTTTTTCGCCGGCTGGGAAGATTATTTTTTGCGCAAGTCCGCCCATTGCTGGTCGGTCCAGTCGAGCATGGAAGCGGTGTTCACGCCGCCACCGCCGCCAATCAGCATTTTGCCGCCGTCGATCACCACACATTCACCGGTGATATAGGAGGCCTGGTCGCTAACCAGGAAACTCGCCAAGTTTGCCAGCTCCTCGTGCTGGCCCACTCGGCGCAACGGAATGGTCTTTTCGATCGGCTCAGCCTTGGTCTTTTGTTCGGGCATCAAGCGTTCCCAGGCGCCCGGCGTCGGGAAGGGGCCGGGCGCGATGGCGACCAGGCGAATGCCCTTGGGTCCCCATTCGGCGGCCAGGCTTTTGGTCATCGCCAGCACGCCGGCCTTGGCCATGGCGGACGGTGCGGTGAAGGGCGCACCGGTGAGCGCGCCCAGGGTCAGGATCGACAGCACCGTGCCGGGCCGGCCGGCCTCGATCCAGCGCCTGCCGGCAGCGACGGTGCAATAGGCCGAGCCGTGCAGCACGATGCCCAGTACCGAATCGATGGCGCGCGGCGAGAGCTTGTGCGTCTGCGCCAGGAAATTGCCCGCCGCGTTGTTGACGAGGATATCGAGCGGCGCGACCTCCCAGATGCGGCTCATCATCTGCTCGACCGCATCGGCGTCGCGCACGTCGCAGGACAGCGGCGTGACCGTGCCGCCAGTCTCCGCCGACAGCTCTTTCGCGGTGGCTTCCAGAACTTCCAGCCGCCGACCGCAGATGATCAGCTCGGCGCCAAGCTGCAGATAGCGCTTGCCGATGCTGCGGCCCAGACCGGTGCCGCCACCGGTGATCAGGATGCGCTTGCCCTTGAGGAGTTCGGCCTGGAACATCGCGTCAGACCTTGCGGCGTTGGGTGGGAACGATGCCGTCTTTCTTCAGCGCCGCCACTTCAGCATCGGAGAAGCCGGCCTCGCGCAGCACCGCGTCGTTGTCCTGGCCGAATTTCGGCGGCTTGGCGCGCACGCTGCCGGGCGTACGCGACAGCTTGATGGGGATGCCAGTGCCTTTGTAGCCGTCCAACTCCACCACCATCTCACGATGCTTGGTGTGCGGATGCTCGAGAACCGACGGCAGATCCTTAACCGCGCCGCCCGGCACCCCGTTCTTCATCAGCTCTTCGGCGAAAGCTTCGCCGTCGCGCTCGCCGATCAATTCCTGCAACTCGCGCACCAGCTCTTCCTTGTGCGCCAGCCGCTCGGCGTTGGTGACGAAGCGCGGATCCTGTGCCATGGCCGGCTTGCCCAGCATCTCGCACAGTTTGCGGAACTGCCCGTTGTTGCCGGCGCCGATGACGATATCGCAGCCTTTGGCTTTCAACAGCGCATAGGGTGCCAGATTGTCGTGGCTGTTGCCAACCAGACGCGGGCGCTTGCCTTGCAGCAGCCAGTTGGGCGCGTGCGGGTGATGCAGCATGATGCCCGAATCGTACAGCGCCACTTCAACGAACTGGCCCTTGCCGGATTTCTCGCGCTCCAGCAGCGCCATCAGGATGCCGATGCAGACGTTCATGCCGGTGCTGAGATCGATCACGGGGACGCCGATGCGAACGGCGCCACCCTCGGGCGTACCGTTAATGGAGTTCAGGCCCGACCATGCCTGCACCATGGCATCGTAGCCCGGATAACCACCGAACGGGCCATCCGCGCCGAAGCCGGTGACTCTGGCATGTACCAGGCGGGGAAATTTCTTTTGCAGCACGTCGTAATAGCCGATGCCCCATTTCTCCATGGTGCCGGTCTTGAAGTTTTCGATCAGCACGTCGGTGTTTTCTAGCAGCTTCAGCAGCACCTCGCGGCCCTTGGGAGAGCCGATGTCGAGGCCGAGATCGCGCTTGTTGCGGTTGATGCCGGCGAAGTAGGCCGATGCGCCGTTATCCAGCGGCGCGCCCCAGTCGCGCGTCTCGTCGCCCTGCGGCGGCTCGATCTTGATGACGTCGGCGCCGTGGTCGGCCAGGATCTGGCCGCAGAACGGCCCGCCCAGCACGCGGGAAAGATCGAGAACGCGATAGCCGGCCATGGCGCCGGCAGGTTTGCCTTGAGACATATGAACTTCCATTTCGCCGACCGGAATCGGCTGACTTTGCTGCTGCCTGTGGATGCCAGACATAGACTATCCTGCGAACATAAAAAAGTATGGGAGAGCGTTCAGTGGCAATGCACCGGCACATCGGCGAGATGAAGTTGTCGCGGGTCGAGGAAATGATGATCCCGCTGATCGAGGCCGGAAAGATGTTCGCAGCCTACACGCCCGAGCACGAGGCGATGCACAAGGACTGGCTGTCGCCGACCTATCTCGACCCGCAAAGCAAGCGGCTTAACATGAGCATCCACAGTTGGGTGTTGCGCACCAACCATCACACCATCCTGATCGACACCTGCTTCGGCAATCACCGCAACCGTCCCGGCTTTCGCGACGGGCATCAGCTCGACAAGCCGTGGCTGCAGAATCTGGCGGCGGCGGGCGTGCGGCGCGAGGAGGTCGATTTCGTGCTTTGTACGCATCTGCATATCGACCATGTCGGCTGGAATACGATCGAGGAGAACGGCCGCTTCGTGCCGACTTTCCCCAACGCCCGCTATCTCTTCTCGCGCGCCGATTTCGAGCATTACGATGCGGAGAACAAGGGCAATCCCGACCGCCCCGCTCAGCACGGCGCCTTCAACGACGGCGTGCTGCCGATCGTCGAAGCGGGCATGGCGGACATGATCGAAGACGAACACGCCATCGACGACAATCTGCTGATCCGCTCCGCACCGGGACACACGCCCGGCAGCATAACGCTGCAGGCAAGTTCGAAGGGCGAGCAAGGGCTGTTTACCGGCGACATCCTGCATCATCCGTTGCAGGTCTGGCATCCGGAGTGGAACAGCCGTTTCTGCGTCGATCCGCCGGCCGCTGCCATATCGCGCCGCCGCGTACTGGAACATTGCGCCGAGCACCGTGCGCTGATGCTGCCGGCGCATTTCGCCCGGCCGCATTGCGGCTACGTGCATCGCGCCGGCGACGCGTTCCGCTTCGAGTTCGCGGGTTAGCGCGACGGCAAATCGAGCGCCATGCGCAGGGCCTGCACGTCTTGCTCGAAGCTCCAGCCGGCGATGATCTCGCGGCTGCGTTGCTGCATGCGCAGCAGCGCCGAGTCGCTGCCCAGCACCGTTTGCAGCGCCTGCGTCAGCGCTGCGACATCGCCCACGGGATAGACGACGCCATTGTCCTGCACCAGATCAGACGCTGCGCCGATGCGATCGCTGACGACGATGGCGCAACCGCCGTTCATCGCCTCGTTGACCACCAGCCCCCAGGCCTCGCGCTCGGACGGCAGGACCAGCACGTCCGCGGCTGCATAAAGACCGGCAAGTTCCGCCTGCGTCTGGAAGCCTGGCAGATGAGTGTCGTGCAGTCCCAGGCTCTGGACCGCCTGTTTCAACTGCGGCATCAACTCGCCGTCGCCGGCCAGGATCAGGGCGGGGCGCGATGCCGTCTGGCGCTGCAATGCGGCAACGGCCTGCAGCAGATCCAGCGGCCGTTTCCGCGCGATCAGCTTGGCGCTAAACAAGATCAGGTTCTGATTGGGTTCGATGCCGTATTTGGCTCTTGTCCCTGCGGCGTCGGCCTCCGCCACATTGCGGGCGAAATGCGCATTATCGACGGCGTAAGGCATGGTGATCAGCTTGGTCGGCGCAATACCAAGCTCCATGAAATGACGCGCGTTGGCGGTGCCGATGGCGAGGAACGTGTCGACCAGCCGATCGATCGCTGTGAAGGCGAGATGTTTGGCCGACTGACGCAGTAGCGACCGCGACTGGCTGTCGGCATTGGTTTCGTCGCGCAACAGCACGGTCATGCCGTGGCGTCGCGCCATCGCCATTGCCGCCAGATGGTTGGCGCTATTGTAGCCATGCACCCACAGGGCGTCGAAACCGCCGGCGCGCAAGACATTGCCCAGATCACTCGACAGCGGCCACCAGAAAGAGGGAGCCGATGCGTCGCGACGCGTGCGCAAGGGGCGCAGAAACCGGTGACGGTAACCGTCGAGCAGTTTCACGTCCCAGGCGATGGCGCGACCGAAACCCTTGTCGACATGATCGCGGGTGCTGAAGTCGTCCTCGAACAGCGCCGTCAATTCGATATCGGGCTCGGCTGCGATCCGGCGCAGCAGCGGCGCCTGATACTGGATCGGGTGGGTGACGAGATAGGCCAGCCGGACGGGGCGCATGATGCGCCGGATTTGAAACGCTCTCAGTCCGGCTGGCAAGACATGGTTGATGCTTATTCCGCTGCCATGCGCTGCATGCCGCTGGCACGGATCGCCTGCAGGCCGGGTTCGGTGACGAAGATCAGCCCGGCATAGATCTCGCAATCGGACAGTTTGACGATCGGCCCCATCGGCTCGCGCGGCAGAGAGAATGCCTGGGTAACTGCCCGGAAGCGGATATCGGCGACGCCGAACAAATAGGGGATGTTGCGCGCCAGACACCACTCGTACATGGCGGCGAACAATTCGCGCTGCACGTCGACCGTGCGGGCGAACTCGCGTCCTTTCCAGCCTTCGAGTTCGACCGTGGCGCGCGATACCTCCCAGTAACTTTCTTCCTTCGGGAGCGCACCATCGATCGCTTGCGGGAAGAATTTTTCAACGAGATAGGGGCCGGTCGAAGGCAGCAGTCTGGTGCTGCCGGCAACGCCGTTGCGATCGCTAACGATGAAATGCGTGCAATCCGGCAACGCGTCGAATTCGTCGATTTCCATCCCATCGCGATGGGAAACGTTCCATTTGAATTTTTCGACAAACAGCCGATAGCGAAGCCTGAACATTTCTTCAACGATATCGTGTGGAGCTGGAGAAGCGTCGGAATGAACGTGAAGCTGATACATGGAGCACCTCCTGATGCCCCACTGAACCAGCCAGCCACTTGGTTATGTCACTGTCAGCCCTGCGAGTGTTTTCGCCCCATTCTTCAGGTAATACTGTTGGGTTTCGGCACGCGACAGTTGCGTGGCAAAACAAATCTGAGGGCGGCCGAAGCCGCCCTTTTTCGCTGTTGGATCAACGCCCTTTCCAGTTGGGCGGCCGCTTCTCGGCGAAGGCCTTGGGGCCTTCGATGAAATCCTCGCTGGCGATCATGGCGTCCACGGCGGCGTATTTGCCGGCGATGGCGTCCTGCACCGACGCCTTGCGGAGCCCCTGCATGGCCGCTTCCTTCGTCGCCCGGATCGACATCGGCGAGCATTCCAGGATCAGACTGGCCCAGCGCTTCGCTCCGGCCAGCGCTTCTCCCTGCTTAACTACCTCGGTGACGAACCCCATTTCCTTGCCTTCCTTGGCGCTGACGCGTCTGCCGGTCAGCATCATGCCCATGGCCTGCTTGAGGGGGATCATGCGCGGCAGGCGATGGACGCCACCGGCGAGCGCCGCAAGACCGACGCGCGGCTCGGGCAGGGCAAAGATCGCGTTCTCGGAGGCGATGATGATGTCGCATGCCAGCGCGATCTCGAAGCCGCCGCCCATGGCTATGCCGTTGACCGCCGCAATCACCGGCTTGTTCAGGTCGTGGCGATCGGTCAGGCCGCCAAAACCGGATGCCGGCTTGGCGGCGCGCTGGCCGGCCAGGGTCGTGGCCTGGTATTTCAGATCGTTGCCGGCGCTGAAGGCCCGGTCGCCCGCGCCAGTGATGATGGCGACCCAGAATTGCGGATCGGTGGCAAACTCGTCGAACGCCGCCGCCAGTTCCTGGTTTGCCATCGGATGCAGCGCGTTCATCACATCGGGACGATTGATGGTCACGATGAAGAGCTTGCCGTCTCGTTCGACCTTGCAAAAATCAGGCATAAGTTTTTCTCTCCCCACACAAATTGTGACTTCTCGGCATTTTTACACCAAGTTTTCTCTCTAAGCCATTGAAACTAAAGAACTGTGTCCAATCGGCAACGGTTCGGTGAAGGTGGCAAATAGCAACACCGGCAAGTTGTCCACAGACTCTTGGTCTGGTATAAATCCTGTAGATTCAATGTCCCGGAGCCGTTCTTTGCAGTTCGGTCTTATCTGGGAAAGCTGAGTCAGGGGGATTGGGGAATGGCACTGAAGGGCAAACTTATTGGCATGGCGGCGGCTGGTCTTCTGTTGGCCGCGCCGGCCTTGGCAGCCGATCCGACCGGCTTCTATGTCGGTATCGGCGGCGGCATTAACCATGCCCGGGACTCCGATGTCGAAATCGGCGTTGGCGGCGGCACGTTCAACATCAAGAACGTCGATAGCAAGCTGGGGTGGGCGGGCAATGCGTTCGCCGGCTACAATTTCGGCGGCCCCCGACTCGAGCTCGAACTCGCCTATCGCAACAACAAGGTGAAGAAGAACGAGTTGCCTGGCGGCGGCGAGCGCATCCAGTCCGGCGCGCTGATGGCCAACTTCATCTACGAATTCTTCAGCGACTCGGTAGTCTCGCCCTACATCGGCGCCGGCGCCGGCGCTGCCTATGTCTGGGGCAAGGGCCTGGTCGACGACGGCGATTTCGCTTTCGCCTATCAGGGCATTGCCGGCGTCAATCTCAAGGTGACGCCCAACGTCGTGCTGTCGGCGGACTATCGCTACTTCCGCACGGCCGACCCGCAGATCAAGGAGAAGGGCGTCTCGGCCGATTTCGATTACGAGAACCACACCGGCATGGTGGGCATCGCCTATCGCTTCGTGCAGCCGCCGCGGGCGCAGGAAGTCCGCCCGGTCGCCGCACCGGCTCCCGCGCCGGCGCCGATCACGCGCAGCTATATGGTGTTCTTCGATTTCGACAAGTCGGACGTCAATCAGCAGGCGCTCGCCACCATCAAACAGGCCGCCGCCAATTCCAAGCAGGGCGGCATTCAGCGCCTGAACGTGACCGGCCACACCGATCGCGCCGGCAGCGAGCAATACAACATGGCCCTGTCGCTGCGCCGCGCCAATGCCGTGAAGCAGGTCCTCATTTCCGAAGGCATCCCGGCCGACGCAATCGTCGTCATTGGTCGCGGCGAAAGCCAGCCGCTGGTGCCGACGGCGGACGGCGTGCGCGAGGCGCAAAATCGCCGGGTCGAAATCATTCTGCAGTAGAAATTCGAAGCGGCGGGTTTCTGCGAAGCCCAAACTCAAACGGCCGATCCCCGGATCGGCCGTTTTTCTTTGTACCGCGACAATCGGCTCAGGGCGTCGGGCTGAGGTCCGAGCCGCCACCCGCCGCCGGCATCGGAGGCGCGGACTCCGCGCCGGCATCCTCCGCCTTGGTTGCCGGAACCGCTGACGGCGTCGGGGGCGCCACCGACGCTACTCCCGGCCTTGCCGCCGGAGTGGCTTTTGCCGGCGTTGCCTTAGCCGTGCCGCCGATCGGTTCCTTGCTGGCGAGAGCGGCCACCGGCGTGTTGTCGCCGCATGCCGGCCCACCCAGCGAATAGCCGAGATTCTCAATCACCTGCGGCAGCGTTGCCGCCTTGTTGGCGTTGAGCGCGCGATCGATGCGCAAGCGGGCGTGAGCGCAGTAGGCGTTGTCGTTCTGGCGCAGCGCGGCATGATTGGCGAGACGGGTGACGTAACTGTCCAGCGCCGAGCCGCCGCCGAAATGCGCCTTCATCGCCTGCGCATTGCCGACCAGGCCGGCATTGTAGCGGTGCACGAAGGAGCCGTAGCTGTCGCGGAACGCGGGATCGTTCTTGCACGACAATGCGGCAACCATGAACTCGGTAACCAAATACCGAGCGCCTATCTCCGCCTTGTCCATTCCACCAGGACAGGTCTGCGCGAAAGATGCCGATGGGACAAGCAACGCAGCAATGAAGCCGGCAATAAAACGCTTCCGCGCCATCGAGCAGTTTCCCGTCCCAGAATTTGTCGGTTCGGCGATTTAGCAGGCCAGGCAGCGCTACTCAAGCTTTCCTTGCGCGCGCAATACCGCGGCGCGCACCAGCGGCAAGCGGTCGTTGCCGAAATACATGTCGTCGCCAGCCACATACATGGTGGGCGAGCCGAAGCCGCCGCGCGCGATCAATTCTTCGGTAGTACTTCGCAACCGTTCCTTGTAGTCGGCGCTGGCGATGCGGGTGAAGAAATCGTCATGGTCGAGCCCGACCTTGCGGACGATCCCCGCCATCACCTCGTCCTGCGAGATGTCCTGCAGATCGCCCCAGTAGGTTTCGAACACGGTCCGCGCGTAGAGCGGCAAACAATTCCGCTCGATGGCGACGAATGTGCCGCGCATGGCCTTGACGCTGTTGACCGGGAAGACCGGCGGCATGGAAATGCGCAGGCCCGTGAAACGCGCCCAGTCCTGCAAATCCTTCTTGTAGTAGCGCGACTTGATCGGATGCGGCTTCTCGCGTGATTCGTAGACCGTCTTGTTGACGGTGTTGAAAATGCCGCCGACCAGAATCGGCTTCCAGACGATCCTGGCGCCGGTTTCGGCCGCCAGCGGCTGGATGTTGTGGAAACCCAGATAGGTCCACGGGCTGGAGCAATCGAAATAGAACTCGATTTCGACCATTTCTGCTGTTCTCCCGTGCATTGCGTTGCGCCAATACTAGGCCGCGGCCGGAAACGCCGTCCAGCAAGCCCGACGCTGTCAATTCGATGGCGATTGCATTACACTTCCGCTCCATGTC
Organism: uncultured Hyphomicrobiales bacterium; assembly: GCA_964388115.1. Taxonomy (GTDB): domain Bacteria; phylum Pseudomonadota; class Alphaproteobacteria; order Reyranellales; family JAQSWP01; genus JAQSWP01. Next base: position 956,459 of record CAYLYK010000001.1, read on the forward strand.
GCCCAGCGATAAATCGCGTGTTCTTGCCGTCGTCCATCAGGAAACGTCGCGCACCGGCCGCGTCGGCCAGCTTCTGGAAACCTGGGGCTACGAGGTCGAACGCTGCTGTCCCAACATAGGCCACACCTTGCCGGCCGATCTGGGCGCTTATGCCGGGGTGGTGATGTTCGGCGGGCCGATGAGCGCCAACGACTGCACGACGCTGCCCGGCATCAAGGCCGAACTCGATTGGCTGCCGAAAGTCCTGGAAACCGAAACGCCCTTCCTCGGCATTTGCCTCGGCGCCCAGCTGATGGCGCGGGTGTTGGGCGCGAAAGTCGATACCCACCCCGAGGGGCGGGCCGAAATCGGCTATGTCGAAATCAATCCGGTCTATCCCGATTGCCAGATCTTTCCGGAGAAGATGCACGTCTATCAGTGGCACCGCGAAGGCTTCGACCTGCCGCGCGACTGCACCTTGCTGGCGCGCGGCGAGCATTTCGAGAACCAGGCCTATTGCTACGGCGATCGCGTCTACGGCCTGCAGTTCCATCCCGAGGTTACGCTCGAGATGAAGGAGATCTGGACGGTGAAGGGCGCCGAGCGCCTGAAGATGCCCGGCGCGCAGCCGGCCGAGCAGCATATTCAGTTGCACCCGGTGCACGATCCCAAGCTCGGCGCCTGGACCGAGCGTTTCCTGCGCCGCTGGCTGCGCATGATGGATCGCGCCGCCCATGCCGAAGCGGCGACGGCCTAGATCGTGTCTTTTGGCGAACGCAGTGCGGCGGAGGTCGATGCCTGGGCACGCGAGCAGGATGGCCGCGACCGCCTGGCCCGCACGCTGGGGATCGAACTGATCGAAGCCGCTCCCGGCACGGCGCGTTTGGCGATGACCGTCACCGAGGCGATCCTCAACGCGCACGGCATGTGCCATGGCGGCGCGATCTTTAGCCTGGCCGATGCGGGCTTTTTCTATGCCTGCAATTCTGGTGGCGTTCAGTCGGTGGCGGCGGGCTGTGACATCAACTATCTGCGCCCGGCCAAGCTGGGCGATCGGCTCGAGGTGGTCGTACGCGAGCGCGCGCGCAGTCGGCGCAGCGGCCTCTATGACGCTGAGGTGCGCAACGGCGCCGGCCAGCTGGTCGCCGTGATGAGCGGCCGGGCGATGGCGGTGGCGTCGGGAAGCTGATCAAGCGCGTTCCTTCAGGCCGCGCTGCTTCATGCGCCAGATGATGTGCTCCAGGCGGTCCTGGCCGAAGAACGGCTCGTTCTCGAACACCATCAGCGGGACGCCCCAATGCCCGGCCTCTCGCTGGGCCTTCTGATTGGTCTCGATTACGGCATCGAAACTCTGCGGGTCAGCTTCGATCTCGGCATCGAGCTTCGCCAGATCGAAGCCGGCGGCGGCTGTAGCGCGCTTCAGGTGATCGCCTTGGTGCCAGTCCTTCACCTCGCCGGACCAGATCATGTGCGCCACCTTGCGCACAAAGGCGAAACCGTCGCCGGCGTTGGCGGCCGCGACGCCAAGCCGCGTCAGGCGATGGATGTAAGGCTGCTCCTTGGGGATCGACAGGGTGGCCATGTCCATCACCACCGGGTCGGGCTTGGGCCAGGCATAGGGAATGCCGCCCATCTGCGCCACCCGCATCGTGTCGCGCAGCAGATAGGGCGCGAACAGCCGGTCGGTGCGGGTGAAGAAATCGGGCGTGCGGATGGCAAGCGGATAGACCGGCCGGATGTCGACCGCGAAATCGTAGCGCGCCTTGGCCGCCTCCAGCGGCGGCAGCAGCAGATAAGAATATGGCGAGCGGAATGAATAGTAGAGATCGATACGCATTATGTTCCTCTCCCTCGATTTCGCCCAGGTCCGGCGCCGGTATTTTTGCGATTCTACCCCGGTTTTCCGTTGCAACGACATGGGCGCGGTACTACGTGCATGGTATAAGAAGCGCCTGTCCTGGGGAGGCATAATGTCCAGCATCGGAATTTTCTTCATCGTCCTGGTCGTCGTCGGCCTGGTTTTTCTCTACCTGACCGTCAAGACCGTGCCGCAGGGCGAGAACTGGACCGTCGAGACGTTCGGCCGCTATACGCGCACCCTGACGCCTGGCCTCAACATCATCGTGCCGATCATCAACCGCGTCGGCGCCAAGATGAACATGCAGGAGAACGTCCTCGACATTCCCTCGCAGAAGGTCATCACCAAGGACAACGCCATCGTCACGGTCGACGCCGTGGCCTTCTTCCAGGTTGTCGATGCCGCGAAAGCGGCCTACGAAGTCGCCAACCTGATCAGCGGCATGCAGAATCTGGCGCTGACCAACATCCGCAACGTCATCGGCAACATGAACCTCGACGACGTGCTGGCCAAGCGCAACGACGTCAACGACACGCTGCTGGCGATCATCGATCAGGCCACCAGCCCGTGGGGCGTCAAGGTTCTGCGCGTCGAATTGAAGGACATCGTGCCGCCCGAAGACATGGTGCAGGCCATGGCGCGCCAGATGAAGGCCGAACGCGAGAAGCGCGCGGTGATCCTGGAAGCCGAAGGCGTGCGCGAAGCCAGCATCAAACGGGCTGAAGGCGAGAAGCAGGCGCAGATTCTGGAAGCCGAAGGTTTGCGCGAAGCCGCATTCCGCGAAGCCGAGGCGCGCGAGCGCAAAGCCGAGGCCGAAGCCAAGGCGACCAACATGGTGGCGCAGGCCGTGCAGGGTACCGGCGCGCAGGCGGTCAGCTACTTCCTGGGCGAGAAATACATCGAAGCGCTGGCTCGCATGGGCGCCGCCAACAACAGCAAGCTGATCTTCATGCCGCTCGATGCGGCCGGCGTCATGGGCACGATAGGCGGCATCATGGAACTGGTGAAGGACGCGCAGTCCAGCGCCCGCAACACGGCCGGCGGCACGTCCACGCCGCCCGCGAGCGGCGGCCAGGGCCCCTGGAACCGCGCCTGATGCGCTAGCGAAAAGAGGCGACCGTGAACATCGATCTTCCGCTCGTGTTCTGGCACTGGCTCGCGCTGGCCGGCGTCATGCTGCTGTTCGAGATGCTGATCCCCGGCATCTTCTTCATGTTCGTCGCCGCGGGCGCTGCGGTGGTCGGCGTCGTGCTGCTGGTCGCGCCATCGCTGCCGCTCACCTGGCAGTTGCTGATCTTCATCGCCGTGGCGATCGTCACCGCCTATGTCGGTCGGAAATACCTGGTCCGTTTCCAGCGCCGCCGCGATGCGACCGACGTCGAGACGCTCAACAAGCGCGGCACCGAGTTCATCGGCCAGTCCGTCCCGCTGATCGAACCGATCGTGGCGGGACGCGGCCGGGCGCGGATCGGCGACAGCACCTGGACCGTCACCGGGCCGGACACGCCGGCCGGAACGCTGGTCGAGGTGATCGCCAGCAACGGGGCCGAATTGCGCGTGAAGCCGCGCGGCGTCTGAGCTAGCCGCCGGCGTATTTCTTCTCCAGCATGGCATGCACGCCCTTGTGCCCGTCCACAAGCTGCGTCACATGCAGGTCACAGGCCAGGCTGCACAGCATGTAGGCGTCTTCGGGCGCGATGTTGGTGCGTTCGCAGATCAGTACGATCATCTCGCGCAGCGCCTGCTTGGCGGCATCGTCTAGATCGGGATCCATGCCATGGGTGATGTAGTGCGTGGCGGTTTCGCCGCGCGGCATGGTCAGTTTGCGTCCCTTGTGGACGGTGAGGCGGAACGTGCCGCTCAGATTCGTTTCCAGCGCCGTCAGATTGACCTCGCCGTCGCCCTGCACGCCATGCCCGTCGCCGGTCGAAAACAGCGCGCCTTCCGCGAAAACCGGCAGGAACAGCTTCGAGCCGACGCCCAGTTCCTTGTTGTCGATATTGCCGCCGAAGGCGCGCGGCTCGATCGTGCTGACCGCGCCCCATTCCGGCGGCGGTGCCATGCCCATGACTCCGAAGAAAGGCCTCAACGGAATTTCCACGCCCCACGGCATGGTGCAGACGCCACGTTTGGCGTCGATCGGGATGATAGTCAGGCGCGTGAAGGGGAAATCCTCCGGCAGCGTGCCGGCCAGAGGCCGCTGCATGTTCCAGCCCCAGTCGGTGCGGAACTTGATGTCCAGAACCTCGACCTCGAGGCTGTCGCCGGGCATTGCGCCCTGGACGTGGATCGGCCCGGTCAGGATGTGGCCGGGCAGGCGCGGCTGCAGTTGCGCGTGGATGGCCCGCAGTTCGGGCGGGATTTCGAATGGCGGCGAGGGCATGGCGTTCGGTCCGCCGGAGACGCAATGCACCGTGACCGTATCGCCCGACTTTATGTGGAGTTTCGGCGGCAGCGCCGCATCGAAGAAACCCCAATGCACGGTTTCCGGCGAGGAATGCAATTCGTGCTTCGTCATGGTGGCGATCCGTTCCCCTGTGGCATGGTGCCTTGAGCGAAGCATGATCCATGCCACCGAAAAGCGATAGACGCCGCCGATGAACTACCGCCACGCCTTCCATGCTGGCAATTTCGCCGACGTGCTCAAGCATGCCGTCCTCAGCGTGGCGCTGGAGATATTGACGACCAAGGACAAGCCGTTCGTCGTCATCGATACCCATGCCGGCGCCGGCCGCTACGATCTGAGCGATGCGCGCGCCCAACGGACCGGCGAATGGCGCGGAGGCATCGGCCGGTTGCTGGACGCGCCCAAGCGACCGGCGGAACTGAAGCGCTATCTCGATATTGTGCGCGGCTTCGACCGCAGGCTGGGCGGCGCGGGCGAGGAGCTTCAGCACTATCCCGGCTCCCCGCGCCTTGTGCGCACGATGCTGCGGCAAGGCGACCGGCTGGTCGCCTGCGAATTGCACGAGCATGACGGGTTGGCGCTGCGCCGCGAATTCGCGGGCGATCCCCAGGTCGAGATCAGGCGCGGCGATGGCTATGCCGCGTTGAAGGCGCTGCTGCCGCCGGCGGAACGGCGCGGGCTGGTGCTGATCGATCCGCCCTTCGAGGCGACGGATGAATTCGCCAAAGTGCAACGGGCGCTGGATCAGGCGCTGCGCCGCTTCGCCACCGGCATCTATCTGGTCTGGTATCCGGTGAAGGACGAGCAGGCCGTGGCGGCGTTCAAGAAATATCTAGCGGATGCAGGCGTGAAGCGGACTCTGACGGCGGAATTGCAGATTGCGCCCCAGCGGCCTACCGGCCTGGTGCGCTCGGGCGTAGCGCTGATCAATGCGCCATGGCCGATCGAAGAAGCGTTGCGGAAGATCGGCCCTTACCTTGCGCAGACCTTGGGCGGGCGCGACGGTGCGTTCATCCTCGATTGGATTGCATCCGACTAGGGTTGCCGTTCGCGCCATTTCTGCGGCTGCGGCGCCAGCAGCATGAAGACGATCGCCACCGCCATCATCGCGGCCGCACCCAGTATGGCGAAATAGTAGGAGCCCGTGATGTCGAAGGCGTAGCCGGCCACGGTGGGGCCGAACAGCGTGCCGAAGGCGACGCTGGTATAGAGCAGGCCGATGATGCTGGAGACGTGGCGCACGCCGAAATAATCGGCAGTCATGGCTGGGATCAGCGCTACGAAGCCGCCATAGAAGGCGCCGAACAGGCCGGCGAACAACATCAGCGCCCAGGCAGCCGTCGAGATCGACCACCACAGCATCATCGCGGTCAGTCCGGCGAACATCAGCGCCAAACCGATCCGCCGACCGAAGCGATCGGCGATGCCGCCGAAAGCGAAGCGGCCGAAAATGCTGCCGATGCCGATAATGCTGATAAGCAGCAAAGCCTGCTGCGCGCTGACGCCATTGTCAGTGGCGTAGGGCACCAGGTGCACGAAGGGAACGAAGAGTGCCAGGCCGCTGAAGACGCAGGCGACGTAAAGTGTCCAGAATGGTCTGCTGCGCAATGCGACGCCAAGGGTGAAGCTGCGTGCGCCGGCAACGGAAGCCGCGGTGACCGGCTGGGGCGGCAAGCCGTCCGGCCCGACGCCGCGCAGTTCGGGTTGATCGTCCAGCAGCAACGCTGCGACAACGCCGGTCGCCAGCATGATGATGGCCAGCGCCAGATAGGCGGCCCGCCAGCCCATATCCGCCACGATCAGCCCCGCCAGCGGTGGCAGCAGCAAGGTGCCCGCGCCAATGCCCGAGACTGCGAGGCCTGACGCCAGCCCGCGCTTGCGCACGAACCATTTCTGCACAGCCGCGATGGCTGGCACATAGGCGAAACCGACACCCACGCCGACGCCAATGCCATAGGCGGCATAGATCTGCCACAACGTCTGCGCCTGGCTGGCCATCGCCAGCCCGGCTGTGGTGATGACCACGCCGGTCGCGACCACTGGCCTTGGTCCCCAGCGATCCGCCAAAGGCCCGCTTATCGCTCCCAAGGCGAAATAGAGGAATCCCGCGATCGAGAACACCAGCGAGGTTTCGCCGCGCGTGGCGCCATAGGCCTGCTGCAGCGGCAGGAAGAAGGCGTTGAAGGCATAGGTCACGCCAAAGCCGACGCACAGCACCACGAAGGTGCTGGCCACCACAATCCAGCCATAGAACAGGCCGCGTCTGCCTTGGGCGATGTCGCTCATCCTTCGGCGCTTGGCGCGTCGGGCGGGACGTTCTTGTCGTTTATATCCATTCGTTTCCTCGTCGCCGATGGTGCCGCTCCGGGCCCAGCCGCGCAACCGGCGACAGGCGTCTGCCACGCACAGGGTAGCGGCCTGCCGGCCCGCATTGGCGAACTCAGCTTCGGTTGCCGAAAACGACGGCAAATATCTGGAACGGCAGGAGTTTTTTCCCCTGTTGTGACGTTTCACGTTGACTTGCAGGGGGCCGGCCATTGAAATCGCGCCCGGGAGAGAGGAAATCGATGGCGATGAGGCGATGAACGCTGCCCAACGCATTGCAGGCGATGCATGGTGCGAGCGCATCCAGACCAAGGGCCGCACGACGATCACAGTCGGCGGCCGGTGGACCGTCTTTACCCTCGGCCCGCTCGACAAGCAGATCGACGCCCTGATCGGCCAGGCCGGGCGTGCCGACGTCATCGACGTCAGCGCGCTTGAGGAACTGGACACGGCGGGCGCGGCCGAGCTTCTCCGCATGGCCCGGGCTCTGGGCGACAAGACCGAGCAGGGCCTGCCGATCGAAGGCGCGCGCGACACCCATGCCCAGCTCATCGACCTGGTAGCCAAACAGAAGATCCGTCCGGAAAAGCCCAAATCGGTGCCGTGGTGGATGGCGCAGTTGATCCTCATCGGCAACACCTGCGTCGAGCTCGTGATGCAGGGACGCAATTTGCTGGCTTTTTTCGGTGAAACGCTGGTCGTGATGTTCGGCATCGCCCGCTCGCCGCGTCGGCTGCGCAGCATCGCCGTCGTCAATCTGATGGAAGAGGTCTGGCTGCGCGCCTTGCCTATCGTCGGCACACTGGTGTTCCTGATCGGCGTCGTTTTGGCATATCAGGGCATCGAGCAGCTGGCGCGCTTCGGCGCCCAGGCCTTCACGGTCGATATGGTCGGCCTGTCGGTGCTGCGCGAGATCGGCGTGTTGTTGACCGCCATTATCGTCGCCGGCCGCTCGGGCAGCGCCTTCACCGCGCAGATCGGTACCATGCGCGTCAACTTGGAAGTCGACGCCATGTCGACCATGGGGCTGCACCCGATCGAGGTGCTGGTGATTCCGCGCATCATCGCGCTGGTCATCACCATGCCGCTGCTGACGTTCTTCGCCAATCTGATGGGCCTGCTGGGCGGTGGCCTGGCGGCGGCTGTCTTCCTCGATTTTACCCTGTCGCAATATTTCGACCGGCTGCAGGACGTCATCGACATTAACCATTTCTGGGCCGGCATGATTAAGTCGCCGGTCTTCGCTTTCGTCATCGCCGTGGTCGGCTGCTACGAGGGCTTGCAAGTCACGGGCAGCGCCGAAAGCGTCGGGCGGCAGACCACCAAGGCCGTCGTGGAATCGATCTTCCTCGTCATCATCCTCGATGCCGCGTTTTCGATCCTATTCGTGTCGATTGGCCTATGATCGTCGGCGCCAAAACGCCGGAAGGCGAACCCAACAGCATGGTGCTGGGCAATCCGCCCCACGATCGGCCAGCCGTCATCCGCATCCGCAACCTGAAGACCAAGTTCGGTCCCAAGGAAATCCATCATCATCTCGCGCTCGACGTCTTCAAGGGCGAGGTGATGGGCCTGGTGGGCGGCTCCGGCACCGGCAAGTCGGTGCTGTTGCGGGTCATCATAGGGCTGATCCAGCAGAAAAAGGGCGTCGTCGAGGTGTTTGGTCAGAACACCGCCCGCCTGCACGGTGCCGAGCTGCGCAAGCTGCAGTCACGCTGGGGCGTGCTGTTCCAGGACGGCGCGCTGTTTTCCTCGCTGACGGTGGCGGAGAACATCCAGGTGCCGCTGCGCGAGCATGCGCGGCTCACCAGGCGTCAGCTCGACGAAATTGCGGCGCTGAAGGTCGCCATGGTCGGCCTGCCGCCAGATGCCGCGCACAAATACCCGTCGGAGCTGTCGGGTGGCATGCGCAAGCGTGCCGGCCTGGCGCGCGCCCTGGCGCTCGATCCGCCGTTGCTGTTCCTCGACGAGCCCACCGCCGGCCTCGATCCTATCGGCGCGGCGGCCTTCGACGATCTGGTGCGCGAGCTGCAGCGCAATCTCGGCCTGACGGTATTGATGGTGACCCACGATCTGGATTCGCTGAACGCCATTTGCGACCGCATCGCGGTGCTGCTGGACAAACGGGTGGTGGTCGGGCCCCTTGAGGAACTGCTAAAGTTCGACCACCCCTGGGTTAAGGAATATTTTCACGGACCCCGCGGGCGTGCTGCCCGCATCGATGCGGTCTGAACGGAGTTCGCATGGAAAACCGGGCCCATTTCGTCTTCATCGGCGCCGCCGTCGTCGCTTTCGTGGCGGCGCTGGTGGGCTTCATCGTCTGGAAGCTGAACAGCGGCACTCAGGAAGACCTGGCGTATTACCGCATCTATTTCGACGGCGACGTGCAGGGCCTGACGCCCGATTCGCCAGTGTTCTACCGCGGCATCAGGGTCGGCCGCGTCACCAATGTGCGCATCGGCAATCGCGAAATCACCCAGGCTGACGGCACCAAGCGTCAGCTGGAAAAGATCGTCGTTACCGTGGCGTTGAACTACGACCAGCCGATCCGCGAGAATTCCTACGCGCTGTTCGAGAAGCCGCTGATCGCCGGTCAGTCCTTCATACAGGTTGTGGGCGGTCCCGACAGCGACCCGCCCAAGATCCGCAAGCGGCAGGGGCAGGAGCCCTATCCCGAGATCGCGCCCGGTACGACTTTTTTCCAGGCCGCCGCCTCGTCGGCGCAGGACGTGCTGGCCAAGGCAAGCCAGAGCATCGACCGCATCAACGCGCTGCTGTCGGACGACAACATCGCCGCCGTCAACAAGACGCTGAACAACATCTCGGCGCTGACCAACACCTTGAGCAGCCGCAATAAGGAGATCGAGCAGCTGGTCGCCGACCTGCCCGCGACGGTGGAGCAGATGCGCGCCACCATGGCGTCGCTGGAGAATCTCGGCAAATCGGCCAACCTGCTGCTGACCGAACTGGGGCCGCAGGACGAAGCGGCACGCAAGCTTCTGGCCAATACCACGCCGTCGGAATTGCGCCAGACCATGACATCAATCCGGCAGGCGGTGAACAACATCAATGGCGCGGCCGACAGCGTAAATAAGCTGTTGGGCGACAATCGCGCGCCGCTGCGTCAGTTCACCGAACAGAGCCTGGGCGAATTCAGCCAGATGATTCGCGAATTGCGGGCGCTGGCGGCCAATCTCAACGTCATCGTCACGCGCATCGAGCGCGATCCCACCGGTTTCATCTTCGGCGGCAAGCAGGGCTACCAGCCCGGCGACCGCCCGCAGCGCTAGGAACGGCCATGCCCATCAGGAAACTCATTCTCGCCGTCGGACTGGTCGCCGCTACCGCGGCCTGCGGCGTGCTGCCCGACATCAAGACGCCAACCGAACTGTACACGCTGTCGCCAAAGAGCACGTTCGAGCCCAACCTGCCGAACGTCTACTGGCAGCTGTCGGTCGAAACGCCCGTGGCGCCCGCCAATCTGAATACAGGCCGCATGGCGATTTCTGCGACTCGGCTCTCGACCGACTATTATGCGACGTCGGCCTGGACCGACCGTGCGCCGCTGATGGTGCAGACGCTGATGATCGAATCGTTTGAAAACAGCAAGCGCATCGTCGCCGTCGGCCGCGAATCGACCGGCCTGCGGGCCAACTACCTGCTGCAGACCGAATTGCGCGAATTCCAGGCCGAGACCTATCACGGGCCCAAGCCGGTGGCGCGCGTGCGCGTCAATGCCAAAATCATTCGCATGCCTGAGCGTCAGATCATCGGCTCGGCCTCGTTCGAGCGTTGCCGCGAAGCGGACGGCACCGACGTGCCGCAGGTCGTTGCGGCCTTCGACGACGCGCTGGGCGCTGTGTTGCGCCGCATGGTGGGCTGGGTGCTGACCACGCCGCCACCCGCCGCCACGGAGGACAGCGACCGCAAGCTTGTCGAGCGTTTCCGCGATCCGCGCAACGTCCTGGACGAGATTGCCGGCTGTCCGACGCAGAGTACGCCGACGCCGCAAACCGCGCCTGCACCGCAGGCGCCCGGTACAACGTCGGTGACGCCGCCCGCGCCGGTCCCCCCACCGCCGCAGACGACGCCCCGCCGCAGCTAGAGCAGCCATGGCTTCGTCACCGCTTGCCTGGCAATCTCTGATCGCGGCAGCGGATGGCGCGGTGGTTGAGATCGAAGGCTGGATGGCGCCGATCGAATTCGACGCGACCCATCGCTATTTCTTTTTGGTGCCCGAACTGTCCTGCTGCGTCGGCTGTTTGCCGCAGGATCCGGCTGGCGCCGTCGAGGTCTTCGCCCGGCAACCGATTGCGATCCACGCAGGACCGGTCCGTTTGCGCGGCACCTGGCGACGTCTGAAGGACGATCCCAATGGCTGGCTGTGGCAGTTGCGCGACGCCCGTCTGCTGAGCACGCCGCAAAAGCTGGCTGTATCGCGGCGCGCCGTGCTGGGCGCGATGGCTCTGCCTCTGGCGGCCGTATCGCCGGCTTTTGCGCAATCGGACGACAATGCCGTCGCGGAAATCCTCAGGCAGAACGTACCCATCGACATTCATTCCCATGCCGGCCGTATCCTGCGCGTTTCCGGCAGCGAGCCCTTCGTTGACGTGGTGAATCAGATGCGCGATGGCGGCATGGCCGCGATCTGCTTGGCCATGGTCGCCGATTCGCCCGCAACCCGCGTGCAAAGCGATGGGCGCATTCTGGCGACCCGCGAGCCGGAAGAAGGCGAACTCTACCGCTGGAGCAAGCGGGCGTTCGACCGATTGCTGGCCTTGGTCAGAGGACAACAGCTTGCCGTCATCGACAGCGTCGCTGCCTTGCGTGCCGCCCGGCCGGAGAGGCCATCAGTCATCGTCTCGGCGGAGGGCGCCGATTTCCTTGATCGTTCGATCGAGCGGCTGGACGAAGCCTTCGCGGGCTATGGGCTGCGGCATTTGCAACTGACGCACTATCGCGTCAACGAACTGGGTGATATTCAGACCGAGGCTCCCGTGCATGGCGGCTTGACGGAGTTCGGCGTCGACGTCGTCCGGGGCTGCAATCGACTGGGCATCGTGGTCGATGTCGCGCACGGCACACTGGATCTGGTGAAGCGCGCGGCGGAAGTTACGGCCAAGCCTCTGGTGATCTCGCATACGTCGCTGACCGGCCGGCCGGGACCGCGCAGCCGGCAGATTTCCGTCGATCATGCCAGGATCGTGGCGCTGACCGGCGGCGTCATCGGAGTCTGGCCGCCGGCCAGCATCTATCCGACCATGGAGGCGATGGCAGCCGGCATGGCGAGGTTGGCCGATGCGGTGGGCGTGGATCATGTCGGCATCGGCAGCGACCAGCGGGGATTGACCGGCCCGTCGGTGTTCGACTCTTATACGCAGTTGCCGGATCTGGTGCGGGCGCTGCAGGGCAAGGGCTTCGATCGCACCGACATCGGCAAGATCATCGGCGGCAATTATCTGCGGGTCTTCGCGCAGACGCTGGGCTGAAACCACGGGAGGCAATGCCATGCAGGAAATTCTCCAGCCATCCGACTGGGCGCGGCCCAAAGGTTATTCGAACGGCATTGCCGTCGAAGGCTCGGGCAAGATGGTGTTCGTCGCGGGCCAGTTGGGCGTCAACGCGCAAGGCCAGATCGAAAGCGACGATTTCGGCCAGCAGATCGGCCAGGCCTTCCGCAACGTGGTGCGCGTCGTGCAGGAGGCGGGTGGCCGGCCCGGCGACATCGTGCGCATGACCTGGTTCATCACCGACAAGGCGGCGTACAAGTCTGGCGGTGCAGCGATGGCAGCGGCCTATAAGGAAGTCATCGGTCGGCATTTTCCGACCATCACAGTGATCTTCGTCTCCGGCCTGGTCGACGACCGCGCCAAGGTCGAGATCGAAGCGACCGCTTTCGTCAATCATTGACGTGGCAGGCTGGAGCAACTGGGCGGGTAATATCGAATGCCGGCCCTCGCGCATCGCCGAGCCGTGCAGCCTTGAAGAGGTAAGGGAGCTTCTTGCCGGCGGCGATTCGGTGAGAGTGGCCGGCAGCGGCCATTCCTTCACGCCCATTGTGGCGACAGACGGCACATTGATGTCGCTGCGCCATCTGACGGGCATCCTTCATGTCGATCGCGGCGCGATGACGGCCGAAATTGCCGCCGGCACGCGCATCGCCGATTTGGGAGCGGAGTTGCAATCGGCCGGGCTGGCGCTGGCCAATCAGGGCGACGTCGATGTGCAGATGATTGCCGGCGCCATTTCGACCGGCACGCACGGCACGGGCACGACGCTGGGCAGTCTTTCAACGATGGTGGCGGGCCTGAAGCTGGTGACAGCCGGCGGCGATATCGTCGAGATCGGCGGCGCGGATTTGAAAGCGGGGGCCCTGTCACTCGGTACGATGGGGGTGATCGGTTCGGTGACTCTTAACCTTGTTCCGGCCTATCGCCTGCGCGAACGGCTGTGGCGCGAGCCGGTCGAACAGGCCCTGGAACGGCTGTCGGAGCTTGCCGCCGAGAACCGGCATTTCGAATTCTTCTGGCTGCCGGAAACCGACGAGGCCGATTGCAAGGCGCTGCACCCCTCGCTCGACGAAACGATCACCACCGTGGAGCCCGGCGAACGCATCGACTGGAGCTGGCGCATCTTCCCCAGCGAACGCACGCGAAAATTTATCGAAAGCGAATGGTCAGTCCCGGCGGAGCAGGGGCCTGAGTGCTTCCTTGCCATCCGCGAGCTGATGCGCGCCCGCCATGCCGAGGTGAAATGGCCGGTGGAATATCGCACCGTTGCCGCCGACGATCTCCCGCTCAGCCCCGCTTTCGGCCGCGACACGGTCGCGATCTCGATCCACCAGGGCGTCGGCAAGCCATGGCAGGATTTCTTTGCCGACGCGCAGAAGATTTTCCGCAGTTTCGGCGGCCGCCCGCATTGGGGCAAATGGCACTCGCTGCAGGCGAAGGATTTCGCCGCTATCTATCCGCGGTGGGAGAGCTTCAACGCCATACGCCGGCGCTTCGATTCCAAAGGCCGCTTTCTCACGCCCTATCTGCGCTGCATTTTCGAATAGTCGCTCGGCGTTGACCTCGCAAACCTCGCGTGCCAGCTTCCGGCCACTTCATGGATTGGCGGGAGAGCATCATGGCGCGGGACTGGGCGAAGGATCCTCTAACGGTGGGAGTCGTGGGCACCGGCGCCATGGGCCGCGGTATCGCGCAGGTTTCTGCCACCGGCGGCATGGACGTGCTGATGCATGACGCCATGCCGGGCAATGCCGAGAAATCCCGGACCATGATCGTTGAGCAACTGCAGTCGCTGCAGGCCAAGGGTCGCATGAGCGCGGCCGACGTGAAGGTCGCCAGCGACCGACTGAAGGTGGTCGACAGCATGGCGGCGCTGGCGCCGTGTGACGTCGTCGTCGAGGCCGTGTTCGAGGATCTCGAGGTCAAACGCGGGCTGTTCAGAGAGTTGGAGAAGGTGCTGCGGCCGGACGCCATCATCGCGTCCAACACGTCCTCCATCCGCATCGCCTCCATCGCAGCGGCTTGTTCCAGGCGCGAGCGCATTGCCGGGCTGCACTATTTCAATCCCGTGCCACTGATGAAGCTGGTCGAGGTCATTCGCGGCGCCGAGACCGCGCCCTGGGTAGTGCAAGCGTTAACGGCTCTGGGCAAGCGTCAGGGCAGGGTGCCGGTCAGCGTCGGCGACACGCCGGGCTTCCTGGTCAACCTTGGCGGCACCGCCATCGGCACCGAAGGCCTGCGCATCTATCAGGAAGGTGTCGCCAGCCCGTCGCAGATCGATGCGGTGACGCGCGATGCCGCCGGTTTCCGCATGGGCCCGTTCGAACTGATGGACCTGACCGGCATCGACGTGAACTTCCCCGCCCGCCGCATCATCTATGAAGGCTTCTTCCACGACCGCCGCATGACGCCCTCGCCGCTGCATGAAGGCATGTTCCATGCCGGTCGGCTAGGGCGGAAGACCAAGGCCGGTTGGTTCGATTACGACGAGAAGGGCAACAAGGTCGATACGGGCGCCGATGCGAAAGCAGCCGTTGCCGCCGCCACCTCCGTCGTCGCCGCCGAGCCGGTGCCCAAGGCGATTGCCGACCTGCTGCGGGCGGCAGGCGTTGCGCTGCTGGACAAGGACGACGGGAAATCGCCCATCCTCGTCACGCCGATCGGCGACGACTGCACCACCACCATCGCGCGGCTGGGCATCGATGCGCGTCGGACGGTCGCCATCGATCCGACGGGCAATGTCGGCGCGCGCGCGACAGTCATGACCGCGCCGGGCGCTTCGGCCGAGATCCGCGACAGCGTCGTCGCCGCGCTGCTCAAGGCCGGCACCAAAGTCACGGCCATCAACGACAGCCCAGGCTTCATCGCCCAGCGCATTCGCGGCCAGATCGCCAATCTCGGCTGCGAGATGGCGCAACAACGCATTGCCACGCCGGCCGATATCGACACCGCCATGACCCTGGGCCTGAACTATCCGCTGGGGCCGCTGGCGATTGTCGATGATCTTGGCGTGCGCACGACCTTCGCCATCTTGAGCCGTCTGCAGAGCATTACCGGCGACGATCGTTACCGTCCCAGCCAGTGGCTGCGGCGTCGGGCAATGCTGGGCTTGAAAGCCAATACGCTAGACGAAGCGGCCTGAGCTCTCTCATTCTGCCCCGCGAAAGCCCCGTCGTTTCAGGCTGGCGAGGGGCTTGCGCTCTGCTATGCCGGTAAATACCTGTTTAGGACGGGCGACTTGACCTTTACGTAAACGTAAACTAGGGTCGGATCGGAATGGGGTGAAACCGCTGGCTGTGGCCGGGCGGGCGCGCCATTCTTTTTCGACCGGCAAGATCCAGGAAAAAAGCAGCGTGGCGTCTCAAGCTGCGCCGGCCGATCGATTTGGGATGAGGAGACGAGATCTTGACCGCGCTTGCCAAGCTCTACACCGACGAACACGAGATGTTCCGCACCACCGCGCGCCGCTTCTTCGAGAAGGAAGTGAAGCCGTTCCATGCGCAGTGGGAAGAGGAGGGCATCGTGCCGAAGGCGCTGTGGCGCAAGGCCGGCGAGCAGGGCCTGCTCTGCATGTCGGTGCCGGAAGAATACGGCGGCCCGGGTGGTGACTTCCTTTACAGCGCCATCGCCATCGAAGAGCAGGGCAGGGTGGGCGCATCGGGTCCGGGCTTCTCGCTGCATACCGATATCACCACGCCCTACTTCCTGGCCTATGCCTCGGAAGAGCAGAAGAAATACTGGCTTCCCAAGATGGTGTCGGGCGAGGTCATCACCGCCATCGCCATGACCGAGCCGGGCACCGGCTCCGACTTGCAGAGCGTGAAGACCACCGCGGTCAAGGACGGCAACGAGCTGGTCATCAACGGCTCCAAGACCTTCATCACCAACGGCCAGAATGCCGACCTCATCATCGTCGTCTGCAAGACCGATCCTAAGGCCGGCGCCAAGGGCACCTCGCTGGTGCTGGTCGAAGCCGACCGCGACGGGTTCCGCCGCGGCCGCAACCTCGATAAGATCGGCCTGAAGGCGCAGGACACGTCGGAACTGTTCTTCGACAACGTGCGCGTGCCGACCACCAATATGCTGGGCGCCGACGGCATGGGCTTCGTGCAGCTCATGCAGATGCTGCCGCAGGAGCGGCTGGTCGTCGCCATCCAGGCCGTTGCCGCCATGGAACTGGCGCTGTCGGAGACCATCAAGTACACCCGCGAGCGCAAGGCGTTCGGCAAGTCGATCCTCGATTTCCAGAACACCCGCTTCAAGCTGGCCGAGCTCAAGGCCGAAGCGACCGTGGCCCGCGTCTTCGTCGATGAATGCACCGCCCGCCACCTGCGCGGCGAGCTCGACGTGCCGACCGCCGCCATGGCCAAGCTGTGGACCACCGAATTACAGTGCAAGTTGATCGATGAATGCCTGCAGATGTTCGGCGGCTACGGCTATATGTGGGAATACCCGATCGCCCGTCTCTACGCCGACGCCCGCGTGCAGAAGATCTACGCCGGCACCAATGAAATCATGAAAGAACTGATCAGCCGTACTCTTTGAGTTTCAAGGTTGGGAGCAAGCAACCCGAAAGGACACGACCATGGTTGAAGCCTATATCTACGACGCAGTCCGCACTCCCCGCGGCAAGGGCCGCAAGGACGGCTCCCTTCACGAGGTCACGCCGGTACGCCTGGCGGTGACGGCGCTGGAAGCTTTGCGCGATCGCAACAATCTCGACACCTCGACGGTGGACGACGTGGTCCTGGGCTGCGTCGCACCGGTGGGCGAGCAGGGCGCCGACATCGCGCGCACCGCAGCGGTAATGGCCAATTATTCCGAAACCGTGTCGGGCGTGCAGATCAACCGCTTCTGCGCCTCCGGCCTGGAAGCCGTCAACATGGCGGCCGCGCAGGTCATGTCGGGCGCCTCGCAGGCAGCAATCGGCGGCGGCGTCGAATCGATGTCGCGCATCCCGATGGGTTCGGACGGCGGCGCCTGGGCGGTCGATCCGGCCGTGGCGATGCCGATGTATTTCGTACCACAGGGCATCTCGGCCGATCTGCTGGCGACCAAGTACGGTTTCACCCGCGACGACGTCGATGCCTATGCCGTCGAATCGCAGAAGCGCGCCAAGGCCGCCTGGGACAAGGGCTACTTCAAGAAGTCCATCGTGCCGGTGCGCGACCAGAACGGTGTCGAGATCCTGGCGCATGACGAGCATATGCGCCCCACCACCACGATGCAGACGCTGGCCTCGCTCGAGCCGTCCTTCAAGGGCCAGGGCGAGATGATGCCGGGCTTTAACGCCGTGGCCATGCAGCGCTATCCCGAAGTCGAGCGCATCAACCACATGCACCATGCCGGCAATTCGTCGGGCATCGTCGATGGCGCGGCGGGCGTGCTGATCGGCAACAAGGAGTTCGGCGAGCGCAACGGGCTGAAGCCGCGCGCCCGCATCAAGGGGTTCGCCTCGATCGGCTCGGAGCCGACCATCATGCTGACCGGTCCGGCGCCCTCGACCGAGAAGCTGCTGAAGCGTCTGGGCATGAAGACCACCGACATCGACCTCTATGAGCTCAACGAGGCGTTCGCCGCGGTTGTGCTGCGCTACATGCAAAAGCTCGACATCCCGCACGACAAGATGAACGTCAATGGCGGCGCCATCGCCATGGGGCATCCGCTGGGCGCGACCGGCGCGATGATCCTGGGCACTCTGCTCGACGAGTTGGAGCGCACGGGCAAGGGCACCGGTCTTGCCACGCTGTGCATCGGCGGCGGCATGGGCGTGTCCACCATCATCGAGCGCGTCTGATCCAACCTGGCTCCGTTCCATTGAGGGACGGAGCCGCTTCGCTTTCACGACCCGGATCGACGCAGCGCTTTCGACGCGCGCGAAACCGATGCCGGTTGCATCAAGGAGCCGACTGACATGATCAACTATTCTGTCGATAGCGACGGCATTGCCACCATCCTGTGGGACATGCCTGGCCGTTCCATGAACGTGCTGAACGAAGGCTCGATCAAGGCCTTCGCCGACGCCGCGCAGAAGGCGACGGCAGACGAGAAGGTGAAGGGCGTCATCCTCACCTCCGGCAAGGATTCGTTCATCGCCGGCGCCGACCTCGACATGCTGCTGAACACCGACACCTCGGATGCGACGGCGGTGATGGCCCAGTTCAGCCAGCTGCAGCGCATGTTTCGCGCCTACGAGACCGCCGGCAAGCCCTGGGTCGCGGCCATCAACGGCACGGCGCTGGGCGGCGGTCTGGAAATCTGCCTCGCCTGCCATTACCGGATTGCGGCGGACAACAAGAAGGCCAAGATCGGCCAGCCGGAAGTGAAGCTTGGCCTGCTGCCGGGCGCCGGCGGCACGCAGCGTATTCCGCGTTTGCTGGGCTTCGGCATGGCGCAAGCCATGGGCGTCAGCCAGATCCTGATCGAAGGCAAGGACCTTTCGGTCGACGAGGCCAAGAACCTTGGCGTCATTCATGAGGTCGTGCCGGCGGACAAACTCCTGGCGCGTGCCAAGGAATGGCTGATGACGCCGTCCAAGGAAGCGCCGATCAAGCCGACTTGGCCGAAAGCGCCAGCCGCCGTCGATGCGCGCGCCGTGCAGCCCTGGGATCGTCCGGGCTACAAGATTCCTGGACTGCCGGGTGGTCAGATCTGGAGCCCGGCCGGCTTGCAGACCTTCATCGGCGCCAACGCGCTGGTGTCGGCCAAGACGCTTAGCGTCTATCCGGCGCCCAAGGCGATCCTGAGCTGCATCTATGAAGGCCTGATGCTGCCGTTCGATTCGGCGCTGAAAGTCGAGACCCGCTATTTCGTCTCGCTGCTGCGCGATCCCGTCGCCAAGAGCATGATCCGCACGCTGTTCTTCGGCCTGCAGGACGCCAACAAGCTGGTGCGCCGTCCCAAGGGCGTCGACAAGCAGGACTACTCCAAGATCGGCATTCTGGGTGCGGGCTTCATGGGTGCCGGCATTGCCACCGTCTCGGTCCAGGCCGGCATCGACGTGGTGCTGATCGACCGCGACCAGGCAGCGGCCGACAAGGGCAAGGCGCATGTCGCGGCCGAACTCGACAAGCTGGTCAAGCGCGGCCGCCTGGCCCAGGACAAGCGCGACGCGCTCCTCGTCAAGGTCACCGCGACCGCCGATTACGCCCAGCTCAAGGGTGCGCAGATGGTGATCGAAGCGGTGTTCGAGAATCGCGAGATCAAGGCCGAGGTGACCAAGAAGGCGGAAGCCGTGCTGGGGGCCAAGGATATCTTCGCCTCCAACACCTCGACCCTGCCGATCACTGGCCTGGCTGAAGCCAGCGTGCGGCCGGAGAATTTCATCGGCCTGCATTTCTTCTCGCCGGTCGAGAAGATGCCGCTGGTCGAGATCATCATGGGCAAGAAGACGTCCCAGGAGACTCTCGCCCGCGCGCTCGACTACGTGCAGAAGATCCGCAAGACGCCGATCGTGGTCAACGACAGCCGCGGTTTCTTCACCAGCCGCGTCGTCGGTCGTTACATCTCCGAAGGCATCCGCATGCTGCAGGAAGGCGTTCCGCCAGCGATGATCGACAATGCCGCGCGTCTGGCCGGCATGCCGGTCGGCCCGCTGACGCTCAACGACGAGGTTGCGATCGATCTGTCGTGGAAGATCGTGCAGCAGACGCAGAAGGATCTCGGCGACAAGTACGAGGCTTCCGGCACGGAAGACACCGTCAAGAAGATGGTCGAGCTGGGCCGCTTCGGGCGCAAATCCGGCAAGGGCTTCTACGACTATGCCGCCGACGGCAAGGGCAAAACGTTCTGGCCGGGTCTGAAGGACATGTTCCCGGTCAAGAAGGAGCTGGCTTTCGGCGAGGGCGAGAAGAAGAACGCCGCGGTCGAGGAGATCAAGAAGCGTCTGCTCTACGTTCAGGCCGTCGATGCCGCGCGCTGCCTGGAAGAAGGCGTGCTGACCGATCCGCAGGACGGCGATATCGGCTCGATCATGGGCCTGGGCTTCGCGCCGCAGACCGGCGGCATGATCTCGCTGATCGACCAGGTCGGCGTCGCCAAGTTCGTCGCCGAGTGCGATGCGCTGGCGCAGAAATACGGCAAGCAGTTCACCCCGCCGAAGCTGCTGCGCGACATGGCGGCCAAGGGCCAGAGCTTCTACGGCAAGAGCAAGGCCAAGGCCGCCTGACGCTTCGCCGACGAATAGAGTGCAAGGGCGGCTTCGGCCGCCCTTGTCTTTTGCGCCCGCAATAGCGACGATCCGTCGATGATCGAAACCCGCATCACGTTCAAGCTCATCGCCGTGGCTTTCGCCGCTACTGGCGTCAGCGCCATTCTCTACTGGCTCGTACATCCGCTCGCAAATGATGGCTCGTCGATGCTGCGAGACGATGCCTATTGGCAGATCAGGGCCGGCGGCTGGTCGATGTACGCTAATGTTCTGTTCGTCGTTTTCATGCTGGCCAGTCTTGCCGGCAGTTTCACGCTGCCGATCCTGCTGCGCGACAAGGCCCAGCCGCTGGCGGGATTGTCGCTTATCGGCTCGGTGCCAGGGCACGTGCTGCTGGCAGCAGCTGGCATCTTCAACGCCTTTGTCGCCACCGCACTCGCGCTCGATCCCGCGACCCGGCCGTTGCTCGACCTCAAAGGGCCGCTGCTTGGCGGCCCGCTTCATGGCGCCTTCGGATTGGGCGGCATGCTGTTTTATGGCGGCTATCTGGCGCTGGGGGCATCGTTGAAGAAGGCCGGGCTAATCGGCTGGTGGACCACATTGGCATTCGTGCCGGGAGCGGCGGCGGTCGCGGTGCATCCGATGCTGCCTTTCGCCTTCCGGCTGGCGGGCTTTGTGATTTTCGGTTTGGCATGCCTGCGGGTGGCTGTAGCATGCTGGCGCCGCGGCCAGCTGGAAGCCGCTTCGTGAGGATGCGATGGCGAAGTCACCGACCGAATTGATTGCTTTGCTCGACAGCATGGCGCCGCAGGGCGAAGACGTCGAACGTCGCCAGATGTTCGGGTTTCCTGCCGTGTTCGTGGCCGGCAACATGGCGATCGGCCTGCACCAGGACGATTTCATCCTGCGCCTTCCCGATGCCGCCCGTGAACGCTTCGTCAAGCTGACCGGCGGCTCGGTGTTCCAGCCGCAGCCCGGCCGCGTCATGCGCGAATACGTCGTGGCATCCAAGGCGTTGAAGCAGACGCCGGCGGCCTTGGCGAAATGGGTCGACGAGGCGGTGAGCTATGCCCGTTCGCTGCAGCCCAAGGGCGGCAAGCCGTCGATCGCCGTGCAGCCGCGCGGCAAGCGGCCGCCACCGAAGCCCGCCAACCGCCGCGGCGGGCCGCCCAAGCTGACGGTCGAAATCAAGAAGCCGCCGCCGCGTCGCAACCCGCCGCGCTGAGATTTTTCCGGGAGTGAAACCATGAGCCTCGTTCTCGTCGACCGGCCGGAGCCGGGTATTGCGCGCCTGTGCCTCAATCGGCCGGAGCGGCGGAATGCTTTCGACATGGAAGTGCGCAATGCGCTGGTTGAAGCCTGCAGCACTATTGCCCACGACGATTCGGTGCGCGCCATCATCCTGGGCAGCGCCAACGGCGTGTTCTGCGCCGGCGGCGACGTCACCGGCATGAAGAACATGACGCCGGAAGCCGGCCGCAAGCGCATGCAGATCAGCCATCGCCTGGTGCGCATGATGCTCGACTGCGACAAGCCGATCGTGGCCGGGGTCGAAGGTTGGGCCGTTGGCGCCGGCGCAGGCATCGCGCTGTGGGCCGATACGATTGTGCTCGGGCAGGGGGCCACTATCGGCATTCCATTCTTCAAGTTGGGTCTCGTACCCGATTACGCAATCTTCCATACGCTGCCACGCCGCGTTGGTTTGGCGAAAGCGCGCCAGATCCTGCTCTACGGCCGCAACTACAAGGGCCAGGCGGCGCTCGATATCGGTCTTGCCGATGAGATCGTGCCAGATGCCGATGTCGCCAAGGTGGCGCTGGAACGGGCGCGTGAGCTGGCGGCGCAGCCCGCCCATGCCATGAGCCTGACCAAGCGGCAACTGGCGCTGTGGCCCACCACGTTGGGCCCGGCGCTGGAGATGGAAAACATGGCCCAGTCGCTGGGCTTCCAGACCGTGGACTTCACCGAAGGCCGCACCGCGTTCCTGGAAAAGCGCAAACCGAAATTCGCCTGAGCGCGAGGCAAGGAGAGAATCCATGGACGATCATGCAGTGAAGGCTTTGGCCGACCGCCTGGCGCAAGCGCGTCTGGCGCCCAAGCCGATCGACTATCTCGGCGGTACGCACCCGCCGCAGAACGAGACCGATGCCTATCGCGTCCAGTTCGCTTTGCACGATGCGCTTTACGCCAAGGGCGAAGCGCATGGCGGTTGGAAAGTCGCCGTGCCGCTGCCCGCCCAGTACCAGGTCATCGGGCTCACCGGTCCGGCCATGGGCGGCCTGCTGAAATCGCGGCTGCTGAAGAGCGGCGCGCGTTTCCCCTCAGGCTCGATCCTGAAGCCCGGCATCGAATGCGAAGTTGCCGTGCGCATGGCGATCGACGCGCCGGCCAGCGCCGGCCCCTATACCCAGGCCAATATCCTGCCGCTGGTCGGCGCCGTGATGTCGGCCATCGAAGTGGTCGACAATCGCTATGCCGATCTCGCCGGCATGATGGGCCCCGCCCGCATCGCCGACGATTTCCTGCAGCACGCCTGCGTGTTGGGCAAGGAGATCACCGACTATCGCAGCATCGACTTCACCATGATCAGCGGCCGCTCGATCCATAACGGCAAGGAAATCGCGTCCGGGCCTGGCACGGCGGTGATGGGCAACCCGCTGGCGGCGCTGGCGTGGCTGGCCAACAAGCTGATCTCGCTCGGCACCAATCTGAAATCCGGCGACATCGTCATGACCGGCTCAGTGCATGCGCCGCAGTTTCTCTCTGGCGGCGGCGAGGTCGAGGTTGGCTTCGACGAGTTGGGAATGGTGAAGGCGAGCTTCGGCTGAGCGTTCAGGCAGGCTCGTTGCGGAAGTTCAGCTCAAGCATCACCCCGTCGGGGTCGTGGATGAAGACCTGCTGCAGCGGCCGCCCCGGCACTTTGCGGATCTCGTACTTGATACCGTCGCGCTTGAGCTGATCGACCGTCGCCGGCAGGCCTTCGCAGTTGAAAGCGATATGGTCGATGGCGCCGCCGCCCTGCGCTTCGCGGCCGCTTTCCGCCACCAAATGCAAAACCGCCTTGTCGCCCGCATAGAGCCAGGCGCCCGGAAACGAGAAGGGCGGCCGGTCGCCGGTGCGCAGGCCGACATAGCGTTCGTAGAACGCCACGGTCTTCTTCAAGTCGCGGCAGAAGACGTTGTAGTGGTCGAGCGACGTGGCCGGCATTGTTGCCTCGCGGCGATGAAGGGTTAAGGTTTCGTCCCTGACCCATTCTAACGCATCGGAGAGATTCGGCGATGATGAAACTGTTCTACAGCCCCGGCGCCTGCTCGCTGGCTTCGCATATTGCCCTGATCGAAACCGGCGCGCCGTTCGAGCTGGCGAAATTTCCCGTCGCCGACAAGTCGAACTGGAAGCCGGAGTATCTCGCCATCAATCCGCGCGGCTTCATTCCGGCGCTGGCGGTCGACGATTGGATCATGACCGAGAACGCCGCCATCATGCTCTATCTGGCGCAGCGTTACCCGGCGGCCAATCTGCTGCCGTCGCAGCCGGCATTACTGGCCAAAGCGCTCGAGTGGCTGCTGTGGCAAAGCAGCACCGGCCATCCGGCTTTCGCACTGCTGTGGCGGCCCGAGCGTTTCGTCGATACGCCAGAAGATAAGGAAATGTTGAAGAAGGCGGCGGTCTCGCGCGTGCAGCGGGTCGGCGCTGAGATCGAGGCCTGGTTGTCGAAGAACGACTACGCCGCTGGCACTGCGTTCAGCATCGCCGACGGCATGTTCCTGGTGCTGTATCGCTGGCTGTGGCGGGCGGGCGAGACCGTCAACGAGCAAAGCCACCCGGCCTGGACGCGTTACGCACTGCGCTTGCGCGAGCGTCCGTCGGTGCAGAAGGCCTTGGCGGACGAGCAGATCAGTCTTTTTCCCTAGGCGGTGCCGCCGATCCGTCCGATGGCCCTTCCTTAGCGATCTGGCGGAAGGTGCCGGTGCCTACAGCGATCAGCTCGCCCTGGGCGTCGGTGATCTCCGCTTCGCAGACGAAGGTGCTGCGGCCGCTGCCGCGCTTCTGGCCGCGAATGGTGAGAATGCCGGCGCGGCCGGGGTTGATGAACTGCGTGGTGAAGGCGAGCGTGCGGCAGAATTTGCGCGGCTTGTCCGGACCTTCGTAGGACGCCGACAGGCCGCTCGCCGCATCCAGCAGCGTCATCAGCACGCCGCCATGTACCACGCCGCTGGCGTTCATCAGATCGGGCCGGACTTCCAAGAGGAGTTCAACGAAGCCCGGCCGCCACCCCACCAGGCGGTGGCCGAGCTTTTCGTTGAAGCCCATGAACTTGAACTGTCCGACCGGCTGCACGTCAGTCGGACGAATGATCGGCATTAAACGCGGCGCAGCTTGCGGGTGGCGTCCTGCGCCGGGCGCTTGGCCAGGCCCAGCTGCACGTCGCGGGCCAGCTGCACCAGGCGCGGGCCGAGATCGCGCTCAAGCCGTTCGCGGCCCAGGCTGAAGGCGGGCCCGGCGCAATTCAGCGCATAGAGCGCGCCGCCATCGGGGCCGCGCAACGGCACGCCCACGGCGTTGATCTCCGGCAGCCATTCGCCGATCGACATGCAGAAGCCGCGTTGCGCAATCTCGCGTTCGGCCTTGTCGATGCCGGCCTTGACCTTGGTCCAGTCGTCGCGCCAGCGCTTTCGCATCACATCGAGCAGCGCCGAACGTTCGCGTTCGGGCAGGGAAGTGATGAAAGCCTTGCCGATGGCGGTGGTCGGCAGCGGAACGCGCGAGCCGACATCGAGCGTCAGCGCCACGGTCGCCTGCCCGCGGCAGCTCTCGAGATAGATCATCGACATCCGATCGCGGCCAGCCAAAGCCACCGAACCGTTGGAGTAGTTGGCCAGCGCCTGCATGTGCGGGCGCGCCACCTGGCGGATGTCGAGATTGGAGAGTGCGGCATAACCCAGCGCCAGCACCGAGGCGCCCAGCTCGTATTTGCGGAAGCGGCGGGTGTAGTTGAGATAGCCGAGCTGGGTCAGCGTATGGGTGAGGCGCGCCACGGTCGGCTTGGGCAGGCCGGTGCGGGCGGCGATTTCCTGGTTGCCCAGCATGCCGTCGCCGGGATGGAAGGCGCGCAGGATGTCGAGGCCGCGGGCCAGCGCCGTGACGAATTGGCGATCCTTGCTGGCGTCCTGATCGAATGCCACAGGCGCAAGAACGGGAGCGGGAATCAGCCGCTCGGTGGTTGCGGTATTGGTTGCCGCATTGGCGCGCAGCCCGATGCTTTCGGCGCGGTGATCTGTCACTGTTGCCTCCGAATGAACGCTCGTTTACCTTAGGGCGGTAAACATGCCCGAGCCGGTTTGCAGCGTCAACCGTGCAGAACGGGATTTTTCCCTGCGAAATTTTTAGGCACTGCTGTTCCAGGGAGCATTGAATTTCCTAGGCAAATTTTCAGCCGGCCGGTAGGAAGAGCCTGCGGGCCAATTCCACCATTCGGGCTTTTGCGTGCGCCATGAGTACGATCCTGTTCAGCCATTCCGCCTGCCTGAATCATGAGACGGGCGGCTATCACCCGGAAAGTCCGGAGCGACTGCGCGCCGTGCTGGCGGCGTTGGAGGGCGAGGACTTCATGTTCCTCGATCGGCGCGAAGCGCCGCGCGCCACCAGGGCCCAGCTGGCGCTGGCGCACCCGCTGGCCTATGTGGAAGCGCTGCTGCAATCCATTCCAGCCGACGGTCTTTCGCCGATCGATGCCGACACCATCGTTTCGCCTGGATCCGGCGAGGCGGCGTTGCGCGCGGCAGGCGCGGTGGTGGCGGCGGTCGATGCGGTGGCGCGCAAGGAAGCGCGCAATGCTTTCTGCGCCGTGCGGCCGCCGGGTCATCACGCTGAGCCGGCGCAGGCCATGGGATTCTGCCTGTTCAACAACGTCGCGGTCGGGGCGCTGCATGGTCGGCAGGCGCATGGCCTCAAACGCGCCGCCATCATCGATTTCGACGTGCATCACGGCAATGGCAGCGAGACGCTGGCGAGGGCCGACGCCGATGTCTTCTACGCCTCGACGCATCAGGCGCCGCTCTATCCCGGCACCGGCATGGACAATGATTCCCGCTACCCAAACATCGTCAACGTCTGCCTGCCGGCCGGCGCCGGCTCGTCGGCGTTTCGGGCCGCCTTCGAAGGGGTGATCCTGCCCGCGATCAGGGAATTCAAACCCGACCTGCTGTTGATCTCGGCCGGGTTCGATGGCCATCGACGCGATCCGCTGGCCGAACTGAATCTGGTCGAGGACGACTACTATTGGGTCACGGCGCAGTTGCAGGCGCTGGCCGACGAGATCTGCGGCGGGCGTGTCGTATCGGCTCTGGAGGGAGGCTACGATCTGGTTGCGCTGGGCCGCTCCGCGGCCGCCCATGTACGGGCGCTGATGCAAAGCTGAGCCGGCTTGCAGGCTTTCCTAGACCGGCCTAAAGTGGCCGGAAATGGTGGAAAATGTCTGATAAATCAAAGCCTAACAAAGATATCGAGGCGTTGTCTTTCGAAGACGCGCTGAAGGAGCTGGAGACCATCGTCCAGCAGCTCGAGCGTGGCCAGATCAAACTGGACGAGGCTATCGCCGCGTATGAGCGCGGGGCGGCGCTGAAGGCTCTATGCGAGCGCAAGCTTGCCGAAGCCAAGGCCAAGGTCGAGAAGATCACCCTTTCAGCCGACGGCACTGTCGGCACCGAGCCGGCCGGGCTCGAGTGATCGTTTCTTTTTCCAGATTCCTCTTGTGCTGAAGAATTTCGAACTCGCGCTCGCGCACGCGGCCAAGACGACCACGACGACCATGGATCGTCTGCTGTCGGGCGGCGCCGAGCCGGAAGCGAAGCTGGTGCAGGCCATGCGCTATGCCGCGCTTTCGGGCGGCAAGCGGTTGCGGCCGTTCTTCGTGCTGGCATCGGCGCAGCTCTTCAATGTCGCCGAAAGCGCCGCTGCTCGCGTCGCCGCCGCCGTCGAGTTCGTGCACGCCTATTCGCTGATCCATGACGATCTGCCGGCCATGGACGACGACGATCTGCGCCGCGGCCAGCCGACGGTGCACAAGAAATTCGACGAGGCGACCGCTGTCCTGGCGGGCGATGCGTTGCAGGCGCTGGCGTTCGAGGTGCTGGCCGATGCGGCCACGCATGGCGATCCGGCGGTGCGCTGCGATCTGGTGCGCGGGCTGGCGGTTGCTATTGGCGCGCACGGCATGGTCGGCGGGCAGATGATGGATCTGTCGGCGGGCGATGGAAGTTTCGGCATTGGCGAAATCACCCGCATGCAGCGCATGAAAACCGGCGAGTTGATCGCATTTTCCTGTACGGCCGGTGCGGTGCTGGGCAAGGCCGCTGAACCGAGCCGGCACGCCTTGCAGGCCTATGCCCATGATCTGGGCCTGGCGTTCCAGATCGTGGACGATCTGATCGACGCCGAAGGCGATGCGGCCGAAGCGGGCAAGGCCGTGGGCAAGGACAAGGCACGCGGCAAAGCGACCTTCGTGGACATTCTGGGGCTGGAGCGGGCGCGGGCGCAGGCCAGGCTGCTGGCCGACCAAGCCGGAAAACACCTTGATATGTTTGAAGAAAAAGCCGATTTGTTGCGTCAGGCAGCGCAGTTCGTGGTCAATCGCCGCCGCTAGGCGCGCCCCAACCGCGACAAAGCGCAGCCTTGATGCAGGCGTCTTCTCGACCGACGTTAACAATCTGAAGCGACAGGAGTTTTTGGGCGTGGCGATGGAGCAGGACAGCGACAGCAAGACACCGCTGCTCGACACGCTGAGCGGGCCGGAAGATCTGCGTCGCCTGGACGAAGCCAAATTGGCTCAGGTTGCCGATGAGCTGCGTCGCGAGACCATCGATGCCGTTTCTGTCACTGGCGGGCATCTGGGCGCCGGGCTGGGCGTGGTCGAACTCACCGTCGCGCTGCACTACGTCTTCAACACCCCGCATGACCGCGTGATCTGGGACGTCGGCCACCAGGCCTACCCGCACAAGATCATGACTGGCCGGCGCGACCGCATCCGTACCCTGCGCCAAGCCGGCGGCCTGTCGGGCTTCACCCGCCGCAGCGAAAGCGAGTTCGATCCCTTTGGCGCAGCCCATTCCTCGACCTCTATCTCGGCCGCGCTTGGCATGGCGGTGGCGCGCGATCTCTCCGGCGGCCAGCGCAACGTCGTGGCGGTGATCGGCGACGGCGCCATGAGTGCGGGCATGGCCTACGAGGCGATGAACAACGCGGGGCACCTGAAGAGCCGCATGATCGTTGTGCTGAACGACAACGACATGTCGATCGCCCCGCCGGTCGGCGCCATGAGCGGCTATCTTTCGCGTCTGATTTCCTCGCGGCCCTATCTGTCGCTGCGCCAGATCGGCAAGCACATGGCGCGTGTCTTCCCGCGCCCCTTCGAGAAGGCGGCCAAGCGGGCGGAAGAATACGCGCGCGGCCTGGTGACCGGCGGCACGCTGTTCGAGGAGCTGGGCTTCTATTACGTCGGCCCGGTCGATGGCCATCGCATCGACCATCTGCTGCCGGTGCTGAAGAACGCCCGCGACGCCAAGCTCGACCGGCCGGTGCTGATCCACTGCGTGACGCAGAAAGGCAAGGGCTATAAGCCCGCCGAGCTCAGCGCCGACAAGTATCACGGCGTCGCCAAATTCGACGTCATCACCGGCACGCAGGTCAAGTCGGCGTCGAATGCGCCGAGCTACACCTCGGTCTTCGCCAAGGCGCTGATCGCCGAAGCCGAAATCGACCAGAAGATCGTCGCCATCACCGCCGCCATGCCCAACGGCACCGGGCTGGACAAGTTCGCCGAGCGCTTTCCTAACCGCAGCTTCGATGTCGGCATCGCTGAGCAGCATGCGGTGACGTTCGCCGCCGGCCTGGCGACCGAAGGCTACAAGCCGTTCGCCGCGATCTACTCGACCTTCCTGCAGCGCGGCTACGATCAGGTCGTGCATGACGTCGCCATCCAGAAACTGCCGGTGCGCTTTGCCATCGATCGCGCTGGGCTGGTGGGTGCCGACGGCGCTACCCATGCGGGTTCATTCGACATCGCCTACCTGGCCTGCCTACCCGATTTCGTCGTCATGGCGGCGTCCGACGAGCTGGAACTGATGCACATGGTGGCGACCTGTGCCGCTATCGACGACTGCCCCAGCGCGGTGCGCTATCCGCGTGGCGAAGGCGTCGGCGTCGAATTGCCCGCCCGCGGCACGCCACTTGAAATCGGCAAGGGCCGCGTCCTGCGCGAAGGCTCGACGGTGGCTATCCTCAGCCTCGGCACCCGCCTGGGCGAGGCGCTGAAAGCGGCCGACGATCTGGCGTCGCGCGGGCTTTCAACCACGGTGGCCGATGCCCGCTTCGCCAAGCCACTGGACGAAGACCTGATCCGTCGCCTGGCGCGCGATCACGACGTGCTCATCACCATCGAGGAAGGCTCCGTCGGCGGCTTCGCCAGCCACGTCCTGCAATTCCTAGCCACGTCCGGCCTGCTCGACAACGGCTTGAAGATCCGCCCGATGGTGCTGCCCGACCGCTTCATCGAGCACAACAGCCCGGCCGCGCAATACGACGACGCCGGCCTCAACGCCCGCCACATCGTGGCGACGGCGCTGGAAGCGCTGGGGCGGGCGGCAGAGACGGGCGTTAGGGCTTAAAGAAAAAAGCGCCGGCGGTGACCGGCGCTTCTTCTTCCGACCTTTGCGAAATTCTAGCCGAACACCATGACCGGCCGGACCTCGACCGAGCCGTTCTTCGCCGCCGGGCAGCGGCCGGCCCATTTGACGGCTTCGGCCATGTTCTTCACGTCGATCATGTAGTAGCCGCCCAGTGTTTCCCTGTTCTTCACGGCGCCGCCGGCAACCGTCTCCTTCTTGCCATCGACCGTCCGCACGGTCTTGGCCGTCATCGACGGTTGCAGTGCTTCGCCGTGCTTCATGACGCCGGCATCGGCCATGTCTTTGGTGTACTTCATGTAGGCGCCCATGATCGCTTCCTGCTCCTTGGGCGTCATCTTCATCTCGTTCTTTTCATTGGTGTAGATGAGAATCATGAATTGCATTTCTTCCCCCTGTTTGTTGGCAAAGAATTGTCGCTAGATCCAACAATTACCTGTGAACAGTAACAAAGACCGCGCCGACTTTTAATCAACTGTTGCTGAGGCGCTGCAAAATGCAGGCAATACGCTTGCCGCATGAAATGACGGCAGGCCTGTCGCGCTGCATATGCAAACCGCCCCTCTATCTTTTGCCTCGGGCCTTGGTCATATTCCGCGCCCCATGAACGAACGGCCGCAAACAATAGCGTCCGCGCCGAAAGCGCCGACGGTTAACCAGCCGTCTTTTGCCCCCTGGCGCACAGAGGCAAAGGCGATGCTGGCGCTCGGCCTGCCGATCGCGGCCTCGCATTTCGCGCAAATCCTGATGAACGCCATCGACGTCGCCATGCTGGGCCGGGTCAGTCCCGAGGCGGTGGCCGCCGGCGCGCTGGGGTTCGCGGTGTTCATCATAGTGCTGATTTTCATGCTCGGCCTTGCCATGGGTACGGCGCCGATGATGGCACAGGCGATCGGGCGCGGACGCAAGAGCATGCGCGAGGTGCGGCGCACCCTGCGCCAGGGCATCTGGGCGACTACGGCCATCGGCGTGCCCTTCGCCATTGCGGTGATCTGGGTCGAGGAGCTTCTGTTAGCGACAGGGCAGGATCCGGTGATCTCGCGCGACGCGGCGCTCTACGTGCAGGCGCTGATGCCGTCGCTGTTCTTCGCCACCTGGTTCACCGTGCTGCGCAACTTCGTGGCATCGTACCAGCGCGCCAACGCGCCGATGGTCATGATGATCATCGGCCTGTTCGCCAATGTCGGGTTCAACTACGTGCTGATCTACGGCAAGCTTGGGTTTCCGGCCCTGGGCGTGCTTGGTGCGGGCATTGGCAGCAGCCTGGCCCAGTTCCTGATGGTGTCGCTGCTTCTGGGCTTCATCCTGGTCGATCG
The DNA here is from genome assembly GCA_964388115.1 of uncultured Hyphomicrobiales bacterium. Lineage (GTDB taxonomy): Bacteria > Pseudomonadota > Alphaproteobacteria > Reyranellales > JAQSWP01 > JAQSWP01. The sequence continues at coordinate 987,686 of CAYLYK010000001.1, forward strand.
GCGTTTCAGCCGCTTCCATGTGCTCGGCCGTTTCTGGCGCGCCGATTGGCACCGCTTGCGCGAAGTGGTGCGGCTGGGTGCGCCGATCGGCTTTGCTATGCTGTTCGAAGTGGCGCTGTTCGCTGGTTCGGCCTTCATCATGGGCCTGATCGGTACGTTCGAACTGGCGGCGCACCAGATCGCCTTGCAGATAGCCTCGATGACTTTCATGGTCCCGTTGGGCATCGCGCAGGCGGCCGGCATTCGTGTCGCGCTGTCCGCCGGCGCGGCAGATCGCCTGGGCGTGCACCGCACCGGCATCACGTCGGTCGCGCTCGGCGTCGGCTTCATGGCCGTCATGGCGGTGATAATATGGACGGTGCCGGAGCTGCTGGTGACGCCCTTCCTTTCGAACACGACTTCGGGAGACAATGCCCGGGTCATGGCCTTGGCCTGCTCCTACCTTGCCTTCGCGGCCGCGTTCCAGATCTTCGACGCTGCGCAAGTCGTCGGCGCCAATCTGCTGCGCGGTCTGAAGGACACGCGCGTGCCGATGCTGTTCGCCGCCTTTGGCTATTGGGTCGTCGGATTGCCGGTCGGTGTGCTGCTGGCCTTCACTTTAGGGTTTGGCGGCAGGGGCGTGTGGATGGGCTTCGTCCTGGCGCTGATGGCGGCGGCGGCGTTGATGCTGGGACGCTTCGCCATGCGCGAGCGGTTGCCGTCGCTGCAGGCGGCGCTCGACGGGAAACTGACATGAGCAAACTGCGCCTCGATCAGGCGCTGGTCGAGCGCGGCCTGGCCGAAAGCCGTGCCAAGGCGCAGGCGCTGGTGCTGGCGGGCGTGGTGTTTTCCGGCGAGAAGCGATTGGACAAGCCGGGCACCTCGATCGCCGCCGATCTGCCGCTGGAGGTGCGCGGCCAGCCACACCCTTATGTCTCGCGCGGCGGGCTGAAACTCGCGCGCGCTCTCGACGCGTTCGCCATCGATCCCGCCGGCAAAGCAGCGCTCGATGTCGGCGCCTCGACCGGTGGCTTTACCGACGTGCTGCTCCAGCGTGGGGCGGGGCGCGTCTATGCCGTCGATGTCGGGCATGGGCAGCTGGCCTGGAAGCTGCGTAGCGATCCGCGCGTGGTGGTGCTGGAGCGCTTCAACATCCGCAATATTTCGTCCGCCGAAGTGCCCGAACCAATTGATCTGATCGTCTGCGACGTCTCTTTCATCGGGCTAGAGAAAGCGCTCCCGGCCGCGCTGCAACTGGCCGCGCCCGGCGCCTGGCTGGCGACGCTGATCAAGCCGCAATTCGAAGTCGGCAAGGGCCAGGTTGGCAAGGGTGGCATCGTGCGCGAAGTGGTGTTGCACGAAGAAGTCTGCAAGCGCATCGAAGCGTGGGTGAATTCGCGGCCCGGCTGGCACGTCGTTGGTATCGTGCCGAGCCCCATCGAAGGCGCCGACGGCAATCGCGAATTCCTGCTGGGCGCCAGATTTTCGGCCTAGGCGACGGCTCGCTGCAAGGCCGCGCGGGCCAACAGTCGCGTCGAATCGAGCGTCGGCAAAGGCGAATTGCCGTCGTTCATGATCAGCGGGATCTCGGTGCAGCCCAGCACCACGGCGTCGCAGCCTTCGCCCTTCAGTCGCGCGATGACCTTCTGGAAATAGGCGATGGCTTCGGGCTTGAAGACGCCGTACACCAGCTCCTCCATGATGATGCGATTGATTTCCTCGCGTTCGGCCTCGGTTGGTCGCAGGAAATCGAGGCCGCGGGCTTTGAGCTTGCCGGGGTAGACGTCGCTTTCGGTCAGCCATTTGGTGCCGGTGATGGCGATGCGCGTGAAGCCACGGCTCTGGGCCTGTTCGGCCACGCATTCGGCGATGTGCAGCCACGGCAAAGGCGATCGCGGCAGCACGTGCGGCATGGCCTGGTGGATGGTGTTGTCGGGGCAGATCAGGAAATCAGCGCCAACCCGCTTAAGTTTCTCCGCCGAGGCCAGCATCATGTCGCCGACGCCTTTCCAGTCGCCGCGATAGATCAGGTCCATGTAGTCGCCCAGCGAGAAGGTCTGCATGGTGACTTCGGGATGCGCGTGCGGGCCCATGACGGCCGGGCCCTCGGTGCAGATGGTGCGATAGCACAGCGCCGCGCCCTCGGCGGAGCAGGCGACGATGCCGATATGTCCGGCCATGCCGTTACTCAGTAGCGCAGCTTGGCAGGCGGCATCGCAAGGACGCCGCGGTCGGCCGTGAACCCAAGACTGCTCAACGTGCTGCCGATCTCTGCCACTCCCCGCAACGTACGACGCAACGCCACCTGTTCCTGCGATTCGCTGCTGTTGCCCAACATCCGGTCGATCAGCTTGTCGATCGCATCCTTGGGTTCGGGAATGCGCCGGAGGGTGATCGAAGCCGTCGTCTCGATGCCGGCCGCGGCCTTGGCATAGTCGATGGCAAGCGTCAGCCCACCCAGTTCGTCGACCAGACCGACGCGCTTGGCATCGATTCCGGTCCAGACACGACCACGGGCGACGGCGTCGACCTGCTGCGGCGACAGCTTGCGGGCGTCGCCGACGCGCTTGGTGAAATCGGCATAGACGCGGTCCAGCGAACGCTCCAGCGCCGCATTCTGCTCGGGCGTGAACTTGCGGAAGGGCGAAGCCATGCCTGCATTGGCGCCCGCGTGCAGGTGGCCCATGTTGACGCCGATATCGGCGAGGGTCTTTTCCAGCACCGGCTTGTAGCTGAAGACGCCGATCGAGCCCGTCAGCGTGGCGCGGGAGGCCACGATCAGGTCGGCGGGCAGTGCGATGAAGTAGCCGCCAGACGCGGCCACGTCGCCCATCGACACGATCACGGGCTTGCCGCGGCTGCGCGTGCGGGCGACTTCGCGGAACACCGTGTCGGAGGCGACGTAGGAGCCGCCGGGCGAATCGACCCGCAGCACCACGGCGCGTATGGCCGGATCTTCCGCCGCCTCGCGCAATGCCGCTGCAATGTCGTCGGCGCCCAGCAGGCGCTCGCCGTCGGCCAGGCTGTAGGCGTTGCTGCCCGGCACGATGGCGCCGGTGCCGCTGATCAGCGCCACGACGGGACCGCTGCGATAGGGCTTGTTCATGATCTGCAGGTAATCGGCGACGTCGAACAGACCTGCCTTGGCGCCCGCCTGTTGCAGCGCGTAGTTCTCAGCCTCGTCCCAATAGCCGATGCGATCGACCAGCTTGGCCAGCTTGGCGTCGGCGGCGCTCAAAGGCGCGCGATCGACCAGCCGGCGCAACTCGTCGGCCGGAATGCCGCGCGCCTTGGAAATATCGCCGATGATCTGCGCGTAAAGGCTGTCGATCAGCGCCTGCAGATTCTCGCGATGCGCCGGGGTGAAATCGGTTTGGGTTGCGCTGTTTGGCGCGGATTTGTATTCGTAGCGCTGGCCGCCCTGGACCTCCATCCCCAGCTTGTCGAGCGCACCTTTCAGGAATAGCGTTTCGACGGAAATGCCGAGCAGCGCCAGCTCGCCGCTGGGCTGCAGCCATATCTCGCCGGCCGAGGCCAGATAATAGGCGCCGGTGCCGTTGCCGCCTTCCCCGAAGGCCGTGGCATAGGAAACGACGAATTTGTCGGCAGCGCGAAAGGCGGCAATGGCCTCACGCAACTCCTGCACCGAGGCAAGGCCCGGGCTCTCGGCGCCGGTCAGCAGCACGACGCCGGCGACGCGCTTGTCCAGCCGGGCCTGCAGCAACGCCGTGACGATGTCGCTCATCAGGGGGCGAGGTTCCGCCAGCAGCGCCTCGACCGGGTCGCTGCTTTCGGCCTCGACCGGCGCCGTGCGTAAATCGAGTTTCAGGACGATACGCTCGGGCGGCGTCGGCGCGGAGGGCGAGAGCCACAGGCCGGCGGTAATGGCCAGCACCACCAGAACTATGGTGAGGCCGCCGACGATGGCGAGAAGGGTGGAAAAAAAACGGCCCATTTGTCGCTCGTTCGCCTTTGCAGCAGAAGTTGGTTCGGTGTCGATGCCTAACGCGAAACGGCAGGCAAGACCAGAGCCACGTTCAGTCCCAGCCCCAGGCACCCATGCCGAGATTGCCGGCCTCGAAACTGCGGTGCAAGGCGCGGCCCGGTCGACCGCCAGCCGCCCCAAAGGGCACCAGCAGCGGCAGGAGATGCTCGTCGCGCGGATGCGACTGGATGGCGCCCGGCGCCGTGTCGCGATACTGCTTCAACGCAGCGCTGTCGCCTTTGACGATGGCCTGGTGCGTCCATTCCTCGAAGTCGCGTGCCCAGGCCTCGGTGGGTTCGCCGCCGAAGCGCAGGCCGCGCAGATTGTGCACGACCGCGCCTGACCCCAGCACCAGCACCTCGTCGTCGCAAAGCGGCGACAGAGCCTGGCCCAGGTCGAAATGCCATTCGGCGCCGCGGCGATGCTGGATGGAAAGCTGCGTCACCGGCAGGTCTGCTTCCGGATACATCAGCATCAGCGGCACCCAGGCGCCGTGATCCAGTCCGCGGTCGGGGTCGATTTCGGCGGTGATGCCGGTTTCGGCCAGCAGGCCAACAGCTTCCTCGGCAATTTCAGGCGCGCCGGGCGCGGGGTACTGCAGCCGGTAAAGCTCAGGCGGAAAGCCGCCGAAATCGTGGATCGTCTCGGGCCGCTCGGCGCTGCTGATTTCCGGCAGCTCTGTTTCCCAATGCGCCGAAACGCAAAGAATGGCGCGCGGTCGGCCAATGGCTTTGCCCAGTCCGCGCAGGAACTGATGCGCCGGCGTCTGCGTCAGTGCCAGCATGGGCGAACCATGCGAAACGAAGACCGGGCCGATGCGCGCCATGGGGCTATTCCGCGGCGCGCGCCTGCGTCGCGGCCGGGATCGTCACCCAGCTGAAGACCTTGGCGATGATGCGCCACTCGCCGTCGAGCTTGAGCAGGTTCAGATAGTCGGTGAAGAGGCGGGGGCCGATGGCGATCTGCACCCGCGCCAGCGCGCTGACCGGGCTGGACACGTCGATGCCCAGCACCGCGTCGCGCCGGGCCTCGCCATTCTTTGCCGGCGAGACGCGGCTAGCGACTCGGGCATAGACGGTTTCCATGTCGTCATGCGCCAGCTTGCCTTCGCCGGCATTGGAGAGATGGCAGGCGGGATGGAAGACGCGCTTCAACATGGCCACGTCGCCGTTGTAGAAGCCGTTAAAATAAAGCTGCAGGGTCTTGGCGATTTCGGCGTATTCGGTCTGCATTGGGCCCTCCTGCGTCTCAGCGCGTCATGGCGTGGTATTCGGCGTTTGGCATCATGTCGGTGGCGTGCGCCAGCCGGTTGGTCATGTTGAAGAACGCGGCCGTGTCGCCGATGTCGTAAATGTCCTGGTGGGAGAAACCAACCTTGCGCAAGGCCGCGCGATCGGCATCGCCGATGTCGAACGGCGCCACCGTAAGCTTCCAGGCGAAATCGAGCATGGCGCGCTGGCGCGGCTCAAGTTCGGCGACGCGATAGTTCATCACCATCATCTCGCCCAGCTGCGGGTCTCCCGAAATCTGGCGCACCGCCTGGCCATGCGCCACCAGGCAGTAATAGCAGCGGTTGGCGCTGGACACGACGACGGCGATCATCTCGCGCTCGAGCTTGCTCAAGCCCGACTCGCCCAGCATCAGTTCGTTGTAGGTCGAGATGAAGGCGCGCGCCTTTTTCGGATTATGCGCCACCGCGCGGATGACGTTCGGCACCATGCCGAGCTTCTCCAGGCACTTGGCGAAGTACTTGGCGAGGTCTTCGTCCTTGGGCGCCGTCTTGGGGACCGGCAGCTTCAGCTTGGTGAGATGCTTCGGTTGGGGCATGGCATTCCTCCGTTACTGTCGCGCCACCAGATTGGGGCGGTGGCGCTTGATTTCCTCCAGCGCATCGGTCAGCGGCCGGTCGAGGCCCTGGCCGGTGATGCCGATGGTGAAAGGCTTGTTGCGAATGGCGGCGAAATTGTCGTCGACAAACAGGTTGGGCAGACGCAGTTCCGCGAAGCGTTCGGGCGAGATGGTTATCTCCAGCCGCGTTCGCAGCCTATGGCGGCCCAGCGCCACCATCGTGATGTCGTTCCACGGATAGCGCTTGTCCTCGCGGATGCGCAACATGATGCCCTCGGGCCGCACCTCGATCACCGGGCCTCGGTTGCGCAGCCGATCGAAGGCGCGCCACATGTAATAGCCCATGCAGACCAGCACGGCGGCCCCGGCGAACAGCAGCATGGATGTACTGCGCTCTCCGTCACCCGTCGGCGCGGGCAGAGCGGGTTTGACTTCGCCCGTCGCCATCAGGAAGACCAGCGCCAGCGCCGTCAGACCCAGCGCCAGCATCGCAAGATAAAAGGCGGGCGCGTAGTTGATCTGCAGTGGCGGACGCGGCGCCATCAGGAGCGGCCCAGCGCGCGATGGCGCAACAGGTGATCGGCCAGCACGCAGGCGACCATCGCTTCGGCGACCGGCACGGCGCGGATGCCGACGCAAGGGTCATGCCGGCCCTTGGTCTGAATCTCGGTTTCGCGGCCGGAGGTGTCGACCGTGCGCATCGGCTGCAGGATGGAGCTGGTTGGTTTCACCGCCATGCGTGCCACGATGTCCTGACCCGTCGAGATGCCGCCCAGAATGCCGCCGGCGTGATTGCTGAGGAAATGCGGCTTGCCGTCCTTGATGCGGATCTCGTCGCCGTTGGTTTCGCCGCTCAGTTCGGCAGCGGCGAATCCGTCGCCGATCTCGACGCCTTTCACCGCGTTGATGGTCATCAAGGCGCGGGCGATGTCGCTGTCGAGTTTGTCGTAGAGCGGTGCGCCCAGGCCTGCCGGCACGCCGGAGGCAACCACTTCAACCACCGCACCGGTCGAGGAGCCCGCCTTGCGGATGCCGTCGAGATAGTCTTCCCACTCCATCGCCGCTTTTGGGTCGGGGCACCAGAACGGGTTCTGCCCGACGCTATCCCAGTTCCAGTTGGCGCGGTCGATGCGCTTGCCGCCCATCTGCACCAGCGCGCCGCGCACCTTGACCTTGTCACCCAGGATCTTGCGGGCGATTGCGCCGGCGGCGACCCGCACCGCGGTCTCGCGCGCCGACTGCCGGCCGCCGCCGCGATAGTCGCGGATGCCGTATTTGGCCCAGTAGGTGAAATCGGCATGGCCGGGACGGAACTTGTCCTTGATCTCGCTGTAGTCCTTCGAGCGCTGGTCGACGTTTTCGATCATCAGATTGATCGGCGTGCCGGTAGTCACGCCGTCGAACACGCCGGACAGGATCTTCACCGTGTCGGGCTCCTGCCGCTGCGTGGTGAAGCGCGACTGGCCGGGCTTGCGCTTGTCGAGCCAGCCCTGGATTTCGGCTTCCGAGATCGGAATCAGCGGTGGCACGCCATCGACGACGCAGCCGATCGCCGGGCCATGGCTCTCGCCCCAGCTGGTGAAGCGGAACAGGGTGCCGAAGCTGTTGCCGGCCATTGCCGCCTGCCTATTTGTCGGGGTCGAAGTTTTTCAGCAACTCGACCAGTTTGGGGGCGGCGTCGGTGGCCATCATGCCGACCGTGTGGTAGCCCGCATCAACGTGATGCACCTCGCCCGAAACGCCGGCGCCCAGCTCGCTCAGCAGATAGAGCGCCGAGCCGCCGACGTCCTCGATCGTGACGTTGCGCTTGAGCGGCGCGTTGTATTCGTTCCACTTCATGATGTAGCGGAAATCGCCAATGCCCGAGGCGGCGAGGGTGCGGATCGGGCCGGCCGAGATGGCGTTGACGCGGATGTTCTGGCTGCCGAGATCGGCAGCGAGATAGCGCACACTGGCCTCGAGCGCGGCCTTGGCCACGCCCATGACATTGTAATGCGGGATCACGCGCTCGGCGCCGTAATAGGTCAGCGTGACCATGCTGCCGCCATCGGTCATCAGCCGTGCCGCACGCTGCGCCAGCGCCGTGAAGGAGAAGCACGAGATGTTCATCGTCATGGCGAAATTTTCCGCCGTGGTATCGACGTAACGTCCCTTGAGCTGGTCCTTGTCGGAAAAGGCGATGGCATGGACCAGGAAATCGATCTTGCCCCAGTCTTTCTCGACCCGGGCGAACAGCGCGTCCATGCTTTCGGCGCTGGTGACGTCGCACGGCTCGACCAGCTTGACGCCCAGTTCCTGGGCCAGCGGCTTGATGCGCTTTTCCAGCGCTTCGCCCTGATAGGTGAACCCCATCGTGGCGCCATGCTTGTGAAGCGCCTTGGCGATGCCCCAGGCGATGGACCGGTCGTTGGCGATGCCCATGACCAGGCCCTTCTTGCCGGCCATCAGCGCTGCGGGGGACGTCATGGGAACCTCTGAACAGGCGGGAACAACTTGCTGGTCGGCATCCTACACCATCACCCCGCCGGGTCAATTCCGCCGCTTGTTCTCAGCGACGGTTTTTCCTCAACAAAATCGGGTTGAGGTCAGGAAATTTCCCCCAGCCCCAGCCGGCGCATGATCTCATCGCGCGTGCCGGACGGCAGCGCGCCTATGGCGGCCAGAATGTCATGCAACTGACGCCGCAGGGCATGATTCTGATCAATCAAGGACAGCACCACCGGCACGGTTTCGGTTTCGACCGCCAGTTCTTCGGTCAGGTCGCGAATCAATTGCGCCCGGGCGAGGTCGGCCTCGGCGAACAACCAGCCGCTTTCGTCTCGTACCGGCTTGATCCACTGCTCGGCGATCCAGGCCTCGAGATCGGGGGTGCGGCAGCCGACCAGGGTGACGATCTGTTCCATGCGCCAGCTCATCGTAGCCTCCCTCAAACCAGGCCAGCTTTGGCGCGCACATCGTAGCCGTGCTCCGCCGCCCAGGCTTCGACCGCTTTCTTCAGTGCCCCGTCCTTGTCGTCGGGCAGCACCACCTTCAAGTGCACGTACTGGTCGCCACGCTGTCCCGAGCGCTGGTCGACGATGCCTTTGCCTTTCAGCCGCAGGCTTGAGCCGGTGTTGGACCCGGCCGGCACCGTCAGGCTGACCTTGCCGTCGATCGTCGGCACATCGATGCGCCCGCCCAGCACCGCCTCCTGCAGGGTGACAGGCAGGTCAAGATGCACATCGTTGTCCTTGCGCCGGAAATGGGCATGCGGCAGGACGTGGATTTCGATATAGGCGTCGCCCGCCGGGCCGCCGCCATGGCCGGGATGGCCCTGGCCTTTCAGGCGCAGCATCTGCCGGTCCTGGGTGCCGGGTGGGATATTGACGTCGAGCGTCTTGCCATCGGGCAGGGTCAGGCGCTTTTTCGAACCGGCGGCGGCTTCCACGAAGGGCACTTCCAGCGAATAGGTGACGTCGCTGCCCGGCATCCGAAACTCCCCACCGCCAGCACCACCGGCGCGACCGCCGCGGGCGCGCGCGAACATCTCGGCAAACAGATCCTCGGCGAATCCTGCTTCATCGCCGCCGAAATCGCCGCTGTAGCGGCGGCCATCGTCGGATTGCGCGTATTGCCGGTAATACTGGCGCTGGGGCCTTTCCTGGCCGGCCGCATCGATCTCGCCGGCGTCGAACCGGCGACGCTTCTCCGGATCGGACAGCAGATCGTTGGCCCCGCTGACTTCCTTGAACTGCGCCTCGATATCCTTCTTGCCCGGATTGAGGTCGGGGTGCAGTTTCTTGGCCAGCTTTCGGTAGGCCTTTTTGATTTCATCGGGGGTAGCGTTCTTGGCCACACCCAGTACTTCATAGGGGTCACGCATATCGGTCACTCGTAAAGGAGCCGGGGCGTCTGCGAACGATCCGCATCATCCCGCCGACCGGCCGTTATGAGCAAGAAATTCGGCCTTCATAGATAGCGATGGATTGCCGCTATGCAATCCCGCGATGGCCTGATGGTTCCCGAGAAGGCATAGTCGGGCAGCAGGAAAGAGCAGCATGACCGACAGCGAAACCGACCCCATCGCCCACTTCAACGCCTGGTTCGCCGAAGCTGAAAAGGCCGAGCCGAACGATCCCAACGCCATGACCCTGGCTACCGTCGGCCCTGATGGCATGCCGGCTGCACGCATGGTGCTGCTGAAGGGCGTCGACGAGCAGGGCTTCGTCTTCTACACCAACTTCGAAAGCCGCAAAGGTCGGCACCTGCTCGACCACCCCAAGGCGGCCTTGTGCTTCCACTGGAAATCGCTGCGCCGCTCGGTACGGATCGAAGGGCCGGTGGAACAGGTGACCGACGCCGAGGCCGACGCCTACTTCGCCTCGCGCCCGCGCGGCAGCCAGATCGGCGCCTGGGCGTCGAAGCAGTCGCGGCCGCTGACCGCGCGCATGGAGCTGGAGAAGGCGGTGGCGAGCTATGCCGCCAAATTCCATATCGGCGCCGTGCCGCGGCCGCCCTATTGGTCTGGCTTCCGCGTGCTGCCGCAGCGGATCGAGTTCTGGCAGGACAAGCCGTTCCGTCTGCACGACCGGCTGGTGTTTTCGCGTGGGCCCGGCGCCAATGCCTGGTCGACCGAGCGCCTGTTTCCCTGAGATCCGGTGGACGCGCACTCACATATCCAGGCCTTGCCGAACGGGTTGCCGCCGGATCAGGCGCGTCTCATGCGCCTGGCGTCGTTCGCCTCGACGAGTGTGGCGATCATCCTGATCGTGGCCAAAGCCTTTGCGTGGTGGCAGAGCGGGTCGATCAGCCTGCTGTCGACGCTGCTGGATTCGACGCTCGATCTGTTGGCCTCGCTGGTGACCTTGCTCAGCGTGCGCCACGCGCTGATGCCGGCCGATCGTGAGCATCGCTTCGGTCATGGCAAGGCGGAGGCACTGGCGGGCCTCATTCAGTCGGGTTTCATTGGCGCCTCGGCCGTGTGGCTGCTGATCTCTGCGGGCGAACGCATTGTCGCGCCTCAACCGATTAGAGCCGAAACGCTCGGCATTGGCGTCATGCTGGGATCGATCGTCCTCACCCTGTTTCTGGTGATCTTTCAGCGGCGCGTCATCGCCCGCACCGGGTCGATCGCCATCGGCGCCGACCGCATGCATTACCAGTCGGATCTGGTGACCAATCTCGGGGTCATTCTCGCCATTGCGCTGAGCAGCCGCTTCGACCTGCCGCTTGCTGACCCCATAATCGCGGCGCTGATCGGGCTCTATATTCTGAAAAGCGCCGCCGATATCGGGCGCGATGCCTATAACGTGCTGATGGATCGCGAGCTATCCACCGAGGATCGCGAGCGCATCAAGGCCATCGTGCGCGCCCATCCCAAAGTGCGCGACCTGCACGACCTGCGGACCAGATCGTCCGGCATAACCACTTTCATCCAGCTGCATATGGAGCTCGATCCGGCCATGCCGCTCAGTGAAGCGCATGAAATCGCCGAAGCGGTGGAAGCCGACATACGCGAAGCCTTTCCGACCGCCGAGATCATCGTGCATCAGGATCCGGAAGGCATCGTCGAGCCCCGCGCCACTTTCGCTTGAGTTTAGTGTCGTGACGGCGGAACCGGAGTGCGACGACCAGAGCCAGACCATCGCCTTTCTGTCGACGCCGCAGGCCTATGGCTTGCCGCCGGACGGGCGTGTGGAACGGATCGACACCCACGCAGCGGCGGTCTTCCTGGTCGGAGATCGCGTCTACAAGCTCAAGCGCGCGGTCAGGTTTCCCTTTCTCGATTTCTCGACTGTAGAGCGCCGCCGCCGCTTTTGCGCCGATGAAGTCACGCTGAACAGGCGGACGGCAGCCGATCTTTATCTTGGCGTGGCGCCTGTTCTGGCCGACGGCGCGGGCCTGCGATTGGGGCCCGTGGTCGGTCCCGAAGCGGCTAGGGAAACGGCAAAAGACTGGGTCGTGGTCATGCGCCGCTTCGATCAGGAGCGGCTTCTGGCCAATGTCGCGGAACGTGGCGAACTGACGTCGGAGCTGATCGGCGATCTGGCGCGAACCATCGCCCGTTTTCACGCGACGGCAACAATAGAGCCGACGCAGGGCGGTGGCGCGTTGCTGGTCCATACGGTCGAGATGGACGTGCAGCAGATGCAGGCCCGCGGCGATCTGCTCGATATCGCCTTGAGCAGGCAACTGGCGCAGCTGATGCCGCAAGAAGCGCAGCGGCAGGCGGCGCTGGCCGACCGGCGGAAGGAAGTCGGCGCGGTGCGGCGCTGCCACGGCGATATGCACCTGAAGAACATCTATCTGGGCGAACAGGGGCCGCAGCCCTTCGACGGTATCGAGTTCAACGACCGGCTGTCGTGCATCGACGTGCTCTACGATCTGTCGTTCCTGCTGATGGATCTCGACTTTCGCGGCTTGCGTGGTCTGGCAAATCGCGCCCTGAACATCTGGCTCTGGCATTCATGGGAAAAAGACGAAGAGCTTTTTCGTGCTTTGGCACTGCTGCCGATCTATCTGGCGCGTCGGGCGTCCATTCGCGCGCATGTCGATGCCGCCGGCGTTCCGCACATCAGGGACGCGGCCGAGGCAGCCGGCCAGCGTGCTCTGGCGCGGCGATATCAGGCCTATGCCCGCGCGCTCTTTCCGGCCGTCAAACCCCAGCTCGTTGCCATTGGCGGGCTGTCGGGCACGGGGAAAACGACGCTGGCTCTGGCGCTTGCGCCCGAGCTGTCACCGACGCCGGGCGCTGTCGTCCTGCGCTCGGATGTCGTGCGCAAGCGCATGGCGGGGATTGCCTTGGACGAGCGGATGCCGGCCGGCTGGTACACGCCGGAGAATTCCGCTGCCACCTATGACGAGTTGCATCGCTTGGCAGTGATTGCCCTGAAGGCCGGGCGCAGCGTCGTGCTCGATGGTGTCTATGCCAGACAACAGGAACGCGAGGCGGCCGAAGCCGTGGCGCGGGAAGCCGGCGTATCGTTCGACGGCATTTGGCTCGAAGCGCCAATGCAGACGTTGCGCCAGCGTGTGGCCCAGCGGAAGGGTGATGCTTCGGATGCGACAGTCGCGGTCGTCGAACGGCAAGCCGACTATCCCATCGCAGACATGATGTGGAAACGCCTCAATGCTGAAGAGGACATCCAGGCGCTCGAGCGCGCCGCCCGAGAATTGCTGCGGCATGGCACTTGATTGCGATCAAGGCGCTACCAAGTCCATAAGCCTAAGAAATCAAACAGACAAAGGGAGCGACGCGATGCTGAAGAAGATACGGCTCGAAATGGCGCGCAATCCGAAATTTCCGGAAGGCAGCGCCGGTCACGGCTATGACATCGTCGCCCCGCTGACGGCCGATGGGCATATCGATGCCAATGCCTGGCCGCAAGAGAAGGACAAGTGCCGCGTGCGACGCTTCTGGCAGGGCCAGGATGACGAGATCGGCACGATCCAGCGCAAAGGCAATCGCTGGGTCTTCTCCTATGCGCCAGGCGATGACGACGACGAGCCGGTGTTCCGGCTGGGCGATCACTTATTCAAGCCGGGGGAATACGTTTCCATCACCGAACACAGCGGCGAGCAATTCACTTTCGTGGTGAAGTCGGTCGGCTAAGAGGCTTCAGCCGAAAAGATCAGACTGTGTCGGCCGGACTGGCGGGGCGGTTTCCAGCGGCTCGGCCGCGAATTTCGTGTGCTTTGCATGGACCGCTCCGCGCACCTCGTCGAAGGTCGCCGTCGGGTCGATCCAGCGCCGCTCGTCTTCGCGCGCCAGCACGGCCGGCATACGATCATGCACATGCGCGATCTCCGAAGCCGGGGCTCTGGTCAGCATCACCACGCGTTCGCCGTCGGTTAAGCCGGCAAAGCTGAAGCTCTGCTGTCCCGCGGGTTGCAGACGATGCTTGCGTTTGCGCCGGGCGCCTTCGATCGCCTGCCACTCGAACCAGCCTGTTGCGGGGATCAGACAGCGCTGCTCGAGCAAGGGCCGGAAACTGGTTTTCTCCGCAATCGTCTCGCTGCGCGCGTTGATGATCAGCTTGTTGTCCCAGCTTGCCCTCAGTCCCCAGCGTCGCATGGCGGCGCCCTCGCGCGTGATCACCAACACCGCATTGTCGGGTCGAATGTTGAGGGAGTGGTTATACTCGGGCGGCGCCTTGAGGCCATACAGGGCCAGCAGCTGCGCCGGCGACAGCGTGTTCTCGTAATTTGCGCACATGCGCCCTCAGGCGCCGGCGGAGACGACGACGTAGCGCTTGAACAGCGCCCGCAATTCCTGCAGCACGGCATCGTCGACGTCGCCTTCCACCAATTTGTCTTCAAGCGGCTTCAGGCGTTTCTTGATCAAGGTCGGCGTGCGATTGGAGTGGAGTAGGGCGTAAAGCATCTCGTAGCTGGTGAGTTCGCGGCCATGGCCATTGGTGGCGCGCGGCCGCTCCGCCTGCTGTGGCGGTTCCGCAGCCGCGCCATTCCTGGTCAGCGAAACACTCTGCGCGCCCAGCAGCGTTTCCCACGACACGCCCGAATTCTTCACCAGCATGTGGGCGCGACGCGCAGCGGCCAAGGCTTCGCCGTCATGGACACTGCCCATCAACTCGAGAATTTTGGCCAGCTGCTGTCTGTTGAGCGCCATTGCCGCGCGCCGAAAGGAAAATTGAGCCAGCCGTCACTTTGACCGATTCGCCGGCGCTTGGAAAGATTGTGGATTGTAATATGCCTATTCGGCTGCCGCACGCAGCAGCCCCAGCCGACCCCAGATGTCAGTCAGCGCCTGCAGCAGGTCGGTCATCATGGCGTCCGTATGCAGGGGCGTCGGCGTCAGGCGCAGCCGCTCCGCGCCGCGCGGCACGGTCGGATAATTGATCGGCTGAACATAAATGCCGTGGCGTTCCAGCAGCAGGTCGCTGGCCAGCTTGCAGCGATCGGCATCGCCTACGAAAAGCGGCACGATATGGCTGTCGGACGGCATGACCGGGAGGCCTGCGGCAGCCAGCTTGCGTTTCAACGTGGCGGCCCGCTCCTGATGGCGGTCGCGGATCTCGGGGTGCCGGCGCAGATGGCGCACGCTGGCGAGCGCGCCGGCGGCGATCGATGGCGGCAGGGCGGAGGTGAAGATGAAGCCCGCACCGAAGCTGCGCACGAAATCGACCAACTCGCTGCTCGACGCGATATAGCCGCCAATGACGCCGAAAGCTTTGGCCAGCGTGCCTTGCACCAGATCGACCTTGTCGAGCACGCCGTCGCGCTCGGCCACGCCAGCGCCCTGGGCGCCATACATGCCGACCGCGTGTACCTCGTCGAGATAGGTCAGCGCGCCGTAGCGATGGGCGACATCGCACAATTCGCCGATGGGCGAGATGTCGCCATCCATCGAATAGACGGACTCAAAGGCCACTATCTTGGCGGCTTCGGGATCGGCTTGGCGCAGCAGGCGCTCCAGGTCGGCCGCATCGTTATGCCGGAAGATATGCCGCTTGGCGCCGGAGTGTCGGATGCCGGCGATCATCGAGGCATGGTTCAGCGCATCCGAGAAGATGATGCAGTTGGGCAGTTTGCTGCCCAGAGTCTGCAGCGCGGTTTCGTTGGCGACATAACCTGACGTAAATACCAGCGCCGCTTCCTTGCCATGCAGATCGGCCAGTTCGCGCTCCAGCAGCACGTGATTGTGGTTGGTGCCGGAAATGTTGCGCGTGCCGCCCGCGCCGGCGCCGGAAACTTCCAGGGCCTGCCGCATGGCGTTCAGCACGACTTCGTGCTGGCCCATGCCCAAATAGTCGTTGGAGCACCAGACGGTGACTTTCTCGACCTTGCCGTCGCGATGGTTGCGGGCGAAGGGGAAATTGCCGACCTCACGCTCGAGATCGGCGAAGACGCGATAGCGGCCTTCTGCCTGCAATTGCTCGAGCGAGCGGCGGAAAAAACTTTGATAGTCCATTGTCATCCCAATGCGGCTGACTGAACGGGCCGCACCGCATGAGTATCAACTCAGTCCCCGGTAGTCCTTGATTTATATCAAGAAGTTTCGTTCCTATGGGTGGCGCATTGCCGCATGGCTGCGCTTCCAGAAATAGACAGATTGAGCCTGTCATTATTCCCGATAATCCCCCCGTGAACCGACAATTCCCGTTTTATCTCGGTAGCTTGGGCGCCTGGTACGGCGGGCTCGGCCTGCAGTTCGTCATGTTTCCCTGGCTGGTGGCGGTGGTGCTGCAAGCACCTGCCCATCTGGTGGGCATCGCCCAGACCGCGCTGATGGCGCCCTCGATCCTGTTCATTCTGCTGGGCGGGGCGGTCGCGGACCGCAACGACGGTCGCCGACTGCTGATCCGCTATCATCTTCTCTGCGCCGTCCCGCCTCTGGCCCTGGCCGGAGTTATTGGCACGGGCAATCTCAGCTTCGCCGCGGTGGTGATTTTCGGCCTGGCCATGGGCACGCTGGGCGCCTTCGCCATGCCCGCGCGCGATGCGCTGCTGGGCCACGTCGCCGGAACCAACATTGCCCGCGCCGTGGCCGTCGTGACCGGCGTGCAGTTCCTCTCGCAGTTGATCGGCATGGTCGGGGCCAGCCAGGCGGAGGCGCTGGGCGCGCCGATGCTGCTGGCCATCCAAGCCACGATCATGGCGTTGGGGGCGGCGGCCTGTTGGAAGCTTTTACCCGCGCCGCCACGTGCGCCGGCGGAGCAGAGCGGTCGCTTCGCCGCCATCGTCGAGGGCATGCGCGAGGCCTTCTCAACCGCCAGCATCTGGCCGGTCATCGTCGCCATGCTGGGCATCGGCATCTTCTACATCGGCGCGTTCAACGTGCTACTGCCGGTGATGGCGCGCGACGATTACGGCGGTGGCGCGCGCGAGATCGCCATGGTCAATTTCTTCTTCTGGGGCGGGGCGCTGGTCTCGATCTTTGCCCAGGTGCGGCTGGGGCAGTTGCGCCATCCGGGCAAGGCGATGCTGGTGTCGCTCTTCCTCTCCGCCCTCGTGCTGATCGCCATGTCGCTGCGCCTGCCGTTCTATGGCTTGTGCGCGCTGTGCGCTGCCTGGGGCATCAGCGCCGGCATCAACATGACCCAGGGCCGCACCATCGTTCAGATGGCATCGCCGCCTTCGCACCGCGCGCGCATCCTGTCGCTATTCCAGCTCGGCTTCATGGGGGGCGCTCCGATCGGAACACTCCTCATCGGCTATCTCGCCGAGGCCACCGACGTGCACACCGCCTGCATCCCACCGGCGGTGGTCATGCTGGGCCTGCTGCTCTTCCTGCGCCTGCGCTCGCAGCTATGGCAGCACCGATCCGCCGATCTCAGCCTTTGAATTCGCCCGCCGCGCGCAGATCGGCAAGCGTCAGATCGAGCGCCTTGGTCACGCGGACGAACATCTCGTCGATGTCGGCCACGGTCATCACCAGCGGCGGCGAGAAGGCGATGGAATCGCCCATGTTGCGCTGGATCAGGCCGTTGTTCTGAGCGTGCTTGGCAACGAGGCCACCCGCGCCGGCGGCGACGGGGAAGGCCTCGCGACTCTTCTTGTTCTTCACCATCTCAACGGCGCCGATCATGCCTATGCCGCGCACCTCGCCGATCAGCGGATGCTCGCCCAGCTTGCGCAAGCCCGCCTGCATGACCGGCCCGACCTTGCGAACATGCCCAACCAAATCGATCTCGTCGTAGATTTTCAGCGTCTCGCAGGCGACAGCGGCCGGCACAGGGTGGCCTGAATAGGTATAGCCATGCCCGAACGTGCCGATCTTTTCGCTTTCCAGAAGCATCGCCTGCCATATCTTCTCATTCACCATCACCGCCGAAATCGGCAGGAACGAGGCCGATAGCGCCTTGGCGCAGGTCAGGATGTCCGGCTTGATGTCGAAAGTCTGGCAGCCCCAGTAATTGCCGGTGCGGCCGAAGCCGCAGATCACTTCGTCGGCAATGAACAGCACGTCGTGCTTCTTCAACACCGCCTGGATCTTTTCGTAATACGTGGCGGGCGGCACGATGACGCCGCCGGCGCCCATCACTGGCTCGGCGATGAAGGCGGCGACGGTTTCGGGGCCTTCTCGCTGGATCATCGCATCGAGCGACTCGGCCAGGCGCGTGGCGAACTGCTCCTCCGTCTCGCCCGGCTGGCCGAAGCGATAGAAGTGCGGGCAGTCGGTGTGCAGCACATTGGCAATCGGCAGATCGAAGTCGCGATGGTTGTTGGGCAGACCGGTCATGCTGGCCGCGGCGATGGTGACGCCGTGATAGCCCTTGATGCGCGAGATGACTTTCTTCTTCTTCGGCCGGTCGAGCGCGTTGTTGTAGTACCAGACCAGCTTCAGCGCGCTGTCGTTGGCTTCCGAGCCGGAATTGGCGAAGAACACGCGGGCCATGGGGGCCGGGGCGCGCTTCAACAGCATTTCGGCCAATTCGATCATCGGCTCGTGCGATTTGCTGGCGAAGCCATGATAGAAGGGCAACTGCCGCATCTGCTTCAATGCTGCCTGAACCAGCCGCTCGTTGTCGAAGCCGAGCGAGGCGCTCCACAGACCGGCCATGCCCTCGAGATAGTCGTTGCCCGAATCGTCGTAGACCCGGACGCCTTTGCCGCGGGCGATGACCAGCGGACCTTCCGTCAGATGCTTCTTCAACTGGGTGTAGGGATGGACGACCGAGGCGATGTCGCGCGCCTGCAGCGAGTTGGGAGCGTTGTGAGTCACTGTCGTCTCCTTAAGGCCTGTCCGGCTACGGGCGGGTAATGCTGCGTTGCAATGTCGAATTCGATCGGCCAGCGTAAAGCCAATGCGGGCGCTAGACCAGACGGGTTCTCGACAGAAACCGTCGCCCGGCGCATCGGCTGTGCCGTTTTCGGTCTTGTTGCCTGACAAACCACGCTCCGTGGCGCTACGCGATTGACTCGCCTAACGGAGTGTTCTACGCGATAGGCCAAGGACATGCCGGCATTCCGCCGGATTCTGTCCAGAATGTCAGAGCCCGTCCGGCAAAGGGCGGCTAAACACAAATTGGGAGACGAGATCCATGAAAATCGGTTTCAGGACGCTAGTCCTGGCGGCAGGCGCGATGGCGCTTTCGTCGATGGCGTCGGGAACGGCGCTGGCGCAGGGCAAGGTGTTCAAGTGGGCCAATGACGGCGACGTCAACTCGATGGACCCCTATGCGCGCAACGAGACCTTCCTTCTTTCCTTCCTGAACAACGTTTATGAAGGCCTGGTTCGCCGCGACGGCAATCTGAAGCTCGAGCCTTCGCTGGCCACTTCATGGAAGCTGACCTCGCCCACGACCTGGGAGTTCAAGCTCCGCCAGGGCGTGAAGTTCCATGACGGCACGCCGTTCGTCGCCGACGATGTCGTGTTCTCCATCAATCGCGCCAACACCGGCGCGTCGAACATGAAGGGCTACTTCGTGTCGATGAAGGAGATTCGCAAGGTCGACGAGCAGACCGTGGTGCTTGAGACCAAGTATCCCGACCCGCTGATGGTCGACAAGCTGGCGCAGATCTTCATCATGTCCAAGTCCTGGGCCGAGAAGAACAACGCCGTTGCGGTCGCCGACCTGACCAAGCCGGACGAGAGCAATTTCGCGACCCGCAACGCCAACGGCACCGGCCCCTTCAAGCTGCAAAGCCGCGAGCCGGACGTGAAGACCGTGCTCGTCAAGAACACGGCCTGGTGGGACAAGATGCCGGGCAACATCGATGTGGCCGAGTTCAACCGCATCGCCAATGCCGCTACCCGCACCGCGGCTCTGCGTTCGGGCGAAGTGCACTTCGTCTACACCGTCCCGCCGCAGGACGAAGACGCGCTGTCGAAGGACGCCAATACCAAGGTGGTCGCCGGCCGCGAGACCCGCGTCGTCTATCTCGGCTTCGACCAGGAGCGGCCGGAGCTTCTGAAGTCCAACGTCAAGGGCAAGAATCCGTTCAAGGACGTGCGCGTGCGCAAGGCGTTCATGGCGGCGATCGACGTCGAAGCCATGAAGCGCACCATCATGCGCGGCCAGTCCTTCCCGACCGCGCTGATGGTCGGTCAGGGCATCAACGGCTACTTCAAGGAGCTCGATGTGCGTCCGAAGCTGGACGTCGAGGGCGCCAAGAAGATGCTGGCCGATGCCGGTTATCCTCAGGGCTTCGAAGTCGGCATGGATTGCCCGAACGATCGCTACGTGCAAGACGAAGCGATCTGCAAGGCGGTCGTATCGATGCTGGCTCGCATCAACGTCAAGGTGAACCTGAACGCGCAGACGCGCGCCAAGTACTTCGCCGAGATCCTGCGCAAGCCGGACTACAGCCCGGGCAATACCAGCTTCTTCATGCTGGGCTGGTCGCCGGCCTCGACCTACGACGCGCATAACGTGCTGGAGCAGCTGATCCAGACCCCGAGCGCGGCGACCAAGAAGGGCGGCTTCAATCCGGGCGGCTATTCGAACAAGAAGATCGACGAGCTGTCGGACAAGATCGAGCAGGAGACCGACAAGGCCAAGCGCGACGCCATGCTGAAGGAAGCGCAGAAGATCCATCTCGACGAAGTGGGTCATATTCCGCTGCATCAGCAGGCCGTCGTGTGGGCCATGCGCAAGAACGTCGACGTCGTTCAGCGGGCGGATAACGTCTTTCCGCTGATGTACGTTAAGATGAAGTAAGCGCGACTTAGAAGAACAGGAATGGTCCGGACGGAAGTCCGGGCCATTCCGCTTTTATCCCGATGCTAGCGTTCATCATCCGTCGCCTGTTGCAGGGCGTCATCGTCATGTTGGCGGTGGCGCTGATTGCGTTCTCGCTGTTCAATTTCGTCGGCGACCCGATCAATAGTCTGGTCGGCGTCGACACGCCTTTGGACGAGCGCGAGAAGCTGCGCGAGCAGCTCGGCTTGAACGATTCCTTTCCGATCCAGTTCGCCCGTTTCGTGGTCAATGGCGTGCAGGGCAATTTCGGCCTGTCCTATCGCATGAGCGAGCCGGTCATGGGCGTCATCGGCAGCCGCCTGCCGGCTACTGTCGAACTGAGCTTCGTGGCCGCCGTCATCGCTTTGGTGCTGGGAGTCGGGCTCGGGGTATTCACCGGCCTCTATCCACGCGCAGCCGCCAGCCGCTTTTTCCTGACCATCTCGCTGATCGGCGTGTCGCTACCGACCTTCCTGATCGGCATCCTGCTTATTCTGGTTTTCGCCGTCTGGCTCGGCATGCTGCCTTCTTTCGGCCGTGGCGAGGTCGTCGCACTGGGCTGGTGGAACAGCGGCTTCTTCACTACCAGCGGCTTGCGGGCCCTGATCCTGCCTGCGATCACGCTGGGCCTGTTTCAGCTCACGCTGATCATGCGTCTGGTGCGCTCGGAAATGCTGGAAGTCATGCGCACTGACTACATCAAGTTCGCCCGGGCCCGCGGACTGACGGACCGGGCGATCAATTTCGGCCATGCGCTGAAGAATACGCTGGTGCCGGTCATCACCATCACCGGCCTGCAGCTTGGCGCCATCATCGCTTTCGCCATCATCACCGAGACGGTGTTCTCCTGGCCCGGCATGGGGCAGCTTTTCATCCAGTCGGTCCAATCGGTCGATATTCCGGTGATGGCCACTTACCTGGTGCTGATCGCGCTGTTTTTCGTCGTGATCAATCTCGCCGTCGATCTGCTCTATTACGCCGTCGATCCGCGCCTGCGTTTCGATGGCGGCAAGGGAGGCCATTGAAATGGCCGGTCTTGCCGCAGTGCTGCACAGGGCATGGGACAGCGACGTCGCCTACAGCTTCCGTAAGTCGCCGGTGGTCGTCGCCGCTGGGATCATGACCTTCCTGCTGTTTATGGCGGCCCTGTTCGCGCCTTTGATCTCGCCGTTCGATCCGCTCGATCTCGGCTCCATCGATCTCGTCAACGGCCTGTTGCCGCCGGCCTGGATCGAAGGCGGCAATCCGGACTTTCTGCTGGGCACCGACGAGCAGGGCCGCGACATGCTGTCGGCGATTTTCTACGCGCTGCGGATTTCGCTGTTCGTCGGCTTCATCTCGGTCCTACTCGCCATGGTGATCGGCATCACGCTGGGGCTGATCAGCGGCTATGTCGGCGGCGCGGTCGACGCCGTCATCATGCGCGCGGCCGATGTGCAGCTGACGTTTCCGGCCATCCTGGTGGCGCTGCTGATCAACGGCATCGCCCGCGGCATCATCGGCAACGAGCGCTTCGATGAACTGGCTGTGATCGTCGTCATTCTGGCGATCGGCCTGTCGTTCTGGGTGCAGTATGCGCGCACAGTGCGCGGTTCGGTGCTGGTCGAGAAGAACAAGGAATACGTGCTGGCCGCCAAGGTAATTGGATTGCATCCGCTGCTGATCCTGTTCCGTCACATCCTCCCCAACGTCATGGGTCCGGTGCTGGTTATCGCCACGATCAACCTGGCGCTGGCCATTATCACGGAAGCGACGCTCTCATTCCTGGGCGTCGGCCTGCCCGCCACGCAGCCGTCCCTGGGACGACTGATCGAGGAGGGCAATCGTCTGCTGCAGAGCGGCGAATGGTGGGTGGCGCTGATGCCTTCGATCGCGCTGGTGCTGCTGGTGCTGTCGGTCAACCTGCTGGGGGATTGGCTGCGTGATGCGCTCAATCCCAAGCTGCGCTAGGCGGGCTGCATGAACATCGCCAACCAGCCCTTGCTCGAAGTGCGCAATCTGCGCGTCGAGTTTCCCACCCGCCGCGGCACGTTGCTGGCGGTGGACGACGTTTCCTTCCAGATCGCGCCGGGCGAAGTGCTGGGCGTGGTGGGCGAATCGGGCGCCGGCAAATCGCTGACCGGCGCCGCGATCATCGGCCTGCTGGAGCCGCCCGGCCGCGTCGCCGGCGGCGAAATCCTGCTGGCCGGACGGCGCATCGACAATCTGGGCTACGACGAGATGCGCAAGGTGCGCGGCGCGCAGATCGGCGCGATTTTCCAGGATCCGCTGACCAGCCTCAACCCGCTCTACACCGTGGGCCGCCAGCTCACTGAGACGATCCTGACCCATATCAAGATGACGCCGCAACAGGCGCGTACCCGCGCCATCGATCTCCTGAAGGAGGTCGGCATTCCGGCCGCTGAGCAGCGCATCGATCACTACCCGCATCAGTTCTCGGGCGGCATGCGTCAACGCGTGGTGATCGCGCTGGCGCTTTGCGCCAATCCCAAGCTAATCATCGCCGACGAGCCGACGACGGCGCTGGACGTGTCCATCCAGGCGCAGATTATTGCGCTGCTGAAGAGGCTGTGTCGCGAGCATGGTACGGCGGTGATGCTGGTGACGCACGACATGGGCGTCATCGCTGAGACCGCCGATCGCGTGGCGGTGATGTATGCCGGCCGCATCGCCGAGATCGGTCCGGTGCGCGATGTCGTGAAGAGCGCGCATCATCCCTATACCAGCGGCCTGATGGGCTCGATCCCGTCCGTCGGTGGCGAGCAGGGCAGGTTGACCCAAATCGAAGGCTCCATGCCGCGCCTGACAGAGATTCCTTCAGGCTGCGCTTTCAACCCGCGCTGCCCGCAGGCGGGCCAGCGCTGCACCGTCGAGCGGCCCGACCTCATTCCGGCCGGCCGCTCGTTCGCCGCCTGCTGGCTTTACGATGCTGCGGGCGTCGGCCCGAAACTGCGCCAGGCGGAGGTCGTCAATGGCTGAGCGGGCGGAGCGCAAAGTCAGCGTCGGCGGCGACACGCTGCTGCAGGTGCGCGACCTGAAGCGTTATTTCGACGTTTCGCCGCCGTGGTTGAACCGCGTACTGGAGGGCAAGCCCGAGCAGATCGTGCGCGCCGTCGACGGCATCGATTTCGACATCGCACGCGGCGAGACGCTGTCGCTGGTGGGCGAATCGGGTTGCGGCAAGTCGACGATCGCGCGGCTGATCGTCGGCCTCTACCGGCCAAGCGGCGGCACCATCGCCTTCGAGGGCCGCGTGCTCGATCCGTCGATCAAGCGCCAGGACATGGCCTTGATGCGTCGACGCATGCAGATGATCTTCCAGGACCCCTTCGCCAGCCTCAATCCGCGCTGGCGGGTGTTCGATATCGTCGCCGAGCCGATCCGCGCCTTCAAACTGGCGAACTCCAAGGCCGCAATAACCGACCGCGTGGGCGATCTGCTGCGCCAAGTGCGGCTGACGCCGGCCGACGGGCTGAAATATCCGCACGAATTCTCCGGCGGCCAGCGCCAGCGCATCTCCATCGCCCGCGCTCTTGCCAGCGAGCCGGAGTTCCTGGTTTGCGACGAGCCGACCTCGGCGCTCGACGTCTCGGTGCAGGCGCAGATCCTGAACTTGATGAAGGATCTGCAGCGCCAGTTCGGGCTGACCTATCTGTTCATCTCGCACAATCTGGCGGTGGTCTACAACATCTCGACCCGCGTCGGCGTCATGTATCTGGGCCGGCTGGTCGAACTGTCGGATACCAAGACGCTGTTCTATCGGCCCAAGCATCCCTATACGCGCATGCTGCTGGACACGATCCCCGATCTGGAGATGACGGGCCGCCAGCGCACCCCGGTGGGCGGCGAAGTGCCGAGCCCGATCAACCCGCCTCCGGGCTGCGCCTTCAACCCCCGCTGCCCCTATGCCAATGAGCGGTGTCGGGTGGAGATCCCCAAGCCTTATCCCATCGAGGGCGGCATGGTTGCCTGCCATGCCATCGAGGAAGGCCGGCTGGGCGTGGAACAGCGTACTCCGTAACGAAATCTGCCCTGATACGGCCCTTGATTTCGATCATTCCGCTGCCCGGAGAATCGGCGCATGCTGGAACGACGCAATAGGGAGGGCGGCTATGGCCTACAAGACCATTCTCGTTAACTGCGACACGGCGCCGACAAACGACAAGCGCGTCGAAACGGCAGCGGAATTGGCGCGGGCCAGCGGTGCGCATCTGGCCGGGCTTTTCCTGCGCAGCAACATCGTTCTGCCGGCCTATCTGGAAGCGGGCATCAGCCCCGACCTGATCCTGTTGCAGGAGAAACGCGGCAAGGAGCTGTCGGCCAAAGCCAAGACGGCGTTTGACGCGATCTGCAATCGCATCGGCGTGGCGGGCGAATGGCGCGATACGCAGGGCGACGTTTACGAGCTGGCGGCGATGCATGCGCGCTACGCCGACCTCGTCGTCATGGGGCAGTTCGACAGCAAGCTGGCTGACCCCGACGTCATTCCCGATCTGCCCGAGACAGTGGCGTTGCGCGCCGGCCGGCCGGTCCTGATCCTGCCCTATATCGGCTACAAGAACCCTTTGATGGGCGGCCACGTCATGGTGGCGTGGAATGCCAGCCGCGAAGCAACCCGCGCGGTCAGCGATGCGATGCCCTTCCTGCAGGCCGCCAAGGCAGTGACGGTGATGGCGGTCAATCCCCGCGCCGGCGCACGCGGCCATGGCGAGGACCCCGGCGCCGATATCGCGCTGTTCCTGGCGCGGCACGGCGTGAAGGTTACGGCGTCCTTCACGGTTTCGGACGACGCTGATCCGGGTGATATCATCCTCTCGCGCATCGCCGATCTGGGCATCGATCTGCTTGTGATGGGGGCCTATGGCCATTCGCGGCTGCGCGAACTGGTGATCGGCGGGGTGACGCGCAAGATCCTTGGCTCCATGACCGCGCCGGTGCTGATGAGCCACTAGCAGGAAATGATCGTCGTCTTCGGCTCGATCATCGTCGACCATCTCTTCGCCGTGCCGGTTTTACCCCGGCGCGGCGAAACCGTTTTGGGCGAACGCTACCGCGTGATGCCAGGCGGCAAGGGCGCCAACCAGGCGCTGGCGGCGGCGCGCGATGGCGCCGACGTCGAACTGGTCGGTGCTGTCGGCAACGATCATCTGGCGCTGCTGGCCTTGGAAGGCGTGCGCAACGCCGGCGTGAAGCTTGCCGGCATTCGCACTGTCGATCTGCCGACCGGCGCGGCGGCGGTCGGGATCGATCCGCACGGCGACAACCAGATCATGGTGGCGGCCGGCGCCAATCTGGCGGCATCGGCAGATTGGCTCGACGGCGTGCTGTCGCCGGGAAAGATCCTCGTCTTGCAGCGCGAACTGGCCCAGGCCGAGACGGAGCGCGCCATAGCCAAAGCCAAAGCAGCGGGCTGCCGCGTCGTTCTCAATCTGGCGCCGGCGCTACCATTGGCGCTGGAAGCATTGCGGACGGTCGATATTCTGGTCGTCAACGAAATCGAGGCGGCGGCTTTGGCAAATACGGTTGGCCTTCCCCGATCCGATGCCCGTTCGCTGTCGCAAACGCTCGATGTACGCGTCATCGTCACTTTGGGCGAGCAAGGCGCGCAAAGCTGCGAGCGGGATCGGTTCTGGCGTACGCCGGCGCTGAAGATCGCTGTCGTCGATACCACCGGAGCGGGAGACGCGTTCGTGGGCGTTCTGGCGGCAGCGCTGCAGCGCGGCCTGACGCTCGATCAGGCGGTGCGCCGCGCCTGCGTCGCCGGCAGCCTGTCCTGCCGCGCCACCGGCGCGCAGGCCGCTTTGCCCGGCAGCGCCGCGATCGAGGCCGGATTGCGGGATTTGGGGCCGGATTCGCCCGAACCTTGATCTTCCGGGCATAGCGGCTAAGCTTCGCCAAACCCTGACCCTCGGGAGAAATTCATGCCGATTCTCAACCGCATCGCCGAATTCCATAAGGACATGGAGGCCTGGCGGCACGACATCCACCAGCACCCCGAAACCGCCTTCGAGGAACACCGCACGGCGGACGTGGTGGCCAAGCGGCTGGAGTCCTTTGGCATCGAAGTGCATCGCGGCCTGGCCAAGACCGGCGTCGTCGGCGTGCTGAAAGCGGGCAGCGGCAGGCGGGCCATCGGCCTTCGCGCCGACATGGACGCGCTGGACGTGCACGAGACCAACGAATTCGATCACGCGTCCAAGATTCCCGGCAAGATGCATGCCTGCGGCCATGACGGCCACACCACCATGCTGCTGGGCGCGGCCAAGTATCTGGCCGAGACCAAGAACTTCGACGGCACGGTCTATTTCATCTTCCAGCCGGCGGAGGAAAACGAAGGCGGCGGCCGCGTTATGGTCGAGGAAGGTCTGTTCGACAAGTTCCCCGCCGAGCAGGTTTACGGCATGCACAACATTCCGGGCATTCCCGTCGGCCAGTTCGCCGTCCGTCCCGGCCCGATGATGGCCGCCTACGATATTTTCGAGATCACCATCAATGGCGTCGGCGCCCACGGGGCCATGCCGCATCAGGGCGTCGATCCGGTGATGATCGGCTCGCAAATCGTGGTGGCACTGCAGGCCATCGTCAGCCGCTATACCGATCCGATGGACACGGCGGTGGTCTCCACCACGCAGTTCCACAGCGGCGACGCCTGGAACGTCATTCCGCAGACCGCCGTGCTGCGCGGCACGGTGCGCACCTTCAAGGCTGAGGTGCAGGATCGCGTGCAGCGGCAGATCGAGGAGATCAGCCGCGCCGTGGCCAAGGGTTTTGGCGCCACCATCGGCTGGCGCTACGAGCGCCGCTATCCCGCCACCGTCAACTCAGAGCAGGAGACCGAGATCGCCGCCCGCGCTGCTTCTACGGTCGCGGGCCTCAGCAAGGTCAATCGCAACCCGACGCCGGCCATGGGTTCGGAAGATTTCGCCTTCATGCTGCAGGCCAAGCCGGGCTGCTACATCTGGATCGGCAACGGCGACAAGCCGGGGTCGTGCATGATCCATAACCCCGGCTACGATTTCAACGACGAGATCCTGCCGCTGGGCGCCTCATATTGGGCGACTCTGGTCGAGCAGGAACTGTCGAAGGACGTGCAGCGCAAGCAGGCTGCCGAATAGAACTTCGCTTTTCACAGGGAGAAGGGCGTCGCTGTCGCGGCGCCCTTTGTCGTTCAGGCGCTCCGCCGATCGAGTGCCCGCGGATCGAGCGCATCCTGCAGCCCGTCGCCAACGAAGTTAAAAGCCACCACCGTTATGAAAATCAGCAGGCCGGGCCAGATCGCCAGCATCGGGCTGGACCAGATGAGTTCCTGCGCATTGGTCAGCATGTTGCCCCAGGACGCCAGCGGCGCCTGCACGCCCAGGCCGAGAAAGCTCAGCACCGATTCGAACAGGATGATGCTGCCCACCGACATGGTAGTGGCGACCACGACCGGCGACAGGGCGTTGGGCAGGATGTGTCGCGCCATGATGCGCAAGGGGCCGGCGCCTAGTGCTGTGGCGGCGCGAACGTAATCCCGCGTCTTCAGCGACAGGGTCATGCCGCGCACCAGCCGCGCCACCGTGGTCCAGCCGAACAGGCTGACGATCACCACGATCTGGTACAGCGACATCGAGGGCGAGCGCGCCAGTTCGGCGGGGATGCCCAGTTTGGCAAGATCGACGGCGCTGAGCAGGATCAGCAGCGGCAGCACTGGCAGGGCGATGACGATATCGGTCAGCCGCATCAGCAGCGCATCCCAGCGTCCGCCGATATAGCCCGCCAGCACGCCGATGATCGAACCCGCGACGGCGGCGATTAAAGCGGCAGCGATACCGACCAGCAGCGATATGCGTCCACCCTGCAGCAGGCGCAGGAACAGATCGCGCCCCAGATCGTCGGTACCCAGCCAGTGCCGCCAGGATGGCGGCTCCAGTCGGGTGAGCAGATCGGCGGCGTTGGGATCAATGTTGCGGATCTCGGCGATCAAGGGGGCGGCGAGCGACAGTAGTGCCAGCAGGAACAGCAGGGCCAGACTTGCGACAGCGAAGCCATTGCGCCGAAATCGCCGCCAGAAATCGCCGGCGTAATGCGAAGAGGCCTGCGTCATGCCGGCTTGCCCAGCCGCACGCGCGGATCGACCCAGGTATACGCGAGGTCGGCCAGCAGACTGCCGATCAGGGTCGTCAGCGTGGCGAAAAGCAGGCCGATCAAGGCCAGGTTGTAGTCGTTGGCCTGGATGGCATCGAACATGGTTTTTCCCATGCCCGGCCAGGCGAACATGATTTCCGTGATCAGCGCGCCGGAGAACAGGCTGCCGAAGGACAGCGCCAGGATGGTCAGGATCGGCGACAGCGAATTGCGCAGCGCGTGCCGCCACACCACGCCGGTTTCCGACACGCCCTTGGCGCGGGCGGTGCGGATGAAGTCTTGCCGCAGCGTCTCGATCATCGCCGCCCGCACGTAGCGCGTATAATGGCCGATATTGGCCACGGTCAGGGTCAGGACCGGCAACGTCAGGTGCCGCGCCTGTTCGCCCAGCGTGGCCAGGAAGCCGCCGCTGGTATCGGCGCCTGAGCCGCTGGCCGGTAACCAGCCGAGCATGACCGCGAACAGGATGATCAGCAGCAGCGCGAGCCAGAAGGTGGGCACCGAAATGCCGGCGAAGCAGAAGAGGTTCACGGAGTTATCGAACGCGCCATAAGGCTTGCGAGCCGCTTCGATGCCCAGTGGCAGGGCGATGGCGATCGAAAGAATGAACGCAAGCCCCATCAGAACCACAGTATTGCCCAGCCGCGGCAGCAGGACCTCGAGCGTGGGCCGCGCGAACATACGCGAAAATCCGAAATCGCCCTGCAAAGCCTGCATCAGCCAGGCCAGATAGCGCTCGTGCAAGGGCTGGTCGAGCCCGTATATGGCGCGCAGGCGGGCGATATCCTCGGGCTTGATGGCGGGATTGCCCATGAACAGCAGGTCGATCGGATCGCCCGGCATCAGGCCGATCATCAGATAGACCAGCGCCGACATCGCCAGCAGAACCACGACGATTTCCGCCAGCCGGCCGAGAAGATAGCGGCTCATGCGGTCAGAGTGGGTGGGCGAAACGCGACATCGCGGCAACCATACAACATTGGCGGCCGAAAAGAGAGGGCAGGGCCTGCTTGCCCGCTGCCGCGGACCTGCCCTAGGCTCATTGCGACGGGCCGCGACGGCGGCCCCAAGGAAAGCGAAAGGGAGATCGCCATGGCCGAGCCGTCGGATGCCAATCCGTTGCGTCAGAAAGCGGCCGAGCCGGCCACCAAGGCGGCCAATGCCGCGTTACTCAACGAGTTGCCTTTCGATGATCGCCGGGATTACGAGGAATCGCGACGCGGCTTCATTGCCGGCCTCCCGGACGGGAAGATCGTCAGCCGCGGCGGGCTGATCTGGAATCTGGGCGCCTATGAATTCCTCGACGGGCCCAATGCGCCGCCAACGGTCAATCCAAGTCTGTGGCGCATGGCGCAGCTCAACATGGCAAGCGGCCTATTCAAGGTCACGGACGGCGTCTACCAAGTCCGTGGCCTCGACATCGCCAACATGACGGTGATCGAAGGTGATGATGGCCTGATCCTGATCGATCCCTTGACGACGGTTGAGGCGGCGGCGGCGGCGCTTGAACTCTATTATGCGCATCGACCGCAGAAGCCGGTGCGGGCGGTGATCTACAGTCATTCGCATGTCGATCACTATGGCGGCGTCAAAGGTGTCGCGTCGGACGAGGATGTGAAAGCCGGCAAGATCGCCGTTATCGCGCCCGATGGGTTCATGGAGGCGGTGGGCGGCGAGAACGTGCTGGCGGGCAACGCCATGACCCGTCGCGCCATGTTCCAGTTCGGCTCGCTGCTTCCCGCTGGCGAACGGGGGCAGGTCGATGCCGGTTTGGGCAAGGGCATCGCGCGCGGGCGCGTATCGCTGATCGCGCCGACCCAGGTGATAACCAGGCCGGTCGAGACGCATGTCATCGCCGGGGTCGAGATGGTGTTCCATCTGGCGCCGGGGACGGAAGCGCCTGCCGAGATGCACATGTTCATGCCCAGAGGCGGGGTGCTGAACATGGCGGAGAACGCCACGCGGCATTTGCACAATTTCTGCCCGTTGCGCGGCTCGGTGGTGCGCGACCCCCGCATGTGGGCCTTTTATCTGGCTGATGCCATCGAGCGCTTCGGCGATCGCACCGAAGTTCTGATCGGCCAGCACCATTGGCCAACCTGGGGCCGCGAAACGATCCTCGATTTCCTCGGCCGCCAGCGCGATCTCTACAAGCATGTGCACGATCAGACCGTGCGACTGATGAATCACGGCAAGCGACCGGCCGAGATCGCCGAGGTGCTGCGCCTGCCGCCGGGGCTGGCACGCGACTGGACGGTGCGGGGCTATTACGGAACCATCAGCCACAATTCCAAGGCGGTCTATCAGCGGTATCTGAGCTGGTATGACGGCAATCCGGCCAATCTCAATCCGTTGCCGCCGCGCCAGAACGCGGCCAAGTACGTCGAATACATGGGCGGCGCAGAGAAGATCATCGAGCGCGGCCGCGCGGATTTCGCCAAGGGCGAGTATCGCTGGGTGGCGCAGGTGATGTACCACGTCGTGTTCGCCGATCCCGACAACAAGGAGGCGCGCGAATTGATGGCCGATGCGCTGGAGCAGATGGGCTATCAGGCCGAGTCGGCGACCTGGCGCAACGCCTATTTGTTCGGCGCCCTGGAACTGCGCTTCGGCACGGTGCGCCTGCCGCCGCGGCCGATACTCAGCCCCGATCTGCTTAGCGCCATCGCCACCGACACCTTGTTCGATTTCGTTGCCGTGCGCATCGATCCGGCAAAGATCGGCACGCGCAATTTTCAGCTGAACCTGACCCTGACCGATTCGAATGAAAAATTGCTGCTGACGCTATCGAACTGCACGCTGACGCAGCTGGTCGGCAAGCATTTACCCAAGGCCGACGCAACGGTCACCTTGACCCGGCCGGCCCTGATTTCGCTGATCGTGCGCGAGACGACCGCCGCCAAGGCGATTGAGGCCGGCGATATCAGGATCGACGGTGAGAAAGGTCTGCTCGAAAAGCTGTTCGATTCGCTCGACGATTTCGAGCTGATGTTCGACATCTTGACGCCCGGATCACAGACCGACGCTGCGCAATAATCCCCAGACGGCCAGAAGCCACAGCGCCAGCATGCACACGGCGCCAGGCGCATAGGCGTAGCCGCGACTCTCGGCAGCGCGCAGATAGAGCGCGGCGTAGAGAATGCGGAAGGCGATGAAAGCCAAACCGATGATGGCCGCGATCTGGTCCGAGAAATAGAACGCGGCAAGCCACAGAGAGGGCAGGAAAATCGGCATCTGTTCGAGCGTATTGACCTGCACCCGATAGGCGCGATCGAAGTCGGGGTGCCCGGCCGTGGCCGGCGCCTTGATGCCGTAACGCCACCGTGCCCAGCCGACGAGAAGGATCGTCGCCGCGTAAAGCAGTATGGCCAGCAGGGTTACGGCGGCGACATGGTGCATCGTCCAGCGCCTTCGGTGTCAGCGCGTATCGCGCCAGTTTTCTATCCAGAGAGTCGTGGAATAGAGATGGCCGGTCGGCTCGATGCCTTTCAGCCATTTCGGGATAATGAACGTGTCGGTGCGGAAGAACAGCGGCAGCACCGGCAGGTCCGTCGCATAGAGACGCTGGAATTCGCCCCACAGCGCCTTCCGTTTGCCCTCGTCGAGTTCGGTTTCCAGCGTGTCGACGATACGGTCCATATCGGCATTGCGATAGGCGGGATAGTTCTGCCCGGCCCAGCCGTTGTCGGCGGATGGAATTTCCTTCGAGTGCAGCATCGACCGCGGCACGCTTTGCGGCGAGGAGATCCAGGCATACATCGCCATCGCTTCCAGCCCACGCTTGTTCAGCGAATTGGCCGAGAAAACGCGCGGCGGTTCGGCCTTCAGCCTGATCTCGATGCCGATTTGTTTCCACTGGCTTTGCAGAACCTGCTGCACCAGTTCCCGCACGCGCTGGCCGGCGGTGGTCGTCAACTCCAATGACAGTCGTTTGCCGTCTGCATTGTGACGATAGCCGTCCTTGATCGTCTTGAAGCCGGCCTCGTCGAGAAGCTGTGCGGCTTTCTTGGGGTCGTAAGGGTAGCGCGGCGTGCCGGAATCGTATTCGGGACGCGTCTCGGCGATATAGCTGTCGGCGACCGGCTGCTTGCCTTCGAACAGCTTGGTAACGATCGCCTTGCGATCGATGCCATAAAGCAGCGCCTGACGCACGCGTCTGTCGGCTAGCAGCGGATTGTCGAGATTGAGATCGATGTGCTCGTAGATCAGGCCGGGTTTGTAGACGACGTCGAAACGGTCGCGGTTGCGCTTCTCGAAGGCCAGGGCTTGATCGAGCGTCAGACCCAGTTCGCCGAGAATGTAATCCACGCTGCCGGACAGAAGATTGGCTTCCAACGCCGCGGTGTTCTCGATGGCGCGGAAAGTGAGGCGCTTGAAATGGGGCTTGTTGCCGTTCCAATGCGGGTTGAGTTCCAGCGTGATGCTGGAGCCCGGCGTTGCGGCCACGACGCGATAGGGGCCGTAATAGAGGCCGGGGTTGCTCTGCTCGGTGTCGTACTTGGTGCGCGTGCGATACTGCGCCGGGTCGGCGTCGAAGATCGGCTTTTCGATATGGGCCGGGAGTGGCTCGGGCAGATAGGCGGTGAAGTTCCAGATCACCCGATCGATATGGATGGTGAGGGTCCGCTCGTCGGCAACGTCGATGGCGGTGATGCGGCGATAGGTTTCGGCCGCGGTCACCTGCGACTGCGGATGTTTGCCGACTTCCCAGGCGAACACGACGTCGGCGCTGGTCACCGGCTTGCCGTCGGCCCATTTCACGCCGTCGCGAATCTTCACCGTAACGGCCATGCCCTTCTTGCCGTCGCGCTCTTCGGGCTTGACCAATCCGTTCTGCAGCGAGGGCACCTCGGTGCAGATCATGCAGCGTTCCGTCCAGTCCGCGCCGAAGGCGGTGAAAGGCCGCCGCGCCGCCGCCAGGATGATCGACTTCGCCAACATCGAATCGAACATTGGATGCAGCGTCGACGGATACTGCGTCGTGCCGATCACCAGTTCGTCCTTGGCTAGTGCGGGCGGGGCTGCGACGGCGACGAACAGGAGAAGCATCGCCGCCACGAGGCGGCGTGGACAAATCAGGGCTTTGAGCGATAAGGTTGGAACCACGCCAGGCTGTCCTCGGTTCGAGCGGTGCTGGGCCGATACTCCGCCGCAATATACCCGCCATAGCCTTGTCTTTCGATGGCGGAAAAGACCGTGGCGAAATTGATCTCGCCGGTGCCGGGCTCATGGCGACCCGGCGTGTCGGCGAACTGGATATGGCCGATGCGGTGGAACAGGCGCTGGAAGGTCGGGATCAGGTCGCCTTCCATGATTTGCGTGTGATAGAGGTCGTATTGCAGCAGCAGGTTGGGGCGGTCGGCGCGGTCCAGTACTTCGATCGCTTCGGACGAACGATTGACCACGAAGCCGGGTATGTCGCGGTTGTTGATCGGCTCCAGCATCATGGCGATGCCGTGCGGCGCGGCGCGATCGGCGGCATATTGCAGGTTGTCGACCAGCGTGTCGACGTAGCGGCTGCGATCGCCGCCGCGTGGCACGATCCCTGCCACGACATGCAGACGCGGGCAACGCAGCGCACGGGCTAAGGTGATGCCGCGATCGACGGCGGTACGGAATTCGCCGACCCGATCGGGCAAGCAGGCCAGGCCACGATCGCCGGCTGCGTGATCGCCCGCCGGCAGGTTCATCAGCGCGATGTCGAGGCCGGTAGCCTGCTTGGCCTGCACCAGATCGCCAAGCTCATAGCCCTCGGGAAAGAAGAATTCGACCGCGCCGAAACCTGCTGCGCGCGCGGCCGCGAAGCGATCGAGAAAGGCGATCTCCGGGAAGAGAAAGGAGAGGTTGGCGGCGAAACGCATCGCCGCTTGGGTCAGCCCCGTGCCGCGGCGGCGGAAGGCGCCGGCCGCATCTTGGCGCCGCCATTGGCAGCCGACCATTCTTCCGGCTTCTCGAGGAAGGCGCGGGTGGTGTCGAGTCCCTTCTGGTCGAAGTACTTGTACTTCTCGGCCGCTTCTAGCACGTCCCACCAGGTGGCGAGCCCGTGCAGCTTCACGCCTAGAGAGGCCAACGCTTCGACGCTTTGCGGGAAGATGCCGTAATGGAACACCACGAAAGCGTCGGTGCACTTGGCTTCGGCCTTGCGCAGCGCTTCGATGAAATTGATCTTGCTGCCGCCGTCGGTGGCGAGATCCTCGACCAGCAGCGCACGCTGGTTCTTCTTCAGGTCGCCTTCGATCTGCGCCATGCGGCCGAAGCCCTTGGGCTGCTTGCGGACATACACCATGGGCTTCTTGGCCTTGTCCGCCAGCCAGGCGGCGAAGGGAATGCCGGCCGTCTCGCCGCCTGCCACCACGTCGATCTTCGACCACTTGATCTTCTCGTCGATCAGCTTGTGGGCGTGCGCCATGATCTTGGTGCGCGCTTCGGGAAAGCCGATGATCTTGCGGCAGTCGATATAGACCGGGCTGGCGCGGCCCGAGGTGAAGATATAGGGCTGGTCGGGCCGGCAATGGACCGCCTCGATTTCGAGCAGCAGTTTCGCGGTTTCGCGGGCCGCTGCCGTCTCGATTTTGCTACGCGTAATTTTCTTAGCGACCATCATTGCCCCCACCCTGAGCGCGCTCGTTCTTAACGGCAAACCGGAAACCCGGCAAGAGGGCTAACCGCTTACCATTGCTGAAAAAATCGCCATTTTCGATTGTGCGTCGCAATATCCATCCTCGTTACGGCAAATGGAATTTTCCACAGGGATATTCAGAGGGCAATCTGGCCGTGATCGAGAAAAATCAAGCGATCACAAAGGCTTTTAGCGCGTTCCAGATCCTGGTCGGCAAGCAGCAGGGAAATTCCGCTTCCTGATACCGCGATCAGTGCCTGCTGCAACCGGACCGTGGCATTGGGTGCAAGACCCAAAAAGGGCTCGTCGAGTAGCAGCAATCGCGGCTTGCCCATCAACGCCCGGCCCAAAGCCAGCATCTGCTGCTCGCCGCCCGACAACTGCCAAGCCAGGGATGTTCTTCGCCGTTCCAGTTCGGGAAACAGAAGATAGACGGAGCGGACGATCTCCGCTGCCTGGCTGTCTCGACCCGCAACCGCCAGGTTTTCAGCAACCGTCATGGCTGCGAAAACCCGCCTGCCCTCGGGGCAGAAGCCGATCCCGGAGCGGGCGCGACGATGGGCGGGCAGAGCGGCGATGTCCTGACCATCCAATTGCATTCCGCCGGTGCAACGCAGATGGCCGGCTATTGCCAGCAACAGGGAGGATTTGCCGGCGCCGTTGTCGCCCACAAGAGCAACGCGTTCGCCGGAAGCAATCTGCAGATCGATGTGGTGCAGCACTGGTGTCGCGCCGCGCCACGCCGACAGGTCTTCGATGCTTAGCAAGGCCGCGTTCATGCGGGCACCGCCTGCCGACCGAAGAAGTGCCGCAAGTCCGCGCGCTCTGCCAGATCGCCCGGCTTGCCGTCGGCGACGATGCGGCCTTGATCGAGGCAAACAATTCTGTCGGCAAGGGGCAGGAGAAAGCCGATATCATGCTCAACCAGCAGCAGGCTCAGACCGTCGTCACGCAAGCCCCGCAGCGTTTGCCCCAGCAGCAAGCGTTCGGCGGTATTAAGGCCGGAGGTTGGCTCGTCCAGCATTAGAAGCGATGGGCTTGCCGCCAAGGCACGGGCGATGTCGACCAGTCGTCGCGTCGCAGGCGCGAGGTCGGATAGAGGTCGGTCTGCGTGCTGCGTTAAAGCCAGTCGTTCCATAATCGCCGTGGCTGTACCGCGCGCGTTGGCAAGATGGCGCATTTCGGGGGTGGCTGCGGCAATGGCATCGAGGACACGGATATCGGCGGGCAGCTGATCCGTCTGGAAGCTGCGGCCGATGCCTTTGCGCGCGCGTTCATGCGTCGGGGCGGATGTTATGTCGGCCTCACGCCAGTCGATAGTGCCGGCATCGACACGGTCGAAGCCGCTGAGCAAGTTGAGCAGCGTCGTCTTGCCCGCACCATTGGCGCCAATCACGCCGACGATTTCCCTCGGGCCGATTGTCAGAGAGATGTCGTCCACTGCAACGACGCCACCAAACGCCTTGCGCAAACTCTCCACTCGCAGAACGCTTCCGTCGGATTGTGGCAGGGGACAGGTTGGCTCGACTGGGGGGGCAAGGGCGCGAAACGGCAGCAGCTTTTCAAGCAGTCCGGCAATGCCGCCCGGCGCGAGCAGAAGCATCAGCAGCATGGCCCCGCCCCAAGCGAAGAGCTGCCAGCCGCCGATGAAGCGCAGCGTCTCGGGCAGGAAGGCCAGGATCAGCGCGCCGATGATGGCGCCAGCCACCCGGCCACGGCCGCCGATGACGCTCATCGCCAGCACGTTGATCATCACCGCCAGTTCGGCGATGTCCGGCGCCGCGACGCCGGTAGCCTGCACGTAGAGCCCACCGGCGACGCCGGCGCAGGCGGCGGAGAAGGCGAACGAGGCGATGCGCCAGCGCGCGGGGTTCAATCCCAGCGCCGGCGCCGCCAGCGGTGCTTCGCGCAAAATGTGTCGTCGCAGCAGCGCAAGCCCGCCTGGCAGCCAGAAGACGAGGGCGGAAAGCGTAACGACGATCCAGATGGTTATGGTCAGCGGTGCACCGGAATCGATTGCGATGCCGGCAAGGCGCAGGGGCGGCAATCCACTGAGACCGTTCGAGCCGCCGGTGAGGCTCTCGAAGTTGACCGCCGCCAGCAGCACCAACTGCGCCACGGCCAGCGACGCCAGCGCGAAATAATGCGACGCCAGTTTCAGCATTGGTGGCGCTACGACGAGTGCCGCGACTGTGGCAAGTCCCATTGCGACCGGCAACAGAATCACTCCGTCCAGCCCGACGCGCAGACCGAAGATCGCCATGGTGTAACCACCTATGGCGAAGAACGCGCCTTGGGCCAGCGACAGCACGCCAAGCTCGCCGAAAATCCTCTGATAGCCGATGGTAACGATGGCGTAGCAACCGGCGATGGCCAGCAACCGCAGCAGATAGGAATCGTCCAAAGCCCAAGCCGCCATAAGCGCGCCGACTATAAGAACTCCGCTCGAGAGGCGATCGAAGGCGAGGGTGCGATCGGGTTGCATCAGGCCCGCCGTCCTGTCGGCTCGCCAAACAATCCCTCCGGCTTCAGCCACAGCACTGCCAGCAGCATGGCGTACAGCAAAGCCTCCGCCGCGGGCTGCGACAGCAAGGTCGCGCCTATGACTTCGAAAGCGGCCACGACCAGGGCGCCGAGCAAAGCGCCTTGCAGACGGCCCCAACCGCCGATCACCGTGGCGACATAGGCTTTCAGGATCAGCGCTGCGCCATCCTGCGGCGAGACGAAATGCAATGGCGCCAGCATCAGCCCGGCGGCGCCCGCCAGCCCGGCAGCGAGGGCGAAGGAGAGTGCGATCATCCGCTTGGTATCGATGCCGACCGACTCCGCCATCAGCGGGTCTTGCGCCGTGGCGCGCAGCTGGCGGCCGATCTGCGTGCGCTGCAGCAGCAAGTGCAGGCAAAGCAGCAGCACTGCAGCTACAAAGATCGTTGCGAGAGCCTGGCTCGATAGGACAACGTCGCCCGCTCGCAATGGCGGGCTGTCGATCAGATCGGGTCCGCGCCGCGGCGCCGGACCGAAGAGATTCAGAATCGCATTCTGGAGCATCACGCCGATGGCGATGGTGGAGATGTAGATGCCGACCGGCGGCCCGCGGCGCAGCGGAAAATACGCCAGCAGCGATAGCGCAAGCCCCAGCAGCGCCGAGAACAGCAGCACCGCCGGCGCAATGATGATGCCGGGCAGCTCAAGATGCAGACCCAGCAGCACGGCGATGAAACCGCCAGCCATTACCAGGTCGCCATGGGCGAAGTTCACCGCGCCGACGGCGTTGATGACCAGCACGAAGCCCAGCGCCACCAGCGCATAGGCCGCCGCCAACGCCAGCGTGTTGAGCGCAAGCTGCAGGATCAGCACGGGAGGATTTTTCCCGTCAGCTATTGCGTGCCGGCGTAGCGTTCGACGATGGCCGGAACGCGGGTCCTGCCGTCGAAGCACACGATGACGGCGTCATGCGCCATGTTGCCCTTGCTGTCGGAGCGGTAGCGCATCGCCAGGCCCTGATGTGGCTGGCTGGCCAGATACTCGCGGACTTGCGGGCCATCCTTGGCGCCCGATTTCAGCGCCGCCAACATCATCATCGTTCCATCGTATTGCGCCACTGCGAAGGCATCGGGTTCGCTGGAGAATTCTTTTCGATAGTCGGCAGTGAATTTCTCCATCGCTGGCGAGCCGCCGGAAACCGGCGAGGCGGCCGTTTCGGCACAGACGCCAGCTAGATCGCGCGGCGACAGCAGTTCGGCGGTGGCAGGCTGGTGCATCGCCGACCCGGCGACGATTGGCAGGGTAATACCTTGGGCACGCGCCTGCGAGATTGCCAACGCGGTGCTGGGCGCGTGCAGATGCAGGATCAGAACATCCGCACCGGCCGCTTGCGCCTTGACCAGCGCCGGCAGGAGATCCTTCACCGTCGGGGCCAGGCCTTCCTCGTAGACCAGCGGCGCGCCCAGGCGGGCGAACTGTTCCGCTAGATGCTGGCGTCCGCTCTGGCCATAGGCCGTGGTTTGGTAGAGCAGCGCCGGCTTGCGCTTGCCCAGTTTCTCGACTGTGTAGCGCGCTTGCGCCAGCTTTACGACGTCGTCGCCAGGGAAGAAGCGAAACACCCACTTGTTGTCGAGCTCGGTGATCTTCGCCGTCCCCGATACGGTCACCAGCGGAATGCTTTCGCGTTCGGCAAGCGGCAGCAGCGCCAGCATCTGCGTCCCCAGCATCGGCGCCACGATCGCGGGGGTCTTGCCGCTGCGCAGCGCGCGCTCGAAAGCCGTTACCGCGCCCTCGGGCGTCACGCCGGTATCGATCACCTCAGTTTTCAGCGCGGCGTCGGCGTGTTTCAACGCCAGCAAGGCGCCATTGCGCTGGCTGGTTCCTTCCAGCGCCAGGAAGCCTGTAATCGGCACCAGGACGGGCAGACGCGCGGTATCGGCTGACGCTGGAAAGACCGGCAACAGCAGCAAGACAAGCGAAAAAGCAAACGAGCGGAGTTTAGTCATGGCGGGCTCCCTTGCGCTGGCATTACCCAGATCAGGTTCGTTGGGTTTGATCTCAGCCGGACGAAAAGCCCGGCACCCCAGCCTGTGCGGCGAAGAATGGGAGCGGCGGCCCGGCTTGTCAACGCGCTCCGGGGGAATTATCTGCGTTCGTCAAAGGGATATTGGCCGCAGCGTCCTTTGATCGGGTATTCTAGGCAGCGGAAGATGGTGGAAGCAGGACGCGTGCAGCAGGATATCGAGATCGATCTGAAGGCGCTGGTCGCGGGCGATAAGCGGAGCTGGGATGCCTTTTGCGCCCGCTACGCACCGGCCATCAACGCCGCGGTACGGCGCGCCTTCGGAACCGGGCGGCCGACGCATGACGATCTGCTCGATGCAGGGCAGGAAGTGTTTCTCAAGCTCTGCCGCGATGATTACAAGCTGCTGCGCGAATTCGATCCCAAACGCGCCAGGCTTTCGACCTGGATCGGCATCATCGCCTATTCGACAGCCGTCGACTGGCTGCGCCGGCGCCGACCGACCTCGAACATCGATGATGTGCCCGAAGCGGCGCTCGCGGTGCAGCCGGTCGAGCAGCAACATCTGCAGATACCGGACGGGCTGTTGAGCGAGCGTCAAGCTCTGGTCCTGAAGATGATCTATGACCGCGAAATGGATGTTCCCGAGATTGCAAAGCTGCTCAACATCGAGGCCCAGACGGTCCGGTCTACCCATCACAAGGCTCTGATTAGATTGAGAGAGCATTTTCGGGTGCCGGCGGGGGGATAGTTGCCTCGAATTCGCCGTATAGCCTGCTGAGGACTGAAATGACTGATGAATTTGACCCCATTGAGGCGCGCCGCCTGTGGCGCCAGGTAGCCCAGCCGGCCCGACGCGACACCGTCACGGCGCTGGAGCTTGCCGCATGGCTGGACGGCAAGGCTGACGCTTCCTTGGCGGCGCGGGTCGAGCGCGCCATGGCGGCCGACGATTCACTGCTTGAAATGGCGCTGGCTGCGCGTGCTGCCAGCGAAACCAATGAGCCGGCGCCGGAGCGGCTGCTGGTGAGGGCCCGGGCGTTGGTGGCGCCCCAGGTGATAGGCGCCAAGCCGGCAGGCTTTCTGGCGCGCCTGGGATCGTGGCAACGCGGCATGCAATGGGCGGCGATCGGCGCCTGTTTCCTTATTGCTGCCAGCGGCGGATTCTGGATCGGCGATACGGCGAGCAACACGGTCAGACTGTCGGCCGAACCGGCAAGCTTTACGCTGCTGGGCGTGGATGACGAATCCACTGATTTGTTCGACGAGGAGATATGAGTATGCGTACCAAACTGCCCTGGATTCTTCTCGCGATTTCCGTTGTGCTCAATGTTTTCGTCGTCGGTGGTTTCTTCTACGCCAAAGGCCAGAGCGAAGTGCGCATGATGGACCGGTCGCCGATCATGGCGGCGGTGCGCGATCTTAACCTCACTGGTACTCAGAAGCAGGCGCTTGAGAAAATGCGGACAGATATCCGCAAATCGTCGAGCGATATTCGCGACGAGATGCGCCCCTTGCGGCGCGAACTGCTGACGGAACTGGCCAAGCCGCAACCGGATTTTGCCGCGGTCGACCGCAAGATTGATGATCTGGGCGATGTTCAGAGCAAGAGATTCAAGGCCATGGTCCGTGCCGTACACGAATTCCAGCAGACGCTGACGCCCGAGCAGCAGGAAGCGTTCCGCAAGGGCATTCGCGACAACATGGGACGGCGCGGATTTCGAGGCGAGCGGCGCGATCGCGATGGCACGCCGCCGCCTTCGCGCTAGACGCGGCTCGACAGTCCGGAGGGGCGGATGATTCGATCGAAGATGTTACGTGGCGTGGCAATCGGTTTTGGCATCGCCGTCGCTTTGGCGTCCTCCTCCGTTCTCGCCGCTGCCATGGGCACTGATCAGGCCCGTCATCTGCTTGCCCGCACCGGTTTCCAGCCGACGCCGGAAGAAGTCGCGCTCTTCGAACGTCTCGATTATGTCGATGGCGTCGAGCGCATCCTTGGCGGCATGCGCGCCAAGGCGGCAACGCCGCTGCCCGATTGGATGGGCATGTCGCCGATCGAGTTCTTCCAGGTCAATCGCGAACAGCGTCGCGAGAATCGCGAGATGAAGGATGCGCAGGCTCTGGGCAAGCAGATGGGGCTGGACAAGGATCGCGTCCTAAAGATCGCCAGTCTGGTGAGGGAGCAGGGTGCCGAGGCCAAGGCATGGTGGTATCGAGAGATGCTGACTACCGATTCGCCTTTCACCGAGCGCATGGTGCTGTTCTGGCACGGCCACTTCACGTCCAGCGTGCAGAAAGTCAAATACGTGCCAGCGCTGGTGCGACAGAACGAACTGTTCCGGCGCGAAGCGGCAGGCAATTTCGGCCGGCTGCTGAAGGAGGTCGCGCGCGATCCGGCGATGCTGATGTATCTCGATGGCGCGACCAGCCGCAAGGACAGTCCCAATGAGAATTTCGCCCGCGAGCTTCT
Organism: uncultured Hyphomicrobiales bacterium; assembly: GCA_964388115.1. Taxonomy (GTDB): domain Bacteria; phylum Pseudomonadota; class Alphaproteobacteria; order Reyranellales; family JAQSWP01; genus JAQSWP01. The sequence continues at coordinate 1,029,845 of CAYLYK010000001.1, forward strand.
GGAGCTTTTCACCATCGGCGAAGGCCAGTATGGCGAGCGCGATATCAAGGAAGCGGCGCGGGCCTTCACCGGCTGGTCGATCGACCGGCAGACCGGGGCGCATCGCGTCTATCGCGTCATCCATGACGATGGCGACAAGACGTTTATGGGCCGCAGCGGCAATTTCGACGGCGACGACATCGTTGCAGCGGTGCTGGCCCATCCACGCACGGCCGAACGCGTGGTCGAGAAGCTGTGGTTGGAGTTCGTCTCACCCAAACCGGAACCGACGGAAGTAAAGCGGCTAGCGGGCATTCTGCGCGGCGCCAACTACGAAATGAAGCCGCTGCTGCGCGCCATGCTGCTGTCGCCGGCTTTCCGCGACCCGGCCAATCGCGGCACGCTCTTCAAGTCGCCGGTCGAAATGACGGTGGGCACGTTGCGCCTGCTGCAGATTCCAGTCGACGACACGCAGCGGCTGGTCAGGGCCGGCAGGCTGTTGGGTCAGGACGTGTTCGATCCGCCCAACGTGAAGGGGTGGCCAGGCGGCGAAGCGTGGATTTCCTCCTATACGCTGATGCTGCGCGAGCAAGGGCTGCAGCGCATCATCCAGGCGACTCAGATTGCGGGCGGCCGGCGTGACATGGGGCGGCCGAAGAACGACATGGCGGACAAGGAACAGCTCGCCGAAACGCCGGTCGAAGGCCGGTCGATGCGCAACGTGCCCATGGTCGTGCGTCTGCCGGCAACGCTCGACGGTCTCGACCGGGCAAGGCTTGAAAAGATCATGCTGGCCCTGCCGCCGATCACGCCCGTGCCGCGCGACGCAGCACCCGGTTCGGCGATGGCGCTGATGATGCTCGATCCCGTCTACCAGCTGAAATAACGGTGCGACCATGCTGAAGCGACGCGATTTCCTTTCTTTGGCCGGCGGCATGTCCGTCATGCTGGCGACGCGACCCTTGCTGGCCGCGCCTTCTGCAGCCGCGCCGAACTGGGATCGTGTGCTGGTGCTGGTGGAACTGAAAGGCGGCAATGACGGGCTCAATACGGTGGTGCCCTATGCCGATCCCGCCTATCGTCGCCTGCGACCCAATCTCGCCATCGATCGCGATCAGATCGTCCAGCTCTCTCCAGAACTGGGTCTCAATCCCGGATTGAAGCCGCTGCTGGAGTCATGGAAATCGGGCGATATGGGCGTGCTGCTCGGCCTGGGCTATCCCAATCCCAATCGCTCGCATTTCCGGTCAATCGAGATTTGGGATACGGCGTCGGCCAGCAACCAGTATCTCAGCGAAGGCTGGATCGCCCGCGCTTTGCAGGGCAATCCGCGACCCCCGTCGTTCACTCTCGATTCGGTGGTCATCGACGACAACGTGCTACCGGTCAGCGGCCCGGGCGTGCGCAACATCGTGCTGCGCGACGTGGAGAACTTCATCCAGCAAGCCGAGCGCATGAAGCAGGTGGCGGCCGATCGCGGCGCCAATCCGGCGATGCGGCATCTGCTGAAAGTCCAGGGCGAAATCCATCAGGCCGCCTTCACCTTGCGCGATCGCATGAAAAGCGCCCCCGCGCCGGCGGTCGAGATGCCTAACAATCCGTTTGGCAAGCAGCTTGATCTTGCCTTGCGCCTTTTGATGTCGAAGACGCCGCTGGCGGTAATCAAGGTGGGGCTGGGTGGATTCGACACGCATGCGCGCGAGCGCGAGACGCATGACCGGCTGATGGGCGTCCTGGGCGAAGGCCTGGCGGCGTTCCGTACATCGCTGAAGAAGGCGGGGCTGTGGGATCGCGTGCTGGTGATGACCTATTCCGAGTTCGGCCGCCGGGTGGCCGAGAACGGCAGCCGCGGCACCGACCACGGCACGGCCGCGCCGCATTTCGTTATGGGCGGCAAGGTCAAAGGCGGTTTCCATGGCCGGCAGCCGCCGCTCAACGATCTCAGCGAAGGCGACGTCAAGCACAGCGTCGATTTCCGCAACGTCTTCGCCACCGTGTCGCAGCGCTGGTGGGGGCTGGCCGGCGGCGACTTCATGGGTGGCCGCGCCCAGTTGCTGGACTTCGTCTGACCGCTAAAGTCCGGTGATCCGCTTTACCAGCGGAAAGTAAACGCGGTACGGCAATAGCTGCAGCAGCTTCAGCAACAAAGTGAAACGCAGCGGGAAATGGATCTCGAAGCGGCTGCCTTCCAGCCCCTCGGCGATGCAGCGGGCCGCTTGCTCTGGCTCCATCAAGGCGGGCATCTTGAAATCGTTCTTGGCGGTAAGCGGCGTGCGCACGAATCCGGGGCTTATCAGCTGCACCTTGATGCCGCGCTCGGCGAGATCCAGATGCAACGTCTCGGCCATGTTGATCAAGGCTGCCTTGCTGGCGCCATAGGCCAGCGCCTGTGGCAGCCCGCGATAGCCGGCAACGCTGGCGATAATCGCGATATGTCCTTTGCGCGCATCCAACATTGGCGGCACCAGCGCCGCCAGACAGTTCAGGACGCCTTCGATGTTGACCCGCATCGTCTGTTGCGCGGCCGGCAGGTCGAGCTCGAAAGCCCGCATCGGCGAATAGGCGGCCGCGCCCAGTACCGCCACATCGATGCCGCCCCATTCGGCCTGCAGGATGGTGGCGGCATTGCCGACGGCTGTAGCATCGGTGGTGTCGAGCGGCAGGGCGCGATGGCCCGAGCCCAGCAATCCGATCGCCAGAGTGTTGAGGGCATCGGCGGAGCGGGCCGACACCGCCAGACGAGCGCCACGGCCGGCCAGTTCCCGCGCCAGCGCCGCGCCGATGCCTGAGGAGGCGCCGACGATCCATACTCGCTTGCCAGTCCAGAAATTCGATCCGCTCATGCAGCAGATACGAACCAGGTGCTAGGTTCGTTCACTTTTCAATCGTGAAATCGGCTTGCGGTATTGCCGCCATTGCTTGCGCACCGAAGGTTTGGCCGATTCGACCCGAATTCGCCACAGCCACGCAACCGCCAGGAGTTTCACCAAAGCGGGAAGGGCCGCATAGACAGCGATCAACGCCCAGCCGGATTCGGTATGGCCCGGCTTGTAACCTAGCACATCGAGCATCGGCAGCGCGATGCCGCCCCCGATCGCGGTGGTGATCTTGGTCGCCATGGCCCAGAGGCCAAAATACTTGCCCGACTCGCCCTGGCTGTCGCTGACTTCGTTGTGAATCACGTCGGCAAGGATCGCAGGCGGCAGGCCATAATCTGCACCCAGTCCGAACCCGGCCAGAACGCAAACGATCAGATAGCCCGTGACGTCGCCTGCTCCCACGAACATCGCCAAAGCGAGGCCGCCGCTGCTGAAGATTATGCCGGCAAACCAGGCGCCCGATTTACTCGTGCGCTTGGAAAGCCAGAGCCAGAACGGCACGCTGAACATGCCCGAGGCGAAATAGGCCAGAATGAACCAGACCTTGTGCTGCGGCGCCTCGACGATGTCGTCGATGAAGAATAGGACGACGGACGCTGCGATCGCCACGGCCGAACCGTTGATGAGGTAGACCGCAAGCAAGGTGCGGAAGCGTTTGTTGCGGAACGGCGCCACGAAAACCCGGCTGATGCTGAAGGCATTCTTGGGCACAGGCGGCGTAACCGGCCGCGGCTTGAACACCCAGATCAGAATCGCCGGCACCAGTAGCAGCGGCAGGAAGGTCACCGCCAGCCGTGCATGGCCCTGTAATTCGCCGAACAGAGTGACGAAATAGGGCGGCAGGGCAGCGCCCAGCAGCAAACCCAGAATGCCGAATACTTCGCGCCAGACGGTGACTCGGGTGCGCTCGTTGTAGTCGTAACTCAGTTCGGCGCCGAGCGAGTGGTAGCTGATCGACACGCCGGAATAGCCCAGATGCACCACAATCAACGCCAGCAGCAGATAGAGCAGCATGGCGTGACCGGTCAGATCCGGTGGCGAGAAGACGGCAAAGAAGCCGATGCCCAGAATCGGGACCGAGCCGACAGCCATCCACAACCGACCGTTCTTGCGATGCGTCAGCCGGTCGCTGAAATAGCCGATCAGCGGATCCTGAATGGCGTCGATCAGACGGGTCAGCAGGAAAATGATGCCGATCAGCGTCAGGTTGACGCTGAAATGCTTGCCGTAGAAATGCGAGACGTTGAGAACGATGGGTAATGCCGCCATCGCCAGCGGCAATTGCAGCATCGAATAGGCCCCAAGACTCCACCCACTCAAACGCACGGGCGCGGCCGTCGGATTGTCTGACGTGGGGGTCAAAAAAAGCCTTTCTCGCAGTTGCGAAGTGCTCGCGCCTCAAACGGCCGAAGATCGCGACGCCTGATTAAGCATGAACCAGTTCGGCCTGCAAGACGTCGGTCCGTCCCGTGGAAAATCCCGCAATGCAATAGGCCAGGTAATAGCGCCACATGCGCTGGAAGCGTTCGTCAAATCCCATGTGCCTGATCTTCTCCGAAACCCCATCGAACCGTTCGAGCCAGCCGGACAGGGTGCGCGCATAGTCCTGGCCGAAACCATAGGCGTCGGCCAGCTTCAGCCCCGCCTGCCGCGCCTGTTCGGCCAGCTTCTGGCGCGACAGCAGCATGCCGCCGGGAAAAATGTAGCGCTGGATGAAGTCAGTACCGCGACAATATTGCTCGAAGGCCTGATCGGCAATGGTGATGGCCTGAATTAGCGCTTTGCCGCCTGGACGCAAATGCCGCGCCACGGTTGCGAAGTAACGCGGCCAGTATTTCTCGCCCACTGCCTCGACCATTTCGATTGAGACGATGTGATCGTACGCACCCTGAATGTCGCGATAGTCGCGGAATTCGAGCGTCGCGTTATGCGTCAGATCGCTGCGTGCCATCCGCTCGCGAGCGAAATCGAGCTGCTCGCGCGATATGGTGATCCCGTGCACGCGCGCGCCGCGCCTTGCCGCAATTTCCGCGAAGCCACCCCAGCCGCAGCCGATTTCCAGAATGCTGTCGCCCTGGCGCACGCCAAGCCGGTCGAGAATGCGGGAATACTTGGCGTCCTGCGCCTGCTCCAAAGTGCGGTCCGGTCCGCCGTCATAGAGCCCCGAGGAGTAGGTCATGCTGTGGTCGAGCCAGAGCTTGTAGAAATCGTTGCCCAGATCGTAATGCGCGGCGATGTTGCGGGCCGAGCCGCGCTTGGAATTGCCACGCCTGGCATGGATCAGCCGCCATACCATGCGCCGCAGCCAGGTCGCCTGAAACGCCTTCTCGAGAGCGGCCTGATTGAGCGCGCCCAAAGTCAGCAGCGCGGGCAGATCGGGCGTGTCGTACCAGCCATCCATATAGGCTTCGGCGAATGCCATGTCGCCACCGCGCACCACACGCGCAAACAGGCGCCAGTCGCGGATCTGGATTGCCGCGGCGGGCCCCGGCTGATGACCAGCGAAATTGTGAACGCTGCCGTCGGGAAGAGTGACGGCCAAGGTGCCGACTTCCAGACGCGCTACGGCAGCCAGCACGATGCGCGCTGCCAGCGGCGCCGATTTGTCCAGCAAGGCGTGGGGCAGGTTCATCGCGTCAGATCATGCGCCGGCGGCGCGGGCTTGCGGAAGAAGCGCGCCTTCTTCAGGAGCAGCCTGGCAGCCTGGTAGTGAATGCGGCCGACCACCATCAAGGTCATCAAGGGATGGCGCAGTACGGCGCCCAGCGCCGACGCCGTCGTCAAATCGCGCCGAGTGCCTTCGACATAGGTCAGCAGCATGGGCCCCTCCGCGTCATGATAATGGATATCGGCACGCACGCCGGCCTCGTCAAGGCGGAAGCGGAAGCGGTAGAAGCCCTCCACCGGCAGGAACGGCGAGACGTGGAAAACCTTGTGCGCCTGCAGCCAGTCGCTGGGCCGGATCGGTCGCCTGTCGGCGTGGGCCACCAGATAGAGGTGCCGCTCGCCGAACGTGTTGTTGACCTCGCACAGCACGGCACGCAACGCGCCGGCGCGGTCATGGCAGAACCACAGGCTGATCGGATTGAAGGCGTAGCCCAGCAGGCGCGGATGGCAGTGCAGCACGATATCGCCGTCGACCGTTTCAAGTCCATTGTCCTTCAACAGCCCGCGAATCCAGCCATCGAGGTCGGAGCCTGTGCGCGGGCCGTGATCCTTGCGGTGGAAGCTCAACAGGTTGAAGCGATCGAGCGAGAAGAACGGCCGGTGCAACCGGTCAATTTCCGCCACATTGAAGCAAACGTAGAATACGCTGTAGCGGAAGGCGTTCGCCTTCGGCCGCAGCCGCTTGTGGAAAACGGTGGCAAGACTGAGCCCGCCGGCAATGGCAGGCGTCTGCCGCTCGGCAACGGCGTCAGCAGGCGAAGGCAAAGTAAGCGTCATATGTCTTCCGCGCGGCCCCGCACCGGGCCATGGCCGGGCAGCGCGCCGCCTCCGGCCAGGCCGGGCAAAGTGTCGATCACGGGCCGCTTGGGCGCAAGTCCCGCCACGGTCCCGTTCCAGGGACGCGGCACGCCCAGCGAGTGGGCGACATCCAGGCCCGACGCCAGCGCGCCCTCGTGGAAGCCGAAGCCGAAATAGCTGCCGCAGAACCAGGTGCGCTTCTTGCCCTGGAGCTGGGCCAGCAAGGGTTGAGCAGCGAAGGCGCCGTGATCATAGAGCGGATGGCTGTAGTCGAACTCCGCCAGAACGCTCTCAGGTGCCGGTTGTCGGGTAGGGTTGTTGGTAACGAAGAGCGGGCAGGCGGGATCGATGTTCTGCAGTCGGTTCATCCAGTATGTCACCGCGACAGGCCCGTGGCGACTTGGCTTGTCGGCGACGTAGTTCCAACTAGACCAGACCGCGCGTCGCTTCGGCATCAACAGCCGATCGGTATGCAGGATCGTCCGGTTGGGTGCATAGCGAAAAGCGGACAGATGCCGACGTTCGGCTTCGGTTGCATCGCTGCCCAACAGTGCCAGGGCCTCGTCAGCATGACAGGCGAGCACGATCTGATCGAATCGATCCCAGTGTCCCGAAGCATCGCGCACCATGACATGGTCGAGGTGCCGCTCGACGGCCACGGCGGCATGCGCCGTACGAGCGTTTGCGGCCACGGGTCGAGCGAGCTTGTCGACATATTGCCGGCTGCCGCCGCTGACCGTGCGCCATGCTTGCTGGCGCCAGATATTGAATAGCCGGTGTTCGGCGAAGAATTGGGCAAAATGCAGCAACGGGAATTGCCTCATGTCCTCCAGCGAGCACGACCAGATGCAGGCGCAAAGCGGCAGGATGAAGCGGTCGACGAAATAGGCGCCAAAACGCTGGCGGTCGAGCCAGTCGCCCAAGGTCAGATTGGCCAGCGCGGCATCGCTTCCCAGGCGCCGGCCCAGTCGATTGAAGCGCAGCAGGTCGGCGATCATGCGGTGGAAGCGCCGGTCCATGATGTTCGATGGCTGACCGAGGATGGCGAGGTCGCCGCTGCCGAATTCGAAACCGCCATCGAACAGGCTGACGGCGAAAGACATGTCGGAGGCTTCGGTCTTGACGCCGAGATGGGCAAATAACGCCGTGAGGTCGGGATAGTTGGGCTCGTTATAGACGATAAAGCCCGTATCGACGGCAATCTCGCGGCCATAGGCTTTGGCGATCACCGTATTGGAATGACCGCCCAACCGAGCGTTCTTCTCGTAGATCGCAATCTCATGCCGTTTGCCGAGCAACCAGGCCGCGCCCAGCCCGGCAACGCCCGCGCCTATCACCGCGATTTTCATGCAGACAGCTCTTTCAGCGAAGCGAGCGCGCGCAATGCGCGCTGGCGGGCGTGATCGTGCTCGATCACGGGATGGGGGTAGGTTTTGCCCAAGGTAACGCCGGCATCGGCCAGTTCGAGCGGGCTGGCATCCCAGGGGTGATGGATAACGGCATCCGGCAGTTTAGCCAGTTCGGGCACGTAGCGGCGCACATAGGCGCCGTCGCCATCGAACTTGTCGCCCTGCAGGATTGGATTGAAGATGCGATAGAAGGGGGCGGCATCGGCGCCGCTGCCGGCCACCCACTGCCAGCTTGCCGCGTTGTTGGCGAGGTCGGCGTCGACCAGCGTGTCCCAGAACCATTTCTCGCCATGGCGCCAGTCGAGCAGCATATGCTTGATCAGGAACGACGCCACCACCATGCGTACGCGATTGTGCATCCAGCCGGTTTGCCATAACTCGCGCATGCCGGCATCGACGATCGGGTAGCCGGTCATGCCGCGCTGCCAGGCTTTGAGATTGGCGGCGTTGCGCAGCCAGGGAAAGCGGTCGAACTCGGGCCGCAGATTGCGTTCAGGCATCGTCGGGTTGTGGAACAGGAGCGAATGGCTGAATTCGCGCCAGCCGAGTTCCGACAGGAACTTCTCGCCCGATTTTGCCAGCGCGCCGGAGCGCTTGTCGCTCAGCGCAAAGCGTACGGATTGGAAGATCTGACGCGGGCCGATCTCGCCGAAATGCAAATGCGGCGACAGGCGCGACGTCGCATGCAGGCCGGGAATGTCGCGGCCACCCGAGTAGTCGAGCATGATGTCGTCGATGAAATCCGCCAACCGCGCTTGCGCGCCCGTTTCACCCGGCGTCCATGCCTGGCGCAGGCCACTTGCCCAATCGGGTTCGTGCGGCAGCAGCTTCCAGTCGGCCAGTTTGTCAGAATGCGGCCATTCGGTCGGAGCGTCGACCGTTTTTGGGGCTTTGATCGGCGTCGGCGGATCGCCCATGGCGCGGCAGGCGCGCCAGAACGGCGAGAACACTTTGAACGGCTGGCCGGCCTTGTTGACGACCTCGTGCGGTTCGAACAGCAGCGCCGCGTTATGGCTGCTGGCCCTCAGATCGCGCGATTTCAGAGCGGTCTTGATACTCTGATCGCGCTCGACCGCGAAGGGCTCATAGCAGCGATTCCAGAAGACGCCCGACGCGCCGGTTTCGTCGATCAATCGATCGATCTGGTCTCCGGACCTGCCGCGACGGAGAATCAGGCGGCTGCCGATTTTGCGCAGCGCCGTGTCCAGCGCCGTCAGGGAATGATGCAACCACCACCGGCTGGCTCCACCCATGGCCCAGCGCCCCGGAGTTTCATCGTCGAGGATATAGACGGGAATTACGGGGCCGGCCTTTGCCGCCGCCACCAGGGCGGGGTTGTCGGAGAGACGAAGGTCCTGGCGGAACCAGAGCAGTTGGGGGGGAGCCATGTTTCGGCCAGGACCACGTTACCACGTCTCGGGGAGGAGACATTCTAATCTACGCGCGGCGGAGCTTCGCGGATCACTGCCCTCAAGCAGTTGATCAATTTGGGGAAAAAGGTGCTAACAGCCCTTGGCCAACGGGGTTATGCCGGTCAGGTCGACGCTGAAATTGAGCCAACCATAGGTCAGCACCATGCGGCTGATGACGCCCGTTTCGTGCAGGCGCAGGCGGGTCTGGAACATCGGTGGGTCGCCCGAACGGTCGGCACGGAAGAACTGCAGCAGCAGCGGCCAGACCTTGGCGCCAACCACACTGCCATCGATGCCTTGCAGAAGCCGGGGCGGCAATTCCTGCGGATCCAGGACGCTGCCTTTAACCAGGAAATTGTCGCTGATCAGTTCGACGTCGAAGGCTTCCAGCGTGAAGCTGTCGGCCCCCCGTTTCAGCCGCTGGATCGCCGCGCCGATCAGGCCGACCGGCAGCACGGTCTCCGATGGCAGTTCGACGGTCTTGCGACCTTCGGGCGTGTTGAGGATGGCAGCCCCGCCACCGGACGTGGTCAACGTGACGGTGCCGTCGCGCTGGCTGCGCTCGCCATTCATCGCCCGGCGCAGGCGATAGGTCAGGCTATTGCCGTTGACTGTTTCCTCCGCGCGCAGCGAGGAGTCGACGTCGAAGCGCAGGTTTTGCGTCAGCAACACGGAAGCCTGCACATCGCGTTCGAACTTCCAGTTGCCCTGGCAGCTGGTCAGGCGTTGGCGCACTTTGCCGATTTGCGAGGCGTTGTCGGTGGTCCCCAGCGTGATGCGATACTCAGCCTGGTGGGCCAGCAAGCCATCTGCCTGCGCCGGCAATGCGGCGCCAAGGCACAACAGGCCTGCGAGCAGGAAGGGGAGCGAAAAACGATTCATCGGCGGGTTAAAGCACAATCCGCCCGGATCAGGGCAGCAAAAAGGCAATGTCGCCGGACCAGAGCAAATATGCCGTCGTTGCCTCGCTGCCGCCGCTCCTGTCTAATCGGCGCAACAAGCAAGAGGGAGGAAGCCATTCCCGATACCAATTCCCTGGCTGAACTGCCGCCTGAACAGACGGGGCCCGCGGCATGGTACGGCCCATCGATTGCGGCGCGCGAAGACTACGTCGTGGCGCTCGACGCCGGCGATATTGCGGAGATCGATGCCGCCATGGCGCCGCTGCTGGTGCGCAACGCCGATATTGCCGCCGTGACGGCGGCCGATTTTCCCTTGCCGCGCCTTAAGGTCAAGCTCGACGCCACTTTGCGCGAGCTATTGCATGGGCGTGGTTTTGTCGTTTTGCGCGGCCTGCCGGTCGAACGTTATGACCGTCGCCAATCGGCCCTGGCTTTCTTCGGTCTCGGCACGCATCTGGGCCGGGCGCGTTCGCAGAATGCCAAGGGCCATGTGCTGGGCCATGTCCAGGATCTCGGGCTGGACGTCAAAGACCCGAATGTCCGCATCTACCAGACTCACGAACGTCAGACTTTCCACACCGATTCCTGCGACATCGTCGGGCTGCTGTGCCTGAAGACGGCCAAGAGCGGCGGTCTGTCGGCGCTGGTCAGCTCCACCACCATCTTCAACGAGATGCGCCGGCGGCGTCCCGACCTGTTGCGGCTGCTGTTCCAGCCCATCGCCACGGATCGGCGCGGCGAGGTTCCGGCGGGGATGAAGCCTTATTTCGAGATACCGGTTTTCAACTGGTATCAGGGCTATCTGACGGCCATTTACCAGCGCCAGTACATCGATTCGGCGCAACGCTTCGCCGATGCGCCGCGCCTGACGCCGCGGCATGTCGAAGCGCTGAACCTGTTCGACTCGCTGGCCAACGACCCGGCGCTGAACCTGCACATGGAGTTCCGGCCAGGTGACGTGCAGCTCGTGCATAATCACACGCTGCTGCACGACCGCACCGGTTTCGAGGACTGGCCGGAGCCGGAGAAGAAGCGCCATCTGCTGCGCCTGTGGCTGGCCGCCGACGGCGCACGGCCGCTCCCACCGGTCTTCGCCCAGCGTTATGGCAAGATAGATATCGGCGATCGTGGCGGCATCATCCTGCCGTCGACCACGTCGCTGAACGCGCCTCTGGAAGCGGTGTAAGTTGCGGCATGAACAGTGAAGAGCGTTTTGCCGGTCTCGACAGCATCAGGGGATTGGCGGCGGTTTGGGTGGCGATAGCCCACGGCGCCTCATTCCCGGCGAGAGAGACGCTGGTCTGGCTAGGTCTCAACCAATCTCTTTTGCCAAATTCGCTGAATAGCTTTGCCTTCAATAGCACTGCAGCCGTTACGGTCTTCTTCGTCGTCTCTGGCTTCTGCATTCACCGACCGTATGTTGACGGACGTTGCCTGCAATTGTTGCCATACCTGACCAGGCGCCTCATACGCGTGGGCGTGCCCATGGTGACGGTGCTTATTTTTGGCTCGTTCGTCGGCGGCATCATCGAGGGCAAAAGCGCTGCGGTTCTGTGGACGGTTTACTGCGAGCTTGTTTATTACGGCCTTTATCCATTCATCCTGCTGGCGGCTCGCCGCATTGGAATGATGTCGGTGTTCGGAATTTCCATTGCGTTGTCTCTCGCCGTCATCGTTTTTAATTTCTCCATAACGCACCCAGGTTTTATTCCCGGTGGGCTGTCATGGGTAGTTTGCCTGCCGTTCTGGTTGACCGGATGCCTGCTGGCGGAGAAATTGAATCTTGGCTCTGGCAACCGTCCGGCGTTTTTGATTTGGCTCTGGCGCGGCGGTATATGGGGACTCTCTGTTTTGGCGTTGTGGGGAGTGTTTCATTCGCCGGTTCGAATCGGTTATCCGACGTCCATGCTGGTCTTTGCTGTTCTCGCCGCGATGTGGCTTGAAAGAGAGTTGGTGCGCTACGCGGTGAAGAAGCCAGTGTGGATTCTCGAACATCTGGGTTCTATTAGCTACTCGATTTATCTGGTGCACATGATCGCTTTGGGGGCTTTTGTCTCCGTCGATTGGTCGGGCCCTTTCATTGTTGAATGGCTCGCAAAGGTCGCGGCGATTCTTGGTCTGGGCATGCTTTTCTATGTGCTGGTCGAGCGTCCGTCGCATAACCTGGCACGCTCGCTATCGAACAGGTTTCGCGCGATGCACTCAGTGTCTGCTTAGCAATTCCCGTCCATCAGTGGAAGTCGCGCGACTTGATGCGGATACGCACGTCGCGCGGATGAACATTTGTGCGGGCGCGGGCGACGCGAACGTCGCCCTGATTGGGATGCTTGACCTCGTCGCCGCGGCCGTATTCGGGGATGATGATGTCGCGCGTACGGGTTGGCAGGACGTCGTTGGCCAAGGTGTCGAGCATCCAGGAAAGATCGATCAGCTTCTCCGCCACGACATGCACCACCAGCCCTTCGCGCTGCAGCTTTCCTTCCACCCGCATCATCCGCGCGCCCATCACGATCCGCCGATACTGCTCGAAGATCGCCGGCCAGACGATGATGTTGGCGACTCCGAATTCGTCCTCCATGGTGATGAACACCGTGCCGTTGGCGCTGCCCGGACGCTGGCGCACCAGAACCAGTCCGGCCACGGCAATGGCGCTGCCGGCCTTGATGTCGTCCAGCCTGTCGTTGGCGCTGATGCCGGTTGGCCGCAACTGCTGGCGTAGCAGCAAAAGCGGATGGGAGCGCAACGACAGGCGCAGGCTGGTGTAATCGTCCACCACATGCTCGCCGATGGCCATTTCCGGCAATTCCACTTCGGGTTCCGCCTGTATCGGCAACTCGGTCCGCAGTGCGGGCGTTTCGAACAGCGTCATGCGCTCGTCGCGCAATCCACGTACGGCCCACAGCGCCTGCCGACGGTCCAGTCCCATCGACTGGAAAGCATCGGCCCGCGCCATCTTTTCCAGCGCCTGCCGCGATAACCCGCTGCGCTGACGGAGATCCTGCATGTTGCGATAGCCATCGCCGCGGTGCTGGATCATCCGTTCGATGGCTTTCTCCTCGCCCCCGGTCACCTGGCGGAATCCCAGGCGCAAGGCGCAAAGCTGCGTGGTGCGGCCATTGGGGGCGGAAGGCGCGAGCAGGGCGCGGGGAGTCGGGGCCGGCTCCAGAGTGCAGTCCCAGTGGCTATGGTTCACGTCTGGTGGCAGCACTTCCACGCCGTGCTCGCGCGCATCCCGCACGATCTGTCCCGGCGCGTAGAAGCCCATCGGTTGCGCGTTGAGCAGGGCGGCGGCGAAGACGTCGGGGTAATGGCACTTGATCCATGACGAGACGTAGACCAGCAGCGCGAACGAAGCGGCATGGCTTTCGGGAAAGCCGTAATTGCCGAAGCCCTTGATTTGCTCGAAACATCTTTCGGCGAACGTCTTTTCGTAGCCATTGGCGATCATGCCGTCGATGAACTTCCTCTCGAAGCTGCCGATGGTGCCGGTCTGCTTGAACGTCGCCATGGCGCGGCGCAAGCCATCGGCTTCCGTTGGGGTGAAACCGGCGGCGACGATAGCAATCTTCATCGCTTGTTCCTGGAACAGCGGCACGCCCATGGTCCTTTCCAGCACGGCACGGAGTTCCGGCTTGGGAAACTCGATGCGCTCCAGATTGTGCCGCCGGCGCAGATAGGGATGCACCATGTCGCCCTGGATCGGGCCGGGTCGCACGATGGCTACTTCGACGACCAGGTCGTAGTAATTCTTCGGCTCCAGGCGCGGCAGCATCGACATCTGCGCCCGACTTTCGACCTGAAACACGCCCAGCGAATCGGCTCGCGACAGCATTTCGTAGGTTGCGACATCGCCTTCGGGGATATGGAGATCGAGATCCCGGCCGTGATGCTGCTTGGCTAGGGCGAAACTCTTGCGCAGGCAGGTCAGCATCCCAAGCGCCAGCACGTCGACTTTCAGGATCTTCAGCGCGTCGAGATCGTCCTTGTCCCACTCGATGACGGTGCGATCTTCCATCGCCGCATTGGCGATGGGCACCAGATCGTCGAGCCGGTTGCGGCAAATGACGAAACCGCCAACATGCTGCGACAGGTGGCGCGGAAAGCCGGTCAGGATTGCCGACAGCTCAAGCGCCAGCGACAGACGCCGGTCGGTGGGATCCAGCCCGGCCTCGCGCACGTGCTCTTCGGGAATGGGTTCTCCTGAGGAGCCCCAAACCGAATCAGCCAATGCGCCAACCGTGTCCGGCGATAGTCCCAGCACCTTGCCAACATCGCGAATGGCGCTGCGGCTGCGATAGGCGATCACTGTTGCGGTGAGGGCGGTATGGTCACGACCATATTCTTTATAGATGTGCTGGATGACCTCTTCGCGGCGCTCGTGCTCGAAATCGACGTCTATGTCGGGCGGCTCGTTGCGGGCGGTGCTGAGAAAACGCTCGAACAGCAGATCGATGCGGTCGGGACCGACGGCGGTAATGCCAAGGCAGTAGCACACCAGCGAATTCGCCGCCGAGCCGCGCCCCTGGAATAGAATTTCCTTTTTCCGAGCGAAGTCAACGATGTGGCGAACGGTAAGGAAGAAGGCCGCGTAATTGCGTTCCCGAATCAGATTGAATTCGTTCTCGATCTGCTTTCTGTATTTTTCAATGGTGTTGCCGGGAAAGCGCTTCGCCGCTCCCTCCCAGGTCAGCCGTTCCAGTTCTTGCTGCGGCGATCGACCGTCAATGCCGGCCTCAACCGGATACTGATAGTCCAGCTCCGTCATCGCGAAATTGCAGCGCTCGGCAATTTCCACGGTGCGCGCCAAGGCGTCGGAATGACGGTGGAACAGCCGTGCCATCTCTTCCGGCGATTTCAGGTGCCGCTCGGCATTGGCATGTAAACGCCAGCCGGCTTCGTCGATGGTGCAGCGCTCGCGGATGCAGCTCAGCACGTCCTGCAGGATGCGTCGCTCCGGCGCGTGGTAATGCACGTCGTTGGTGGCGACCAGCGGCACATTGCAGCGATGACCGAGTTGCTTCAGCTGCTCCAAGCGTCTTGCATCGTCGCCGCGATAGAGATGGTGGCCGGCAAGATGGCAGCGGCCGCGGAAGACATCGGCGCAATCGGCCAGGCGGCGGACGAATTCCTCGTCCGGATCTTCCGGCGGCACCACGATGGTCAGGATGTTTTCGGCGTGGGCGAAGATGTCGTTAAGGAAGAGATGGCACTGGCCTTTGGGCGCGCGCCGATTTCCCAAGGTCAGCAACCGGCAAAGCTTGCTGTAGCCCTTGATGTCCATCGGGTAGGCCAGCAGCGAGAAACCATCCTGCGTCACCAGCCGGCTACCGATCAGTAGCTTGATATCCTTACCGGCCTTCTTCGCCTCGTGCGCGGCCACATGCGCGCGCACGACGCCGCCCAATGTGTTGCGGTCGGTGACGGCGATGGCTCGATGGCCCAAGGCTGCCGCCGTCTCGACCAGTTCGGCAGGACGCGAGCCGCCGCGCAGGAAGCTGTAATTGGACGTGACTTGCAGCTCGGCATAGGCCGGCTCTGGCACCGCACGCATGGCTCAGGCCGCAAGCGCAGGCAGGGCGGAAAGATGCAGGATGGGGGAGGCCAGGAAATCGGCATTCACCGTCGCCAGATCGCGATCGGCGGTGACCAGCGCCGCTTTCAGCGTCTCGGCGCAGGCCAAATAGAAGCAGCTCGCGATCGGCCGGTCGAGCTTGAGGCTGAGTTGTAAGGCGCGCTCGTGCAGATCCTGCACCGGGTGCAGGCGTTCAAAGAAAGCCGGCGCTCGATGCAAGGCTTCCTGCATCTGCTCCAGCGTGACCTCGTCACGCTGCAGTTTGAGACGAGCGATTTCGCTCATCTGCATCAGGATCAACTCTGGCGCGTGCAATGCCAGTCGAGAATCGATCAGGCGCAACGCCACCGACCGCAAAGGTTCGTTGACGAACCATTTGACGGCGACGGTGGCGTCGACGACGTAAATCATCGACTGCGATTCTCCGTCAGCAGCAATGCGCTATCGGTCTGCGGCCGGTCCTTGGGCGTCAGCGCAGCGATGTCATTGGCCAGCGCGATCAGTTTATGCGCCGAGGGCGTTTGCGCGTGCCGCTCCATCAAGGCCCGGACCTCGCCCTCGAGCGAGCGGTTATTGGCTTTCGCCAGCAATTTCAACGCCTGCACGACGTCAGTGCCGAGATTGCGGATGGTCAGAGTAGCCATGTCTTCCCCATTCGGTTCAGGCGCAAAATCCATGCAGATACCAGCGCGCGGTGCGCATCGTGCCGGCGGCGCCGACCACGCTGTTGAACGGTCCGTCGCGATAGATCCAGTAGCGCTGCCCGTCTTCGGCTTCGATGCGGTAGTAATCGCGCACTGGCGGGATCGCGTGCAGGAGATTGGCTGCCGTCGCGTCCGCTTCGCGCCACCATTCGTTGGCCAGCCGTTCCGGCCCATCGACGCGCACCACGCGATGCGCCTGCTGGCGCCAGCGGAACTGCATCGGCGGATCGTCAGGCACGGGTGCGGTGACGTCTATCGGCTCGGGGTTAGCGAGAAGTCGCACCGGCCGCACCGGCGCCGCCCGGGCAGGGTCGGGCCTGGCGAAGACGCGCCAATCCTGCGCCAGCGCCACCGCCGAGCGGGCAGCCCCAGCGCTCCCCGTCACAGGAGCGCTCGCCGAGACGCGCTGCACGGCGCGTTCGGGGATGTGGCTCTGGCGCGGAATCAGCCGGATGACGCGATCGGAGCCCAGCTTGGCTGTCAGTCGGTCGATCAATTCGTCGACCTTGCCGTCCTCGCTGCCTTCGCCTTGCTCGAGACTTTTCTGCCGGCCAACGAAAGGATCGGCCGCGCGCGCGGTCAGCAGCATCAGCTCGACGCCAAAGCCGGCATCGATCTGGCCCAGCGGTTCGGCGAACAGACGCAGCAGATGGTCGGCGTCGCGGCTCGGCTGGCTGGTGCCGATCTCGCAGCGCTCGAACGAGCCATCGACGCGATAGAGCACCAGCTCGATCTGCCGCGCGCCCATGCCGGCCGCCTCAAGCTGGCTGCCCAGGGAAGCCAGCAGGCGGGAAGTGGCGGCAGCAATATCCTCCGGCCGGCCGATCGGCTCGGCGAAGGCCAGGCGGCAGCGGAAAGGCGGCGTGGGACGGCGCGGCTCGATGGTCTCGGGAATTCTTCCCAGCGCTTGATCGAGCCGCGCCAAAGCGATCGGACCGAACCGGTTGGTCAGGGGCGCGCGCGGCAGGGAATAGAGATCGCCGATGCGGCGCAGGCCCAGACGGTTCAGCGTATCGATGGCCTCAGCAGGCAGGCGCAGGGCCTCGACCTGCAACTCCGCCAGAGCCTGGCGCTGGCCACCAGGCGGCAGGATGCGCTGGGCGCGGGTGCCGGTGCCGAAATGCGCCATGGCCCAGGCTGCGCCCGCGGTGTCGGCCAGCCCGGCGCGGCAGGTGAAGCCCAGCTTCTCGACGCGCTGCATCAAATCCTTGAGCAGCTCCGCTTCGCCCTTGTCGCCGCCGCCGAAGAGATGGGCGCAGCCGCTGATGTCGAGGAACAGCCCGTAGCCCGCCTGGTCGGGCATGTCGTCGAGTGCCACCCAGGGTGTATAGCGGTCGCACCAGGCGGCGAGCTTCTCCAGCAGCCGCTTGTCGGCGCCGATGTCCTCGGCCACGACGCGCAGCTCGGGCAGCATGGCCCGTGCGTCGGCCAGCTTCAGCTGGCGATAGAGGCCGGCGCGCTGCGCTGCCTCATTGACGGAAGCCAGGCGCTGCCCGCCGGAAACGCTGGCCAGAGTCGCTCCAGGGCGCTCGCGCCACTGGGGATCGAGGCGGGCCAGCCGGTCGGTCGACAGCCTGGGAAACCAAAGCGAAATCACCCTTTTCATGGCACCACTCCATCATCCAGCTTCGTTCTTGATCGTCGATCCGGCCGCGCGCGCGGCGCAGGCTGACCCGCAAACGGGGTCGGGCAATGTCATGCAATCCGGGGGTCGAGGCGGCGGCGGCCGAACTGACCTGCCAGCGCGTCAGCGCCGCACTGGTGCGCAAGGCGCCGGGCAGGCGCAGCAGCAGGGCCGGCGTGGCGCTGGCTTCGGCCGCCAGTTGCAGCCGCCGCGTCGCCGTCAGATCGGCCGTGCGGATCTCGCCCAGCACCGCGGCCAGCACGCCCGACCGCAGCCCTTCCTCGATGGTCCACAGAACGTGGTCCTCGCTCTCCGGCTCGATCAGCAGCAGGCGGGAAGGATCGAAATAGGGTAGGAGGCCCGGGGCGTAGGGACGGGAGTCGAAGCGGCCGCCACGGCGGCGGACCCAGAGAACGGGCCGGTCCTGCCGGCGCTCGGTGCCACACCGGCCCAGCAACCAGGCGGCAAAGCCGGTAGCGGCGGCAGTCGGCGTTGTTTCATAAGGGCTTACGCCTTCGATTTCATGCAAACCGCGAACCGACAAGCCGCCTTCAGGCAAGACCTGATCGATTGCCGCCACGCCCAAGGCCACAGCGTCCGACTTGCTGGAAAAAGACACGCTAAATCGCTGTTCAAGAACATTTATTTGTTCTCGAAGTCTGGCAATATCGGACAAGGATGCAGCGTGCATGGTCTCGATCCGGCGGTTTGGCGGAAAGCCGATAAATGTTCTTGTTTTGTTCTAGTCCTGTCCGGGCACAGAGTCAAACCGATTCCGGCCAGCGTTTTGCTGGCGCTTCTGCTCGCCAAGACGCCCCGACATTCTGCTTGTTTGAGCCCCAGCGTTCCGCTGGCTAGGCTGCATCTGGCATCAGGGAGAATGGCAATGCCCGACGATCTCGCCCCCAATCTCAAGCCAAGCGGCGCCGATCTGCCGCTTTTGCCTGAGGTGACGCTGAAACTGGTCGAGGCGACGGCTGAAACCTTGAAGGGCTATGGCGAGTTGGTCGATCACAAGGACCAACGGCCGGTCGAGATCGTGCGCTGGCCGGCGCTGGGTCGTCGGCCCGTCGATCCCGGCACCGGCGACCAGGGCGGCACCACGGAAGGCATCTTCGAATTCGAATGGGCGGGCGATGTGCTGCGCGGCCGCAACAATGCGGTCGACGACGATTACGTGCTGGGCTTCGCCTGCCAGCCGCAGAAATCGAGCGAAGCCAAAGCCACGGTGAAGCGCGACAAGGTCCTGCTGTGGCACGCCAACTACCATCCCGATGGCGGCCAGGTGTTCTTCCCTCTGACGCCTGCACCTTTCGTCGTGCCCCTGGCGCTGCCGGGCGATGAAGTGAGGCCGGAAGATTTCGTCGCCTTCTGGTTCAAGGGCGACAAGGGCCTCTACATCCACCCAGGCATCTGGCACGAGGGCGTGTTCCCCACCGCCGATCGCGGCCGCTTCTTCGATCGCCAGGGCAAGGTGCATGCCCGCATCAGCGTCGATTTTCCGCGCGAGTTCGGCTGCTATCTTGCGGCGCCCCTGACACGGTAAGGAGAAGGCCAATGCCCCGCGCCTTATGGAACGGCAAGGTGATTGCCGAAAGCGACAAGTTCGAAATCGTCGAAGGCAACGTCTATTTCCCGCCCGACACCATCAAACGCGAATTCTTCAAACCGTCCGACACGCACACGGTCTGTCCCTGGAAGGGCACGGCGAGCTACTACACGCTCGAAGTCGACGGCAAGCAGAACAAGGATGCCGCCTGGTACTATCCCGAGACCAAGCCGGCGGCTAACAACGTCAAAGGCTATGTCGCCTTCTGGCGCGGCGTGACGGTCGAGAAATAGCATGGCCGACAATCTGCGCATCAATGGCGAGCGGCTGTGGTCCAGTCTGATGGAAATGGCCCAGATCGGCGCCACCGAGAAAGGCGGCGTTTGCCGCATTGCGCTGACCGATCTCGACCGGCAGGGCCGCGATCTGTTCGTCAGATGGTGCAGGGAAGCGGGCTGCGACATCCGCATCGATGCCATCGGCAACATTTTCGCCCGTCGCAAAGGCCGCAACAACGCGCTGCCGCCCATCGTCACCGGCTCGCATCTCGACAGCCAGCCCACCGGCGGCAAGTTCGACGGCGCCTATGGCGTGCTGGCCGGGCTGGAGGTGATCCGCGCGCTGAACGATGCCGGTTACGAGACCAATGCGCCGGTCGAGGTAGCGGTGTGGACCAACGAAGAAGGCTCGCGATTTGCACCGGCGATGGTGGCTTCGGGCGTCTTTGCCGGCGCCTTCGATCTGGATTACGCGCTTTCGCGCACCGATCCCGAGGGCAAAAGCTTCGGCGACGAGCTCAAGCGCATCGGCTATGCCGGTCCTGAGAAGGTCGGCGGCTTTCCGATCGGTGCCTATTTCGAGGCGCATATCGAGCAGGGCCCGATCCTGGAGAACAAGAAGAAGACCATCGGCATCGTCACCGGCGGGCAGGGCCAGCGCTGGTACGAGATCGACATCATCGGCATGGAAAGCCATGCCGGCACCACCCCGATGGAATTGCGCAAGGACGCGCTGGTCGGCGCTGCGGAACTGATCGTGGCGGCGCGCCGCATCGCCACCGCGCGGCCGAACGGGCGCGCCACGGTAGGCGTCATCAACGCGCTGCCGCAATCGCGCAACACCATTCCAGGCCGCGTCGCGCTGACCTTGGAGCTGCGCAACCCCAGCGATGCCGATCTCACGGTGATGGATGCGGAGATGCGCGCGGAAGCGGCCAGGATCAGCGCGGCGCACGGACTTGAGATGAAGATCGAGCAGATCTGGTATTTCCCGCCGCAGCCGTTCGACGCCAAATGCGTCGACGCGGTGCGCAACGCGGCGGAGAAGGCGGGTTATCCGGCGATGGAGATCGTCTCCGGCGCCGGGCACGACGCCTGCTACATCGCGCGCGTGGCGCCCTCGGCCATGGTGTTTATTCCCTGCGAGGCCGGCATCAGTCACAACGAGATCGAAGCGGCAAGCCAGAGCGACGTGGCGGCTGGCTGCCAGGTGCTGTTGCAGGCGATGGTCGAGCGGGCGAACCAGTAACCGTCAAACGGCCGACTGATAAAAAATCTTTATCGAGAATTACTTTAATTCAGTTGTCGCAATCGGGAGTGAGAGCGCATCTGTGGTGGGCAACCCACCCCTTGCGGAGACTTTCATGACCGGCACTGCCCAATCCCCGACTTCGAAATGGACCGCGCCCAAAGGCAGCGTGCTGGTGGTGGGCGTCGGCGCCTCGCAAGGCCTGGGCGCGGCTATCGCGCGGCGTTTCGCAAAGGGCGGCTATCCGGTCGTCGTCGCCGGACGCAGTGCCGCCAAGGTCGAGGCAGTGGCCGAGGAATTGCGCGCCAGCGGCGCTAAGGCCATGGCGGTGATCGGCGATGCCTCGTCGGCTGCCGATACCAGGATGTTCGTGGCTTCCGCCGAAACTTTCGGCCCACTCGCTGTCGTGGTGCACAACGCCGGCAGCAACCGGCCGGCGCCGTTCCTCGAGGTCACGCCCGAACAGTTCGAGCAGCATTGGCGCGAGCATGCGCTGGGCGGGTTCCATGTCAGCCAGGCGGCGTTGCCTGCGCTGTTGAAGAATGGCGGCGGCAGCCTGCTGTTCACCGGCGCATCAGGCAGTTTGCGCGGCAAGGCGCGGTTCTCGCCCTTCGCTGCCGCCAAGGCGGCGCTGCGCGGCATGCTGCAGAGCATCGCGCGCGAATTCGGACCGCAGGGCATCC
Source organism: uncultured Hyphomicrobiales bacterium (assembly GCA_964388115.1). Taxonomy (GTDB): domain Bacteria; phylum Pseudomonadota; class Alphaproteobacteria; order Reyranellales; family JAQSWP01; genus JAQSWP01. The sequence continues at coordinate 1,051,550 of CAYLYK010000001.1, forward strand.
ATGTCGGCCATGTCGTCGTCGATGGCGGCATCGCCGGCGAGCGTCTGCTAAGCCGCGCCCCGCAATTGAAGGAGGAGCGAGGCGAGGACGGCATGCTCGACATCGAGGCGATCGCCGAGGCCTACTGGATGCTGCACCACCAGCATCGCAGCGCCTGGACGCTGGAGCTCGATCTGCGGCCGTTCAAGGAGCCGTTCTAAGGCGTCACGCGCCGCGGCGAGATTTCCACCAGGCGGCGATCTCGCCGACGATGCCGCGGCGGAAGGACAGCACGACGATCACGAAGATCACGCCCTGGATCACCAGCACCCACTCGCCAAAGCTTGACAGATAGTTCTGCATGGTGATGACGAAGAATGCGCCGACTACCGGCCCGAACATGGTGCCAAGCCCGCCGACCAGCGTCATCAGCACCACCTCGCCCGACATCTGCCACTGCACGTCGGTCAGCGAGGCGAGCTGGGTGACGAACACCTTGGTGCTGCCGGCCAGACCAGCCAACGAGGCGGATAGAACGAAGGCCAGCAGCTTGTAGTGGTTGACGCGATAGCCCAGCGAAATGGTGCGTGGCTCGTTTTCGCGGATCGCCTTTAACACTTGGCCGAACGGCGAATGCACGATCCGATAGACCAGCGCGAAACCGGCCAGGAAGATCGCGAGCACGACGTAGTAGAAAGCCAGTTCGCTTGAGATGTCGATGAAGCCGAACAGCACCTTGCGCGGTATGGCTTGGATGCCGTCCTCGCCGCCGGTGAACTTCGCCTGCACCGCCAGGAAGAACACCATCTGCGCCAGCGCAAGCGTCACCATGGCGAAATAGATTCCCTGCCGACGGATCGCCAGCGCGCCGAACACCAACCCAAGAAGCGCTGCGACCGCCACCCCGGAAAGAATGGCAAGCTCGATCGGCCAGCCCCAGACCTTGGCGACATGGGCTGCGATATAGGCGGAACCGCCGAAATAGGCGGCATGGCCGAAAGACAGCAGCCCGACATAGCCGATCAGCAGATTGAAAGCGCAAGCGAAGAGCGCAAAGCACAGCGCCTTCATCAGGAATACGGGATAGACGACGAAGGGCGCGGCAATGGCCAGCGCCAGGAGCCCGATGAGAATTGCCAGGTTGCGTGGTTGAAACATCGTCATGCCCTCAACGCGTCCGGCCGAACAGACCGGCCGGCCTGATCAGCAATACGATGGCCATGACCAGGAAAATCACAGTCGTCGAAGCTTCGGGATAGAAAACTTTGGTCAATCCCTCGATGATGCCGAGGCCGAACCCTGTGATGATCGAGCCCATAATCGACCCCATGCCGCCGATCACCACGACGGCGAAGACCACGATGATCAGATTGGAGCCCATCAGCGGGCTCACCTGGTAGATCGGCGCGGCCAGCACGCCAGCGAAAGCGGCCAGCCCGACACCGAAAGCGTAGGTCAGAAGAATCATGCGCGGCACGTTGATGCCGAAGGCCGACACCAGCGTCGGATTTTCCGTCGCCGCGCGCAGGTATGAGCCCAATTTGGTGCGCTCGATGACGAACCATGTCGCCAGGCAGACGACGAGCGAGGCGGCAACGACCCAGCCGCGATAAGTCGGCAGGAACATGAAGCCGAGGTTGTTGCCGCCAGTCAGCGCTTCGGGAATGGAATAGGGCTGGCCGGAGGAGCCGAATTTGTAGCGGAACATGCCTTCGAAAATCAGGGCCAGGCCGAAAGTCAGCAACAGGCCGTAGAGATGGTCGAGATGATAGAGCCGGCGCAGCAGGGTGCGCTCGATGAGCGCACCCAGCAGGCCGACAACGATCGGGGAGATGAGCAACGCCGCCCAATAGCCGACGCCCAGATACTGCAGCAGCAGCCAGGCCACGAACGCGCCGATCATGTACAGCGCGCCATGGGCGAAATTGATCACGTTCAGCATGCCGAAGATTACTGCCAGCCCGAGACTGAGAATGGCGTAGAAGGAGCCATTGATCAGCCCGAGCAGCAGCTGCCCGAACAGCGCTTGCGGCGCAATGCCAAGCAGTTCGAACATGCGTTACATCCCCCCGATCATTTTTGTTTTTACTTCACCAGGTCGCAGCCGCCGTCCTTGAGCGGACGCGCAGCCTGCTCGGCCGGGATCACGGCGAGCTGCTTGTAGTAGTCCCACGGGCCCTTCGATTCGGCCGGGGTCTTGACCTGGAACAGGTAGCCGGGGCGCATCACACGGCCATCGACGCGGATTTCGGCGTCTTTGGTCATGAAGTCGTTGACCTTCAGTTCGCGCATTTTGGCAGCAACCTTGTCCGGATCGTCCGTCCCGGCTGCCTTGACTGCCTTCAGATAATGCGACACGCCGCTATAGACGCCGGCCTGCACCATCGACGGCTGCTTGCCCATCTTGTCGAAGAAGCGCTTGGAGAACTTGCGGGTCTCGTCGTTCTGGTCCCAGTAGAAGGACTCGGTGACGACCAGGCCCTGAGCCGTCTTCAGGCCCAAAGCATGCACGTCGGTCACGAACACCAGCAGACCGGCCAGACGCTGGCCGCCGGCGACGATGCCGAATTCGGACGCCTGCTTGATCGAGTTGATGGTGTCGCCGCCGGCATTGGCCAGACCGATGATCTTCGCCTTCGAGTTCTGCGCCTGCAGCAGGAAGGAGGAGAAGTCCGACGTGTTCAGCGGATGACGCACTGCGCCCAGTATCTTGGCGCCGGCCGCCTTGGCCGCTTCGCCGGCGTCACGCTCGAGAGCGTGGCCGAAGGCGTAGTCGGCGGTGAGGAAGAACCAGGTGTCGCCGCCGGCCTTGGCCAGGGCTGCGCCGGTGCCGATGGCAAGCATGTAAGTGTCGTAGGTGAAGGCGAAGCCGTAGGGCGAGCAGGCCTTGCCCGTCAGGTCGGACGAGGCCGGGCCCGACATCAGGAAGATGCGCTTCTTTTCCTTGGTGATCTGCTGCACCGCCAGCGCCACTGACGAGGTCGGCACGTCGGCGATGGCGTCGACCTTGTCCTGGTCGATCCATTGGCGCACCACGGTTGAACCGACGTCCGGCTTGTTCTGATGGTCGGCAAAGACGATCTCGATCGGCGTGTTGCCGATCTTGCCACCGGCATCCTCGACCGCCATGCGCGCGGCCAGAACCGAGCCCTGGCCGGTGATGTCGGCATAGAGGCCCGACTGGTCGTTCATGACGCCGATCTTGATGACGTTGTCGGAGATTTGCGCGTTGGCGGTCCCTGCCGCCAACAGCATGCCGGCAAAGCCGGCCAATCCGTATTTAAGTTTCATGCACTTCCTCCACTATGGACGTTGAACGGGTTTATTGCTCCGGAATCGGATGTGTTCCGGTGATCAGACTCCGAGATAGGAATGCAGCTTGTCGGTATTGGCGGCGATCTCGTCGGCACGGAACGTGTCGACGACGTGACCGTCCTCCATCACATAGTGACGGTCGGCGACTGTGGCGGCAAAGCGAAAATTCTGTTCGACCAGCAGCACGGTGAAACCGCGCTCCTTGAGGCGCCGGATCGTCGTGCCGATGGTCTGCACGATGACGGGGGCAAGGCCTTCGGTCGGCTCGTCAAGCAGCAGCATGGTGGCGCCCGTGCGCAGGATGCGGCCGATCGCCAGCATCTGCTGTTCGCCTCCCGACAGCTTGGTCCCCTGACTCTTGCGCCGCTCGGCGAGGTTGGGGAAGAGGGTGTAGATCTCTTCCACGGTCATGCCGCCGGGTTTGACCACGGGCGGCAGCATCAGGTTCTCCTCGACGCTGAGAGAGGAAAAGATGCCGCGCTCTTCGGGACAATAGGCGATGCCCAGGCGGGCGATGTCGTTGGAGCGCATGCCGATCGTGTCGGTGCCGCAGAAGCTGACGGCGCCCTGGCGCTTGCCGACGATGCCCATGATCGAGCGCAAGGTCGTGGTCTTGCCCGCACCGTTGCGGCCCAGCAGGGTGACGACTTCGCCCTGGGCGACGGCGAAGTCGACGCCGTGCAGGACGTGCGATTCGTTGTACCAGGCCTGCAGGCCGGCGACTTTCAGGAACTCGGCCATTACTCGTGCCCCGTGCCGACATAGGCCTCGATGACGCGTGGATCCTTCGAGACCGTGGCATAGGGGCCCTCGGCCAGGATCTCGCCGCGCTGAAGGACGGTGATGGTGTCGGACAGGTCCGAGACCACGCTCATGTTGTGTTCGACCATCAGCACGGTGCGGCCCTTGGCGACGCGGCGGATCAGATCGCTGATGCGGCCGATATCTTCGTGACCCAATCCGGCCATCGGCTCGTCGAGCAGCATCATCTCGGGATCGAGCGCGACAGTAGTGGCGATTTCCAGCGCGCGCTTGCGTCCGTAGGGCAGTTCGCCAGCCGTAAGGTTCGCCATGTCGCGCAGGCCGACGTCGTCGAGCAATTGCAGGGCGCGCGGGTTGAGTTCGTCCAGCGTCCGCTCCGAACGCCAGAACTGGAACGGCTTGCCCATCTTCTGTTGCAGCGCCACCCGCACGTTCTCGACCAGGGTCAGATGCGGGAAGACGGCTGAGATCTGGAATGATCGCACCAGACCATGGCGGGCGATATCCGCCGGCTTGGCGCGGGTGATTTCCTCACCCTTATAGAAGATGCGCCCGGCGCTGGGCGTCAAAAACTTGGTCAGCAGGTTGAACACGGTCGTCTTGCCGGCGCCGTTGGGGCCGATCATGGCGTGGATGGTATTGGCGCGAACCTTGAGGTTGACGTCCTTGACCGCGAAGAAGCCGGCGAATTCGCGCGTCAGCCCCTGCGTCTCGAGTACGTACTCTGAATCCATTCTCTCCACTCCCCGATCTCGACCGTCTTTTTTTGGGAAGGCATGCTTGGCTGAGGCCAAAGCTGCCTTTTCCCAATTTGCGGTGATTGGGCGTTTACGCCTTGATCGTCTGATTCGCCGGGCAGAATAGCGATCCAATCCAAGGTTGCCAACTGTTACCGGACCTGAATTTCCGTGAATACCAAAGGCGGTGCTGCTCGAAATTCATGCAGTCCTGCGTTGCGATAGGCGAGGATGGCTTGCGGAACGCCGGCATGGCAGGATATTCAGGCAAATAACGGGCATCGGGCAACGATGCCATTTCGGGAGAACGCCAATGATCACGCGGCGAAACTTCGTCGTCGGCTCTGCAGCCGCAGCCACCGCAATTTCCACCTCGCGCTGGGCTTCAGCTCAGGAAATCGACCTGCTCAAGCTGTTCGTGCCGGCAGCGCCAGGCGGCGGCTGGGATCAGACCGCGCGTGCCATCGAGCAGGCCATGCGCGGCGCCAATCTGATCAAGGGCGCGCAGGTGACCAATGTCGCCGGCGCCGGTGGCGCAGTGGGGTTGCCGCAATTCGTCAATCAGTGGAAGGGCCAGAGCAACGCCATGATGGTGGCGGGCATGGTCATGGTTGGCGCGCTCATCGCCAACAAGAGCACCACCAAGCTCACGCAGACGACGCCGATCGCGCGTCTTACCGGCGAGTTCCAGGCGCTGGTGGTGCCGGCGCAATCGCCGATCAAGAGCGCGAAGGAGTTCGCGGCGGCCTTGAAAGCCGATCCTACGAAAGTACCGGTGGCCGGCGGTTCCGCGGGTGGCACCGATCACATCATGCTGGGGATGATCGCCCAGGCCGTCGGCGTCGATCCCGCCAAAGTGAGCTATGTCGCCTTCTCGGGCGGCGGGCCGGCCATCGCCGCGCTGCTGGGCAACCAGGTTGCCGGCGGCATTTCCGGATACGGCGAATTCGGCGAGCAGATCAAGGCCGGCAAATTGCGATTGCTGGCGATCTCCGCGGACAAGCGGCAGGCCGGTATCGATGCGCCGACACTGAAGGAAGAGGGCATCGACGTCGTGCTGTTCAACTGGCGCGGCGTGTTCGCTCCACCCGGCGTCAGCGATGTGCAGCGCAATGAAATGGTGACGCTGGTGCAGAAGATGGCGGCGACGCCGCAATGGGCGGAAATCTGCAAGGCGCGCGACTGGACGCAGATCACTATGGTCGGCGATGACTACAGAAAGTTCCTCGACTCCGAGACCACGCGGATTGAAGCAATTCTGAAATCGCTCGGCCTGGCCTGACCATGCCGAGCGGCGCCGAGCGATCGGGGGTTCGCTTTGGCGAGCTGGCGGTGGCGCTGGGCGTGCTGGCGTTGGCGGTCGTCGTCTTTTGGCAGACCGAGGCGATACCTATCTCGCCGATCTACGCCAAGGTAGGCCCCACCGTCATGCCGACCATCGCTGCGGGTGGCCTAGCGTTGCTGTCGCTTGTCCTGATCGTCTCGGCCGTTCGTGGCGGCTGGCAGAGCGAGGAAGAGCGCGAGACAAAACCTGACTATGTCGCGCTTCTGTGGGTGATCGCCGGACTGGCGTTGAACGTGCTGCTGATAAACCGCGTCGGTTTCACCCTGGCCTCGATCGTTCTCTTCGTCTGCGTCACGCGCGGCTTCGGTTCGCGCCGTATCCTGCTCAATGCCGCGATCGCCGCTGCCTTCGCGCTTGTGGCCTATTTCGGTTTCGCCAAGACGCTGGGCATCAATATCGGCAGTGGTCTTGTCGAGAACGCGGTGGAGCAGGGCTTCCGCCATATATACGGGCTGGTGGTGGGCTGACATGAACGCTTTCGACTCGTTCGAGTATATCGCCTATGAATTTGTAAACTCACTCGATCAGCTTCTCGGCGGGCTCGCCACTGCCCTGACGCTGAATAATCTCCTGTGGGCCCTGCTGGGCACCACGCTGGGCACCGCCATAGGCGTGCTGCCCGGGCTGGGGCCGGCATTGACCATTGCCCTGCTGCTGCCGATCACTTATTCGGTCGAGCCGACGGCGGCCTTCATTCTCTTCGCCGGCATCTATTACGGCGCCATGTATGGCGGCTCGACCACGTCGATCCTGCTCAACACGCCGGGGGAAAGCGCAACCATTGTCACCGCGCTGGAAGGCAACAAGATGGCGCGCAACGGCCGCGCCGGCGCGGCGCTGGCGACGGCGGCCGTCGGCTCCTTTGTCGCTGGTACGCTGGGCACGCTCGGCATCGCGTTCCTGGCGCCTTTCGTGGTCGTGTTCGCCTTGAAATTCGGACCCGCCGATTATTTCTCCCTGATGGTTTTGGCCTTCGTCACAGCCTCGGCTGTCCTGGGGTCGTCGATGATCCGCGGGCTGGCAGCCTTATTCTTTGGTATCTGGCTGGGGTTGATCGGCGTCGATCTCCAGACCGGGCAACCGCGATTCAGTTTTGGCCTTGACGAATTGCTCGACGGAATCAACGTCATCATCGTCGCAGTGGGATTATTCGCGGTCGGTGAAACGCTTTACGTCGCCTCCCGTCATCGCCATGGCAAGGACCAGCTCGTGCCTTTGCGCGGCTCGCTATGGATGACAAAGGAAGAGTGGAAACGCTCTTGGGGACCGTGGCTGCGCGGCACGGCGATCGGCTTTCCGATCGGCGCCATGCCTGCAGGCGGCGCCGAGATTCCGACTTTCCTCAGCTATTACGCAGAGCGCAAGCTGACCTCGAAGCCGGAGGAGTTCGGACACGGCGCCATCGAAGGCGTGGCGGGACCGGAAGCCGCCAACAACGCGTCAACCGCCGGCGTTCTCGTGCCAATGCTGACGCTTGGCCTTCCCACCTCGGCCACGGCAGCCATCATGCTCTCGGCGTTCCAGAGCTACGGCATCAATCCAGGACCGCTGCTGTTCCAGACGCAGTCGGCCCTCGTGTGGACGCTGATCGCTTCGCTGGTGATCGGCAACGCGATGCTGCTGGTGCTGAACCTGCCGCTGATCGCCGTCTGGGTGCAGCTGCTGAAGATCCCGGCACCACAGCTCTATGCTGGCATCCTGATCTTCGCCACCATCGGCACCTATGGCATCACCCAATCGCCGATCGATCTGTTGCTGCTCTATGTCATCGGCGGCATCGGCTATCTGATGCGGCGCTACGATTTTCCCACCGGGCCGGTGATCATCGGCGTGATTCTGGGGCCGCTGGCGGAGCAGAATTTCCGCCAGGCGATGACCATTTCGGCCGGCGACTGGACGGTGTTCTTCAGCCGAGGCCTTTCATTGTCGCTTCTGGTCTTGTCGGCTTTGGCCATCGTCGGTCCATTTCTCTATCGACTCATCAAAGCATCACGTCGCCGAAGCTAGGCGTTGCGCTCGCCCATCGTATTGCGCTGAAATAGACCGATGAACCCGCTCGATCCGTCCATCGGTCCCACGTCACGCACCTATTTCTCGCAGCGCCTGCGCCTGCACTATGTCGACTGGGGCAACCCATCGGCGCCACCGCTGCTTTTGATCCATGGCGGGCGCGACCACTGCCGCAATTGGGATTGGATGGCGGCGCGCCTGCGGAAGGACTGGCACGTCATCGCGCCCGATCTGCGCGGCCATGGCGACAGCCAGTGGTCGCCGGACGGCAACTACTCGATGTCGGGTTATATCTACGATCTGGCGCAGCTCATCCATCAGCAGAACCTGGCGCCGGTCACCATCGTGGCGCATTCGCTGGGTGGCAACATCGCCATCCGCTATGCCGGCATCTACCCCGAGAACGTGCGCAAGCTGGTCGCCATCGAGGGGCTGGGGCCGTCGCCCAAGATGATGGCGGAGCGGATGCGCAAGACGATCGGCGAGCGCATGCGCGAGTGGATCGACGAGAATCGCGGCCTTGCCGGGCGCCAGTCGCGCCGCTACGCCTCGATCGAGGACGCCTTCAAGCGCATGCAGGAGGAGAACAAGCATCTCTCGCCCGAGCAGGCGCGGCATCTGACGCAGCACGGCGTCAGCCAGAACGAGGATGGCACCTACAGCTGGAAGTTCGACAATTACGTGCGTGCCTGGCCGCCCTACGACATGACCTACGAGGAGATTGAGTGGCTGTGGCGGCAGATTTCCTGCCCGACCCTGCTGGTCTACGGCAAGGAGAGCTGGGCATCCAATCCTGAAGCCGACGGAAGAGCGAAACATTTCGCCAACGCCAGGGTGGTATCCTTCGAGCGCGCCGGACACTGGGTGCACCATGACCGGCTCGACGATTTCATGGCCGAGACGGTCGCTTTCATAAAAGACTAGTATCGATCGGCGCTGGCGCGATCTGGCGCCCGGAACTGGCGAAGATCATTGGCGCGCATTTCGACCGCATCGCGACGGCGTAGCCGGCGCGCCTGGACCGGCGTGATCAGCCGGTAATGCGGCGCGTCGTCCAGTGCGCCGGCTACTTCCCAGCAATCGTCCTCGTTGCTGACCCACAGCGCCGGATCGAAGCGGCGCAAATCGATCGGCCGCGAATAGGTGCGCAAGGTCTTGCGATCACGCTTGGTGTATTCGTGGAAATACGACATCGCCAGTTCGCGCAGCGTGCGATAGACCGGATCGCGCCAGCGCAGCCAGACATGATTGCTCTTGGAAATGGCGCCCCAGCAGCCATCGCGCTTGAACAGCGCCACGATGTGATCGTCATCCTCGCGCGAGGCCTGGAAATCCATCAATAGCGGCCGCTCGCCGTTCAGCCACAATGCCAGGGCGGCGATGAAGGCGCCTTCGATGCAATGGGCGTGGTTGGCCTTCAGTGCATTGCGCACCGACAGGCAGGTGCCGCCGCTACGTTCGAAATTGGCAGGCAACGCTGCAACGAAATCCTGAATCTGCTCGGGTGTTTTCAGGCGCGCCAGAAGTCGTCGCTCGTCGGCGCTAAGCCCAAGACTGCTGGCGAGATCGTGGCGATTACTCATGACAAACGCATTACACCACGAATCGCGAAGTTTTGCGACCGTTGCGGGGGGCGTTATTCGCAACTGCGAGAGTCGTGTTTGCGCTGGTAAGGTCGGTTGTCCGACGCGACGCTGAGCGTGCGCAGGAAAGAGACCAGGTCGTCGATCTCCTGCGCGGAGAGTCTCAACGCGCGAATCAAATTCTCACCGTCCGAATGCACGCGATCGGGACTGACTTCGGAATAGTGGCGCACGACGTCGTGCAGCGTCGCCAGCGAGCCGTTGTGCATATAGGGCGCGGTCGTTTCGAGATTGCGCAGGCTCGGCACCTTGAACTCGCCCCAGTTGCGATGCTGCGGCGCGAGGTGTCGCGTGTGCACGGCATTGGCGCCCGTGGGGTCGTCGTTGAAGCGGCCCAATAGGCTGAACGGCGTTGCTCGCAACGTCATGATGCCGCCATGGCGGCCGGCATCGACCTTGCCCGGCGCGATGAAATGCGAAATGCCGGTGTCGCCGAATTCGCCGTTGGTGAAGGTCGGGCCGAAATGGCAGAGCTGACAATCGCCCTTGCCGACGAAAACCTTCAGCCCGCGCCGCGCCGCTTCCGGATAGGCGATGTCGTCTTTTCCGTCCGCTAGCGCATCACGGAAGTTGTCAAAAGCGGAACGGCTGCTGATGAGTGTTTCCTGAAAGGCGGCGATGGCCTTGGCTGCGTTGGCGGTCAAAGTCACGTCGTCGCCGCCGGAACCGCCGAAGACTTTGCCATAGCGGCAGGCGAGCGCCGTATCGGTGCGCAGGAGGGCGGCGACTTGCGCTTCGCTGGTGCCCATCTCGCGCGCATCGAGCAACGGTCTGATGGCGCTGGCCCACAGGCTGTCGCTGCCGCCATCCCAGCCGAACCAGCGATTGAAGCGTACGTTGAGCAGTCCGGGCGTATTGCGATCGACGACTGTAACGCCTTGCGCCGTCTTCCTGCCGTCGCTCCAGCCGCGTTCGGGAATGTGGCAGGTGGCGCAGGCGACCTGGCCGTTCCCCGACAGTCGCGTGTCGAAGAAAAGAATCTCGCCCAGCGCGATGGCGTCGGCATTGCCGGAGACGCGATTGCCGGGGTCTTTCGGCATCGCCATTGGCCATGGTCCGTGGCTGACGATGCGGCGGATTTCCGCTGGCGAGAATTGTGTCGCCTGCTGCGCGCTGCCGCTGGTTGCCACGCCAAGGACGAGCAGCGAGAAGAACAGCAGGCGGCCAGGTCTCATTCGATCTCGATATCGGTGGTGACGCGCGCGGGACCGCCGGGCGCGCGCTGCTCGAAGGCGAGCTGCCACTTGCCGGGCATGTGGAACATCATGCCCTCGGCGCGATAGGTGTTCGGGCCGATCGCGGCGATCGTCGGCTGGAAGTTCATGCCGTGGCGATGCGCCGGCATTGTGGCGTCGACGCGCAGGGTTTCCGGCATTGCCGGGCCGGCGCGATTGCAGACGGCGAACTCGACGGCGAAGAATTCTCCGATCTTCGGCTTCGCCGGCACAAAACGCCATGCGAGCGCAAAGCCTTTGTCGTCGCTAAGCGCGCGCGCCTGCTCGAGGATTGGCATCTGGCAGGCTAAGCTTTGAGCGGTGCCGGCCAGCAACAGGAAAATCGCTGCGAGGGCCAATCGCATGTTATTTCGGCCCGATCTTCATGCCGGCGAACAGCGCCTCGAAGTTCTTGTAGGCGATGCGCTCGGCCAGATCCTGGGGCAGGTCGGCGAGCCAGGCACGCGACCATCTGGCGTGTTCTTCGATGTAGTACCAGCGCTCGGGCGTGAAGGTGTCGGTGCCGACCATGAAGCGGTCGGGAAATTCGACGAAGGCCTCGCGCCATGCGGGGTCGACCTTGCCGCCGCTGCCGTGCTCGCTGCGGAAGGCGAGATCGGCCCAGAGCGTTTTGTATTTGCGCAGCATCTCGCGCACCTTGTCGGGCGCGGCAAAGCCGGAATGCGCCCACAGGATGCGCGCGTTGGGATTCTGCGCGAACAGTCTGTCGATGGCCTCTGCATCGGAATGCGCATGCAGGACTAGATTGTTGGCTTTGGCGATCTCGACGATGCGGCGCATGACGGGCGAATCGGCGTCGGCGCCATAGATGTGGAATTCGCCGATGCCGACGTAATTGAACTTGGCGATGCGGTCCTGGATATGCGTGATCACCGTCTCGTCGCGGAACCAGGTGCCGAGCTCGCCGCGACTGCGATAGGGACGCAGCTCAGGCACGATGATGTCGGGCGCCTCGGCATAGAGCTTGAGTGTGCCGTCGTCGGACGAGCTCGACACCAGTGCCTTCTTCAGTCCGGCCTTGCGCAAAACCGCGATCGCCTCCTTTGGCGGCAGCATGTCCCAGGCGTCGTGGCTATAATGGATATGCGCATCGATGACGGGTATGTCGGCCGCACGCGCGCTGGACAGCGCAAGAGCGGCGATGAAACAGGCGAGCAGAAAGCGCATCGGTTTCTCCCGAAAGGCGGACCCGCAGTTTATCAGACCGCCCCGGTCCAACCCATGGCTTTCAGCGCCACAATCATGTGATCCGGCGGCGGGGCGATGATGGTGACTGGCGGTTTGCCGTCTTCGATCGGCACCGACACGGCGCGGGCGTGCAGCATCAACGGCTCTGTAGGCGGGCGGGTTGGCCCATAGATCGGATCGCCGGCCACGGGGAACCCGAGCTCGGCGCAGTGGATACGGATCTGGTGCGTACGGCCGGTTTGGGGCGTCAACTCCAGCCAGCTTCGCTTGCCGTCGCTGCCGCGAAGCTTGTAATCGGTGCGCGCCGGTTGGCCGGTGGGATCGGGCACGATACGCCAGCCCTGTCGGCCGGTGACTTTCAGCAGCGGCATGTCGATGGTGCCGCTGTCGGAAGGCGGCTTTCCCTCGACGATAGCCCAGTAGGTCTTGCCGACCTTGTTGTTGGCGAACAGCTCGCCGAGCTTGCGCAGCGCTCGCTTGTTGCGACCCAGCACCAGGCAGCCGCTGGTGTCTCGGTCGAGTCGGTGGCCGAGCTGCGGCAGTTCCTTGTAGCCGAACTGCAGATGCGGCAGCAGCTGTTCGAGGCTCTCCTCGGTCTTCGGACCTTTGTGCACGGCAAGCCCGGCCGGCTTGTTCAAAACCAGCAGCAGCTTGTCGCGATAGAGTACGCGCGCCTGAATTTCCGACGAGGATAACTGAGCCATGGCCGGGACTTGGCCGCAAACCCATGCCCCGGTCAACCCGGCTGTCATTGACCACATGCCGCCCGCGCACCTAGGCTGCAGCCAGTGCCCTTCTCCAGCCCTGCGAGCCCATAGATGAAGATCGATCCCCGCATTGCCGCTTCCCATACCGAGCTGACCGATATCCGTCGCGACTTCCATGCCCATCCCGAGCTCGGCTACGAGGAGTTCCGCACCAGCGAGATCGTGGCGCGTAAGCTGAAGGAATATGGTTGCGACGTCGTCACCGGCATCGCCAAGACCGGCGTCGTCGGCACCATCCGGGTCGGCAATTCGCCGCGCGCCATCGGGTTGCGCGCCGACATGGACTGCCTGCCGATGGACGAGCTCAACACCTTTGCCCACAAATCCACGCATAAGGGGCGCATGCACGGATGCGGCCATGACGGGCACACCACCATGCTGCTTGGCGCGGCCAAGTACCTGTCGGCGACGCGCAACTTCGAAGGCGCGGTGCATTTCTTCTTTCAGCCGGCGGAAGAGGGTGGTGGCGGCGGCCGCGTGATGGTCGAAGAGGGCTTGTTCGACAAATTTCCCTGCGAGTCGGTGTTCGGCATGCACAACCGGCCCAGCCTCCCGGTCGGCTCCTTCGCCGTACGCAGCGGGCCGATGATGGCGGCGGCCGGCCGTTTCGACATCAACATCACGGGCAAAGGCACGCACGGGGCGCGGCCCGAGACCGGCATCGACCCGGTGCTGGTGGGAGGCCATATCATTACGGCGCTGCAGTCGATCGTCTCGCGCAACATCAGTCCGCATTCGCCCATCGTGATCAGCGTCACCCAGATGCATGCCGGCGACGCCTACAACGTAATTCCGGCAAGTGCGGTACTGCGCGGCACCTTCCGGGCCTTCACGCCGGATCTCATCACCAAGATCATGGAGAACATGGAGCGGGTGGCGAAGGGCGTGGCGTCGGCGATGGGCGCCAAGGTCGAATGCCGTTTCGAGCGCGGTTACCCACCGCTGATCAACAATCACGACGAGGCGATGTTCGCCGCCGACATCGCCGAAACCATTGTCGGCAAGGAAAACGTCAATCGCAACGGACCAATGGTGATGGGCTCGGAGGATTTCTCCTACATGCTCAATGCCTGTCCTGGCGCCTTCGTGCTGATCGGCAATGGCGGTGCGGAGGAGGGCAGTCCCTCGCAATGCGAGGTGCACAATCCCAACTACGACTTCAACGACGACATCCTGCCACTTGGTGCGCAGTTCTTCTCGAAGCTGGTGGAAACCAAACTGGCGCCCAAATCGTAATCCCCATGGCCGCCGTATCCTGCGATTTCGCCGTGGTCGGCGGCGGGCTGGTTGGTGCGGCGATCGCCTATGGCCTGAGCGACGGCAAGCGTCGCGTCGCGTTGCTCGATGAGGGCGATATCGCCCTGCGCGCGTCGCGGGGCAACTTCGCGCTGGTCTGGGTGCAGAGCAAGGGGCTTGGCATGCCCGACTATGCGCTGTGGACGCGGCGATCGTCCGATGCGTGGCAGAGCTTTGCCGACGATCTGAAGCGCGAAACGGCGATCGACGTTGCGTTCTCACGGCCAGGTGGTTTCACCCTATGCCTGTCCGATGCCGAGATGCGGGCGCGCATCGATCAGATGAAACGGCTGCACAATCAGTCGTCGATCGCGTACGAGATACTCGACCATGCGCATACAGCGCAGCACCTGCCGCAGATCGGGCCTGAAGTCGTTGGCTCCGTGTTCTGCCCGATGGATGGCCATGCCAATTCGCTGCGCCTGCTGCGTGGATTGCATCTTGGCTTCGTACAGCGTGGCGGCCGCTATTTGCCCGGGCATGGTGTGACCGGCATCGAAGCAGCAGGCGGCGGCTTTCGTCTTACGACACCGAAAGGAACCGTGGACGCGCAGCGCATCGTATTGGCTGCCGGGCTCGGCAACGCGGCGCTGGCGCCGATGGTCGGATTGCACGCGCCGGTGACGCCGCTCAAGGGCGAGATCATCGTCACTGAGCGCACCGCATCGTTCCTGTACCATCCAGTGGTCAATCTGCGGCAGACCGACGAAGGCGGAATCATGATTGGCGATTCGCAAGAAGACGTCGGATTCGACAGCGCCATCCGGCCAGGCGTGATCGGCACCATGGCCGCGCGCGCGGTGGCGATGTTCCCGCATCTTGCGGCGCTGAACGTGGTGCGAAGCTGGGCCGCCTTGCGCGTGATGAGCCCGGACGGGTTCCCCATCTATCAACAATCGGCGCAGTTTCCCGGTGCGTTTCTGGCGACCTGCCATTCCGGCGTGACATTGGCGGCGGCACACGCGCTTGATCTCGCGCCGGCGATCGCCAGCGGCAATCTGCCGGCATCGATGTCCTCCTTTGCCGCGACCAGGTTCGATGTTCAGACGGCTGCCTGAAGATAAGCGCCCCATCGTCACGTTGAGCGTCGATGGGCAAACCATCGAGGCGCGCGAGGGCGACAGCGTGGCGGCCGCCTTGTTGGCGGCGGGCCTCTTGCAGTCGCGCTCGACGCCGATCAGCCATGCGCCGCGCGCTCCCTATTGCATGATGGGGGTCTGCTTCGACTGCCTGATGGCGATCGACGGCGTCGGCAGTCGGCAGGCCTGCATGGTGCCGGTACGGCAAGGCATGGACGTGCGGACGCAGCGCGGTGCCCGCCAACTCGATGTACAATCGTGAGCATGGATTTCGATCTGATCGTCATCGGCGCCGGACCGGCAGGCATGGCGGCTGCGGTTACGGCGTCAATCCACGGCCTTCGCACGGCACTGCTGGATGAAAACGCGGGGCCGGGCGGGCAGATCTATCGCGCCATCACCACGACGCCGGTGAAGAAACGCAAAATTCTCGGTGGCGATTACTGGTTCGGCGAGCAGTTCTCCGCCAGCCTGAAACGCAGCGCCGTCGTCTACAAGCCGCAAACGACGGTGTGGTCGTTGCAGGCGGCGGCAGATGGCGTCGAGGTCGGCATTCTGGACGGCGAGGGCGCGCGGCTGGTGTCGGCGCGCTTTGCTATCGTCGCGACCGGCGCCATGGAACGGCCGTTTCCGATCCCGGGTTGGACCTTGCCGGGAGTGATGACGGTTGGTGGGGCGCAGACCTTGTTGAAGGCGTCAGGCTTGGTGCCTGAAGGCGACATGATCGTCGCCGGCAGCGGGCCGCTACTTTACCTGTATACGCAGCAGCTCATCACGGCCGGCGCCAAACCGAAGCTCCTCCTCGACACCACGCCGAAAAGCAATTGGCGTCAGGCTATTTGGCATCTCCCGTCCTTCGTCACCTCGCATTACATGCGCAAGGGATTGAGCCTGCTGGCGACCGTGAAGCGCAACGTGCCAATCATCCGTAACGTCAGCATGATCCGCGCCGACGGCGATGACCGGGCAAAGGAAGTCGTTTGGCAAGCGCCGACGGGGGAGAGCCGGCAAAAGGTCGATCTCTTGCTGCTTCACCAGGGCGTGGTGCCGACGATCAATCTATGGAGCGCGGCCGGCTGCAAGTCACACTGGGATGAGGCGCAAGCGTGCTGGCATGCCGATGTCGATGCCTGGGGCGAGAGCAGCCAGTCCACTATCTTCATCGCGGGCGACGGCGTTGGCATCGGTGGGGCGGAGAGTGCCAGCGCTGGTGGCATGCTGGCCGGATTGCAGGTGGCACACCGATGCGGCGGGCTCGACAGCAACAGCCGCGATCGCCAGGCACGTCCGGTGCAGCAGACCCTGGCCTCTCTTCTGCGCGGCCGCGATTTTCTCGATGCCCTCTATCGTCCCGCCGATTGGACGCGGCTGCCGCAGGGCGGCACGATCGTCTGCCGCTGTGAAGAGGTCAGCGCCGCGCAGATCGTGACAGCGGCCAAACAGGGCTGCAGCGGTCCCAACCAGATGAAGGCCTATCTGCGTTGTGGCATGGGACCCTGTCAGGGGCGCCAGTGCGGCCTGACGGTAACGGAGCTGATGGCCCAAACGCTGGGACGCAGTCCCGCCGATATTGGACATGTCCGCCCGCGCCCGCCGGTGAAGCCGATTACCTTGGCCGACATGGCTAAATTGCCGGCAAGCCCCGACGAAAAGGCATCGGTGATCAGACTTTAGCCCTTGTAACCCAAGGGGTTTTCCGCGATAGAGCCTGCGAAAACCCACTTACCTAAAATACCTATTCGAGATAGCATGCGCGCCCTGGGAGAACTGAGCAGGCTTGGCGCAAAAAAGAGCGCTCTGCCAAGAACAAGACCTGCGGCCATTAGGAGGAATTAGAGTTGCAACCGACAAATGTCGGCAACCCGGATTATTTCCATAAGGTTGTCGATTGCCAGTGGGCCTGTCCGGCTCACACGCCCGTTCCCGAGTACATCAGGCTGATTTCGGCAGGTCGCTACAGTGACGCTTATATCGTCAACTGGTGGTCCAATGTTTTCCCAGGCGTCCTTGGTCGCACCTGCGACCGTCCTTGCGAACCGGCCTGCCGCCGCGGTCGCGTCGAGGAAGAGCCGGTCGCCATCTGCCGCCTGAAGCGCGTCGCCGCCGACTACAAGGATGACATCACCCATCGACTGCCGACCGCGCCGGCGCAGCGCAACGGCAAGCGCATCGCGCTGATCGGCGCGGGCCCCGCTTCGCTGACGGTGGCGCGCGATCTGGCGCCGCAAGGCTACGAGGTCGTGATCTACGACCAGGACAAGCAGGGCGGCGGCATGATCCGCACCCAGATCCCCAAATTCCGCCTGCCCGAATCGGTGATCGACGAGGAAGTCGGCTACATCACCAATATCGGCAATATCGAAACCCGTTACGGCAAGCGCATCGACAGCCTGAAATCGGTGCTGGACGAGGGCTATGACGCGGTGTTCGTCGGCACCGGTGCGCCGCGCGGCCGCGATCTCGACGTGCCCGGCCGCAAGGAAGCGGCTGCCCATATCCATATCGGCATCGACTGGCTGGCTTCCGTCTCGTTCGGCCACACCGACAAGATCGGCAAGCGCGTCATCGTGCTGGGCGGCGGCAACACCGCCATGGATTGCTGCCGCTCGTCCAAGCGTCTGGGCGGCGAGGAAGTTACTGTCGTGGTGCGCTCCGGCTTCGAGGAGATGAAGGCGTCTCCCTGGGAGAAGGAAGACGCCATGCACGAAGGCATTCCGATCCTGAACTATCTGGTGCCGAAGGAAGTCCTGCACGACAACGGCAAGCTGACCGGCATGGTGTTCGAGAAGGTCAAGGCCGAATACGACGAGAAGGGCCGGCGCAACCTGGTCCATGCCGGCGAACCGGACGTAACCATTCCCTGCGACAACGTGCTGGTAGCGATCGGCCAGGAGAATTCCTTTCCCTGGATCGAGAAGGATATCGGCATCGAGTTCGACAAATGGGGCATGCCGGTGGTCGATCCGGCGACGCACCAGTCGACCCATCCCAAGGTCTTTTTCGGCGGCGACGCTGCTTTCGGTCCCAAGAACATCATCTGGGCCGTGGCGCATGGTCATGAGGCGGCGGTGTCGATCGACAAGCTGTGCCATGGCGAGAATATCGCCGAACGGCCGGCGCCGCTGGTGGTGATGAACAGCCAGAAGATGGGCATCCACGAGTGGAGCTACGACAACGAAATCTCCAACGATTTGCGCTACAAGGTGCCGTTGCTGGAAAAGGAAGTCGCGCTCAAGAACATCAAGATCGAGGTCGAGCTGGGCTTCGATCCCAAGCTGGGGTTTGCCGAGGCGCAGCGCTGCCTGAACTGCGACGTGCAGACCGTATTCACGGCCAAGCTGTGCATCGAATGCGATGCCTGCGTCGACATCTGTCCGGTCGACTGCATCACCTTCACCGCCGATGGGCCGGAGCCGGAGGTGCGCCAGCGCCTCAGCGCGCCGGCCATTAACCCGACGCAAGCCCTCTACGTGCAGGATGGGCTGAAGACCGGCCGCATCATGGCCAAGGACGAGGACGTCTGCCTGCATTGCGGGCTGTGCGCCGAACGCTGTCCCACCGGTGCGTGGGACATGCAGAAATTCCTGCTCGAGACTGCCAAAGCCGGTGCCGCATGCCGCAGCCATTAGAAGCCATCAACGACTTCGTCGTCCGTTTCGCCAACGTCAACGGCTCGGGATCGGCCAGCGCCAACACGCTGTTCGCCAAATCGATCCTGCGCATGGGCATTCCCGTCAGCCCGCGCAACATCTTCCCGTCGAATATCCAGGGCCTGCCGACCTGGTACGAGGTGCGGGTGACGGAAGCGGGCCATCTCGGCTGCCGCGGCGGCACCGATCTGATGGTGGCGATGAACCCGCAGACCTGGGACAAGGACGTGGCCGGCATCGAGCCGGGCGGCTACCTGTTCTACGATTCGACCAAGCCGCTGCCGCCGTCGAAGTTCCGCAGCGACATCAACGTCATCGGCGTGCCGCTGACCGAGATCACCAATGCCGAATACACCGATTCGCGCCAGCGCCAGCTGTTCAAGAACATCATTTATCTCGGTGCGTTGTCGGCGCTGATCGAGATGGACGTGGCCGAGATCGAGAAGCTCCTGGGCGAGCAGTTCCGCGCCAACGAGAAGCTGGTCAAGGCCAACATCCACGCCTTGCATCTGGGCCGCGAGTGGACCTTGCGCAACATCAAGTGTCCGATCGGGTTGCGCCTGCGCCGCTCCAACAACGTCGGAGACCGCATCTTCGTCGACGGCAACAACGCCGCAGGTCTGGGCGCGGTTTATGGCGGCGCCACGGTTTGCGCCTGGTATCCGATCACGCCGTCCTCCTCGCTGGCGGAATCCTTCCAGAGCTGGTGCAAGAAATTCCGCACTGATCCCGATACCAAGAAGACGCGCTACGCGATCGTGCAGGCCGAGGACGAGATCGCCTCGATCGGCATGGTGATCGGCGCCGCCTGGAACGGCGCGCGCTCCTTCACCGCCACCTCCGGCCCCGGCGTGTCGCTAATGACCGAATTCATCGGCCTGGCCTATTTCGCCGAAATCCCGGCGGTGATCATGAACGTGCAGCGCGGCGGACCGTCGACTGGCATGCCGACGCGCACGCAGCAAGCCGACATTCTCGCCTGCGCCTATGCCTCGCATGGCGACACCAAGCATGTGCTGCTGTTCCCGCAGGATCCCACCGAGTGCTTCGAGATGAGCGCGCAGTGTTTCGATCTGGCGGACCGGCTGCAGACGCCGGTGTTCCTGATGACCGATCTCGATATCGGCATGAACGACCGGCTGTGCGCACCCTTCAAGTGGGACGACAGCAAGATGCTGGACCGTGGCAAGGTCATGACGGCCGAGGAGCTGGAAGCCGGCAAGAATTTCGGCCGCTATCTCGACGTCGATGGCGACGGCATTCCCTACCGCACCTATCCTGGCACGCATCCAACGCGCGGCGCCTTCTTCACCCGCGGCACGACGCGCAACCAGTACGCGCGCTACTCGGAAGAAGGCTCGGTCTATGTCGACAACGTCGAGCGCCTGCTGAAGAAGTTCGAAACCGCCAAGACGCTGGTGCCGGCACCGGAAATCCGCAAATCTCCGGCCAGCACACGCAACGGCGTGATCTATTTCGGCTCAACTGCGGGTTCGATGGTGGAAGCGCTTGACCTGCTGCAAGGGCAGGGGATTGCGCTCGATGCCATGCGCGTGCGCGGCTTCCCTTTCAGCAAGGAAGTCGACGACTTCGTCGCTGCCCACGATCGCGTCTACGTCGTCGAGCAGAACCGCGACGCGCAGTTGCGCACGTTGCTGATGACCGAAAACCACATCGACGGATCGAAACTGATCCCGATCCTGCATTTCGACGGAACGCCGATCACCGCCCGTTTCATCACCCAGGCCATCGCCCGGCATCAGGGCGCCATGGCCGCGCCCAGCCGAAAGGTTGCGTCATGACCTACCTCGCAAAGCCGAAACTGCACCACCCCAAGCTGGTCGCCAATTCGCTGGGCTATACAAGGCGCGACTACGAAGGCTCGGTCTCGACGCTCTGCGCCGGCTGCGGCCACGATTCGATCAGTGCCGCCATCGTGCAGGCGATCTACGATCTGGCGCTGCCGCCGCATCGCATCGCCAAGCTCTCGGGCATCGGTTGTTCGTCCAAGACGCCGGACTATTTCCTTGGCGCCAGCCACGGCTTCAACTCGGTACACGGACGCATGCCGTCGGTGCTGACCGGCGCCAACCTCGCCAATCGCGATCTGATCTATATCGGCATCTCGGGCGATGGCGACTCGGCCTCGATCGGCATCGGCCAGTTCGCCCATGTCATGCGCCGCAATGTCAACATGCTCTATATGGTTGAGAACAACGGCGTCTATGGTCTCACCAAGGGCCAGTTCTCCGCCACCGCCGACAAGGGCTCGAAGAGCAAGAAAGGCGCTACCAACTCGGACGAGGCCATCGACATGGTGTCGCTGGCGATCCAGATGGGCGCCAGCTTCGTGGCGCGCTCCTTCTCGGGCGACAAGCAGCAGCTGGTGCCGCTGATCAAGGCCGCGATCTCCCATCCCGGCGCCGCCTTTATCGACTGCATCTCGCCCTGCGTCGCCTTCAACAATCACGTCGGCTCGACCAAGAGCTTCGATTACGTACGCGCGCACAACGATGCGGTCAACAAGCTCGACTTCATCACTGGCCGCGCCGAGATCACGACCGAATACGCGCCGGGCACCGTGACTGAAGTGCAGCAGCATGACGGCTCGTGGATCCGCCTGCGCAAGACGGCGGAGGATTACGATCCGCGCGACCGGCGCAAGGTGATGTCCTATCTCGAGGAAAGCCGCGCCGCCGGCGAGATTTCGACCGGCCTTCTGTACCTGGCCGCCGGCGACGAGGCCGACGATCTGCATGCGCGCATGAACACGCTCGATCGGCCGTTGAACCTGCTGGGGACCGCCGATCTGGTGCCGGGCTCGAAGGCGCTGGACAAGCTCAACGCGTCGCTGCGTTAGAACGCACTTCATCGGAAGGCCGCGCCGTCATTTCTGGCAGCGCGGCCTTTTTCGTTTTGCCGTGGGAAGGATCATGTCCAACAAGCCGATCTACGAGCCTTTGCCCGCCTATCGCTCTTATTCGGAGTCGGAAATGGCCGCACGCGCAGCCGATTTCCACGCTGAAATACGCCGGCGCCGCACGGTGCGAGATTTTTCAGCGCGACCGGTGCCGCGCGCGGTGATCGAGTCCTGCCTGCTGGCGGCGGGCACGGCGCCGTCTGGCGCCAATCAGCAGCCTTGGCATTTTGCCGTCATCACCGATCCGGCCCGCAAGGCGCGAATTCGCCAGGCCGCCGAAGTCGAGGAGCGGGAATTCTACGAGGGCCGCGCGTCGGCGGAGTGGCTGGAGGCGCTGGCGCCTTTGGGGACCGATGCCAACAAGCCCTTCCTCGAAATTGCTCCAATGCTGATCGCCATTTTTGGGCAGCGCTACGGCCTGACGGCCAACGGCAAGAAGGTGAAGCACTACTATGTGCCTGAATCGGTCGGCATCGCCACCGGATTCCTGATCGCGGGCCTGCATCATGCCGGTCTCGCGACCTTGACCCATACGCCCAGCCCGATGGGTTTCCTGAACGAGATCTGCGGCCGTCCAGAGTCGGAGAAGCCCTACATTCTTCTGGTGGTCGGCTATCCGGCCGACAAGTGTCTGGTCCCGCGTCATGGCGGCATCAAGAAGCAGCTGAACGAAATTTCGTCCTGGCTGTAGCTGTGGCGTAACACGCCAGCGCCTTGCGATTGTCGCATTCCCGTCGTAGCGTCCCAAGCGCAACCGATAGGAGGCTTCATATGACTATGCGCCTTTCTGCGGCAATTCTTTCACGGCGTTCGCTGCTGTGCGCCACTGGCCTTGGCATTGGCGGTCTGCTCCTGATCCGTTCGGCGAATGCGCATCACGGCTGGGGCAGCTACGACGCCTCCAAGACCATCACGCTGTCGGGTCCGATCAAGGAGCTGAAATATTCCAATCCCCATTGCCTGGTCGTGCTCGATGTCCAAGGCAAGATATGGGAATGCGTGTTGGCGCCGCCGTTCCGCATGGAGAATCGCGGCCTTCCGGACGGGCTGATGAAAGTCGGCATGCTCGTGACCGTGGTGGGATACGCCAGCACGGCGCATGATGGCGAGATGCGGGCCGAACGAATCACCATCGACGGCAAAACCGTCGAATTGCGCTAGGCTTCGGCACGGGGGAGACGCAGAACATGGACTCCCTCGACACGACCCTGATGGAGCTGTTTGCGGCGCTCGAGCATTCTTCGTTCGGCAATACCATCCGCTCGTCGACGCTGCTTTATCCGTTCGCCAATGTCGCTCACGTGCTGGGCGCGATCCTGTTGGTCGGGCCGATCATGATGCTTGATTTGCGACTGCTCGGCCTGTCGCGACGGTTGCCGCTGCGCCTAATGGCGCAACATCTGTTGCCGTGGGCGATCTTCGGCTTGGTCATCATGCTGGTGAGCGGCTTTCTGCTGTTTGCAGCGGAAGCCACGGCCTATGCCGTTAACCCGGTATTCCAACTCAAGGCGGCCTTGATTGCCGCAGGCATTTTGAATGCGATCATTTTCGAGCTTCTGGCGCGGCGCAATTGGCGTGACTGGGAAAACTACAATGTCCCACTTTTTCCAAGGTTATTAGCGCTGACTTCGCTGATCATTTGGCCGTTTGTGGCGGTAAGTGGCCGGCTTGTCGCATATTTTTGAGACGGGCGCCGCCGTAGCGGGAAGCAACGCCGCGCTTTTTTTGCCCGCCCCCTATGCAACTGTGCAGTGTGCAGTGCGGTAGCGATCGGCTAAGGTCGACCATCGACTTAGGAGAGTTTCATGCCGCTGCCATCCCGAGAGCGGATTGCGCGTCTGCGCGCCCTCGCCAATAGCATCGCCATAGTATTGGGTGCGACACTCACCCTCACGCAGGCCGCAGCGCAGCAAGGCATGCCGGCCATGCCTGTCGCCACGATGGTGGTGCAGGAGCGGCCGTGGATTTCCGTTATTCCGGCAATCGGCCTGCTGGAGTCTATTCGAGGCGTTGATGTCAGCGCCGCCACGGCCGGCCTGGTCAAGGAGATCGCCTTCGAATCGGGGGCAAGGGTCACGACAGGCCAGATGCTGGTCCAGCTCGATTCGTCGGTGGAAACAGCCGACCTGCGCAGCTCCGAGGCCGATCTGCCGCGACTGCAGGCCGAATACGACCGCCAGCGAGATCTCGCGGCGCGCGGCTTTGCCGCTCAAGCCAAGCTGCAGGAAGCGCGTGCCAACTACGATGCGCAATTGGCGCGCATCGCTAGCCTGCGTGCAACCATCGAGCGCCGCGTGATTTCGGCGCCGTTCGACGGCGTGTTGGGCATTCGCCTGGTGGACAAAGGACAATATCTGCAGCCCGGAACGCGCATTGCCAATCTCCAGGACCTTTCCGCCATGCGTGTGCGTTTCATCGTATCCCAGCGCGAACTGGCGAATATCGCCGTGGGTCAGCAGCTGCGGGTGACGGTGGATGCGTATCCCGATCGCAGTTTTGCCGGCACCATCACCGCCATCGAACCGCAGGTCGACCTGCAAAGCGGCGTGGTGCAGGTGCAGGCGGAAATCCCCAACGGCGACAGCCGGCTGCGGCCCGGCATGTTCGCCAAGCTGGAGATCGTGCTGCCGCAGCAGAAGAACGTGCTGGCAGTGCCAACCGTAGCCGTCAGTTACAATCTCTATGGCGAATCGCTTTACGTGGTGCGAGAGGGCAAGCCGGGCTCGGATGGCAAGCCAGCGCTGACCGCCGAGCGTGTCACGGTAAGGACCGGCGAGCAGCAGGACGGCCATGTCGTGATCCTTGAGGGGCTCAAGCCAGGAGATCGTGTGGTCACCTTGGGCCAGTTGCGGTTGCAAAACGGCGCCGCGGTGACGTTGGCCGACGGTGCCGCCATTCCTCCGCGAACCAACTTGCCGCGCTACTGAAGTTCCGCCGACATGCGTTTTACCGACATCTTCATCAAGCGGCCGGTGCTGGCGACGTCGCTCAGCCTGCTGATCCTGCTGGCCGGCATTGCCTCGTTCTTCAGCCTGCAGGTGCGCCAGTACCCCAAACTCACCAACACGGTGGTGACCGTTACCACCACTTATGCCGGAGCCAGCGCCGATCTCATTCAGGGGTTCATCACCCAGCCGCTGCAAAGCGCCATCGCCTCGGCCGAAGGCATCGATTACATGACGTCCGACAGCGCGCCGGGTGTCAGCACCATCACGGTGACGATGCAGCTCAATTTCGATCCCAATGCGGCGATGACCAACATTCTGACGCAGATCCAGAGCGTGCGCAGCCAACTGCCGTCCGGTATCGATGACCCCACGGTCGTCAAGTCGACCGGCGAGACGACGCAGATTCTCTATCTCTCCATGTCGAGCGATCGGCTGAATGCATCGCAGCTGACCGACTATATCCAGCGCGTCATCAAGCCCAAGTTGACGACGGTCTCAGGCGTCGCCGGCGCCAAGATCTATGGCCAGCAGGACATCGCCATCCGCATCTGGCTCGACGCCGAGCGCATGGCGGCATTCGGACTGACTGCCGCCGACGTGCGCGCGGCGGTCGAGGCCAACAACTACCAGTCGCTGCCCGGCCAGGTGCGGGGCACCTATACAGTCTTTAACATCGATGCCAAGACCAGCCTGGAGCGTCCGGAGGAATTCGCCGAGATGATCGTGGCTTCCCGCCAGAACGCCGTGGTGCGCTTGCGCGACGTGGCGGAGGTGACGCGGGATGCCAAGAGCAAGGACGTGGTGGTCCGGCAAGGCGGCCGCGAGGTCGTCATCATCGCTCTCGACCCGACGCCGCAAGCCAACCCGCTGACCGTGGTGCAGGGCGTCCGCAAGATATTCCCCGACATGGTGCGCGACCTGCCGGAGGGCATTTCGCTGAAGATCATCTACGATTCGACGACTTTCATCGAGAAATCGATCGAGGAAGTGGGGCGCACGCTGATCGAAGCGACCCTGATCGTCATCGTCGTCATCTTCCTGTTTCTGGCCAGTGTCCGAGCCACGCTGATTCCGGTGATCACGATTCCGCTGTCGCTGGTCGGCGTCTGCATGATGCTGGCGCTGTTTGGCTTTAGCATCAACCTGCTGACCCTGCTGGCTATGGTGCTGGCCATCGGCCTGGTGGTGGATGACGCCATCGTCGTTGTCGAGAACGTCGACCGGCATCTGAAAGAAGGCAAAAGCGGCTTCCAGGCGGCAATCTACGGCACGCGCGAAATCGCCGTGCCGGTGATTTCCATGACGATTTCCCTGGCGGCCGTCTACGCGCCCATCGCCTTCACCGGCGGACTGACTGGCGCCCTGTTCCAGGAGTTCGCCCTGACTCTGGCCGGCGCCGTGTTCGTCTCGGGCGTCATCGCGCTGACGCTGTCGCCCATGATGTGCTCGCTGATCCTGAAGCCGGATGCAAAGCCCAACCGGTTCCAGCGGGCGGTTGAGCATACGCTCGAACGCACCAACGCCATCTACCAGCGTCTGCTGGGGCGCATTCTCGGGCTGCGGTTCATCGTCGGGGGATTTGCGCTTGCGGTTATGGTGGCGCTGTTCTTCATCTTTCAGCTGATCCAGAAGGAAACGGCGCCGACCGAAGACCAGGGGGTGCTGCTGGTCGCCGCCAGCGGCCCGCCGAACGCGCACGTCGACTACACCGCTTTCTTTATGAAGCAGGTCGAGGACCAGCTCGCGAAGATCGAGGAAGGCGAGACCGCCTTTACCTTTTCGGGCTTCCCGAGCATGAACGGAGGTTTCGGCATCGTCACGCTGAAGCCGTGGAGCGAACGCGCCAGAACTCAGACGGAGATCAAGAACGCGATCCAAGGCCCGCTGTTCGGTGTGCTCGGCATCAACGCGCCCGTCATCGAATTGCCGTCGCTGCCAACCCCGGGTGCCGGCGGTCTGCCACTGCAATTCGTGGTCAACACCATCAACGATTACCGTTCGCTGGCGCTGGTGATGGAAAGACTGAAGGGCGAAGCCTATGGCAGTGGCCTGTTCGCGTATATCGACATCGACCTGAAATTCGAGAACCCGACAGTGATCGTACGCGTCAACCGCGACAAGGCCGGCGCCTACGGTGTCACCATGTCGGCGATCGGCACGACGCTTGCCACCATGATGGGCGGCGGGCGTATCAACCGGACGAGTATCGATGGGCGCAGCTATGAGGTCATTCCGCAGGTGCCGCGCGTCGATCGACTGACGCCCGATGATATTCGGCGGTTCTACGTCAAGGCCGGCAACGGCGCGGCCGTACCGCTTTCCGACCTCATCACCATCGAGACCGACATTCGGCCGGTGTCGTTGACCCAGTTCAACCAGCTCAACGCTGCTACCTTCGGCGCGGTGCCGTTACCGGGGATATCGATGGGGCAGGCGGTCGAATGGCTGCAACAGGCAGCGCAACGCATGCTGCCGCAAGGTTACAGCGTCGATTACAAGGGCGAAGCGCGGCAATACGTATCCGAAGGATCCTCGCTGGTTACGACGCTGATCCTGGCGCTGCTGGTGATCTTTCTGGTCTTGGCCTGCCAGTTCGAAAGCTTCCGCGATCCGCTGGTGATCCTGATCGCGGTGCCGCTTGCGGCTCTGGGCGCGCTGGGCGTCATGGCGCTGGGCTTCTCGACCTGGAACATCTACAGCCAGATCGGCCTGATCACCTTGGTGGGCCTGATCGCCAAGCACGGCATCCTGATTTGCGAAGTGGCGAAGGAAGAGCAGGAGAAGCACGGGCGCAGCAAGATCGCGGCGGTGACCGTTGCCGCCGGCCAGCGATTGCGGCCGATTCTGATGACCACCGGCGCCATGGTCGCGGGCCTCATTCCGCTGGTGGTCGCGAGCGGCCCCGGCGCAGCCAGTCGTCAGTCGATCGGTGTGGTCATCGTCGCCGGCCTGGCGATCGGCACGTTGTTCACGCTGTTCGTACTGCCCGTGATCTACACCTTCCTCGCGTCCGATCACGCGGCCAAGGAGCGTGAACGGCAGGTTCGGGCGGCGCAGGTAACGGCCTAGACGGCAGCGACGGCTTCGAGCTTCGGCGAACGGGCAGGCGGCAGGCTGGCGTAGAGATCGGCCACCATCTCATCGCGCCGGCGTCGTTGCGCGGGCTCGTTCCAAAGATTGCGCCACTGGTAGGGATCGTTGCGCAAATCGTAGAGCTCGCCCTCGCTGCCGTTGTACAGGCTGCTCTTTTCGTACGCCGTGCAGACGAAGCCGTCGCGATAAATCGTGCGCAAATGCACGGTGATGCCCTTGAACTCGCTGTCCCATTCGGTCAACACATGCTCGCGCTTTTGCGTCGAAGCTTCTGCCGACGAGACTGGCAACGGCTTGCCCTGCATCCAGTCGGGAGCCGGCAGGCCGGCGATGCGGCAGAAGGTCGGCGCCAGGTCGACCTGGCCCACCGGTTCTGCAACGCGCCCCGGCGTTACCTTTTCGCTGCGGGCCGGCCGCCAGATCATTGGCAGGCGCATCAGCGCATCGACATGGTATGGCCCCTTGAACAGCAGGCCGAAATCGCCCTGCAATTCGCCGTGATCGGTGGTGAAGATCACGTCGGTATCGTCGGCCCAGCCGCGCGCCTTGATGGTCTCCCAGATGCTGGCGCAGGCTTCGTCGATCAACTCGTTCTCGACATGGATCAGCGCCTGGATTTCGCGCAGCTGATCTTTAGTGACGCTGGCGGGCACGAAATCCGGCGGCGCTTCGAAATTCGTCACCATCCGGCCTTCGTACCAGTCGAGCCAGTGCCGCGGCTTATCAGCCAGAATTTTCCGCACCGCATCCGCGTCCTTCGGACACGATTCAGGCAATGCCAGTTTGCGCCAGTCATGCCGGCCAATTTCCGATTTCGGCGGATCCCAGGGGTGATGCGGATCGGGGAAGGAAACCCAGATAAAGAAATCGGCGTCGGCCGGCAGGCTGTCGAGCCACGCATTGGATCGGGCAGCCACCCAGTCGGTGTGGTAATGCGCCCGCGGGATGGGATTGTGCTTGACCTGCACGGCATTGGTATCCCCGCCGCCGTGGCTGTTCTGTTCCAGATTCATCGAGATGAGCTGGTAGTAATCGCCGATCTCGTCGGGATGGTTCTCCGCCATCCATTTCGAATAGTGCAGGAAGCCACGGGCCACGTGGCTTGCCAGTTCCATGTGTTCGAAGCCGCGATGCGGGCCGAACTCACCGAGCTGCGCCATGCGATTCTCGTAGAATTCGAACTTGCGGTCGATGAAAGGCTCGAAATGCGCCTTGCCAATCAGCGCCGTTCTGTAATTGCCCTGGTCGCGCAGATGGGCGGCGACCGACGGCGCATCGGCGGGCAGGGGCACCCCGTTCATCCAAACGCCGTGGCTGCGTACGTACTGACCTGTAACCATGGTCGAGCGTGCCGGCATGCAGACCACCGACTGGCAATGGGCCCGATCATAGACGACGCCTTCCCTGGCCCAGGCGTCGATCATCGGCGTGCGGGCGACCTTGCCGCCATTGCAGCCAAGCGCGTCGTAGCGCTGCTGATCGGTAGTGATGAACAGGATTTTCCGACCCATGACGCTCCCCCAGCTCTTCTCTTTCATGGCATGATGCGCGAGGTCGGGAAGGCGATCAAATGGCGGTTTTCGCAAAGATGAAGGCGGCGATGGCGAAGGTTGTAACTCATGCGGGTCGGTCGCTTGTTCTATTCGGGTTGCTGGCGCTCGCCGGCTGCGACGCCAATCAGCAGCCGACCAATTCCATTTCCGGCATGCAGGCGCTTTTCCAATTGCCGCCGCCGCGACCGGCGGAGTTCTATGTCTGCCATGAACATGGCTGTCGCGAGAAAACGCGCGTGTCGTTGAGCGCGGCGGAATGGGGGCAGGTGCGCGCCATTATGTCGCCGCCTGCTGCCGCTGCCAGCGAGGAGCGGGCAAGAGTCGCTCAGGCGACTGCGCTGCTGGAAACGCTGGTGGGACCAAAAGCGGGTACGGCGCGCGACGTCGGCGGCACCTTCCAGGGCATCGGGCTCGGCTCTGGCCAGCTCGATTGCGAAGACGAGGCCGCCAATACGACGCAATATCTCGTCATGATGGCCGATGACGGCTTGCTGAAATTCCATCGGCCGATAGGACGCCAGTGGCGCGGCAATTTCCTCAACGGCTGGCCGCATACCACGGCCGTGGTGGTAGAGACGGCAACGGCCCGCGAATGGGCGATCGACACCTGGTTCGAGGATAATGGTCGACCTGCGCATGTCGTCGAAGCCGAACGCTGGCGGGCCGGCTGGTCGCCGGAAAATAAGTCAGGTCCGCAGTTTGGCGGCGCATCGCGCTGAAATCGCTGGCTTTAAATAGCTCGCAAGTTCAGTCATTTGCGGCTCTTTGTTGCATTCGATGGTGTCGAATTGAGGCGGAATCAATGCTTGCCTCCCCCTCCCTCGCTGGCTAAGTTTCAAACGGGGACAGGGACGGTTTCGATTTCGCCTAGGGGCTCGCAAGTGGGACCAAGAGCGACGAAACCACAAAAATGATCGTGTCTAAACTGACGCGGCCCGCGTATGAGCGTAGCGCCCAGCCGTGGCCTGTTTGTTTTTCGCGATACCCGGTCGAGAGAAAATGAGGTTCGGAGCGGATGTCGAGAGAGGGGAGCAAACAGGGGCTGTTCGCGCGCTTGAGTGAAGCGGCGCGGCGCCGTTTTCCCGACCGCGAGATCATCGTTCGTGCCAACGGCGAAGTCGCCTATCTGCAGATTTCCCACCGACGCCAGCTGATGGCTGTCGGCACGGCGGTCGCGATCGGCGCCTGGGCCCTTTATGCCTCCGTTTCCTACGTCGTTTTCGACCGTCGCCTGGCTGACAAGAACGTCGAGATCGAGCAGGCGGTCACCGCCTATCGCACCCTCAAGCACAGCCTTACCGATGCCGAAACCAAGTTCGTCGACATCGCGCGCAATCTCGAGGAGCGCAATTCGCAGCTGCATTCGATGCAGGAGCAGAACAGCGCGCTGAAGCGCAATCTTTCGGCGATCGAGACGGTGCTGGATTCCGTCGTGGCGCAACGCACGCGCATTGCCGGCGAGCGTCAGTCGCTGGAAGCGCGCAACGTCATGCTCGAGGCGCGCCTGAAGCAGATGCAGGTCGCGCAGGCCGAAGTGCTGGGTCGCATGGGCCAGCGCACTTTGGGCGATATCGCCGAAGTCGAACGCGTCGTCGCCATGACGGGGCTCGACGCCGACACAATGCTCAACCGCTCCGGCGCGCCGCGGGCCGGTCAGGGCGGCCCCTTCATTCCGGCGCTGGGTAGCAAGGATTTCGACGGGGTCGTCGAGCCCGTGAATTTCACCGCCGCCATTCTCGATGCCCATATCGACCGTCTGGAAGGGTTGCAGCGGCTTCTGCGCGTGCTGCCGCTAACGGTTCCGGCTGATGTCTATACGATGAGCAGCGGCTATGGTCTGCGGCGTGATCCGGTGAACGGCTCGGCCGCGATGCATTACGGCATCGATCTCTCCGGCCAGTCTGGGCAGACGATCGCAGCCACGGCGCCGGGGAAGATCATCTTCGCTGAGCGCATGGGTTTCTACGGCAAGATGGTCGAAATCGACCATGGCATGGGCGTGACGACGCGCTACGGCCATTTGCGCGATATCAGCGTCGAAGAAGGACAGATCGTGGCAGCCGGCGAGAAGATCGGTACCATGGGCAGCACCGGGCGCAGTACCGGCGTGCATGTTCATTATGAAATCCGGGTGGATGGTCAGCCGGTCAATCCGATGAAATTCATCAAGGCAGGTCGCTATGTTCTCAAAAACCACCAGTAACAAGCCTCAGCCCGCCCCCAAACCGATGGAGAAGCCGATGGCGTCGCCTTCCTCGAGCAAGTCCACCGTGCCGTCCATCATCAGCGCCAGCCTGCATGTGGTCGGCAATCTGGTGAGCGAAGGCGACATCCAGATCGATGGCGCCGTCGACGGCGATATCCGCACCACCATCGTCACCATCGGCCAGTCGGCCGAGGTCAAAGGCGAAGTGGTGGCCGAGAGCGTCACCGTGCATGGCCGCATCGAGGGCACGATCCGCGCCCGCACGGTCATTCTGGGCAAGACCGCGCGCATCGACGGCGACATTTATCAGGAGACGCTGGCGATCGAAGCCGGGGCGCATTTTGAAGGCAACTGCCGAAAGCTGTCCAAGCAGCAGCCGGCGGTCGCCACCGGCCCCCGCCCGGTCGAGAACATCGAAAAACTGAACGGCAGCGCCGAGCAGCGGGTGGCAATGTGAATTTCGCCTGAAAGGCGGAAGCAGACGGCGCCCGCGGGCGCCGTTTTCTTTTTCAGGCTGCGATAGCGGCGGCGAAAAGAGCAGCATCGACATTGCCGCCCGAACAAACCGCAACCGCGGTCTTGCCTTTGATCGGCAGCTTGCCGGTCAGGATCGCGGCCAGCGCCACGGCGCCGCCTGGCTCGACCACGATTTTGTATTCGCGCCACGCGACTTCCATTGCCTTTTTGGCTTCTGCATCGCTGACAGCGTAGCCGGAAGCGATTTTCCGCCGCGCGATGGCGAAAGTGATCTCGCCCGGCGATGGTGCCATCAGAGCATCGCAGATCGAGCCCGACATGGCGACGTTGGTTTCGCGATGGCCGCTCTGCAGCGAGCGCGCCATGTCGTCGAAGCCGGCCGGTTCCGCCGTGTGCATTTTCGTGGCCGGCGACAGTTCTGCGAGCGCCAGCGCGATCCCGGTGGCGAGTCCGCCGCCCGAGCAGGGTGCGATGGCCTCGTCGATCGCAAGCCCGGCCGTGGCTTCGGAGATTTCGATTCCGACCGTGCCCTGGCCGGCGATGATCCACGGGTGATCGAAGGGCGGCATCGTGGCGGCACCCTGCTCGGTGGCCAGCTTGCGTGCGATGTCTTCGCGACTTTCCTTTACCCGGTCGTAGAGAATGACGTTGGCGCCGGAGGCTTTGGTGTTGGCGATCTTTAGAGCCGGCGCGTCGGCCGGCATGATGATCGAGGCCGGCACGCCCAGCAGCCGCGCCGCTTCGGCGGTGCCTTGCGCATGATTGCCGGACGACCAGGCGACGACGCCGCGCTTTTTCTGTTCGGCGTCGAGTTGCAGGATGAAGTTCAGCGCGCCGCGGAACTTGAACGAGCCTGTTCGCTGCAGCACTTCGGCCTTGATCAGCAGCCTGCCCCCCAGCAGGTCGTTGACTCTCTGGTTCTCCAGCAGCGGCGTACGCCAGGCCAGCGGCCTGATGCGCAAGTTGGCGGCGGCGACGTCGGCGAAATCGGGAACAGCGAGCGTCATGGTCATTCCGTGCGGTCAGAGACCCAGTAGGGCGGGCAGTGCGGCAAGCGAGTCGATTTCGGCGGCGAGCGTCCCTGGCAGCGTATCGCGCGGCTGGCGCGTGCGGTTGACCCAGGCGACTTGAAACCCATAGTCGGCGGCGGCATGGGCGTCCCAGCCATTGGAAGAGACGAAGCAGATCGAAGGTGTGGCAAGGCCCAACCGATCGTTCACCAGCCGATATACGGAAGAATGCGGCTTGTAGATGCCGACTTCCTCGACGCTCAGCACGGCATCGAGCAGAGACTCCAGTCGGGCGCTTTCGACCGCCGAGGCCAGCATGGCTTTGTTGCCATTGGACAGAATGGCGGTGCGCATGCCCGCCATCTTCAGCGTTCGCAGGCAGGCGGCGGCGTCGTCATAGGCGTCAAGCGCCTTGTAGAGATCCATCAGGCGCGCGCGCAACACCGGGTCCTGGATGCCGACGGCGGCCATGGCGAAGTCCAGCGCCTGCCCGGTCAGCTGCCAGAAATCGACATAGCGATGCATCAGGCTGCGCAGCCAGGAATATTGCAGCTGCTTGGAGCGCCACAGTTCGGCCAGGCGGTCGGCCTGCGGTCCGATCTGATCGCGGCAGCGAGCCACGGCGGCGTTGACGTCGAACAAGGTGCCGTAGGCGTCAAAGACGCAGGCGGAGATACCCTGCAATGTCGGTGAGGTCATGGTGAAACGCCCCCGCGATTTGAACCCGGCGCAGGATCGGGGGGCCGTGGCCGCAAGTCAATCAGGGGCGGAATCGGCCGGTCGCGTCTAGCGCATGGCTGGCGATACGGTGCGTCGGGGCGGACCGGCCTGGATCTGGCGGTAGACATTGATGCCTTCCATCACCCGCTGCACGTAATTGCGCGTCTCGCGATAGGGGATCAGTTCGACCCAGTCGATCATGTCGACGCGATCGCCGCGCGGATCGCCGTTTTCGTCCAGCCAGCGCGACACGCGATGCGGGCCGGCGTTGTAGGCGGCCAGCGCCATTTCCAGCGAACCGAACTGCGCCAGCATGTCGGCGAGATAGGCGCTGCCCAGCTGCGCGTTATAGCTGGCGTCCGAGGTCAGCCGTGCCTGCACGTAAGGCTGGCCGATCGTCTTGGCGACCTTCTGCGCCGTGCCGGGCATCAGCTGCATCAAGCCCAGCGCCCCGGCCGAGGATTGTGCTCGATTGTCGAACTGGCTTTCCTGCCGCGCCAGGCCCAACGCGATGGCGGTTTCTATCGGCAGGTTGGCGTCGATGCGCACGTTGGGAAAGGAAGCTTCGTTCAGCAGCGTGCCGCCTTCGACCGCCTTTTTCGCTACCTGCAGGGAAATGTCGGGGCGATTGAGCTGCAGCGCCAGATCGCCGGCCAGTCGCCGTTCGATCTCGGTGCCGTCTATCGCCAGCCGCACCAGGAACTGGCGCGCGCGGCGTTCTTCGCCGATCGAGGCCAGCAGGCGGGTGAGTTGGACGATCTCGTTGTTTTCGAAGGCCTGGCGTTGCGCTGCTGAGATCGGCGGATCGCTGGGCAAGGTTAGCTGCTTGTCGCCCAATTTGGCTGACGCTTGCTGGCCATAATAGGTATCGCCAAATTGCGCCGCCGCCCGGTACCACTTGGCCGATTCGGCGGCGTTCCCCATCGCTTCATAGGCGCGGCCAGTCCAGTAGGCGCCCCGCGCCTTGGAAATCGGGAAACTGACGCCGGCGTGCAGCGCCTGAAAGTGGCGGACGGCATCGGCCGGCTTCTTCAGGTAACGCAGCGCGATCCAGCCGGCGAGGAATTCCAGTTCGGCGAAACCTGCTCCGCGCGTGCCGTCATGGGCGCGGGCGATCTCGTAAGCCATGGCTGCTGTATTGTTCTGCACCAGCTCTCGCGCGTGATAGCCGCGCTCGATCCACCACTGGTCGAGATTGCGCGCATCGCTGCGCGAGCCCAGCAGCAGGTTCTGCGCCTCGCCGTCGCGGCCGGAACGGCGCAGATATTTGGCCTGCTCGAACACCAGACCGCTTTCGTTGCGCAGGCTGGCAGGCACCTGGGCCAGTCGCGTTTCGGCATCGCCGGCACGGCTGGCAAGCGCAATGCGCGCTTCCGCCCACAGCAGGCGGTCGCCGTCGACCAGGGGCAGCATACGGCGGGCCTCATTGGTTCGGTTGGCCCACAACATCCGGTCCAGTCGCGCCACATGATCGGCCTGGCTCAACATGTTGCCCACGGCCGACAGAAAAGCCTGTTGCGTGCTGTCGTCGAATTCCAGCTCCAGCCAGTATTGCCGCGCCTTGGCTTGCGCGGCAGCCGGCCCGGCGGTTGCCGACAGGGCCTCGATGTGACGGACGGCGCCATTGCCGCTGACGGCATCGGCATTGGCGAAGAATGCCGAAACGCGGCTTAACGGTATGTCGATGCCCATGCGCTCTTCCGCTGCTCGCCGAACGCGATTCATGTCCGGCCAGTTCGGGCTGGTGGCTATGAAATCGGCCAGCTGGTCGAAGGATGCCGGCATGCCGCCGTCGCGATAGCTCAGCCAGTCGATGTACTTCACCGCGACCGGATGGCCGATGCTCTGCGCCGACAGGCGGGCCTCGGCCCATTGGCCGCGATCAGCCTGCTGCAAGGCGGCCTGCAAACCGCTGCCCTGCGCCGGCGTAATCGTTGGCCGCGCCACCACGGGCTTGGCGGCCGGTTTCGGCGCGGGTTTGCCGACGGGGGCGGTAGCCGCCGGCTTGGCCGCTGGCTTCGGGGCGGCGGCGGGTTTTGAGGTCGCCGAGGTGGCGTTGGGATCGGTCTTGGTGGCGGCGGGTTTGGGCGCCGGCTGTGCGGTTTGCGCCAGAACCGGCACTGTCGAGCCAAGCAATGCGGCGAGCGAGGCCATGGCCAGGCATTGTCCGATAGTGCCGCGCGCTTGATACGCCATCGCAGGTAATCCTGTTAACGCTTTGGAGGACGGCAGGATAATCGCTTTTGCCGCTGCCGTCCATTTAACCCTGTGGATGGGGCCTAACCTTGCCGTCGGTCGTTGCAGCCTCTATGGTCCGGCCAAACGAGGGACGGCCAGCGGAGGCCGCCCGACATGGAGACGCAGATGTTCAAGGGATCGATCGTGGCACTCATCACCCCATTCAAGAATGGCGGCGTGGATGAGGCTGCGTTCAAATCCTTCGTGGACTGGCAGATCACCGAGGGCACGCACGGGCTGGTCCCCTGCGGCACTACCGGCGAATCGCCGACCATGAGCCATGACGAGCATCATCGCGTGGTCGAGATGTGCATCGAGGTCGCCAAGGGCCGCGTGCCGGTGATCGCCGGTACGGGCTCGAATTCCACCTCCGAAGCGATCAGCCTGACCAAGCACGCGAAGAAGGCCGGCGCCGATGCAGCGCTGGTGGTGACCCCGTACTACAATAGGCCGAGCCAGGAAGGCCTGTACCAGCATTACAAGGCGATCAGCGACGCGGTCGAAATTCCGATCCTGGTCTACAACATTCCCGGCCGCTCCGTGGTCGACATCTCGGTCGAAACCATGGCGCGGATCGCCAAGCTGCCCAATGTCGTCGGCGTCAAGGAAGCGACGGGCGACGTGACGCGCTTCACCAAGCATCGCCGCGCCATTGGCAAGGATTTTGTCCAGCTGTCGGGCGACGATGCTTTGGCGCTGGCGCAGATGGCGCATGGCGGGGTGGGGTGCATCTCGGTGACGGCCAATGTCGCGCCGCGCCTGATGTCTGAATTCCAGAATGCCTGCCTTGCCGGCAAGTTCGATAAGGCGCGCGAGATCCATGATCGCGTGGCGCCGCTGCACGAGGCGCTGTTTCTCGAGCCCAGCCCCGGCGGCGCCAAGTATGCCGCCTCGCTTCTGGGCAAGTGCGATCCCAAGGTGCGCCTGCCGATCACCGAGATTTCGGACAACGCCAAAGCGGCCGTGCGCAACGCCATGATCGGCGCGGGCCTGCTCAACTGAGATGATGGGCTGAGATGGCGCGTCCAGAGGCGGCCGAGATCCTTCCGGTCGCCCAGAACCGCAAGGCTCGCTTCAACTACTTCATCGAGGACACGCTCGAGGCCGGCATCATGCTGACCGGCACCGAGGTTAAATCCCTGCGTGCGGGCAAGAGCAACATCACCGATGCCCATGCCGGCGAGAGCAAGGGCGAGCTGTTCCTGTTCAACCTGCATATTCCCGAATACGGCTCGGGCAATCGCTTCAATCACGAGCCGCGTCGGCCGCGCAAATTGCTGCTGCACAAGCGGCAGATCGGCAAGCTGCTGGGCGCCATCCAGCGCGAGGGCGTCACCATCGTGCCGCTGCAGATCTATTTCAACAAACGCGGCATGGCCAAGGTCGAGCTGGGCCTGGCGACCGGCAAGAAGCAATACGACAAGCGGGCCACGGAAAAGGCCCGCGACTGGAGCCGCGAGAAGCAGCGGCTGATGCGCAACAAGGGGCGGGAATAGCGCCTTCACCGGCTTCGTCGGCCATGCCAGACTTGTCGGCATGAGCCACAAACCCACCATGTTCGGCAAGATCAAGGACAAGCTGATCGCCAGCAAGCAGCAATGGGCCAAGGACGGCCGCTTGCTGACGGGTAACAATGCGGCCAAGACGCAACGCCTGCCGCCGGGCCAGCGCCTCACCGAGAACTGGCCGGTGCTGGATCTCGGCGTGCAGCCGGAAATCCCCAAAGTCTCGTGGCGGCTCGATATCGATGGGCTGGTCGAGAACAAGCTGTCGCTGAACTGGGGCGAGTTCACCGACCTGCCGCGCGTGCAGATCCGTTCCGACATCCATTGCGTTACCGCGTGGTCGCGCTACGACAACGACTGGGAAGGCGTCTCGGCACTGGAACTGCTCGAGCGCGTCAAGCCATTGCCCGATGCCAGACACGTCGTGTTCCATTCCTATGACGGCTACACGACCAACGTGGCGCTGGAGCATTTCGCGCAAGCCGACGTGCTGCTGGCCGATCACTGGATGGGGCAGGAGATCAGCCGCGAACATGGCGGGCCGCTGCGCGTGGTGATCCCGCGCTTCTATTTCTGGAAGAGCGCCAAATGGATCCGGCGCATCGAATTCGTCGCCATCGACAAGCCCGGCTTCTGGGAAGTGCGCGGCTATCACAACGAGGGCGATCCCTGGCTGGAACAGCGTTACGACGGAGAGCAGTGATGAGCGCGCAGGACTTCGAATTCACCGCCATTGATGGCGGCAAGCTGCCGATGAACCAATTTGCCGGCAAGGCGGTGCTGCTGGTCAACGTGGCTTCGGCCTGCGGCTTCACCCCGCAATATGGCGGCTTGCAGAAATTGCACGAGCAATACGGACCGAAAGGCCTGGTAGTGCTGGGCGTGCCCTGCAACGATTTCGGCGCTCAGGAGCCGGGCAGCGAGAAAGAGATCAAGAGCTTCTGCGAAACGAGCTATGGCGCCAACTTTCCGATGACCGCCAAGGAGCATGTCATCGGTGGCAAGGCGCACCCGCTCTATAAATGGATCGGCAAGGAGCTGGGCGAAGACCAGTTGCCGCGCTGGAACTTCCATAAGTACCTGATCGGCAAGAACGGCGAATTACTGGGCGCCTATCCCAGCAAGGTTGCGCCGCAGTCACCGGAACTGGTCAAGGCGATCGAAGGGGCGCTGGCGTGAGCGAGCATTCCACGGGTCTGATCGAGTCATGGCACAGCCACGTCTATTTCGATCCCCAGACGCGCGACAAGGCCTGGGCACTGCGCGAAAAGATCGTCGAGCATTTCGCCGGACGCATGGAGATGGGCCGCTTTCATGAGCGTCCCGTGGGACCGCACCCCATGTTTTCCTATCAGATCGCTTACACGCCCGGGCATTTCGCCGAGATCATGTCCTGGCTGGCGATCAATCGCGGCGATCTGATCGTCTTCACCCATCCCAATACGGGCGATGCGCTCGTGGACCATCGCGACCGCGCGATCTGGATGGGGGCAACGCTGCCGCTGAAGCTTGAGGCGCTGAGTTGATCCGCCGCGTCCGAACGTCCGCTTTGGAAATCGCCTATGAGGTGCACGGCCCGGAAGCGGGAACACCGGTCATCCAGTTGCACGGATTTCCCTACGATCCGCGCTGCTATGATGAAACGATCGTGCCCCTGAGCAGCATTGGCTGTCGCGTCTACGTGCCCTATCTGCGCGGCTACGGGCCGACGCGATTTTTGTCGTCTTCGACACCGCGCTCTGGCGAGCAGGCGGCATTGGGGAAGGATCTGCTAGATTTCATGGACGCGCTGAAGATAGAGCGCGCCGTGTTGGCGGGCTACGATTGGGGCGGGCGTGCGGCCTGTATCGTCGCTGCCTTGTGGCCGCAACGGGTGATAGGGCTTGTGACGGGCGGCGGCTACAACATCCAGGATATCGCCGCTTCGGTTAGACCGGCCTCGGCGGAGCAGGAGCATCGCTACTGGTATCAATATTATTTCCATACCGAGCGTGGTCGTACCGGGCTTGAAGCCAACCGCTACGAAATCTGCAAGCTGCTGTGGAAATTGTGGTCGCCCAATTGGAGGTTTGACGAAGCAACCTATGCCAGGTCGGCCGCTTCGTTCGACAATCCGGATTTCGTGCCGGTGGTCATCCAGTCCTATCGCCATCGCTATGGCTACGCCGAGGGTGATCCGGCACTGCTCGATATCGAGGCGAAGCTCGCAAAACAGCCCAAGATCGCGGTGCCTGCAATTTGCCTGCACGGCGAGGGCGACGGGGTTGCGCCCCCGGAAAGTTCGGCGGGACATGCCAAGATGTTTGCCGGCCAGTACGAGCGACGAACTATTCCCGTCGTCGGCCATAACCTGCCGCAGGAAGCGCCAACAGAATGGGCCGCGGCGGTTCTCGATCTGCTGAAGCGCTGCTAGGAGGCTTATATGGCAGGCAAGATCTATGTCGGTGTCGGCGGCTGGACCTTCGAGCCGTGGCGCGGCGTTTTCTATCCCGACGATCTGCCGCAAAAGCGCGAACTGGAATATGCCTCGCGCGCGCTGACCTCGATAGAGATCAACGGCACCTACTATTCAACCTTCAAGCCGGAAAGCTGGCGCAAGTGGCGGGACGAGACGCCGGACGGGTTCGTGTTTTCCGTCAAGGCATCGCGCTTCTGCACCAATCGCCGCGTACTCGCCGAGGCGGGCGAATCGGTCAGGAAGTTCATGGAGCAGGGGCTGACGGAGCTCGGTCCCAAGCTGGGGCCGATCAACTGGCAGTTCATGGCGACCAAAAAGTTCGATGCCGAGGATTTCGGCGCTTTTCTCGAGCTGCTGCCGCAGAAGCAGGATGGCCTGGCCTTGCGTCACGTGATCGAAGTCCGCAGCCCGACCTTCGCCACCAAGGCCTTCTACGATCTTGCCAAGAAACATCGGGTGGCGATCGTCTATGCCAAGGATGATGAATTCCCCGAGATCGACCAGCCCACCGCCGATTTCACCTATGCACGATTGATGGCAACGCAGGAAAAGCTGAAGAGCGGCGTCACCGAGGCGGAACTCGACGGCTACGCCAAGCAGCTCAGGAAATGGGCCAAACGCGGCGACGTCTT
Source organism: uncultured Hyphomicrobiales bacterium (assembly GCA_964388115.1). Taxonomy (GTDB): domain Bacteria; phylum Pseudomonadota; class Alphaproteobacteria; order Reyranellales; family JAQSWP01; genus JAQSWP01. The sequence goes on from CAYLYK010000001.1 coordinate 1,092,316, forward strand.
TGCGTACTTCATCTCCGGCGCCAAGGTGCGCAACCCGGCAGCGGCGCAGGCTCTGATCAAGAAGCTAGGCTGAATGCTCGCCTTCGGCGCCGCGCCTCAGATTGTCGCGCGCCTGGGCTTCGTAGCGCTCCCGGAATAGCGCCGTGGCAAAGATGTGCGGTCGCCGCAGCATCGATCTGTAGAAGTTGGCGCGCGCGGTCCAGAACTTCTCAGGCGAGTCGTGCAGGATACGAAACTCGCGTTCGATGGCATGGGCATGGCGATCGAATTCTGCCCATGGCGAACCCAGGCGATAGAGATCGAGATCAATGACGCGCCCGGCCTCGCCTGACGGCTCGCTGGCATGCGTCGTTTCCAGGATGATGCGTTCGGCAGCGAGCAATGTGGGCTTGTCGATGGCACTGAAGAACGACGGGCCGTTTGCCGCCGTGGCCAGCATCAGCTTGGCCGACAGTTTCTCGTTCAGGCCTTTCTCGGCACCCGGCACATAGACCGCGTCGTGCCACAGCACAGCCAGCTCCTCCGCCGGCGACAGATCGAGCTTGAGCGATCGTGCCAGCGCCATCATTTCCTGCACATGCGCGGCATCGTGATAGAAACGGTGCGGCTGGCGGTAATGGACCAGCGCCAGTTCGACCATCGCCGCGTTGTCGAACAGCGACGCCATCAGCGCAGGACCGGCAGCAATTTCTCGAACACCGATTCGAACATTGGCGTGGTCAGGACGCCGGTATTGGTGTTGTAGCGCGAGCAGTGATAGCTGTCGGCAAGGGTGAGGCCGCCCGGCAGTTTGTATTGCGCGCCGTGGACGAACTTGTAGTCCTTGGCCGGTCTGGCGTTCATCACCCGCAGCACTTGATCGTGCGCGCCTTTGCCCAGCGCCAGGATGGCTCTCAGGTTTTTCATCGCTGCGATCTCGCCGACCAGGAAGGGCCGGCAGTTCACGAATTCCGACGGCTCCGGTTTGTTCTGTGGCGGCACGCAGCGCACGGCGTTGCTGATGCGCGTGCCAACCAGCTCCAGCCCGTCGTCGGGCGATTGGGTATAAGTCCCGCGCGCCAGCTTGAATTTCAGCAACGTGCCGTAAAGCAGCACGCCGGCGTAGTCGCCGGTGAAGGGCCGCGCCGTGCGGTTGGCCCCGCGCAGGCCGGGGGCCAGGCCGACGATCAGCAGCCTTGCGTCGATGCCGCCAAAGGGCGGCACCGGCGCGTTATGCCAATCGGGAAACTTGGCGCGGTTCTCGAGCCTGAACGCGACCAGGCGCGGGCACAGCGGGCAATCGCGGTCGGGAAGGGGCGGTTCCTGGCTTTTCAGCGCAGGGCTTGTCGCCATCGACGGTTATGCCCGGCGCACCACGCCGTCGTCGTCTTCCATCTCGTCGTCCATTTCGGGCTGACGGTTGGTCAGCGGCCGTGCCGGACGCTCGCCCTGGCGCGCGATCATCGGCGCCAAATCGGCCAATTCGACGAAATTGTCGGCCTGGCGGCGCAACTCGTCAGCCACCATCGGCGGCGAAGATTTGATGGTGCTGATGACCGTGGCGCGCAGGCCGCGGCGCTGCACCGCCTCGATCAGGCGGCGGAAGTCGCCGTCGCCGGAGAACAGCACGACATGGTCGAGCACGGGCGACATTTCCAGCATGTCGATCGCCAACTCGATATCCATATTGCCCTTCACCTTGCGCCGTCCGGTGGCGTCGGTGAATTCCTTGATCGGCTTGGTGACGACGGAGAAGCCGTTATAGTCCAGCCAGTCAACCAGCGGGCGGATCGGCGAATATTCCTGGTCCTCGATCAGCGCGGTGTAATAGTAGGCGCGGATCAGGCGGCCCGTGCCGCGGAACTGGCCCAGCAGACGGCGGTAGTCGATGTCGAAACCCAGCGAGCGCGCAGCCGAGTAAAGATTGGCGCCATCGATGAAAAGCCCAATCCTTTCACCGGCGTGGAAGAGATCCTTCATATCGTGTCCTTTTGACCGCTACCGGCGCCCAAGGCGCCTGGCAGCACGAGACTGTTGGTGCACCAAACCACGAGATGTTGCGGCAAGTCCAGCCCGGCAATGGCAGGAAGACCATGCAAACCCAAGGTAAGCCGCAGAATGCGGAGGATAACGGCGTCTATCTCGTGGGTTTGGGGGCCAATCTCCCTTCGAAAATTGGCCCGCCGCTGGCCACCCTGATCGCCGCTCTGGCGGCTTTGGAAGCCAGAAACGTCAGAATTCTCGCTCGTTCGCCTTGGTTCGAGAGCGAGCCGGTGCCGAAGAGCGACCAGGACTGGTTCGTCAATGCGGCAGTCTGCGTTCGCACATTAGAGAACCCTAATAATTTATTGAAAATACTACATGAAATAGAGATAGATTTCGGCAGATTTCGATCTACACCGAATGCAGCTCGCCCGCTCGATCTGGATCTTCTTTTGGGGCCGATATCCCGACAGGGACACGGCTTTGCATCTGGAGTTCTCGACCTCACCGGGAACGCCCTAGTCCTGCCGCATCCCAGGCTTATGGAGAGGGCATTCGTGCTGCGGCCGCTCGCGGCCATTACGCCACACTGGGTGCATCCCGACACGGGTTTGTCCGTCGCTGAGATGGCCGCGAAGCTGCCGGCAGAACCCGTCGTGCGCGTTCTGCAGCCCTGAAGAGCCGCAACTGCGACGCCATGGCCGGGTAATATCGTTGCGTTTTGCGCTGCAAACCCTATATTCTGACCGTTCAGCGGAATTCCTTAAGTCTTTGTGCAAGGTGAAGAAATGGCTCGCGTAACCGTCGAAGACTGCGTCCAGCAGATCCCCAACCGGTTCGACCTCGTGATGACCGCCGCGCAACGGGCGCGCGATATCTCCTCCGGGGCCCAACTGACCATCGATCGCGACCGCGACAAAAATCCTGTCGTAGCGTTGCGCGAGATCGCCGAGCAGACGGTGTCGACCGAAATCCTCAACGAGTCGCTGATCCGGAGCATGCAGAAGCACGCCGAGGTGGACGAGCCGGATGAGGGCCAGGAACTGCTTGAACTCGAGCAGCAGCTGGCGGCGACTTTGGCGGCGCAGCCGCCGGAGCCGGAAAAGGAAACGCTCGAGATCGACGACGAGACGGCCGGCAGCGGCGATCAGGTCTAAGAGCATTACGGCGGCCGCGGGTCGGCTGCCGGCAAGGTGCGATCCCACTTTCCCGGCTACGCTGCCGCCCGACGCCATCGAACGGCATCGAGCAAACGGAGTGTAGAGCGGGAAGATGATCCGCCAGTTCGAACTGGTAGAACGCGTCAAATCCTACGATCCCAACGCGGACGAGGACACGCTCAATCGCGCGTATGTCTATACGATGAAGGCCCATGGCGGGCAGAAGCGCGCCTCGGGCGATCCGTATTTCTCGCACCCCATTGAGGTCGCGGGCATCCTGACCGAGATGAAGCTGGACAGCGCCTCGATCGTCACGGCGCTGCTGCACGATACGGTCGAGGACACCGTTGCGACGCTCGACGAAATCAGCAGCATGTTCGGCGCGGAGATCGCGCGCCTGGTCGATGGCGTCACCAAGCTTTCACGGCTGGAGCTGCAGTCGGACCGTACCAAGCAAGCCGAGAATTTTCGCAAGCTGCTGCTGGCGATGTCGGAGGACATCCGCGTGCTGCTGGTCAAGCTTGCCGACCGGCTGCACAACATGCGCACGTTGCGCTTCATCAAGGATTCCGACAAACGCCGGCGCATTGCGCGCGAGACCATGGAAATCTACGCGCCGCTTGCCGCTCGCATCGGCATGCAGCAGCTCAAGGACGAACTCGAGGATCTAGCCTTCGCCGAGTTGCAGCCCGAAGCGCACGCTTCGCTGGTCAAGCGCCTGGAGTTTCTGCGCCACGAGGGCGGCGCCGGCATTCCCGCCATCGTCGAGCTGCTGCGCAAGACGCTCGCTGACCAGTGGGTTAAGGCCGAAGTGGTGGGCCGCGAGAAGGCGCCCTATTCCATTTGGCGCAAGATGGAGACCAAGCACGTATCGCTTGAACAGCTCTCCGACGTCATGGCGTTCCGCGTCATCGTCGACACCGTGCCGGAATGCTATCAGGCGCTGGGCGTCATCCATGGCGGTTATCGCGTCGTGCCGGGACGCTTCAAGGACTACATCTCGAATCCCAAGCCCAATGGCTATAAATCGCTGCACACCACGGTGTTCGGCCAGGGGCAGCAGCGGCTTGAGATCCAGATCCGCACGCGGGAGATGCACGATTTCGCCGAGCGCGGCGTGGCGGCGCACTGGTCGTACAAGCAGGGTGTGGCGACCGACGGCAAACAGTATCGCTGGCTGCGCGAGTTGCTCGACATTCTGGAGAACGCCTCGACGCCGGAGGAATTTCTCGAGCACACCAAGCTCGAGATGTTCCAGGACCAGGTGTTCTGCTTCTCGCCCAAGGGCGATCTGATCAACCTGCCGCGCCGCGCCACGCCGGTCGATTTTGCCTATGCGGTCCATAGCGAGGTGGGCGACACCTGCATCGGCGCCAAGGTCAATGGCCGCATGGTGCCGCTGCGCACCGAATTGCAGAACGGCGACCAGGTCGAGATCATCACCTCGAAGGCGCACGCGCCAAGCCCGACCTGGGAGCGCTTTGTCGTCACCGGCAAGGCGCGGGCCGCGATCCGCCGCTTCGTGCGTACCCGCCAGCGTGAGCAGTATGTGCAGCTTGGCCGTTCCATGCTGCAGCGGAGCTTCAAGGAGGCTGGCTACGAGCTGACCGACAAGGGGCTCGATGGCGCGGCGCCTGTATTCAAGCAGCATTCGGCTGACGATCTTGCCGCTTCAGTAGGGGCTGGTCTGATTTCCGATCGTGACGTGCTGGGCGCGGTCTATCCCGGACAGAAGGAAGAGAAGAAGCGGGGCACGCTTGCCGGCCTGTTCAAGGGCAAAGCCGCGAAGGCCAATGGCGACGCCTCGGGCTCGGTCGGGATCCGGGGTCTTATTCCGGGCATGGCCTTGCATTATGCGCGCTGTTGCCATCCGCTGCCGGGTGATCGCATTGTCGGCATCGTGACCACGGGCAAGGGCGTCACCATCCACACGATAGACTGCGACACTCTGGAAAGCTTCGCCGATACGCCGGAGCGCTGGCTCGACGTCAGCTGGGAGGCGGGCAGCGAGGCGGCGACGCGCCATGTCGGGCGGCTGCGGGTGACTTTGGTCAACGAGCCGGGCAGCCTGTCAAACGTCGCGCATGTCATTGCCAAGGACCGTGGGAATATCAGCAATCTAAAAATCGTGAACCGCGGCGAAGACTATTTCGACATGCTGATCGATATCGAGGTCTCGGATGTCAAGCATCTGAGCCATATCATCGCCGCGCTCAAGGCCGATAAATCGATCAACGCGGTCGAGCGCACGCGGAGCTGACGGAGAGAACCATGCGCGGCAAGTTGCGGCTGGGCGTCAATATCGATCACGTCGCCACGATCAGGAATGCGCGTGGCGGCCTGCATCCCGATCCGGTGCGGGCGGCGAAGCTCGCCGCCGCGGCCGGCGCCGACGGCATCACCGCCCATCTGCGCGAGGATCGTCGCCACATCTCGGATTTCGACATCGAACGGCTGAGCCGGGAAATCGACCTGCCCCTGAACTTCGAAATGGCGGCCACGGATGAGATGCTGGCCATCGCGCTCAGGGCCAGGCCGCACGCCGCCTGCATCGTGCCTGAGAAGCGCGAGGAGCGCACGACCGAGGGCGGCTTGGATGCGGTGGGCGGGCACAATCACCTCAAGCCGTTGATCGCCAAACTGTCCGACGCTGGCATCCGGGTCTCCCTGTTCATCGAGGCCGACAAGCGCCAGCTCGACGCCGCCAAAGCACTGGGCGCGCCGGTGATCGAAATCCACACCGGTGCCTATTGCGAGGCGCAGGGCGAAGAGCGGGCGCAGCATCTGGCCCGCATCGTCGAAGCGGCCCGGCATGCCGAGGAGATTGGGCTGGAATGCCATGCCGGCCATGGCTTGAGCTACGACACGGTGGCGCCCATCGCCGCCATTCCCTCGATTATGGAACTGAACATCGGGCATTTTCTGGTCGGCGAGGCGATCTTCATCGGCCTCGACGCCTCGATCCGGCGCATGCGCCAGGCGATGGACGAGGCTCGCGGCGTGAGTGAGACCAGGGTGGGCGCGCGGTGATCATTGGGCTTGGCTCCGATCTGATCGACATCCGACGCGTTGAAAAGACGCTGGAGCGCTTTGGCGATCGTTTTCTCGATCGCGTCTTCACCGAGATCGAGCGCAAGAAATCCGATCGCCGCAATGCTCGCGCAGCCTCCTACGCCAAGCGCTTCGCCGCAAAGGAGGCCTGCTCCAAGGCTCTTGGCACCGGCCTGCGCAAGGGCGTGTTCTGGCGCGATATGGGTGTGGTCAATCTGCCCGGCGGCCAGCCGACGATAAAGTTGACCGGAGGCGCCTTGGCCCGTCTGGAAGCGATTACGCCGACCGGAACCACGCCGCGCATCCATCTGACCATTACCGACGACTTTCCGCTGGCGCAGGCCTTCGTCGTAATCGAAGCCGTGTAGGCGGCATTAAGGTTCCTTCGCTTACGCACACAAACCCAAGACAGGGTGGTTTTTTGCTGCTATATCCGGCCGGGTCCTGGCGGTCGTTAAGTGCTGCACCGCCGGGTTTAGCGACAAGGCGAGTACCTCGATGGCGATCAACAGCAGGCAAAAGGATGAAGGCTTTTGGGCCTCCATCCTCGATACAGCCAAGACCCTGGTCTACGCGATCCTGATCGCCATGGTCTTTCGCACGGTTCTGATCGAGCCCTTCAGCATTCCGTCGGGCTCGATGAAACCGACCTTGCTGGAAGGCGATTATCTTTTCGTCACCAAATATTCCTACGGCTACAGCCGCTTCTCGATGCCGTTCTCGCCGGCGCTGTGGGAAGGCCGCATCCTCTACAATCCGCCCAAGCGTGGCGATGTGGTGGTCTTCCGCCTGCCATCGGACAACAAGACCGATTACATCAAGCGCATCATCGGCCTGCCGGGCGATCGCATTCAGGTGATCAACGGCGTGTTGAACGTCAACGGCGAGGCGGTGAAGCGGGTGCAGGGCACGGCCTGGATCGAAGGCCGCATGCGGCAGGATCAGTTCATCGAGACGCTGCCCGGCGGGCGTCGTCACGCTATCCTGGAAAATCCTGAACTCGACGAACGGGCAATCGTCGAGCGCAACCCAACTTCAGGCTTGCCGCAGAAGACCGGCTCGGTTGACAACACGCGCGTCTATATCGTGCCGCCGGATCATTTTTTTGCCATGGGTGATAACCGCGACAATTCGCAGGACAGCCGCTTTCCCGATGTCGGTCCGGTGCCGGCAGAGAACCTGATCGGTCGGGCTGAGTTCGTGTTCTTTTCACATGACGGTTCGGCCAGTTGGTGGCAGGTGTGGAAATGGCCCGGCGCCATAAGATGGGCCCGTCTCTTCAAGTCGATCGACTGATCTCCCGTGCCGCGTCCGATTACCTCCCCCGAACCGCTGCTCAAGGCCATCGGCCATCGTTTTGCCGACGCGACGCTGCTCGACGAAGCGCTTACTCACCGCAGCGCCGTCGATCGCCGGCGTCGCGCTAAGTTCGCGCATGGCAACGAACGGCTGGAATTCCTCGGCGATCGCGTACTGGCGTTGGTTGTGGCCGAAATGCTGTTGGAGCAGTTTCCCCAGGGCAGCGAAGGTGAGCTTGCGAAGCGCCATGCTGCGCTTGTGAAGGCAAGTGTCCTAGCTGACGTCGCCCGTGAGGTCGGGCTTGGCGAGCATGTGTTGCTGGCCGACAACGAACGCGCCAGCGGCGGCGCGGCCAAGCCCACCATTCTGGCCGATACATGCGAAGCGGTGCTGGGCGCTATCTATCGTGATGCCGGGTTGCCGGCGGCGGCGAAGTTCGTGCGCAAGCATTGGCAGGCGCGGCTTGAGGCGGCGATCAAGCCACCAGCCGATGCCAAAACGGTCTTGCAGGAATGGGCGCAGGGGCGCGGCCTGAAACTGCCGGAATACAAGGAAGTGGGCCGCGAAGGGCCGGCGCACGCGCCGAATTTCGTGGTCGAGGTTTCGGTTGAAGGCAAGCCGGCCTCGCGCGGCATCGGTCGCACCAAGCGCGAGGCCGAGCGCGATGCAGCGACGAATTTGCTGGCGGAGTTGGAAAAGTGAGCGCCGCCGAAAATACGCCGACCAGATGCGGCTTCGTGGCGCTGCTGGGTGCGCCCAATGTGGGTAAGTCGACACTGCTCAACGCGCTCGTCGGCGCAAAGGTGGCGATCGTTTCGCCCAAGCCGCAGACCACGCGCAGCCGTATCGTCGGCATCGTCATGGAAGGTCAAACCCAGATCGTGCTGGTCGACATTCCCGGCATCTTCCAGCCGCGCCGCCGGCTTGACCGCGCCATGGTGGCGTCCGCCTGGCAGGGCGCCAAGGATGCCGACATGGTGGCGCTGGTCGTCGATGTCGAGCGGCCCGACGACGGCGAGACGCTGGCGATCATGGAAAAGCTGAAGGCCGATGGCCGACCGGCGCTGCTGGTGCTGAACAAGGTCGACGCCATTGCCCGCGAGAAACTGCTGCCCATCGCGCAACGCTTCAACGAGCACGGCAATTTCACCGACACGTTCATGGTTTCGGCTCTGACTGGCAGCGGCATCGCCGATCTGCGTACTGCTCTGGCCGCCAAACTGCCGGCTGGACCGCATCTCTTCCCCGCCGATCAGCTCACCGACCTGCCGCAGCGTTTGTTGGCGGCGGAAATCACGCGCGAGCAGATTTATCTGCAACTGCATGAGGAAGTGCCATATTCAACGGCGGTGGAAACCGAGAACTGGCAGGAGCGCGACGACGGCTCGGTACGCATCGACCAGGCGATCTTCGTGCAGCGCGAAGGCCAGAAGGCGATCGTGCTGGGCAAGGGTGGCACGCGCATCAAGGCGCTTGGCCAGTCGGCGCGGCGCGAGCTTGAGGAAATGCTCGGACGGCGCGTGCATCTGTTTCTGTTCGTCAAGGTGCGCGAGAACTGGATCGAAGATCCCGAACGCTTCAGCGAATGGGGACTGGATTTCAATGCGTGAGCTTTCTTTCCCGCAGCAACGGGGAAGGCGCGCGTAGAGCATCGACATGGAATGGACCGACGAGGCCATCGTTCTGGACAGCCGCAAGCACGGCGAGAACGGCACGGTCGTGACCTTGCTGACGCCATCGCACGGACGCCATGCCGGTTTGGTCTATGGCGGCACGGGATCCAAGGCGCGCGGCCTATACCAGCCCGGCAACCATATACGCGCCACCTGGCGTGGCCGGCTTGCCGAGCATCTGGGAAGCTTCGCGGCCGAAATGATCACGCCCAATGCCGCGCTGCTGCTTGATGATGCGCTGAAGCTTGAAGGCCTGCTGGCCGCCTGCGCCGTCGCCGAAGGCGCGCTGCCGGAGCGTGAGCCGCATCCGGCGGTGTTCGTCGGGTTTCAGGCGCTGCTGATGTCGATGCCGGCGCCTGCCTGGCCGACGATCTATGTGAAGCTGGAGCTTGGTCTGCTGCGTGAACTCGGATTCGGTCTCGATCTGGAAAGCTGTGTTGTAACTGGAGAAACAGAAGACTTGGCCTTCGTATCGCCACGCACCGGCCGCGCCGTGACGACGGCGGCTGCCGCTCCCTACAAGGAGAAGCTGTTGCGGCTGCCCCCCTTCCTGCTGCAGGGCGCTTCGCTGGACGACGTGCCGGTGGCGGATTGCCTCGATGGGTTGGCGCTGACGGCGCATTTCCTTGAAAGGCATGTTTTCTGGCCGCACAACAAGACATTGCCAGCCTCGCGTACGCGATTCGTTGACCGGCTTGCCGGTTCGGCTACTATATCTGGTAATCCAATCCCATAGATCGTTTCAGGACACATGGCTAAATCCGCGCAAGCCGCCGGCGGAAACATCAGCGGCGTTCCTTTGGCCGATGCGCTCTCCGAGCGTTACCTCTCCTATGCCCTGTCGACCATCATGGCCCGTTCGCTGCCCGATGTGCGCGATGGGCTGAAGCCGGTCCACCGCCGCTTGCTCTACGCCATGATGCAGCTGCGACTCGACCCGGGCAGCGGTTTCAAGAAATGCGCGCGCGTGGTGGGCGACGTCATCGGCAAATACCATCCGCATGGCGATCAGTCCGTCTATGAGGCGCTGGTGCGCCTGGCGCAGGACTTCGCTGTTCGCTATCCGCTGATCGAAGGCCAGGGCAATTTCGGCAATATCGACGGCGATAACGCTGCCGCCATGCGATACACCGAATCGCGGCTCACCGCCGTGGCGCAGGCGCTGCTGCAAGGCATCGATGAAGATGCGGTCGACCTGCGCGCAACCTATGACGGCGAAGAGAGCGAGCCGGTCGTCCTGCCGGCGGCGTTTCCCAATTTGCTCGCCAATGGGTCGTCGGGTATCGCTGTTGGCATGGCGACGTCGATCCCGCCGCATAATCTCGGTGAGCTGTGCGACGCGCTCTTGCATCTCATCAAGTTTCCCAAGGCGACGGCCGACAAGCTGGTCGAGTTGGTGCCGGGCCCGGATTTTCCCACCGGAGGGGTGCTGGCCGAATCGCGTGAGGCGATCACGGAGGCCTACAAGACGGGCCGCGGCTCGTTCCGATTGCGGGCGCGCTGGAAGACCGAGAAACTGTCGCAAGGACAGTACGAAATCGTCATCACCGAAATTCCGTACCAGGTGCAGAAAGCGCGCCTGATCGAGAAGATCGCGGAACTGATCAACGCCAAGAAGCTGCCGATCCTGGACGACGTGCGGGACGAATCGACTGACGACGTGCGGCTGATCCTGGTGCCCAAGAGCCGCAACGTGCCAGCCGAGGTGCTGATGGAGCAGATGTTCCGTCTCACCGACCTTGAAACGCGCGTGCCGCTCAATTTGAACGTGCTGAACGCGCAGAACGTGCCGCTGGTGATGAGCCTGCGCGAGGCATTGCAGGCCTGGCTCGATCATCGCCATGTCGTGCTGGTGCGTTCGTCCAAGCATCGCCTGGCCGAGATCGAGCGGCGGCTGGAAGTGCTGGACGGCTATCTGATCGCCTATCTCAATATCGACGAGCTGATCAAGATCATCCGTCGCGAGGACGAGCCCAAGCCGGTCATCGTCAAGCGTTTCAAGCTGACCGAGGTGCAAGCCGAGGCGATCCTGAACATGCGCCTGCGCGCCTTGCGCAAGCTGGAAGAGTTCGAGATCAAGGGCGAGCACAAGAAACTGTCCGACGAGGGCAAGACCTTGCGCTCGCTGCTGCGCGACGAAGACAAGCGCTGGCAGACCATCGCCGCCGAGGTGAAGGCGCTGAAGGAAAAATTCGGCCAGAAGACGGCGCTGGGCAAAAGGCGCACGGAACTGGCCGAAGCGCCGACTGCAGTGGTCGTGCCGATTGAAGCCTTTATCGAGCGCGAACCGGTGACGGTGATCTGCTCCGAGAAGGGCTGGATTCGAGCTGCCAAGGGCCACTTGGCGCCCGACGCAGACCTGAAGTTCAAGGAAGGTGACACCGGCCGTTTTGCCCTGCATGCGATGAGCACTGACAAGATCCTGGTGTTCGCCACCAACGGCCGCTTCTACACGCTGGCGATCGACAAGCTGCCGGGCGGTCGCGGGCAGGGCGAGCCGCTGCGCCTGATGATCGATCTGGGCAACGACCAGGACATTGTCGAGCTGCTGGTCAACAAAGGCGGGCGCAAGCTGCTGGTCGCTTCCGATGCCGGGCGCGGCTTCATCGTGCCCGAGGACGAGGTCGTGGCGCAGACCCGCAACGGCAAGCAGGTGCTTAACCTCGCTGGCCAGGAAGAGGCAGCGGTTTGCCGCGAAGTGCCGGAGGGCGCCGATTCTGTCGCGGTGGTGGGCGAGAATCGCAAGCTGCTGATCTTCCCGCTGGCCGAAGTGCCTGAGATGGGTCGCGGCCGCGGCGTGATCCTGCAGAAATACAAGGATGGCGGTCTGTCCGACGCCAAGGCTTTCAATCGCAAGGAAGGTCTGACCTGGTCGGCCGGCGACAACCGCACGCGCACCGAAACCGATCTGCGCGACTGGATAGGCCAGCGCGCCCAGGCCGGCCGCCTGCCACCCAAGGGCTTTTCCAGCCGCAACAAGTTCTGACGGAGCTGTCGATGGATTTGCGGACGCTGATCGAGGCGCTGGCGCTGGGCGCCGTCGAGGGGTTGACCGAATTCATCCCGGTTTCTTCGACCGGACATCTCATCTTGTTCGCCGAGCTGTTTGGCTTCGACGGCCCGCCTGGCCGCGTGTTCGAAATCGTCATCCAGCTGGGGGCCATCCTTGCCGTCTGCCTGGTCTATCGCAAAAGGCTGATCGACACGCTTTTGGGGCTCGGCCGCGACGTCAGCGCTCGCCGCTTCGCCTTCAATGTCTTCATCGCGTTCCTGCCGGCCGTGGTGGCTGGCGTGCTTTTGCACGGCTTCATCAAGTCGGTGCTATTCAGTCCCTTCGTCGTCTGCGTGTCGCTGATCGTGGGCGGGTTTGCCATCCTGCTGATCGAGAGAAACTTCACCAGCGATCGCGTGCCTGATGTCGACAGCATCGACTGGAAACTGGCGCTGCAGATCGGCCTCTGCCAAATCCTCGCCATGATCCCCGGAATCTCGCGCTCGGGCGCCACGATCATGGGCGCGCGGGTGTTGGGCCTGAACCGGGCGGCGGCGACGGAGTTCTCATTCTTCCTCGCCATCCCCACCATGCTGGCAGCGACGGTTTACGACGCGTACAAGAACGCCGGCGCTCTGAGCAGCGACAATTGGCTGTTGATCGGATTGGGCTTTGCGATGGCGTTCCTGACAGCCACGCTGGTGGTCTCCAAGCTGGTCGCCTTCGTCAGCCGCAACGGCTTTGGCGTCTTCGCCTGGTACCGGATCGGTTTTGGCAGCCTGATGTTGGCGCTGCTTTTGTTGGGGCGGTAATTCCCCCGGCGCCCACCATTGCCCCGGGTGGCTGCGTCGGCTAGAAATCCAGACGTTTTCTAGGGAAAGCAGTGGTTTTTCCCGTCTTCATGGAGCGGCGATGACCTCCGAAAATGCCCCGCCGCAGGGGCCGCTGAATGGCATCACGGTGATCGACCTGACGCGGGTATTGGCCGGCCCCTATTGCACGATGATGCTCTACGATCTGGGCGCGCGGGTCATCAAGGTCGAATCGCCCAAGGTCGGCGACGATTCCCGCCATATCGGTCCCTTCATCAAGGGCAAGTCGGCCTACTTCATGTCGCTCAATCGCGGCAAGCAAAGCATTGCGCTCGATCTCAAGGCCGCCGATGACCGCAAGGTGTTCGAAAAACTGCTCGAGATCGCCGACGTGTTGGTGGAGAACTTCCGGCCGGGCACGATGGAGAAGCTGGGCTATGGCTACGAGACGTTGAAGCGGAAGCATCCAAGGCTGATCTACGCCGCCGCCTCCGGCTTTGGCGACAGCGGTCCTTACCGCACGCGCGCCGCCTACGACATGGTGGTGCAGGGCATGGGCGGCATCATGAGCATCACCGGCCATCCCGACGGCCCACCGACGCGCGTCGGCACCTCGGTGGGCGACATCACGGCAGGCCTGTTCACCACGATCGGCGTCAACGCCGCGCTCTACCATCGCAGCCAGACCGGGCAGGGGCAGAAGATCGACGTCGCGATGCTGGACTGCCAGATAGCGATTTTGGAGAACGCTATCGCCCGCTATTTCGCCACCGGCCAGATACCCGGCCCGATCGGCGCGCGGCATCCGTCGATCACGCCGTTTGAGGCCTATCATGCCGCCGATGGTTATCTGATCGTTGCGGCTGGCAATGACGGTTTGTTCGCCAAGCTGTGCAAGTGCATTGGCGCCGAACCTCTGCTGAGCGACCCGCGCTTCGCCAGCAATGATTTGCGCACGCAGAACCACGACGGGTTGAAGATCGAGCTGGAGCGGGCTTTTGCCGCCGACAGTGTGGCGCATTGGCTGGCGAAACTCGATGCGGCCGGCGTGCCGTGCGGTCCGCTCAACAATGTCGAGCAGGCGCTGAACGATCCGCAGGTGCTGTCGCGCAACATGGTGGTGAGTACGCGAGATCCTGTGGTCGGCGAGTTGAAGATGGCTGGCAATCCCATCAAGCTTTCCGCCTTCGCCGACCCGAGCACACGTGGTCGGGCGCCCGATCTCGACGCCGATCGCGCCGCCATTCTCGCCGAGCTAAAGGCGTGAGAGTTCTGCGCTTCCTGGCGCGTCTGCTCGGGCGTGCGGTTTTCGCGCTGGTCGTAATCGTTGCCGTGCTGGCGACTGGCGCGTATTTCCATATGCGGTCTTCGCTGCCCGATTACGCCGCCGACCAGACGGTCAAGGGCGTGGCGCAACCTGTGCAGATTGTCCGTGACGGCAATGCGGTGCCGCACATCTTCGCCAATTCGCTTGAGGATGCGCTGTTCGGGCTCGGCTATGCCCACGCGCAGGATCGGCTGTGGCAGATGGAAGTCACGCGGCGCCTGGCCAGCGGCCGGCTGTCGGAACTGATGCCGTCATCGTTGCTCGGCATTTCGCTCGGCACCCCATTCCTGTCGACCGATCGCGCCATGCGCACCCTTGGAATCCGGAACCGGGCCGAACAGAGCTACAATGTGCTGTCGCCGGCGATGAAGGCTCATCTGGCCGCCTATGCCGCCGGCGTGAACGCCTGGCTCGCCAACAACAAGGCGGCGCTGCCCCCGGAATTCGTGTTGCTGCAACATGCGCCCGAGCCGTGGCAGCCCGTCGATTCGCTGCTGTGGGGCAAGTTGATGGCGCTGACGCTGGACGGCAACTGGCGGCGGGAGATCCTGCGCGCGCGGCTGTTCAAGGCGTTGCCTGACAAGGCAGGAGATCTGTTTCCCGAGTATCCTGTCGACGGCCATTCGACTTTGGGCGCGGCACAACAGGCGTTGCAACAATTGCCGCTGGTACGGCTGTTCGCCTTCACCGGTCTGCCGGGCATCGCCAAGACGATGGCGTCGAACGAATGGGTGCTGAACGGCACCTTCACCCAAACTGGCGCGCCGCTTCTCGCCAACGACCCGCATCTGGGCCTTGACGCACCGTCGACTTGGTATCTGGCGCGTCTGGTGGGGCCCGGCTTCGACATTCGCGGCGCCACCTCGCCTGGATCGCCCGGCATTATCCTGGGACATAACGGCCGCGTCGGCTGGGGCTTCACCACCACCAACCTCGACAGTCAGGATCTTTTCATCGAGAAGGTCGACCCCACCAACCCGGATCGCTATGTCACGCCCGACGGCGTAGCTCCTTTCCGTTTTCGCGACGAGATCATCAAGGTGCGTGGCGGCGCCGATGTGCGTCTGCGCGTACGTGAGACGCGCCATGGCCCGGTCGTTTCCGATCTTCTCGCCGGACCGCAAGGTCAGGCCAACGCCTCTACCGAGATCGTGGAGAGCGGGCATGTGCTGGCGCTGCAAGCCGTGGCGCTGGACGCCGCCGATACCACCGCGGAAGCCATTTTCGGCTTGAACTTCGCGCGCAACTGGGAGGATTTCCAGAACGCGCTCCGCCGCTATGTCGGGCCGATGCAGAACATCGTCTACGCCGATATCGACGGCAATATCGGCTTTACTTCGCCGGGCCGCATTCCAGTGCGCCGCGCAGGCGATGGTTCGCTGCCGGTGCCGGGGTGGAACGGCGAATACGACTGGAGCGGCATCGTGCCGTTCGAGCAATTGCCACGCGCCTACAATCCCGCGTCCGGCCGCATCGTCAACGCCAATGCCCGCGTGGGCGCGCCCGACTACCCGTATTTCATCACCCGCGACTGGGCGGAGCCCTACCGGCAGCGGCGCGCCGATGACCTGATCGCGCGCAGCCGCAAGCATACGGCCAGCGACATGATTTCTTTCCAGGCCGATGCGCTGTCGCCGGATGTGTTCGACATGATGCCGTTTCTGTTGCGCGCCAAATCCAGCCATCCCAAGGCGGGCGAGGCCATCGAACGGCTGCTTCTATGGGACGGCCGCATGCTGCGCGACCGGCCGGAGCCGTTGATCTACACCGCCTGGCTGCGGGCGTTGCACCGGGCTCTCTATGCTGACGAGCTAGGCGATACGCTCTTTGGCGACGTCATGTACAGTGACGAGGTCAAGGTACTGCGCCATATGCTGCAGAACGCACCGGGCTGGTGCGACGACAAGCGCACCACCGAAGTGATTGAGACCTGCGAGCAGATCGTCAGCAAGGCGCTCGGAATGGCGCTGGACGAATTGACGGCGCGCTACGGCAGCTCCCTGGAAAGCTGGCGCTGGGGCGAGGCGCATCCGGCACTGCTGCGTCACCGCCTGTTCGATGCCATCCCGCCACTGCGTTTCCTGGGCAACCGCAGCATCCCCGTCGATGGCGGCTTCCATACGCTCAATCGCGCCGCCTCCAGTCCGAACTTCACCCGAGCGCCCTATGCAGCCCTGCACGGCGCCACGTTGCGCATGGTGATGGATTTCTCCGATCTCGATCGCAGCCGCTTTCTGATCCCGATGGGGCAGTCCGGCAATCCGCTATCGCCCTGGTACGACAACGCGCTGGAGGATTGGCGCGACTTGCGTTACCTGTTCATTTCGGGCCGGCGGGAAGACTTGCTGCGCCGTGCCGAAGCCAGCCAGTGGCTGCGTCCGGGCAAATAATCACTCTTGCGCCGGCCGGCCGGCAATCCCATATCGCTCCTCAGGTCTTTGTCCGGGCTTGCCGCCCCAGGGAGATTTTGCGTCGATGGCCCAGTCCGATCTGCCGGTTCCGTTCACCCTAAGGCTGAATGCTGGCGGAACAACGCCTGACCCGATCAGCGAGCCGCAGTATTACGATGGCCTGCTCAGCCGCCGTCTGGTGGCCTATTTCCTCGATTTGATAATCATCTGCGTGCTGTGGATGGCGGCCTTCGCGCTGGGCCTGGTGGCGAAGATCGTCAGCTTTGGTTTGCTGACCCCGCTGGTGGTGCTGGGCCTGGCCATTTTGGCGCCGGCCTATCATGTGCTGACGGTTTCCGGTCCAGGATCGGCGACGCTTGGCATGCGGATGATGGGACTCGAGGTGCGGACTTTCGACGGCGGACGCCCGAGCTGGCTGCATGCGTTGATCCAGATCGTGCTGTTCTACGCCACCATGTCGGTGACCGGCGGGTTGATCTTGCTGGTGGTACTGTTCAACCGCCATCGCCGCACCCTGCACGATATTCTTTCGCATCTGCTCGTGTTGCGCCGCGTCCCCGTCGGAACCGCGACCACGACGCCGCTGCGACGCTAGCAACGCATTTGCCGGATTCGGGCTTTGGCCGCATAATGCGGCCAGCCGGATAACGGCAGTGTGGTTGCGCTCGCCTGTTGAGCGGACGCCGATTTGATGGGGCAGGGCGATGTTGATTCGCCAGCAGAATACGCCATTGCGTTTCTTTCGCACGACGCCGTCGATGCGGTGTCCCTATCTGCCCGAACGGGCTGAGATCAAGCTGCTGACCGAATTGGGCGGCCAGGACGCCCTTAAGGACCACGATCGTTTCACCGATGCCGGCTTCCGCCGCAGCCATCAGTTCATTTACAAGCCGCTCTGTCCGTCCTGTAACGCCTGCGTGCCGGTGCGTATTCCGGTCGAGGAGTTCGCTCCCAGCCGTGCCCAGCGGCGTAACGCGCGCGACAACGAAGCGCTTTCGGTCACTGTCGTCCCGGCCGCCGTGACGGCAGAACAGTTCAGGCTGTTCGCTTCCTATCTGCATGCGCGTCACGACGATGGCGACATGGCCGACATGGGGGTCGAGGACTATCGGGCCATGGTTGAGGACAGCCCCGTCGACACGCGGCTGGTCGAGTTCCGTCGCGGCGGTCCCGAAGGGCGGCTGCTGGCCTGCTGCCTGACCGATTGGCTCGGCAACGGCATCTCAGCCGTCTATTCCTTTTTCGAGCCGACGGCTCTGCGGGCCGGTCTTGGCACTTACGTCATCCTGCGGCTGGTTGAGGAGGCGCGGCGCCAGCGTCTGCCCTATGTTTATTTGGGTTATTGGATCGCCGGCTCGCGGAAGATGGAATACAAGCGCAAATTCCGTCCCCTGGAAGCTCTGGGCCCGCACGGCTGGCGTCGCCTGGATATCGCCGAAACCTGATTTCGCGCCATATTGCCATCCGGAGACCGCCGAGATAGGGTCGCCCCGAAAAATGCGGCTGCCCGGCCAAAAACAATAAGGGAGGCACGGGGCGTCCGGGATTTGGCAAGATGCGCTCGGCTATGCAGGTGGCCGTGCCCGCTCGTGCTTCCAGTTCCCCCGCCCCAGACATCCCAACCGGCTGCTGCGCGAACGTATCGGGGAGTAAGCGCATGGGGTTTCTGCTCACGATCAGTCGAGGCATCGACTGGATCAACGAAACCGTCGGCAAGACTGTCTACTGGCTGGTTCTTTTCGCCGTTATTGTTAGCGCCGTTAATGCGGTCATCCGCTACGCGTTCAACATGAGTTCCAACTCGTGGCTCGAGCTGCAATGGTACTTCTTCGGCGCCATCTTCCTGCTCTGCTCCGGATACACATTGCTGCGCAATGAACACATCCGGATCGATGTCGTCAGCAGTCGCCTGTCGCCGACGACGCGCAACTGGATCGAGATCGTGGGGGGCATTTTCTTTCTTCTGCCGCTGTCGATCGGTATGATGTGGCTTTCCTGGCCGGTTTTCATGAACGCCATCCTTAGCGGCGAGCAATCGAGCAATGCGGGCGGGTTGATCCGCTGGCCGGCTCGCCTGATCATTCCGGTGGGCTTCTTCCTGCTCAGCCTTCAGGCCTTCTCCGAACTGATCAAGCGCATCGCCGTCATGCAGGGGCTGATTCCCGATCCGCACGAAAAGAAGGATGCCGTGCTGCCCATCACACCGGTGACGGAGTAGCACCATGACCGCTTTTATTATTGAGAACCTCGCACCGCTGATGTTCCTGGCGCTGGTAGTCTTCCTGTTGCTGGGCTATCCGGTCGCCTTCGCCTTGGCGGCCAACGGCCTTCTGTTCGGCTTTATCGGCATCGAATTGGGGCTGCTGACTCCCAATCTGCTGCAGGCAATGCCCGAACGCGTCTTCGGCATCATGGCCAACGACACGCTGCTGGCCATTCCCTTCTTCACCTTCATGGGCCTGATTCTCGAACGCTCAGGCATGGCCGAGGATCTGCTCGATACGATCGGACAGCTTTTCGGGCCGCTGCGCGGTGGTCTGGCCTATGCCGTAATCTTCGTCGGCGCCCTGCTGGCCGCAACGACCGGCGTAGTGGCGGCTTCGGTCATCTCGATGGGCCTGATCTCCCTGCCGATCATGCTGCGCTATGGATATGATCGCCGTCTGGCGTCGGGCGTTATCGCCGCATCGGGCACGCTGGCGCAGATCATTCCGCCCAGCCTGGTGCTGATCGTCATGGCCGATCAGCTCGGCCGTTCGGTGGGCGACATGTATGCGGGCGCGCTCGTCCCAGGTCTGGTGCTTACGGGCCTGTATGCCGGCTACATCTTCATGATCACCATGATCACGCCTTCCCGCGCACCCGCACTGCCGCCGGAGGCGCGGACCTTCCGTGAACCCAATGGCCGAAGCGGCGTCGTTTCGCTGCTGGTCGTCGTTGCGATCGTCATCGCCATCGGCTCTTTCGCCGATGTGCTGTTCATCGAGCGTTTTGGCAAGAACGCGATCATCATGGGCGTGGTGCTGGCCGTGCTGGCGGCCTTTGCTCTCGCCGGCGCCAACCGGACCTTCAAGCTCGGCTTGCTGAGCCGCATGGCCGAGAAAGTAGTGTTCGTGCTCGTCCCGCCTCTGGCGCTGATCTTCCTGGTGCTGGGAACGATCTTCCTGGGAATCGCCACGCCGACCGAGGGCGGCGCCATGGGCGCGGCAGGCGCGTTGATCCTGGCCATGGGCAATCGTCGCCTCAGTATGAGCCTGATGCGTCAGGCCATGGACAGCACAGCCAAGTTGACGGCCTTCGTGGTCTTCATTCTGGTGGGCTCGACGTTGTTCGGTCTGGTGTTCCGCGGCGTCAATGGCGATCTGTGGGTCGAGCATCTTTTGCTGGACTTGCCGGGCGGCGTGATCGGCTTCCTGATCGTCGTCAACATCATGATTTTCCTGCTGGCCTTCTTTCTCGATTTCTTTGAGCTGGCCTTCATTGTCGTGCCGCTACTTGGGCCGGTGGCCGAGAAGCTCGGCATCGATCTGATCTGGTTCGGCGTATTGCTGGGCGTGAATATGCAAACGTCCTTCATGCATCCACCCTTCGGCTTCGCGCTGTTCTATCTGCGATCCGTGGCGCCGGCGAAGGACTATATCGACAAGGTCACGGGCAAGCTGACACAGGGCATCACGACGATGCAGATTTATTGGGGGGCCGTGCCGTTCGTCTGCATTCAGATCATCATGGTGGCTCTCGTGATTGCCTTCCCGGAGATGGTCCTGTCGGGGCTAGAAAAGGGCAACGGCGTTGATCCCGCCACGATCAAGATCGAAGTGCCCGGCCCGGGACTTGGAACCGACGGCTCACCGCCGCCGCCGCCGCTTATCTTCAAGTAGACAAAAAGGCCCCGCGCGCGGGGCCTTTTTCATTTAAGCAAAGAAGTTATTTCTCTGTTGCCCTGCTGCGCCAGCTGTTCCGCGACGAAGGCGAAGTTGTCATAGGTGTTCTCCGTCACCCGGAGCCAAAGGAACTGGTCGGCGCGGAACTTCTTCCACGGCTCATACACTTTCTTGAACTTCTCGTTCTTGGCCGCGATCTCGTCGTAAACCTCGACCGCCGCTTTGTAGCAAGCCAGCATGATGTCGCGGCTAAACGGCTGCAACTCGGTGCCCGAGGCCGCCAGGCGACGCAGCGCCTGAGGATTTTACGTATCGTACTTGGCGGTCATCTGCACGCCGGCATCCGCGCAGGCGGTTTCGATCGCCGCCTTGTAGGCGAAGGCAGCCTGTTCCACTGCCCAAGATCTACCAGGAAAGAGACTTGCGGGCCGCCTTCCCATCAGCCGAGGTAATAGTAGGACTTGGCGACCTTGTTGAAGCCGAGCTTCTCATCGTCGTAGGGACCGACCCACTCAGCGGCGTCGAATGCGAAGGTCGGATCCTTGCGGACATGGTAGTAGGACTCCGTATGCACGCATTCGACGGTGTTGGCCTGGACGGCGTCAAGCGCCTGCAGGCCCGGGACGATCTCGCGGGCGGCGAAAACACGGATTTGGAACCTGTTATCCTTCAGTTCGGCGACGCGTTTGGCGATCGCTTCGCCGCCGCCGTAAATGGTGTCGAGGCTCTTGGGAAAGCTCGACGTCATGCGCCATTTGACGTCGGGCTGGCTTTGGGCGATCGCTGGTGCGGCGGCGCCTGCTGCGGTGGCGGCGACACTGCCGGCGGCTTTGATGAAACGACGACGGTTCATGAACTACTCCACTAATCAACCAAACTTAATTCGGCGACGACAAGGCGTCGTTCGCATTGGCGCGCAGCATAGAGAGGGGATCGGCGCTGTCCATGCTCGGCCGCTTGTTCATTCATGCAAAATTGCCGTCCGGCCATCGCCGGGGCGGATAAAAAAAGCCCCGCTTGCGCGGGGCTTTTCCTTGTCGCCTGTAGGGCGATTATTTCTTCTTGCCCTGCTCTGCAAGCTGCGCAGCAACGAAGGCGAAATTGTCATAGGTGTTTTCCGCGACGCGGAACCACAGGAACTGATCCTCGCGGAACTTGCTCCAGGAGTCGTACACCTTCTTGAACTTCGCGTTCTTCGCGGCCGTCTCGGCATAGAGCTCTTGCGAGGCGTTGTAGCAGGCCAGCATCACCTCGCGGCTGAAGGGACGCAGCTCGGTACCGCCGGCCACCAGCTTGCGCAACGCCGCCGGATTGACGGCATCGTACTTGGCGACCATCCACACATTGGCCTCGGCGCCGGCTGCTTCCAGGATCGCCTTATATTCCGGAGGCAGCGAGTTCCAAGCCGTCAGGTTGAACATCGCCGACAGCTGCGGGCCGCCTTCCCACCAACCGGGATAGTAGTAGTACTTGGCGACCTTGTTGAAGCCGAGCTTCTCGTCGTCGTAGGGGCCAACCCACTCAGCGGCGTCGATAGTGCCTTTTTCCAGCGACGGATAGATGTCGCCGCCGGCGATCTGCTGCGGCACCACGCCTAGCTTCGTCAACACCTGTCCGGCGAAGCCGCCGATGCGCATTTTCAGGCCTTGGAGATCGGCGATCGTCTTGATTTCCTTGCGGTACCAGCCGCCCATCTGACAGCCGGTGTTGCCGGCCGGAATTGCATAGCAGTTGTAGTCCTTAAAGAACTCGTTCATCAGCTCGCGGCCGCCGCCGTGATACATCCATGCGTTCTGCTGGCGCGCATTGAGGCCGAACGGAACGGCGGTGTCGAAGGCAAAGGTCGGATCCTTGCCGACATAGTAGTAGTTGGCGGTATGACCAGCTTCCACTGTGCCCGCCTGAACCGCATCGAGAACCTGCAGGCCCGGAACGATTTCGCCGCCGGCGAAAATGCGGATCTGGAAGCGGTTGTTGGTCATTTCGGCAACGCGCTTGCACATGAATTCGCCGGCGCCGAAAATCGTGTCCAGGCTCTTCGGGAAGCTGGACGCCATGCGCCACTTAACTTCCGGCATGCCCTGCGCATTGACGATCGATGGCGCGGCCAGCGTCGATGCAGCCGCGACGCCAACGCCAGCGCCCTTCAGAAACCCACGTCTTTTCATCATGATCCTCCCAGATCGTCGAAACTCGATTTTCACAACCTGACAAGACCGGGAAGCGGTTCTCGCGCCGCGGTCCTGCCCTGCCGGCGCAAATATTTACACGGACGCCCCCGTTTTGGTAGGCGGAAAATACCGCAAGGGCTTCAAGGTGCAGCGGAATTCCGTGATTTTTGCCAATCTCGCAGATGCGAAGGCCTGCTTCGGCAGGCCTTTTGCGCAATGCGTGAGCGATGCCGGTATTTGAGGCAGGCAACGCAGCTTAAATCGCGCAGCATCAACAGCCGACCAACAACACGTCAAACGGAGGCGGCTATTCGCGCAGTATTGCAGCTTCGGTGGCCGCGCGACGGGCGAGGCGAGCTTCGCGGATCGTGACGTAAGTCGCAGCGGCGAAAATCATGAAGCCACCGATGAAGGTGAAAATGGTCGGCGTCTGGGCGAAGAAAATGTAGCCCACCACGGCCGTCCATATCATGCGGCTGAAATCCATCGGCAGCACCTTGCTGGCATCGGCCAGCCGAAAGGCCAGGCCCATCGCCATATGCGAGCAGGAAGCGGAAAAACCGACGATCGCCATCAGGAGCCACTGCTCGGTGGTCGGCCACTGCCAGACGAAGACCGCCGGGATCAGAGTGATCGGCGTCAGCAGCAGGCTCGACCAGGCCGTCATCAAGGCGGGGTTGTCGGTGCGCGACAGCGACTTGATCACCAGCAGCGCCAAAGCCCACAGTGACGCCGAACCGATGATCATGAAGGAGCCGGCATTGATGTCGTTGAAGCCCGGCCGCAACAGCACCAGTACGCCGGCGAAGCCGAAACCCATCGCCAGTCCGCGCCGCCAGCCGACCTTCTCCTTGAGAATGAAGATGGCGCCAATGGTGGCGAAGAGCGGCGCCAGGAAGCTGAGGGCGGCAATCTCCGTTAGTGGAATGAGGGGGATGGCCATAAACCACAGCATCATCGACACGACCTGCAATAAAGCGCGCAACAAATGCATCGGCAGGCGCGTCGTGTGCATGGCCGTGGCGCTGCGCAGGATGAACGGCAGGAAGAAGACCAGCCCGAACAGGCAGCGCATGAAGACGATCTGCAGCGAGTCCAGACCGGTGCCGATATGGCGCAGCACACCCATCATCGACGCTTCGAGCGCGGTCGCGGTCACCCACAGACCCATGGCGAAAATGCCGGCGGGAATGCCGAGCACGCGAGCGGGCGCGTTCATGCGCGCACGCTTTCGGGGGTCGTCCGCCGCGTGGCGCCGACCAGGGCATTGAAGACCACGGCCAGCAGGACGATGCCGCCACCCACCAAGGCCAGAGAGGCCGGGCGCTCGTCGAAAGCGAGCCACACCCAAAATGGCCCCAGCACGATTTCAAGCAGACCGATGATCACCGCCTGGGCCGCCGGGACGGTGCGTGTGCCGACGGTGAACAGCACCAGGCCGAGGCCGAGCTGGACGACGCCAAGGAAACTCAGCAGGACGATCTGGTTCGATGTCGCGATCGAGGGCAGCGCCAGAGGCGCAACGACGATGGTGGAGAACAGTCCGGCCAGGAACACGCCGGGCAGCATGCTGATCTGCCGTTTCTGACGCACGATGTTGGCGTTGATGGAAAAGCAGAACGCCACCAGGAACGCCAGCAACGCGCCGAGAAATCCGCCGGCCTGCAGCGAGTTCCACACCATCAGGGCAACGCCGCAAGCGGCTGCGGCAATGGCAATCCAGGTATGGCTCGCCACCGGCTCGCCGAAGAAGACGCGGCCGATGACGGCTGTGAGCAAGGGCGCGCAGGCCATGACGAACAGCGCGTTGGCCACGGTGGTCAGCGAAATCGCCAGGATGAAGAAGATAAAGGTTGCCGCCAGCAGCGCGCCGCTCAGCACCATCGACCAGCCGGCATGGCGCAGATCGAGCCGCACACTGGCGCGGCGCCAGAACAATATGGGCACCATGGCGAGCGTCATGAAAGCCGAGCGCCAGAAGGTGATCTCCCACGGGCCGACATCGACGCCGCGGACCACCAGCCCGGCCGTGCTCCAGCACAAGGCGCCGGCGGCGATCATGGCGACGCCTGCCAGATAGTCCTTGCGGGCCTCGTTCATCGCCGGGCCTGCGGCTTGTCGTCGGTGGCGACCAGGGCGTAGTGTGCCGGGGCGCGAAGCCTGTCTTCGCAGCGCGAACGGGAGTTGGGCGGCGGGTTCATCGGACGTCGTTTCCTGCGCGGCGATCGCGTTTCATCGGTGATGGCGCGAGCATTGCGCGCGCCAGCCTGTAGCATGAAAGGAGCGGCAACGGTCAATGCGCGAACACATGGTGCCCTTTCTTGGTCCGCATGGCTTCAATCGAGTCGCCTGTTTCGAATGGGGCGATCCTGGCAGCAGCAAGGTTCTGATCTGCGTGCATGGCCTGACGCGGCGTGGGCGGGATTTCGATTTCCTGGCGCAAGCGGTGCAGGCCCGCTATCGCGTAATCTGTCCCGACATGCCCGGCCGCGGCCTGTCCGACTGGTTGGCGGACAAGAACGATTACGACTACGTCACGTATTGCGCCGCTGCGGCCGCGGTAATTGCCTTTTCCGGCGCGGCCCATGTGGATTGGGTTGGCACGTCGATGGGGGGATTGATCGGCATGATGGTGGCGGCGCAGCCCAATACGCCGATCCGCCGCATGGTGATCAACGACGTCGGCCCGTTCCTGCCCAAGGCGGCCCTGGAGCGTATCGGATCCTATGTCGGCACCGATCCGCGCTATCGCAGCTTCGAGGAACTTGAGCGGGCGCTGCGCACCAACTCCGCGCCGTTCGGACCGCTCACCGATACGCAATGGCGCTTCCTTGCCGAGCATTACGCCAAGCGTCTGACCGATGGCGGCTGGACCTCGCACTACGATCCCGGCATCGCCGTCAACATCCGCAAGGTGCAGCCGGCGCAGGACGTGTCGCTGTGGCCGGTGTGGGAGCAGGTGAAATGCCCGGTGCTGGTGTTGCGCGGCGCGCAGTCCGATCTGCTGACGGCTGAGACGGCGGAGAAGATGAAGCAGCGACCCTATCCGACCGACGTGGTGGAGATCGCCGGTGTCGGCCATGCGCCGGCGCTGCTCGACGACCATCAGATCGGCATCGTGCGAAATTGGCTCTATAAATGAGGATTGGACGAGCAACCATGCTGATCGTCGTGCTCGGCGCGACGGCAGCGCTGGCGGCCGATAGCAAGATCGGCGCCGGGTGCTCATTCAATGGCAAGCGCCTCTACGGCAAGGTGCAGAAGGTCAACGCCTTCGCCGACGTGAAGGTACAAGTGGTTAACGCGTTCCCCGATCTGCGCGTGCAGCTGGTGAACGCCTTTCCCGATTCCTGCGGCAAATGGCAATACGTCAATGCCCAGGGCGATTTCACCGTCGAATTCGTCAATGCGTTTCCCGACGTCAAGATCGAGTTCGTCAACGCCTTTCCGGGACAGCCTTGAAGTCACTGCCACCTTTTCGGCCGCGCTTTCCTTTTCTGACGGGCGATCTGCAAACGATCGCCAACCGCTTCGTGCCGCCCGCCAGTCTTGCCGCTTACGAGGCCCAGGAGATTCGCCTGCCGATGTCAGGTGGCGACACGCTGCTTGCGACATTGAATCTTCCACGTGCCGGTACAGACAAGCCGCTGGCGACTCTGATTCATGGCCTGACAGGTTCGGCCGACAGCAATTATGTCCTCGACAGCGCCGCCCATCTGCTGTCGCTGGGTTATAAGGTGTTGCGCCTGAACTTGCGCGGCGCCGGCCCCAGTCGCCCGCTGTGCAAAGGTCAGTATTACGCCGGCCGTTCGCAGGATCTGCGCGAAGTGTTGCGCTTGCTGCCGCAGGAACTGAAATCCGACGGCCTTATCGCGATCGGCTATTCGCTGGGCGGCGCCATGCTGCTGAAGTATCTCGGCGAGGAGGGCGGCAGCGCGGCGTTCAAGGCAGCAGCAACTGTATCAGCGCCTATCGATCTTTCGGTTACCTGCGCCTGGATGCAGCGGCCGCGCAATCTCGTCTATCACAGCTATATTCTCGGGAACATGAAGCGCGAAGCCACGGCGCCCGGGGCAATGCTGACCGATGCGGAACGGGCCGCCATTCTGAAATCGCGCAGCGTGTGGGAATATGACGAGCATTTCATCGGGCCGCGCCATGGTTTCGCCGGCGCCGAGGACTATTACGAGCGGAACAAGCCGCTGAGCTTTCTGCCCGGCATCAGAGTGCCGACGCTGATGATCGCGGCAGCGGATGATCCGTGGATTCCCGTCTCGACCTATCGCGGTTTCGATTGGCAGAGCAATCCGGCGCTGACGCCGCTGTTGCCGAATGGCGGCGGGCATGTCGGCTTCTATGCCGCGGGCGACAATGTGGCGTGGAGCGATCGGGCGATCGAAAGGTTTCTTGCCGGGAAACTCTAGGGGCGATCTTTCGCCAGCAGCTTGGCTGCTTCGACAGCGCCATAAGTCAGGATGCCGTCGCAGCCCGCGCGCTTGAAGCCGGACAGCGATTCGATCAGCACCTTGTTCCAGTCGAGCCAGCCATTGTCGCCGGCCGCTCGCATCATCGCGTACTCGCCCGACACCTGATAGGCGAAGGTCGGCACACCGAACTCGTCCTTCACCCGACGTACGATGTCGAGATAGGGCATGCCAGGCTTGACCATCACCATATCGGCGCCCTCGGCGATGTCGAAGGCGACTTCGCGCAACGCTTCGTCCGAGTTTGCGAAATCCATCTGGTAGGTCTTCTTGTCGCCCTTGCCCAGCGCCCCCTTGCTGCCGATGGCGTCGCGGAACGGGCCGTAGAAGGCCGACGCGTATTTGGCAGCATAGGACATGATCTGCACGTGCTCGTAGCCGGCATCGTCCATCGCCTGCCGGAAAGTGCCGATGCGCCCGTCCATCATGTCGGACGGCGCCTGGATGTCGGCGCCGGCTTCGGACTGCACCAGCGCCTGGCGCGTCATGATCTCGACCGATTCTTCGTTGACCACGTAGCCCTCGCGCACCACGCCGTCCTGGCCCAGCGGGTTGAACGGATCGAGCGCCACGTCGCAGATGATGCCGATATCGGGTACGGCTTTTTTCACGGCGCGAATGGCGCGGCAGACCAGGCCATCGGGATTGTAGGCTTCGGCGCAATCCAGCGTCTTCAGCTTGGGGTCGACTTCGGGGAAGAGGGCGATGGCGGGAATGCCCAGATCGCGCGCCTCGCGCACGGCCGACACCAGATCGTCGAGATTGTAGCGATAGACGCCTGGCATCGAAGAGATACGGCTCTTGCGCGTCCTGCCTTCCTGCACGAAGACCGGCCAGATCAGATCGTCCACCGACAGGCGCGTTTCGGCCACCAGGCGGCGCGACCAGGCATGCCGGCGCGGGCGGCGCAGGCGCGTGGTCGGAAATTCGCCCAGCGAGGTGAAACGGGCCATGGTCGGTCTCCCGAAATGAAAAGCGGCGCGATCCTACGCTCAGGGCCATGGGGAGGCAATTCAGCCGCTCTGCGACTTAACACCCCGCCGCGCTCTCGCCTGACGGAGGCTGTAGGGTCCTCGCGTTGACAGGAAAGGTGCGGAATCTATGATCGCCGGCCACACCTAAAGAAGAAGCATCGTCGCTGGAAACGCCATGGATTTCGATCTATCCGAAGATCAACTCGCCTTCCGTGAAACCGCGCGCAATTTCGCGCAAACCACGATGCTGCCGCTGGCGCCGCAATGGGACCGCGAGGGCATCTTCCCGACCGAGACCCTGCGCGAGGCAGCCGCGCTCGGCTTTGGCGGCATTTACATCAAGGACGACGTCGGCGGCACCGGTCTGGGGCGGCTGGACGCGGCGCTGATCTTCGAGGAACTGGCGGCCGCCTGCCCGTCGACTGCGGCCTATATCTCCATCCACAACATGGCGGCGTGGATGATCGACCGCTTCGGTAGCGAGGCGCAGCGCAAGAAATTTCTGCCCAAGCTGTGCTCGATGGAGCATTTCGCTTCCTATTGCCTGACCGAGCCCGGCGCCGGTTCCGATGCCGCCAGCCTCCGGACCAAGGCGGTGCGCGAGGGCGATCACTACATCGTCAACGGCTCGAAAGCCTTCATCTCAGGCGGCACGGCCAGCAACGTCTACGTCACCATGGTGCGCACCGGGGGTGAAGGTCCGAAGGGCATCTCGACCCTGGTCATCGAGCGCGACACGCCCGGTCTGAGCTTCGGCAAGCTTGAGCACAAGCTGGGCTGGAATTCGCAGCCGACCGCGGCGGTGATCTTCGAGAATTGCAAAGTGCCGATTGCGAATCGCCTCGCCGAGGAAGGCGACGGATTCAAGATCGCCATGAGCGGGCTGGATGGTGGGCGTATCAATATCGGCGCCTGCTCGCTGGGCGGCGCGCGCCAGTGCCTGGAGAGTGCGCAACGGTACATGGGTGAGCGCAAGCAGTTCGGCCAGGCGCTGTCGGAATTCCAGGCGCTGCAGTTCAAGCTGGCCGACATGGCAACCGAACTGGACGCCGCCCGGCTGATGATCCATCGCGCCGCCTTCAAGCTCGACCAGAAATCACCCGACGCCACGATGGCCTGTGCCATGGCCAAGCGTTTCGCCACCGATACCGGCTTTCAGGTCGTGAACGATGCACTGCAGCTTCATGGCGGCTACGGCTATCTGAAGGACTATCCGATCGAACGTTATTTGCGCGATCTGCGGGTGCATCAGATTCTGGAAGGCACCAACGAAATCATGCGCGTGATCATTGCGCGCAAGCTGCTGTCGGGCGAATGGCCGGCCAATCGATAGGGAAGAGCGTATGTCGGATCAGGAAGTTCTGTTCGAGGTCAAGGGCGGCATCGGTCATATCGTTCTCAATCGGCCCAAGGCGCTCAACGCGCTGACCCTGCCGATGGTGCGGCTGATCGCGCCGCTGATGGAAACCTGGGCCAATGACAAGGCGATCAAGGCGGTGGTGATCTCCGGCACCGGCGATCGTGCCTTCTGCGCCGGCGGCGACGTGGCGGAAATCTATCGTCGCAAGGTTGCAGGCGACATGAGCCTGGGCCGTGATTTCTTCCGCGAAGAATACATCGTCAACCGCAACATCTTCCGCTTTCCTAAGCCTTGGATCGCGCTGCTCGATGGCATCACCATGGGTGGCGGCGTCGGCCTGTCAGTGCATGGCCGCTTTCGCATCGTGACGGAGAAATTCCTGTTCGCCATGCCGGAAACCGGCATCGGCCTGTTCCCCGATGTCGGCGGCGGGCATTTTCTGCCGCGCCTGCCGGGACAACTGGGCATGTACCTGGCGCTGACCGGCCAGCGGCTAAAGGCGGCCGACGCGCTTTATTGCGGTGTGGCGACGCATTTTGTTTCCAGCGATCGCATGCCGGCGCTGAAACAGGCGCTGGAAAGCATGAGCGGCGAAGGCGATAGCGCGATCGAAGCTGTGCTGGACAAATTCGTGGGCGACGCCGGTGCGGCCACGCTGCCGCCGCACCGAACGATGATCGACCATCATTTCGGCGGCGACACGGTCGAGACGATCGTGGCGTCGTTGGCCAAGGACAGCAGCGAATGGGCGCAGAAAACGGCAGCTGCTTTGGCCAAACTGTCGCCGACCAGCATGAAGATCACCTTCAAGCAAATCCGCGACGGCGGCTCGATGTCGTTCGAGGACATCATGACCATGGAGTATCGCGTGTCGCAGGGTTGCATGGCGGGGTACGATTTCTATGAAGGCGTGCGCGCGGTGCTGATCGACAAGGACAATGCGCCGAAATGGCAGCCCGCGACCCTTGCCGACGTCGGCAACGACATCGTGGCGCGCCACTTCGCGCCGGTGAGCAACGATCTGTTTTTCAAATAGCGCCGCAGCAACGCGCGCATCGAGGAGGAAGCAATGGCGATTGTCGCATTCATCGGTTTGGGGAACATGGGCGGGCCGATGGCCAGGAACCTGCTGAAGGCGGGCCATGAAGTGCGCGGCTACGATCTGTCAGAGCAGGCGGTGGCCGATGCGGTTGCGGCCGGCGCCAAGAAAGCTGGCAGCCCGACCGAGGCCGTCAAGGATGCCGATGTCATCGTCACCATGCTGCCGGCCGGCAAGCATGTGCGCGGCGTCTATGGCGGGCAGGGCGGCCTGATTGCCGGCGCCAAGAAGGGCGCGCTGCTGATCGACTGCTCGACCATCGACGTCGAATCGGCGCGCGCCGTCGCGCAGGAGGCGGCAGAGAAGGGGCTTGAGATGGTCGACGCGCCGGTCTCCGGCGGCGTCGGCGGCGCTGCAGCCGGCACACTGACCTTCATGGTCGGTGGTCCCGATAGCGCCTTCGCCAAGGCGAAGCCGATCCTGGAGAAGATGGGCAAGAACATCGTCCATTGCGGCGGCGCCGGTAACGGCCAGGCGGCCAAGATCTGCAACAACATGATCCTGGGCGTTTCGATGATTGCGGTCAGCGAGGCCTTTATGCTGGGCAAGCGGCTGGGGCTGGACGCGCAGAAGCTGTACGACGTCGCCTCCACCGCCTCGGGCCAATGCTGGTCACTGACGACCTATTGTCCGGTGCCGGGGCCGGTGCCGACCTCGCCCGCCAACCGCGATTACCAGGCGGGCTTCACGGCGGCGATGATGCTGAAGGACCTGCTGCTGGCGCAACAGGCGGCATCGGCCGCCGGCGCCTCGACGCCGCTCGGGGCCGAGGCGGCGCAGCTTTACAATCTCTTCGTCAATGCCGGGCGTGGGGCGATGGATTTCTCCGGCATCGTCAAGATGCTGGACGGGAAATAGACCATGATCGTTCTCTATGATTTGAAGGGACGAAACGGATTGCGGTTCAGTCCGTTCGGCTGGCGCGTGCGTTATGCTCTGGCGCACAAGGGCCTTGCGCATGAGGACGTGGCCGTTGGCTTCACCGAAAAGGATCGCGTCGCCTTTTCCGGCCAGGGGCTGGTGCCGGTGATCGTGGACAAAGGAAAAGGCGACAAGGTCGTCTTCGATTCCTGGCAGATCGCGAACTACCTCGACGAAGCCTATCCGCAGAAACCTCTGTTCGATTCGCCACAGGCGCGCGCCCTGTCGCGCTTCGTCAATAACTGGCTGGGTACCGTGGTGATTCCGGGCATCGCGCCCTTGATCATCGCCGATCTGTGGAAAAACGTGCGCGATGCGGATCAATCCTATTTCCGGGAGAGCCGCGAGAAGCGTTTCGGCAAAACGCTGGAACAGGTGCAGGAAGGCCGCGAGGCAAGACTGCCGGCTTTCCGCGCTTCGCTCGATCCCCTCCGCATTCTGCTCAAGCAGCAAGCCTTCGTATGCGGCGACGCGCCGGGATTCGCCGACTACATGGTGAGTGCCGCATTTCAGTGGCCGGCCATATCGACCGATTTCGAGTTGCTGGCGTTGGACGACCCCGTCGCGCAATGGCGTTCGCGCATACTCGACTTGTATGATGGCCTGGGGCGACGGGGCGCGCACGGCGCGGAAGATTGAGCCGGCAATAATGACAAAGGAGGCGACCATGACGGACGTGAATGTCAGCCAGGACTACAAGGCTTCAGCCGATCAGGTCTGGCAGAAGATCCGCAGCTTCACCGGCCTGGCCGACTGGATGCCAGGGATGAAGTGCGAGGCCAGCGACGGCGGCAAGACGCGCAAACTCACCCTGCCGACTGGTGCGGTGATCGTGGAGACGCTGGAGAAATTCGACGAGGCCAACCGCACCTACGGCTACACCATCGTGAGCGGGCCGCTGCCCGTGAAGGACTACCACTCCCAGATCAAGGTGATCGCGCGCACCGAAGGCTGCACGGTCGAATGGACTGGCAAGTTCGAGGCCGTCGGGCCCGAAGCGATCGCCAAAGGGATCGTCGAGGGTATCTACAAAGGCGGCCTGGCCGCGATCGGTGTGGCCGTTGGCGGATAAATCAGATGAGTCCGCGGCAGAATTCGGTTCTGCCGCGGCTTTTGTATCAACGCCAGTTGGACGATCCGCAACCAGCGCTGTGATAGGTGAGATCGACCACCCTGTATCCAACATTGGGGATGTAAGCCCAATGCTCCTCGATCCAGGCGGATTGGTATTCCTGGCCGGGGGCGCAGCGCGCAAACTGCTGTAAAGGCGGTTGAGCGGCGCGCTCAATCTTCGTTTTTGTCTCGGCAGTATCGGCCTTCGGCAACGAGGCATAAGCTGTCGGCGCCGCGCCGCAAAGGGCAACGGCCAGCGGAACGACAAGGGACAATCGCAAGGCATTCGACATGGCGTCTCTCCTTTGTGTCGGAATGACGCTTCAATCTAAGCACCAATTCGCCAACTGCCGTTTACCCGATCTTGCGATTCTGTCACGGCTTCAGAATCACGCGCCCCACGACTTTGCCCGCCTTCAATTCTTCCAGCGCGTCGTAGGCGCCTTCCAGCGGTCGCGTTGAAAAGGGCAGCGGCGGCACGCGGCCTTCGCGCACCAGCGCCATCAATTCGCGCAGATCCTCCAGCGAGCCGACGTAGGAGCCCTGCAAGGTCAGCATGCGCAATGGCAGGCCGGCGATGGAAAGCGGCGTGTCGCCCCCAAACAGGCCCACCACGGTGACGCTGCCGCCGCGACGCACGCTGTCGACGGCGAATTGCAACGAACTCGGCGCGCCGACGAAATCGATGGCGGCATCGACGCCGCCTTCGGCCACGAGTTTGGCGACGGTCTCGGGCGTCTTGGGATTGACCACGCGGTCGGCACCGGTTTCTTTCGCCGCCTTCAATTTCGTATCATCGATATCGGCGACGATGATCTCGGCATTGCACATGGCCTTGGCCACGGCCACGCCCGCCAGCCCGACGCCGCCAGCGCCGATCAGCAGCAGCTTCTTCAGGCCACCGCGCGTGGCCTGTGCCTTCTTGATGGCGCTATAGGCGGTGATGCCGGAGCAGGCATAGGTGCAGGCCAGCTCCTGCGGCACGTTGCCGTAATCAACCAGATATTTGGGGTGCGGCACCATCACATGATCGGCATAGCCGCCGTCGCGGCGCGTGCCGAGCTGGCGCGGCTGGATGCACAGCAGTTCGTCGCCCGAGGTACAGGCTTGGCAGTTGCCGCAGCCAATCCAGGGGTAGACGACGAAACGCTGGCCTACGCGCACGTCCTTGGCGTCGGGGCCAACGGCAGCGACTTCACCTGCGATCTCGTGGCCCAGCGTATGCGGCAATTTCATGCCGCGGGTGATGACTTCCAGCTTCTTGCCCATGCCGAGATCGAAGAAGCCTTCCCAGATATGCAAGTCGGAATGGCACACGCCGCTCGAGCCGATGCGCACGAGCACCTCACTGCCCTGCGGCTTGGGGTTGTCGTAGGTGTTGAGCTTCAGCGGCTTGCCGAACTCGACGATCTGCATGGCGCGCATTTTCGTGCCTCCCTCGACCTGTTGTGCTTATGTTGGCCACAAGAGTAAACGCACGTTGCGCGGGAGGGAAAGAACAATGAGCACGTTTCGACCTGCGGACCACAGCTTTGGGCCGTCGCACTATTTCGAGGATCTGTCGGTCGGCCAGAAATTCTACATAAACTCGCGCACGCAGACGGATGGGCTATTCGCCGCCTTCCAGGCTGCCTCGGGCGACAACCATCCCATCCACTACGATCGCGAATACTGCAAGGCGCGCGGCCATCGCGACATGTTCGCCCATGGCCTGCAGGTCACGATCCAGGCTGCGGCCGGCGCGGGGATCTTCCCGCATCACTTGGGCGATTCGCTGATCGCTTTCATTGAGCAGTCCTCGCGTTTCCTGAAGCCGGTCTATGTCGGCGACACGCTCTATCCCATGCTGGAGATCACCGAATTGAAGCCAGGCCGCACCACCGGCGTGGTCGACATGAAAGTCACCATCCACAACCAGAGCGGCGATCTTGTAATGGACGGCGTCCACAAATACCTGGTTCGCAAGCGGCCGACCTGAACGGCCGTTTACAAGCCATCGAGCGGGCGGCATGATCGGCGCAAAGGGGAGGCAGTGAATGGCTGGGCTGAAGGGCAAGATCGTATGGGTGACGGGCGCCGGGACGGGTATCGGTCGCGCCGGCGCCATCGATCTGGCGAAGGCGGGCGCGCATGTCGTGCTGTCCGGCCGCAGCGAAAGCACGCTCAAGGAGACTGCGAAGCGGATCGCCAAGGCCAAAGGCAAGTGCAGCGTCATGCCGCTCGACGTCTCCGATCGCAAGGCGGTGGACAAGGCTGCCGCTGAAATCTTCAAGCAGCACAAGCGCATCGACATTTTGGTCAACAGCGCCGGGCTGAACATTCCCAAGCGCAGCTTCCTCGATGTCGAGCCGGCCGGCTGGGATCAGGTCGTCAATATCAATCTCAACGGCACGATGTATTGCGTCATGGCCGTGCTGCCGCAGATGCGCCGGCGCAAGGACGGCGTGATCATCAACATCTCGAGCTGGGCCGGGAAGTTCATCGGTAAGGTGACAGGCCCTGCCTATAACGCCTCGAAGTTCGGGGTCGTCGGCCTGACCGAGACCATCAATGCCGAAGAGGGCGCCAACGGCATCCGCGCCTGCTGCATCTGCCCGGCGGAAGTGGCGACGCCGATCATGGATCGACGTCCCGTGCCGCCAAGCAAGGAAGACCGCGCCCGTATGCTGCAGGAGGAGGATCTGGGGGCCACCATCGCCTTTGTGGCTTCGCTGCCGGCGCGCGCCTGCATCAACGAGATCATCATCAGCCCGACCTGGAACCGCTCCTATGTCGGCGGTTTCGAATCGAACCGGCCGGGCAAATAGTTCAACAAAGAGGAGACGAAACATGCTGGGCGTCATCGCCACTTTGCGCATCAAGCCGGGTGCGAACAAAGAATTCGAAGAAGCCATGGGCAAGCTGCAAGCGGCGGTGCGCGCCAACGAACCTGGCAACAAGCTCTATGCCTTGCATAAGACTGACGATCCGACGGTCTATGTCATGCTCGAGCGCTACGAAAATCAGGCCGCCATCGAGGCGCATCGCGCCTCGGCCCATTTCAAGACCCTGGGCGCGGCCCTCGGCCCCCACATGGCGGGCCGGCCGGAAGTCAAGGTAATGGAAGAGGTCGGCTGAACCGACGTTGGAAGCAAGGCGAGCGCAAACCGTTCAAGACTCGGTTTGCGCCGCCAGCCGCTCGCGGGCGACGGCGTCGAGCTTGTCGCGAATATCCGGGTAGAACGCGAGCAGCCGACGAAAATCGGCAACCGGCAGCAGCATGAGCTGCAGAAAAGTCGCCGCCACCACATCGGCGGTGCGGCGCGTGTCGATCACCAGCGCGATCTCGCCGAAGAAATCGCCCGCCTGCAGGCGGATCGAGCCGTTGGGCAGCACCACGTCGGCATAGCCTGAGACAATGAAATACATGCAATCGGCGCGCTCGCCCTTGCGCACCACCGATTCGGTGCGTTCGCAGGCTCGCGGCTTGAGCATGGCGGCGATCTCGGCGATGCGTGCGGCGGGCAGCGTGGCGAAAAGCGGCACATTGGCCACCAGATTCCAGGTGACGACGAAGTTGCGCTTGCGAATTTCCTCAGCGAAGCCCGAAGCCAGGATGCCGGCCGGCAGCGCGAACATGCCAAGGCCCAGGATCACCGTCAGCCCGCCCAGCAATTTGCCCAGCCCCGTCGTCGGCACGACATCGCCGTACCCTACGGTACCCAGCGTGACGATGCCCCACCACAAGGCGTCCAGCGCTGACCCGAACTTGTCGGGCTGCGCGGTGTGCTCGGCCAGGTACATCAGCATCGAGACGATAACCAGCAAGGTCAGCATGATGACGCCGGTGGCGGTCAGGGTCCGCGCCTCGTTGCGTATGACGCTGCCCAACGTCTCGAGCGCAGAGGTGTAGCGCAGCAGCTTCAGGACCCGCAGTACGTAGAGTAGGCCGAGAATGTCGGCCGGCAGGCTCCAGGCCAGGTCGATCCAGAGCGGTGCCATTGCCAGCAGGTCGATAACGCCGCGGACCGAGACGAGATAGTCGAGCCGGGCGCGCGCCGAGCTGACGAGCGGCAAGCGTTTGGCCTCCGGCGCGACCCATAAGCGAAGCAGAAACTCGACGCTGAACACCAGGGTGCTGAAAACCAGCACGGCATCGACCGCCGGGCGCATGGCGCCCGCACCGATACTGTCGGTCAGCACCAGGGCGTCGATTACGGAGACGATGACGACGACAATCAGGAACAGCGCGATCAGACGGCCCGGCAGCCGCCGCACGCCTTCGCCTTCCAGCAGGCCATATGCCGATTGCCGCATGGCGCCACCTAATTCCCAGCGCAATCCTATCACGGCGCGGCGGAATCGTGCATGGCGGCTGCAGCCACGCTCAGACGCCGGGTAAGGTATTCGTCCTTGGTGGCCAGTACAACGGAAAGGACTGGCGCGGCCAAGCCGTGCCGGCGGCAGACCGGCTGCCTTTAAGGCGGCCGATCTTGTATCGCCAATAGGCTCAGTACGTCCTGTATCCCAGGAACTTGCCGCTCATGACCAGTTTGACGCGATCGCCCCTCTGATCGGGCAGCCGTTCCATGGTCATGTCGAAATCGATTGCCGACATGATGCCATTGCCAAATTCCTCCTGGATGAGTTCCTTCCAGGTCGTGCCATAGAGTTGCACGAGCACGTAGAACCGGTAGATCAGCGGGTCCGCCGGCGGACCGGGCGGCAGCGAGCCGCGATACGGCACCTCCTGCAGCACAGCGGCGGCTTCGGCGTCGAGGCCGAACAGCTTCTGCGCCTTGGTGACCTGCTCCATGATCATGGTCATTTGGCCCAGGCCGGCGGCCGTCACCAGCACCGGCGAGGCGCCACCGATCTTCTTTCCGGTTTCCTTTCAACCCGGCTTCTTGGCGCGCTTGGCGCTGAGAATCGCCTCGGTCACGTCTTCGCGTTTCATCGTCTTTTCTCCCGCAGAACGGCGGGTCGCGGCCGCACATTCGTTTCGCGCTGGTCACACAGGCAGGTACAGGCGCCGGAGGTGCACACCGCATCCTCGATTGCACAAAAATGAAACACGATACCGCCCGTCGTGCTTGTTGCGGAACGGGCATGTGATAAAACCGGATACGGCCGGACACGGGATGCGCGCCATGGATACGCTTGCCAATCGTCACACACCGCCGGGCACAGCGCCTGGAACACTCGCTGGCCGGGAACCGGATGGTGAAGAGGCGTTGCACTTCACATTGGTCGAATACAATAGCGAGAAGTGCGAGATTTTTTTCGAGGTGGCGGTGGACGAATGCCGCTTCCATCTTGCGACACCGGAACTTACGTGGATTGACGTGTCCGGCCGTCCCAGCGCCGAGATGCTGAAAAGCCTTGGCGAGGAATTCAACCTGCATCCCCTGGCACTGGAGGACGTGTTCCACGGCAGCCAGCGGTCCAAGCTGGATATCTTCGACCATCAGGTTTTCGTCGTGATGAACGATCCGGCCTGGATGGAAGGACGCCTTAAGCAGAGGCAGGTCAGCATTTTCTTCGGCCCAAACTACGTCATCAGTTTCCACGAGCACGACGACGACGTTTTTGCTCCCATTCGCGAACGTATCCAACAGGCCGGCTCGCGGTTGCGGGCGAGAGGCACCGACTATCTTGTCTATGCGCTGGTCGATCTCGTGATCGATCGCAAGTTTCCCTTGCTGCAGCAATTCGGCGATGCCGTGGAACAGCTCGAGGACGAGGCGCTGGAAGGGGCCACGCCGCAGACCTTGCGGCAGATCCACGATCTGCGCCGCAGCCTTTACGGACTGCATCGTGTGCAGTGGGCCGAGCGCGAAACGGTGCATGCCATGATGCGCACCGAAGTGCCGCTGATCGGCAGCGAGACCCGCACCTACATGCGCGATTGCATGGACCACAGCGTGGCGGTGCTGGAACTGGTCGAGACCTATCGCGAAATGTGCAACAGCCTGATGGAACTCTACATGATGGGCACGTCCAACAGGCTGAACGAGGTGATGAAGGTTCTGGCCATCATCACGACCGTTTTCATGCCTTTGAGCTTCATTGCCGGCATATACGGCATGAACTTCAATACCGAAGTCAGCGCCTTGAATATGCCTGAACTGAATTCAAAATATGGCTATCCGGCAGTATTAGGCGTCATGGCTGTTGTGGTGATCGGCATGGTTCTTTGGTTTCGTCGACGAGGCTGGTTTTAAGAAAAGTATGGTCCTTAAACGACCTTCGTTGTTGCGCCCGTGCATCAAGTGGTAGAAAACTGAGGGTTGCAACGCAAAGATGTTGTTAAATACCGTGGATTTTGGTACTAATAACGCCTGTGTATATTTTTAGATTGGGGCTCGCGGTAACAATGAACGATCTAGGTTCTCTGAGCGCGTCGTTGCAAGCCTTCCTGCGCAGCGCGTCAGCGCCTGTTTTCCACGCCGGTGTTGATCGCGACGGTCGCCGGGTCGTTTTGCATCTTACGGGAGATGCTTCGGTTAAGACGCTGATCGAGGGCGCGACCAACGCGCTCACGGACGGCGGCCTGAAAGCCGAAGTCGTTGTGCGGCAGCACGACGCGCGCAAGATCGCCGAGAGCCGCACGCTCGAGGAACTGATCGCACCGTTCAAGCACCAGGCCAACCTGTTCGATCCGACGGCGATCATCGGTCGCGCCCAGGTCGTGGTTGGCGCGGTCACCGAAGCGCGGGCCGAGTTGCGCAAGGAACTGCGGGGCGTATTTCTCGATCCGGTCACCCGAGTGCTCTATGCAGTGACCAAGGCGGGCATCGATGCCGATCGCGCCGCCGAGATTATTCTGGCCGCCGTCGAGCGCGTCACGCAGCGTACGGGCAGCCATTTCAATCGTCCGCCGCTTCGCGTGCTGATCGTCAATGAATTGCCGCTGCGGCCGCTGGTTGCCGTTGATCGCGCATCTCATCGCCTGCGGCCGGTGACCGGCAGCGCCAAGGGGCTGCGTAATGTTCTGGCCGGTGCGGCTGCGGCGCTGGGCGTCGGCGGCATGGCGACGGTCGCGGTGGCGCAGTCGGGTGGTCCTGCGGTTTCGGGTCTCAATGGCAAGATCGATGCCCGGGGCGGTTACTACAAGACTGAAGCCGACAACACCAAGGACTTTGCCGGTTTCGTGACTGGCGCCATTGCGGCTCCGCTGGGGCAGCAGTTTGGCGTTCAGGTCGATGGCGGCGTCGGTGTTGGCGGCGACGGCAACATGTACTGGGGCGGTGGCGGCCACTTGTTCTGGCGCGACCCGACCGCCGGACTGTTTGGCGTTTACGGTCAGTACGGCGAATACAAGAAGGCCAGCGCCACCCGCCTCGGTGTCGAGGGCGAGGCCTATTTTGGCCAGTTCACCCTGGGCGGCAACGTGGCCTATCAATGGGGCAATGACAGCCGTCGCGTCGCGGTGGACGATGGCGTCGTTGCCGGCGTGAACCTGAAATTCTACGTCACCGACAACTTCATGCTGCGGGCCGGCGGCGGCGTCGAAGCGAAGAGCGGCTTTGGCCGCGGCGGCTTCGAATTCCAGCCGGGCTTTGCGGCGCTGCCAGGTCTGTCGGTCTTCGCCGATGCCGGGGCAGGCGGGCACAACCACGTCTATGCGTTGGCAGGCATTCGCTATTACTTCGGCGACAACAAGACCCTTATCCGCCGTCACCGCGAGGATGATCCGGACGTCGTCAACGTCACCGAGCTGGGCACTTTCGAGAAGAAGGCCCGCAACAACGGCGCTGTGGGCGGTTCCGGTCCGGGCCCGGCGCCCTAGTATCGACGGGCTGAAGAAACCTGGGGCCGGCGGATCATTCCGCCGGCCTTTCCTTTTGGCCTGCTAGATTCCAATTTCATCTCCACAGACACTCGGCACAGGCCGCAATGGCGCGCTTCCTTATCGGCTGGGAACTGGGAGCCAGTCCCGACCTGCAAATTGACATTGCGGACGTGGCGCGTGCCCTGAAGGCGCTTGGCCATGACGTGCGCGTTGCTTCGGCCGATCCCGTCACACTGGCGACGATGGTCGACGAGGAATTGCGCGGTGCCATTCTCCCGGCTCCGGTGCCGCCGTTGCGGCCGGACCTGATCATGAAACCGCCCAAGGAGGGCGGTTTCGCCGACAAGCTCCATGCGCAAGGCTTCAATTCGCCGACGGTGCTCGCCGGGCTGTGCAGCGCATGGCGAAGCCTGATCGATGTCGTCGGTCCGCACGCCGTAATTTCGATCGGCGCGCCGGCAATGGCGCTTGCCTCGCGTGGGCGAACGAAATTGCTGGTGGCGGCGTCGGGCGAATCGCTGCCGCCGATCGAATTGCCCAACTGGCCTCGACTGCATGCCAATATCGCGCCGGCTCAGACCGACGACAGGCTGCTGCTGCACG
Source organism: uncultured Hyphomicrobiales bacterium (assembly GCA_964388115.1). Taxonomy (GTDB): domain Bacteria; phylum Pseudomonadota; class Alphaproteobacteria; order Reyranellales; family JAQSWP01; genus JAQSWP01. The sequence continues at coordinate 1,133,386 of CAYLYK010000001.1, forward strand.
CCAACCTTGCAGCCCAGTCGGTCGGCGCCGCAATGGTGCGGGTGCCGACGGATATCCTGCGCGCCGATGCAAACTTGGTTTACGGCCTGCCGCAGATCGACCCCTACATGGCGCTGCGCAGCGAGGCGGCAGCCGGACCATTGCGGCCATTGTCCCGACCCTGCACGCCGGCTGGCCGGCCGGCGATGGTGGCGACGTTGGACGTGCACCATCCCGCGATCGAAACGCTGGTGCTCGCGCTGACGGATTTCGGCAGGACGCCGATTCACGTCCACATCCGCGGCATCACGGTGCCGATGTACAACTTCCTGTCCCAGACGCCAGGAGTGAATGTGCACCTGGACCTGGAGGGAGCGCTTGCCGCGATCCCCGACGCCAGCTTCGTGCTGCACCATGCCAGCCCGCATGTCGCCGCCTTGGGCATAGGCCTTGGCGTGCCCCAGGCTCTTCTGCCTTTCACGATCGAGCAGAACGCAGTTGCCGACATGTTGCAACGCTTCAATGCCGGCTATCGCCTCGATATCGGCACCGATCCGCGCTCGGCGGCCGATTCGCTCGGCCGGCTGTTCCGCAATCTCGATCAGGTCCAGAACGCGCAGCACCTGTCTCGCCAGGTCGCCCTGCAACCGCCGAAAGCGGCCCTGGACCGGCTGGTCGGCATGGCCGAGGAACTTGCCGCCGGTTAGGCGCGACGTCGACGGGCGTCGTAACGGAGATAGTCGCGCAAACGGCGCGCCCGTTCCTTGAGCGAATAATTGCTGTTGCGCATCGCCGCCATGACCACCTGTCCCTGCGTAGCCAGGCCAAGCTGATGCAGGTTGATCATCCGCCATTCGTTGTGGTCGAGGTTGATCTGGAAATCGATGCCGTGCCGGCGAAGGATTTGCCGGACGCAGAAAGCGCGCCATTCGATGCGCTTGACGTCCGCCAGCCTTACGTCCGGCGTGCGATCGTAGGTTTCGCGGCCGGCGGCATAGAGATTGCCGCCATGAATTCGCCGATAGGCCAATACCTCGGGATGGGCGGCGACGCGCGAGAGCAGGATGCCGCAATGTTCGAGCACGGAGTCCGCACCCTCGCGGTTGGCATAGGTCGGGATCGGCACGATCTTGCGCAGCAGATCGCGCTTTAGCATCAGGGTCGACATAACGGAGTGCCAGTACGAGCCGCCGCTGCGCAGATAGCCGGTACGAAACTTCGGCGGCAGCAGCACCGGCGGTTCGGGAGCGGCCATCGGATCGCCATAGATGTTGGTGTTGAGATAGCGATGATAGAGCAGGCCGGCGTCGGGGCGGCTGCGAGCCAGTTCCACCATCTTTTCGATCTTGGTCGGCACCCAGAAATCGTCGGAATCGAGGAAGGCGACGTATTCGCCGTTCGCCGCCTCGGCCGCCAGATTGACCGCATGCGCCTGCCCGCCGTTTTCCGTCAGGATGGGCATCAGCTTGTCGCCATAGGAGGCGATTATTTCGCGCGAATGGTCGGTCGAGCCGTCGTCGACCACGATCAGTTCGATGCGATCGTAGGTCTGGCGCATCACGCTGCCGATCGCGTTGTGCAGGTAGCGGGCGTAATTGTAGTTGTTGACCACGGCCGTAATCAGCGGCTTTGCAGCCGCTGGCTTGTCGCGCTTAAACAGGGCGAGGGCCATCGGAGTCGGCTATTCCGCGCTGAACGCCTGCAATCCGGTCATTGCCCGGCCCAGGATCAGCGCATGCACGTCGTGCGTGCCTTCGTAGGTGTTGACCGCTTCCAGGTTCATCACGTGGCGGATGACGTGATATTCGTCGGAGATGCCGTTGCCGCCATGCATGTCGCGAGCCGTGCGGGCGATGTCGAGCGCCTTGCCGCAATTGTTGCGCTTGATCAGCGAGATCATTTCCGGCTGCGCGCGATGCTCGTCCCGCAGGCGGCCCACGCGCAACGCGGCCTGCAGGCCAAGCGCGATCTCGGTCTGCATGTCGGCGAGCTTCTTTTGAATGAGCTGGTTGGCGGCCAGTGGCCGGCCGAACTGCTTGCGGTCCAGCGTGTATTGTCGCGCCTGCATCCAGCAGAACTCCGCCGCTCCCATCGATCCCCAGGCAATGCCGAAGCGCGCGCTGTTGAGGCAGGAGAACGGGCCGCGCAAGCCCGAGACGTTCGGCAGCATGTTGGCTTCCGGCACGAACACGTTGTCCATGGCAATCTCGCCGGTGATCGAGGCGCGCAAGGAGAACTTGCCCTCGATCTTGGGCGTCGTCAGCCCTTCCATGCCGCGTTCCAGGATGAAGCCGCGGATGGCGCCGCCATCGAGCTTGGCCCACACCACCATGACATCGGCGATCGGCGAATTGGTGATCCACATTTTGGCGCCCGAGACGCGGAAGCCGCCCGGCACGGTGGTGGCGCGCGTCTTCATGCCGCCCGGGTCGGAGCCATGGTCCGGTTCAGTCAGGCCGAAGCAGCCGACCCATTCGCCGGTGGCCAGCTTGGGCAGGTACTTCATGCGCTGCTCTTCGGTGCCGAACTCGTAGATCGGGTACATGACCAGCGAGGACTGCACGCTCATCGCCGAGCGGTAGCCGCTGTCGACGCGCTCGACCTCGCGCGCGATCAGTCCGTAGGAAACGTAGTTGACCTCGGCGCACCCATATTTCGCCGGCAAGGTTGCGCCCAGCAAGCCAAGCGCGCCGAATTCGGTCATGATCTCGCGATCGAATTTCTCATGCCGGTGGGCCATTAGCACCCGGCTCATCAGCCTGTCTTGGCAATAGTCGCGCGCGGTGTCGCGGATGGCGCGTTCCTCTTCGCTGAGCTGGTCGTCCAGTAAGAACGGATCTTCCCAGGCGAAGCCGCGCGCGGCATGGCTGGTGGCGGCGGTCGAAACGGTGGCGGCTTTCGGTGGGGTCACGGCGCAATCTCCCGGATCATACGCATCGATTTGGGCCAGCATTGCCGGCCGCTGTGGTTTATCGCGAAATCGATCCGGCGCAAAGGCTGCCGGCGGCTGTTTTCCGCGGTTTTTGCCCTTGCCCGGGCGGGGTTGCTTTGATCTTATGACAAAAACCCGGCTGCGGCATGCACCGCGCCGTTTATGACAGGCAAGGCGATCGCGACACGGACCTCAAGTCCGGGCAGGGGGCGTATGGAGTATTTTCTCCAGCAGTTGATCAATGGGGTCACGCTGGGCGCGATTTATGGCCTGATCGCCATCGGCTACACGATGGTGTACGGCATCATCGGCATGATCAATTTCGCCCACGGCGAAATCTACATGATCGGCGCCTTCATCGCCGTCATATGCTTTGCTCTTCTGGGACTGCTTGGCATCACTTGGCTGCCGCTAGTGCTGCTGATCGTACTGGTCGTATCGATGAGTCTGACGGCGCTCTATGGCTGGACGGTCGAGCGCATCGCCTACCGACCCTTGCGCGGCTCCTTTCGTCTGGCGCCGTTGATCTCCGCCATCGGCATGTCGATCTTCCTGCAGAACTATGTGCAGATCGCGCAGGGCGCCAAGATCAAGCCGCTGCAGCCCATGGTTCGCGGCGGTTTCGAGGTGATGAAAGGCGAAACCTTTACGGTCAATGTTTCCTATCTGCAGATCATCATCGTGCTGCTGACCGTCGCCCTGATGGGTGGCTTCACCTGGCTTATCGCGGCGACGCCTCTCGGCCGAGCTCAACGCGCGTGCGAGCAGGATCGCGTGATGGCTTCGCTGCTGGGCGTGCACACGGACCGCACCATTTCGCTGACCTTCGTTCTGGGGGCGATCCTGGCTGCCGTCGCCGGCGTGATGGTGACGCTCTATTACGGCGTGGTCGATTTCTACATCGGCTTCCTCGCCGGTCTGAAAGCCTTCACCGCCGCCGTGCTGGGCGGCATCGGCAGCCTGCCCGGGGCGATGCTGGGCGGCTTGCTGATCGGCCTGATCGAAGCCTTCTGGTCGGCCTATTTCAGCATCGAGTACAAGGACGTGGCGGTGTTCGCCATCCTCGTCATCGTGCTGATCTTCCGCCCCACCGGGCTGCTCGGCTCGCCCGATGTCGAGAAGGTCTGAGATGAACGCGGTCAGCCGGGTAAAGGACGCTGCGATCGCCGCCCTTGTGGCTGCCGTCCTGGCACTGCCGCTGCTGGGCTTTGAGACCATCGACACCGGCGGTCCGCTCGGCGTGCGCACGCGCTTCCATTACGTGCTCTATGCCGCGCTGAGCGTATTCGTCGGCCGCCTGATCTTCATGGCGCTGCTGGATCTGTGGCGCGAGCGGCAGATGGAGAAGGCGCAGGAAGCGGTGCCGGTGCCTGGTGTGGGCAAGCCCGATCGCATGGCGCAGATCGGCAAGTTTGCCGATCGCTGGCTGTTGCCGCTGATGATCGGCTTTGCCGTCGTTCTGCCTTTCCTGCCATTTGCCGACCGTACGGTGGTCGATCTGGCGACGGTGGTGCTGATTTACGTCATGCTGGGCTGGGGCCTGAACATCGTGGTGGGCCTGGCCGGCCTGCTCGATCTTGGCTATGTCGCTTTCTACGCCGTCGGCGCCTACAGCTATGCGCTTCTGCAACAGCATTTCGGCTTTGGTTTCTGGGAAAGCCTGCCGTTGGCCGGCGCTTTCGCCGCCATGTTCGGCATCTTGCTGGGTTTTCCCGTGTTGCGACTGCGCGGCGACTACCTTGCCATCGTCACCCTCGGCTTCGGCGAGATCATTCGCATCGTGCTGCTGAACTGGCAGAAATTCACCGGCGGCCCTGCCGGCGTGTCGGGCATTCAGCGCCCTTCGTTCTTCGGCTTTCCCTTCACCGCCGATCCGCCGCAAGGCAAGACCGCTTTCCACGAGCTGTTTGGCCTGGAATATTCCTCCATCCACCGCATCATCTTTCTCTACTACTTGATCCTCATACTGGCGCTGATCACTTCGTTGTTCACCGCGCGCATCCGCCGCCTGCCGGTAGGGCGCGCCTGGGAGGCGCTGCGCGAGGATGAGATCGCCTGCAAGGCGCTGGGCATCAATCCGACCAATACCAAGCTCACCGCTTTCGCCATCGGCGCCATGTTCGGCGGCTTCGCCGGCTGCTTTTTCGCCACCCGCCAGGGCTTCATCAGCCCCGAGAGCTTCACCTTCATCGAATCGGCGGTCATCCTGGCTATCGTGGTGCTGGGGGGCATGGGCAGTCAGGCCGGCATCGTGCTGGCGGCAGCGCTCCTGACTTTGCTGCCCGAAGTGGCGCGCGAATTTTCGCTGTTCCGCATGCTGGCCTTTGGTCTGGCGATGGTGCTGATCATGGTATGGCGCCCGCAAGGATTGCTGGCGCATCGCGAACCGACCCTGAAACTCAAGCCCAAGAGCGCGCCTTGACTGCGCCGCTGCTGCAGGTCGAGCACCTGACCATGCGCTTCGGCGGGCTGGTGGCGGTGGACGACGTCTCGTTCGACGCCGCGCATCGGCAGATCACTGCCATCATCGGCCCCAATGGCGCCGGCAAGACGACGGTGTTCAACTGCATCGCGGGCTTCTACAAGCCCAGCGTCGGCCGGTTGATGCTGACACGCGAGAAGCGCGCCTATCTGCTCGAGCGCATGCAAGGCCATCACATCGCCAACCATGCGCGCGTGGCGCGCACGTTCCAGAACATCCGTCTGTTCGGAAAGATGACGGTGCTGGAAAACCTGATCGTGGCCCAGCACAACAAGCTGATGCTTGCCTCCGGTTTCACGGCGCTTGGCCTGTTTGGCTGGCCGAGCTACCGGCGGGCCGAGCGCGAGGCAGTGGACAAGGCCAGATACTGGCTCGATCGCACGGAACTTACGGCGATGGCCGACATGCCGGCGGCCAGCCTGCCTTACGGCGGGCAGCGCCGGCTGGAGATCGCGCGCGCCATGTGCACCGATCCGGTGCTGCTCTGCCTCGACGAGCCCGCCGCCGGCCTCAACCCGCGCGAATCGCATCAGCTCAACGAACTGCTGATCTACATTCGCGACAGCCACGATTGCGGCTTGCTGCTGATCGAGCACGACATGGGCGTGGTCATGCAGATTTCCGACCACATCGTGGTGCTCGATTACGGCCGCAAGATTTCCGACGGCGCGCCGGCTCAGGTGCGCAACGATCCCGCCGTCATTCGCGCCTATCTGGGCGACGAGGGGGACGGCTACAAGGGCGGGAGTGCCGCCTGATGCTGGTCGTCGAGGGCGTACAGACTTTCTATGGCGCGGTGCATGCGCTGAAGGGCGTCGACATCAAGGTCGGCACCGGCGAGATCGTGGCGCTGATCGGTGCCAATGGCGCAGGCAAATCGACCTTGCTGATGACGATTTGCGGCAATCCCCGTCCGCGGCATGGCCGCATTCTTCTGGATGGGGAAGATATCGTCGGCGTGCCGACGCATCATCTGGTTCGTCGCGGTCTTGCGCATGCGCCGGAAGGCCGCCGCATCTTCCCGCGCATGAGCGTGCTGGAAAATCTCAAGCTGGGCGCCATAGCGGCCGACCCGGCGCTGTTCGACAGCGATCTCGAACGCGTCTTCGGACTGTTCCCGCGTTTGAAGGAGCGGCGCGAACAGCGCGGCGGCACTCTCTCGGGCGGCGAGCAGCAGATGCTTGCCATTGCGCGCGCGCTGATGAGCCGGCCGCGCGTGCTGCTGCTGGACGAGCCGTCGCTCGGCTTGGCGCCTCTGGTGGTAAAGCAGATATTCTCCATCATCGAGGAAATCAACAAACGCGACGGCGTCACTGTGCTGCTGGTCGAGCAGAACGCCTTTCATGCGCTGCGGCTGGCGCATCGCGGCTACGTTTTGGTCAATGGCGAGATCGCCATGACCGGCACCGGCCAGGAATTGTTGGCCAATGAGCAGATTCGCTCGGCGTATCTGGAAGGAGGGCACGGGCGATGAGCGAGATCCTCGGCGCCGAGATTCCGGTTTTCATCGGCGTCATGATCGTCCTGGCGGGCGGTTGCGGCTTTCTCATGGGTCAGGCGATCGCCGCCAATTGGCGGCCCTATTGGCAGGTCGTGTTGTATTCCGGGCTGCTGGCCGCGGCTGGCAGGTTTTTGGAGTACGCTCTGTTTTCCGGCCAGCTCCTGGCGCCGGTGCCGTTTCTTGCCGGTTACGTCGCGGTGCTGGCGCTGGCCTCGCTGGGCTATCGGCTGACTTTGGCCGATCTCATGGTCCGTCAGTATCCATGGCTATACGAACGGGCGGACGTCTTTCGCTGGCGCGAAAAATCGTCCACCTCCGACAATCTTGCCGCGCCTCCGGCAAGCCACTAGAGTCCGTCCACTCGCATCAACAGGGAGATGCCTAAATGCGCAAACTTACTATCGGTCTTGCTGCCCTCACGGCGGTAGGCCTCTTCGCCGGCGTCGCGTCGGCGCAGGTAAAAGTCGCTCTCAACGGCCCAATCACGGGCCAGCTCGCCAGCTTCGGCGAGCAGATGAAGCGCGGCGCCGAAATGGCGATCGCCGACCTCAACGCCAAGGGCGGCGTCAACGGCCAGAAGCTTGAGCTGGTCATCGGCGACGACCAGTGCGACGCCAAGCAGGCGGTTTCGGTCGCCAACCGCTCGGCGCAGGACAAGGTCGCGGTCGTGATCGGCCATTTCTGCTCTGGCTCGTCGATCCCGGCTTCCGACGTCTACAAGGAAGAGAACATCCTGCAGATCTCGCCGGCTTCGACCAATCCCAAGTTCACCGATCGCGGCTACAAAAACACCTTCCGCGTCTGCGGTCGTGACGATCAGCAGGGCCTGGTTGCCGGCAACTACATCGCCGAGAAGTTCAAGGGCAAGAAGGTCGCCGTCCTGCATGACAAGACCCCATACGGCCAGGGCCTGGCGGATGAGACCAAGAAGTCGATGAACGCCAAGGGCGTTCAGGAAGTGATGTACGAAGCCATCACCGCCGGTGAAAAAGACTATTCGGCGCTGATCTCCAAGATGAAGCAGGCTGGCGTCGAGCTGATCTATCTCGGCGGTTACCATCCGGAAGCCGGCCTGATCGTGCGCCAGGCCAAGGAGCAGGGCCTGAACGCGCCGCTGATGGGTGGCGACGCGCTGGTCGACAAGCAGTTCTGGGCCATCGCGGGCGATGCCGGCGCGGGCACCTTGATGACCTTCGACGCCGATCCGCGCAAAAACCCGGTCGCCAAGCCGATCGTCGACAAGTTCAAGGCGGGCGGCTACGACCCGGAGGGCTATACGCTCTACACCTACGCTGCGATCCAGGTCTGGGCGCAGGCGGCCACGACGGCCAAGTCGGTCAAGACGGCTGACGTCGAGAAGGCCATGCGGGCTGGCAAGTTCGACACGGTGCTGAACCAGATCTCGTTCGACGCCAAGGGCGACACCACCACCCCAGCCTACCAGGTCTATGTCTGGAAGGGCGGCGCCTACGACTACGTGAACTAAGTCGGTCCTCAGAGGATCGCTGGAAAGGCCCGGTTTCGACCGGGCCTTTCGCTTTTTTGCGGTATAGGCCTGCCGGAAGCGACCCATTTCGGGCCGTTTCGGGCATATCCGCAGCGTTTCGACAGCCGCCATCTCTTGTAGGCCTGTAGCGAGCCCGGCCGAGATATGGTAATCGATTGTCTCTGGGGGCGCAGGGGACACAAGGGCTTGAAATGGCGGCTGAAATCATCGCGATCGCGTCTGATCATGCCGGCTTCGAGTACAAGGACGTTCTCAAGCGCCAACTGACCGAGTGGGGGTTCGACGTGCTCGATCTGGGCACCGATTCCACCGCCTCGGTCGATTATCCCGATTTCGGCCGGCGGCTGGCCAAAGCCGTCGCCGACGGAAAGGTGCGGCGCGGCGTGATCGTGTGCGGAACGGGCATCGGCATTTCCATCGCGGCCAATCGCGAGCCGGCGGTGCGGGCTGCCCTGTGTCACGACGTGACGACGGCAAGGCTGGCGCGCATGCATAACGACGCCAACGTGCTGGCGCTTGGCGCGCGCACGACCGGCATAGAAGTGGCGCGCGAGACCTTGCGCGCGTTTCTTGATACCGAATTCGAAGGCGGGCGGCATGCGGGCCGCGTCGCCAAGCTGGGCGCCTGAAGGGCGCGAAGGAGCAGATGACTATGTCGAGCAGCAGCGCCAGCAAACCGGTCGTGACTCATGCCGGTTTTTTCGAGCGCAGCCTGGAGCAGGCCGATCGCGAAATCTTTGACGCCATCCGCCATGAGCTGGATCGGCAGCAGAACCAGCTCGAACTAATCGCTTCCGAAAACATCGTCAGCCGCGCCGTCCTGGAAGCGCAGGGCTCGGTGATGACCAACAAGTACGCCGAGGGCTATCCCGGTAAGCGCTACTACAACGGCTGCGAATTCGTCGACGTCGCCGAGACGCTGGCGATCGAGCGCGCCAAGAAACTGTTCGGCTGCGGTTTCGCCAACGTGCAGCCGCATTCCGGCGCCCAGGCCAACCAGGCCGTGTTCATGGCCTGCCTGAAGCCAGGCGACACTTTCATGGGCCTCGATCTCGCCGCGGGCGGTCACCTGACGCATGGCTCGCCGGCCAATCAGTCGGGCAAGTGGTTCCATGTCGCGCCTTATACGGTGCGCAAGGACGACCAGCGCATCGACATGGATGAGGTTGCCAAGCTCGCCGAACAGCACAAGCCGAAGCTGATCATCGCCGGTGGCTCGGCCTATCCGCGCTTCTGGGATTTCGCCCGCTTCCGCCAGATCGCCGATTCGATTGGCGCGATCTTCATGGTCGACATGGCGCATTTCGCCGGTCTCGTGGCTGGCGGTGCCCATCCCAGCCCCTTCCCGCATGCCCATATCGCCACCACGACCACGCACAAGACCTTGCGCGGTCCGCGCGGCGGTATGGTGCTGACCAACGACGAGGCGCTGGCGAAGAAGATCAACTCGGCGGTGTTTCCCGGCCTGCAGGGCGGACCGCTGATGCATGTCATCGCTGCCAAGGCAGTGGCGTTCGGCGAGGCGCTGACGCCGGAGTTCCGCGCCTATGCAACGGCGGTGGTCGAGAACGCCAAGGCGATGGCGGGTGCGCTCAAGGAGCGCGGCTACGATCTGGTTTCGGGCGGCACCGACAATCATCTGATGCTGGTCGATCTGCGCTCGAAGAAGCTGACCGGCAATATCTGCGTCGAGAGCCTCGAGCGGGCGCGCATCACCACCAACAAGAACGGTGTGCCCTTCGATCCGGAAAAGCCGACGGTGACGTCCGGCGTGCGGCTGGGGAGCCCCGCTGGAACCACCCGTGGGTTTGGCGTCGCCGAATTCCGTCAGGTGGGTGGCCTGATTGCCGACGTGCTCGACGGGCTGGTCAACAAGAACAACGACAATTCGGGGAACGAGAAGGCGGTCGCAGACAAGGTTCTTGCCTTGTGCGCGCGCTTTCCGATTTACGGCGGGCGCTGAGCGCCGGTGTAGCGGGGGATTGAAACATGCGTTGTCCGTTCTGCGGCAATGAAGACACCCAGGTGAAGGACTCGCGTCCCACCGAGGACAACTCGGCCATCCGGCGGCGGCGCTTCTGCCCGGCCTGCGGCTCGCGCTTCACGACCTTCGAGCGCGTGCAGCTGCGCGAACTCACTGTCGTGAAGAAGAACAACCAGCGCGTTCCCTTCGATCGCGACAAGCTGGCGCGCTCGATCATCACCGCCTGCCGCAAGCGACCGGTCGATCCCGAGCGCATCGAGCGCATCGTCAACGGCATCGTGCGGCGGCTGGAAAGCTCCGGCGAAAGCGAAATCCCGTCGACCCATATCGGCGAGCTGGTGATGGATGCGCTGTCGGCGCTCGATCCGGTGGCCTATGTCCGCTTCGCCTCGGTCTATCGCAATTTCCGCGAAGCCAAGGATTTCGAGGATTTCCTCGGCAAGCTGGGCGGCGACACGCTGGAAGAATGAGGCGGGCACCGCTCGCTCTTGGATATGGCTGACGATCGGCACTGGATGCTGGCGGCGCTGTCACTGGCGCGGCGCAATCTCGGTCGCACCTGGCCCAACCCCTCGGTCGGCTGCGTCTTCGTGCGCGAAGACCGCCTGTTGGCCAATGGCTGGACGCAGCCTGGCGGCCGCCCGCATGCCGAGGCGCATGCCATCTCCCGCGCCACCAATTCGCTGAAAGGCGCCACGGCCTATGTGACGCTGGAGCCGTGCAGCCATCACGGCCGCACGCCGCCTTGTGTCGACGCGCTCGTCCAAGCCGGTATCAAACGGGCCGTGGTTGCCCTCGTCGATCCCGACAGCCGCGTTGCGGGGAAGGGCATCGAAAGGCTGAAGCAGGCGGGCATCGATGTGATGATGGGTGTCTGCGCCGCCGAGGCGGAGGAGGTGGCGGCAGGGTTTCTCACGCGCGTCCATCAGTGCCGGCCGCTGGTGACGCTGAAGCTGGCGACGTCGCTCGATGGGCGGATTGCCTTGTCCAACAACGAGAGCCGTTGGATCACCGGCCCGGCCGCGCGCGAGCACGGGCATTTCCTGCGCGCGACCCACGATGCCATTGCGGTTGGGATCGGCACGGCATTGGCCGACGATCCACAGCTGAATTGCCGCCTGCCGGGACTGGAAGAGCGCTCGCCGGTTCGCATCGTTTTCGACGCCAAGGCGCGGCTGCCGGCGAAGGCCAAGCTTGCCGTTACGGCCAGGAGTCAGCGCACGATTGCGCTCACTGCAAACCCACTTGGCGCAAAAGCAATTCGGGATGCTGGCATTGAAGTCATCGAAGTTGCAGCATCGCCTGACGGAATTGATGCGGGGTTGGCAATGAAGGCGCTCGGCGATTTGGGCCTGACGAAATTGCTGGTCGAAGGCGGCGGTAGGCTGGCGGCGTCGCTGCTGGCGGCAAACCTGGTCGATCGCATTGCCTGGTATCGCGCGCCTTTCGCCATTGGCGGCGATGGCGTGCCCGGCATCGGCGCGCTGGCGCTGGCCTCACTGGTTGAGGCCCGCGCCTTTGTCAGGACTGGGCTGCAACCGGTCGGTCCGGACGTGCTGGAAACCTACGTCCGCAGCGCCTAGTTTGATCCAATGTTCACCGGCATCATCACAGATATCGGCCGCATCGCCCAAAGAGTCGACCAGGGGGCGGCTGGCGATCGGCTGTTCCTGATCGAGACACGCTACGACGTGGACGCCGTCGATCTCGGCGCCTCGATCGCCTGCAATGGCTGCTGCCTTACCGTTACCGACAAGGGCCGCGACGGACGCGCCAAGGGCAATTGGTTCGCCGTCGAAGCCTCGCAGGAGACGCTGTCGAAGACCACTTTGGGCGACTGGCGCGAGGGTACGCGGATCAATCTCGAGCGCTCGTTGCGCCTGGGCGACGAACTGGGCGGGCATCTTGTCTATGGCCATGTCGATGCCGTTGGGCGCATCGTGGGGCGGCGACCGGAAGGCGGCAGCATTCGCTTTACCGTCGAGGCGCCCGAAGCGGTGGCGAAATACGTCGCTTCCAAAGGCTCGGTGGCGATCGACGGAGTGTCGTTGACGGTCAACGAAGTGGCCGGAAACAGCTTTGGCGTCAACATAATCGCCCATACGCAGCAGGAAACCACCTTTGGCGGCCTGGAACCGGGCCAAGCGGTCAATCTTGAGGTCGATATGCTGGCGCGCTACGTTGCGCGCCTGTTGGGAAGGGACACCCTATGAGTACTGCCGAACCCTGGCGGGTGACGTTTCAGGAACTTGTGACGCCGGCCGAGGAGATCATTGAGGAGGCGCGACGCGGGCGCATGTTCATCCTGGTCGACGACGAGGACCGGGAGAACGAGGGCGACATCGTGATCCCCGCCCAGATGGCCACGCCCGAAGTCATCAACTTCATGGCCCGGCACGCGCGCGGCCTGATCTGTCTCGCCATGACCCGCGAGCGCATTGAAGAGCTTGGCCTGCCTTTGATGGCCAACAAGAACGGCACGCGCATGCAGACCGCCTTCACGGTTTCGATCGAAGCGCGTGAGGGCGTAACCACCGGCATCTCCGCCGCCGATCGCGCGCGCACCGTGTCAGTTGCCATCGATCCTTCCTGCGGTCCGCAGGATATCGTCACCCCGGGTCACGTCTTCCCGCTGATGGCCCGCGACGGCGGTGTGCTCGAGCGCACCGGTCATACCGAGGCCGCGGTCGATATCGCGCGCCTGGCTGGCTTGCATCCCGCCGGTGTGATCTGCGAGATCATGAACGACGACGGCTCGATGGCGCGGCGCGACGATCTGATCCGCTTCGCCCAGCTGCACGGGTTGAAGATCGGCACCATCGCCGATTTGATCGGCTATCGCCGCAAATACGATTCGATCGTCAAGCGCGCCGCCGAGCTGCCGCTCAACAGCCATTTCGGCGGCGACTTCCGCGCCATCGTCTACACCAACAAATCGAGCCGCCAGCAGCACGTGGCGCTGGTCAAGGGCGATGTCGCCGGCGACAACCCGGTGCTGGTGCGCATGCACGCCATGAACATCTTCTCCGACGTGCTGGGCGAGGTCCGTCCCGGCCGCGGCGGCGAGATCGAGCAGTGCATGCGCATGATCGCGCAGGAGGGCAGGGGCGTCATCGTGCTGATCCGCGAATCGCTGGAAGTGGTGATGGCCGAGCGCCAGCGCCGCGATGGCCAGCCGGTGCCGCCCGCCGGGCCAGGCGAACTGCGCGACTACGGCGTCGGCGCGCAGATCCTGCTCGATCTGGGCGTGCACAACATGGTGCTGCTGACCAACGCCAAGAAGAACATCGTCGGTCTCGAAGGCTTCGGGCTGACCGTGGTCGGCCAGCGGCCGATCCCGTCGATCCGCGGCGCGGATTGACCATGGCTGGTCCGACCGCCACGACGTTCGAGCTGCCGACCTTCGCGCGGCCGCCGCATGTCATGATCGCCGAAGCGCGGTTCTACACCGAGCTGGCGGACGAGATGGCGCGCGGCGCTATAGCCGAGCTGGAATCGGTCGGCGCCACCTACGAGCGCTTCGCGGTGGCCGGAGCATTCGAACTGCCGGCCGCCATCCGCATAGCCATGCAGGCTACCGAGCGCGGCACGTTGAAGCGCACATTCGACGGCTATATCGCACTGGGCTGCGTCATTCGCGGCGACACCACCCATTACGACTATGTCTGCGGCGAGAGCGCCCGTGGCCTGCAGGATCTGGCCATCGCCCATGGCGCGGCCATCGGCTACGGCATTCTCACCGTCGAAAACGAGGAACAGGCCTGGGTTCGCGCCCGCGTCTCGGATCAGAATAAAGGCGGCGACGTCGCCCGCGCCTGCTTGGGCATGATCGGTCTGCGCCAGCGCTTCGGGCTTTTTCCGCGATGAGCGCCGAGCCCTTCGACGCCGCCATAGGCCGCCGTCGCAGTGCCGCCCGCATGGCGGCGGTGCAGGCGCTTTACTCGATCGGCCAGGGCGGTGGCAGCCCGAAGGAAGTTGTGGGCGAATTCAACGATCATCGCTTCGCCACTTCCGACGAAGCCGGCACCGAGATCGAACCCGATCGCGATTTTTTCTCCTCGCTGGTTTCGGGATCGAGCGCCCGCCGCAAGGAGATAGATGCGCTTCTGACCGCGTCACTTGCCAAGAACTGGAGCCTGGAACGCATCGAAAAGGTCGTTTACGCGATTTTGCAGGCGGGCGTATTCGAGCTGCTGGACCGATCCGACGTGCCGGCCAAGGTGGCGATCAACGAATACGTCGATATCGCCCATGCTTTCTATGCGAACGGCGAGCCGGGCTTCGTCAATTCGGTGCTCGACCGCATCGCGCGCGAAGTGAGGCCCGACGAATTTCCCGCCGGCGCCCGGGCGCGCTGAAGCGTCCATGGCGGACGATCGTCCCGGCGAATTCGAGCTTATCGCGCGCCATTTCGCGCCTCTCTCCCGCGGCTTTCCCGGCGCCTACAATCTCAAGAACGACATCGCCGTGCTGTCGCCGCCGGCCGGGTACGAGCTGATCGTCAAAACAGATGCCATCGTCGCCGGCGTGCATTTCCTGCCCGACGATCCGCCGGATCTGGTGGCGCGCAAAGCCCTGCGCGTGAACCTATCGGATCTTGCTGCCGGCGGGGGCTCGCCTTACGCCTATCAGATGGCGCTTGCTTTGGCGCCTGACTGGACCGAGGACTGGGTGGCGCGTTTTTGCTCCGGGCTCGCCATGGATCAGCGCGAGTTCAACATCCATCTTTGCGGCGGCGACACTGTGGCCACGCCAGGCCCGATGATGGTGTCCATCACCGCCTTCGGGTTGGTGCCCAAGGGCGCCGCCATGGGGCGCGACGGCGCCAAGGCGGGTGACGATGTCTGGGTGACGGGCACGATCGGCGACGCGGTCCTGGGCTTGCGCGCCCTGCGCCGTGATCTGCCGGCGCTGTCGGAAGAAGAGGCGCGCTATGTCGTGGAACGCTATCGCCTGCCGCGCCCGCGGCTGGCGCTGGCGCCCATTCTGCGCGATGTGGCGCGCGCCAGCATCGACGTGTCGGACGGGCTGGTCGCCGATCTGGGTCATATCTGCACGGCCTCCGGCGTTGGGGCCGCCATCGAGGCTACGGCGGTGCCGCTCTCGCCAGCGGCGCGTCGGCTAGTCGGCGCCGAGCCTGCGTTGCTGCCCACATTGATGACCTCGGGCGATGATTACGAAATCCTGTTCACAGCCACCAATGACCGGCGCGGGGGTCTTGAAGGACTGGCTCGGCAGCTTGGCTTTCCCCTGACCCGGCTGGGTCGCATCGTCGCGGGCGGCAGCGTCTCCGTCCTGCGCTTCGGCCAGCCTCTGGCGGTGGATCGTACGGGCTTTCGGCATTTCTGACCGACACATGCGCCATTAGGCGGGCAGCACTGCGCGAGCCACGCTTGCCGAGCGAGAGCACCCCGGTAAAGTCCCCGCCGACATGAGTTTTCTCGCTTCCTTCGCCGCCAATCCGCATCGCAAGAAGATCGCGCTTCTGGCGCTATGCCAGGCGCTGGCGCTGTCCTGTACCTCCATGTCGATCGTCGCAACGCCGATCGCGGCCTATTCCATCGCCGACACCAAATGGCTGTCGACTCTGCCCATCGCCTTGCAGCATCTCGGCGTCATGCTGTCGACCTTTCCCGCCTCTTTTCTGATGCGGCGCATCGGGCGGCAGAAGGGGTTCATGGTGGGCGCCGGTGTCGGCATGGTTGGCGCTGCGCTGGCGACGGTGGCGATGTATCTAGCTTCCTTCCAGTTGCTGTGCTTGGGGTTGTTCCTCGTAGGAGGGTTCCTAGGTCACGCGCAGTACTATCGGTTCGCCGCCGCCGAAGTCGCGCCCGACTCCTATCGGGCCAAGGCGATTTCCTGGGTGCTGGCCGGCGGGGTGTTGGCGGCGGTCATCGGCCCGAACCTGGCGAATTTCTCGCGCGACTGGCTGGCGCCAGTGCTGTTCGCGGGCACCTATATCGCGATGATTGGACTGCTCGGATTGTCCGTCGGCGTGCTGGTGTTCCTGCAAGTGCCGCAGCCCAACAAGACCGAGATCGCGGGGCCGCAGCGGCCGCTGCTGGAAATCATCACCCAGCCGGTATTCGTCGTCGCTGCCGGCGGCGCGATCCTGTCCTATGCCGTGATGTCGTTTCTGATGACGGCGACGCCGTTTGCGATGACAGTCTGCAACTATGCCTTCTCCGAAACGGCCGGCGTCATCTCGGCGCACGTGCTGGGCATGTTCATCCCGTCCTTCTTCTGCGGCTGGCTGATTACCCGCTTTGGCGTGCTCAACGTCATGCTGGCTGGCGTGGCGCTACTCTTTGCCAGCGTCGCCATCAACCTGCACGGGATCACGCTCGAGCATTTCTGGCTGGCGTTGGTGCTGTTGGGCATCGGCTGGAACTTCCTGTTCACCGGCGGCACGACTTTGGTGACGACGACTTACACGCCGGCCGAACGGGCCAAGACCCAGGCGGTGAATGATTTCATGGTGTTCGGCACCACCGGACTGGCCAGCCTTTCGGCGGGAATCCTGCATGAGGTCTTCGGCTGGTCGGCCCTGAACGTCATCGCCATTCCCCTGATCGGGCTTGCCTTGCTGGCCGTCTTGTCGCTTCGCCTGAAGACCAGGGCGGCGATCGCCTGACCACGGCTTTTGGAACCACTTATGGGCTCAATTGCGGGCATTTAGGCCAGGTGTTGCCTTGCCTTAACCAATCTGGCATTTTCCGCCCGCAATCGCTGGGGGGAACGGGGCCGGGCTGAAGCCCTGGTTTCGGACAACCATCTGAACGCGGCGTTCGGACGCCGAATTTCGAGTTTAAAAACAACAGGATAAAAGAGATGTCCACCGCACTTTGGTTCGTCATCGGCTGCGGCGTACTTGCCGTGCTGTATGGCATCTTCACCGCGCGTTCGGTGTTGTCGGCCGACGCCGGCACGCCGCGCATGCAGGAGATCGCCAAGGCCATTCAGGAAGGCGCCGGCGCCTATCTGAAACGCCAATACATCACCATCGCCATGGTTGGCGCGGTGGTCCTCGTGATCCTGTTCCTGCTTCTGGGCATCTGGTCGGCGATCGGCTTCCTGATCGGCGCCGTGCTGTCCGGCGCCGCAGGCTTCATAGGCATGAACGTGTCGGTACGTGCCAACGTCCGCACCGCCGTCGCCGCTCAGAAGAGCCTGGCCGCCGGTCTCGACATCTCGTTCAAGGCGGGCGCCATCACCGGCATGCTGGTCGCCGGCCTCGCGCTGCTGGGCGTCGCCGTCTATTACGGCGTGCTGCTCTCGGCCAAAGTCGAGGCGCGCACGTTGATCGACGGCCTGGTCTCCCTGGGCTTCGGCGCGTCGCTGATCTCCATCTTCGCCCGTCTGGGCGGCGGCATCTTCACCAAGGGCGCCGATGTCGGCGCGGATCTGGTGGGCAAGGTAGAGGCGGGAATTCCCGAAGATGACCCGCGCAACCCGGCCGTGATCGCCGACAACGTGGGCGACAACGTCGGCGACTGCGCCGGCATGGCGGCCGACCTGTTCGAAACCTACGCGGTGACCGCGGTGGCCACCATGGTGCTGGCCTCGATCTTCTTCACCGGCGCTCTTGCCACCAACCTGATGATGTATCCGCTGGCCATCGGTGGCGCCTGCATCATCACTTCGATCATCGGCATGTTCTTCGTGAAACTGGGCGCCAGCCAGAACATCATGGCCGCCATGTACAAGGGCCTGATCGTGGCCGGCGTGCTGTCGATCCCGGCCTTCTACGGCGTCACCGAATGGATCGTCGGCAACGGCACCGCGATGACGGTTGCCGGCAAGACCTTCAGCGGCATGTCGCTGTTCTACTGCTCGCTGGTTGGTCTGGCGGTCACCGGCCTGATCGTGTGGGTCACCGAGTACTACACCGGCATCGGCTATCGTCCGGTACGTTCTGTGGCGCAGGCGTCGGTCACGGGTCATGGCACCAACGTGATCCAGGGCCTGGCGATCTCGATGGAAGCGACGGCGCTGCCGGCGCTGATCATCTGCGCGGGCATCGTCGGCTGCTATCTGCTGGCTGGCCTGTTCGGCATTGCCATCGCCACCACCGCCATGCTGGCGCTGGCCGGCGTGATCGTGGCGCTCGATGCCTACGGCCCGGTCACCGACAATGCCGGCGGCATCGCCGAAATGGCTGGCCTGCCGAAGGAAGTGCGCAAGAACACCGACGCGCTCGATGCGGTCGGCAACACCACCAAGGCCGTCACCAAAGGCTATGCCATTGGCTCCGCCGGTCTGGGTGCGCTGGTGCTGTTCGCGGCCTACACGTCGGATCTCGACTACTTTATCGCGCAGGGCAAGCTGCTCGGCGTGACGGCGGTCGATTTCTCCCTGAAGAACCCGTACGTCGTCGTCGGCCTGCTGCTGGGCGGTCTGTTGCCGTACTTGTTCGGCGGCATCTCGATGACCGCCGTCGGCCGTGCCGCCGGTTCGGTCGTCGTCGAAGTGCGGCGTCAGTTCAAGGAAATCCCCGGCATCATGGCGGGCACGGCCAAACCCGATTACGGCAAGGCCGTGGACATGCTGACCAAGGCCGCGATCCGGGAAATGATCGTCCCGTCGCTGCTGCCGGTGCTGTCGCCGATCGTGCTGTACTTCGTCGTCATGTGGATCGCCGGCTCGGCCAATGGCTTCGCCGCATTGGGCGCCATGCTGCTCGGCGTGATCGTCACCGGTCTGTTCGTCGCCATTTCGATGACGGCGGGCGGCGGCGCCTGGGACAACGCCAAGAAGTCGTTCGAAGACGGTTTCGTCGACGAGGCGGGCGTGCGTCACATGAAGGGTTCCGATGCCCACAAGGCGTCGGTGACAGGCGACACCGTCGGCGATCCGTACAAGGATACGTCAGGCCCGGCCGTCAACCCGATGATCAAGATCACCAACATCGTGGCGCTGCTGCTGTTGGCGGTTCTCGCCGGCCACTAAGCCCGCAACGACAAGGCAAAGAAAACCCCGGAGCATCGCTCCGGGGTTTTTTGTTGGCCTTTGAGCCAGGCCGAAGCTATTTGCCCAGTGTCGATGGCGCGGTGTAACCGCCACCGCCGCCGAAGCGGCCGACATTGCCGAAGATCTGCTCGATGATGGTCAATTCCTTGCCCGCCGTCGGGGTCTTGCGGTCGACCATGTCGATGGCACGCCCGTCCTTCAGGGTATAGGTGTTCATGTCCTTCAAGACGCCGGCCTTGTCGAACTTCAGCGCCATCACTGTCTGTTCCTTGGTGTCCGGCGCCAGGAAGGCGGTCGTTTCGACGCGCTGGCTGATGTAGTACCAGGTCTCATCGTCGAAAGTCGCGGTGGTCGAGGGGCTGCCGAGCAAGGTCAGCACATCGTTGCGGGTTTGCTGGCCAGGCTGCAGCTTTTCCACCGAACCGGGCGTTGCGACGTGGCCGCGCTGGTCGACACGCGGTTCGCAGGCGGCGAGGCTGACGGAGGCGACGGTTGCAAGCAGGAAGAGGCGCAGCTTCATGGCGGTCAAATCTCGGATCCTGGTTTTGCCTTTCGGCAGCGGACCAGTATGATCCCGCCGCCGAATTGCGGGCAAGGTGCCGTCTGCGCCGGCCCCTGTCAATTGCGTCAGCAAGGCGCCCAACCCACACGATATCGATGCCGCTTTCCCTTTTGAAATCGCTCCTGCGCCGCGATCGGCACCGGCCTACCGCCGCCAGGCTTTATGCTGCGTTGGCGCCGCAGGCTCGTCTGCCGGCCTTCTACGGTCCAGCCTTTGGCGTTCCCGATACGCTGGACGGGCGGTTCGATCTGCTGGTGCTGCACGCATTCCTGGTGATGGAGCGGCTGCAGGAGGAGGAGAACGGACCGGCCATAAATCAGTCGCTGTTCGACGAAATGTTCCGCCATTTCGACCTCAATCTGCGCGAAATGGGCGTGCAGGATCTGGGCGTTGGCCGGCGAATCAAGGCCATGGCGGAGGCGTTCAATGGGCGCACGACGGCCTATCGCGCCGCCTTGGCGGGCCAGGGAGAGCCGCTGGCCGCCGCCATTCGACGCAACATCCACGCAGATGATCCAGCGGCAACCGACGGCGCCGATCGATTGGCTGTCTATTGCATGAGCGTGTTGGCCGGGCTGCGAGGCCAGTCCACGGCGTCTGTTCTGGCCGGCAAGCTGGGATTCCCCGATCCGGACACCATCTAAGTCAAAGACCTTCTGGGCCGGACGCTGCCAATCGTGGTTGTGTGGCCGGTAACGGGCGTCTTATTCTGGGCCGGAAAGCGAGCAAAATGACTAACGGGCTGCAACTCATTGTTCCCCTGAAGGATTTGACCGGTGATCCGGTCCATTTCGATCTGCGCGCCAGCCCCGTCGAGGAGCACGAGCTGCGTCGGCGTCTGGGCCTCGTTGGGCTCGAGGCATTGCAGGCGGACGGGACGATCTACCCCTTGCAGGGCGGAACCGGATTGCATGTCGAAGGCCGCGTTCGCGCTCAGGTGACGCAGAATTGCGTGGTGACGCTTGAGCCGGTGCTGCAGAGCGTCGACGAACGGTTTTCGCTGGAGTTCGGCGCGACGCCGGACGTGCTGGACGAGGAGACCGGTGAAATGGTCATTTTGCCGGATCAGGAGCAGCCGGAGCCCATGCCCGTGGAGGGGCTTAACGTTGGAGAACTGGTCGCCGAACAGCTGGCCCTGGCGATCGATCCCTATCCTCGCCAGCAGGGAGCTGACCTGGGGGCGGTGCTGCGGCAGCACGGTATCGACCCCGATGCGGTCAAAGAGAGCCCATTTGCGGCGCTTGCCGTATTGAAAACAAAGGGTTAAGCCTGGTTTGACGGTGCCGGGAAACCCCTTGCCCGTACTGGGCAATTTGAGTATTACAGGCGGCCGCCAAGGGCGGCATAACGGAGATTCCCATGGCAGTTCCAAAGAAAAAGACGTCCAAGTCGCGTCGAAACATGCGCCGGTCGCATCACGCCCTGACGCCGTCGGCTTACGTCGAGTGCAAGAGCTGCGGCGAGCTGAAGCGCCCGCACAACGTGTGCCAGGCCTGCGGCCACTACGACGGCCGCGAAGTGAAGCCGACCGCGGCCAACGCCTGATGGCGGTGCCGCTTGCAAGGCGGCAGATGAGAAGCGGCCGGGCCTCCGCGTGAGCAAGAAGATCATCATAGCGCTCGATGGCATGGGCGGCGACAACGCGCCCGCCATGGTGGTTGATGGGGCCGGCATCGCGCACGAGCGCTATCCGCAAACCGAGTTTCTTCTGTTTGGCGACGAGCAGCGGCTGAAGCCGTTGCTGACGCGCCATCGCGCTTTGCGCAAGGTCACGACGATCAGGCATACGGAGGGCATCGTCACGGCCGACGACAAGCCGTCGACGGCCCTGCGCAAGCGGCGCAATTCCAGCATGTGGCAGGCTATTGCCGCAGTGGAAACGGGCGAGGCCAATTGCATCGTGTCAGCCGGCAACACTGGCGCTCTGATGGCGATGGCCAAGTTCGTGCTGCGCACCTTGCCCGGCATCGATCGGCCCGCCATCGCATCGTTTTTGCCGACCATGCGCGGCGAGACGGTGATGCTCGATCTTGGCGCCAATATCGAAGTCGATGCCAACAATCTGGTCGAGTTCGCCGTCATGGGCGAAGTGTTCGCCCGCACCGTCCTGGGCCTGACCAATCCTACCGTCGGCCTGCTCAATGTCGGGGCGGAGGAACTTAAAGGGCACGACGCATTGCGCGAAGCGCATGCGGTGCTGAAGCACGAGAATCTGCCCGTCAATTTCCACGGCTTCGTCGAGGGCAATGACATCGGCGTAGGCGCAGTCGATGTTGTCGTGACCGATGGCTTCACCGGCAATATCGCGCTCAAGACCATCGAAGGCACGGCCAAGCTCTACACGGGTTTCGTGCGCGACGCTTTCCGCACTTCCACTTTCGCCAAGCTCGGCTACCTGCTGGCGAGCGGCGCCTGGCGCAAGCTGCGCAAGCGCGTCGATCCGCGCCGCTACAATGGTGGCGTGTTTCTCGGACTTAACGGCATCTGCGTTAAGAGCCATGGCGGCACCGATGCGCTGGGCTTTGCGCATGCGCTTGGCGTCGCCGTCGACATGGTGCGTTACAACTTCAATGAAGTCGTGATCGAAGATTTCAAGCGGCTGCGCGAGGCTCTGAGCTACGCCCAGGAGCAGGGAGCCGCCGCCGTCCAGGCCGCAACGCCATGATCCGCAGCCAGATCGTCGGCTGCGGCGCCTATCTTCCCGGCAATCCCGTCAGCAACGCCGAACTGGCCCGTCGCGTCGATACCAGCGACGAGTGGATCCAGCAGCGCACCGGCATCACCCAGCGCTTTCTCGCCGCTGATGGCGAGCTGACTTCCGATCTGGCGCTGCAGGCAGCTCAACGGGCGCTCGACCATGCAGGGCTGAAAGCCTCCGAGATCGATCTCATCGTGCTGGCGACGGCAACGCCTGACGAAACGTTCCCCGCCACCGCCACCAAGGTCCAAGCCGGGCTCGGCATGACGCGGGGTGCGGCGTTCGACGTGCAGGCGGTGTGCTCGGGCTTCGTCTACGGGCTGTCGGTGGCCGACAGCATGATGAAGAACGCCATGGCGCAAACGGCCCTGGTGATCGGCGCCGAAACCTTCTCCCGCATTCTTGACTGGAACGACCGCACGACCTGCGTCCTGTTCGGCGATGGCGCCGGGGCGGTGGTGCTGAAGGCCGGCCAAGGTCAGGGCACGCCGGCGGATCGTGGCATTCTCGCCAATATCCTGCATTCCGACGGCCGCCATCATGACCTGCTCTATGTCGATGGCGGGCCCTCCACGACCCAGAAGGCGGGCTTCCTGCGCATGCAGGGCAAGGAAGTTTTCAAGCACGCCGTGACAAATTTGGCCGAGGTGGTGGGCGAGAGCCTGGCGGCGGCTGGGTTGACGACGGAAAACGTCGACTGGATCGTACCGCACCAAGCCAATCGGCGAATCCTCGACGGTACGGCGCGCAAGCTTGGTGTTTCACATGAGAAAATCGTCGTAACTGTCGATAAACACGCGAATACTTCCGCCGCCAGCATTCCTCTGGCGTTGGCCGAAGCGGTTCATGACGGGCGCATTAAAGCGGGCCAGATCGTGCTGATGGAAGCCATGGGCGGCGGTTTGACCTGGGGTGCCAGCGTCACACGATGGTAGGCGGTAGTAACCGGCTACGATCCACCCACCTTCGAACTTAAACGTTTGCCGCCAATCCCCTGATATTGACGGCTTTCCTTGCCAGTCGTACCATCTCCTTGGGACAGGGGAGCGTGGGTATGGAAAACCGCACGATTACACGGGCTGACCTCAGTGAGGCCGTGTATCAAGAGGTAGGTCTATCGCGCAATGAATCAGCGGCCTTGGTCGAAGTCGTCCTTGAGGAGATTTCGGCGGCCCTGACGCGTGGGGAATCGGTGAAAATCTCGTCGTTCGGCAGTTTTGCCGTGCGCGAGAAAGGCCAGCGTATCGGACGCAATCCGAAGACCGGACAGGAAGTACCGATCCTGCCGCGACGCGTTTTGGTTTTTCGCGCCTCCAATGTCCTTAAGTCAAAGATTAACAAGGCTTTAGGCGGCGAAACCAAGACGGCGTCTGAATAATGGCTGCTATCCTCCAAACGGCGTCCGACCGGCGCAACGAAAAATCGGCTCAGGCCTTCCGCACCATCTCCGAGGTGGCGACGGAACTGGACGTGCCGCAGCATGTGCTGCGCTTCTGGGAGAGCAAATTCAATCAGGTGCGTCCGCTGAAGCGGGGCGGAGGCCGTCGCTATTACCGCCCTGAGGATGTCGATCTGCTCCGCCGGATTCGTGGCCTGCTTTACGAAGAGGGCTACACCATCAAGGGCGTGCAGCGCCTGCTGCGGGAGAATCGCGGCCGGCTGAGCGCCATGGAACCGCCCTACAGCGAAGCCATTCGCGCCGACATGGTGCGCAACCCCGACAGCGCTCCGGCGCCGCGGGCTTCCCTGCCGCCCCAAGTGGCGCCGGCTCCCGCAGCCTCCGACTCCGGGCGCCCGCAGTTGGTGCGCTCGGCCGGTTCACCTGTCACTGAACAACCGGTTCGGGCCGAGGCGGCTGTCGGCAATCTCAAGTCATCCACTCTGGATCCGGCGAAGCGCCGGGAGCTTGAGGCAGTGATGAGCGATCTGCAATCGGCGCTCAAACTGCTGCGTGGGAATTAGCGTCGTTCCTTAATCGACATGTCAGGGCTGGGCCATGGGGCCGCCCTTGTCTTGCGGAAAAGTCCGCCGCGTTCAATCAGGATAGAGGCGGTTGCCAGAGCCAGACCCCGCGTCTATTGTCCGGCCGCGCCGGCGGTTGCACCCCCAACCCCTGAAAACCCGGCGCACCACCAATCGGTCGGAGCGTAGCGCAGTCTGGTAGCGCATCAGTCTGGGGGACTGGGGGTCGTGGGTTCGAATCCCGCCGCTCCGACCAATTTTTCCATCATTGGGTTCGAAAGCTCGCCTTGGCGTCGGCAGGGATGGTTCCATGATCGAAGCGAGGTTGGCGAAAATCGTCATGGTTGCCGGACTGGCGCTGTTCGCGCTGCTTGTCTGCGTCAACAACCTGATCGACTACGGCTCCAACTTCGCCTTCGTCCAACATGTTCTGAGCATGGATACCACGTTTCCCGGCAACGGCTTGCGCGGCCGCGCCATCACCGATCCGACGCTGCATCACGTCGGCTACGGGCTGATCATTCTGGGGGAAGGCTTGACCGGGCTTCTCTTCGCCGCGACGACGGTTGGGCTTATGCGCGCCTTGCGCGCGCCGGCTGCCGTTTTCCATCGCGCCAAACGGCTGTTGATGCTGGGCGCGGCCCTGGGGTTCACCATCTGGTTTACCGGTTTCATGGTCATTGGCGGCGAATGGTTCGCCATGTGGCAGTCGCCGAGCTGGAACGGGCAGGAAGCCGCCTTCCGCTTCTATGTCACGATCCTGCTGGTGCTGATTTTCGTCTCCCTGCGCGACGAGGAATTGCCGATCGGTAAAAATGATTAGACGGCTCAGGAAAAACTGGCAGAGCCGACGCGCGACGGTCGCCGAACTGAGGGCGCGACGGGATCCCAAGCGTTGGAGCCTGGGGCGTGTCGCTTTGGCCAGCGCCGGCGGTGGAATTGCCATCGCGGCAGTCACATACCTTTCCCTGCTTACGGACCAGATCCTGTTGATGGCCCCGCTGGGCAGCACCTGCGCTCTGGTGTTCGTCGCGCCCTGGAGTGAATTTGCACAGCCGCGCAATGTCGTCGGCGGCCACGT
Source organism: uncultured Hyphomicrobiales bacterium (assembly GCA_964388115.1). Lineage (GTDB taxonomy): Bacteria > Pseudomonadota > Alphaproteobacteria > Reyranellales > JAQSWP01 > JAQSWP01. Next base: position 1,159,044 of record CAYLYK010000001.1, read on the forward strand.
CATTTCAGCCCTCGTGGGCCTGATTGCCCTGCATGCGCTTGGAACCGACCCTTGGGTCAGCGCCCTGGCCGTTGCTGTTGCCATTCTGGCGATGCAGCTGTGCCAGTCGATGCATCCGCCAGGGGCTGCGTTACCGTTGTTGGTGGTGCAGGCGCAGTCGGATTGGCTTTTCATCTTCACCCCGGTTCTTGCCGGTGCGGCGATCATCGTTTTGATTGCCGTGCTCTATTGTCGCGTCACGCGCGTCTATCCTTATCCGGCCCGCTGGCTATAACTCCGCGCGCCGCCGCTTCGTCTTTCTGCCGAAGCCGCCGCCGTTTAACCGATTTACTCTTGGTTCACGCGACTGCATGATCGCGACAAAGGGATATATCTTGCGAGTCGCCGAAATCAGCATGAGACGGGTCTTGCGTGGCCAGGTCATCGCCTTGGGCGTCGTTGCCCTGGCAACCGGCTTGCGCTACGCGCTTGAGATGCTGTGGCCCGGTGTCGTGGTGCCGTTTGCGACCTTTTTCCCGGCCATCGTTATCGTCGGCTATTTCGGCGGCGCCATCGCTTGTTGCACGGCAGTCGTTCTCAGCCTGCTATCGGGCTGGTATTTTTTCCTGCCGCCCCTGAACTCGTTCGGCCTCCAGTCGCAAGCCGATGTGATCAACCTCGCGCTGTTTGCGCTTGCTGCCTTCAGCATTGGCGTATTGGCCGTGCTGCTGAGCTCCCGCGTCGCCTATGCCCGCCGGATCGAGAATCGCCTGCAGCGGGCCCATCTGGCCGGCGGTGCGGCCGACTGGGAATGGGACGTAAAGAACGATCGCGTGATCTGGTCGCCGGCGCTCTATGCACTGCATGGACTGCCCGTGGGCGATGACGATCCCAGCCCGAATCTGGTTTTCAAGTCGATGCATCCGGACGATCTTGCCGAAGTGCGCCGCGCGCTGGCGGAAGCGCGGGCCACGGGCAAGCCGCTGGTCATGGAATATCGCGTGGTTCAGCCCGACGGAACCGTACGATGGCTGTTGAGCCGCGCGGAAACACTCCAGGATCATGAGGGAAAACCGTACAAGCTCGTCGGCGTCAACGTCGACATCACCACGCGCAAGGATGCCGAGCAGCAGCGCGAGCTGCTGTTCCACGAACTTAACCATCGTGTGAAGAATAATTTCCAGGTCGTTGCCAGCCTGCTGCGCATGCAGGCCGGGCGGGTGGGCGATTCGGCGGCGCGCGAGCATCTCAACAACGCCATGCGCCGCGTCATGACCATGGCCGACGTGCATGGCTCGCTTTACAAGGCGGGCCATATCGATACGGTCGACTTCGCCGACTACATGCGCGATCTGTGCGGCAAGATTTCCAACTCGGTGCTGCTCAATACTCGCGTCAAATGCCATGTCCGCGCCGAGACTGCCGTGCTGAAAGTCGATCGCGCGATTCCGCTGGGCCTGGTCGTCAACGAACTGGTGATGAATTCGATCAAGCATGCCTTTCCCGGCGGCGCCGAAGGCGAAATCCATGTCAGCTTCGGCCCTTCGGGCGAACAGTTCCTGCTGGCCGTGACCGATGACGGCATCGGCCTGCCGGCTGAACAGGCTACGGCGGATCAACAAGCGGTTACGGCAAGCGTCAATGGCAACGGGCTTGGCATGCGTCTGGTCGAGGCCTTCACCCAGCAGGCCGGCGGCGAGTTGAAATTCGAACGTGGCCGCAGGGGCGCTCGCTTCGAAATCTGGCTGCCGAAAGAGATATTTATCGTTTCCGATATCGATAAGCGGCCGGCATCGGCCGTCGCAGCGAGCGGCAGCTAAGTCGTCACGGCGGCGAGGGCGCCGGTGTACCGGCGAGAAAGGCCTCGATCCAGGCCAATACGTCGGCATGAACCTCGTCCCGATTGATTTCGTTCAGCATCTCGTGCCGCCCCCCTGGATAGAGCTTGACGGCAACATGCGCCATGCCGTTGCCGCGATAGCCCTTCACAAGTTCGGACAGATTGACGCCCACGGGATCCTCGTCGCCTGAGAAAATCAGGATGGGCAAAGCCTCCGGCACGCGATCGCGGTTCTTTTCCTTCGCCAGGGCCGGCAGGGCATCGAGGATGTCGATCCAGAACTGCGTCGTGCAGGCAAAGCCACAGAGCGGATCGGCGACATAGGCGTCGACCTGCGCCGCATCGCGCGAAAGCCAGTCGAAATCGGTGCGGTTGGGCGCGAAGCGCTTGTTGAACGGCCCGAAGGAAAGCTTGGTGAGTAAGGTGCTGCGACCATGCTTGCCAAGGCGCAGGCGCTCAAGCCGGGCTACCAACCTTCCGAGGCTGGCAATGCGCAGCGGCTTGCCGTTGCTGCCTGAAAGAATCGCCGCATCGACCAGGCCCGGCGCTTCGTAAAGCACCTGCTGGCTGAGGAACGATCCCATCGAATGTCCGAATAGAATCAACTTCAGTTCGGGGTAGCGGGCGCGCAGATCGGACAGGCGTTCCTTCAGGTCATCGACGACGCGTTGCCAGCCGTTCTTCTCGGCGAAGAATCCAAGCGCCTCGGCGTTGCTTGCCGTGCGGCCATGGCCGCGATGATCATGCGCTTCGACTTCGATGCCGCGCGCCGCCAGGAACGAGGCAAAGGCGTCGTAGCGGGCGGCATGCTCGGCCATGCCGTGGGCGATCAGCATCACCGCTCGCGGCGAGCCGCTGGCCTGCCAGCGATATGTCGCAAGATCGACGCCGTCGCTGGCGCTGAAACGTCCGGTGGCGAAGCCCACGACGTTCGTCAGTCGCCGATGATGGCGCGGCCGGCGTCGGTCAGCTTGCACACCAGCCAGTCGGGCTTCAGCTTGTTAGCGAACCATGGCTCGGCCCAGCCGGCCTCGATGCAGGCGCGGACGATTTCCTCGTCGACCCGCTGGCCATCGAGATCGAACAACGGCAGCTTGCCGCCGGCCTGGGTCAACCCCCGGCGCAGATAGACGATTTGCGCGAGACTTGGCGTCGCGCGCAGCGGTACAGGCGTTACCGACTCGGTCGGCAGCCTGACGACATTCCCCATTGCCATTCCCACGTCCCCACGCAGAGTTGGCTGATAACATTAACTCTACGGGAAAAACCTCTTGGCGTCAAAGAGATGGGCGCTAATCTTCACGTTGCGTTGCGGCAAAGGAGCGGGCCATGGAAGAGTTCGTGTTCGTCTATATGACGACGGCGACGGTGGAGGAGGCGCGGACGATCGGGCGGCGCCTTGTCGAAACCCGGCTGGCTGCCTGCGCCAATATCGTGCCCGGCATGGAATCGATCTATCGCTGGCAGGGCCGCATCGAGACGGCTCAGGAAACGGTGCTGATCGCCAAGACACGGGCGGTGCTGGTCGACCAGCTTTGCGCCAAGGTGCGCGAGCTGCATTCCTACGACTGTCCCTGTGTCGTGGCCCTTCCGATAGGCGCCGGCAATCCGGCCTATCTGCGCTGGCTGGGCGATGAAACGACGGGCGTGGAAGGCACGGCATTTGCCTGAAGGACATGGCGACCCTGCGAGGGCTGCATTTGCCGCATGGCACGAAGGCTGACAGAATTGCCGCCTCTTTAATCAGGCCGGTATTCGGCTCGGGATGGCGATCGTGACTGCTGACATGAACACCTCGGGACATATCTCCGGCAAGGCGGTGCTGATCTATTCCAGTGTCGGCCACCTGATGTTCCATTTCATGGGCGTATTCTTCTTCACCATCGTGCTGGCGCTGCAGCCGGCGTGGGGCGCGCCCTATCACGAACTCATCGCTTTGTGGACGCCGGCCATCATCCTGACCGCCGCCGCTGCATTGCCCGCCGGCTGGCTGGGCGATCGCTGGAGCGCGCCGGGCATCATGGTGGTCTTCTTCATCGGCATGGGTCTGTCGGCGATCGCCGCCGGCCTGACGCCCGAGCGCGACTATCTGTGGATGACGGTGTCGCTGGCGGGCATCGGCCTGTTCGGCTCGATCTATCATCCGGTGGGCATTCCCTGGGTGATGCGCACCGCGGCGAAGCAGGGCGAGTCGCTGGGCATCAACGGCATTTTCGGCAGCGCCGGCAACGCGGTCGCCGGATTGGGCGTCGGCGGACTGATCGCGCTCTACGACTGGCGCGCCGCTTTCATCATTCCAGGCCTGCTGTCGGTTCTGTTCGGCGTCGGGCTGCTGTGGCACTGGAAGCGCGGCGTGGTCGGCGACCGGCCGATGCCGAAATCCAAGGACGCGCCCCCCAGCAAGGGCGACATGATCAAGGTGTTCTTCATCCTGATGGTCACCATGTTCATGGCCGGCATCATCTATCAGGCGACGCAGTTCGCGCTGCCCAAGCTGTTCGAAATACGTCTGGCCAGCGACATCGTGTCGGTGCAGGGATTCTTCGAGCGGCTGGCGGCAAGCCCGGGCGAGAGCGTGTTCTGGGTCGGCATCGCCGTGACCTCGGTCTATACGGTCTCCGGCGTCATGCAGTATGTGGCCGGCAAGCTGGCCGACCGCATGCCGATCAAGCTGATCTATATAGGCTCCTTCGCGCTGCAGATCGTTGCGGTGGCCGCGGTCGGCCTGTTGTGGAACGTGCCGATCGTCATTGCCGCCATGGTGGCGGCGGTGCTGATGGTCACGGCACTTCCAGCCGAAAGCATGATGATCGGCCGCTATACGCCGACGCAGCATCATGGCCTGGCCTTCGGCTCCAAGTTCGTCCTCTCCTTCGCCGCCGGCCCGGTCGCGATCTGGCTCATCTCGCAGGTCAACCAGGCGACGGGGGAGCTGAGCTGGGTGTTCTACATTTTGGCGCTGCTGGCCGGTGTGGCGACGCTGGCCGCGCTGCTGTTGCCGGGCAGCGTCAGCGGCACTAAGGCCGAGATCGTCGTGCCGCCGCAGCCGCAGCCCACCGCGGCCGAGTAATGGCAAAGCCGGTCGAGATCGCCTCGATCGACCATTTCGTGCTGACGGTGGCTGACATCGCCGCCACGTGCGCTTTCTACGAGAAGGCGCTTGGCATGAGCGTCGAGCGTTTCCGGCCGGCCGATGGCAGCGCTGAGCGCGTGGCGCTGAAATTCGGCCGCCAGAAGATCAACCTGCATCAGGCCGGCGCCGAGTTTAAACCGCATGCCCGCAAGCCCGTCTCGGGCTCGGGCGATTTCTGCTTGATAGCGTCGACGCCGATCGCCCAAGTGCAGGCGCATCTGGTCGCCTGCGGCGTTGTCGTCGAACAGGGCCCGGTGCCGCGCACCGGCGCCACGGGCAAGCTCCTATCGATCTATTTCCGCGATCCCGACGGCAATCTCGTCGAAGTCTCGAACCTGCAATAAGGGAAGGCCGAAGCGGTGCTTCGGCCCTTTGATATTCTGCCGGTTGCGGATCAGCCTTTGCGCGCGGCGCTCGCGGCGGGACGGCCCTGACAGCGGTCGAGCCATGCGGAAAGATTGGACCAGCGCGACAGATCCATCTTGCCGGCCTTTGCCCAGCCGATCACCGAAGCGAGGTTGATATCGACAATGGTGAAATCCTTGCCGAGAACGTAGTCGCGGCCGGCAAGGTGCTTGTCGAGAATGTCGAACGGCTTTTCCAGCGCCTTCTTGCCGGCATCGGCGCCTTCGGGATCCTTCTTCATGCCAAACGTGTCCATCAGGATGGTCAGCGCCGGCTTCTCGACCTCGGTCATCACCCAGAACGACCATTGATAGGTCCGCCCCTGATCGGCAGTGCTCTTGGGCCACAGGCCCTTGTCGAATTTCTGAGCCAGATAAAGGTTGATCGCCATCGACTCGAACAACGTCAGATCGCCGTCCTGCAGAGCGGGGATCTTGCTGTTCGGATTGATCCTGGCGAAATCCGGCGTCTTGTAGTCGGCCAATTCGTAATCGACGCCCATTTCCTTGGCGGCCCAAATGGCGCGGAAGGCTCGCGACTGCGGACTTCCGAAAATTTTGATTTTGCTCATCTTGCTATTCCCCTGAGTTCACTGCGGCCGGACATAAACGCCCGTTCACCACAGCGCAGTATGCCGTGGAAGAAGTTCGACGGCGAGCCTGCCTTTATCGATGCAAGATCACGCACGGGCCTTCTGAAGCGCCTGATCGAGATCGGCAATGATGTCGGCTGCCGTCTCGATGCCGATCGACACGCGTATGACGTCCGGCCCGGCGCCGGCTGCAATGCCTTGCTCCTCGCTGAGTTGGCGATGCGTGGTCGAAGCGGGGTGGATGATCAGGCTCTTGGCGTCGCCGAGATTGGCCAGATGCGAGAACAGCTCGACGTTCTCCACGACTTTCAAGCCCGCCTGATAGCCGCCTTTGACGCCGAAGGTGAAGACCGAGCCGGCGCCCTTGGGCATGTATTTCTTCGCCAGCTTGTAATACTTGTTCGACGGCAGGCCGGCGTAGCTCACCCAGGCGACGGCCGGATGCTTCTCCAGAAACTCGGCCACCTTCTGCGCGTTCTCGACATGACGCTCCATGCGCAAGGGCAGCGTCTCGACCCCCAGCATGGTGAGCCAGGCGTTGAAAGGCGATTGCGAGGGCCCGAGATCGCGCAAGCCCACGGCATGGCTATGGAACGTATAAGCCATGTCGCCGAAGGTCTCGTAGAAGCGCAGGCCGTGATAACCCGGATCGGGTTCGCTGAGGCTGGGGAACTTGCCGTTCTTGCTCCAGTCGAACTTGCCGGAATCGACAATGGCGCCGCCGATCGACGTGCCGTTGCCGGACAGGAACTTGGTGGTCGAATGCACGACCAGCGTGGCACCGTGCTCGATCGGCCGGCACAGATAGGGCGAGGCCATGGTGTTGTCGACGATCAGCGGTACGCCTACCGCATCGGCGACCTTGGCGATGGCTTCCATGTCGCTGATGACGCCGCCGGGATTGGCGATGCTCTCGCAGAAGAAAGCCTTGGTCTTCGCATCGGCAGCCTTGCGGAAATTCTCCGGATCGTCTGCATCGACGAATTTCACCTGCCAGCCGAACTTGGGATACGAGTTCTTCATCTGCGCGATCGAACCGCCATAGAGCTTGTTCGAGGCAACAATGTTGTCGCCCGGCCCCATCAGCGGGAAGAACGCCATGATCTGCGCCGAGTGGCCCGAGGCGGTGACGGTGCAGCCGCGACCGCCTTCCAATGCCCCCAGCCGCGCTTCCAGCGCCGCCGTGGTCGGGTTGGTCAGGCGTGAATAGATGAAGCCAACGGTCTGCAGGTTGAACAGGGAGGCGGCGTGGTCGGCGTCTTCGAACACGTAGGCCGTCGTTTGATAGATCGGCAATGCGCGGGCGCCGGTGGCGGGATCGGGCGCGGCGCCGGCATGGATGGCGAGGGTTTCGAATCCGGGAGCGTTCGGCTTGCTCATGTCACAACTTCCTCTTCTTGCTGCTGATGACGCCCGAGGCGATGCCGTGCCATTCGAGCTTGCCGGTCAGGCGGGCGTGTTCGATCTTGGGACAACGATTCATCACCACGCGCAATCCGGCCGCTTCGGCTCGTTTTGCCGCGTCGTCGTTGCGGACGCCCAACTGCATCCACACGACCTTCGCACCCAGCCGAATGGCGTCGTCGGTGATCGGGCCGGCGGCGTCCGAATTGCGGAAGATGTCCACCATCTCGATCTTCTCCGGCACATCGTCCAGCGTGCCGTAAACCGTCTCGCCCAGGATTTCCTGGCCGGCGGCGATGGGATTGACCGGGATGACCCGGTAGCCCTTCTCCTGCAGATACTTCATCGCGAAGTAGGAGGGACGGTTCCAGTTCGCCGAGGCGCCGACCATGGCGATGGTCTTCACATCGCGCAGGATGGCGCGCAAATAGGAATCGGGGTAGCGGTCGTGCTCGACCGTCTCTCCAGTCGCACTGTCCATAAGGCGCTACTTGCCGCGCCAGTTGGGTTGCGGCTGCTTCTTGATGAAGGCGTCGATGCCATCGCGCGCGTCCTGGGCCATCATGCCACCCGCCATCACCGGCGAGGCATAGGCATAGGCCTGCTCGAGATTCATCTCGCTGTGCTTGTGGAACAGCTCCTTGCCCATGCGCAGCACCAGCGGCGACTTGGACGCAATCTGCTGCGCCATCTTCAGCGCATCATTGTCGAGGGACTGCGGTGCGGATATCCGGCTGACCAGCCCATAGGCGAGCGCGGTCTCGGCGCTAATCGTATCGCCGGTGAACAGCATGTCGAGCGCGTGCTTGGACGCCATGTTGCGCGCGAGCGGCACCGAGGGCGTGCCGCAGAACAAGCCGATGTTGACGCCCGGCGTGCCGAACCTGGCATCGGTCGAGGCGATGGCCAGATCGCAGGCAGCGACGAGTTGGCAGCCGGCGGCGGTGGCGATGCCCTGCACCTTGGCGATAACCGGCTGCGGCAGGCTGCGGATGGAGAGCATCATGCGGCTGCAGCGGCCGATCAGGTCGTCGAAGAATCGATAATCCTCGGTCGATCGCACTTCGCGCAGATCGTGCCCGGCGCAGAAGCCGCGGCCGGCGGCCTGGATCAGGACCACGCGAATGCTCTCGTCCTTCGCCAGCCGGTCGAATTCGGCCTGCAGGGCGTCGATCAAATCGCCGGAAAGGGCATTCATCGCCTGCGGACGATTGAGCGTCAGGATGGCGACCCGGCCATCGTCCTGGCGCAGCAGCACCGGCTCGTTGGTCTCAGTGGACATGAGCGTTTACTCCGACAAACTGGCTCGTTGCGGCAAGAATAGACCCGAGGTGGGGGCTGCGCCAGCCATTGAACGAGCATTTACTCGCCGCTATGGTCGCGCGCCGATTTCGAGGAGCTTGTCGACATGACGGTGATGACCATCAAGGAGCTGGAAGATTTCCGCGCCGAGCATTTCGCGCAGTCCAACCCTTTGAATATGAAGATCGAGACGCTCGACGGCATGACCATGCGGGTGCGCATGCCGGTGAAGCAGGAACATCTGCGCCCCGGCGGCACGGTGTCGGGGCCCACCCTGATGTTCTTCTGCGATGCCGCCTTCTATCTGCTGGTCCTGGCCCAGATCGGGCCGGTGCCGCTGGCCGTCACTACCAATCTCAACATCAACTTCATGCGACGGCCCAGCGCGTCTGCTGATGTGATCGCTGAAATGCGAATTCTCAAGCTCGGTCAAAAGCTTGCCGTAGGGGACGTGCTGCTGTTTTCCGACGGTGATCCGGAGCCCGTGGCGCATTGCCAGATGACCTATGCCATCCCGCCCAAGAATAAAAGGTAAAATAATACCCTAAATCTAGCCCCTTATAATTCCACGCGGATTTCGCGTTGACAGTCCGGATTAATGGGCCTAGAAACCCGCCCGAACCGAGGCGCCGCTGGCGCCTCTTGTGATTTTGGAAAGCACCGGGCGAGCCATGAAAACCACCGTATCGCTGAAGCCGGCCGACGTGCAGAAGAAGTGGGTGTTGATCGACGCCGACGGCCTGGTGCTGGGCCGGCTGGCGACCGTCATTGCCACTCGTCTGCGCGGCAAGCATCGGCCGAACTTCACCCCGCACGTCGATTGCGGGGACAACATCATCGTCATCAATGCCGAGAAGGTTCGCCTGACCGGCAACAAGCTGCGGGACAAGAAGTTCTACTGGCACACCGGCTATCCCGGCGGCATCAAGGAAGCCACGATCGGCCAGCGGCTGGGCGGCAACTATCCCGAGCGCGTGATCGTCAAGGCGGTCGAGCGCATGATTTCGCGCGGTCCGCTGCAGCGGCAGCAGATGAAGAACCTGAAGGTCTACAAGGGTTCCGCCCATCCGCATGAGGCGCAGCAGCCCGAGGCGCTCGACGTCGGCGCGCTGAACCGCAAGAACAAGAGGACTGCCTGATCATGGCAACGCAGACGATCGAAACACCGATGGCGGGCCTGGTAAAGGCTGCCGGTTTGAAGCAGCCGAGCGAGCCTGTTGCCGCGCCCGTGCGCGAGCGCAAGGTCGACGCCAAGGGCCGCGCCTATGCCACCGGCAAGCGCAAGAATGCCATCGCCCGCGTGTGGGTGATGCGCGGCAACGGCAAGATCACCGTCAACGGCCGGGCGCTGGAAGTCTATTTCGCGCGGCCGACGCAGCGCATGATCATCGCTCAGGCTTTCGAGGTCACCTCTCGCGTCGACCAGTTCGACGTGGTCATCACCGTCACCGGTGGCGGCCTCTCGGGCCAGGCGGGTGCCGTGCGCCACGGCATCTCTAAGGCGCTGACCCTGTACGAGCCGGAGCTGCGCGGCGCCTTGAAGAAGAGCGGCTTCCTGACGCGCGACAGCCGCGTCGTCGAGCGCAAGAAGTACGGCAAGCCCGGTGCGCGCCGCAGCTTCCAGTTCTCGAAACGTTAATTCTGCCCCTCGCGGGGCCTGGCCCCCGGCAGCAAAAGGGCGTCCCGCGAGGGACGCCCTTTTTGTTTTGTGGTAAAACGGCCAACATCAGGAGGCGAACATGGCCAAGCGGGTATTTATCGACGGTGAAGCGGGCACGACAGGTCTGGGCATCCGCGAGCGTCTGGCGGGCGTGGCGGGCGTCGAGCTGGTCTCGATCGATCCCGATAAGCGCAAGGACGTTGCCGCGCGCGTCGCGCTGATGCGCGAGGTCGATGTCGCCATTCTTTGCCTGCCCGACGATGCCGCCAAGGAAATCACGCGGGCGCTGGGCGACGACGGTCCCAAGCTGCTCGATGCCTCGACGGCGCATCGCGTGGCGCCGGACTGGACCTATGGCTTTGCGGAAATGGAAAAGGGCCAGGCCGAGAAGATCGCCAAGGCGCGTCGGGTCAGCAACCCCGGCTGCTATCCCACCGGCATGATCGCTCTGGTGCGGCCGCTGGTCGATGCCGGCATCCTGCCGCGCGACCACCATGTCAGCGTCTTCGCCGTTTCGGGCTATTCCGGCGGCGGCCGCTCCATGATCGAGGCGCACGAGGCGGGCACCGCGCCGGCGTTCGATCTCTACGGGCTGAACTTCACCCACAAGCATGTGCCGGAGATGCATCTCTACAGTGGCCTGAAGCAGCGGCCGATCTTCATCCCGCAGGTGGGCAATTTCCGCCAGGGCATGCTGGTCAACGTGCCGCTGTTCCTCGATCAGCTGAAAGGCGGTATCGCCGAGATCAAGGCGGCGCTGCAGGCGCATTACCGTGGCGCGGCTCTGGTATCGGTAGTCGAGGCCAAGGAAATGCGGCTCGATCCGACGGTGCTCAACGACACCGACAGGATGGAACTGCGCGTCTATGGCGACGAGAAGCTCGGCCAGGTCATGCTGGTGGCGCGGCTGGACAATCTCGGCAAAGGCGCCTCGGGTGCGGCCGTGCAGAACCTGCGGCTGATGCTGGGCATGGCCGAAGCGCCTAGCCTGGCGGCGGAGTAAGCTCGCCGGATCCTGACAAACCCCCGGATGCGAAATCGTCCGGGGTTTTTTCTTGACCGCACGGCAGGGCTCGGCAAAGTCGGCTCGGTCCCTATTTGAAAGAATCCAATGTCAGGCCTTCTCGTTCCGTTTCTCAACCACACGCCGGTCATTCACGAAACCGCCTGGGTCGCGCCCAACGCGACCCTGATCGGCGAGGTCGAAATAGGCGCCCATGCCGGCATCTGGTACAACGTGGTGCTGCGCGGTGACGGGCCTGGCATCAAGATCGGCGAGAACACCAACATCCAGGACGGCGTGGTCATCCACGTCTCTTCCGGCCGCAAGGGCACGGTCGTCGGCAAGAACATCACCGTGGGGCACTTGGCGTTGCTGCATGCCTGCGAGGTGCAGGACGACAGTTTCATCGGCATGCATTCGACGGTGCTGGACGGGGCGGTGGTCGAGACCGGGGCGATGGTTGCGGCAGGCGCGGTGGTGACGCCCGGCAAAATCGTGCGCAAGGGCGAGTTATGGGCGGGCAATCCCGCCAAGATGATCCGCGAGATCAAGGAGACCGACCTGCTGGTCTTCAAGGGCTCGTATCTGCACTACGTCGAGCTGGGCAAGGCCTATCGCGGCGCGCCCAACATGTTCGACGGCTCGGGCGAAGTGCCGGAGTTCCTGAAGGGGCGGAAGTCGATCACCTGATTGATCAACCGCCCGTGCGCACCTTCACGTAAGAGCCCGGTGCGTCTTCGATTACCGGCAGGCCACCGCTCGCCGGATCGCGCGCCGGAACCTTCGGGCCGGATTTCTCCGACAGCCATTTGTCCCAGTCGTGCCACCAGGAGCCGGGATATTCCTTGGCGCCGCGCAGCCAGTCTTCCGGCGTCGGCGGGTTGACCGTCGTGTCGTTCAGCCAGTGCTGGTACTTCTTGGCGTGCGGCGGGTTGACCACCCCGGCAATATGGCCCGAGCCCGCCAGCATGAAGCGCACCGGGCCCTTGTAGTATTGCGTCGCCTTGTAGACGGACGGGTAGGGCGCGATGTGATCCTCGCGACCGGCCTGGATGTAGATCGGCGTGGTGATCTTGGTCAGGTCGATCGGCGTGCCGTTCAGGGTCAGCCCGCCCGGCTTCACCAGCAGGTTCTCCTGATACATCTTGCGCAGATAGAAGCTGTGCATCTTGGCCGGCATGCGCGTGGCGTCGGAGTTCCAGAACAGCAGGTCGAAGGGGAAGGGATCCTTGCCCATCAGGTAATTGTTGACGACGAAGGACCAGATCAGGTCGTTGGCGCGCAGCATGTTGAACGTGGTCGACATCTCGCCGCCGTCCAGATAGCCGCGCTTGCTCATCACGTCGTCGATGAAATTGAGCTGCTCCTCGTCGATGAAGACGGATAGCTCGCCTGCTTCCGAGAAATCGACCTGCGCGGTGAAGAACGTGCAGGCCTTGACCCGGTCGTCGCCCTTGGCCGCCATGTTGGCCAGCGTCGCGGCCATCAGCGTGCCACCCAGGCAGTAACCGATGGCGGTCACTTCGCGCACGCCGATCGCCTTCTCGATGGCGTCCATCGCCGCGAGGGGGCCTTCGCGCATATAGTCTTCGAAATCCTTGTTGGCGAGCTTCTCGTCCGGATTGACCCACGACACCACGAACACGGTGTAGCCCTGCGCCACCGTCCATTTGATGAACGAGTTCTCCGGCTTCAGGTCGAGGATATAGAACTTGTTGATCCAGGGCGGAATGATCAGCAGCGGCCGCTCGTAGACCTCGTCGGTCGTGGGCGAATACTGGATGAGCTGGATCAAGTCGTTCTGGTAGATCACCTTGCCGGGGCTGACCGCGACATTGCGGCCGACTTCGAAGGCCTTCATGTCGGTCATCGAGATGTTGAGCCGGCCCTTGCCGCGCTCCAGATCGCCCAGAAGATTTTCCAGACCCTTGTAGAGATTTTCGCCGCCGCTATCGAGCGTGGCCTTCAGCACCTGCGGATTGGTCAGCGCGAAATTCGACGGCGCCAGGGCATCGACGAATTGGCGGGTGTAGAAATCGACCTTCTTGGCGGTCTTCTGGTCCAGGCCTTCGACGTCCTTGACCGTCGACTGCATCCAGCGTGCGGTCAGAAGGTAGGATTGCTTGATGTAGTCGAACAGCAGGCTCTCGGTCCATGACTTGTCGGCAAAACGCTTGTCGCCCTTGTTCGCCTCGACCACGCCCTTGGTTTCCTTGCCCATGAAGCGGTCGGCGGTGTTTTGCCACAGCTTGAGATAGTCCTGCCAAAGCTGGACTTGGGCCTTAACCACCTTTTCGGGGTTGGCCATCATACGCTGGGTCATTTCCATGAAAGCGTTGCCGATATTGAGCGGGTCGCTCTTCTGCGGCCCTTCCGAGGCCTGTTTGGCCAGGAATTCGGACACCACCTTCTGGCTGCGTTCGGCCAGCCGGGCCCAGTCCTTGGCCAGCTTTTCCGGGTCAGGCAGTCGTGGATCGTTGGCCGGTTGATCCGACATGGCAAAATCCTTTATAATCAAGGGACTTTGCGGCGGGCCTTTATCGGGAAAATCAATCCCGTCGCGTAACCATCCCTTGCCCCCAGCATCTTGTGTGCCGGTCGCTGGGGATCAAGCTATTGAGATTGGCGACGGCCGTCAATTTGGCTATCGCTTAGGGCAGAAGCCGAGCAACGAGGATCGCTAAGAATGTGGTGTGAAATCGGGTCGTGGCCTTCGGTCGTCGGCGATGCCGTCCAGCACAGGTTGCGGGGGGCTCTGCCGTCGTTGAAACCTCGCGTGAGCCGAACCGCCCTGGTGGTCGGGCTGGCGCTTGCCGTCGCGGCCTGCAGCTCCATCGATTCGATGTTCGGCGGCGATGAACCGCCGCCCACCGCGCGCACCAGCGGCGCCGGCAGCACCTCCAAGGAATCTCCGAAGCTCTCGACCGTGCCGGCGCGTCCGGAGCGGCCGACGCCGCCACCGCAACAGGGCCTGGCTGCCGATCGGTCGAGTGCACGCTATGCCGACAATGAAGTCCGTCCGGTGAACGAAGCGGCCGATGCCGTGGTTGGCCAGCGCCTCGGCGCCAGCACGCCGCCGCGGCCCGCCGTGCAGAATGCCGCCGTACAGCCGGCCGCTGCTGCACCCGTGACGCCGGTTCAAGCCGCGCCGACGACTCCGGTTCAGCAGCGGGCACCGACCTCGGCGCCATCGCAGGCCAGCGTTCAGCAAGCGCCCGTGGCGCCGGTCGCCCAGGCTCCGATTGCCCAGGCTCCGATTGCCCAAGCTCCGATGCCGGCCCCTGTTCCGATGGCAAGCACCTTGCCGCCGCCGCCGGCGCCTTCGCAGCAGGCCCTGATCCTGCCGCCGACCACGCGGCCGTCGGTCAGCGCCGTCGCCGGTCGTGCGCCTCAGGTCCGGCCGACGCCGGTCTATTACGGAAACAACATTCAGATCGCCATCGTGCAATTCGGCCGCGCCTCGTCTGGCCTGTCGAGCGACGACCTGGCCGTGCTGCGCGACGTCGCCGAGATCCAGAAGAAGCAGGGCGGTACGATCCGCATCGTCGGCCATGCCAGCCAGGACTCCACTGGTTCGGATGTTCAGCGCCTGCAGGAAGGCAACTACACGGTCTCGCTGGCTCGGGCCAACGCCATCGCCAACCAGCTGGTGCGTTTCGGCGTGCCGCGTGGCTCTGTCGCAGTCGAGGCGGCGGGCGATCAGCAGCCGGAATATGACCCGGTGACGGCGGTCGCCGTGGCCTCCAATCGCCGGGCCGAAATTTATCTCGCTTTTTAAGGGGAGCCGCCATATCACGGGGCCCCTTCCGGTGACGTAAGCCGCAGGCCGCGATCACCTGAGAATATGCCAAGCGCCTGCTAGGAAACGGTCGACCAGCCATGGATCAGGAATTTCACCGCATCAAACGCCTGCCGCCCTATGTGTTCGCGGAAGTGAACGCGATGAAGGCCAAGGCGCGAGCTGCCGGCGAGGACGTGATCGATCTGGGCATGGGCAATCCCGATCTTGGCACGCCGCCGCATATCGTGGCCAAGCTGGTCGAGGCGGTGCAGGACGTGCGCACGCACCGCTATTCCAATTCGCGCGGCATTCCCGGCCTGCGCAAGGCGATCTCGTCCTACTACCAGCGTCGCTTCAACGTCAGCATCGATCCCGAGAGCGAGGCGATCGTCACCATCGGCTCGAAGGAAGGCCTGGCCAATCTGGCGCAGGCGATCACCTCGCCGGGCGACATCATTCTGGTGCCGAACCCGTCCTATCCGATCCATCCCTTCGGCTTCATCATCGCCGGTGCCTCGATCCGCTCGATCCCGATGACTGAAGGCACCGATTTTCTGGTGGCGCTGGAGCGGGCGGTGAAGCATTCGGTGCCCAAGCCGACCTGCCTGGTGCTGAACTATCCGTCCAACCCGACGGCGCAGGTCGTGGGGCTGGATTTCTACGCGCCGATCGTCGAGTTCTGCCGCCGGCACGAGATCTACATCGTTTCCGATCTCGCCTATGCCGAAATCTATTTCGACGATTTCCCGCCGCCGTCGATCCTGCAGGTGCCGGGCGCGCGCGACGTCGCCATCGAATTCACTTCGATGAGCAAGACTTATTCGATGGCCGGCTGGCGCATCGGCTTCGGCGTCGGCAACAAGCGGCTGATCTCGGCGCTGGCGCGCATCAAATCCTATCTCGACTACGGCGCCTTCACGCCGATCCAGGTCGCCGCTGCCGCCGCCTTGAACGGGCCGCAGGATTGCGTCGATGACGTGCGTCGCATCTATCGCGAGCGCCGCGACGTGCTGATCGAAGGCCTGAACCAGGCTAACTGGCAGATCCCCGTTCCCGAGGCGACCATGTTCGCCTGGGCGCCGTTGCCCAAGCCCTACGCGCATCTGGGTTCGCTGGCGTTTTCCAAACTGTTGCTGCAGCACGCCAAGGTCGCGGTCTCGCCGGGCGTCGGCTTCGGCGAGTACGGCGACACCCATGTGCGCATCGCCATCGTCGAGAACAAGCAGCGAATCCGCCAGGCGACGCGCAACATGAAATCCTTCATCGCTAACGCCGACAGCATTCTCGAGCAGTACGAGCGCGAGAATTCGGCCAAGGTGACGCCGCTCAAGGCCGTCGCCTCGTAGCATGCCCGCGCTCCGCATTGGCATCGCCGGTCTGGGCACGGTCGGCGCCGGGGTCGTTCGCCTGCTGGCAGAGCAGCGCGAAACCCTGAGCCAGCGCTGCGGCCGCGATCTCAAAGTGGTCGCCGTCTCGGCGCGCGAGCGCAAGCGCGAGCGCGGCGTCGATCTCAAGAACATGACTTGGTACGACGATCCGGTGGCGCTGGCGCGCAGCAACGACGTCGATGTCGTGGTCGAGCTGATCGGCGGCAGCGATGGCGTCGCTCGGCACGTGGTCGAGACGGCGATCGCCGCGGGCAAGCCGGTCGTCACGGCCAACAAGGCTCTGCTGGCGCATCACGGCACACCGCTGGCTGTGGCGGCCGAAAAGGCCGGCGTGGCGCTGGGCTATGAGGCAGCGGTGGCCGGCGGCATTCCCATCATCAAGGCGCTGCGCGAGGGCCTGGTCGGCAACCGCATCACGCGGCTCTATGGCATTCTGAACGGCACCTGCAACTACATCCTCTCGACCATGCGCGAATCGGGACGCGATTTCGCCGACGTGCTGAGCGAGGCGCAGGCGCATGGCTATGCCGAGGCCGATCCCAGTTTCGACATTGACGGCGTCGACGCCGCGCACAAGCTGGCGATCCTGACCAGTGTCGCCTTTGGGTGCCCGGTCAATTTTGCCGGTATCCATGTCGAGGGCATCCGCAGTATCACCGCGCTCGACATCTCCTATGCCGCCGAACTGGGCTACCGCATCAAGCTGCTTGGCCTGGCGCGCCAGACCGAGCACGGCATCGAGCAGCGTGTGCATCCCTGCATGGTGCCGCTGGACGCGCCGATCGCCCATGTCGAAGGCGTGTTCAATGCCGTGGTGGCGGAGGGCGATTTCGTCGGCAAGACCGTGTTCCAGGGCCGTGGCGCGGGCGCCGGGCCGACTGCCAGCGCCGTCGCCGCCGACCTGGCCGATATCGCGCGTGGCGGGCGTCTCCCGATCTTTTCGGTGCCGGCGGGCCGGTTGTCGAAAGCGCCGGCGGCGCCAATGGAGCGTCATAGCGGCGCCTATTATGTGCGCCTGATGGTGCTGGACCGTCCGGGCGTCATTGCCGGCGTTGCCGCCGCTTTGCGTGACGAGCAGGTGTCGATGGAATCCATGCTGCAGCGCGGGCGCAGCCACGATCCAGGCGCGTCGGTGCCGGTGGTGTTAACGACCCACGAGACCGAGGAGTCGGCCATGGCACGGGCCGTGGCGCGCATCGCCAGCCTGGACACGATCGTAGAGAAACCTTGCGTGATCCGCGTCGAGCAGCTTTAGAATCAAGACCGTGGGAGAAATGAAAATGGCGCAGCAGAACGTCACTTCATCCGGCCAACAGGGGTCGATGGATCGCAATCTCGCGCTCGAAGTCGTGCGCGTCACCGAAGCCGCAGCGCTGGCCGCTTCCAAGCTGATGGGCCGCGGCGACGAGAAAGCCGCCGACCAGGCCGCCGTCGATGCCATGCGGCGGGCTCTCAACAGCCTGTCGATCGAAGGCACGGTGGTGATCGGCGAGGGCGAGCGCGACGAGGCGCCGATGCTTTATATCGGCGAGAAGGTCGGCACCGGCCAGGGGCCGCGCATCGACATCGCGCTCGATCCGCTCGAAGGCACCACCATCACCGCCAAGGGCGGACCCAACGCGATGGCTGTAATCGCCATGGCCGATCACGGCAATTTCCTCAATGCACCCGACGTCTATATGGACAAGATTGCCGTCGGCGGCGGGCTGCCGGCAGGCGTGGTCGATATCGACGCCAGTCCGGCCGAGAACCTCAAGAATCTCGCCAAGGCGAAGAAGACGGATATTTCCGATCTCGTCGCCTGCATTCTCGACCGGCCGCGCCACAGCGAACTGATCGCCAAAGTGCGCGAGGCGGGGGCGCGCATCATGCTGATCTCCGACGGCGACGTGGCCGGCGTCATCGCCACCTCGACGCCGGAAGCGGGCGTCGACATCTATCTTGGCAGCGGCGGCGCGCCGGAAGGTGTGCTGGCGGCGGCGGGCCTGCGCTGCATCGGCGGGCAGATGCAGGGGCGCCTGCTGTTCCGCAACGACGATGAGAAGGGCCGCGCCAAGCGCATGGGCATCACCGACCTAAACCGCAAGTACGACATGCTCGATCTCGCGAAGGGCGACGTGATGTTCGCCGCCACCGGCGTGACGTCGGGTTCGATGCTGAGGGGCGTGCGCATGTTCCCCGGCGGCGCGGAGACGCATTCGCTGGTCATGCGGTCAAAGACCGGCACGGTTCGTTTCATCACCGGCACGCACAACTTCAAGCGCAAATCCGGCTTCGACGTCTGACGGAGACGATGAGCGAAAACTCAGCCACCGTCCTGGGTGTCGAACGGTCGCTGACTGGGAAGCGCTGGTATGCGCGCGAGGCCGACGAACGGCTGACCCTGGCCATCGCGCAGAACCGCAACCTGCCGGAAGTACTGGCGCGCGTGCTGGCTGGCCGTTCCGTGGCGCTCGACGCGCTGGACGACTATTTCGAGCCGACGTTGCGCCGCGCTCTGCCTGATCCCTCGCATCTGCTCGACATGGATCGCGCCGCCGATCGGCTGGCGGGCGCCGTGCGGGCTGGCGAGGAGATTGCCGTGTTCGGCGATTACGATGTCGATGGCGCCACCTCGACGGCGCTGCTGCTGCGCTTCCTGCGCAGCGTCGGCGGCAAGGTGCGGGCCTATATTCCCGATCGGCAGAAGGAAGGCTATGGGCCGAACGCGCCGGCGCTGGTCGGCCTGCGCCAGGCTGGCGTCAGCGTCGCGGTCACGGTCGATTGCGGCATCACCGCCTTCGAGCCCTTGCAGGCGGCGAAGGATGCGGGCCTCGACATCATCGTGGTCGACCATCATGTGGCCGAGCCACGCTTGCCGGCGGCTTTTGCCGTCGTCAATCCCAATCGCCTCGACGAAACCAGTCCGCATCGCAATCTGGCCGCGGTCGGCGTCGCGTTCCTGCTGGTGGTCGCCACCAATCGCGCGCTGCGCCAGGCGGCATGGTTTGACGCCAGCCGGCCGGAGCCGGACCTGATGCAGTGGCTCGACCTCGTGGCGCTGGGCACGGTGTGCGACATGGTCCCGCTGACCGGCCTCAACCGCGCGCTCGTCGTGCAGGGACTGAAGATCATGGGGCAGCGGCGCAACAAGGGGCTGGCGGCACTGGCCGACATCGCCCGCGTCGCCGAAGCACCGGGCACGTTCCATGCCGGCTTCCTGTTCGGTCCCCGCGTCAACGCCGGCGGCCGCATCGGCGCGTCCGATCTTGGCACGCGGCTGCTGTCGACGGAGGATGCGGCCGAAGCGGGCATGCTGGCCGAGCGCCTCGACATCCTCAACGCCGAACGCCGCGCCATCGAGGCGGCCGTGCTGGATCAGGCGCTGCGCCAGGTCGAGGCCATGCAGGTCGAAAGTGGGGGCGAGCTGCCGCCATTTCTTTTGCTGGCCGGCGAAGACTGGCACCCGGGCGTCATTGGCATCGTCGCCAGCCGCGTGCTGGAGCGGGTGCATCGGCCGGTCTTCGTGGTTGGCCTCAACGGTGAGATCGGCAAGGGCTCGGGCCGCTCGATCCGTGGCGTCGACCTGGGCAGTGCGGTGATCGCCGCCCGTCAGGCGGGATTGCTGATCAATGGCGGCGGCCATCCGATGGCTGCCGGACTGACTGTGGCGCGCGATCAACTCGAGGCCTTGCGCGCCTTCCTGCTTGAGCGCGTCTCCACGGCGCTGAGCGGCAAGTTGCCCGCGCCGGGACTGGGCATCGACGGGCCGCTGATGCCGGCGGCCGCCACGCTCGACCTGGTCGGGCAAATCGAGCGCATCGGCCCGTTTGGCATCGGCAACCCGGAACCGCGTTTCGTGCTGCCTGGCGTGCGCGTGGAATTTGCTGACCGCGTGGGCGAGGGTGGGCATATTCGTTGCGTTTTGGGGGCCGGCGCCGCGCGGCTCAATGCCATCGCCTTCCGCGCCGCCGACAATCCCATCGGCCGGGCCCTGCTGACGCGCAACGGGTTGCCGCTGCATGTGGTAGGCGCGCTGCGGATCAATCGCTGGCGCGGCAAAAGCGAGGTCCAGATGCAGATCGACGATGTCGCCCCGGCCGGTTCCAGCGCTTGATTTCCCGGTGAAAACTGGTAGGTAAGCGCCCTGCCGCGATGGCCTTTGCGTCCCCATCGTCTAGAGGCCTAGGACACCGCCCTTTCACGGCGGTAACAGGGGTTCGAATCCCCTTGGGGACGCCACTCACTCCACATGGTTCCGGGGCTGTGATCGCGCGAGGCGCCAATGGCCTTAGATCGCCGCCGAAAAGGGCAGGGAGCGCATGGCCGTCGATCCGATCAACGAGAACCGCCGCGGCATTCTGAGCATGATCGCCAGCATGGTGCTGTTCATCTGCAACGACGCGCTGATCAAGCATGTCAGCGAAAGCCTGCCGACCGGGCAGATCATCTTCCTGCGCGGCCTGTCGGCGACTTTGCTGATCGCCGCCATGGCGGTGGCGCTGGGCGCCTGGCGGCAGATGCCGGCTGTATTCGACCGGCCCGTTCTGGCCCGCGCCGCCATCGATTCGTTGGGCACTTTTCTGTACCTGCTGGCGCTGTTCAACATGCCGATCGCCAATGTGACGGCGGTGAACCTGTCGGTGCCGCTGATGCTGACCGTGTGCGCGGCATTCCTGTTGCGCGAGCAGGTGGGTTGGCGCCGCTGGAGCGCGGTGGTGGCGGGGTTCGTCGGCGTGTTGCTGGTAGTGCAGCCCGCCGCGGCAGGCTTCAACTGGTTCGCCCTGGTGGCTTTGGCGGCGACCGCTACCCATGCCGCGCGCGATCTGCTGACGCGGCGCATTCGGGCGGGCATTCCCTCGATCATCGTCACCTTGAGCACGGCGATCGTGGTGACGGTCGCGGCCGCCGGCGTGTCGGCCATCGAAGGGTGGCAGCCGCTGCCGATGCGCCAGCTTGCGCTGCTGATCGTGGCGTCGGCGTTCCTGTCGGGCGGCTATTATCTGGTGATCGACTGCATGCGCCACGGCGAGCTGTCGGTGGTGGCGCCGTTTCGCTACACGGCGATGCTATGGGCGCTGCTGCTGGGCTACTTCGTCTGGGGCGACGTGCCCAATCTCTTGGCCTGGTTTGGAATTGCCCTGCTGGTGGGCAGCGGCCTCTACATTTTCCATCGCGAGCAGGTGCGCCGCCGCGCTTCCCTGCAGGAACCTTAGCGCAGGCGCTGCTCGATCACCGGCGAGAGGTTGCCGCGGTCGACCACGACCATCAGCCAAGGCTGAGTGACGACTTGGGCAGACATCTGGCCGGGCCCCGGCGCGATTTCTTCCCAGACGACGAAAAGCCGGTCGTCGTGCTCGGTGGCCGAGACCAGTCGTGCGCTATAGCCGGCGCTGGGACGGCTGCCCAGGGAGACAAAAACGGCGACCTGCTTGTTGACGTTCAGAGGCGCGGGCGCCTTGCGGCCCATGCTCTGCCACAGCGCCTGCCACTGCTCGTTGCTGCGCACCACCAGCACCTGTTCCGACGCACCGCCCTCCTGCAGGCCGCGCCATTCGCGCGCCGGCACGGAGCGGGCTTCGGCGGGGATGAAGAGAGTGGCGGCGAGGATCATCACGCCCAGCAGGAGCGCGACCGGCATGGCGATCCAGCCGATGCGCGGACGGCGCCAGTGCGGCAGGCCCTTGCTGTGGGCGTAGGTCAGTAAGCTCATGCTGGGGATAGAACCCCTTCAGCATGGCTCCATTAAGGTCCGATCGGGACGAAATCGCGGCAGTTCAGGCCGCGAGCTTTCCGCTAACTGCGGCCTGGTAGAGGGTTACCATGTCCTTCTCGGTGACCGGGATCGGGTTAGAGCCGGCAGTCAGGTCGATGGCCGCCATCGGCGCAAATTGGGGGATGTGATCGGGCTTCACGCCCAGATCGCCCAGGGTGTGGGGAATGCCGATTTCCTTGCGCAACGTCAGCACGGCGTTCAGCACCCCGGTGAAGCTCGCATCCTTGAGGTTCAGGTAGCGCCCCAGGGCGGCCAGCCGGTCGGCAATGGCGGCGCGGTTGAATTCCAGCACATAGGGCATGACCACGCCATTGGTCAGCCCGTGATGGGTGTTCAATACGGCCGAGCAGGGATGGCTGAGCGCGTGCATGGCGCCCAGGCCCTTCTGAAAGGCCGTGGCGCCCATCATCGAGGCCACCATCATATGGGCGCGGGCTTCCAGGTCTTTGCCGTCCTTGACCGCCTTGGGCAGCCATTCCCACACCAGTTTCATGCCCTGCAGGGCAATGCCGTCGGCCATCGGGTGATAGAAATTGGCGCAATAGGCTTCGAGATTGTGCGACAGCGCGTCCATGCCGACGGCGGCCGTGATATGCGCCGGCAGGCCGACCGTCAGCTCCGGATCGGCCACCACGATTGCGGGCATCATCTTGGCGTGGAAAATGATCTTCTTCAGATGATCGCGCAGGTCGGTGACGACCGAGGAACGACCCACCTCCGAGCCGGTGCCCGACGTCGTCGGCACCGCCACCACCGGCGCCATGCCGGCGACGTTGACGCGGGTGTACCAGTCCTCGCGATCCTCGAAATCGAAGATCGGACGGTTTTGTCCCACCATCAGGGCAATGGCCTTGCCGCTGTCGAGCGCGCTGCCGCCGCCGAAGGCGATGACGCCGTCATGGTTGCCGGCGCGGAAGGCGGCGACGCCGTCGGTGATGTTCTTCTCGATCGGGTTGGGCTGGATGTCGCTGAACAGGCCGGTCGGCAATCCGGCCTTCTTGTTGGCCTCGATGGCGGCGGCGATCATCGGCAGGCCGGCGAGGCCCGGGTCGGTGACCAGCAGCGGGCGCTTCATGCCCAGCGTCTTGCAGGCATCGGCCAGGTCGCGGATGCGGCCGATGCCGAAGCGCACCAGCGTGGGGTAGTTCCAGTTGACGGTGAAGCGGCTGAGGTCGGTCATGATGTCTCTGGCGGTCCTAGATGATTTCGAAATAGCGGGCGAGCTGCCAATCGGTGATCTGCTTGCGCGCCTCGCGCTCTTCCCATTCGCGGGTGGCGGCGAAGTGATCGACGAAGGCATCGCCGAACCAGTCACGCGCCGCCTTCGAGGCTTTCAGTCGCTGCGCCGCATCCCACAGAGTTTCCGGCAGCTTGCTTTCCCTGGGCAGCTTGGCTTCGTAGGCATTGCCCTTGATCGGCTTGTTCAGTTCCATCTTTTTCTCGATGCCGTGCAGGCCCGACGCCAGCGCCGCCGCGATCGCCAGGTATGGATTGCCGTCGGCCGCGGCGACGCGATATTCGACGCGTTGCGATTTTTCTGAACCGGGAATGACGCGCAGCGCACAGGTGCGGTTTTCGACGCCCCAGGCAGAGTTGGTCGGCGCCCAGTAGCCGGGGATGAGGCGGGTGTAGGAATTGACCGTCGGCGACACCATGGCCAGGAAATGCGGCATCAGCGCCTGCTGACCGGCGACGAACTGGCGCATCGTCTTGGACATGCCGTATTCGCCCTTGGCGTCGTAAAAGGCCGACTTGCCGGCCTTCTTCAGCGACAGGTGGATATGGCCGGACTGGCCGGGGTAGTCGCGCGACCATTTCGCCATGAAGGTCGCCATCAGCTTGTGCCGCTGCGCCAGGATCTTGGTGAAGGTCTTGAACAGCGCACCGCGATCGGCCGCCTTCAGCGCATCGGAATAGGTGATGGCCGCTTCCAGCACACCCGGCCCGGTCTCGGTGTGCAGGCCTTCGATGGGCATATCCATCTCGGCGCACATCTTCAGCAGGTCCTCGTAGAAACTCGACCACACCGAGGCGCGCAGCATGGAATAGCCGAACATGTCGGGCGTGATCGGCTTGAGGTTGCGGTAGCCTTTCTCGCGGATCGAATGCGGCGTCTCGTCAAAGACGAAAAACTCGTACTCGACGGCGGCCGTGGCGTCGAAGCCCATCTTGCGCGCCCGCTCGATCACCCGGCGCAGCACGGCGCGCGGGCAGACGCTGTCGGCCGGCTTGGCGAACTCGCCCAGGAAGAACAGGCCCTTGCCGTCCATCTCGCTGGTCAGGGCGCGGCAGGTTTCCGGCAGGATGCGGACCGGCGCGTCCGGGTAGGCCGTGTGCCAGCCGGTGTAGGTGACGTTGTCGTAGAGCACGTCGCCCGAATCCCAGCCCAGCACCACGTCGCAAAAGCCGAAGCCGCCCTCCAGCGCCGAGAAGAACTTGTCGCGGCTGACGTATTTGCCGCGCAGAATGCCGTCGATGTCGAAGACGCCGACCTTTACATAGGCGAGATCGCGTTCGAGAACGATCTTGCGGGCGTCGGCTGCGGTGCGGACCTGGTGGGGCTGCATGGGGAGGAGAACCTTGGTGGGAGCGAAAGCCACAATTTCGACAAGGGACTTTGCCTTTCTGTCGCGCGCGGCGTCAATGCCGGCAGGGCGGAGCGGACAGGCGTGAGACGATTTTGGCGGCGGGCAGGGGGCGGGCAGAAGCTGCGCCGGTCGCTCCTGTGGCGAGCGGCCAAATGGCTGCTGATCCTGATCGCCATTCCCCATGTCCTGCTGCTGATCTATGGCGTGCTGCCGGCGCCGATCACCCCCTTGATGGTGCTGCGCCTGGTCCAGGGCGAGGGCTTGCGCAAGGAATGGGTGTCGCTGAAGGAGATGCAGCCCTATCTTGCCTACGCCGTCATCGCCGCCGAGGACAACCGCTTCTGCCAGCACAAGGGCGTCGACTGGCAGGAATTGAACGTGCAGATCGAGCGCTATCAGGCCGGCGAGGAAACCCGCGGCGCCAGCACTATTACCATGCAGACGGTGAAGAACCTGATCCTGTGGCCCGGCCGCGACACGCTGCGCAAGGGCGTCGAAATCTACTTCGCCCATTATCTCGACCTGATCTGGTCGAAGCGGCGGATCATGGAGGTCTATCTCAACATCGTGGAATGGGACAACGGCGTCTATGGCGCCGAAGCAGCTTCGCGTCACCACTTCAAACGCCAGGCTGGCGATCTAACGCCGGGGCAGGCGGCGCTGCTGGCGGCGACCCTGCCCAACCCGCGCGAATGGAACGCCGGCAGACCCGGCCCCTACGTTTCCGGCCGTGCCAACACCATCGCCCGGCGGGTCGAGCAGCTCGGTCCCTTCCTCGATTGCGTGCGCCCGCAATAGGCGTCATCCTGCGCGCCAATCGGAATAAGCGGATCAGCGGATGCCTTCCTTCGACATCGTTTCCAAGACCGAGCTGGCGGAAGTCGACAACGCACTAGACGGCGTGCGGCGCGAGATGACAACGCGCTTCGACTTCAAGGGCACCAAGAGCACGATCACGCGCGAAGCGCAGGTCATCACCATTCTGGCCGACGACAACATGAAGCTGCGCCAAATCCAGGAACTGGTGAAAGGCTACTTCGTTCGCCGCAAGATCGACCCCAACGCGCTCGAGTTCAAGGACGAGGAGCGCGCCGGCGGCGACATGGTGCGCCAGGTCATCAACATCAAGCAGGGCATCGACCGGGAGCTGGCCAAGACCATCGTCAAGGGTCTGAAGGATTCCAAGCTCAAGGTGCAGACCGCCATTCAGGGCGACGAATTGCGCGTCACCGGCAAGAAGCGCGACGATTTGCAGGATGCGATCGCGCTGGTGCGGACGCTCAAGATCGAGCAGCCGCTGCAATTCGTGAACTTCCGTGACTGAGGCCAAAGCTAGCGCAAGTCGGCCGCTGGCTTTGCCTTTTGCGGCCGTGGTTCTGTTGCGCGATCTGGCCGTGCGCCATGCGACGCTGTTCATGCTGATTTGGCTGGGCGGCTTGATTGCGTTGGCGCCGCTCAGCCTGCTGCCGGGGACGGCGCCACCGACCGGCGTTGGAGACGTCGAGCTCTCGCTGGACAAGGTTTTCCACCTCATCGCCTATAGCGGGCTGACCGGCATTCCCATGCTTGCCCTGACGCGCCGCGACTGGCTGTCGGCGGCCGTCGCAATCGTTCTCGTCGCCGCCTTCGGATACGAAATCGGCCAGGGTTATGTCCCTGGCCGCTCGTTCGGCTACGACGATCTGATAGCCAATATCGGCGGCGTGGCGCTGGGCGTCGTGCTCGGCGCCTGGATCAGGCGCCTGCCGCGCAAAGCCTGAGGCGCTAGACCGTCCGCTTGGCCTTGTCGGCCTCGTTGGTCTTCTTGATCGCCTCGCGCGCTTTCTGCCAGTCGGCTTCGGTCATGCTGAGCAGGCTCGAGAAGGTGCCGCTGCCCATGATGCCCTGCGCGCCGTCGATGGCGATGACCTCGCCGGTGATGTATTCGACTTCATCGGCCATCAGGAAGGCGGCCATGTTGGCCAGCTCGCTGTGCTTGCCGACGCGGCCCAGCGGAATGCGGCCGTTCCATTCGCGGTCCTGACCGTTGGGATTGAGCCGCGCCCAGGCACCTTCGGTGGGGAAGGGGCCGGGGGCGATGGCGTTGAGGCGAATGCCGTAATGGCCCCATTCGACGGCCAGGCTCTGCGTCATCACCGCGACACCAGCCTTCGACATGGCCGATGGCACGACGAAGGGGCTGCCAGTCCACACCCAGGTGGTGAGGATGCTGAGCACCGAGCCCTTGCGGCCTTCGGCGATCCAGCGCTTGCCCACCGCGTTGGTCATGTAGAACGTGCCGTGGAAGACGATGTTGGCGATGGCGTCGAAGGCGCGCGGGCTGAGATCCTTGGTCTGCGAGATGAAATTGCCGGCGGCGTTGTTGATGAGGCCATCGAGCGGGCCCGCACGCCAGACATCGGCGACCATGTCCTCGATCGCTTCGGCGACGCGAATATCGCAGGGGATCGGCGTGACCTTGCCTCCGTGCTTTGCGGTGATTTCCTCCGCCGCCTTGTCGAGCATCTCCTTGCGTCGGCCGATGATGACGACTTCGGCGCCCAGCTCGACGAACTTCTCCGTCATCGAGCGGCCCAGGCCGGTGCCGCCGCCGGTTACGAGGAATTTCTTGCCCTTGAATAGGTCGGTCTTGAACATGTTTCGCTCCCGAATTTCGCAGCCGTTCCGGCGCTGTCCGGCTGCTACCTTCGAGACGGTCCAATCCAAAGACAAGTGAAATCCGGCAACAACTTCAAGGTTTTGCTGTGCGAACGCGGGCCCGCGTCTTTCGACCCCACTGCGGTAACGGTTATTTTCTTGGGCGTCGATAGGTGCTACTGTTTTTCGCTTGTCGAAAGTAAAAAAATGGGATCGATCGAATGACGACCCAGGAAAATGAAATACAGGGAGGTCTCGCAACGACGCAGGTACGCGGCGTTGTGAAGTGGTTCAACGCAGTTAAAGGCTACGGGTTTCTCACGCCCGACGATGGCTCGCGCGACGCGTTCCTGCACGTGACGGTGTTGCGTCAGGTCGGTCGCGAGGACATCAAGCCTGGTGCTACGGTGACGTGCGAAGCGACGCGCGGGCCGAAAGGCCTGCAGGTGCTGAAGATCGTCGACCTCGATCTTTCCACCAGCGTCGAGACGCCGCCATCGCCGCCTTCGCTCAATGGCCATGACCACGCTCCCGTCGCGCCAGCGGCGGAGGAGGGCCCGGGCTTCGTGCCCGGCGTCGTCAAGTGGTTCAACAACGAGCGGGGTTACGGCTTCGTCTGCCCGCAGGACGTGGACAAGGACGTGTTCGTCCATGCCGCCGTCCTGCGCCGCAATGGCGTCGAAGCGTTGCAGCCGGGACAGACGGTGCGCATCCGCATCGGCGAAGGACCGAAAGGCCTCCAGGTAACCGATATCCGCTTGGGTTAACCCAAAGGGGCTGAACCCTAGCGGATTTCGCGCGTATACCGGTCCACCGGCACCGGCTGCTTCAGCATGCCTTTTTGCCGGAGGAAGGCCGAGAAGCCGACATAGCGCGCGGTGTCGAGCTCGGCCGGATCCTTCGCGAGCAACGGCACCGTGTCGCGCCAGGCGCGGCGATTGAGTTCGTTGTCGAGCTCCTTGCCCGATTTCACGAACACGCTCCAGGCTTCCTCGGGATTGGCCTTGATCCAGGCGGTTGCTTCCGTAAGCGCCGCCAGCACGCGCTTGAGCTTGCCCGCATCGGCCTTGTCGCGATGGGCGACCAGAATCAATTCGTCGTAAGCCGGCACGCCATGCTGCTCGGGCAGGAAGGCCTTGCCCTGGCGCTTCTCGATGGCGAGCTGGTTGAGCTCGAAATTGCGGAAGCCGCCGATCACGGCATCGACCTGGCCGCTCATCAGCGCCGTCGAGAGGTTGAAGTTCACGTTGATGAGCGTGACGTCCTTGATCGTCAGCCCAGCGCTTTCCAGCATCGTGCCCAGCACCGCTTCCTCGAAGCCGCCGACCGAGAAGCCGACCTTGCGGCCTTTAAGGTCCGCCAGCGTCTTCACCGGCCCGCCTTCAAGCACGATGACGGTGTTGAGTGGCTGCGCTACCAGCACGCCGACGCGCAGCAGCGGCAGGCCTTCGCCGACCAGCAGATGCAGCTGCGGCTGGTAGGAAACGGCGAGATCGGCCTGGCCTGCGGCCACCAGCTTGGGCGGCGCGTTGGGATCGGCCGGCGCGATCAGCTCGACTTCGAGGTTCTGCTTGGCGAAGAAGCCCTTGTCGCGGGCGACGATGAGTGCGGCGTGGTCGGGATTGACGAACCAGTCCAGCAGCACAGTCATTTTGTCGGCCGCGTGGGCGGACATGGCGGACAGGGAAAGAGCCAGCGCCAGCAGCAGCGGTCTTGCGATCTTCATGTCGTACTCCATTGCTTCAATCGGACAGCGCAACGCTTTCGCGCTGCCAGGGGATGAGCCGGCGCAAACCGGCATCGACGGCGTAGAACAGGGCAAGCCCCAGCAGCGCCAGGATGAACAGCGCGGCGAAAGCCAGATCGGTCTGGGCGCGGGCCAGCGACAGCGTCATCAAATAGCCAAGCCCGGAAGCAGCACCCACCCATTCGCCGATCACCGCGCCGATCGGCGCAACGGCCGCCGCCACGCGCAGACCCGAGGCGAGGGCGGGCAGGGCGGCCGGGAGCCTGATCTGCAGCAGCACGGCGGCGGGGCTGGCCGACATGGTGCGGGCGAGATCGAGCCAGCCTGGTTCGGTGCGCCGCAGCCCGTCGTAGAAGGCGCTGGCGACGGGGAAATAGATCACCAGCGCCGCCATGGCGATCTTCGACGCCATACCATACCCGAGCCACAGCACCAGCAGCGGCGCCAAGGCGAACACCGGAATCGCCTGGCTGGCGATCAGCACCGGCAGCAGCAACCGCCGCGCCGCCCCGAATCGCGCCAGCGCCAATCCGCTGAGGCAACCGAATAAAGTGCCGACCACCAGCCCGAGCAAAATCTCCGTCAGTGTGATGCCGGCATTGGCGGCCAGCAGCGGCACGTTATCGGCCAGCGCCACGGCCACGCGCGAGGGCGGCGGCAGGATGTAGTTCGGCACGTCGAACGCCCGCACCAGCGCTTCCCACAGGGCGAGAAGCGCGATGGCGATCAGCAGGGGACGCAGCATTCTCATGCCGTCACCGCGGAGGCTTGCTGCAGCCGCGTCATCAGATCGGCATGCAGTTGCGCGATGGAAGGCGCGCTGACGTCGCGCGGCGTCGCTCGGTCGAGTTCGACCGTAGAGACGAGCGCCGGCTTTCCCGCCATCACGACGATGCGGTGGCCCAGACGCAGCGCTTCCAGCGGATCGTGCGTGACCAGCAGCACGGTGCGCCCGGCGAACAATTGCGCCGCCAGGTTTTGCAGATCGTGGCGGGTGATGGCGTCGAGCTGCGAGAACGGCTCGTCCATGAAGATGACGGGCGCGTCCTCGACGAAGACGCGGGCCAGGGCGACGCGCTGGCGCATGCCGCCCGACAGCGTGGCGGGGAGCCGGTGCAGCACATTGCCCAGGCCCAGCCGCGTCAGCAGCGCGCTGGCGCGCTCGCGTTGGGCTGCCATGTCGCGCTCACGGCGCAGGCGGGGGCCGAGCAGGGCATTGTCCAGCACCGACAGCCACGGCAGGAGCATGTCCTGTTGCGCCAGCAGCGACACGCGTGCCGGCCGCGCCGGGCGCCACTCGATTTTGGTCGGCGGCGTGGGGGCTATGAGGCCGGCCAGCAGGCGCAGCAGGGAGGATTTCCCGACGCCGCTTGGTCCCAGCAGGCAGGTCCACGATCCACCGACCAATTCAAAGTCGAGGCCGGCGAACAGCGGCACGCCTTCGAAGCGCAGTTCGGCTGCCTTCAGATGCGCGGTGGGAGAAATGGCAGAAGCGTTCAACGAACTCACCCGTCCCTCCGCCGGCATTAACCGGTTCAGGTTCGAGGGGTCGTTCCCGTATGGAACCTCTCAGCCGCGCGGCGGCTCCCCCCAGTGAAGTGGGCGGATCATGGACGGCGCATCGGCGTTTTGGCAAGAGGGAGTTGTGCGGCGTCGCAATTTGGGCCAGATGTGCTGCACAATTGCGAGCGCAGGCAAGCGGGAGCGGCGAATGGTCGGCAGGATCGGGCTATGGGCGAAGGCGGCGATGGCAGCATTGGCGCTGGCCTTGTTCGCAGCACCGCCCGTGCTGGCGCAGACGCAGGGACCGCCGCCGCAGCAGTTCGAGCAGGACGACCTCGTCATCCGCACGGCCACCGGCGAGATCAAGTTCCGCGTCGAGCTGGCGATCAGCCCGGCGCAGCAGCAGCGCGGCCTGATGTTCCGCGAGAAGCTCGATCCCTATACCGGCATGCTGTTCGATTTCGGCACGCCGCGCGTGATCTCCATGTGGATGATGAACACGCTGATCCCGCTCGACATGGTGTTCATCGCCGCCAACGGCCGCATTCTGAATATCGCCGCCAACACCAAGCCCATGTCGACCGACACGATCCTCTCCCAGGGCGAAGCCAAGGGCGTGCTGGAAATCGCCGGCGGCACCGCGCGCCTGCTGGGCATCAAGCCCGGCGACCTGGTGTTGCACTGGGCTTTCGGGACGAAGGGAAAGTAGCTAGCGCTTCAGCGCCACGGTCAGCCCGTCGCCGGTCGGGATCAGGCCCAGCTCGACTCTGTCGTCGTCGCGCAGCTTCAGGTTCAGATTGCGGATTGCCGTCGTGTCGTCGTCGGTCTTGGCCGGGTCGATCACCGAGCCGCCCCACAGCACGTTGTCGATCAGGATCAGCCCGCCCTTGCGCACCAGCAGCAGGCAGGCCTCGTAATAGCGCTCGTAGTTCTGCTTGTCGGCGTCGATGAATGCCATGTCGAACGTGCCGGCCTGGCCGTCGCCGATCAGCTGGTAGAGCGTGTCGATGGCCTCGCCCAGGCGCAGGTCGATCTTCTCGGCCACGCCCGCTTCCTGCCAATACCGGCGGGCGATCGTCGTCCATTCCTTGCTGACGTCGCAGGCGATCAGCCGCCCGTCCTCGGGCAGGGCTTCGGCCATCGACAGCGCCGAGTAGCCGGTGAAGGTGCCGACCTCGACGATGCGTTTGGCGCGGATGGCCTTGACCAAAAGCGCCATCAACTGGCCCTGGTCGGGGCCGATCTGCATGCCGCCGGAGGTGAGCTTGCGCGTCTCCTCGCGCAGCCGCTTCTTGACGTCCGAATCGCGCAGCCAGGTGGCCAGCGTGTAGTCGTAGAGCTTCTCGTTGTTCAGGGTCGGCGTGCGCGCCATGGCGGGGTACTCTTGGAAGGCGAAGGAGGCGCATCTTGCCGCAGCCGGACCAGCGCTCCAAGACCCGCGCCACGGCGGCCGCTCATGCCTGCCCTGTGCTTCTTGCTCCCAAACCGCGCTTCGGATAGGTAAGGGGGCCTTGAGAGGCCGGTTTCGCTCTCGCAGGCGGGGCGTAGCGCAGCCCGGTAGCGCGCCTGCTTTGGGAGCAGGATGTCGCAGGTTCAAATCCTGCCGCCCCGACCACCCCTTGCAAGGCTAGGTTGGGAACCGGCAGGAATATCGGAGTTCGAACGACCATGCAGGCACGGATCTACAAGCCCGCCAAGACCGCCATGCAGTCGGGCACGGCCAAGACCAAGGATTGGCTGCTGGAATACGAGCCGCCGCAGCGCGTCACCGACCCGCTGATGGGCTGGGTAGGCTCGCGCGATACGCGCGCCCAGCTGCGCCTGAGCTTCGACACGCGCGAAGAGGCGATCGCCTATGCCGAGAAGCACGGCATCCTCTACACGGTGATCGAGCCGCACGCGCGCACCGTCAAGCCCAAGGCCTACGCCGACAATTTCGCCTTCAACAGAATCGGCCGCTGGACGCATTAGGGCCTGACGGTCCGATGCGGTCAGCGGAAACCACCGGCCCCGGCAATGGCGCCGGACGGCTCCGCCATGGCATCATCTCTTCCCGTTCGCACGGGGCGCCCGTAGCTCAGTTGGACTAGAGCAACCGCCTTCTAAGCGGTAGGTCGCTGGTTCGAATCCAGCCGGGCGCGCCAACTTCGTCCTTTGTCGCAAACTTTGTGCAAGGTCGCTTCGCGAGAGCGCCGCGCTGGCTGTTGCGATGGACCGAACGCGATCAGGTGGAGAGCGCGCTTAATGCGGCGCGCAGGCGCGGTGCGGCGAAATCGAGGAAGCAGCGCATCTTGAGCGGGAGAAGGTCCTGCCCGGCGTGGAGGAGATTGACTGGCATGGGCTCGGGTTCAAATGCAGTCAGCACCGGTTGCAGTTCGTTTCGACCAACCGCGGGTGCGATTTGATACGAGAGCAGTCTCGTTAGGCCGAGTCCCGCGACGGCCGCGTCAATGGCAGCCTCCGCCGTCGAGACCGACAGGCGCGAGCGGATCGGCACGACAATCTCCGATTTCGCGTCGGGCGTCCTGAACGTCCAGGACGTTGCGGCCGCGATGAAGTCGTGGGTGACGCATGCCAGTTCGGAAATCTCATCGGGTGTCTTTGGCACGCCATGGGTGGCAAGAAAGTTGGGGCTGCCACTGACGACCAGACGGACGGTCCCAACGCGTGTCGCGGCCATACTGCTGTCCGGCAGTCGGCCGATCCGTACCGCCATGTCGATATGGTCGTCGATGATGTCGACATTGCGATCCGACAGCATCAGCCGAACGTTGATTTCAGGATAGAGAGCAAGAAAGTCGGATACTACCGGCAGCACATGCCGTCGGCCGAACGCGATCGGCGTTGTAAGGACGAGTTCGCCTTTCGGCGCGCTGTATTCGCCCGCTGCGGCACGCTCGGCCTCACCCACTTGCTCAAGGATGTGCTTGCTGGCCGCCAGATAGGCGACGCCCGCATCCGTCAGCGCCAGCCGCCGCGTCGTGCGGATCAGCAGTCGCGTTCCAAGATGCGCCTCCAGTTCGGAAATTCTTCGGCTCAGAGTCGGTAACGGCACATGAAGTTTGCGGCTGGCAGCCGACAGGCTACCGCCCTCGATGGCCTCCACCAGCATCGCCATGGCTTCGAGCCTGTCCATTGGATTATTCCAAAAAATGGTAAAGTAATTACCA
Source organism: uncultured Hyphomicrobiales bacterium (assembly GCA_964388115.1). GTDB lineage: Bacteria > Pseudomonadota > Alphaproteobacteria > Reyranellales > JAQSWP01 > JAQSWP01. The sequence goes on from CAYLYK010000001.1 coordinate 1,192,931, forward strand.
ATTATACTGGATTATGATTAAATTCGTAAGGCCTTAGCTTCCTCCTGCCGTCCGTTCTGACGGTCAACAGGAGAAAGCTCATGTCCCGCCTTACCATTCCCGCGCGCGAAAATTCTGCCCCCGGATCGCAGCCGATGCTCGATGCGGTCGAGAAGCAGCTCGGCATCGTCCCCAATCTGTTCCGGCTCGTCGGCACCAGCCCGGCGGCGCTTGAAGGCTATCTCGGCCTCAGTGGCGCGCTCGCCCGGACGCTCGACGCCAAGACCCGTGAGCGCATTGCTCTCGCCATAGCCCAAGCCAATGGCTGCGACTATTGCCTTTCGGCGCATACCTATCTTGGGCTCAACCTCGTCAAGATCGACGGCGCAGAGATTGCGCTTAATCGTGCCGGTCGCTCAGGCGATGCCAAGGCCGACGCGGCCGTTGTCTTCGCCCGCAAGGTGCTCGACACACGCGGCAAGGTAAGCGATGCCGATCTCGCCGCGGTCCGACTGGCAGGCTTCACCGAAGCACAGGTGATCGAGATCGTCGCCAGCGTCGCGCTGAACGTCTTGACCAACTACGTCAACAACGTCGCCAGGACCGACATCGATTTTCCGGAAGTCCAGGCTGCTGGAGCGGCGTGACGCATGTGTGGTCGGCGGGCGCGTTGCCCGCTCGCCGACGACGTTATCCTTCGTTTGGGAGAATCGCTATGGCGCACACTTTCCTTGACATCGCCATGACGCCGAGCGTCGTTGCGGCGCAGACAACGCACGGCAGCGCAGGCCTCTACGACAGGGCCAACGCCCGGCCTCGGCCCGCGCGCTTCGGCGCCACGGAGGCCGCCTTCATCGCCGCGCGCGACAGCTTCTACATGGCCAGCGTATCGGAGACCGGCTGGCCCTACGTCCAGCATCGTGGCGGGCCGCCGGGATTTCTCAAGCTGCTGGATGACGCCACGCTGGGTTTTCTCGATTTTCGGGGCAACCGCCAATACATCAGCCTCGGCAACACCGCTGCCAATGATCGCGTTGCAGTGATCATGATGGACTACGCGGCTCGCCGCCGTCTGAAGCTCTATGCCCGGATCGAGCACCGCGACCTTGCCGGCGACCCCGATCTCGCCGCGCGGCTGGAGCTGCCCGGCTATCGTGGCGTGGCTGAGCGGGCATATATCCTCCATCTCGAAGCACTCGACTGGAACTGCCCGCAGCACATCACGCCGCGTTTCACCGAAGCTGAAATCTCCGCCGCTACCGCGCCGCTCCTGGCTCGCCTTGAAGCTCTCGAATACGAGAACCGTGCGCTTCGAGTCTCTCTTGCCGAAGCGAGTCATCCAGCATGACGCCAACCAAAGTCTCGCGCCCGCCGCTGCCTCCTCTCAAGATGGAAAGTAGAATCAATTTTGGCAGCTCGACCGCCGGCCCGACGGTCATCCGCGAATGCCTGTCGCCGCAATAGACCCTTGGCGCAAAAGCGTCGAATGAACATGGAGCGCAGGCAACGCGGTCACTTGGCGATGACCTCGATCTTCAGCGGCGCCCCGCCAGAAGCGGTGGCGAGCAGGCGGTCGACATTGGGATGCGCGCCGGGGCGGTTGCGCGCGTCCGCCGTATGCTCGGCGAACACGACCAGGCCGTGTTCGGCCGCTTGCGCATCCAGCTTACCGAAGACTTGCTTCAGGTAATGGTAGACGGCGAGCGAGCCTTGTTTACCAGGCTCATTTTTGATGGAGGCAACGACGGTTCCGGTGCCGTCGACCAGGTCGACGCGCTGCACGGTGTCGATGGATGGCATTTGTTGCAGATTTTCCCTGAACGTGGCCTTCGGCTGGATCGTCGCTGGCATTCCCTGAATTCCCAATTTGTTTCGCGCGAGAATATATCATTTTGTCCGGCTCGCCCCTTTTTTGCGATGGCATTGTTTTCGTACGACAATGCTCTCGACCGTTCCCGAAGAGGATCGCGAATGCAAAAGATCGCCGTCACCCGAGGAATAGCCGGCTGCCTGATCGGCATCATTCTGGCCGTTGGCGCGTTGCTGGCGCAGACCGAGGCGGCTTACGCAGAGACGTCGTTTCAGGAGCGGCAGTGCGAGGGAAACGGATGGCGTCCGATCGCTCTTGAGGTGGCGGGATTGCAGCGGCGCGTGCTCTGGAAAGGTCCGACAGGAGCCTGGGCAAAGGGCGCCATCCTCGTTCTGCATGGCGGCGGCGGCCATCATTTCCAGTTCTGCGTCGCCAATGCCCGCATCGTCGAGCCGCAAGTTCGCTTCAGCGAGCTGGCCGTGGCGGAAGGCTTCGCCGTGTTCCTGCTCGAATCGACCGACCGCGTCACCGACAACGAAGGCCGTTTGTGCGGCAAGGTGTGGGATGATGAGGTGCGAGACCGCGCCAATCTCGATCTGCCTTTCATCGAAGCGGTCATCCGCACGGTCGTCCCGGCAGCGAGGCCGCCAAACAGTCGGGACAACGTATTCATGACGGGGCTTTCGTCCGGCGGGTACATGACGGTCAGGGCCGCGACCCGCTATGGGTCTCTGATAACGGCCTTCGCTCCGGTATCGAGTGGCGATCCCTATGGCTGGCATCGCGTCTGCGAGAAAGGCATGACCCAGCGCAGAACCGTCCACGGTGTCGGGCTCGACAACGAAACCGGCAAGCAGATAACCGAACGCGATGCTTGCCTTGCGACCGCCTATCCCAATGAGAAGCCCTGGGATGGTGCGAATGTGCCAAGCAAGCCAGCGTTTCGTGTATTTCGCCACGAATACGACGGCATCAACGATGTTTCATGCAGCAAGAAAGTCGCGTCGCTGTTGCGACAGCACGGCTATCCGGAGACGCCAGCCTTCGAGCTGACCGGCAACCAGCGCCGAAGTCTTGAGAACCATTTGTGGCAGGGTGAGTACAATCGCCCTCTGCTGCAGTTCTTTTCCGACCAGATTCGCGATCGGAAATGAGCGGCGACTCGGAGCAGGACACATGCACTATCCAAGACCGATCAAAAGCGCCTGGTGGATCACATTGCTGGTGCTGCCGGTTCTGATCTGGCTCGTCGTCTTCGTCGTGCTGGCGCAGTTGCCGGGTTTCGAGCCGTGGATGCGGGCGCTGGAAGGCGGTTGCGAGAGCTTCGCCCGTTTCCTGCCGGCATGCGCGGATCTCGATGCGCCGCAGCGCGGCAGCAACAAGGTGCCGCGCGAATTCCTGGCGGCGTCCCACATCGTCACGCTGGGCGCGACGACCCTAACGCTGGTGCTGGCGCTGCTGCTCGGGGTACTGGCTTCGCTGACGGATGTTGCCGGCGACGCGCCACAGCGTGGCGGGTGGATGCTGTGGCTGGCGGTGGTGGTGATTGCGGGCTTCCTGGTGCTGTTCCTGCCGGTGCCGTCGCTGAAAATGCCGAACAGCAGCTTCGTCAGCCTCGTCATGTGCCTGGCCGGCGGCTTCGCGGCGATGATCGTCTACGTCAAGGTCGTGGGACTGCGGGTGAGGCGGTCGGGCGGCAGGCGGCGCGGTCTGCGTTAGGTTTTGGCCTTCCCCTTCGCCGGCTCGATCCCGTCCGTGATCAACTCTTTTGCCTTTCTCGAGATCTTTTTGATGCCGGAAGAAAGGCGATCCGCTAACGCGCGCGCGTCATCGAGGCACTGCCGCTATTGCCGGCGCGGACGGCGCTCTGGTACGGCGTTACGCGCCAGCTCGCATTCGCCTGATCGATCCGCCATTGGTAGTTGATCGTGTCGCCGCTCAGCGTCATTTCCCAGGCATCGGCATAGTTGATCGTCTTGTCGCTGTCCGAATAGGTGCCGCTGCCTCTGCAGCTCGCCCGGTTGCCCGAGACGGTGCAGGTGCTGCTGCCGCTTTGGGTCACATGGCTGGCTTTGTAGCTGACCGATAGGCTATTGCCCGATCCGCTGATCGTGTAGGCGAAGCCGCCGCCCTGGAAGTTGCCGGTCCAGCCAGCGCTGCCGCCACCGCCACCACCTCCACCGCCTGCCGTTCCACCCGACGGGCACGGGACCATCTTGACCACGCCATCGGGTTGGTTGCGGTGGTAGCGTCCGAAATGATCGATGTCGAGATCGGCCTCTTGCTGGGTCGCGCGGGTGCGCACGCGGCGATAGCCCGGATTGGCGTCGTACCGGTTGCCCGCGATCTGCGCGGCGTTGTACTGGATCGCGCAAGGGTCTTGCCACTGGCCGCCAGAAGCGGATGCCCAGACGCCCCAGCCGGCTTGGCCGCCACCACCGCCCTGACCGCCGCCCTGTCCACCACCACCACCACCACCGCCGCCGCCGCCAGCGACGCCACCAACGCGACGGCCTGAGATGACATTCGGGTCGCCGCCGGCGGCGGCCGGGATCGAGCCCTTGATCCAGCACACGGCTTGTTGACCTTGGATGCCCGGCTTCACGAAAGTCCAGGCACGGCAGTCGCCACGCGCCTGGCAGGCCTGGCGACACAAATTGGGGTCGCCGCTGGGGAGCGCGAAGCCTTGGATATCGGCGCCGGGGAAATTGAGCGCCAGTTCCATATCGCCGGTCACTTGCGCGGCGCCAGGTGCGGGCGTCCAGCCGCTTTGCTTGATGCCGGAAATCGCGTTGCCGTCGGCTCTGCGTTGGCCGGCCTGCGATTTGAGCCAACACACCGCTTGCGGCGCTTGCACGCCAGGCTTGATGAAGGTCCAGGCGACGCACTGGTTGTAGCGATGGCATTCCTGCCGGCACAACCCGGGATCGGGGACGCTAAGAGCGAACCGAGTGAAATCGCCGCCGGGAATATCGACGCCGATCGTCATCGCGTTCTCGACGTCGGCGCGTGCTGGCGAAAAGGAAAGAGAGACGATCGCCGCAACGATGATCGCCAAGCCTGTCAGAATGCCGGAAGCACGGCCCACGTGCGCCCCCCAATCGTCTCCTTAGGCGATGGCCAATATAAACTCGCTTCGCTTTTCCAACAACAAATATCGCCCGATTGCTTATCTCCGCCGACCGAGACGGCGGAGTTTGTCTAAGCTTTCGCCTTCTTTTTCGCCCGCTCGATCCCGTCCGCAATCAGCTTCTTGGCTTCCTCCGGCCCGACCCATTTGGCGATGGTGACCCATTTGCCTTTCTCGAGGTCCTTGTAGTGCTGGAAGAAATGGGCGATCTGCTCGCGCAGGATTTCCGGCAGGTCGAGGTAGCTTGCGACGTTGCGATAGAAGGGATGCAGCTTGTCCACCGGAACAGCGATGATCTTCTCGTCGTCGCCGGCATCGTCCACCATCATCAGCGCGCCGATCGGGCGGCAGCGGATGACGGCGGCCGGCACCACCGGCGTCTGGCTGATCACCAGCACGTCGCAGGGATCGCCGTCCCCCGACAGGGTCTGCGGCACGAAGCCGTAATTGGCCGGGTAGTGCATGGCGGTGTGCAGGAAGCGATCGACGAACAGCGCGCCCGAGACCTTGTCGATCTCGTACTTCACCGGCAGCCCGCCCTGGGGGATTTCGATCACGACGTTGATCTCATCCGGCGGGTTGGCGCCGGCGGGGATTTTGGCGATGTCCATGTCTGCTCCTGCGGGATGCGATGCGGCCAGTATAGCGATCAGGCGTCGGCGGGCTTTGCCTTTTCCCCCGATTGACTTGGGACGGGCGCATAGTCTTCGACCGTGGCGAGGCGCAGCTGGCCTTCCTTGAACACGATGTGCGGCGTGGCGTCCCGGGCGGGCTGCAGCGGCGCCATCTTCTCCCTGATAGCCGCAAGCTGGTCGGCATCCAGCGGCGCGGAGGACATTCTCAGCCCCACCGCCTTGTGCAACTCGGCGGCATAGTTGCCGGTCTCGCCGTAGATCTTCTGGAAATGCGGCGTGAGCTCGGCGGCGATCTGCCGGTATTTCTGCTCCCAGACCAGCTCGAAGATCACCTTCTGCTCTTCGTAATCCAGCTTCAGATTGAAGAGATAGGCCGCCATGCCGTTGCCGAGGCCAGCCAGCTTATAGGTCTGCGTCACGCCGCTGCCGTTGTCCTTCACCAGCGAGGTTTCCCCCGTCTGCGGGTCGTAGCCGGTCTCGACCAGGTCGGCCCAGGCGATGACGAAGTGCGAGGGGTGGTCGAGCGCCTTGCGCATCCATTCCGGCAGCGTCTCGGGCACGTCGATCTTCTCCATCACGGCATCGCGCAGCGCTTCCAGCGCCGGGTGGGCGCCGGCGGCAAGGTCGATGGCGACGCGGCCCATGGCGCGCAACTCGGCATTGTCGACCGGCGCGTCGGGCAGGAAGACCAGCCCGTGCTGGGTGAAGTTCAGCACGCCGAAAACCATGTCGTCCTTGTACTTCGTCGCCGCGCCCTGCGCCGGCAGCTTGTCGTGGGCTTCCCCGAAGATCACCGCATTGTCGGCCGGCGCCTGGCTGAAATGCGGCGCGCTGTAGCGCTGCGCCGGCTCGGCGGTGACGACAGGTGTAGCTTTTCTGAACGGGCGCGGCGGCGGCAGGTTCTCGGCGCGAAAGAGAAGTTCGGCGCCACCGACCAGGGCCGCAAAGAAGGTAAGGAAGGTTAGCGCCATCACGTAAAAGAAGGCGTTCTCATCGTCGAGCGCGGACATGCGAAACAGCAGCGTCGAAAACATCACGCCGGTCATCAGGTAGGAAAAGTACAAGCTCGTCGAGCGCGCCCGCTTGATGCTGAGGGCTATCTCCGCTCGCTCGGTCAGAACCTCGTCTGGATTCTTGATCAGGTCGCCGGCATGGCCGCCGAACAATTCCCTGAAGGCGCCTTTGTAGATGCCCGGCGCGATGCGCTCCGCCCGCCAGCGGAAGAAGAAGCCGCGCGCCATCCAGGCCAATCCCACCAGCACGGCGGTGCCAAAAACGATCGGCAGGATCGGCAGCGTCAGGGAAATGAGGAAAATCACGGCGGCGCTGCCGGCGGTCAGCAGGCCGTAATGGATGTCGCGCCGGCCGTTGATGGCGAAGGCCGTGGCCCTGTCCACCTCGATTTGGCGCACCACGATGTCAGCCGTGGCCCGATCGACGCCCTGGCCCAACAGCACGTCCAGAAGATGCTTGTCGGCGACGCCGGTTGAACTAGCCGCCACCGCAAGGGCGCGGCCGTGACGCAGCGCAGTCAGGTCGTGAGCCATCGTTGCCCTCCTGAACGCCTCACGCTAGCGCAGGCTCACCCCAGCGACAAGCTGGGCATCGGCCGATAGCATCCCGGCTCGAGACGCTATAGCGTGACGCCCTCAGTCCTCGCGGGAATGCACCATGATCTCCATCCTTCTCCTCGGCGCCACCGGCCTGGTCGGCCGGGAAGTGCTGCGCCAGGCGCTGGCCGATCCGCGCGTAACGCGCATCGTTGCGCCAACACGGCGGGCACTGGCCGAGCGCCATCCCAAGCTCGAAAACCCCATCGTCGATTTCGACGCGCTGCCGGCGGAGGCATCGTGGTGGGGCTGCGACGGAGCGATCTGCGCGCTGGGCACGACGATGAAGCGGGCGGGCTCGCGGGAAGCCTTTCGCAAGGTAGACCAAGATTACGTGCTGGCGGGAGCGACGCTGGCGAAGCGCCATGGCGTGAAAGCGTTCGCGCTGGTGTCGGCGCTGGGCGCCAACCCGAACGCCCGCATCTTCTATCCGCGCGTGAAGGGCGAGGTCGAGCAGGCGGTGGCGGCGCTGGGCTTTGCGTCGCTCACCATCCTGCGCCCGACCTTCATCGGCGGCGAGCGCGCGGAGCGGAGGGTGGCCGAACGCGCCTTCCTGACCGTGCTGGGCGCGCTCAATCCGATCCTGCCGCGCAGCATGAAGCTGAACCCGGCGCCGGTCATCGCGCGGCGTCTGATTGAGGCTGCGATTGGCGCACGACCGGGCCGCCACCTCGTTTCTTCCGGCGAACTGGCGTCGTAGAGCGTCAGCCGAAAAAGCGGTTCTTCGGGCGGGGCAGGCCCAGGTTCTCGCGCAGCGTCTTGCCTTCGTAGTCGCGCCGGAAGATGCCGCGGCGCTGCAACTCGGGCACCACGCGATCGACGAAATCGTCCAGCCCGGCCGGCAGGAACGGGAACATCACGTTGAAGCCGTCGCTGCCTTCCTCGACCAGCCATTGCTCCATCTCGTCGGCGATGGTGGCCGGCGTGCCGACGAAGGAGAGGCCGGCGAAGCCGCCCAGGCGCTGGGCCAACTGGCGGATGTTGAGGTTGTCGCGCTTGGCCAGCGCGAAGGCGCGCTCGCGGCCGCTCTTGCTGGCATTGGTTTCGGGCAGGTCGTCGGGCAGCGGCCCCTCGGGATCGTAGCCCGAGATGTCATGTCCGACGGCGATCGACAGCGAGGCGATGGCGCTGTCGTAATGCACACCGCTGTCGAGCAGCGCGCGCTTGGCCTTGGCTTCCGCGACCGTGTCGCCCACCACGACGAAGGCGCCGGGCAGGATCTTCAGGTGATCGGGATCGCGTCCCAGCTTGCGCATGCGGCCTTTCACGTCGGTGTAGAATTCCTGGCCGCCTTTCAAACTGCTTTGCGCGCCGAACACCATCTCCGCCGTTTCCGCCGCCAGCTGCTTGCCGGCTTCGGAGGCGCCCGCCTGCACGATCACCGGCCAGCCCTGCGGCGGGCGGGCGATGTTGAGCGGCCCGCGCACCTTGAGGAACTCGCCCTTGTGGTCGAGCACATGCAGCTTGGCCGGATCGAAATACTCGCCGCTATCGACGTTGCGGATGAAGGCGTCGTCGGCCCAGGAATCCCACAGGCCGGTGACGACGTCGAAGAACTCGCGGGCGCGGCGATAGCGCGTCGAATGTTCGACATGCTCTTCGAGGCCGAAATTCATCGCTTCGGTGGGATTGCCCGATGTCACCACGTTCCAGCCGGCGCGGCCTTCGCTGATCCAGTCGAGCGAGGCGAATTTGCGCGCCACGTGATAGGGCTCGTTGTAGGTCGTCGAGGCGGTGGCGATCAGGCCCAGCCGTTCGGTCTTCACCGCCAAAGCCGGCAGCAAGGTCAGCGGATCGAACGAGGTGACGGTGTGGCTGCGCTTCAGGCTCTCCAGCGGCATGTTCAGCACCGCCAGGTGATCGGCCATGAAGAAGGCGTCGAACTTGCCGTGCTCCAGCTTCTGCGCGTAGCGCTTGATGGCGGCGAAGTTGAAATTGGCGTCCGGCAGCGCGCCGGGGTAGCGCCAGGCGCCGGTGTGAATGCTGATCGGGCGCATGAACGCGCCCAACCGCAACTGCTTCCTGCTCATGCTCATCTCCCGCCGGTGATCGGCCCGCCTTTGTGGCGCGGCGGCCGCCCAAGATCAAATGAGCTTACTTGACCGCTTGCATGAGAAAAACTGCGTCAGCTTTTGATGAAAGCCAGCAGGTCGGCGTTGAACAGATCGGGATGGGTCTGGGCGATGCCGTGGCTGCCGCCGGGATAGATTTTCAAGGTTCCCTTGGCGAGCAGTTTCGCCGACAGCCTGGCCGAAGCGTCGATCGGCACGATCTGGTCGTCGTCGCCATGCGCCACCAGAACCGGGATGTCGATCTTCTTCAGGTCTTGCGTGAAATCGGTCTCGGAGAACTGCTCAATGCAGTCGTAGATCGGCTTGATGCCGCCCATCATGCCCTGCAGCCAGAACGAATCGCGCAGGCCTTGCGATTCCTTCGCGCCCGGCCGGTTATAGCCGTAGAACGGCGTCGTCAGATCCTTGAAGAACTGCGAGCGGTCGGCCAGCGTGCCGGCGCGGATGCCGTCGAAGGCTTCCTTGGGCGTGCCGTTGGGATTGTTCGCTGTCTTCAGCATCAGGGGTGGGATGGCGCTTAGCAGAACGGCCTTGGCGACTCTTCTGGTGCCGTGGCGGCCGAGATAGCGGGTGACTTCGCCGCCACCGGTGGAGTGGCCGATCATGACCGCGTTCTTTATGTCGAGATGGTCCATCAGCGCCGCCAGATCGTCGGCGTAGGTGTCCATGTGGTTGCCGGTCCAAGTCTGTTGCGAGCGGCCATGGCCGCGCCGGTCGTGCGCGATAACGCGGAAACCCTTCTGTCCCAGGAACATCATCTGGTTGTCCCAGGCATCGGCCGTCAGCGGCCAGCCATGCGAGAACACGATCGGTTGGCCATTGCCCCAATCCTTGTAGAAAATCTGCGTGCCGTCCTTGGCGCTGACGAAACCCATGGCGTGTCCTTCTCTTCGGTTAATCCGCGTCATGGTAGCGAATCGGCAGATCGGTCTGTATCGTTCTTACGGCGTAGCGACCGGTTTTGGGGGACTGCAATGACGCTGTATCTGCTTGCCCTTTTATTAGGCATCGTCGCAGGGCTGCGCACCATGACCGCGCCCGCTGTCGTGAGCTGGACCGCGCATCTCGGCCTCATAAGCGCCTCCGGCACCTGGCTCAGCTTCATGGGCCATGCGATCACGCCTTGGGTGTTCACCGCGCTGGCGCTGGGTGAATTGGTTGCTGATCAATTGCCCTCGACACCCAGCCGCAAAGTGCCGATGCAGTTCGGCGGACGGCTGATCAGCGGTGCGTTGTGCGGCGCCACGATCGGCATCGGCTCGGGCCAGTGGCTGGTCGGCGGCATCGTCGGCGTGGTCGGCGCGGTGATCGGCACGTTTGGCGGCGCTGCGGCGCGCGGCAAGATGGCGGCCGCTTTCGGCAAGGATCGGCCCGCGGCGCTGATCGAGGATGCGGTCGCTATCGGTGGCGCCATCCTGGCCGTGGCTGTACTGGCATGAGCCGCAAATTCGATGCCATCGTCGTCGGCGCGGGGCAGGCGGGTCCGTCGCTCGCCGGAAGGCTGACGCAGGCCGGCATGAGCGTGGCGCTGGTCGAGCGGCATCTGTTCGGCGGTACCTGCGTCAATACCGGCTGCATGCCGACCAAGGCGCTGGTCGCCAGCGCCTATGCCGCTCACCTGGCGCGGCGCGCGGGCGAGTACGGCGTGAGCATTGGCGGCCCCGTGGCGGTCGACATGAAGTGCGTCCATGCGCGCGCAATGAAAGTGTCCGACGATGCGCGCGCTGGCGTCGAGAGCTGGCTGCGCGGCATGAAAGGCCTGACGGTCCTGCAGGGTCACGCAAGATTCACCACGCCGCATACGCTCGATGTCGGCGGCGAGATTCTGGAAGCACCGAGGATTTTCCTCAATGTCGGCGGTCGCGCCTCGGTGCCGGACATGCAAGGCGTCAACGACATCGAGTATCTGACCAACACTTCGATCCTGAAGCTCGACACTTTGCCGAATCATCTGGTGATCGTGGGCGGCTCGTATATCGGGCTGGAATTCGCCCAGATGTTCCGCCGTTTCGGCGCCAAAGTGACGATCGTGGAGAAGGGACCGCGCCTGATCGCGCGCGAGGACGAGGAAATTTCCCAGAGCATTCGCGAGATACTGGAAGGCGAAGGCGTCGCGGTGCGCACCGGCGCCGAGTGCATCGCCTTCCGTAAAGCGCCCGACGGTATCGCGGTGCGGGTCGACTGCACGCAAGGCGCGCCGGAGGAAATCGGCAGCCATGTGCTGCTGGCGGTTGGCCGGCGACCCAACACCGACGATCTGGGATTGGATAAGGCCGGCGTGGCGGTCGATGCGCGCGGCTACATCACCGTCGATGCGAGCTTGCAAACCAATGTGCCGGGCATCTGGGCGCTGGGCGACTGCAACGGGCGCGGCGCTTTCACCCATACCAGCTACAACGATTTCGAGATCGTCGCCGCCAATCTGCTGGATGGCGCCTCACGCAAGGTCGATGACCGCGTGCAAGGCTATGCGCTTTACATCGATCCGCCGCTGGGCCGGGTCGGCATGAGCGAGGCGCAGGCGCGCGCTGCGGAGAAGGAGCTGCTGATCGGCACGCGGCCCATGTCGCGGGTGGGTCGCGCCATAGAGAAGGGCGAAACGCTGGGATTGATGAAAGTGGTGGCCGACGCCGAGAGCAAGCGCATTCTCGGCGCGGCCATTCTGGGCACGGGTGGCGATGAAGCCATCCACGGCATCCTCGACATGATGAATGCCGATCAGCCGTTCACCGCTCTGCAATGGGCCGTGCCGATCCACCCGACCGTGTCGGAACTCATCCCCACGCTGATCAACGAGATGAAACCCACCTAGCCAGGCTGCACGCGTTGTCGCAAGGCGGCGATGCCGAGGGCCAGCAGGGTGGCCAGCTTGCCGGCCTCCGCTGCAGCGTACCAAGTGTGCAGCGGGCTTGGCGGCGGCGTCTGGCCGGCGATGATGGCCGCGACGCGCAGATCGAGGGCGGGCAGGAGATAGAGCGCCTGCACCAGCAGGATTGCGACGATCAGCAGCGCGCCGAGAAGGATCAGGCGCCGATGCCCCAGCGCGAGCAGCAGCAACACCAGCGCCAGCCCCAGAAGCCACTCCACGCGAGTAAAGACATGGAAAGTGGTGCGGCCGACATCGAGCGCCACCGGCAGGCTGAGCGACGGAGCGTGGAATTTCGCCGGCGTCGCGAGCCCAGACACGCCGATCACCATGCCGGCCCAGACCAGCGTCAGTAGCGCCAGCGCCATCGATGACAGGAGATTGTGATCGGCGCGGCGGCGAGCGGTTCGCATGGGACTTGTCATGCCGGGTTTAAACATGCATATTATATACCTCTTTAATGCCGATCCGGCAATAGCCACGGAGCGCGGCCTTGCGGCTGACCTTCCATACCGATTACGCGTTGCGTCTGCTGATGCTGCTGGCGCTGGAGCCGCAGCGGCTGCACACGATCGAGGACGTGGCGCGTCGTTACGGGGTGTCGCGCAACCACATGATGAAAGTGGCGCAGACGCTGATCCAGGCGGGCTTCGTCGAAGCCGTCCGTGGTCGCGGTGGGGGGCTGCGGCTGGCGCATCCTGCCGCTGCGATCAATGTCGGTGCGGTGGTGCGGGCGACCGAGGAGGGATTTGCGCTGGTCGAGTGCTTTGATGGCGCGCGCAATCTGTGCGTCGTCACGCCCGAATGCGGCCTGCGCGGTCTGCTGCACGAGGCCCTGCGGGCATTCCTCGCGGTGCTCGACGGCAAGTCGCTGGCCGATCTTGCCGGCAGGTCGGCCGCATCGCGGCGCATGCGCGCCTTGTTGATGGACGGCGATGGAACGAGGGAGGCGAGGGCATGAGCGATGAAGCAAGCCTGGACGTGGCGGCGGCGCGGCGGGCGGCGATCGTGGCAGCGGTGCAGGCGGAAACCGGCATCGACGAGGCGATGATCGAGCGGCTGGTGCGCGGCTTCTATGCGCGCGTGCGTGACGATGCGCTGATCGGCCCGATCTTCGCCGCCCGCATCGCCGACTGGGAGCCGCATCTGCAGCGCATGTTCGCCTTCTGGTCGGGGGTGGTGCTGATGAGCGGACGCTATCATGGCCAGCCGATGCGCAAGCATTTGCCCTTGCCCATCGACTCGCGGCATTTCGATCGCTGGCTGGCGCTGTTCGAGGCGACGGCGCGCGAACTGTGCCCGCCGAAAGCGGCAGCGCATTTCGTCGAGCGCGCCCAGCGCATTGCCGAGAGCCTGGAGCTGGGCATTACCATCGCCGGCGGCAGGCTGCCCGAAAAAGGCCAGCGCCTGTTGCGCCCCGAGCTGGATGCCGCCGTGGACTCGGTCGCATGAGCGATTCCGAAACCTTGCCTGCGGGATTGCAGGCCTATCGGCGCACGCCGGTCTTCGACGAGAACAGCTTGCCGGCGGCGCTGCGGCGCCAGCATCAGACCAAGGCCGGCGTGTGGGGGTTGATCCACGTGCTCGAAGGACGATTGCGCTATCGCACCTTCGATCCGGACAGCGAGACCGTGCTGACGCCGCAGCAACAGGGCGTCGTCCGCCCGCAGCAATTCCACGAGGTCGAGCCGCTGGGACCGGTGCGGATGTTCGTCGAATTCCATGCCGCACCGGAGAGTATTCCCAGCTAGCGGAGCTCGACCTAGTTCAGGCGCTTCTCGTATTCGGCGTGCAGCTTCTCGAAGCGGCTCCAGAACGGGCCGACCGGCTCGCCGGCCAATACCTCCTGCAGTATTGCCAGATGGGTGTGCCAGCCGCCGCTGACATTGATCTTGTCGTTGCGGCCGGGAAGCTTGCGATGGGTCAGCACCAGCCTGGTCTCCTTGCCCTGCGCCGTGAGCTCGAACGTCACTTCCGACGCCACGCCCCAGGTGATGCGCAGCAGATGCGGCTTGTTGCACTCGAGAACCGTGGCGGTGAAGCCCGAGCCTTCCTTGTCCTTGTGCTTCTCCGGCGCCGGCTCCTTGACGGCGGGAAGCTCGGTGTTGCGGAACACCAGCGTGACCTTGCCGTTAGGCGTCTGCTCCATCACGCCGCTGGCCAGCCATTTGGCGCGCTTGTCCGAATCGACCAGATATTCCCAGACGCGATCGGGCGTGGCGGGAAGAATGCGCTCGAAGCGCACGGTGTTCTCGTTCAGCGGCTGGGCGTAGTGGTTCATGATTTCTTCCTCCTGCTCGGTTTGGATTTCGGTTGGGGTTTTGCATCGGCGCGCAGGGCGCGGTCGAGATCGTCCAGTCGCTCGGTCCAGAAGCGCTCGTAGTAGCGCAGCCATTCGCTGGCGTCGGACAGCGGCGAGGAGTTGAGGCGGCAATAATGGGTGCGACCCTGCACGATGCGATCGACCAGACCGGCCTGCTCCAGCACCTTGATGTGCTTGGAGGCGGCGGCCAGCGACATGCCGCTGCGCGTTTCCATGAACGGCGCGGCCAGTTCGCCGACGCTGGCTTCGGATTGGCTAAGGCGGCGCAGCATGGCGCGGCGGGTGGGATCGGCCAGGGCCTTGAAGACGGTGTCGAGTTGGGCGGCTTGATATTCAACCATGTGGTTGAATGTATGGGCCGCCAAAGTGATTGTCAACCGTTTGGTTGAATGAATTCTACCGGTGCTGTTTCAGCTGCTCGATGCAGGAATCGTAAAGCTGCTTCTGCCGGGCCGAACGGTCGATATCGAGCTGCTGGCGCTGGCTGTCGGTGAAAGGGTCTCGCGTGCCGCCAGGGCCGGTCTGGAACGGCGAGTTGCGTCGCACCGAGCTGTCCTGCGCCATGTATTCCTCATTGGAGCGCTGGATGGCGTAGGCCGTGCATTCGGCGCTGGTCTTGGGCATGGCTTCGGGCGCTGGCTGCCGAATGATGCCGGCGTTGGGATCGCCCTGCTGCGCCACGGCCGGCGTCGCCGCCAGCAGGCAAGCGAGGAGAAGGGCGCTACTGTTTCGGCGTTTCGATGACGACACGGTCGTATCCTTTGTTGCGCATGCAGAACGAGGTCAGCCGACCCTCGGCGAAATACTGTTCCTGGCGCAGCCGCGTTTCGTATTCGTAGCGCGCACCGCGATAGAGGAATGGCCCGTAATACGGATAGCCGGCAGGATAGGGGCCGACGGTGCGGACCGCTTCCCTCTGCGCCTGCACGCGGCAGTCCTGCAAATCGGCGGCGGTCGCCTCTTCGGTGGCCTGCGGCTTCTCCCAGCGCGTGGTCTGCGCGCAGGCGCCAAGCGCCAGCACGATGCCCAGCAATGCAAAGATTCGACGCATGGTGACCTCCTAACGGTCAAAATGCTTAAGGGTTCAGGATGGGTCGCGTTTGCGGCTCGAATATGGCTTTCGGGCTGGCGAGACGCCGGGGCATGATAGCATCCCTGACATCCAATTTCGGCATTCCACTCGCGTATTGAGGACTTTATGGCTCGCATCGCCGTCGCCGGCTTCCAGCATGAGACCAACACTTTCGCGCCGCAGAAGGCGACCTGGGATGATTTCGTCCGCGCCGACGCCTGGCCGCCGCTGCTGCGCGGGGCGGAGATGATCGACGGCGTGAAGGGCTACAACATCCCCATCGCCGGCGCGGTCAAGGGCCTCACCGAGCTGGGGCATGAGCTGGTGCCGCTGTCCTGGGCCGCAGCGCCGCCGTGCTCCTATGTCGAGCGCGAGGCCTATGAGCGCATCGCCGGCATGATCATCGAGGATCTGCAGAAGGCGTTGCCGGTGGATGGCATCTATCTCGATTTGCATGGCGCCATGGTGGCCGACGATCATCAGGACGGCGAAGGCGAATTGCTGGCGCGCATTCGCAAGCTGGTCGGGCCGGATTTGCCGATCGTCTGCAGCCTCGACTACCACGCCAATCTGACGCCGGAGATGGCGCAGCTCGCCACCGCCCTGATCGGCTATCGCACTTACCCGCATATCGACATGGCCGATACCGGTGAGAAGGCGGCGCGCCTGCTTGACCGGCTGCTGCGCGAGAAGCGCAAACTCTACAAGGCCTATCGCCAGTTCGACTTCCTGATCCCGCTGGTCTGGCAGTGCACCCTGAACGAGCCGTCCAAGGGTCTGTTCGACATGATCGAGGAGATGGAGCAGGGCGGCACGGGCAAGGTCACGCCCAAGCACAATTTCAACATCGTCAGCGCCACCATCACGCCGGGCTTCCCGCCGGCCGACATCACCCATTGCGGACCGGCGCTGGTGGCCTATGCCTGGGACCAGGCTTCCGCCGATGCCGCAGCCGACGCGCTGGCCGCGGCGCTCAACAGCCGCGAGAGCCAGTTCAGCGGCGAGGTGTTCGATCCTGACGCCGCCGTGCAGAAGGCGATGGAGCTCGCGAAGACAGCGAAGAAGCCCATCGTGCTGGCCGACGTGCAGGACAATCCCGGCGCCGGCGGCACGTCGGATACGGTGGGGCTTCTCAAAGCGATGATGCGCAACAAGGCCAAGGGCGCGGTGATCGGCATGCTGGTCGATCCGGACTCGGCGCAGGCGGCGCACGATGCGGGAGAAGGCAACATCATGGAGCGCGGCATTGGCGCGGTGGTGGGCGTGGGCGGCGAGACGCCGGCCAAGGGGCGCTGGCGCGTGACCAAGCTCAACAGCGGCAACTTCACCGCCACCGGTCCCTTCTATGGCGGCGCCAAGATGCATCTGGGGCCGATGGCGCTGGTGACGGACGAGGATAGCGGCGTTTCGGCGGTGCTGGCGGGACGGCGTGTGCAGGCGGCGGATCAGGAGATGTTCCGTCATGTCGGCGTCGAGCCATCCAAGACGCCGATCCTGGGCCTGAAATCGACGGTGCATTTCCGCGCCGACTTCCAGCCTATCGCCGAAACCATCCTGATCGTGCATTCGCCGGGCGCCCACACAACCGATCCGACCGAGATGCCCTTCACCCGCCTGCGCGAAGGCGTGCGGCTTAGGCCTCTCGGCACGCCGTTCAAGCGTTCGGCGGCCGCGTCGTGAACTGAAGGCGCAAGATCACGAACTCCGCCGGCTTCAGGGCTGCGAAGCCGATCTCGAGGTTGACGTGACCCTGCGCGATATCCGCTTCGGTCGTCGTGTCGGGGCCGCATTTGACGAAGTAGGACTTCGTTTGAGTCTCGCCGGCGAATGCGCCGCGCCGGAACAGCGTGTCGAAGAAATCGCCGGCGCTGCGCCGCAATTGCGACCACAGCGCCTCGCCATTGGTTTCGAAGACGGTCCAGTGCAGGCCGCGCGTCAGGCTGCGCTCGATGTGATTGGCCAGGCGGCGCATCGGAACGAAGGTCCAGTCGCCTGAAATGTCCAGCGTGCGCGCGCTCCACGCCACGAAGCCATGGCCGGGAAACTCGCGCAACAGGTTGATCGCCAGCGGATTGAGGATGGCCTGCTCGGCGTCGCTGAAGGAGGCAGCGAGGCGGCGGACATTGCGCAGATTGGCGTCGGTGCCGGCGGGCGATTTCCACGCGCCGAGGTTCTTGTCGGTGCGCGCATAGAGGCCGGCGACGCTGCCGCCTGGCGCGCAGCGGCGCTGCTGGCCATCGTGCAAGGGATCGTCGATCCAGATCCACGGTGCGTAGGCGGCAGTGAAACTGCCCATCTCGCGCGGCAGGGCGGCGGCCAGGGTTTGCGCAGCCCCGGTCGAGAGCGTTTCGACCGGCGCGTCGAGAATGAAGAGCGCCCGCTTGCGCCGGCACAAGGCGATGGCGGCGCGCCACAGCTCGACCATTTCCTCCATGGGAAATTCCGACAGCGATCCGCCGGGCTCGCGCGGGCGGGTCGCGTCGGGCACGCACAGCAACTCGAACTCCTCGTCGGCGTCGAGGCAGCTCAGCCCGATCGGCACGGACGAACTCGCGCCGCTCACCATGCCCAGATCGGGCAGGCCGGTATCGAGCTCGGGCACGCGCACGATCAGCGCCTTCTCGCCGCCATTGCGAAAGAATTGCAGCACCGCGTAGGAGACCTCGGAGCTGGCCGCCAGGCCGCCAAAAGTCTTGGAGTATTCCAGGAAGGATTTGACCGGCACGACTTTGTTGATCGGCCCTTCCAGCGTGTGGCCGACGAAAGCGGTGACGCCGGTCGACGCGGGAGCCACGGCGCGCGTGCCTGGCGTCTCGTCGACGTAAACCCCCGGCGTTTTATGTGTGGGCATGCTGGCACTCCGCTGTCGCTGGTCGACGAGTTTACCCGTTTCCCCGCGCAGAGTGCGGTAGTTCGGCCGCGATAGCGGTCTCTGTCCCTATCAAGGAGATCAAGGGAATCAATGTAGTCAATGAAGATGCGGAAATTATCAAGGAGTTCAATCATACGCACACCCGCCGCTTGCGGCGGTGGGTGTGCGTATGTGCGGAACTCCGCGCCGGATGCGTTGGAACAGCGCATGCAGGCACTTGGGCGTGCCTTGCAAACGCTTATGGGAAGCAGTGGCGAGTGGTAGCGAGCACCGCTGCATCCGTGCGCCTGGCGGCGCACAAGAGGCTTGGCAAGCAGGAAGAAAGCGACGGATTCGGGTTCTCTGCCCAGCCCCCTTCATGCTGAGCTTGGCGAAGCATGGGCAACGCGACTGAGGTTTCCTGCGATCCTCATCCTTCGCCAGGCTCAGGATGAAGTCTTCTATGTCAGGCGAATGCGGCGATTTGGCGTTTGGCCCTTGCCTGAGCGGCCCCGATCATTGGCCGGCAGGAGGGGCCGGTGCGGGTTTTGATCGTTGGCGGCTATGGCACGTTCGGCAGC
>CAYLYK010000001.1:1211959-1243338 GCA_964388115.1 uncultured Hyphomicrobiales bacterium
GCAGGAGGGGCCGGTGCGGGTTTTGATCGTTGGCGGCTATGGCACGTTCGGCAGCCGTCTGGCGCGGCTGCTGGCGAACGACGATCGCCTGCACGTAATCGTGGCGGGACGCTCGCTGTCGGCCGCCCGCAAGCTCGCCGATGAGCTGGGCTGCCAGGCCGCGCGGTTCGATCGCGATGGCGATGTCCGCAGCCAGATCGCCGCATTGAAGCCCGGCATCGTGGTGGATGCCTCGGGCCCGTTCCAGAATTACGGCGCCGGTCCCTATCGCATGGTTGAAGCCTGCATCGTGCTGGGCGTCCCCTATGTCGACCTGGCCGACAGCTCGGAATTCGTCGCCGGCATCGCCGCCTTCGACGAAGCGGCGCGCGCAGCCGGAATCTTCGCGCTGTCAGGCGCCAGCACGTTTCCCGTGCTGACGGCCGCCGTGCTGCGGCGCTTGGCCGCCGAGGGCATGAGCATCGAGCATGTCGGCGGCGGCATCGCGCCCTCGCCCTATGCCGGGCTGGGATTGAGCGTCATTCGCGCCATCGCGAGCTACGCCGGCAAGCCGGTGATGCGGCTGGAGGCGGGGCGGCTGGCCTGGGACTATGCGCTCACCACCACGCGCCGCCACACCGTGGCGCCGCCCGGCGCCCTGCCGCTGCACAGTCGGGTGTTCTCGCTGATCGACGTGCCCGATCTGCGCGCCGTGCCGCAACTGTGGCCGCAGATGAAATCGATCTGGATGGGCGCAGGCCCGGTGCCGGCGATCCTGCATCGCGGCCTTATCCTGATGGCCTGGCTGGTGCGGCTGCGCCTGCTGCCGTCGCTCGGACCACTCGCCAGCCTGTTCCATCGCACCATCAATCTGCTGCGCTGGGGCGAGCATCGCAGCGGCATGTTCATCGAAGCGCGCGGGACTGACGCGCGCGGCCGTCCCGTCTGCAGATCGTGGCATTTGCTGGCGGAGGCGGACGACGGGCCGTTCGTGCCGGCCATCGCGGCGGCCGCCATCGTGCGGCTGATGCTCGATGGCACGCCACCGGCAAGCGGCGCTCGCGCGGCAACGACGGGAATCGAACTCTCGCACTACGAGCCCTGGTTCGCCGGCAAGCGCATCGTGGCGGGCTTCCGCGAGGAGCAGGACGGCCTGCCGCTCTATCGCCGCGTTCTGGGCGCGGCGTGGGAGCGATTGCCGCCGAGCTTGCAGGCCATGCATGGCGCCGTCGCCGGCCAGTCGGCATCGGGCGAGGCCAGCGTCGAGCGCGGTCGCAACAGCCTGGCGCAGAGGGTCGCCGACCTCATGGGATTTCCCCAAGCCGGCGAGCGCATCCCGGTGCGCGTCCGCTTCGAGGCCATCGCCGACGGCGAGATCTGGCATCGCGATTTCGCCGGCCGCCAGTTCCACAGCGTGCAAACCGAAGGCCACGGCCGCTCGCAGTACCTGATCGACGAGCGCTTCGGCGCCATCAGCGTGGCGCTGGCCTGCGTGGTGGAGGAGGGACGGCTGCGCCTGATCGTGCGCCGTTGGTCGCTGTTCGGCGTGCCGATGCCGCGCTTTCTGTCGCCCGGCGGCGATGCCTTCGAATACGAGCAGGACGGCCGCTTCCATTTCGACGTCGAGCTGAAGGCGCCGCTGATTGGCCGCCTGGTACGCTATCGCGGCTGGCTGGTGCCCGAGGCGTGATCAGTGCCCGGCCGGCTCGATCTCGACCGGCGCGATCACTTGCAGTTTGTCGCCGCGGATGGCGGTGAAGAAGCAATTGTGGCGGCCGGTATGGCAGGCGACGCCAACCTGATCGACCAGCACCAGCAGCGTGTCGCCGTCGCAGTCGATGCGCATTTCCTTCAAGGTCTGGATGTGGCCCGACGTGTCGCCCTTGCGCCAGAACTGGTTGCGCGAGCGCGACCAGTAGCAGACGCGGCCCGTCGCCAGCGTCTCGCGCACCGTGTCGGCGTTCATCCACGCCAGCATCAGCACCTCGCCCGTGTCGTGCTGCTGGGCGATGGCGGCCACCAGGCCGTCGGCGTTGAAGCTGATGCTGCGCAGCGCGGCGTCGATCGTCTGGGGATCGAGCGGCTTGTAATCCAATGCCATGGAAATCCTCGAACTCGGCGCACTGGCTTGTCGCCGTGGCAGGCTCTATATTTGGTGGCAAGGGGATTGGTCAACCGGCCGAGGTACAGTGTCATGGCAAGACGTCGGAACTTATCCAGCAATTCCAGTGCGGTAGATCGGGATGTGACGCGCCGGCAGGCGCTGACGATTGGGCTGGGCGGGCTGGCGGCGGCGGGCGCGCTGATCGCTTTCGGGCCGCGGGCTTTCGCCTTTTCCATCGTCGAGGCCGATGCCCCCATCGCGTCGGCTTTCCACAGCGCCTGCGGCGCCGTGCAGTATCACGAACAGCTCGCCAGCGAAGTGCGCAGCCTGTTGAGCGTCAAGGGCGAGGCGGTGCCGACGCAGATCTCCTGCCCGGTCTGCCGCTGTCGCGTCGCCATGACGACGGACAAATAGATTGCCCGCTGTTCCCAAGACTGGCGCCGGTTTCGCCAAGCCCGGCCATAACCACCAAAGCTGCGTTGCCGATGCCGTCGCCGCAGCCGATGCGCTGTGCCAGGCCAACGGCACGCGGCTGACCGATCTGCGCAAGCGGGTGCTTGAACTTGTCTGGGGCAGCCATCAGCCGATCGGCGCCTATGCCTTGCTCGACGCGCTGCGCAAGGAGGGGCTCGCCTCGGCGCCGCCCACCGTCTATCGCGCGCTCGATTTCCTGCTCGAGAACGGGCTGGTGCATCGCATCGAATCGCTCAACGCCTTCGTCGGCTGCGCCCATCCCGGCGACAGCCATCGCGGCCTGTTCCTGATCTGCAAATCCTGCCGCAACGCGGTCGAGATCGACGATGCCCGCATCTCGCGCGCCATCGCCAACTCCGCCGGCGACCGCGGCTTCGCCGTCCAGCACGCCACCGTCGAAGTCACCGGCCTCTGCCCGAATTGCCGCAAGATGGCGGCGGAGTAGGGCTCTCCGCTCACTCCCCACTCTTCCTTTTCCGTCATGTCGAGCGCAGCGAGACATCTTCCCCTGTTCGCTCAGACAGCGCCTGCGCTTGCGAGCCGGGGAAGATTCCTCACTGCGTTCGGAATGACGATGGAAGTGGAATGACGGAAGTGGGTGGCAGCCGAGCGATTACTCCGCCGCTGCCTTCGCCGCCTGCTTCATCCGCTCGAAACCCGCCGCCAGGTCGGCCTTGATGTCTTCGACGTCGTCCAGGCCGATATGGACGCGGATCAGCGTCTTGTCGGCGGGCCAGGGCACGGCGGTGCGATAGGTTTCGGGGTGGGCGTGGATCATCAGGCTCTCGTAGCCGCCCCAGCTGAAGCCGATGCCAAACAGCTTCATGTGATCGACCATGGCGGCGATGGCGGGCTTCGAATGCTTGCCCTTCAAGGTGAAGGCGAACAGGCCCGACGAGCCGGTGAAGTCGCGCTTCCAGATGTCGTGGCCGGGGCAGTCGGGCAGAGCGGGATGCAGCACCTGCTCGACCTCGGGCCGCGTCTGCAGCCAGCGGGCGATTTCCAGCGCGCTTTGCTCGTGCCGGCGCAGGCGCACGGCAAGCGTGCGCAGGCCGCGCAGCGCCAGGTAGGAATCGTCGGGCGCGGCGTGGAAGCCAAGGGTGCCGGCCATGGTCTTGACCGTGGCGTAGGTCGCCTGCGAGCAGCAGATGAAACCCATCATCGCGTCGGAATGGCCGACCACGTATTTGGTGCCGGCATGGACCACGATGTCGGCGCCGAGCCTGATCGGCTGGCAATAGACGGGCGTGGCCCAGGTGTTGTCGGCCACCACGATGGCGCCGTGCGCGTGCGCGACCTTGGCGATGGCGGGAATGTCCTGCATCTCGAAGGTCAGCGAGCCCGGCGCCTCGACGTAGAACAGCTTGGTGTTGGGCTGCACCAGCCGCTCGACGTCGGCGCCCATGGTGGGATCGAAGAAGGTGGTCTCGACGCCGAAGCGCTTGAGGAAGTTGACGGCGAAGCGGCGCGTCGGCCCATAGGCGCTGTCGCTGACCAGCATGTGATCGCCCGCTGAGACGAAGCCGAGGATGGCGCCGGTGATGGCGGCCAGGCCCGACGGCACGGCGACGGTGCGATAGGCGCCCTCCAGCAGCGACATCGTCTCTTCCAGCGCGTGCTGGGTCGGCGTGCCGGCGCGGCCATAAGTCATGTGGTTGAGCGGATCGCCCGAGGCTTTCTCCTGCGCCGCCAGCGAGGGGAAGATGATGGTCGAGGCGTGATAGACCGGCGGATTGACGACACCGTGATTGCCGGCGGGATCGCGCCCCGCCACGGTCAGGATGGTGTCGATCTTGGTCGAAGCGTTCTTGTCGGAGGACATTGGCCTGCTGCAGGGAAAGTTGCGCGGACCGCCATCTTGGCACCGCCATGGGCCGGTGCCAATTGCAACCGGCTCAGATCAGCCCCTTCAAACGCGGGTCGTCGAAGCTGTGGTCGACCGTGCGCGCCACGGCAAACCCGACCCGCTGGTAGTTGGCCAGCGCCCTGGGGTGGTCGAGGCTGTTGGTGTTCACCGTCAGCAGGCGCGGGCGATGCGCCCAGGCCGCATCGACGGCGCAGCGCAGGAACCAGTGCCCCAGCCCGACGCCGATGAAATCGGCCATCAGGTCGAAATAGGCGAGGTCGATGTCGGTGGGATGGCGGCGGTCCAGCTCGAAGAAGCCTGCCGGCACGCCCTTGGCATAGGCGACGTAGACTTCGGTCGCCGGCGAATGCAGCAAGGCCGCCAGCGCGATGTCGTCCATGGCGCGGCGCTCGTACCACAGGAATTTGCCGCCGACCTCGTTGTAGAGATAGCGATAGAAGGCGACGGTGATGCCGGTGGCCCGCTCGATGCGGACCTGCGGCGGATCGGGCGGCGCCGCTTGTGAAGGCGGCTGCGCCATCTCCAGATAGGTGATGGTGGTGCGAAGCTTGGCCGGCGAGGGCGAAGCGCTCACTTGGCGCCCGTCACCACCGGCGTGTCGGGACGGCTGCCCCATTCGGCCCAGGAGCCGTCATAGACGGCGACATCGCGGGCGCCGATCAGATGCAGGCCCAGCGCCAGCACGCAGGCGCTGATGCCCGAGCCGCAAGTCGTGATGATGGGCCGGTTGAGATCGATGCCGGCGGCCTCGATTTTCACCTTCAGCGTCTCTGCCGGCAGCATGGTGCCGCGCTGCGGATCGATCAGCGTTTCCCACGGCAGGTTGAGCGCCCCCGGCATGTGGCCGGACCGCAAGCCGGGCCGCGGCTCCGGCGCTTCGCCGCTGAAGCGGTTGGCGGCGCGCACGTCGACCACCTGCGCCTTGCCGCCCAGCGCTTCTTTCACCTGTTCGGTGTCGCGCACGAGCGTCATGTCGGTGCGCGCCGAGAAATGGCGCTGGCGCGGCATCGGCGGCAAATCTTCCAGCGGCCGGCCTTCGGCTTTCCATTTGTTCAGGCCGCCATCGAGCACGGCGACATCCTTGTGGCCGAAATGACGGAACATCCACCACACGCGCGTGGCGGCCAGCATCGGGTAGGCGTCGTAGACGACGATGCGGTTGCCGTCGCCCAGGCCAAGCTTCTGCACCCGGGAGGTGAACTTCACCGACGAGGGCAGCATGTGCGGGTAGGGCGAGGCGTCGTCAGATATCTCGTCGATGTCGAAGAACACCGCGCCGGGAATGTGGCCGGCGGCATACTCGGCCTTGGGATCGCGTTTCTGCGCCGGCAGATACCACGAGCCATCGACCACGCGGACATCGGGCGAGTTGAGATGGGCGGCCAGCCACTCGGTGCTGACCAGGGCGTCGGGATTGGCGTATGGCATTTTGATTTCCGTCTATTCGGCGAAACGCAGGTTGACGCGCCGGTTCTGGCGGCCCTTGTTCTCGATCTTGGCGACCTCGATGCCGCCGATCTCGGAGGTGCGCGCGACATGCGTGCCGCCGCAGGGCTGCAGGTCGACGCCTTCGATGTCGAGCAGGCGCACCTTGCCCTGGCCCGTGGGGGGCTTGACGCTCATGGTGCGCACAAGCTCCGGACGCGCTTCCAGCTCGGCATCGTCGATCCAGCGTGGCTGCACCGGCTTGTCCTCGCCGATCAGCCGCGCCAGCTCGCGGTTGATGTGGTCCTTGTCGAGCGCATCGCCCGGCACGTTGAAATCCAGCCGCGACTTGTCGGCGCCGATCTGCCCACCCGTGACGTCGCCCGTCACCACCGCGCAAAGCAGGTGGAGGGCGCTGTGCATGCGCATGTGCCGGTAGCGACGCTCCCAGTCGAGCTTCGCCATTACGGTAGTGCCGGGTGCGGGCAGAGCCTGGTTGGGGGCGGGGACGTGCAGGATGCCGTCATCGCCCTTGATCGTGTCGGCGATGGCGATGGTGCCGCCATCGGCCAGGACCAGCACGCCCGTGTCGCCCGGCTGGCCGCCGCCGGTCGGGTAGAACACGGTGCGGTCGAGCACGATGCCGCGCGCATCGGCGCTGACGATCGTGGCGGGGCATTCCTTGAGATAGGAATCGTTGCGGAAAAGCTCTTCGGTTGCCATCGGCTGGTTTTACGCCAGCCAGGCCGGCACGGGCAAATTCTTCTCGCGCAGGAAAGCGGGGTTGAAGAGCTTGGACTGGTACCGCGTGCCCGAATCGCACAGCACGGTGACGATGGTCTTGCCCTTGCCGAGCTTTCTAGCCAGGCGGATGGCGCCGGCGACGTTGATGGCCGACGAGCCGCCCAGGCACAGGCCTTCGTGTTGCAGTAGGTCGTAGAGGATGGGCAGGGCTTCCTGGTCGGAGATCTGGAACGCATCGTCGATCGGCGCGCCTTCGAGGTTCTTGGTGATGCGGCCCTGGCCGATGCCTTCGGTAATCGAATTGCCTTCCGCCTTCAGCGCGCCGTTCTTGTAATAGCCGTAAAGCGCCGAGCCCATCGGGTCGGACAGCACGATCTGGATGTTCTTGTTGCGCTCTTTCAATGCCAGCCCGACGCCGCCCAAGGTGCCGCCGCTGCCGACCGAGCAGGTGAAGCCGTCGACCTTGCCGTCGGTTTGCTGCCAGATCTCCGGGCCGGTGGTTTCGTAATGGCCCTGCCGGTTGGCGACATTGTCGAACTGGTTGGCCCAGATGGCGCCGTTGGGCTCGCTCTGCGCCATCTCCTCGGCCAAGCGGCCCGAATAGCGCACGTAGTTGGCCGGGTTGGCGTAGGGCGCGGCCGGCACCAGGCGCAGATCGGCGCCGCACAGGCGCAGCATGTCCTTCTTCTCCTGGCTCTGCGTCTCGGGCATCACGATCACGGTGCGATAGCCGCGCGCATTGGCGACCAGCGCCAGGCCAATGCCGGTATTGCCGGCGGTGCCTTCGACGATGACGCCGCCCGGCCGCAGCTGACCCTTCTTCTCGGCATCGGTGATGATCGCCAGCGCGGCGCGATCCTTCACCGAGCCGCCGGGATTGAGGAACTCGGCCTTGCCGTAGATGTCGCAGCCGGTCGCCTCGGAGGCGGCGCGCAGTCTGATGAGCAGGGTGTTGCCGACCGTGCCGACGAAACCGTTTTTCGTGTCCATGATGTGAAATCCGTTGTTTTCACAAGAATACTGGGGATATGCCGGCGGGTGCAAGCCGGCGAGGGCGGCGTTGCGCGAAACTCAGCCCCACCGCCGGCGCAGGTCGGCACGGTTCAGCGCCAGCCATTGCAGGCCGATAATGGTCTTGGCGTTGTTGATCTTGTCGCCCGTGACCAGCGCCATGGCCTTATCAAAGCTCATGGCCTCGACGGCGATGTCCTCATGCTCGCTGGCCAGCCCGTGCGTGCCGCCGGCCTTTGAAGCATCGGTGCGAGCGCCGAACAGGGTGCAGACTTCCGACGTGCCGCCGGGGCTGACCAGATATTCGCAAACCCGGATCAGGTCGGAGATTTCCAGCGCGGCCTCTTCCTGCGCCTCGCGCCTGACGACGGACTCAGGCGTCTCGCCCGCATCGATGATACCGGCGACGACTTCCCACAGCCACGGATCGCGCCCGGCGGCATAGGCGCCGGGGCGGAACTGGCGGATCATTACCACCTCGTCGCGCACCGCATCATAGGGCACCACCGCCGCCGCCTTGCCGCGCTCGAACACCTCGCGCTCGATAGGCTGGCTCCACGCGCCATCGAAGCGGCGATAGCGCAGGCGATAGACGTCCATGCGGTAATAGCCCTGCCAGGCCACTTTGCGTTCGATCAGATCGACATCGTCCCGGGTCAATTCGGCGGACATTTGCCTTCCTTGTTTTGGTCCATCGTTTGGACTATATATTAGTCCAAGAGATGGACCAATGGTGTGCGATGAAGATTTCCGTTTCCGATGCCAAAGCCAAACTAACCGAACTGGTACGCCGCGCCGAGCAGGGCGACGAAGTCATTCTGACGCGTCACGGGCAAGGGGCGGTGAAACTGGTACCGATCAAAGCCCCGGTGGATCGCGCCCAGCGGCGCGCCTTGCTGGAGGAAATCTCCCGATCCGGAGCGAGGAAAGCCAAGCCGGGACCGAAGGCGGCGCGCAGCCAAGACTTTCTCTACGACGATAACGGGATGCCGAAGTGATCGTGCTCGACACTTCCGCGCTCATGGCCATTGCGCTGCGCGAGCCTGAAGCGAAAGCCTGCATCGGCGCGGTGGAAAGCGAAGACGATATTCGCATCTCTGCCGTGACGTTGGCGGAAGCGCTGATCGTCGCCGAGCGACGTGGCGTCGCCGACGAAGTGCACGCGATTCTCGAAACCCTGGGTGTCGAGATCGTTGATGTCACCGGCATGGCGGCGCGGCGCGTTTCGGAGGCGTATCGCAAATGGGGCAAGGGCTTTCATGCCGCTTCGCTCAATTTCGGCGATTGCTTTGCCTATGACTTGGCCCGGCAAAGCAACTGCGCACTGCTCTATATCGGCAACGATTTTTCGCGTACCGACATCAAAGGCGCGCTGTAGTCACAAATCCAGCGTGAACAGCCGTTCGCCGTTGGGCAAGAGATCGTGCGGCGTCCAGCCGTTGCGGCGGTAGAAGCGATCGGCGCGCGAGTCCGCGTTCGTCGAAAGCCTGGCCTGTTTCCAGCCTTTGGCGCGCAGATCGTCGAGCGCTTGCGGCAGAAGAGCGCGGCCGATGCCGCGTCCCTCTGCGACGGGATCGACGAACAGCGCCCAGATGCTGCCGTCGCGGGTATCCGCCGAAGCGAAGCCCAGCACGGCGCCGTTCTCTTCCCACAGCCAGATGCCGGAATGGGCGATGAATTCCACAACAAGGGATGCCGGCACTTTCGCCGGATCGGAGAGGATGTTCTCGCGCACCGAGGCGCGAATGCGCATCAGGTGGGGAACGTCTTCGATCTGTGCTCTGCGGATCATCGCAACGAGCATAGCGCGTCGAGGGAGCTTCCTGCTAAATTCCGCCGATGCACGCAGCGCCCGACAGAAAACTGACGACCATCCTTTCCGCCGACGTTGCCGGCTACAGCCGGCTGATGGAGCAGGACGAGCCCGGGACCTACGCCCGGCTCAAGGCCTATCGCGATTCGCTGCTGGAGAAGATCGTCAGCCATCGCGGCCGGGTGGTGAACACGGCCGGCGACAGCGTGCTGGCCGAATTCTCCAGCGTGGTGAATGCCGTCGATTGCGCGGTACGCATCCAGCGCGACATCGCCGAGCGCAACGCCGACGTCCCCGCGGCGGATCGCATGCAGTTCCGCATCGGCATCAACCTGGGCGACGTAATGGTCGATGGCGACGATCTGTTCGGCGCCGGCGTCAACATCGCCGCCCGCTTGCAGGCGATGGCCGAATCGGGCGGCGTGCTGGTTTCGGGATCGGTGTTCGAGCAGGTGCGCAACAAGCTGTCGCTCGGCTTCGACTTCCTGGGCGTGCAGGAAGTGAAGAACATCTCCGAGGCCGTTCCGGCCTATCGCGTGCTGCTGGGCGGAGTGGACCAGATGCCGGCTGCGGCCCCGCGGCCAGCGCCGCCACCATCTCCGCCGCCGATACCGTCGGTCGGCGATCAGCCGCCAGCCTCCGCATGGCCCCGCAGCTTCAAGCGTCGGGCGGTGCTTGGCGGTTTTGCGATCGTCATCTGCTTCGTTGTCAACATGGCGACCTGGCACGGTTACGCGTGGTTTCTCTGGCCGACGCTTGGCATCGGCATCGCGCTGGCGCTGCAATGGATCATGCCGAAAATCAAATAGCCGCGCCGCCAACGGGTATCGCTTCCTTATCCATAAGGTAATTGAAGATGGCAGGGTTTCTCCTTAAGGCCATGCCATGATCGAAGCGTTGCGCCGCAGGATTTCCGCTCTCCCGTTCTTCTATGGCTGGGTCATCGTCGGCATCGCCTTCGTGACCATGGCGATCGGGGTGACCTCGCGCACGGCCTATTCGCTGTTCATGCCGCCGTTGATCGACGAGTTTGGCTGGGACCGCGGCCTGACGGCGGGGGCTTTCTCCTTTGGGTTCCTGTTCTCCGCCGTGCTGGGGCCGCTCACCGGCCGGCTGATGGATCGCTACGGCCCGCGCTTCGTCATCGAGATCGGCGTTTGCGCCATGGCGGCGGGTCTGTTCCTCGCTCCGCTGATCGAAAAACCGTGGCAGCTTTACGCCACGCTGGGCGTGCTGGTGGGCGGCGGCTCCAATTTGATGAGCTACACCGCCCAGTCGCTCTATCTGCCCAACTGGTTTGCACGCAAGCGCGGGCTTGCCATCAGCATCGCCTTCAGCGGCGCGGGCATCGGCGCGTTGGCGCTGCTGCCGCTGCTGCAATCGGTCATCGAGCAGGATGGCTGGCGTTCGGCCTGCTGGCTGCTCGGGATTCTGGCGCTGGTGATTCTGGGACCGCTCAATCTTATGGTCTGGCGCCGGCCGGCCGATATCGGCCTGCTGCCCGATGGCGATCGCGCGGGCGGGCAGGGCGCCGCCAGGCGCGGCCTGCATATCGTCGATACGGCGTGGGCCGCGGTCGACTGGACGGTGTCGCGCGCGGTGCGCACCGGCCGCTTCTGGTGGCTGTCGCTGGCCTATTTCTGCGGGTTGTTCGCCTGGTATCCGGTCCAGGTGCATCAGACGAAATACCTGCAGGAGGTCGGCTTCTCGCCGCTGCTGGCGGCCTGGGCGCTGGGCATGGTGGCGGTGACCGGCATTCCGGGCCAGATCAGCTTCGGCGCGCTGTCCGACCGCATCGGCCGCGAATGGGTGTGGACCATCGGCTGCCTGGGCTTCGTCATCTGCTACGTCAGCCTGATCTTCCTCGAGCACACGCCGTCATCGACGCTGCTCTACGTGATGATCTTCTCGCAAGGCTTCATGGGCTACGCGCTGACCTCGGTGATGGGGCCAGTGGTGGCCGAGATTTTCGAGGGCAAGCATTACGGCGCGATCTTCGGCGTGCTGACCGTTATTTTGACTCTCGGCGGCGCGGCTGGCCCGTGGGTGGCGGGCGAGATCCACGACGCCACCGGCAGCTACTATTGGGCCTTCGTGCTGACCATCGGGCTTTGCGCCGTGTCCATCGCCGCCATCTGGATTGCAGCGCCGGGCAAAGTGCGCGCCGTGCCCGGCCGCGCGCCGCGCTAGAACCTGCGCCAGCCCCACCACCAGCGCGTCACGGTGGTAAGCCCGCACAGCGCGGCGAAGACATAGGCGAGGAGCGGGAACGCGCTCGGCCACAGGCATAGGGCGACGAACAGGGCGATGGTCTCGAAGCCTTCGGTCAGGCCGCCCAGATAATAGAGCCCCTTGGCCGGATAGTTGGAGGCAGTCATGCCCCGCCGCGCGGCGATCGCGGAGAAGGCGAGGAAGCTGGTGGCGGTGCCCATGAAGGCGAACAGCAGCACGGCGGCGGCGAGCGCGTTGTGCGACGGGTCGGCCAGCGCGAAGCCCAAGGGCACGCAAGCGTAGAAGATGAAGTCGAGCGCGATGTCGAGGAAAGCGCCGCGATCGGTGGGCTGCGTGCAGCGCGCCAGCGCGCCGTCGAGCCCGTCGCATAGGCGGTTCAGCACAATAGCGAAGAGCGCCGCCGTGTAATGGTCCGTCGCCAGCAACGGCACGGCGAGCATGCCGATGGCGAAACCCAGCACCGTGACAGAATCGGCCGAGACTCTTCTGGCTGCCAGCCAGTGCGCCGGCGGATCGAACAGGCGTTGCTGCAGCGGCAGGAGATAGCGGTCGAACAAACTCTAGCCCCGCATCCAGACGAGCAGGCGGGCCGACAGCTTCAGCGCCCATTCCGGCGCATGGGCGCGCCGCCATTCGCCGGCCGTTGCCTTGGCTGCTTCGGTCCAGCTCGGATAGGGATGCACGGTGCGCAGGATCTTGTTCAGCCCCAGCCCGTTGCGCATGGCCAGCGTGAACTCGCCCAGCATGTCGCCCGCGCGCGAACCGACAATGGTCGCGCCCAGGATTTTGTCCTTGCCCGGCGGCGTCAGCACCTTGACGAAGCCTTCGTTGGCGCCGTCGGCAATGGCGCGGTCCAGCTCCGCCAGATCGTAGCGGGTGATCTCGTAGTCGATGTTGTGCTCGCGCGCTTCGGCTTCGCTGAGGCCGACGCGGGCTATTTCCGGATCGGTGTAGATCACGATGGGGAACGCTTTGACGTGCGACTTCCAGGTCTTGAACCCGTCGAACAGCCCGTTCATGGCGGCGAACCAGGCGTAATGGCCGGCGGCATGGGTGAACTGCAACTGGCCGATGACGTCGCCCGCGGCATAGATGGTCGGCAGGCGCGTGCGCAGGTTTTCGTCCACCACAAGGCGGCCTTTCTCCAGCAGCCCAAGTTCTTCCAGCCCGAAGCCCTGCACGCGCGTGCGCCGTCCGACGGCGATCAGCACGCGATCGAAGGAGACGCTGCTGCCGTTTTTCAGCCGGGCGATGCGGCTGCCGCCTTCGCTATGGAAAGATTCCACGCCCGCGCCGGTTACCACGTTGACGCCGTCCTTCTCCAGCATGGCGCGCATGGCGGCGCTGACCTCTTCGTCCTCGCGCGCCAGCAATCGCGGCAGGGCTTCGACCAAAGTCGTGGTGCAGCCCAGCCGCGCGAAGCTTTGCGCCAGCTCGCAGCCGATGGCGCCGCCGCCCAGCACCAGCAGATGCTGCGGCTTCTCGCTCAGGTTCCACACCGTTTCCGACGTCAGCGGCTCGACATCGGCCAGGCCGGGAATAGGCGGCATGGCCGGTTCCGCGCCCGTTGCAAGAACCAGTCTGCGGGCGGTCAGCCGCCTGCCATTGACCTCGACCGACCACGGATCGACGACGCGGGCGCGGCCCGTAATGACGTCCACGCCCAGCCCCGTGTAGCGCTCGATGGAATCGTGCGGCGCGATGCGGGTGATCACCTCGCGGATGCGGCGCATGATGGCGGCGAAATCAGGCTCCAGTCGCCCGGTCAGGCCGAGACGTTCGGGATGGGCGCCTTCCTTCGCCAGCTTGGCGGAGCGGATCAGGGCCTTGGACGGCACGCAGCCGGTGTTGAGACAGTCGCCGCCCATCGCGCCCTGTTCGATGAGGGCGACGCGGGCGCGGGCGGTGGCGGCAATATAGGCGGTGACCAGCCCGGCCGAGCCGGCGCCGATCACGATCAGATTGTAGTCGAAGCTCTTCGGCTTGTTCCACGCGCGCAATGCCTTGCGCCGTGTCCACCAGGACGTGCCCGCCTTGGCGACGAAGGGCAGGGCGGCCAGAGCGACGAAGGCCAGGATCACGCGCGCGCTCAGGATATCGCTGGCATTCTCGATCGAGGAAAGCTGCATCCCGGCGTTCACGTAGACGATGGTGCCGGGAAGCATGCCGAGCTGGCTGACCCAGGCGAAGGTCAGGACCGGCATGCGGGTCAGTCCCATCGCCATGTTGATCAGGAAGAAGGGAAAGGCGGGAACCAGGCGCAGGGCGAACAGATAGCGCGCGCCATCGCTGGCAACGCCCTTGTTGATCTTGGCGACCGCCTGGGGAAAGCGCCGTTCGATCGACTCGCGCAGGAAGTAGCGCGCGCTGAGCATGGCCAACGTGGCGCCGATGGTACTGGCGAAGGAGACGACGAGCGTTCCCAGCCACAGGCCGAACAGGCTGCCGCCGATCAGCGTCACGATCGTGGCGCCCGGCAGCGACAGGCCGGTCACGGCTATGTAGACGGTCGCGAAGCCGACAATCGCCAAAGCCGGGTGCGAATCGATCCACTCCCTGCCGGCAGCGAGCCACTGGGCGATCTGGCCGGGATCCACATAGCTGCGAACCAGCAGGCCACCGGCGATGATGGTCGAGAAGAAAAGGATCGCACCGACGATCTTGATCGGGCGACGCGACGGTGCCGCTCTATCCATGGCTTGAAACGGCTTCCCTTGCGTGGTCGGCGGCATCGACGCCGGAATTGAAGATGGATCGATGTGGGGACTATATCACGTGAGGCGTCCCTGGCTCGAATGCAGGGGGTCGCGGCCTGGCACTTTCCCGTGAACGAAGCATCCTGCCGACGGCGTCCTGCGCTTGATACGACATCGATCCTGACGGCGACCTGAAACAATCCCTACTGACGACAGTTGCGCGGGATTATTTTCTTTCCGAAGACCAGGGAAAGTTCACGTATTGGTCGCGGCTGTCGTAGCAGATATTGCCGTACATATTGAGATAGGACGCCCGGCGAGCAGGGTCGGCGTAAACCGCTGCGGGATTGGCGGTGTCGCGTTCGTACTGCGCGATGTTCTCGACGGTAAGGGCCTTGGGGAGAATGTCCATGGCCTGCGGAATGCTCTTTCCCTCCAGCCAGTCGGCCGCATGCTGTCCCATGGCGTAGCCGAACACCGATGACGCCAGGCTGATGCTGGCCTTGTAGGGGCCGCCGCCTTTCTTGATTTCGGCAACGGCTTCCGCCTCGCCATCGATGCCGCCCAGGAACTGATCCGGCCGCGCCTTTCCCGCCTCGCGCAGCGCCGCCAGCGCGCCCAGCACGACGGTGTCGGCGCCCAGCACGACGTCGACATTCGGCTGCGCCAGCAGGATGGTGCGCATGGTTGCCAGTCCGCCTTCCTTGTTCACCGTGGTGGGCGAGATGTCAGCCACGATGACGACGCCAGGCATGTCCTTCAGCGTGTCGCGCATGGCGGTAAAGCGCGGCGCCAGGAACTGCAAACTGTCATGCGTCAGCAAGACGACCTTGGCCTTGCCGCCCAGTTTGGTGCGGATATAGGCCGCTGCCGCTTCCGCCAGCACCTTGCCGGTCAGATATTGCGGCGCGTTGAGCAAGGTCGTGGCCGGCGGCGGCACCACCGTGCCGACATAGGCGCCGGACCAGATCATCTGCTGCAGGCTTTTGGTCAGCGACGGCGCGTCGACCGGGGCTGCGACCACAGCGCCGACTTTCGCCGCCCGCAACGCCTGCACCTGCTCGATCATTCTGGCCGGATCGTTCGCCGCCAGCTCGACGCGGAAAGCCAGTCCCCGATCCCCGGCGGCGGCCGCCAGCCCGCGGCCCACGCCCTTCATGAATTCGCGCTCGTTGTCCTGGGCGAAGGCCAGCACCTTCTCGAGATTTGGCGGCGGTGTGCAGGCTTTGGCCGTCGGGTTGAAGGGCGGCAGGACAACCGGTGTGGTGAGGCCAGGAGGACCATCCTGCGCAAGGCAGACGGTCTGGACAGAGGCAAGGGCGACGATGGCCAGGGCGCATAGCGAGGCAAGTCTCGAACCGCTGCATCGCCCATGTTCGGTCGTTGCCAATTAAGCCTCCGGTCCTGCTATTTCAGTTCGCCGCCGTCGAAAAAACCAGCCGTGCCGCCGTGCCGGGCTGGCCTTTGAGATACTCGATATGCGCTTGCATCGTCGCCGCCATGACGTTGACGATGCGCGTGCCGACGCCGGTACCCTTGACCGGCGCCGCCTCGCTTCTGCCGATGCCGTCGTCCTCAACCACGAGTTCGGCCTCTCCATCGGCGATCCGCTTCAGCCGAACGCGGATCTCGCCGGGACGTTCCGGATAGGCGTATTTGAAAGCGTTGGTGACCCACTCCGTCAGGACGACGCCCAGATTGACGCTGGTATCGGTCCGCAGCTTCATCGGTTCGATATCGTGGCTCAACGACGCCGTATGGCCTTCAGCCCGCATCGACGTCGCAAGGTGATCCAGCAGGCCGCGGATATAGTCGTCCAGCGCCACAAAGCGCACGTCGCCGGAATTATAGAGGCTCTTGTGGATCAGCGAGATGGCATAGATGCGCGCCTGCGTCTCGGCCAGCGCGTCCTTGGCCGCGGCATCGGTCACCGCATTGGATTGCTGCCGCACCAGGGCGGCCACCAGTTGCAGGCTGTTGGCGACGCGGTGGTTGACTTCCGCCAGCAGGACTTCGGCGCGCTCGCGCGCCAGCGCCAGATCGGCGGTGCGCCGCTCGACGCGCTCCTCGAGGCTGAGATTGATCGTGCGTACTTCATCTCGCGCCTGTGCGGTCTCGCGCGCGTACTGCAGCACGGTGATCGTGACGCCGGCGACGACGACGATAATGACGAAAGCGCCGATAATGGATGTCCAGCGCAGCATGAGAGCGTTGCGCTGCTGCTCGATGCCGCCTGCCGTCAGCCGCTCGTCGGCGGAAAGGATGACGCCGTAGAGGAAGACATTGGCTTCGTCCATCAGCGCCTTGCCGCGGTTGGTGCGGATCGTCGCCAGCGCTTCGGTGTCCTGACGCGCGCTCTTGAGCGCGATGGTCTGGTCCATCTCGCCGATCTTCTCGCCGACGACGGCGGTCAGTCGCTGCAGCATCGGTGCGGCCTGGGCGTTGGCCGCCAAGCTGCCGCTGAGGTTGGCCAATTGCCTTTGCGCCAGCGCCTTGGCCGTATCGTATGGCGCCAGATAGATTTCGTTGCCGGTCAGCAGGAAGCCGCGCTGGCTGGCCTCGGCGGTGCGCAACGCATCCCGTAACTCGATGGCGGCATTGCGGGTGCTGCGCTCGAGCGCGGCATTGTCGAAGAAATTGTTGGCGCGCTCGCCGAGCCAGACCGTCATCCCCACAATCGCAAACAACGCCAGAAATCCCACAACGAGAAAACCGGTCGTGGCCTGGACGACGAAACGACTGCTTATCGGCATGGAGGCAACCGCCCGTCCCCTGTTCGCAGCACCTCTTCGGTCTGCCCGACCGACGATTCGCAAGCAATGTGCGGCCGTAGATATAGAACGAAATATCTGGTGCCTCAGCTAAATTTTGGCCGTCCGCAGGCGGCAGGCCGCTTTGCGGTAAGGGAGGAAGGGGCAGGCGACCGAACGCTCCCCCGGACGCTTGCGCGACCGGAGGAGGGAACGGCTAGTCAGGCGGTTCTTTGGAAATTGGCTCCGGAGGAGGGATTCGAACCCCCGGCCAAGCGATTAACAGTCGCTTGCTCTACCACTGAGCTACTCCGGATCAGGAGCCGGTCTGTACGGCCCCGAAATCAGGCCGGCTTTTTGGCAGACGACCGCTCGCGGCGCAACATTCTTTTGCGGGTCAGGGAAGGCCGACTGGCGCTGCGCGTCTTGACGCGGCAAATGGAGGCCCGGGCCGGAATCGAACCGACGTACGAGGATTTGCAGTCCTCTGCATGGCCACTCTGCCACCGGGCCGCTTCTGGTCCGTTCGGGCCGGCAAAGCGTCGCGCCGATATAGATGTTTGCCTATGGAGGGTCAAGGCGTTAGCCCGCTCGGCGCAAGTCCGCCAGTTTGACGCTGCGGTGCGGTGAAAGTATAAACGCGCGGCACATATTCGGCGGTTATCCATCCTCGATGGAACGCGACCAGCAGTGAGTTCACCATCCGATGTTCGACTTCGCGCAGGCCCGACAGAACATGATTGATGGCCAGTTGCGGCCCAATCGCGTCACCAATCCCGCTTTGCTCGAAGCAGTCAGGGATTTGCCGCGCGAGCGGTTTCTGCCGGCGGAGCTGCGGCACGTCGCCTACATCGACGACGATATTCCCCTCCCTAACGGCCGCGCGCTGATCGAGCCGCTGGTGGTCTGCCGCATGATCCAGGCCGCCGATCCCAAGCCTACCGACGTGGCGCTCGATATCGGCTGCGGCAGCGGCTATACGAGCGCTCTGCTGTCGCGTCTGACCAGCACCGTGTTTGGCATCGATTCGGACCCCGCGCTGGTGCAGCAGGCAACGACCAATCTGGCGGCCTTGTCTGCCGACAATGTGGTCATTTCGACACGGTCGATGGCGGAAGGCTGGCCCGAACACAAGCCGTATGACGTGATCATCGTTGGCGGTGCGGTCGAAATCGTCCCGGCCGCCTTGCTCGATCAACTGGCCGAAGGCGGACGTCTGGTGGCGGTCGTATCGCAGGGTCAGCGGGTCGGACTGGCTCGGCTTTACCAGAAGATCGGGGGGGCCGTTTCCAGCCGTCCTCTGTTCGATGCCGGGTGTCGTTTCCTACCTGGTTTCGCAAAGCCGCAGCAGTTCGTTTTCTGAGCCGCGGACGTGGGGCAGGTAAGGGAAATCGACGTCTCGGAACTCGCCCGGCGCCGGGAATCGGGAGAAAGTCTGGTAATTCTGGATGTTAGGGAAGAGTGGGAGCGGGATATCTGCGCGCTGGAACCCGCAATTGCCATTCCGCTCAATCTCTTGCCCGAGAACGTTGAAAAGTTGCCCAAAGACAACGCCTTAGTGGTATTATGCCACCACGGTATGCGGAGTTTGCGCGCCGCCCACTGGCTGCGCGCCAATGGTTTCGACAACGTCGTGAATCTGGCCGGGGGGATCGATGCCTGGGCCCAGCGGATCGATCGGCAAATGAAGGTTTACTAATGCGTGCGTTTGGCTCGCGCTATTACCTGATAGGCATTCTGGCGTCGCTTCTGGCGCTGTCGGCCGAGCCAGGCAAGGCGGAAAACATCACCGACGCGATGTCGGCGGCGTACAACACCAACCCGGATCTGGGCGCGCAACGGGCGCGCCTGCGGCAGGCCGACGAAAACGTCGCCCAGGCGCTGTCGAACTGGCGCCCGACCATTCGCGTCACCGGCGAATACGGTCGAGGCTGGTTCCGCAACAACACCACGCTGCTGCAATGGCAGCGCTTGAAGCCCAAGGCGGGCCAGGTCGAGATCGTGCAGCCGATTTTCCGCGGCGGCCGCACCTTGGCTGAGACCCGTGCGACGGATCAGGAAGTGCTGGCCGAGCGCGCCTTGCTGGTGTCGCAGGAGCAATCGATCCTGCTTGCCGCGGTCACGGCCTATGTCGATGTGTTTTCGGCCGAAGCGCTCGTCAAGCTGCGCGCCAACAACGTCAACGTTCTCAACCAGCAGCTGACTGCGACCAATGCGCGGTTCCGCGTCGGCGAGCTTACCCGTACCGACGTTTCCCAGGCGGAAGCGCGCCTGGCGGGATCGCAAGCCGATCTCACCTCCGCGCAGGCCGATCTTGCGGCGGCGCGCGCCAACTATCTGCGTGTGGTGGGCATGCCGCCGGGCACGCTGGTCGAGCCGACGGCGCTCGGTGAGCCGCCCAAGACCGAAGAAGAAGCCATCGCCATTGCCGGCGATCGCAATCCCAGCGTGCGCAGTGCGGTCTATCGCGAGGCTGCGGCGGGGTATCGGGTCAATATGGCGATCGGCGAGTTGCTGCCGTCGATCAGTATCATTGGATCGGCCGCACGGCTGTACGATTCGAACGTCGAGGGCGATCGCGCCGACCGCGCCGAAGTGGTCGGCCAGATCAGCATTCCGATCTACCAGGGCGGCGCCGAGCATTCGCGCGTACGCGAAGCCAAGCAGCTGGTAGGCCAACGGCGCCTCGAACTGGACAGCGCCAGGCGCCAGGCGATCGAAACCGCGACCCGCGTCTGGCGTCGGCTGGAAGCGGAACGGGCTCGGGTTCAGTCGATTACGTCGCAGATCAATGCCGCCGGCGTGGCGCTCGAAGGCGTCCGCCAGGAAGCGCAGGTCGGCTCGCGCACCACCCTGGACGTGCTGAACGCCGAGCAGGAACTGCTGAACGCCCGCGTCACCCTGGTACGAGCGAAGCGCGATGCGCTGGTGCAGCACTACACGCTGCTGTCGACCATCGGTGCGCTGTCGGCGCAGGCGCTGAACCTGCCGGTCGAACGCTACGACGAGGAAGAATACTACAAGTCGAACAAGGGCCGCTGGATCGGGCTGGGCAGCAGCATCAACAAGTAGTCGAGACCGGGCGAGGCTTGTGCCAGACATTGCGCTTTGCCGGGGTGTTTGTAAAAATCCGGCAATGAAGTGCGCATTGGTCGTCGAAGGATCGTCATGAGCAAAGACTCAGGAAAAGCCGAACCGTCCATGGACGATATCCTGGCGTCGATCCGCCGGATCATTGACGAGGACGGCAGCAAGACCCGCAAGCCCGCGACAGCTTCCGGCGGCAAAAGCGCATCCGACATCCTCGAATTGACCGAAATGGTCAACGAAGACGGCAGCGTCACGTCGCTGGAGAAGCAGTCTGCCGCCACGGCATCGGCGCAACCGAAATTCGTCGATGAGGACGAGCCGCCGATCTACGCCGAACGCGACGAGCGGCCGACGGCGTTCGGTGCGCCGGAAGCCGCCCGCCCGACCCTGGCCGGCGATCCAAAAGCACCGAATGCGCCGCAGCCCGCGGTCGAGCGTCCGACGCAACCAGCGCCGCCGCCTCAAGCGGCTGCGCCGCGTCCGCCCGTAGCGCCACCGCCCGCACCGCCACAGGCTCAGCCGATGCCCAATCAGCCACCGCGCATAACGCCGACGCCCCCGATGGGCGGCCCGATTTCATTGACGCCGGTTGCGACTCCGCAGGCTCCGGCCGGACTGGTTTCCAGTCAGGCGGCCAACGCCGCCACGGCCGCCTTCGATCGGCTGGCGCAGGCAGCGTTGCAGCAGCAACAGCCGCCCGCGCCGCCAGCCGCACCGCGCGCGCCATCGCCCACGGTCGGCGGCCGCGCGCTGGAGGACATGGTCAGCGAGATGCTGCGGCCGATGTTGCAGAATTGGCTCGACACCAACCTGCCCAGCATCGTCGAGCGGCTGGTGCAGCAGGAAATCCAGAAGATGAGCAAGCGCTAGGCGCAATCGCCCGAGCCATTGCGGCAGGAAGGATTTGATTTCCGCCGCCGCTTGCCGCAAATCTTCCGTCCCAATCCATTGCCCGTCAGCAAAGCGGCACCGTTCGCCGCCGGAAAAATCCGTCGCCATGCTCGAGAAAACCTACAATCCGGCCGAAATAGAGACCAAGCACTATGGACGCTGGGAAGAGGCTAATGCTTTCGCCGCCCAGCCGGAGTCAAACCAGAAGCCGTTTACCATCGTCATCCCGCCGCCCAACGTCACGGGCAGCCTGCACATGGGCCACGCGCTCAACAATACGCTGCAGGACGTGCTGATCCGCTACCAGCGCATGAACGGCCGCGACGCGCTGTGGCAGCCGGGCACAGATCACGCCGGCATCGCCACGCAAATGGTGGTCGAGCGCCAGCTCGACGCGCAAGGCATCTCGCGCCACGACATGGGCCGCGAGGCTTTCATCAAGCGCGTGTGGGAGTGGAAGGCGGAATCGGGCGGCACCATTACCGGCCAGCTGCGGCGGCTGGGCTCGTCGGCCGACTGGGCGCGCGAGCGCTTCACCATGGACGAGGGCCTGTCGGCAGCCGTCATCAAGGTGTTCGTCGAACTGCACAAGCAGGGGCTGATCTACAAGGACAAGCGGCTGGTCAACTGGGACAGCAAGCTTCTGACCGCCATCTCCGATCTCGAAGTCGAATCGCGCGAGGTGAAGGGCTATCTCTGGTATCTGCGCTATCCGATCGAGGGCGTTCCCGACCGGCATATCGTGGTGGCGACGACGCGGCCCGAGACGATGCTGGGCGATACCGGCGTTGCCGTGCACCCGGAAGATCCGCGCTTCGCCGATTTGATCGGCAAGCACGTGCTGTTGCCGATCGTGAACCGACGCATCCCGATCGTCGCCGACGAATATTCCGATCCGGAGAAGGGCAGCGGCGCGGTGAAGATCACGCCGGCGCACGACTTCAACGATTTCGAAGTCGGCAAGCGGCACAACCTCGAGGTCATCAACGTCTTCGACCAGCACGCGCGCCTGAACGAGAACGCGCCCGCCGAGTATCAGGGCATGGACCGCTACGCCGCGCGCGAGAAGATCGTGGCCGCGTTCGAGCATCTGGGGCTGGTCGAGAAGATCGAGCCGC
This sequence comes from uncultured Hyphomicrobiales bacterium, assembly GCA_964388115.1. Taxonomy (GTDB): domain Bacteria; phylum Pseudomonadota; class Alphaproteobacteria; order Reyranellales; family JAQSWP01; genus JAQSWP01. The sequence goes on from CAYLYK010000001.1 coordinate 1,234,154, forward strand.
ACACGCATACGGTTCCCTATGGCGATCGCTCCGGCGTGGCGATCGAGCCGTGGCTGACCGAGCAGTGGTATGTCGACGCCAAGACCCTGGCGCAGGCGCCGATCGAGGCGGTGAAGTCGGGCAAGATCGCGCTGATCCCGAAATCCGAAGAGCGTACGTTCTTCCAGTGGATGGACAACATCCAGCCCTGGTGCGTCTCGCGCCAGCTCTGGTGGGGCCACCAGATCCCCGCCTGGTACGGGCCCGACGGTCATTTCTTCGTCGAGCTCGACGAGGCGGCTGCCAAGGCGGCGGCCAAGGCGCACTACGGCAAAGATGTCGAGCTGACACGCGACAAGGACGTGCTCGACACCTGGTTCTCCTCGGCGCTGTGGCCGTTTTCGACCTTGGGCTGGCCTGAGCAGACGAAGGACTTGAAGCGCTACTACCCCACCGACGTGCTGGTTACGGGCAAGGACATCCTGTTCTTCTGGGTGGCGCGCATGATGATGATGGGCCTGCACTTCATGAAGGAAGTGCCCTTCCACACCGTCTACCTGCATGGGCTGGTGACGGACGAGAAGGGGCAGAAAATGTCCAAGTCCAAGGGCAACATCATCGATCCCCTGGACCTGATTGACAAATACGGCGCCGACGCGCTGCGCTTCACCATGACGTCGATCGCGGCGCAGGGACGGCAGATCAAGCTGTCGACGCAGCGTGTCGAGGGCAATCGCAACTTCGCCACCAAGCTGTGGAACGCGGTGCGTTTTTGCGAGGTCAATGGCTGCCGCCCGGCGCCGGGCTTCGATCCGGCCGCCTGCAAGCTGACCTTGAGCAAATGGCTGGTCAGCGAGCTCGCGCAATCGAGCGCGCGCGTGACGGAAGCGGTCGAACAGTTCCGCTTCAACGACATGGCGAACGAGCTCTACAGCTTCATCTGGGGCACGTATTGCGACTGGTATCTGGAATTCGCCAAGCCGGTGCTGGCGGGCGACGACGCCCAGGCGGCGGCCGAGATCAGGGCGGTGACGGCGTGGTCGATCGACCGGCTGCTGCACCTGCTGCATCCCATCATGCCCTTCATCACCGAGGAGCTCTACGAGAAGTTTATCGGCGGCAAGGGGCTGCTGATCCGCGATGCCTGGCCGCAATTGCCGGCATCGCTGGTCGATGAGAAGGCGCAGAACGAGATCGGCTGGCTGGTGCGGCTGATCTCCGACATCCGCGCAGTGCGCTCGGAGATGAACGTCCCGGCAGGCGCGGTGCTGCCGCTTGCGGTGCGGGAAGCCAATGGCGAGACCACGGCGCGGCTGGAACGGTACGGCAATCTGATCAAGCGGCTGGCGCGCATCGGCGACATCGACGCCGGCAGCGGAGCGGTGCCGACCGGTTCGGTGCAGATCGTGCTCGACGAGGCGACGTTTGCGCTGCCGCTGGCCGATATCATCGATTTCGCCGCCGAGCGGGCGCGGCTGAAGAAGGAGATCGGCAAGCTCGACAGTGAAATGGGCAAGATCGATGGCAAACTCAACAACGCCGCCTTCGTCGCCAAGGCGCCGCCCGAGGTGGTGGACGAACAGCGCGAGCGGCGAGAGGACGCGCTGGCGACCAAGCGGCGTCTGGAGAAGGCGCTGCGGCAGATCGCGGGCTGACGCTCAATCCGTGTCAAGTTCAGGTGAACGGGCTGTTCGCCGCGAAGCGAACTGCGTATGTTCGCAGGCATGAGTTCAACTGTGACCGCGCCGCGATCGGGCTGGCTGAAGCCGGCCTTGTGGATTCCCTGGCAGGACCGCAACGGCCGTTTCTCCGCCCTGCACGGCGTCACGTTCCTGCTTTTGCTGGTCCCGGGCATCATTATCGCCGTGCGCTGGGCGATCGGCGATTTCCAGCCCAGGCCCGTCAATCAAGTCGTGCATCAGACCGGTCTGTGGGCGATCCGCATCCTGTTCGTCAGCCTGGCGATTACGCCGCTGCGGCAGAGCACGGGTTTTTCCAAGCTGGTGGCGGTCCGGCGCATGATCGGCGTGACCGCCTTTGCCTATGCGCTTATCCATCTGCTGCTCTACGCGCTCGATGAATCGTTCCACCTTTTCAAGGTCGCGACCGAGATTCTGGTTCGCTATTACCTGTTGATCGGGTTTTCCGCCCTGATCCTGCTGGGCGTGCTGGCGGCGACGTCGACCACAAAGGCGATTCGCAATCTGGGCGGCCATCATTGGCAGAACGTGCATCGCCTGGTTTACATCGTTGCGGTGCTGGCGGTAGCGCACCATTACATGCAGTCGAAGGTCAACGTCACCGAGCCCGTCATCATGACCGGCCTGCTGATCTGGCTGATGGGCTATCGGCTGCTGGCGGGGCGGTTCGGACCGGCGAGGATCAACTGGCCGATGCAAATCGGGCTGACGCTTGTCGCGACCTTGCTTACGGTGGTCAGTGAGGTCGGCTATTACGAACTCTTCACCGGCGTGCCCGGCTCGCGCGTACTGCAGGCCTATTTGATTCCACCGTGGGAACAGGCGCGGCCCGCCTGGATTGTGCTGGCGATCCTGCTGGGATGGCAATTGATCGCAGTCTTGGGAAAGAGATTGAATCTCTCCCGCCGGACGCCGCCGTCACGCACCGCGCAATAGCAGCAACACCACGCCCGCGACGACAAGAGCGCTGCCCAGGATTTCGCCCCACAGGGGATCTTCCTTCAGCAGCCAGCGCGAGGCGATGTAGGTGAACACCAGCTCGATCTGCCCGAGCGCCCGCACATGGGCCGCGTTCTCCAATGTCATGGCCAGCGCCCAGCAGGCCGATCCGAATACACTGAGCAGGCCGACGATGGCCGATGACCGCCAGGTGACCATGACGCGGATCAACTGGTCGCGCTCGCGCAGCGCCAGCCAGACGCCCAGCATCGCCACTTGCAGCGAATTCATCACCGCCAGCGACAGGATCGCCCGTACCACGAAATCGCCCTCCGGCAATGACAGCGATGCGGCACGAATGCAGATGGCAGCCACGGCGAAGGCGCCGCCGGCGGCGATGCCGACCACGGCCGATTTCTGCGTCCAGCCAAACAGGATGTTGCGCAATCCCTTGGCATCGCCTCGAATCGACAGAACCCAGACGCCGAACAGGCTGACGCCAATGCCGATCCAGGCCCAGAAGCTCAGCGGCTCGGCCAGCAGCAGGGTCGCGAAGATCGCGGTCTGGACCGTTTCGGTCTTGGAGTAGGCGGTGCCGACGGTGAAGTTGCGCAAGGTGAAGGCGTAAATCAGCAGCGAGGTGGCGACGATCTGCGCCAGGCCGGCCAGCGAGATCAGCAGCAGGAACTTGAGGCCCGGCATCGGCAGGGCCGTGCCCGTGGCCAGGATCGCGCCCAACATCGCCAGCGACACTGGCGCGCCGTAGAAGTAGCGCACGAAATTGGCGCCGTTGGTCGACAGCAAGGCCTTCAGCTTCTGCTGCAAAGCCGTGCGCACGCACTGCAGGAGCGCGGCGACGATCGTGATCGGGATCCAGAGTTCCAAACGGACACCAAGGCGGGACAGGCGGGCGACTGTAACGGCAGGGTGGAAGCGGGGGCAAATGCATCCTGTGCAGGGAAGCCATCCGGGGCGGGCGGAAATGACAGGGCCGAAGCTTCTGCTATAGTCCGCGCCGGTTTTTGGTTCGCTCAATTCGGGGAAACGACATGGCTGGCAAGAAGAAGGCATCCGGCAAAAAGCGGGCGCTGCATCCCAATCCCACGCTCGACAAATCGAAGATGCCGAGCCGGTACGTTACGGTCGGGCCGGAGCGGGCGCCGCACCGCTCGTATCTCTACGCCATGGGCCTGAGCGAGAAGCATGTGAAGCAGCCGCTGGTCGGCGTGGCGACCTGCTGGAACGAGGCTGCGCCCTGCAACATCTCGCTGAACCGGCAGGCGCAGGCGGTGAAGAAGGGCGTCGATGCCGCCGGCGGCACGCCGCGCGAATTCACCACCATCACCGTCACCGACGGCATCGCCATGGGCCATCAGGGCATGAAGTCGTCGCTGGCCAGCCGCGACTTGATCGCCGACTCCGTCGAGCTGACCATGCGCGGCCATTGCTATGACGCGATGGTGACGCTGGCGGGGTGCGACAAGTCGCTGCCGGGCATGATGATGTCGATGCTGCGGCTGAACGTGCCGTCGGTGTTCATGTATGGCGGCTCGATCCTGCCGGGCAAGTTCCGCGGCAAGGACGTGACCGTGGTTGACGTGTTCGAAGGCGTCGGCATGCATGCGGCCGGCAAATTCTCGGACGCCGATCTGCACGAGCTGGAATGCGCGGCCTGTCCGTCGGCTGGCTCCTGCGGCGGCCAGTTCACCGCCAACACCATGGCCTGCGTGTCCGAAGCGATCGGCCTGGCGCTGCCGGGCTCGGCCGGATCGCCGGCGCCCTACGAATCGCGCGACGAATATGCGGTGGCCTCGGGCGAGGCGGTGATGAACCTGCTGAGACTCGGCATCCGCCCGCGCGACATCGTCACCCGCGAGGCGCTGGAGAATGCCGCCACCGTCGTCGCCGCCACCGGCGGCTCGACCAACGCGGCGCTGCATCTGCCGGCGATGGCGCATGAATGCGGCATCAAGTTCGACCTGTTCGACGTCGCCAAGATCTTCAAGAAGACGCCGTACATTGCCGACCTGAAGCCGGGCGGCAAATACGTCGCGCTCGACATGTTCCGCATCGGCGGCATTCCCGTCGTCATCAAGGAGCTGCTCGACAACAAGATGCTGCATGGCGACTGCCTGACGGTGACCGGCAAGACGCTGGCCGAGAACCACAAGGACGTGAAGTTCCCGGAAAACCAGGATGTGGTCTATCGCGTCAAGAACTGCATCACGCCGACCGGCGGCGTCGTCGGCCTGAAGGGCAATCTCGCGCCCCAGGGAGCCATTGTGAAGGTTGCCGGCATGGAGCAGGACAAGCTGGTGTTCCGCGGCCGGGCGCGCTGTTTCGACAGCGAAGAGGAATGCTTCGAGGCCGTGGTCAACGGCAAGTTCAAGGACGGCGACGTTCTCGTCATTCGCTACGAGGGACCGAAGGGCGGGCCGGGCATGCGTGAAATGCTCTCGACCACGGCGGCGCTCTATGGTCTTGGCGTGGGCGACAAGGTGGCGCTGATCACCGATGGCCGCTTCTCCGGCGGCACGCGCGGCTTCTGCATTGGCCATGTCGGGCCCGAAGCCGCCGTGGGCGGTCCGATCGGCCTGCTGAAGAACGGCGACATGATCGTAATCGATGCCAAGAAGGGCATCCTCAATGTCGAGCTGTCGGAGAAAGAGCTGAAGGCGCGGCGCAAGAAATGGAAGCCGCGCAAGACCGATTACCAGTCGGGCGCGCTGTGGAAATACGCGCAGCTGGTCGGCCCCGCCGTCGATGGCGCGGTGACCCATCCCGGCGGCAAGGCCGAGACGCACACCTTCGTCGATATCTAAAGCAACGAGCCCCGCTTCGGCGGGGCTCTTTCGTTCAGGCGCGCAACTCGCACCAGACCGGCGTGTGGTCCGACGCTTCCGGGCGGCCGCGCGGCTCCTTGTCGATATCGCAGGCGATCAGCCGATCCGCCGCTTGCGGTGACAGCAGCAGGTGGTCGATGCGCCAGCCATTGTTCCGCTGCCAGCCGCCGGCCTGATAATCCCAGAAACTGTAGTCGATGCGGTTGGGATGCAACGTGCGGAAGGCTTCGGTGTAGCCGAGATTGAGGATGCGTCGGAACGCCTGGCGCGTTTCGGGACGGCACAGCGCGTCGTCGGCCGTGCCGACCGGGTCGTAGACGTCGATGTCGGTCGGCACGACGTTGTAGTCGCCGCCCAGCACCACCGGCATTTCCAGTTCCAGCAGCTCTCTGGCATGCGCGTGGAGCCGGTTGAGAAAGCGCAGCTTGTAATCGAACTTCTCGCCCGGCGCGGGATTGCCGTTGGGCAGATAGATCGAGGCGACGCGAATTTTTCCGCCCGGCGCGGCAATGTCGGCCTCGATGTAGCGGGCGTGATCGTCGGCCCCGTCGCCGGGCAACGCCCGCTGGATCACCTCGATCGGGTGGCGCGAGACGATGGCGACGCCGTTATAGGCCTTCTGTCCTACCGCTTCGACGCGATAGCCCATCGCCTCTATCTCCATGGCCGGCACCTGCTCGGCCTGCGCCTTCAGCTCCTGCAGCAGCACCACGTCGGGCGCGGCGTCCTTGAGCCATTGGCACAGCGCGCCGACCCGGCGGCGGATGGAGTTGACGTTGAAGGTGGCGATTTTCATGGCGAGCAATTCTGGGCCGCGATCATGGCCGCGAACAAGCGACAAAAGCAAAGGGCCGGCAAAGCCGGCCCTTGGGAGATTGTCAGGCGTCGATCAGATGCTGAAGGAATTGCCGCAGCCGCAGCTGCTGGTGGCGTTGGGGTTCTTGATGGCGAAGGCTGAACCCACCATGTCCTCGACGAAATCGATCTGCGAGCCGCGCAGCAGGTCCATCGAAGTACTGTCGATCACCACCACCGCGCCGTCCTTGGCGATGACCATGTCATCGTCGGTGCGGGCATCGTCGAAATTGAAGGTGTACTGGAAACCCGAGCAGCCGCCGCCCAGCACCGCCACGCGCAGGAAAATGTCCGGATTGCCTTCCCGGCCCATCAGGGTGGCGATGCGCCGGGCGGCGCTGTCGGTCACCTGAACCGGCGGACCGGCCGGGGCTTGCGGATCTGGGCTGTGGTCGAGGCTGGCCATGGGGTACTCCACTGGGGCCGGAGGCTTGTCCGGCGCTTGTCGCAACAATGATTTAGGCGCTTTGCCTGAAGTGTCAATCCACTACCGAAAATCCCTAATTTTCCTTGACCCTTTTGGAGGGCGGAGGCCTTATGGCGACGGACGCCGAGGGGGGCAGGTCTGCCCCGTCGCGGCCGGCGGAATGCCGGTCAGATCCGCTAAAATGCAGGGAGCTTTCGACAGGTTATGGCCAAAGGCAAAGGTAAGGACGACATGGCGAAGGACGACAAGCCGGCGATGAGCGCGCAAGGCCAGACCGGCGGGCAATTGCCGCTGTTCTACCGCAAGCCGCGGCCGCTCGACGCGCGCACCCATACCGGCAAGAAATTGAAGCGGGAAGCCAATTTCTCCTTTGCGCGCGGCACCAACTCGGTGCCGATCAACGCCATCGAGTTTCCGCTGATCCAGCGCACCTACCCGATCGTGTTCTCGGGCGAGGCGACGCCGGTGCCGCTGGCCGTCATGGGCCTGCGCAACAGCGAGAACTTGTTCGTCGATGAGAAGGGCACCTGGGCGCCGAATGCCTATGTCCCGGCTTACGTGCGGCGCTATCCGTTCATCTTCATGGAAGGCCCGGGCGGCTTGCAGTTCATCCTCTGCATCGATGAGGACAGCGGCTTCATCACCGAGGGCGAGGGCAACATTCTGTTCGAGCCCGATGGGAATGCCTCGGCGCTGGTGCAGAACGCGCTCAACTTCTGCTCGGCTTTCCAGGGCAACCATGTCCAGACGCGCGAGTTCGGTGAAGCGCTGAAGAAGCACAATCTGCTGGTCGAAAACCAGGCCAACGCCACCATCGCCGGCGTCGAGAAAGTCTCGCTGGGCGGCTTCAAGATCATCGACGAGCAGCGCTTCAATGCCTTGCCGAACGAGGTCTTCCTGGAGTGGCGCGCCAAGGGCTGGCTGCATCTGGTCTATTCGCACCTGATGTCGATGGCCAACTGGGCCGGTCTCGTCGACCAGGCGGCGCGCCGCAAGAAAGCGGCCTGAGCCGCTTTCGGATGCGGATGGCCGCTGCACGCAAAAGCTTGATCCTTGCCGGTGCGATGGCGATCGCACCGGCATTGTTTTTTGCGGGTGGAGATTTCTCCGTCCAGGCGCAGGGAACGCCGCCATCGACTGGTACCGCGCCCTCGGCCGCCGGCAAGCCGCCGGCGCAGACAGTGCCGCAGGCGATCACGGCCGAAGTCGTGGGCTTTCGTTCCGCACGTTTCGGCATGACCGACGAACAGGTCAAGGAAGCGATCAAGCGCGATTTCGATATCGATGCCAAAGACGTCAAGAAACTGCGCAACGACGTGCAGAAAACCGACATCCTGGCGGTTCAGGTCGAAAATCTCGTCCCGGGCAGCGGCACATCGATCGTTTTCTACATTTTCGGCTATTCGTCGAAGAAACTGATCCACGTCAATGTCGTGTGGGGCCGTCTGGCGCAACAAACGGTGACCCCGGCCACGCTGGTGAATACCGGAACGATTCTGCAGAATTATTTCAAGAACCTTGGGCTGGCGACGATACAGGGCCCCTCCACGACCAGTCAGGTCACTCTTTATCAGGGGTTCGACGAGAAGAAGCGGGCGATCCAGCTTGTGCTGGAAGTTTCGCCGGCCGCCGTCGATAAACCGGCTGACTCCAAGGCGGCCGACGCCAAACCTGCCGATGCCAAAGCGGCCGATGCCAAAGCTGCGGGCGCAAAACCTGCTGCCAAACCGACGTCTCCGACGCCGACACCGGCCGGAAAGCCTGGCGATGCCAAAACCCCGACCACATACATAGCCACGTCGCTGAAACTTTCTTACATCGAAAATGTCAGCTCTCCTGACGTTTATACGGTCCCTAAAGGGAAATTTTGACACTCGCCGCGAGCTGAGCTGCAAATTATTCAGAGAGCCGTTAATTTTTCAGCGCAGCGGCAGTGCGAATTCAGCTCGATTTAGGTGCAGCGCAAAATCGGTTTTGTGTCTCTCTCCGATTGACCCCTACCGGTGGTGTTATCCGGGCGAAAACCATTGACTGTGCACAACTTTTTGCGCGATGGTTCAACATCGCGCCGGGTGTGTCCCGGGGCGATTGCTGCGCCGTGTAAGGTCGATTTCTCAAGAGAGGTCGCCTTGCCTGGCCGGCACCGTAGTTGGGGTTCTGGAGGGGGCTTCGGTGAATAGGCGTGGCGACATCGATTTCGATGCCCGACAGCCGCTTTCGCTTGCCCGGACTTTCATTGTCCGAGCGCGCCTGCTTGCGCGTGTCCTTTTGAATTTCGTCAATTCGTCGTTCGAAGCAAGACCGTCTCTGCCCGTGACGGCCATCAATCGAGGTAGATCATGACTACGTCCCGCAATCGCAAGGCTCGCAACCAGGCCAGCTTTGAACGCCGCGAGCGCTGGAGCCGTACGCGGCTGATGGCGACGACGGGCTTGGGCGGAG
>CAYLYK010000002.1:0-646827 GCA_964388115.1 uncultured Hyphomicrobiales bacterium
GCACGCCGCGGGTGATGATGGTGGTTTCCTGGCTCATGGCCGACGCATTCTAGCGCCACTGCCACTTCAGGCCAGAAAACTCGGATGCCGTCGAAACGCTGATCAGCCGCCCAGCACCTTGGGCTTCTTGTAGAGCGGGAAGCCGATATAGGGCTTGCTCTTGTCGTGGTCGGGGATCTCGAAGAAGGTCGAGCGGTTGTTGTTGTGCACGCCGCCATCGACGCGGATGAAGGCGCCGGTGATGTAGGCCGCCGCTTCCGACAGCAGGAACACAATCGCGGCGGCGATTTCCGATTCCGTGCCATGCCGGCGCAGCGGCACGCGCTTGACGATATTGCGCAACGTGTCGTGGGCGCTCTCGGGATATTTGTCGAAGCCCGACGAGGCGATGAAGCCCGGAATCACCTGGTTGAGGCGCACGCCCGACGCGGCCCACTCGATCGACGCCGACAAAGTGAAATTCTCCTGACCCGCGCGGGCGGCGCCGCTATGCGCCATACCCGGCATGCCCAGCGGCCAGTCGGCGCCGACGGTGACGATGTTGCCGCCGTTATTTTCCATCCATTGCAGGAAGACTTCGCGCGACACCAGGAAGGTCGCGGTCATGTTATTGGCCACCACCGCATTCCAGCCGTTGAGGCTGAGGTCGCGCAGCTTGGCGGGAAACTGGCCGCCGGCGTTGTTCACCAGCCCGTCGATGCGCCCGCCCCATTTCAGCACGGCCGCCACCATGTCCTTCACCGGCTGTTCCAGCCGCAGATCGCAGGTGTGGATGAAGACATCGTCGCCGCCGCCCAATTCCTTGTGCACGGCTTCCAGCTTGTCGCGGCTGCGGCCGATCAGAGCGATGCGCGCGCCCAGCGACTTCAGCTCATGCGCGGTGCAGCGGCCGATGCCGCTGCCGCCGCCGGTGACGATGATGGTCTGGTCCTTGAACAGGCCGGGACGGAAGACGGAGCGGTAATCGACCATGGTTGCTTCTCCTCAGGCCGGCTTGCGGCCGTGAATGCGGCTCAGCACGCCGGGAATGAAAGGCTCGGACTTCACATCGACGAAGCCGGCAGTGCGGAAGAACTGGCGGCAATCGGCTTCGGAATGCGCCTCGCCCGTGCTGCCCCAGATCGCCTCGTTCAGCCCCCACATGGCGGGGTCGAGCGGGCCGGTGCGCTCGTCGTTCAGCGCCTCGCCGACCAGGTGCATCTCGCCACCGGGAACCAGCGCCGCGAACGCCTTCTTCACCACAAGCTGGATCAGCTCGGCGGAATATTGCGGCAGATTGGACGCCATCAGCACCACGTCGACGCCGTGCGGGAAATCATCGCTGGTGAAATCGCCGCCCACGGCATCGACGCGATCCGAGGCGCCGTTCTTGGCGATGAATTCGCGCGCCACCACCGCCACCGGCGGCAGGTCGAACACGGTGGCCTTCAGCCCGGGAAAGGCCTGCGTCGCCATGATGCTGTAGGCGCCCGAGCCGCCGCCCAGGTCCAGCAGATGCTTGCGGCCCTTCAGATCGACGGTGCGGGCGAAGTGGCGCGCCGAGCCGGTGCCGATCGAGTAGGTCGCCTCGTGATACTTGCGCGCATCCTCGACCGTGAAGTTCTCGTACACCCCAAGCCGCGCTTCCTCGTGCCGCTTCAGATAGGTGGCAAGCTCGCCCCACTGGTTCCACACCGGCTTGGTGAAGAGCATCCAGGGGCCGGCGAAGCGTTCTTCCGTGCTGACCAGGAAGCGCTCGACATCGTCGGCATTGCGATAGCGATCGCCATCCTTGTGCAGCAGCTCCATCGCCGTCAGCACCGTCACCAGGCGGCTGACCTGCCGTTCGGCCAGACCGCGCATCTTGGCGATCGAACCGATCGTGTCGGCGCCTTGGGAGATAGCGGTGAAGATGTCGAGTTCAATGGCGGCGAACAGCGCGCCGCTCTGCCAATAGGCGCGGGAGAGATGCTGCAGGCGGGTGAGATCGACGCGCTTTTGCGGGGATGAAGAGCCGGCCATTTTCCTCCGAAACGGCCGATGCTTGACGCGGCCTGTATCCCACTCAATCAGACGGGATCAGGGGCGAGCAAGCGGCAATGCCGCCCGCTTTCGCTGGGCGGTCGCCGTTTTCGGAGTGCATCAGTTGCCGCGGCGCTTGCGGGTGGCGGCGGCTTTCTTGGCCGATTTGGATTTGGCGGCCTTGGAGCGGGCGGCGCTGGCCTTGCCGCCGAGCTTGCCGCCCTTCTTCGAGGCGCTCTTGTTCTCTTTCTTGCCGCGGCCGGAGCCGCTCTTCTTGCCGCCGCCGCTTTCCTTGTTGACGGTGGCCCAGGCGCGGCGCTCGGCCTCCTCCTTGGAGACGCCCCGCTTCTCGTAGCCCTCCTCGATATGCTCGGCCTTGCGCTTCTGCTTGCCGGTATAGGAGGCCTTGCTGCCGCGCGCCATGGGGGCCCCTCTGTCAGAGTCGGCCGGTCGCCAAAAGGACGACCAGAATGATCACCACGACCAGTGCTATGCCCGAAGGGCCATAACCCCAGTTGCGGCTGTGCGGCCATGCCGGCAAGGCGCCCAGGAGCAGGAGAATCAAAACGATCAGCAGAATGGTGCCCAACATGGGAGTCCCCTCGGAATTGCGGGACCGTCGGCACACTTCGAGGATCACGGTGCAGGCGATGCCTGACCGGCGAAGCATTCGGACGTTCCGAGGCAAAAACGCGGGCGAATCGACATGGTTCCGCACCCCGCTACCGGGCGGCGGCACCCTAAAGGTCGGGCCGGAACTTAACCGCGGCCGATGAAGGGCATTTTGGTCGCCATGATCGTCATGAACTGCACGTTGGAATCGAGCGACAGGCTGTCCATGTAGACCACGGCCGAAGCCACATCGTTGACGTCCATCAGCGGCTCGACGGCGATGCTGCCATTGGCCTGCACGATGCCGGCCTTCATGCGCTCGGTCATCTCCGTCCCGGCATTGCCGATGTCGATCTGGCCGCAGGCGATGTCGTATTTACGCCCGTCCAGCGAGGTGGACTTGGTGAGGCCGGTGACGGCGTGCTTGGTCGAGGTGTAGGGCGCCGAGTTGGGGCGCGGCGCGTGGGCGGAGATCGAGCCGTTGTTGATGATGCGGCCGCCGCGCGGGCTCTGGTCCCTCATGAGGCGGAAGGCTTCCTGCGTGCACAGGAAGACGCCGGTGAGATTGGCGTCGACCACCGCTTTCCATTGCTCGTAGGTCAGGTCTTCCAGATTGATCGGCGGCGCGCCCATGCCCGCGTTGTTGAACAGCAGGTCGAGCCGGCCGAAGGTCTTCTTCGTTTCGGCGAAGATCTTCTTCACGTCGTCGGGCTTGCCGACATCGCCCGGCACGACCAGCGTGTTGCCCTTGGCCATGCCGGCCGTGGCATCCAGCGGTTCGCGGCGGCGCCCCGTGAGGGTGACGTTGTAGCCGGCCTTGAGCAGAGCCAGCGCCACGGCGCGGCCGATACCGGTGCCGGCGCCCGTGACGATGGCGGTTTTTCCTGAAGCCATAACGCATCCCCCTATTCCGTTTGGAACAGGGTACACGTCAAACCGGTGTCATTTGAAGACCGGTTCGCGCCGTTCGGCAAAAGCAGCCAGACCTTCCTCGACATTTGCCGAGCGCAGCCCATCGGCCACGGCTTCCAGCTCCGCATCGACGCCAGCCCGCAGCGTGCCGTCCAGCCCCCGCCGGCTCAGCGATTTCATCAGCGCGATGGCTTGCGGGTTGCGCTTGGCGAGCTGGACCGCATAGGCCATGGCTTTGGCCTGCAATTCGCTGTCTTCGAACACGGCGTTGAACAATCCCCAGTCCATCGCCTGTTCCGGGCTCAACCAGGCGCCGGAATACATCAGGTCCAGCGCCCGCCGCAGGCCGACCAGCCGCGGCAGGCGCTGCGTGCCGCCCCAGCCGGGGATCAGCCCGTACTGCGCGTGCTGGTCGCCGACGCGCGCCGCCTTGCCGGCAAACACCACGTCGCACGCCATCATCAGTTCCAGCCCGCCGGCCAGCGCCAGGCCCTGCACCACGCCGATCACCGGCAGGCGCGAGGCCTCCATGGCGTAGAGCGCCTCATGCCCGCGCCCCAGCCAGTCCTTCAGGGTTTCCCGCTTCGCCCGCGCCGCCTTGACCTGGTCGAGATCGGCGCCGGTGCAGAAATGCTTGCCATTGGCCTTCAGCAGCATCACCCGCACCGACTTGTCGGTCTCGAGTTGGCGCACCGCATCCAGCAGCCCGGCCGCCAGCTCGCGCGAGATGCAATTGAACTTGGCCGGCCGGTTCAAGGTGGCAATGCCAACCGCGCCTTCCTTCGAAACGAGAACCGGCGCTTCGCTGTCGCTCATCGCACTCTCCTAGTACGGCACGGCGACGCGGCCGACGCGCTCGCGGGCGATGATCATCTTCTGGATCTGCTCGGTGCCGTCGCCGATCTGCAACCCCATGACATCGCGCAACCGCTGCTGATGCGGCAGGTCCATGCTCCAGCCGCCATGACCATGGGTCAGCAGGCAGCGATGGATGGTCTCGAACGAGGTCTTGGGCACCCACCATTTGCACATCGCCGCTTCCGAGGTGTGCGGTTTCTTCTGATCGCGCAGCCACAAGGTTCGATAACACAGCAGGCGGCAGGCGGTGAGCAGGGTTTCGGCTTCCGCCAGCGGCTCGGTGACGCCCTGAAATTTGGCGATGGGATGGCCGAAAGCCTTGCGCTCGGTGGCGTATTTCCACGTCTCCTGCAGCGATTCCCAGGCCGGCGCCAGCACCTGCAAGCCAATCAAAGCTCGGGAATAATCGAAGCCCTGCATGACCTGACGGAAGCCCGCGCCCTCGTCGCCGATCTTGTATTCGGCAGGAATATGCACATTGTCGAAGAACACCGAGCCGCGGCCGATGATCTTCGACCCCAGATCGTTGAAAGTGGAGCGGCTGATGCCGGGCAGGTCGAACGGCACGAAGAAGCCGGTGACGCCAGAAGCGCCGGCATTGCCGGTGCGGGCCAGCAGGACGATCGAATCGGCCTGCGCCACCAGCGAGATCGACGTTTTCTCGCCGTTCAGCACATAGCCCTTGCCATCGCGCTCGGCCTTCAGGATCAGGTTGCCGGCGTCCGACCCGCCGCGCGGTTCGGTCAAGCCAAGCGCGACAAGGGAATTGCCGGTGCAGATGCCACCCACGACTTCCTTCGCCAGCTCGCGCGGCGCGTAGCGGCACATGATCGAGCCCATCAGCGAGCCCAGGAGCTGCACATAGGCGACGTTCATGTCGCCGCTGGCGATGTTCTCCATCACCAGCCCGGCGGTGACGCTGTCGGACGACAGGCCGCCGAACTCTTCCGGCAGGTCGACGCCGATCAGGCCCAGCGAGCCCATCTCGCGCATCAGCTCGCGCGAGATCGAGGTTTCCTTCTCGCGCGCCTGGTAGAACGGCGCGAGTTTTTCGTCGGCGAAGCGACGCGCTGTGGCGCCGATCTGTTCCTGGTCTTCGGTGAATGCGAAATCCATAGGTTCAGCCTCTACTTGTAGAATTCGCGGAAGCGCGGCGTGCGCTTCTCGTTCAGCGCGTTGACGCCTTCCTTCGATTCCTCGGTCATGTAGTAGAGCCGCAGCGCCTGCATGCCGAGGCCGCCGATGCCGCGAATATTGTCGCTGTCGGCATTGAAGGACTTCTTGGCGATGGCGATGGCGGTCGGGCTGCGCAGCACCAGCTCGGCACACCAGGCATCGACTTCGGCGTCGAGCTGGTCGTCGGGCACGTAGTGATTGATCAGCCCCATCTCCTTGGCTTCCTTGGCCGAATAGCGCTTGCACATGTACCAGATCTCGCGCGCCTTCTTCTCGCCCACGACGCGCGCCAGGTACGCGGTGCCGAAACCGGGATCGACCGAGCCCATCTTGGGACCGACCTGACCGAAGATGGCGCTCTCGGCGGCGATGGTCATGTCGCACAAGGTCGCCAGCACGTTGCCGCCGCCGATGGCGTAGCCGCGCACCTTGGCGATCACCGGCTTCGGGACATCGCGGATCATGCTCTGGAATTCCTCGATCGGCATGCCGATCGTGCCGCGCGTCGAGCCGTCGCCATACTGGCCGCTGTGATCGGACTGGTCGCCGCCGGTGCAGAAAGCCTTGCCGCCGGCGCCGGTCAGCACGATGACGCCGATATTGGTGTCCCAGCCCGCCTTCATGAAGGCGTCGAGCATCTCGACGCAGGTGCGCGGGCGGAAGGCGTTATAGACCTTGGGCCGATTGATCGTGACGGTGGCGACGCCGTTCTTCACCTCATAGAGAATGTCTTCGTAGCTCATGCTCGTTCCCGCCGTCAGGCGCTCCTCTTTTCACGAAATCGGTTGGCAGAAGTATTTTTCTATCGAATAGTAGTTAGATAAACGACAGGGACGCAATGCCCAAGAACGCCGCCGCTTCAGACAAAGCACCCGCCAGCCAGCCGGCCAAATCGGCCGCCACGCGACGCAAGATTCTTGACGCCGCCGCCCGCACGTTTCGCGACAAGGGTTATGCCGCCACGACCCTGAACGACATCGCTGACCTGGCCGAAATCCGCGCCGCCAGCCTCTATTATTATTTCCGCTCCAAGGAAGACCTGCTCGAAGCGGTGTTCGGCATCGGCATGCAGCGCGTGGTCGATGCCGTTCGGCAACGCTCGGTCGCCCTGCCTGCGAACGCGCCTCTCGCACAGCGGATTCAGGTGGCGATCGAGGCGCATCTGGAGATGCTGCTGCAGCAGGGCGACTACACCTCGGCCAATATCCGCATCTTCGGCCAGGTGCCGAAATCGGTGCAGCGCAAGCAGTTGCCGCTGCGCGAGGACTATGCCGAGTTCTGGCACGAGCTGCTGGACAAGGCGCAACGCGCCGGAGAAGTGCGCGACGACATCGATCTCGGCATCATGCGCATGCTGATCTTCGGCGCCCTCAACTGGTGCACCGAGTGGCACGATCCAAGGAAAGGCCCGGTGCGCGAGATTGCCCGCCATGCCTGCCTGCTGGTGCTGGAAGGCATTGCAGCACCTGCCAAGCGCCGGAAATGACGATCAGGCGATCTTGAAATAGTCCGGCCGGCCGGACGACCAGAAATCGCCCCACATCTGCTGCCCGCCATCGATGGTCAGCAACTCGCCGGTGATGAATTTGCCCGACGGCGCTGCGAGATAGACGCAAGCCTCGGCCACGTCCCACACGTCGCCCGGCCGGCGCATCGGATTGCTCTCGGAGAAGGTACGGCGGCCTTCTTCGGTGTATTGCGCGAAGCCGCTGCTTTCGACAGCACCCACTCCGAGACAATTGACGCGGATATTCAGCGGCGCCCACTCCACCGCCACCGTCTTCGACGCGTAGATGACGCCCGCGCGCGCGCCGGTGGAGTGCGCCATGCCAGGCAGGCCGCGGGCGATGGAAGCGGTGATATTGACGATATTCCCCGGCCGCTTGGCATCGCGCCAATGCCGGGCGGCGTTCTGCATCATGTACCAGGTGCCGTTGAGGTTGGTGTCGACCACCGCGTTCCAGCCTTTGACGGTGAAATCGATCGCGGCCTGCGCGAACTGGCCGCCGGCATTGTTGATCATCACGTCGATGCCGCCCCATTCATTGAAGCAGCGGTCGATGAACTTGCCGACATTCTCCGCCTCGCGAATGTTCAGCACGTCGCTATGGACCTTGGCGCCGGTGCGTTTCAGAAACTCGACGGCCTCGGCAAGCTTCTCCGGCTTGCGGCCGCAGACGATCAGGTCGGCGCCCAGCCGGCCGAACAGCGCCGCCGTCGCCTTGCCCAGGCCCGAGCCCGCGCCCGACACCAGCACCGTCTTGCCCTTGAACAGGCCCGGCGCGAAGACGGTGGGATGGCTCAGCAGCTTCTCGTCGTTGAAGCCGAAATCGGCGGGGCTAGGCATGGAAACTCCTGCAACTGCATTTGTCTAACGCTCGTTAGATTTTTGCATTGCCCGCCTGCCACCGCAACACTCACTTTCGTCGTCAGCCGACGACCTTGATGTAGGTGTCCTTGCGCAGGATCTTCTGGCCGCGAAACGTGTAGATATCGACGCCCAGCCATTCCTGCCTCTCGCCACTGGTCAGCGTGGCGCTGCGGTGCCATTCGGTGATGCCGCGATTGCCGACCACGTATTCCGCCGTATGCCGCCACTTGATGTCGGCGCTGCCGGCAAAGAGGGCGGTGAAGAACTTGCGGATCTCGTCCTTGCCCTTGTAGCTCTTGCCCCAGATGTCCGGTCCCTTGGCATTGCGGAACTCGCCATCCTCGGCGAACGACTCGACGATGCCGTTGACGTCGCGATTGGCGAATGCCGCGCCGATCCTGCGGATGGTGTCGATGCTGACGGGTTCGGCCGTTTCGATGTGATCCATGGTTTCCTCCCGGTAGGTTGGCCTAGTATGGGACCGATGGCCGATTTCAAACAATTGCTGATCGTGGCCCATGCGCCCTCGCCCAACACCGAGCGCCTGCGCGATGCGGTGATCAGGGGCGCCCGCTCGCCCGAGATTACAGGCGTCAATCTGCGCTTCGTCGCCGCCCTGCAGGCGCGGGCGGAGGACGTGACGCAAGCGTCAGCCATCGTCATCGGCACCACGGAAAACCTTGGCTACATGAGTGGCGGGCTCAAGGATTTCTTCGACCGCATCTACAATCCCTGCCTCGAGAAGACGCAAGGCCTGCCCTTCGCCGCCTGGATCAGGGCCGGCAGCGACGGCACCGGCACGCGCCGCGCCATCGAGACCATCACCACGGGTCTGCGCTGGCGAGCGGTGCAGGAACCGCTGATCATGAAAGGCGAATGGCGCGAGGAGTTCGTCGCCCAGTGCGAGGAACTTGGCCTGGCGATGGCGGCCGGTCTGGAAGCCGGCGTGTTCTAGCTCTTGAGCTTTTCGCTCAACGCCTTGTGCAGGCCGCCGAATTTCTGGAACATCTCTTCCATCGTGTAACCGGCGATCAGCCCGCCATCGACAGCCAGATCCTGCGCCGTCACGTAGGCGCTCTCGTCGCTGGCGAGGTAGACCGCTGCCGAGGCGATGTCCTGCGAATTGCCCGCGCGCTTGACCGGCACGATCCTGGCCAGCTCCGCCTCGATGATCGCCATCGATTGCATGGCCTGTTCCTGGCTCATGTTGGTGCCGACGGAGAAGATCGGCGTTGCCACCGCGCCGGGCGAGATCGAATTGACGCGTATGCCGGTGCCGGCGAGCTGCATCGCCGCGACCCGCGTCAGGTGCAGGACACCTGCCTTGGCGATGCTGTAGAGGATCGGACCGTGGCCGGTGCGGTGACCCGCCGTCGAGGCATTGTTGATGATGCTGCCGCCGCCCCGCTTCTTCATGTGCGGCACGGCATGCTTGATGCCGAACAAGGCGCTGCCCAGAAGGGCGGCCATCTCGTAATCGAACTCCGCCCGCGTGACCTTTTCCACCCTCGCCTGATGCGTTACCGCGCCGGCGTTATTGAACAGGCAGTCCAGTCCGCCGAACTCGGCGACGGCAAAATCGATCGCGGCCTTTATGCTGCTGTCGTCGCTGGCTTCCATGGGGGTAAAACGCGCGTTGACGCCCATTTCCCTGGCCAGTTTTTCGCCCCGCGGCCTGGAGCGGCCCGTGATGACGACCTTGGCGCCTTCAGCGACGAAACGCTGCGCCGTCACCGCACCCATGCCGCTGGTGGCGCCGGTGATCAGAGCGACCTTGCCCGCAAGCCGCGCCATCACAGGATCAACCCGCCATCGACGGGAATGGTCTGGCCCACGACATAGGCCGACAGATCCGACGCCAGAAACAGCGCAACGCCTGCCATGTCCTTTGGCGTGCCCAGCCGATGCAGCGGAATGCGCTCCAGCGTGCCCTGCAGGCGCTGCGGATTGCTGGTGGTGACCTTGGTCATCTTGGTGTCGACCAGGCCCGGCGCGATGCCGTTGACGCGAATGCCATCGATCGCCCAGGCCTCGCCAAGCGTGCGCGTCAGGCCGAGCGCCCCGGTCTTGGAGGCGTTGTAGGCCGGGTTGCCCTTGGTGGAATGATAGGCTGCTGTCGAGCTGATGATGATCAGCTTGCCCTTGGCGGCCGCCAGCGCCTTGTGGAACTTGGCGGCGCAAGCCATCAGGCTGTTGAGATTGACGTCGATGACCTTCTGGAAGCCTTCGATCTCGAACTCCGCGCGCTTGTAGAGCACCTGGCCCTGCGACAGCACCAACACATCGAGTTTCTCGACATCGGGCTGGCGCTTGATGGCGTCGAAATCGCTGACATCGACCTGGGCATAGGCAAGCCCCTCCATGTCGCTGCCGTCGTCCTTGGAATAGTCGGATGCCCTCGCGCGCGTGCCCCAGACGGAGACCTTGGCGCCGTGAGCGCGGAAGGCCTGGGCGATGCCGTTGCCGATGCCACTCGAACCGCCCACCACCAACACGCTCTTGCCGCTGAAATCGAGTTCGTTCATCGCCTGCCTCCCGGCTTTCTATTCGGCGGCGATCCTGGGGCCGCCGCTCTTGCCGCCATGCACAATGTAGTCGTTCATGTCGGCCTGCGCCGTCATTTTCCAGTAATCGACCAGCCGCCATGGCGAATTGGCGATCACCCGGCCTTTCTTGTTCTTGTACCAGTTGCTCATGCCGCCATGGGTCCACACCATGCGCTCATGCGCGGCATCGACGCGATGGTTGTAGTCGTCGTGGACGTCGGCGCGCACTTCGATCGAGGACAGATTCTGCTCCAGCATGTGGCGGAACAGATCCATGATGTAACGGATCTGGCATTCGGCATGGAAAATGGCGCTGCCGCCATGGCCCAGATTGGTGTTGGGCCCGTACATGATGAAGAGATTGGGAAACTCGGGCACGGTAACGCCGAGATAGGCGCGCGGATCGTCCTCGCCCCAGACTTCGCGCAAGCTGCGCCCGCCGCGGCCCTTGATCTCCATCGGCCACAGCATGCGCCCGGCCTGGAAGCCAGTCGCCAGCACGATGACGTCGGCCGGATGCTTCCTGCCATCCGCGGTCACGATGCCGTCGGCCTCGATGTGGTCGATGCGGTCGGTGACCAGATCGACATTGGGCCGCTTCAGCATCCTGTACCAGTGGTTGTCGATCAGGATGCGCTTGCCGTAGGGCGGATAGTTCGGCACGACCTTGGGCAGCAGATCCTTGCGCTCGCCCAACTCGCGCTCGATATGGCGCACCATGTTGATGCGGTAGCGCTCGTTGGTGGCGTTCAGCGATTGCTGCGGCTTGTCCCAGCCCGGATCCTTCTGCAGCGCCGGCCATAGGCCGTCGGCAAAGCCCCAGAACAGCTGGAAGCGATACCACTGCACGTAATAGGGGATGTGGCGCAGCACCCATTTCTTCTCGTCCTTCACCGAACGATGGTAGTTCGGGTTGGGCACCACCCAATGCGGCGAGCGCTGGAAGATCGAAAGCTTCTTCACCTCAGGCGCGATGGTCGGGCCGACCTGCATGCCCGAGGCGCCGGTGCCGATCATGGCGACGGTCTTGCCGGCTATATCGACCGAGTGATCCCACTTGCCGGTATGGAAGGCCGGGCCCTTGAAGTTTTCCAAGCCGTTGATCTTCGGCACGGCAGGACGATTCAACTGCCCCACCGCCGAGATCAACGCATTGGCTTCGAGGCTTTGCTCGCCGCCATCCTGCTGGCGGAACTTCACCGTCCAGGTCTCGCGCCTCTCGTCGTAATGCGCGGCGGTGACTTCGGTGTTGAAGCGAATATGGCGGCGCAAATCATGCTTGTCGGCCAGACGCTCGAAGTACTGCCACAGCGCCTCGCGCTTGGAGAAGAAATGCGTCCAGTCGTGGAACAGCTCGAACGAGAAAGAATAGAAATGGTTGGGCGTATCGACGCCGCAGCCGGGGTAGCCGTTCTCGTACCAGGTGCCGCCGACCGTGTCGTTCTTCTCGAAGATGGTGAAGGGAATGCCGGCCTGCTGCAGCTTGATCGCCATGCCGATGCCCGACATGCCGGCACCGATGATCGCCACCTTGAAATCGCGGCCCTCGGGCTTGCGCCAATCTTCGTGACGTTGCCCGGCCTCGACCGAGGACTGCTCCAGCATCATCGGCACGTATTCGTCGGGGATCGCCTGCCCGGCGGCCAGTCCCATCATGCTGCGCAACAGCTCGGACGATGGCGGCGGCGGCAGGGTGCGGCCCGTGGCGGCATAGTCCTTCAGCGTCGCCACCATGCGCTCGCGCACTTCGGCCTTAAGCTCCGGCGGGATGGTTTCGGAGTAATCCCACGGACCGCTGACGAAAGGGCGCAGCCGTTCGATGATCTCGCCATCGCCCGTCATCTGCACCATGGCGAGCGCCAAAGGCACGGTGTCGGCGGCCTCAAGCGAGGCCCGCAGAGTGGCCTCATCGGCAACTATGGCTTTGAAATCAATCATCTTTGCGCTCCGAACCGGGATGCCGCCAATGGCCGGCGAGTCCCCAGGTAAACGAGCGTTTATATGCCAAGTTTGGCCGGCGGGCGCAACGTCAGAAGCGCGGCTCCGCATCCAGCCGCGCGACGATGCCTTTCAAATCCTCGCGCGGCGGCGCGTAGCGCTCCAGCACCAGCGGATCGTGGCCGGGAATGACGTTGGCCGGTGCGCTGGCGAGGCGATGGGCGAAGCGGTGGCCTTCAAGCATGTCGGCGACGTTGTAGACGATGGGAAATGGCCGGCTCTGTTCCATGTTGGCGTAGTAGTGGCTGGCGTCCGACGCCAGCACCATCCAGCCGCGCCGCGTCCACACCCGCACCACCTGCAAGCCCATCGTGTGGCCGCCGACGTGATGCACGGTGATGCCGGGCGCGATCTCCGACACGCCGTCGTGGAACTGCACGCGCCCGTCGAACACCTTGCGCACCATCGAGGTCACATCCTCGACGGCATAGGCGTGCCGCATCGGCGCGTGGCACATGCAGCGGCCGGTGCTGTACTGCATCTCCTTGTCCTGCAAATGGTAGCGCGCCTTGGGGAAGAGATCGTTGTTGCCGGCATGGTCGTAATGCAGATGCGTGATCAGCACGTTCTCGACCGTGGCCGGGTCGATGCCGATCTTGCGCAGCCCCTCGCCCACCGGGCAGAGGATCTTGCGCTGCCGCCTGGCCGCCATCGCCTCGTCGAAGCCGCTATCGACCACGAAGGTGCCGTTCGGCCCGCGGATCGCCCAGACGAAAAAATCGAGCGGCATCAGCGGATCCTCGTGCGGATCGGGCGCGCCGCCGATGAAATTCTCGCTGGTGCGGCGCAGATCGTGGCGCGCATAGCGGATGGCATAGACCTCGTAGGGCTGCAGCGTATCGGTCATGGCGTTGCTCCGTTCAGGCGCGCCGCAGGCGCGGCGTCCTGGCGCTGGCCTCGTGCGTGGTGAGCTTCGTGCGCAGTCCTTGCGCATTGCCGCCCAGCGCTTCGGTGATGCCGATCGCGGCCTGGAACAGCAGACTGGTCATGCGCCGCACATTGTCGTCGGTGAAGCGCTCGCGCGGGCCGGAGAGCGACAGCGCGCCCACCGCCACGTCGCCAGGCCCGAACACAGGACAGGACAGTCCGGCGCAAACCGGATCGCGCTCGCCATAGGAAATCGCCAGCAGATCACGGCGGATCGCCTCGTAGCTCTCGCCCGCCTCACCGGCGAAGGCCAGCAGTACGCGGCCGGCAGCGCCCCGACGCAGCGGCAGCAGATCGCCGGAATGAATACGATCCAAGGTCGAGTGCGCCGAATCGCGCCGGAACAGGCAAAGCCGATGCACCGCATCGTGCGGGACATGGAAGGACGGGCTTTCCGTGCCTTGCGCCACCAGCTCCTGCAGCACCGGCTCGACATGGTTGCGCAGCGGCTGCGAGCGTTCATAGGCCGCGCCAAGGCGAAACGCCGTGCCGCCCAAAGTATAGCGGCCGTCGCGCAAGCGTACCGAATAGCCGAAGCGTTCCAGCGACACCAGCAGCCGCAGCAAGGTGCTCTTGTAATAGCCGGTGCGCCTGGCCAGCGCCGCCAGGGTCAACGGCTCGCCCGCTTCCGCCAGGGCAGAAGCGATGGTCAGCGCCCGTTCGACGGCGGCGACGCCGCCCGCTCCGTCCCGTTCCCCTTCCGTCTTCTTTGCCGGCATGGTCAGCCTCCCGTTTTCGTTTTCGCTTTTGCTTTGCTTTTGCTTCCTTCGACCTGCCGGGAAATCACCGGCCAGTAGGCATCGCCGTCGCCCGCGGCGATGGCGGCTTGCAAATAGCGCTCCGCCGTTTCCGCGCCTGGCAGACGCAAGCCGTTCTCGCGCGCCAGATCGAGGGCGTAGGAGAGATCCTTTAGCGCATAGCGGGCCGAGAAAGCGCGCTCGGGGAAACTGCCCGGCAATACCGCCTTCATGCCATGGCTGCGCAAGGCGAAGCTGTCGGCCGAGCCTTTGGTCAAGGTCTGGAACATGGCAGCGCCATCAACGCCGGCGCTTTGTGCCAGGGCCAGCGCCTCGCTCAAGGCGGCCACGGTCTGGAACAGCACCATGTTATTGAGGATCTTCGCCATCTGCCCGGCGCCGACATCGCCGCAATGGGTGATGTCGCTGGCGCAATGCGCCAGTAACGGCTTTATGCGCGCGAACACCGCCTCGCTGGCACCGACCATGATGCTGAGTGTGCCCTGCTCCGCCGCCTCGCGCGTGCGCGCCACCGGCGCATCGGCGTAGTCGATGCCGCGCGCGGCGAATTCCGTTGCCAAATTGCGAGTCAATCCGACAGGCGACGTGCTGAGATCGACGACAGTCTGGCCGCGCCGCATCAGGGGCCGCAGGAGCCGGCAAACGCTCTCGACTTCCTTGCCGCTGGGCAGCGACAGAAAGACGATATCGGCTTGCGCCGCGATGGTGGCGATGTCGGCGCGCACGATGCCGTGCATCTCGAGCCGTTGCAGCGGCGCGTCGTTGAGGTCGGACGCCAGCATGCGAAGTCTGCTCTTGAGCGCCATGTTTCGGCACATCGGCTCGCCCATCACGCCCAGGCCGATGAATCCCAGAGTGTTCGCCTCAGCCATCGAGCCCCCAATACAGGCTCTTGGCCTGCTGGTAGAGCCGCAGGCCTGACAGGCCCTTCTCGCGCCCCATGCCGCTTTGCTTGAAGCCGCCGAAGGGGGCGGCGATGGAAAGCTGCTTGTAGGTGTTGATCCAGATCGTACCGGCATCGATCGCGCGCGCCACGCGCCAGGCGCGTCTGTAATCCGCCGTCCAGATGCCGCAGGCCAGGCCATAGACCGACTCGTTGACCTGTGCGATCAAATCGTCCTCGCCGTCGAACGGCAGCACCACCAGCACTGGCCCGAAAATCTCCTCGCGGCAGACCGTTGCCGTGCCGGCGAGGCCGTCGATCACGGTCGGACGATAGAAGGCACCCTTCTCCAGCGCCGCGTCGGAAGGACGCTCACCACCGGTCAATATGGCGCCGCCTTCGCTGAGCGCGCTGCCGACATAGTGCTCGACGCGCTGGCGCTGCGCGAAACTTGCCAGCGGGCCGATCTGCGAACCGGCCGCATCCGGCAAGCCCAACTTCAGTTTCTCGCTGGCAGCAACGATGCGCGCGACGACATCCTTGTAGATGGTGCGTTCGACGAAGAGCCGCGATCCGGCAACGCAGGACTGACCGGTGGCTTCGAAGATGCCGCCGATCACGCCGGCAACAGCCAGGTCCAGATCGGAATCGGCAAAGACGATATTGGGCGACTTGCCGCCCAGCTCCAGCGCCGCCGGCACCAGGCGCTGCGCAGCGATGCCGGCGATGGCGCGGCCGGTATTGGTGCCGCCGGTGAAGGAGATCATGCGCACAGCGTCGTTCCCGACCAGCGCGGCGCCGGTCTCGGTTCCCGTTCCAGGCAGTACCTGCAGCAAACCCGGCGGCAAGCCCACTTCGAGCGCCAGCCGCGCCGTCATCAGGCCGCCGCCCGGCGTCACTTCCGACGGCTTCAGCAGCACGGCATTGCCCGCCGCCAGCGCCGGCGCGATCTTCTGCGCCTCCATGGTCAGCGGCGAATTCCACGGCGTGATGGCGGCGATCACGCCATAGGGCTCGTAAACGGTCTGGCCAAAATAATTGCCGCGCGCGGGGGGCGTCTCGCCTTCCATGGTTTCGCAGGCGGCAGCGTAGTACCGGAAAGTGGCGGCGGCGCTGGCGGCCTGCGCGCGACACTCGGCCAGCACCTTGCCGTTCTCGATCATCTGCTGGCGCGCCAAAGCCTCGCTATTGGCGGCGATGGCATCGGCGATGCGCGACAGCAGGCGCGCCCGCTCATGCGGCTTCATGGTGCGCCAGGCCTTGTCCTGCACGGCCTTTTGCGCCAGCCCCGCGGCACGCTCGACGTCGGCTATGCTGGCGCCGGCGATCTCATAGTTGGTCGAGCCGTCGGCGGGATTGACGCTGCGGATCAACCCGCCGCTGCCGCCGGTCACCTTGTCGCCAATCAGCAGACCGTCGGCCATGGCGCTACCCGTTCGACAGTCTGGCCGCCGCGGCGGCGGAGCCGCCGGCGATGCGGCCAAACACGGCGCCGGAGAGCAAGCCCGTGCCACCGGGATAATTGAAATAGAACAGCCCGCCGACCAACTCGCCGGCGGCGAACAGGCCGGGGATCGGCGCGCCATCGGTATCGACCACCTGCGCGTTGTTGGTGATGCGCAGGCCGCCGAAGGTGAAGGTGATGCCGCAGGTGACGGCGAAAGCCAGGTAGGGCGGCTTGTCGAGCGTGTTGGCCCAGTTGGACTTCGGCACCGCCAAGCCTTTGGTGGCGCGACCGTCCTTGACCGTGGGATTGAACGGCGTGGCCTGATCGACGGCAGCGTTATAGGCGGCGATCTCCTTCAGCGCCGCCTGCGGATCGACGTCGTCCAGCTTCTGCACCAATTCTTCCAGCGTGTCGGCCTGCACCTTGGTCACCTGGCGGATGCGGTACTCGTCGCGCAGCAAGTGCACGACTTTCTGATCGAAGATCTGCCAGGCGAACTGGCCCGGCTGTTCCAGGATCACGCGGCCGTATTTGGCGTAGGTGTAGTTGCGGAAATCGGCGCCCTCATCAACGAAGCGCCTGCCCCTGGCATTGACCATGATACCGAACGGATAGGAATGCTTCTGGAAGCCGTCGCCTACCGCCAGATCGCCGAACTCAGGCGCGTTGCGGTCCCAGCCGACGGCATGACAGCCCGACCAGTTGCCGTAAGGCTGCGCGCCGATATCCATCGCCATGCGAATGCCGTCACCGGTGTTGAAGCGGCTGCCGCGCACCTTGGCGAGGTCCCAGCCCGGGCCGAGGTAGCGCGTGCGCCATTCGCTGTTGGCTTCGAAGCCGCCCGAAGCCAGCACCACGGCGCGGGCGTGAATTTCCTCCGCCTTGCCGTTGCGGCGCAGGCGCACGCCATGCACGCCGGCCTCGTCGGCCAGCAGCTCCGTCACCCGCGCGCCATAGAGAATGTCGATGCCCTGCTTGCCGGCGATCGCATGCTCGGCCTCGACCAGGCCCGGCCCGCCGCCCCAGGCCTCGATGGTCAGCCCGCCCCAGAACTTGAACTTGCCGTCGATCTTGAAGGCCTGGCGCGCGTACATCGGCACGAAGCGCACGCCCTTGCCGTTGAGCCACTTCACCGTCGCGTGGCTGCGGCGCACCAGGATCTCGACCAGATCGGGATTGGCGCGATGCTGCGTCACCCGCGCCATGTCGTCGAAGAACTGGTCTTCACTGTAGGTGCCGAAATCGGTGGTGCGCTTCTCCTCGTCCGACAGATCGGGCATCAGCGCATAGAGATCTTCGACCGTGTTGTAGGCCACGCGCACCGCACCGGCGGTGAAAGCCGAGTTGCCGCCGCGTTCGTCCTGCGGCGCACGCTCCAGCACCAGCACCGACGCGCCGCTCTCGCGCGCCGCCAGCGCCGCGCACAAAGCCGCGTTCCCCGCGCCAACCACCAGCACATCGACCGATTTCGCCGCCATAAACGGCATCCTCCCGCTGTTCTGTTTGACAGAACATCTATTCTGTTTGTTGTCCGATTCCTATCAGACCATCAAGGGACCGTGCAAGCGACGCTCAACGGTGTCGACGCGGCGTTCGAATTGCGGCGGAACGACGAAATCGTCATGGCGTCGCGTGCAGGCGGGGAGGACGACGTCAACCACCCCGTATCGCGTTCAAGGCTTCCTTTCGCGAAGCCGTCAGGAGACGAAGGAGATCGAAATGAACAGCAAGCTTGTACGCACCGTGCTGACCGTCCTGGCCATCTCCGTCGCTGGCGTCGGGCTTGCCGCCTGCACGCAGCACGGCCGTGGCGACCGCGATTACGGCTGGAACGATCGTCATGATCGCCACGACCATGACCGGGATCGCGATCGGGATCGGGATCGCGACCGGCGCGGCTGGGACTATCGCCGCTAATCGCCAGTAGAGTAGTAAGCGTAAGAAGGGAGGCCGGAGCGATCCGGCCTCTTTTCATTCCGCTGCCGGTATCGCCGTACGGTGAACCTGTCGCGGCAGACCAAGCGCGATGACAATGCCCAGCACATTGCCGCCGCCGGCGATGATCACCGCCGTGGTGTAGCCACCGGTAAGGTCGAAAATGTAGCCGGCCAGCACCGGCAGGCTCAGCGCGGCGGCGCACCAGCCGATATAGAGGCGGCTGGCAATGCGCCCGTAATCGGCGCTGGGCCAGTAATAGGCGACACCGCCCGCCGTCGAGCCTGACAGCAGCCCGTAGCCCATGCCGATCATGCCCAGCCCGATCGCTGCCATCCACGGCACGGGCAGCAGCGTCAATCCAACGGCGCCGATCAGCGACCAGAGATGGGCAAAGGCCATCACCGCCGGGACCGAGAACTTGTCGAGCAGCCAGCCCCCGCCCAGACGCGCCGCGGCAACGGCGCCGGTTATCGCTGTGCCGGCATAGATCGCCAGCACCGTGCCGCCGCCGTAAGTCGCGATGATGCCAACCTGCTGGCTCAAGACCATCAGCCCGGCAGCGGCGGCGAGAAAGAATACGGCCGCCATCTGCCAAAATACGCGGCGGGGTGGCCGGCCGCCGCCTTGTGCCGCGGTGTCTTGCGGCTGCACCAGGCGCATGCCGGCGAACAGCACGAACCCGATCGCCATCACACCGGTCAGCAACAGCACACCGGCGAGTCCGAGCAAGGTGGCCCGCAGTCCGAACTCGCCCAAGGCCCAGCCGAACACCGGCAACGCGATCATGGCGCCGGCCGGATAGAGGCTGACGATGTAGCCGTTCACCAGGCCGCGATTGCCCTTCAGCATGAAGTTAACGCCCTGCTGCAGAGCGATATAGGCAATGCCGCCGCCAAGGCCGAATAACACGCCATACCCCACGCCCAGTTCGATCAGGCTGGTCGCCAGCGCCGCCCAGACGATGCCAAGAGTCGCCGAGACCGCGCAGAGCCCCAGCAGCACGGGCGCCGAGAAGAAAGCGAACAGGCGTGGCGCAAACAGCATGCCGATCGTGAACATGATGGTGGCCACCGCGAAGATGATCGAGAGCTCGGAACGGCTGGCATTGAGCGACTGCTCGAGCGGCTTGAGGAAGACGCTGAAGGCGTAGAGCGAGCCAAAGGGCAGGTTGATCAAGGTGGCGGCGACAAGGGCTGCCCAGGCGCGTTGCACGATCTCGTTTCCTCTATGCCGACCTGATGCCGGCTTGCGTCAACCGTAGCCGGGGCGGCAGGCGGCGGATAGCCGCTAAATAAGCGGGGCTGCGTTTCGCATTCCGGCTGGATCGCGCGACAGGTTTGAACCGCAGCTCGCAGCAGCGCAGTATCGGCAGATGCAAGCGTGGAGGAAAGAATGAGCGAAGACCGGACCCCGATCCTGGTCGGTTGCGGCGACGTTACCGACATGACGACGCCGATCGAAAAGGGCCGCTCGCCTTTCGACATCGCCGCGGAGGCCGGCCGCATCGCTTTGGCCGATACAGGCGTTGCGAACTTCGCGGCCAGCATCGACACGATGGCGATGATCCGCCTGTTCTCCGATACCTCGCATCGCTTCGCCACCAAGCTCGGCACTTCCACCAATCCGCCCAAGAGCGTCGCCAACCGCCTGGGCATCAAGTCTGCCCGCCATATCTATTCGTGGAACGGCGGCAACATGCCCCAGTACCTCGTCAACAAATTCGCCGAAGCCATCGCCAATGGCGAAATGAAAGCGGCGATGATCGTGGGCGGCGAGGCGCTGCGGACGCAACACGCCGTCGAGCGCGCCGGCCTCAACATCTCATGGACCGAGAATCCGGGTGGCGAGCCGGAGCTGGTGGGCGATCCGCGCCGCGGCTGGAACGATCACGAGGACCGGCACAACATGCGCGCCGCCATCGTCATGTATCCGCTGTTCGAGAATGCCATTCGCGGCAACCGCAAGCGCAGCGTTGCAGAGCACCTGAAGGCGAATGGCAGGCTCTTTGCCCGTTTCGCCGCCGTCGCCGCCAAGAATCCTTTGGCGTCGCGGCGGGAGGGTTACACGGCGGAAGAGATATCAACCGTCGGCGATTCGAACCGCTGGATCGGCTTTCCCTACCCGAAGCTGATGAATTCCAACGCCTATATCGACCAGGCGGCGGCGATCATCATCACCTCCGTCGCGGAGGCGAAGAGGCAGGGCATTCCCGAATCGAAATGGGTCTATCTGCATGGCTGCGCCGACGGGCACGACCACTGGTACGTCTCGGAACGGATCGATTTCCATTCGTCGCCGACCATAAGGCGCGCCAGCCGTCTGGCGCTGGATATGGCGGGCTTGAGCCTGAAGGACATCGGCACGTTCGATCTCTACAGCTGCTTTCCTTCCGCCGTCGAGATCGGCTGCCAGGAGCTGGGACTGGCGGAGGACGATCCGCGCGGCCTGACCATCACCGGCGGCCTACCCTATTTCGGCGGGCCTGGAAACAACTACGTCACCCACTCCATCTCGCACATGGTGCGCGCCATGCGGGCCAGGCCCGGCACCTACGGGCTGGTGACGGCCAACGGCAATTACGTCACCAAGCATTCCTTCGGCATCTACTCCACCACGCCGACCAAAGGCGCCTGGAAGCGGCAGGCGCCGGCCAAATTGCAGGCCGAGCTTGACGCGCTGCCCAAGGCGCCCTTCACCGAAACGCCCGCAGGCGCCGCCAGCATCGAGACCTACACGATCATGCATGGCCGCAACGGGCCGGATTACGGCATCGTGGTGGGACGCGAGACTTCCAGCGGCAGGCGCTTCATCGCCAACCCGCCATCCGATCCGGCCGTGCTGATGGATTTGCAGGAGCGCGAAGGCCTTGGACGGCCCGGCAAAGTCACCAGCAAAGACGGGCACAACACGTTCGTGCCGGCCTAGCCTGCCAGCTTCTCGCGCCGCACCTTGATGCCGGCCTTGTCGCGATCCCAGGTGTCGGCGGTGACGCCTTCGGTGCGGATGACGTGTTTCTGCACTTTCTGCGTCGGGGTCTTGGGCAGGTCGGGCAGGACGCGCACATAGCGCGGGATCATGAAATGCGCCATGCGCGGGCGCAGAAACTCGATCAGCTCGACCGGATCCAGCGTCGCCCCTTCGGCCAATGAAACGGCCACCAGCAACTCGTCCTCGGCAACCTCGCTCTTCACCGCCACGGCCGCCGCCTCGCGCACCGACGGATGGGCGATGATTTCGGCCTCGACCTCGAAGGAGGAGATGTTTTCGCCGCGGCGGCGGATGGCGTCCTTCATGCGGTCGACGAAGAAGAAATAACCGTCCTCGTCGACCTTGAAGGCGTCGCCGGTATGGAACCAGCCATTGCGCCAGGCCTTGGCGGTGGCTTCGGCGTTCTTGTTGTAGCCGCTGTTCATCGACCACGGCCGGTCGGCGCGCACGATCAACTCGCCAATCTCGTTGGGTCCGACCTCGCAGTCGTTCTCGTCGACCACCCGCGCCTCGATGCCCGGCCGCGGCTTGCCGCAGGTGCCCGGCACCGTCGGATTCTTTCCACTCACCAGCGGACAGGAAACTTCGGTCATGTTGAAGAGCGTGTAGACATCGATGCCGAAGCGCTTGCCGAAGGCGATGCTGTCCTCGTCGAACGGCACGCAATGCACATGCCGCAGGGTCGTATCCTTCTCATCGCCCTTGTCCGGCCGCTTCATCAGGAAGCCGGCCATCACGCCCAGCAGGATGACGTAGGTGGTGCCTGTCTTCTTGACGGTGCTCCAGAAGCTCTCGGTATCGAAGGCTTCGATCAGGGCGATGGAACCGCCCAGCGCCAGCATGGCGTAGCACGGCAGAGTGCCGCCAACATGGAACAGCGGCAGGTTGACCATGTAGCGATCGGTTTCGTCGAGGCAGTCGATCGGCTCGCCGGTCGAATAGAGCTGCAGGTAGGAATTCATCACGCCCTTGGACGGACCGGTCGTGCCCGAGGTATAGACGATGCACTGCAGATCCCAGGGCTGGATCGGCCGCTCAAGCTCGCGCACCTCGCCCGAACCCTGGCTCAGAACCGCGCCATCGTGCATTCGCAATTGCTTGACCGGCTTGACCTCGCCAGCCAGCACCACGATCTGCGTCAACTTGGCGGTATCTACCTCGTTCAACCGCTCGGCCAGGCCAGCATGCACGATGGCAAGGCTGGCGTCGGAGTTCTCGACCACATGCTCGAGCAAGCGGCCGCGATAGGCGGTGTTGATCGGCACGTAGACGGCGCCGATGTAATTGATCGCGTACCAAACGCGCAGCATGTCGGGGCTGTTGGGCAGCCACACCAACACGGTGTCGCCCTGCTTCACGCCCAAATCCTGCAAGGCGCGCGCGGTCTGGCGCACGCGACGCAGCAGCTCGGCATAGCTCCAGCTTTGCCCGTCGGGGAACACGGCATAGACGCGATCGGGGTGTTCGGCGGCGCGCCGGTCCAGCAGCGGGCGCAGCACGCAGATGTCGGGCGCGGGTATTCGTGGGTCCTGGGTCATTTACTGCCGTCCATTCTTGACCGATCTTCCTCTGTCGCTCCAAGGCAATCGAGGGAAATTTCGACCTGCGATGTGCGCTGCCGCGATCTTAGACGTGATGCGCCAGCAGCGCGAAGAGCGTAGTCTGCGGCCGGATTTGCCAGCAGGAAGATGATGTCCAAAGACACCGAAGAAAAGAAGATACGTCCCGATCTGCAGAAGGTGCTCGACGCCCGCGCCGCCATTCTCGATGAGGCGCGGCCGAAATCGGTCGAGAAGCAGCGCAAGCGCAAGCGCTGGACGGCGCGCGAGGGCATTGCCGGGCTGGTCGATGCCGACAGCTTCGTCGAATATGGCGGGCTGGCGCGGCCGGCGGTCGATGGCATGGAGGGCGCTGCCGACGGGCTGATCATGGGCACCGGTAAGGTCAACGGCGCGCCGGTCGATCTGGTGGTCTACGACTACACCGTCTATGCCGGCACGCAGAGTGCGGTGAACCATCCCAAGATGATGCGCATGCTGGCGCACGCGCATCAGCATCATTTGCCGGTGATCTGCTGGCTCGACGGCGGCGGCGCGCGCCCGCACGACATGCTCGTCAACAACCGCGCCTCGACCTCGACTTTCGTCACCTTCGCCCGCCTATCGGGCCTGGTGCCGACCATCGGCATTCTTCCCGGCCGCGCTTTCGCCGGCCACGCCAATCTCGCCGGCATGTGCGACGTGCTGATCGCCACCAAGGATTCGTCCATGGGCATGGCGGGCCCGCCACTGGTCGAGGCCGCGCTGGGCGTGAAGATGACACCGGAGGAACTCGGGCCAGCCTCGGTGCATGTCGCGTCGGGGGTCATCGACATTCTGGTCGACGACGAGACGCAGGCTATTGCCGCGGCGAAGAAGTACCTCGCCTATTTCAAAGGGCCGCATCCCAAGGCCGAAGCCGCCGATCAGAGCGCCATGCGCGACGTCGTGCCGGAAAGTCCCAAGCGCGCCTACAACGTGCGCAAGGTGATCGAGATCCTGGCCGACAAGGACAGCATCCTGGAGCTGAAGCCGTCCTATGGCCGCGCCATCGTCACCTCGCTGATCCGCCTCGGCGGCCGGCCGGTGGGCGTCGTCGCCAGCCAG
The DNA here is from genome assembly GCA_964388115.1 of uncultured Hyphomicrobiales bacterium. Taxonomy (GTDB): domain Bacteria; phylum Pseudomonadota; class Alphaproteobacteria; order Reyranellales; family JAQSWP01; genus JAQSWP01. Next base: position 24,061 of record CAYLYK010000002.1, read on the forward strand.
CCGATGTTCCTGGCCGGCGCCATCGACGGGCCGGCCTCGGACAAGTCATCGCATTTCATCCAGATCTGCGACGCCTTCGACATTCCCGTCGTCATTCTTTGCGACACGCCGGGCCTGATGGTTGGGCCGGAGGTCGAGAAGACCGGGCTGGTGCGCCGCTCCGCTCGCATTCTCACAGCACTCGCCAACGCCACGGTGCCGATCATGACCGTGGTGCTGCGCAAGGCCTACGGGCTTGGCTATTACATCATGGGCTCGCCGCCGCTCGACCCGGCGCTGCTCGTCGCCTGGCCGACGGCGGAGTTCGGCGGCATGGGCTTGGAAGGCGCGGTTAACATCCTGCATGGCGCCGAACTCGATGCCGCGCCCGATCCGCAGGCGCGCACAGCGTTGCAGGCAAAGCTTGCCGAGAAGCTGAAGGCGCATAACACGGCGCTGGAAGTCGCCTCGCGCTATCTGGTCGACGACGTGATCGACCCCGCCGAGACGCGCAATATCCTGCTGAAGACGCTGGAGACATTGCCGCAGCCCGCGCCGCGCACCTCGCGCAAGCGCATCATCGAGCCGTTCTGAAAACCGCCATCGTCGCCAGCAACAGAATGGCGATCGCCACGGCGCTGACGGCGAAGACATAGACAAAAGCCACGATGAAAGCGGCTGGCGGCGGCTGCCCCGCGGCCAGCGCCCCTGCTTCCAGGCTGGCATATCCCGCAGCCAGCACGATGGCGCCGCCGACAGTGCCCAGCGTGCGGGTGAGCATCGCGAGACTACCCGCGACACCGCGCTCGTCCTGGCGCAGGCCGGCGACGACCGTATCGGTATAGGCGACCTGGAAACCACCCAGCGCGATGCCTTGCACCAGCAGCGCCACGCCGATCAGCGCCAGCCCGGTGCCGCCATTGCACAGCGCGGCGAGCGCAAGACCGAGGCAAAGCACCCAGCCGAAACAGAATGCCAGCGCGGGTTGCGACAGGGTCTTGATCCTGCCGGCAAGCCACGCCCCCAGCATCGAGCCCGCGGCCCACAGCGTCATGGTCAGCCCGATGGCGCGTACGTCAAGCGCCAGCACGCGCACGAGATAGTACGGCACCAGCAAAAGCGCACCGAAGCCGGCCAGGAACACCGCGACATTCAGGGCATTGATGGCGCTGAAACGCCGATCGGCAAAGAGCGACAGGCGGATGGTGGGATTGGGCGAACGCCGCTCGCGCAGGATAAAGGCGACCAGCGCAACGAGGCCCACGATGGTCAGAGCGACCGCCGGCATAAGCGGCCCGCCCGGCGCCTGCAGCAGCGCCAAGCCCAGCAGAATGGCGCTCATCCAGAAAGCCAGCAGCATCGCGCTGGCCGGATCGAAGCGATTGCCGCCCCCAACCCCGCGCGCGCCCGCAGCCAGCATGCCGCTTGCTGCCAGCGCCAGGATCGCAACCGGCACGCGGAACCAGTAAACGCCTTGCCAGCCCATGGCGTCGATGGCGAAGCCGCCAATCACCGGGCCGGCAGCGATCCCCGCCGAATAGAGCATGCCATAGATGCTCAGCGCCCTGGTGCGCTCGGCTTCGGGATAGAGAGCGACAGTCAACGCCGGCGCGCAGCTCATCACCAGCGCCGTGCCGACCCCTTGCAGCACGCGAAATCCCAGCAGCACGGCGTAGGTTTCGGCCAAGGCGCACAGCGCCAAGGCGACAGCGGAGATCAGCAGGCCGAGGCGGAAGATCAGCCGATGGCCGTAGAGATCGCCCAGCCTGCCGCACACCAGCACGATGGCGGCATAGGTCAGCACATAGGCGATGGCGATCCACTGGATCGATTGCAGCGGCAGCCCGAACGCCGCGGTGATGGCGGGAAAGGCGACGTTGACCGACGTGTCGAGCGGCTGCAGCGCCGCACCGAGCCCGATGACGATCAGGGGACCGGCGCGGCGTTGCATGGCAAGGTCAGCGCCGGAAATCGACGACGTCGGCCAACTTGGCGCGCGAGGTGCGGTACTTGTTGATGGGATGCTCCTCGTCCGGCCAGCCGAAGGAAATGCCGCAGACGATGCGCCGGTCCTCGCCAATGTCGAAATGCTTGTGCAGGAACTGCGATTGGCGCGCCACTGCCGCCTGCGCGATGGTGGCGACGCCGAAGGACTGGGCGGCGATCAGGAACGAGCTGACATAAAGCCCGCAATCGACCGCGCCATAGACGCCCAGCGCCTCTTCGGTATGGATGATGGCGACATGCGGGGCGCCGAAGAAATTGAAGTTCTCCAGCGCCTGCATGGTGCGCGCCGGCATGTCCTTGTGACCGATGCCGACGGCGTCGTAGAGCTGGAACCCGCTTTCGCGCCGGCGCTCCTGGTAGACGCCGCGATATTCGCGCGGATAGGGGAAATCGGAATCATCCGGCTCGTTCTTCATGGCGCGTCCATGCATCTTCTGGCGCAGCTCTTCGGTAGCCGCGCCCGAGGTGACGACCAGCTTCCAGGGCTGGGAATTGCACCACGAGGCGGTGTGCTGCGACATGGTCAGGATGCGCTCGATGATCTCGGTCGGCAGCGGCTCAGGCTTGAAGCTGCGGCACGACCAGCGCGCCTTCAACAGAGCCTCGACCACGTCGGGAGCGTTGGCGGGCGGTTTGGTGGCGACGTTCATGACGGTACCTCTTGCAATCAATTGCCGGTGCGAGCCAGCACGCGCTGCGCCAGCACCAGATGTGGCTTGTCCAGCATCTTGCCTTCAAGGCCGATCGTGCCGGAATCGGGATTGGCGGCGAAGACCGCTACCACCTTGCGCGCCCACTCGATCTCCTGCGCCGAGGGCGTGAAGGCCTCGTTGATGATCGGCACCTGGTCAGCGTGGATGGCGATCTTGCCGGTATAGCCTTCGCGGCGGGCGGCAGCGCATTCGGCGCGCAAGCCGTCGCCGTTGCGAAAATCGGTATAGACGGTGTCGATCGGCTGCACGTCGGCGGCCGACGCGCCCAGAAGGCACAAGGCGCGCGCGAGGCGGAAGGAATCGTCGTAGACGCCGTCCGGCCGGCGATTATGCGCGGCACCGATCGCGGCTGAGAGATCTTCGGCGCCCCAGGACAGCCCCATCAACCGCTTCGAGCAGCCTTCGTAGCCGCCCAGCTTGAACATAGCGCCCGCTGTCTCGGTAGCGATGCAGAAGATGCGCGTCGAACCCACGTCGCTGCCGGCTGCCATCTCCAGCGCCGAGAGATAGTGGTCGAGCTCGACCGTGCCTTCGGGCGTGCTCTTGGGGAAAACGATGCCGTCGGGCCTGGCCGGCATCACCGCCACCAGATCCTTCAAGGTCTCGCCGCTGGAGAGCGGGTTGATGCGAACGTAGAATTTCTGGTCCGGGTGCGGCGTCGACAGCATCTGCGCCGCCAGCTTGCGCGCCTCCACCCGCTTGGACGCCGCCACTGAATCCTCGAGATCGATGATCAACCCGTCGGCCCCGGAAATGCGGCCGCGAGCGAACTTCTTTTCGCTGTCGGCTGGGATGAAAAGCATGGACCGCATGGGACGCTCCTAGGCCTTGGGCTTGCAGCGCATGAAGGCAGAGCGATGGCAGAGCGCCACCAGCTCGCCGCGCTGGTTATGGGCGACGTGCTCGAACACCACGATGCCGGCATCGCTGCGCGACTTGCTCATGCGCTTGGACAGCACCGTTGTCTTGACGCGCAGCGTATCGCCATGGAACACCGGCTTGGGAAACTCGACCTTGGTCATGCCGAGATTGGCGATGGTGGTGCCCAAGGTGGTATCGCCCACGGAAATGCCGATCATCACACCAAGGGTAAACAAAGAATTAACCAGGCGCTGGCCAAACTCGGTCTTCTTGGCAAACTCCTCGTCCAGGTGCAGCGGCTGCGGATTGTGCGTCAAGGCGGAGAACAGCACGTTGTCCATCTCGGTGACGGTGCGGGTCAGGTCGTGGTTGAACACCTGTCCATCGCTGAACTGCTCGTAATAAAGACCAGCCATTGTCGTTTACTCCCTTTGCTTATGACGAGGCCCGCGAACGGGCGATGAGGTCGGCGCCCAGCTTCGCCTGGCGCAGAGCGCGCGGGCCGCGGGCGATGTTCAGGCTGCCGCGCAAATCGTTGACGATGGCGGCGATCGCCGCATCCTGCGGCAATTGCAGAGTCTCGATCAATGTCAGCATGCGCTGCACCGTCAGCCGCAAGCCGACGAGCTGCGCCGCCGCATCCCTGGACCCTTTGCCACCATCCAGCGGATCGACCACCGCGGGCAGCACCGGCGCAATCAGCGCCTGCAAGGCCGCCAGCTCGCCCAGCACGGCCATGGTCTCTGCCGGCTGCTCGCCATCGAGCTTGCGGGCGACCAGGCGCAGCAAATGATCGACGATGCCGATCATGCCACCCGCGGCCACGCCATCCTCCACGTCGCGGAAACGCAGCGACATGCGCTCGAACGCGGTGCCCTCCGATTCCAGCATCGCCGAGGCGGGTACGCGGCAGTTTTCCAGCGTTAATTGGCAATGCGGCGAAGGTTTGAGAAAACCCAGCGGTTTCGTCGGCACCATGGCGAAGCCCGGCGTGTCTTTCGGCACCAGGAAGGCGGAGAAACGGTTGCGCCCTTCCTCGGTCGAGGTGATGGCGAGGACGATGAAGAGATCGGCGATCGGTCCGTTGGTGACGAAGGCCTTCTCACCATCGATGGCAAAGTGCTCGCCGTCGCGACGCGCCGTCGCCTTCAAATGCTTGGGATGCGCGCCAATGCCCGGTTCGGAAATGGCGACCGAGGCCGTTAGCGCGCCGCTGGCCAGGCGCGGCAAGTATTCGGCACGCTGCGCGTCGTTGGCGAAGCCGTCGATGAACCACAGCGCCGTAAGCTGATGGCCGGTCCAGGACAGGCCAAAGCCCAGCGATCCGCCCTCCGCCACCAGCACTTTCTCGGCTTCAGCAATGGCGCGATAGCCGCCGCCCGAACCGCCGAACGCCTCGCGCAGGCCAATGCGAAAAAGTCCCGCCTCGCCCATCGCCCGCCACAGATCGTGCGGAAAGGCATCGCTTTGCAGATCGCGGCCCGCCACATGGCGGCGCGCAAACTCTTGCATGGCGGCAGGCGAGGTCATTTCAGATGCTGTTCCAGCAGCTCTAGCGCGCCTTTGGCGAAGGCGCGCATGTTGGCGACGCGATCCGAATTTCCCGTCTCCAGCGTCACACTCTTCTCGACCGGGCCGACAATTGCGAAGCAGCTATGGCCGGCGGCATCGCCGTAGCCATTGCCGGTCGGACCAGCCGCGCCGGTCTCGCACAAGCCCCAGGTGGCGGCGAGCTTGGTGCGCACGGTGCGCGCCATGAACAGCGCGTAGGGTTCGCTCGACGAGCGCAGGCCGGAAACCTGCTCGCGGGTGATGTCGAACAATTCCTTGCCGGCGATACGGGTATAGATGATGCCGCCTCCTTGGAAATAGACCGACGCGCCGGGCACGGCCAGCAGCGCTGCCGAAATCAAGCCGCCGGCCGAAGATTCGCTGACGGCCACGGTCTCCTTGCGTTCCTTCAGAAGCGCGCCGACGCGGGCGGCGATGGGCAGAAGTTGCTGCATCCGGGCTGTTTCCTCTCGCTCTTTATGCCAGCGACTTTACACTGGCGCGTCGTGCGGTCGACGGCAAACCGTCTGGGCGCGGACGGACGGGCCGCACCGCGAAACGAACAGGCACAAGGGAGAAAACCATGGAACTGCGCAGGCTGGGGAATTCGGGCATCAAGGTTTCGCCGATCTGCCTGGGCGCCATGATGTTTTCCGACCGCACCGACGAAGGCGAAGCCGGCCGCATCGTGGCTTCGGCGCGCGAGGCGGGCATCAACTTCGTCGATACGGCCGACGTCTACGTCCAGGGCAAGTCCGAAGAGATGACTGGTCGCCTGCTGAAGGCCGATCGTTCGCGCTGGATCATCGCCACCAAATTCGCCAACCAGATGGGCAAGGATCCCAACGATCGCGGTTCGAGCCGGCGCTGGATCATGCGCGCCTGCGACGACAGCCTGCGCCGGCTGGGAACCGACAACATCGATCTCTACTACATCCATCGCGACGATCTGGAGACGCCGCTGGAGGAAACCGTCGCCGCCCTTGGCGATCTGATCCGTGCCGGCAAGATCCGCTATATCGGCCTGTCCAATTTCCGCGCCTATCGTTTGGCCGCCTTCACCATGCTGTGTCGGCAGATGGGCGTGCCGCAGCCGATCGCGCTGCAGCCCTACTACAACGCCATGGATCGCACCGGCGAGGTCGAGCTGCTGCCGGCGGCTGACTATTTCGGACTGGGCGTGGTGTCCTACAGCCCGCTGTCGCGCGGCGTGCTGACTGGCAAGTACTTGCCCGACGAGAAGCCCGACCAGGGCACGCGCGCCGGCCGCGCCGACCGGCGCATGATGGAGACGGAATTCCGCCGCGAATCGCTGGTGCTGGCGCAGGAGATCAAGAAACATGCCGAGAAGCGCGGCACCACCGCCGGCGGCTTCGCGCTGAACTGGGTGCTGAACAACAAGCTGATCACCTCGGTTCTGGCCGGCCCGCGCACGATGGAGCAGTGGCAGGAATACCTGAAGGCGCTGGACTACAAATTCACCAAGGAAGACGAAGCGCTGGTCGACGGCATGGTGGCCAAGGGCCACGCCTCGACGCATTACTACACCGATCCGCAGTATCCGATCACCGGCCGCCAGCCGCGCAGCTAGGGCAAATCGCGAAGTCGCTCTAGCTGAGCGCGCGGCGACGGCGGATCAGGAACACCAGCGGCATCGGCACCAGGGTGAGCCAGAAGATCAGAGTGAAATCGTTGAGATAGGCAATCATCGCCGCCTGGCGCGCCAGCTCCTCGTAGATCACCGACACCGCCTGCATCCGATCGACGCTGGCGCCGCCGGCCTGCAGCATCTCCCGCACCGATTCGGCATCGAAATTGGCGCGCCAGGACAGCTCGATGATGTTGCCTTCGGTCGAACGGGTCAGCAGCGCCACGACGATGGAAATGCCGATCGAGCTGCCGGTGTTGCGCAGCAGGGCGTAGATGGAGGTGCCTTCGGTGCGCAGGCGCGCCTCCAGTGTGGAGAACGTGATCGTGGTCAGCGGCACGAAGATCAGGCCCAGGCCGAAGCCATGGATAAAGCCGTTGACCAGCAGGAACATGAAATCGACGTCGAGAGTGAAAAGCGTCATCTCCCAGGTGGCGATGGCGGCGATGACCAGGCCGGCCAGAATGAACCAGCGCGGGTCGATGCGGTTGACCAGCCGGCCCACCACCAGCATGGCGATCATCGTGCCGATGCCGCGCGGGGCGATGATCTCGCCGATCTCGATCACCGGGTAGCCTTTCAGGTGCTGCAGGAAGGGCGGCAGCAGCGCCATCACCGAATAGAGCAGCATGCCGACCAGGAACATCAGCACGCAGCCGAGCACGAAATTGCGGTCGCGAAACAGCGCCAGCGACACGAAGGGCCGTTCCGCCGTCAGCGAATGGACCACGAACATGGCGAAAGCGGTGACGGCAACGATCAGCTCGAGCCGGATCTCCAGCGATTCGAACCAGTCCTCGCCCTCGCCGCGATCCAGCATCAGCTGCAGCGAGCCGACCGCGATGCTGAGCAGGGCAAAGCCCAGCCCGTCGAAGCGAAAACGACGATGGTCGGGATGCTCGACCACCGTCAGCAGGATGGCGAAGATGGAGACGATGCCGATCGGCAGGTTGATGTAGAAGACGTAGCGCCAGCCGTAGAGTTCGGTGAGATAGCCGCCAAGGGTCGGCCCCAGCACCGGGCCGATCATCACGCCGACGCCCCAGAACGCCATGGCGCTGCCGTGCTTGGCCGGCGGCCAGGTGTCGAGCAGGATCGACTGCGACAGCGGGATCAGCGAGGCGCCGAACATGCCCTGCAGGATGCGGAAGGCAACGATCTGCTCCAGGCTTTGCGCCGCGCCGCACAGGCCGGACGCGACGGTGAAGCCGGTCACCGCGATCATGAAGTAGTTGCGCCGTCCGAAGCGCGCCGCCAGCCAGGCGGTGGGCGCGGTCATGATGGCGGCCGCCACGATATAGGAGGTCAGCACCCAGGCGATCTGGTCGTGCGTCGCCGACAGCGCGCCCTGCATATGCGGCAACGCCACATTGGCGATGGTGGTGTCGAGCGCGTACATGATGGCGGGCGCCATCACCGCCGCCGTGACGGGCAGCGGGTGCCTTGCCGCTTCGCCGCCGCTCACTTCTTCGGCCGCGCCGGCGTTTGCGCCGCAGCCCCGCGCTCGCCGGTGTCGATGGTGACGACGGCGCTCATGCCCATGCGCAAGGGCGGCTTGGCCGCGTCGGACTCGATTGCCAGCCGCACCGGCAGGCGCTGCACCACCTTGACCCAGTTCCCCGTCGCGTTCTGCGGCGGCAGGATGGAGAACTCAGCGCCAGTGGCCGGGCTGAGGCTCTCGACCCTGGCTTTCCATTCGACGCCCGGATAGGCATCGACGGTGAAGGTCACCGTCTGGCCCTCGCGTACCTTTGTGAGCTGCGATTCCTTGAGATTGGCCTCGACCCAGATATCGTCGACGCCGACCAGGTTGAGCGCCGGCAAACCCGCGCGCACGTAGCCGCCGCTGCGGATCTGGTCCAGCCGACCGACGATGGCGCGCACCGGCGCATGCACCACGGAGCGCCGCAGATCGAGTTCGAGCTGGTTGCGGGCCTGCATGGCGATGCGATAGCGCGGATGGTCGTCGACCTTGATGTCGGGATTGCCCGACAGATCGGCCAGCAGCTTGGCCTCTTCCTGCTTGAGCGACGCCACGCGCTGGTTGGCGACGTCCAGGCGCATGCGCGCCTCGTCAAGCCGCGCCTCGGCGGCGACGCGGCTGGCGACCAGCGATGACTGGCGCTTGAACTCGCGCTCGGCGAACTCGGCATTGGCCGCTTCGCGCTTCTGCTCCTCGGCGTTCTGCCGCAGCGAAGCGCGCATGGCGTCGATCTGGTCGCGGATCAGCGCCAGCTCGGCATCGGCCTTGGCCAGCGCGATGCGCAGCGGCTCGTCGTCGATGCGGAACAGCTCGGCGCCCTTCTCGACTAGCTGGTTCTCCTCGACCAGCACGGCAGCGACCTTGCCGGATATCTCCGGGCTAATTTGGATGCGCACGGCCTTCACATAGGCATTGTCGGTCTCGATGAAGCGGCCGCCGCTCAGCAACACCCAGGCCGCCACCGAAGCGCCGACCAGAAGGACCAGTCCAAGCAAGATAAAGCGATTGATCTTCATGCGCGCGCTCCCCTGTCGGAGCGGCCATTGCCGTTGGAGAGATTGGTGCGCACCCGCACCAGCATGTCGATCAGCCGCGCCTCCTCCGTCGCGCTGAAGCCGGACAGCGCCCGCCTGCGCGATTGCAGACCGAGCGTGAAGACGCGTTTCAGCGCGGGGCGGGCTTTCGGCGTGAGATAGAGAGAACGCGCCCGCTTGTCGCCGTCGACCGCGCGCCGTTCGATCCAGCCCGCTTTCTGCATGCGATCCAAGGTGCGGCCGAGTGTGATCGGCGCCACGTCGAGCCGATCGGCGAGGCCCGCCTGGTTGATGCCCTCGCAGCGCGACAGATGCGCCAGCACCGACCATTGCGCGCGGGTGAGGCCGAGATTGCGTGCGCGCTGCTCGAAGTCGCGGCGCATCAGCCGCGCCCCATCGTGCAGCAAAAAGCCAAGCCGCTCGCGATCCATCGTTTTCGGCATTTCCTCAAACTCCGGCCTGTGCCGGCCGTTCGTAAGCTAGCTTAGTATATCGGCGTTCAAATCCGCAATTGGCCGGTTGTTAAGGAAAATCAGCCTCTTCCCAGCCTGGCGGCGGCGGCCAGCAGGTCGAAGACCTCGACCAGGCGGGCGACATAGGGATCGCGGGCGGTAAAGGCGGCGTCCTTGCCATCGCAGAATTGCCGCTCCAGCGTCTCGATCAGCCGGTGCAGGCGCCGCTGATGGATGCCGAGCCTGCGCTGCAGCGGATCGGCCACGATGCCCGCGAAGGCCGCCGCCACCGCGCCCACCGCCAGCAATCCACCGGTGACGCCGACCAGCAACACCGGCGAGACGGCGGCCGGAAAGAGGCCGAACCACATGCCGCCGACCGTGGCGCCGAGCGGAAACGAGGCGACGGCGACGTGCTGCGCCAGGGCGGCGGCCAGCGCCGGTCCCAGCGACAGCATGCCGGGCGTCGTCTGGTGCAGCATGGCAGCGCCCGTGCTCAGCGCCAGCAGCGAGGTCGTGATCTCTGCCGCGGCCGCGCGCGTGCCGGCATAGGTCAGCATCGACGCTTCAAGCCGGTCGCGAAAGCCCGGCTCATCGCTGTGGCGCGCGAGTTCCGACAGGGTCAGGCGCAGGGCGTTCTGAATCTGCGGCATGGCCATGATGGTTTCCTGCAGCGCGTCCTTTTCGGCTTTGCGCTCGCCCATCTCGCACGGAAGTTCCAGCAGATCGGTGATGATGCGCCACTGGATTTCCTGGCCCACGGCCGTATCGAGCAACAACTTGCGTGAGCCCAGCCAGGCGCTGGCCCGGTGCGCGCCCATGCCCTTGGCGCCGGCGGCGGCCAGCTTCAGCGCCACGCCCGGCACCGCCAGCGCCAGATTGACCGGCGCTTTCACGATATCCCAACCCAAAGCGCGCTTATGGATCGACGCCGCGCCCTTCACACCAAAATGCCGGTCGACGAAAGCGTCAACGCGGGCGTGCCGGTCGGCGAAATAGCGCCGCGCCGCCTCGCGCACCAGCGCATCAAGCTCCTCGCGGCTGGGCGGAACCAGCGCCGGCAGGGTCATTTGGCGGGCGACAGGCGCAGCACGGCGCCATCGCTGGAATCGGTCAGCACCAGCAGGGAACCGTCGGCCGCGGCCTTCACCGCTCGAACGCGTGTGCCAAGCTCGATGCGTTCCTCGCCGGTGACCTTGTCGCCGTCGATGCTCAGCCGCACGATGCCCGGAAACACCAGCCCGCCGACGAAAGCATTGCCGCGCCACTGCGGCATCGCGTTGGAATCGTAGAAGGTCATGCCGCAAACGGCGATCACCGGCGTCCATTGATGGATGGCGTCGACCAGATCGGGCCGCGTCGGCGGCTTGGCGATCGGCTCGCCGGAATAGTGATCGCCCCAGCTCACCAGCGGCCAGCCGTAATTCTTGCCGCGCTCGGGAATGTTGATCTCGTCGCCACCGCGCGGCCCATGCTCGTTGATCCACAACATGCCGGTGCGCGGATTGATTGCCGCGCCCTGAATGTTGCGATGGCCGTAGGACCAGATCTCCGGCAGCGCACCCTGGCGGCCGACGAACGGATTGTCCTGCGGCACGGAGCCGTCGGCATTGACGCGAATGACCTTGCCCAGATGCGAGTTCAAATCCTGCGACGGATCGAACTTGAAGCGCTCGCCGGTCGTGATGAAGAGCTTGCCGTCGGGCGCGAAGACGATGCGCGAGCCGAAATGATTGCCGCCGCTGACTTTCGGCTGCTGGCGAAATATCACCTGCACCTCGCGCAGGGCCAAGCCGTCGAGCTTGCCGCGCGCCACGGACGTGCCGGCGCCACCCTCGCCCGGCTCGGCGTAGGAGAAATAGACCAGGCGGCTCTGCGCGAAATCGGGCGCCAGGGTGACATCGAGCAATCCGCCTTGGCCCGAGGCGTAGACTTGCGGCACGCCGGCGATCGGCGCCGACACTTCGCCTTTGGGCGTGATCAGGCGCAGGCGGCCTTCGCGTTCGGTAACCAGAAGATTGCCGTCCGGCAATTCCGCCACGCCCCACGGATTCGCGAGGCCCTTGGCGATGGTGCGGACTTCAAGGCGTCCAGCCTGGGTGGCGACGGTGCGATCCTGCGCCAGAACGGGCGCGGCCATAATCAGAGCGGCGAGAGCAAAAGCCAGAACGCGCATGAAATCACCTCCGAACGATGGCCGAGCGTCTTTCGGCAATGTGGGAAGGATGGGGCGGTTCCGCCAGTCAGTCGACCTTCAGCCGCCCGTAGGTCGATGGCACGATGCTTTTGCCCGCCGCCCGCCTGGCTAGCCAATAGGCCTGCGGCGGCGGCACCAGGGCGAAATCGCGGTCCAGGCCCAGCTTTTGCGCCGCATCCATCGGCCAGTTCGGGTTGTAGAGGATCTCCCGCGCCAGCGCGATCAGATCGGCCTGGCCGCGCTGCAGGATCTCCTCCGCCTGGTCGGCATGCACGATCAGCCCTACGGCCATGGTCATGATGTCGGCTTCGGCGCGGATCTTCTCGGCATAGGGCACCTGGTAGCCATAGCCGACCTCGCCCACCGGGTTGCTGGTCATGCCACCCGATGAGCAGTCGACGACGTCGACGCCCTTGGGCTTGACCAGGCGCGCGAGATTGACGCTCTGCTCGGGTCCGAAGCCGACATTGTCTTCGCAGGACAGGCGCAGGAAGAGTGGCTTCGATGCCGGCCACACGGTGCGGATCGCTTCGGCGATCTCGATCACCAGCCGGAAGCGGTTGAGTTCGCTGCCGCCATACTCGTCGGTGCGCTGGTTGGAAAACGGCGAGAGAAACTCGTGCAGCAGGTAGCCATGCGCGCCATGGATCTCCAGCACGTCGAAGCCTGCCTCGTGCGCCCGCCGCGCCGCCTGCCGCCAATTCTCGATCAACGCTGGAATTTCGCGGCGCTCAAGGGCGCGCGGCAGCGGATCGCTGGCAGGTGCAGCCAGAGCCGACGGCGCCACCAATTCCCATTTGTCCCAATCGTCGATCTCGGGCGATGGCTTGAGCGGACCGCCGCCTTCCCACGGACGGGCCCGGCGCGCCTTGCGCCCGGAGTGGCCCAGCTGGATGCCGGCGACAGCGCCATGGGCGTGGATGAAATCGACGCAGCGCTTCAGGCCCGGCACGAAATCGTCATGCCACAGGCCGAGATCGCCGACCGTGCCGCAGCCGCGCCGCTCGACCTTGGTCGATTCCATGAACACCAGGCCAGCGCCGCCCGCCGCATAGCGGCCGATATTCATCAGATGCCAATCGGTGGCGAAGCCTTTGACCGCCGAGTACTGATGCATCGGCGCCACGACGACGCGGTTTTTCAAAGTGACGTCGCGCAGTTGAAGCGGCGTGAAGAGCAGCGGTGCGCTCATACGGTTTTCTCGACCATGGCCTCGATCACGCAAGGCCCATCTTTTCTCTTCAGCGCTTCAGCGAGCGCGGCATCGAATTCATCGGCGGTGGCGACGCGCGTTGCCTGCAATCCCATCGACTTTGCCAGCGCACTCATGTCTATCGCCGGGTCCTGGAAATCCATGCCGATGAACTTGTCGTTGCCGTGGAAAGATTTCAGCCGCTGCTTGATGATGCGATAGCCGCCATTGTTGGCGATGATGAAGATCACCGGCGCCTTGTAATGCGCCGCACTCCACAGCGCTTGGATCGAGTACATGGCGCTGCCGTCGCCGATCAGCGCCACCACCTTGCGCTGCGGCAATGCCAGCTGAATGCCGACGGCGGCGGCGATGCCCCAGCCGATGCCGCCGGTGACGTTGCCGAAATAGGAATGCCGATCGCGGTAGCGATAGAAGGAGAGCAGCGAGAAGGCGGTGGTCGGCGCCTCGTCCACCAGCACGGCATCTGTCGGCAGCGATTCGGACAGCCGCCACATCAGCCAGTCCGGCGCCAGCGGCGATTTGCCGGCCAATGCGCTGGCGGCTGGCACCTTCTTCGCCCGCTGCGCGCTCCAATTGCGTGATGCCAGCGCCTGCAAGGAGGCGGCGGCATTGTTCGCCAGGTTTTGGCCACCGAGTTTCTGCAGCGCCGGCACCAGTGCCTTCAATGTCTCTTTCAGATCGGCACGCAAGGCGATCTCGGCCGGCCAGTTCTTGCCCATCTCCCAGTCGCGCAGGCCGATCTGGACCAGCCTGGTGTTGGGCGGCAGCGGGTCGATGGCGCTGTAGACCGACATGGTGAGAACTTCGGCGCCGAGGCAGATCAGCAGATCGTGCGGCGCCAGATTTTCGCGCACCTGCGCCTGGTTGCGATTCAGCGCGCCCATATACGCCGGATGCTCGGAAGGGAAATGCGCACCGGTCTGCACCGATTGCTGCCACACCGGCACTCCCAGCGCATCGGCAAACGCCACCGCCTCGTCCCAGGAATGGGAGGAATAGATCTCGCTGCCCGCCAGGATGGCCGGCGACTTGGCGGCCAGGATGCGTTTTGCCAGCGCCTCGATCGCGGCATCGCTCGGGCGCGCGGCGGTATCGACCGTCGTCGTCTCGCCCAGATCGATCGCGGCACTGCTGTTGAGAATGTCGCCCGGCAGCGAGATGAAAACCGGCCCCGTGGGCGCGGTCTGCGCCACCTTGGCGGCGCGACGCATGATGCGCGGCAGATCCTCGATGCGGCTGACCTCGACGGCCCATTTCACCACCGGCTGCGCGATCGGCACCAGCGGCGCGTAGAGCAAAGGTTCGGTCAGGCCATGGCCCTGCTCCTGCTGGCCGGCGGTGACGATCATCGGCGTGCCCGAGACATTGGCGGTGTAAAGCGTGCCGATGGCGTTGCCCAGTCCCGGCGCCACATGCACGTTGCAGGCGACCAGCTCGCCCGAGGCGCGGGCATAGCCATCGGCCATGGCGATGACCACCGATTCCTGCAGGCCCAGCACGTAGGAGATTTCCGTTTGCTCCGTCAGCGCATGCATGATCGGCAGTTCGGTGGTGCCGGGATTGCCGAACATGCGGCGCACGCCCTCCTCGCGCATGACGGCGAGAAAGGCGCTGCGGCCGGCTATCGTGTTGTTGGGCGCGTCGGGCACTTGAACCACTCCTAAAGATTGCGGCGGAAAAGATCGAAAGCGATCCGGACCTTGCGCTCCTGCATCGTCGTTTCCTCCCCGCTTGCTTCCGTCGGGTATTCTCAGGCTATATCCCGCCATCTGTAAGGACAACGCCGCACTTGAAGCGGCGCAGAACGAGGAACCGTCCTGTGAAACTGCAAGGCGTGAAGGTCATCGACCTCTCCAGCTTCCTGCCCGGCCCGCATCTGACCATGATGATGGCCGATCACGGCGCCGAGGTGATCAAGATCGAGCAGCCGGGCAGCGGCGATGCCACCCGCAGCATCGGCCAGAAGCAAAACGGCCACACCGTCTATTTCCGCAATGCCAATCGCGGCAAGAAGAGCGTGGCGCTGGATCTGAAAGCGCCGGCTGGCCGCGATGCGCTGCTGCGCCTGCTGAAGGACGCCGACGTGCTGCTGGAAACCTACCGGCCCGGCGTCGCCAGGCGGTTGGGGCTGGACTACGACAGCGTCCGCAAGGTGGCGCCGCAAATCGTCTATTGCTCGATCTCCGCCTTCGGCCAGGACGGGCCGATGCGCGATCAGCCGGCGCACGATCTTTCCGTGCTCGCTCTGTCGGGTGCGCTAAGCCTGACCGGCGATGCCGAGCGCGGGCCGGCGCTGCCGTCGATTCCGGCGGCCGACATGGCGTCGTCGCTGATGGCGCTGTCGGGCATCCTGATGGCGCTGCTGCGCGCCAGGCAGACCGGCAAAGGCGACTACATCGACATCTCCATGCACGACACGCTGGTGTCGTGGATGGCGCATCTCACCGGTTCGCTGTTCGCGCATGAGCAGTTGCCGGTGCCAACGAGCGAACGCCTGCTGGGCGGTGCGGCGCTTTACGGCATCTATCGCACCAAAGACGACCGCTTCCTCACTTTGGGCGGATCGGAAATCAAGTTTGCCGAGAACCTGCTGACCGCGCTTGGGCGGCCCGACCTGATCGACGCGGCGAAGAAGCCGGCAGGCGCGGCACAAATTCCAGTACGGAAGTTTTTGGAAGAAACCTTTTCCAGCCAGCCGCTGGCCTATTGGATCGAGTGGTTCAAGGGCAAGGATGTGTGCTGGGGCCCGGTGCTGGATTTGCGCGAAGGCCTCAGCCATCGGCAGATCGCCGCCCGCAACATGCGGATCAAAGACAGCCAGGGCAGCGACCATCTGGGCGTGCCGATCCGCTTCGCCAACGAGCCGGGACAACCGCATTTCGAGTTAGCCGCTTTGGGCGCCGATGGTCCCGACCTGCTGCGCCAGGCGGGGATGAGCGACGCCGAGATCGATGCCTTGCGTATAGCCAAGGTTCTGGGAACGCCGTGACCGTTGACATGATCCCGGCCTTGGGCAGGAATCGGTCACAAGGATCTTTGGGGAGAAAACTGCCGTGCGGAAAATTCACACGCTTATCGTCATGGTGCTGATCGGCTTCTCGTTTGTCGTCAGCGCGCCGATGGCGCAAGCCCAGGCGCCATGGCGCAGCGCCGAAACGCTAAAGACCGAAATCTATTTCGGCTTGCGCCTGCCCGACGGCAAGACCGTGAGCGAGGAGGACTGGAGCAAGTTCCTGGCGGAGATCGTGGTGCCGCGTTTCCCCGACGGACTGACGGTGATCGATGGGGCGGGCCGCAGCGCCAATACCGCGAAGACTGGCAATCCGGTCAACCCGACCAAGATTCTGATCCTGGTGCACCCCAATGTCGGCGATTCGCAGGACAAGCTGTCGCAAGTGAAGGCCGAATATCGCAAGCGCTTCGGCAGCACTGGCGTCTTCCACACCGACATGCCGGTGCGGATCGCGCCGACCAAGTGAGCGATCCTCGCCGCCACGCGCCGGCCACTCTACGCAACCGCGACGCCATACTGGCGGTGTTGCGGCGCGTGTTGCCGGCTGAAGGCGTCTTGCTGGAAATCGCCAGCGGCACGGGCGAGCATGCCGCCTACATGACTTCGCACTTGCCGGGCGAATTGCGCTGGCAGCCCAGCGATGGCGATGCCGACTCACTTGCCAGCATCGATGCGCATGCGGCCGGCAATCCTCGCATTCTGCCGGCGATGCAGATCAACGTGACGGCGCCGGAATGGCCGATCGAGAAGGCGGAGGCGTTGTTCTGCGCCAACATGATCCACATCGCGCCATGGCAGGCGAGCCAGGGCCTGTTCGCGGGCGCTGGCAGGGTGCTGCGGGCGGGCGCGCCGCTGATCCTTTACGGACCATTCCGGCGCAATGGTGCGCATACCGCGCCGTCCAACGAAGCTTTCGACGCCTCGCTGAAGTCACGCGATCCAAGCTGGGGCATTCGCTGCCTCGACACCGAGGTCGTACCCTTGGCTGAACGTCACGGGCTTATGATCGAAGAAATCGTCGCCATGCCGGCCAACAATCTCTCGGTCATCTTCCGCCGCCGGTAAAGGGCGCCACTCCCAGCAAGGAATGCGCCTCTCTGCAAGATGAGGAAATCTCAAGGATCCGTGGCGAGGGAGATCGGTCCTATTCTTCGAATATCTTTGCCACCGCCCTATCGGCAACGCGCCGCTGTCCCACCGCGTCCATGACAAGGGCTCCCTCGATTAACGTCAGCGCAAGAGCGACGGTTGCTTCCGGATCCTCGTTGTTTTCCGGCAACCGCGCTCTGAGCCACTCCAGATAACCGGCAATGATCTTGCCCCCGACAACTCGGTGAATGTCGCTTCCTCGACTAGCGGCAGACGCGATGTCGAACCAGACTCGTGCGTATCGCACGTAAGGCTCTCTCCTGAGCACGCCAATGATCTCCGAGACGTACTTCTTCTTTGACGGAAAGCGACGCGGAGGCAGCGCAGCGTCGAGCTTCCGGCTCAAGTCCGCCGCAATGTACTGGAGGATTTCGGCAATCAGTTCCTGTTTCGAACCGAAATGATAGATGAGCATGCGATCGCTGGTTCCCGCGGCATTAGCCAACGGGCGAAGGCTTGCTGCATTGAGTCCATGCGAAAGCACGTACTCCGTCATGCGCTTGAGAAGCCGCTCTCGGGTCTCGGCGGATTTTGCCATTTCATCTTGTAGCAATCGCTACATGAGTTTACAATGTAGCGGTCGCTACATTTTGGGCGCGTCCAGGAGACTCAGATGGAACTCGTTAAGCTACTGCCTTGGCTCGTCGGAGGAGCAACGATCGTGTTTCTCGTTTATGCCGGAGCCACGACCAGCCAAGGACACCGCAAGCTGTGGCTTCTGCCTGCTGCGCTGTCGCTTGCCTTTCTTGGCTGGAGCATTTGGGCGATAGCTACCGAGGGACTGCTGGGCTTCTGGGCGGAGCACACCCGAAACAAGTGGGGAAATCAGATCTGGTTCGACCTGCTTTTTGCCATTGCCATCGGCTGGTGGCTGATCGCGCCCCAGGCGCGCGCCATGGGGATGCGCATCTGGATGTGGCTGCTCCTTATTGTCTGCACCGGCTGCATAGGTTTTCTGGCCATGATGTCCAGGTACCTGTATCTGAAAGAAGCGAAGGCAGTCGACCAGAGCTAGGCGAATACCCTCTCCTCCGCTTTACCACGTATCGATGTTGGGCCGCTTCTTGCCCGTGCGTGGCGGCGCTGGCGGCACCGAGCGCAATCCGGCCAGCACCCAGGACCGCGTATCGGCGGGATCGATGACGTTGTCGATCTCGAACAGGCTGGCCGCACTCAAGGCCTTGCCGCGCTCGTACATCCCCGCGACCATGCGGTCGAACTCCTTCTTGCGCTTGACCGGATCGTCGATCGCCGCCAGCTCGTTGCGGAAGCCCAGCTTGACCGCCCCTTCCAGCCCCATGCCGCCGAACTCGCCCGTGGGCCACGACACCGAGAAGAACGGCGCGTGGAAGCTGCCACCCGCCATGCCCTGCGCGCCCAGCCCATAGGCCTTGCGCAGCACGACGGTGAAGAACGGCACGCTGACATTGGCGCCGGTGACGAAGACGCGGCAGCAATGGCGCACCAGCCCGGTCTTCTCCGCTTCCGGGCCGACCATGTTGCCCGGCGTGTCGCACAGAAACAGCAGCGGGATATCGAACGCGTCGCACAGCTGCATGAAGCGCGTCGCCTTGTCCGCCCCGTCGCTGTCGATGGCGCCGCCCAGGTGCTTGGGGTTGTTGGCGATGATGCCGATCGGCCGGCCCTCGACGCGCGCGAAGGACGTGATCATGCCGGGCCCGAACGCCGCCCGCAGTTCCAGCACCGAACCGGCATCTGCCAAGGTCTCGATCACCTGGCGCACGTCGTAAACGCGCAGGCGATTCTCCGGCACGGCGCGGCGCAGCAGCCGCTGATCGGCGCATACCCATTCCTTCAGCGCACCCTGGAAGTACGACAAATACTTCTTCGCTACCTCGATCGCTTCGATCTCGTCCTTGACGGGTATATCGACCACGCCATTGGGTACCTGCACGCTCATCGGCCCGACTTCTTCGGGGCGGAACACGCCAAGCCCGCCGCCTTCGATCATCGCCGGCCCGCCCATGCCGATATTGGAATTGGCCGTAGCAATGATGACGTCGCAGCAGCCCAGCAGCACGGCGTTGCCGGCAAAGCAGCGCCCAGAGGTGATGCCGACCAACGGCACGAGCGCGCTCAGCCGGCCGAAATCCTGGAAAGTGCGGATATGCAGATCGCCCGCGATGATGGCGTCGGTATCGCCCGGCCGGCCGCCGCCGCCTTCGGTGAAGAACACCAGCGGCAGCCGATACTGCTCGGCGATCTCGAACATGCGGTCCTTCTTGTGATGGTTCTTCTGCCCCTGCGTGCCAGCCAGCACGGTATAGTCGTAGGACATGGCGATGGCGCGGGCGGCCTCGTCGGCGAACTTGTCGCCGTTGATACGGCCGATGCCCATCACCATGCCATCGGCCGGCGTGCGGTCGATCAATTCCTCCAGCGACGAGCGCGTGCGCCGCGCCGCCACCGTCAAGCCGCCGAACTCGTGGAACGAGCCCGGATCGCACAGCTGCTCGATGTTTTCGCG
This sequence comes from uncultured Hyphomicrobiales bacterium, assembly GCA_964388115.1. Lineage (GTDB taxonomy): Bacteria > Pseudomonadota > Alphaproteobacteria > Reyranellales > JAQSWP01 > JAQSWP01. The sequence continues at coordinate 43,852 of CAYLYK010000002.1, forward strand.
CACCGTGCGCTGCCCGGTCTTGCGCCGGCGCGCCACCGCCTCGGGCCGCGCGGCATCGTGCAGCTTGGCCTGCCGCGCCAGGGTTTCGGCGAGATCGGGCCGGATCACATCGAGATCGACCGCCTCTTCGCGCACCGCCCCGGCCGCGCCGATGTCGGCCTCGGCGATGAAAGCCAGCGGATGATCCTCGTAGACGGTTTCGCCGGCAGAAACCGTCAGGCGTTGCACGATGCCCGAAGCATTGGCCTCGATGACATGCTCCATCTTCATCGCTTCCATCACCAGCACCGGATCGCCCGCGCGCACTGTCTGGCCCTCGCCGACGGACAGGCTGACGATGGTGCCTTGCACCGGCGCCTTTAGCGCCACTGTGCCCTCGGGCGCATCGGCCAGCAGGCCAAATGGCTCGACGACATCGCCGACGGCTGGCGCTGCGTTCTCCTTGCCGAGCGCCAGCACCGCCAGCGGATCGCCGCTATCGACGCGCGTGCCGGCGCGTTTCGCCGTGACGGAATCGTCAAAATAGAGTTTGCGATGGGCGGCGCTGTCACCGGCCAGATCGCCAATGCGTTCCTCGACAAAGCGCGTATGCGCCTTGCCCGACAGCACATCCGGATGACGCAGCAGGGTTTGCAGGAAGGAAATATTGGTCGGCGCACCAACGATGCGGAATTCGCCCAGGGCGCGATAGGTTTTGGCCGCCACGGCCGGCAGCGACGCGTCGTTGACATGCACGATTAGCTTGGCCAGCAGCGAATCAAAACGCGCGCTGGTGCGGTAGCCAGCATAGCCGAACGTATCGACTCTCACGCCGGGGCCGGAGGGCGGATCGAACGCCGTCAATGTGCCGCCGCCGGGCTTGGCCGAGCCATCGGCCGCCATGGTTTCCATGTTGATGCGCGCCTGCAGCGCCATGCCGCGTGGGCTGGGCACCTTGTCCTGCGTCAGGCCGAGTTGCGCCAGTGTTTTGCCGGCGGCGATCTCGAGCTGCAGCCGCACGATGTCGAGGCCCAGCACTTCCTCGGTCACAGTGTGCTCCACCTGCAGGCGCGGGTTGGCTTCGATGAAGGCGAAGGCATTGGCCCCCTCCGAAGCGTCCACCAGGAATTCGATGGTCGCCACGCCGCGATACTGCGCGGCCTTGCCCAGGTTGACGGCCGCACCGAGCAGGCGTTGCCGCAGCCCCGCTTCGAGACCGGGCGCCGGCGCGATCTCGATCAGTTTCTGGCGCTGGCGCTGCACCGAGCAATCGCGATCCCACAGATGGCTGACCGCGCCGGTGCCATCGCCGACGATCTGCACCTCAACATGGCGCGCCCGTGGATAGAGTTTCTCGACGTAAACGTCGCCATTGCCGAACGCCTGCTGCGCTTCCGAACGGCAGCGCTCGAAGGCGGCCGGCAAATCCGCAAGCGATGTCACCGGCCGCATGCCGCGCCCGCCGCCGCCAGCCAGCGCCTTGACCATCACGCCGCCGTCTTTGCCCTGCAATGCGAGGAACTCCTGCGCCTGCTGCAGGCTGGTGGCGCCTTGCGTGCCCGGCAGCACCGGCACATTGAGCTTGCGCGCCAGAGCCAGCGCCCGCCCTTTGTCGCCAAACAGCGCCAGCACGTCGGGCGTCGGGCCCACGAAGATCAACCCGGCTTTCTCGCAAGCCTCTGCGAAATCGGCGTTCTCGCTGAGAAATCCATAGCCCGGATGCACGGCGTCGCAATCGGCGCCTTTGGCAATGGCGATGATCTGCGCCGCATCGAGGTAGGGCGCTACGCCCGATCCTTTCAACGCCTTCGTCTCGTCGGTCTTTCGCGTGTGCAGGGACTGCGCATCGTCCTCGGAATGGATCGAGACCGTGACGATGCCGAGCTCGGCGGCGGTTCTGGCGATGCGGATGGCGATCTCGCCGCGATTGGCGATCAAAAGCTTCTTGATGGTCGCGACCATGGAACTATTCTCTCCCCGCTGCGCGCTCGCTCTGCGAAAGCCGGCAGAATCTCCCGGCTTCGGCGGCGACTTGAACTCTATAATTGGATTTCTGCTGGCGTATCGCCAGCATTGGTTTTGCAGAGGTGCGCCATGGCATGGGATTTCGAGACCGATCCGGCGTTTCAAAAACAGCTCGACTGGATTGACGAGTTCATGCGCAGCCGCATCGAACCGCTCGACTACGTGCTGGGCAGCCCGTACGACGTCGCCGATCCCAAGCGCAACGCGCTGGTCCGCCCATTGCAGGCCGAGGTTCGGAGCAGAAATCTGTGGGCCTGCCATCTCGGACCCGATCTGGGGGGCCAGGGCTACGGGCAGGTCAAGCTGGCACTGATGAACGAGATCCTGGGACGCTCGCGTTTTGGCCCGACTGTGTTCGGCTGTCAGGCGCCCGACACGGGCAACGCCGAGATTCTGGCGCATTACGGCACGGCCGCGCAGAAGAAGAAATTCCTCGAGCCATTGTTGGCCAACGAAATCGTGTCCTGCTTCTCCATCACCGAGCCGCAGGGTGGCGCCGATCCTAAAGTATTCCGCACCCGAGCCGAGCGCGACGGCAATGATTGGATCATCAACGGCCAGAAATGGTTCGCCTCGAACGCCCGCTATGCGGCGTTTATCATCGTCATGGCGATCACCGATCCCGATGCCGCCTCACCCTACAAGCGCATGTCGATGTTCATCATCCCGGCCGGCACCCGAGGCATGGAGATCGTGCGCAATGTCGGCTTCCATGGCGAGGCCGCCGACACGCATGCGTATATAGACCTCAAAGACGTGCGCGTTGCGGCGGAGAACATGCTGGGCGGACGCGGCGAGGCTTTCGTGGTGGCCCAGACCCGTCTCGGCGGCGGACGCATACACCACGCCATGCGAACCATCGGCGAGGCGCGCCGCGCGCTCGACATGATGTGCGCCCGTGTGCTGTCGCGCGAAACCCAGGGACAGCGTCTGTGGGAAAAACAAATGGTGCAGGAAAAGATCGCCGATTCCTGGGTCGAACTCGAACAGTTCCGTTTGCTGGTGCTGCGAACCGCCTGGCTGATCGACAAGCACAAGGACTACAAGAAGGTGCGCAAGGACATTTCGGCTGTGAAGGCGGCGATGCCCAAGGTGCTGCACGACATTGCTGCGCGCGCCCTGCATATTCATGGTTCGCTTGGCATTTCCAAGGAACTGCCGCTGGCTGACCTGATAATGCAATCCTTCCACGTTGGTCTGGCTGACGGGCCGACCGAAGTACACAAGGCCACTTTGGTGCGCGAGTTGCTGAAGAAATACCAGCCGGAGAATGGGATTTTTCCCTCGTATCACATCCCGGCGCTCGAAGAGCGCGCAAGACAGATCTACGGCGATACTCTCGAGGACCTGCAGGACCTGGCTACTGCTTGATGACGATCCACTCGGACGCCGGCGGCGTGACCTCGACATCGGTCAGCCCGTTGGGCGTCTTGCGCATGATGCAGACCACCGAATTCTGGGTCTGATCATTGGCCGTCGCGCTGGTCAGCAAGGCCACGCCGTAACTGGCCGTGCCCTCCGGCGCCACTACAATTTTGGGATTCTCCAGCCTGGCGGCCTTGGCGCAGCCCTGAACCAGCTCGGCGCGAAACTTATCCCAGGAATCGGGCGACGAAGCCTGCGCCAGCACCGCCAAAGCGACAGCGCTGACGACAGCAAATCCCATTAGAATTCGTACGGTTTTCACCATGTCGCCCTCCTTCTCTGTTGAGTGGATAGCGGCACAAAACCTGGAAAGTTCCCGAAATTCGCTGCTTGCGGGAACCAAATCGCCCCAACCAAAGTTTTACCACGCCGCCGGCTTGTGCCGGGCCCTGCCGCATAGGCAAAATCGCCTCCCCGCAACAATCGTCAGTTTTTCCACCGCGCCATGCCCCGCCGCTATCCCTGGACATCGTTGCCCGACGAGGAATTGCTGCAGCTCCGCCTGCGCGATCTGAAGGTCACTGTCGAGGGCTCGCCGCTGCAACGGCGGATGAAGGAGCTCTATCGCGAACTGGCCAGACGCAAGCTGATGATCAGGCCGCGCGCGTGGATTTCCGACGAGTGGTTCAGCCCCGACGACGCGCCCGGCATCGCCATCCCCTTCTATCTCGCCCACCCGCGCCTGACGCGGCTGGAGCGCAAGAAGATGATCGACGTCGAAGGCGGCAGCGTGTCGGAGTGCATGCGCATCCTGCGTCACGAAACCGGGCATGTGATCCAGAACGCCTTCCAGCTGCATCGTCGCCGGCGCTGGCAGCAACTGTTCGGAGCAGCCTCGCAGCGCTATCCCCGCTACTACCGGCCCAACCCGTCCAGCCGCAATTACGTCCAGCATCTGCCGCTGTGGTATGCGCAAAGCCATCCGGCCGAGGATTTCGCTGAGACCTTCGCCGTCTGGCTGCGTCCGCGCAGCGATTGGCGGCGGCGCTATGCCGGCTGGCCGGCGTTGAAGAAGCTCGAATACGTCGATGAGCTGATGCGCGAGATCGCCGGCAAGAAGCCGGTGAAGACCAGTCTCAAGAAGATCGAGCCGTTGCGCGTCTTGTCGATGACATTGCAGGAGCACTACGAGAGGAAGCAGGCTTCCTATGCCGTCAACTTCCCCAAGACCTACGATCACGATTTGATGCGCCTGTTCGCCAGCAACGAGCGCCATCCGCATGCGCCGGCGGCATCGACCTTCCTGCGCAAGAATCGCGCTCGCATTCGCAAAGCGGTGTCGCGCTGGACCGGCGAACATCAGCTGACGCTCGACACGCTGATGGACGAGATGATCGGACGCTGCCGCGAATTGAAGCTGCGCGCCGTGGGGCCGGAGCGCAGGCTGCGCATGGATTTCACGCTGCTGCTGACCGCCAAGACGGTTCATGCTATATATAGCCACTCGCGGCGGAAATGGTTCGCGTTATGAAGAAGCAACGCGTCCTCGTGCTGATGCACCCCGACCTGCTGCCGCCCGACAATGCGGAAAGCCTCAACGCGCGCGAGCGCAACGACTGGAAAACCGAATACGACGTCGTCAGCACCTTGCGCGCGCGCGGCCACGACGTGCGACCGCTGGGCGTGCAGCACGAGTTGCGGCCGATCCGCGAGGCGGTCGAGGAATTCAAGCCGCACGTCGTCTTCAACCTGCTCGAGCAGTTCCACGGCGAGACCGCTTACGACCAGAACGTCGCGTCCTATCTGGAATTGCTGCGTATCCCCTATACCGGCTGCAATCCGCGCGGGCTGATGCTGGCGCGCGGCAAGGATCTGTCGAAAAAGCTTCTGACCTATCACCGCATCCCGGTGCCGGACTTTGTGGTCTTTCCGCTCAATCGCAAGGTGAAACGGCCGGCGCGGCTGAATTTTCCGCTGATTGTCAAAAGCCTCAGCGAGGATGCCTCGGTCGGCATCGCCCAGGCCTCGCTCGTCGACAGCGACGAAAAGCTGGTCGAGCGCGTGGCCTTTATCCACGAACGCATCGGCACGCACGCCATTGCCGAGCAGTATATCGACGGGCGCGAAATCTATGTCGGCGTGCTGGGCAACGATCGCTTACGCGTGCTGCCGATTTGGGAGCTGGATTTCGGCCGCATGGCGCCGGGCTCAAGCCGCATCGCCACGTTGCGGGTCAAGCACGACATCGATTACCAGGAACGGCGCGGCATATTGCAGGGCCCGGCCGCAGGCCTCTCGCCGGAGTTGCGCGCGCGCATGGTGCGCATGGTCAAGCGCATCTGTCGCACGCTGGAAATCGACGGCTATGCGCGCATCGATTTCCGCCTGTCGGCGGACGGCATTCCCTATTTCCTCGAAGCCAATCCCAATCCCGAAATCGCCCACGACCAGGAATTCGCCGAGGCCGCCAAGCACGACGGGCTTCCCTACCCCGAGCTGCTGGAGCGGCTTCTGCAACTGGGCATCAGCCGCGCCCGGGCGCTCGATTGGGCGGCCTGACCTGACCTAATAGGCCAATTCGAGGATTTCCTTCACTTCGGCCGGCGTTGGAATGGGCCGCGGGTTGCGCGGAATCCAGGGCGTGCCCATCGCCTGGGTCGAGATGCGGTCGAAATGCTCCTTGCCGACTTTCACTTCCCGCAAACTGCGCGGCATCCCCAGGCCACGGATGAAATCGTCCAGCACGTCGCCGGCATCGCGATTGGGCTGGCCCATGGCGGCGGCGATCAGTTTCTGCCGCTCGGCATTAGCCGATTTGTTCCAGCGCATCGCCGCCGGCAGCATGATGCACGAGGTGTGGCCGTGCGGGATGTCGAACACCGCGCCCAGCACGTATCCGATGCCATGGCTGGCGCCCATCGGCACGCCGGCGGCCAGCGGCGCCATCGATAGCCACGAGCCGATCTGGCAGTCGAGCCGCGCCTGCATGTCGTTGGGATCGGCTTTCACCCGCGGCAGGCCGCGCGTCAGCAGCGACAAGCCATGCAGCGCAGAGGCATCGCCATAGGGATTTGCCTCGCCGGAGCACACGCCTTCGACGCAATGGTCGACGGCGCGAATGCCGGTCGACAGCCACAGCCACATGGGCGTGTGCACGGTGACCGCCGGGTCGAGCACCACGGCTTGCGGAATGACCCCGGGATGGCGGAACAGCTCCTTGACCTTGGTGCGCTCGTCGGTGACGCCGGAGATAGCAGAGAACTCGCCAGCCGAGAGCGTGGTCGGCACCGAGATCTGGCGCACCGTTGGCGGGTTCATCGGCGGCGGGCCCATGCTGCCATCGGCCTGCTTCACCGACCGCACCTTGTCGAGGTCTTCGGGCGTGCGAATGTCGTTGGCCAGGCACAGCTGAACCGCCTTGGCGCCGTCGGTGATCGAGCCGCCCCCAAGCGTTACGATCAGATCGGCCTTGGCTTCGCGCGCCATCTCCGCCGCCTCGATCACGGCCGTGCGTGGTGTGTGCGGCGGCATACGATCGAACACGCCGACGCAGTGGTTGCCCAGCGCCCGGCGCAGCTTCGCGATCTCGTCGGTTTCGCGATTGAGCGTGCCGCTGACCATCAGGAAGACGCGCTGCGCATCGAGGCTCTTGACCAGGGCCGCCACGGCTTCGGCCGCCGGCTTGCCGAACTGCACCTCGTCCATCTTGCTCAACACCACGCGACCCGACTGCACCATGACTTCCTCCTGACGCTTGTTGTTGGAACAAGCTTGGCTAGCTTCCAGGCGAGGCGCAATATGTTGCAGGAGAAACCTTTCTAGCAGGTCAAAATAACAAAGAACTGTAGAAACCGTTTTGTGTCCGGGCTCTGCTCCGTCCCAAGCGGTCCAGCGGCGCAAATTTGGTATATTCGATTACCGACGACCGTCGCGTGGCAAATCACGGAGCGGATGCCTCCAACAACAACAAATTCTCGCCCTTGATGACCGGCAATCAAAAGCCTGCGGTGTAAATTGAGCTTATGCCCATCTGAAGAGCCAGTCACAATGCCATCAAGCGCCGGCCCGCCGAGCAGTTTGAACTTGCCCAGATCGGTGACTAGCCATCGGGATCGAAACCAGTCTCCTCGCCGAACTCACGCCTGGCAGCGACAAGCGGATCTTCGTCCGGATCGATCAGGCCTTTCGGCAAGGACCAGGCGGCTTCATCTCTCTTTGCCCAGAACGGACCACCAGGATGGACCAGAAAAACCTCGAGCGTTCCAGCATGCCGCCTATACAGCAGGATGCCGGCACTGAGCTTCGGCATCAGCCGTAGACGAAGGCCTTATCGTCGAGATCGATCTTGGGGAAGATGTCCTTCTCGTTCCAGTAATCCTGGGTGTGCTGCCATTCCGGCTTCTCGCCGCGTTTGGGCAGCAAATGCATGCCGCGCAGCACATAGCCGGGATTGAAGTTCTCGGTGTCGATCCAGGGCAGCAGCTTCATGTCCTTGTCTTCGGGCCGCAATGCCACCTCGACCTTCCTGGCCTGCTTGTCTGCCATATGTGCCAGCAGGCGGCAGACGAAGTCGCTGACCAGATCGGCGCGCAAGGTCCACGAGGCGCGGAAATAGCCGAACACCCAGACCATGTTGGGCACGCCGGTAAACATCATGCCGCGATAGGTGACGGTGTCGGCAAAGTTCAGCTTCTTGCCGTCGATTTCGAAATCGATGTCGCCCAGCACGTTGAGATCGAAACCGGTCGCCGTGACGATGATGTCCGCTTCCAGCTCTTGCCCGGATTTCAGCAAAATGCCCTTCTCGGTGAAGCGCTCGATCTCGTCGGTGACGACCGACGCCTTGCCCGAGCGGATGCCGCGGAACAGATCGCCGTCGGGCACGAAGGCGATGCGCTGGCGCCACGGCCGATAGGTCGGGTTGAAGTGCTTGTCGATGTCGTAGTCGTTGCCCAGGAACAGGCGCACGGCCCCCATCAACTCTTCGCGCACCTTCTCCGGCTCCTCGAAGGAGCGGCGGGTGAAATTGGCCTGGTCGAAGAGAATCCGGCGACGCACGATCTCGTGGATCCAGCTTTCGTCGACCTGCAACTGGCGCAGCTCGTCGGCCAGGGTATTGGCGTTGCGCGCGGGAATGAAATAGGTCGGCGAGCGCTGCAGCATGGTGACATGCTCGACATCCTCGCAGACGTTGGGGATCAGCGTCGCCGCCGTGGCACCCGAGCCGATCACGATCATCTTCTTGCCCTTGTAGTCGAGGTCTTCCGGCCAGCGCTGCGGATGGACGATGCGGCCCTTGAACTTGTCCATGTCAGGCCACTCGGGCGTGTAGCCTTGCGAGTGCCGGTAATAGCCCTGGCACATCCACAGGAAGTTGGAGGTGAAGCGCAAGGTCTCGCCCGTCGCCAGATTGGCGACGTCCAGAGTCCAGAGTTTCTCCGTGCTGGACCACGAGGCCGACAGGATGCGGTGGCGATAGCGGATATGCGGCGCCAGATCGTTTTCGGCGATGACCTCGCCCATGTAGTCGAGGATTTCCTGCGCCTTGGCGATCGGCTTGCCGGTCCACGGCTTGAAGCGATAGCCGAAAGTGTAGAGATCACTGTCGGAGCGGATGCCGGGATATTTATGCGTGATCCAAGTGCCGCCGAAGCTCTCCTGCTCTTCCAGCACCAGGAAGCGGGTGCCCGGGCGTTGCTTGGTCAGGTGATAGGCGCCGCCAATGCCGGAAATCCCGGCGCCGACGATCAGCACGTCGACGTGTTCGGCTTTCAGCGGCGCTGATTTGCTAGCCAGGGCAGTGTCGGGCATGGACCAACCTCTCGAAAGACGAAAGCCGCAGGATCACATATCCCCGGCGGCATTGAGCGTCGTGCAAATACTAGGGCATTCGGACGGAGGCGGCCTATGCCGATCATCGTCCTTCTATCGTCACGCGAAACGCCAGAAGGTCGGTCAGCGTCCGGGATCAATCTTCGCGGCCGATCGTGCGCCGGGGTGGCCGCTGAAAATTGCGATAGTAGAACCGGCGCAAGCCGCCCATCTGCGGCGCCTTGAAAGCGCGATCGGGCAATTCCGCAATCATGTTGATGTAGCGCCGTGGCACCGATGACGGGGTGCGGGGCTCAACCGCATGCACGGATTGCACCGAATTGACGAAGCCCACCAGGCGATTGGCGGCGAAGTCGATGCGGCCGGCGCGTTCGACGCTGCTCCAGGGCGTTTCGTGCTTGTCGAATATGGGAGCGCCGCGATGGCGGTAGAGTTCCAGTCCTGCACCCTGCGAATCATCATCGGGACGGCGCATATAGAACAGACCGGCGAATATCTTGTCCGAGCGATCGATGTGGGCCGGCTTGACGCTGGTTGTAGCCTTGGTCGGTGTATTGACGACAAACTGACAGGCGAGCGCCACATCCGCCTCTTCAGGCGCACCTCGCTGTTTTACCCGCCATTCTTCGAGCGGTCGGCCGACCCGCTCTTCGATGTTCGGATGCGCTTGTCGCAACAGCGGCCCGAAGACCCGCACAACATCGCGCCAAAAATCCTGCGATACATGGTAGGCAAAAAACTTGCGCCATGCTTCCGTCGCCACTCCAGCAGTTTCCGCCTGGCGCAGCTCGAGGCGGACGGCATAATTGTCAGGGACTTCCGACAATTCCCCGACAAAGGCCTCTAGAGGGGGGAAATCCCGCGCCAGGACCGCATAGTTGTCTTCGGGCAAAGCCTGGTCGAGCACGATATGGGCAAAGGGCTCCGCATCGACATCATCGCGTGAGGCCCGGCCAAGCACCGAAAGCGAGTTCTCCAAAACCGGATTTTCGGCCGCCACGATCATCTCCAGTACGAGCAGGTTACTAGTTGAAATATAGTACAGAACATTCGTGCAAAAATTGAGCTGCCACTCACATTTTCATATGAAAAATTGTCGCAGAGCCAGTGGCAGTCTCTGCTTTTTCCAGCTTCCGCTGTCGGAAAATCCATGGCGGGAAGCACGTTATGAGATTTTCCAACAGCCGCTGCGGCAATCGCCCCGCAAGTCCGCTTTCCACGCCAGCGTTCCATATCGGCTAGACTAGGATAGCAAAAACGAGGAGGCCATAGGATGCCTTTTGCACGAGGGGGACAGGCGCTGGTCGCCGGCACGTTGGTGGCGATCATCGCATTCCACAACCCGCCCGCCGCCGCGGCGGATGCCGAGCGTGGACATCAGATCGCCAAATCATGGTGCGTTTCCTGCCACGTAATCGACAAGGCGGGGACGGGGACGAGAATTGATACGGCACCAAGCTTCCCGACGATCGCTGCCGATGCCGGGCGGTCCGACGCCCGCCGCCTTACCGCCTGGCTGTCGACGTCACACCCGACGATGCCCGATTTCAGCCTGGCGAGGGACGAGATCGCCGATCTCGTAGCTTACATCCGCACGCTTGGACCACGTTGATCGACACGCGTATTCCGGCATAAGGCCACGAATTCCGCAAAGACGCGGGGGCGGACTCCATTTGGAGCCGTTCAACGTCGTACTCAAAGCGGCCGCGAACGAAAGATTGTTCAGCGTTCCGGAGGGCCCTCGAACCAACCGCGCCTGCGATTACGACCTAAACTGCGCTGCCGATTCCCCGGCGATGCGACCGAGCACGATCGCGGTTAGCAATCCGTTGCCCGACAGATAACCATCGACCGTCGAACCCGACAGGCCGCAAGCGGCTCCACCGCCAGCGAAAAGATTCGGTACGGCTCCGCCATCGGCACGCAATACGCGGGCCTGCGTATCTATCAGCAGTCCGCCCTGGGTGTGAAATAACGCGCCGGTTACCTTGACTGCGTAGTACGGCGGCTGCAGTTGCGCCTTGCCGGTGAAGTTGCGCCCGAAGCGATCCTGCCCCCTGTCCAACGCCAGATCGCCTACGTGCTCGAGCGTGGCAGCGAGAGAATCCGGCGGCAGGCCGCACAGGCGGGCTAGCTCCGCAATCGTATCGGCATGGCGCATGGCACCTGCGGCGCAGGCGTTGCGATAGTCTTCGAATGTCATGCCCAGCGCATGCAGGCGCTGGTCGTAGATGTTCCATGCCAGACCATCGGGTTGCGACAGCACAGACACCGCCTGCTCGGAATAGCCGCTGTGCTCGTTGGAAAACCGTTCGCCTTTGGCGTTGACCTGAAATCCGCCTTCCATCATCAGAGCCCAGGTGATCAACGCCTCCTGCGGCACGGCGACGGAACCGTGACCCTGATAAGCGCCCATGTGTTTGACGGCCGCACCCAGCGCCTGGCCCCAGCGCACGGCATCGCCCTGGTTGCCGATATGGCCGAAATATTTGGCGCCTGCCATTTCGGGGATGAACTGCGCCACCATGGCTTTGTTGCCGCCGAAGCCGCTGCAGGCAAGAATCAACGCCGCGCAGCCGATGCTTTCCGAGCCGCCATCCGGCCGTTCGAGGCGCAGTCCGCGCACCGCGCTTCTCTCGTCGGCGACAAGATTGGTTACGTGGGCATCGGTAACGATGTCGATACCGACGGCTTCAATCGCTGCCAGTAAAGCTCCCATCAAGGCCGCCCCAGTGCGGGCGGGGACAGCATGCATGCGCGCCAGACCATGGCCAGGGTAGAGAAAGCCCTCGACCAGTTCGAAAGGCACGTTGTGCCTGCTTGCAAGCCAATCGATCGTCGGACCGGAGGCGAGACACACGGCATCGACCAGCGCCTGATCGTTCCGGCCTTTTGCCTTGTGCTGGATGTCCGACGCCATCAAGGCCGGCGTATCGGCTACGCCGCGCGCCCGCTGCATGGAGGTGCCGCTGGCAGGCACCATGCCCGAAGACAGCGCCGTCGACCCGCTCGGCATGGCATCGCGTTCGAACACCACCACCTGCGCTCCGGCATCATGCGCCGCCAATGCCGCCACCAAACCACAGGCGCCGCCGCCGACCACCGCAATATCGACGCTGGCATCGAATCTGGTCGTGGCGGCCGGCAGGATGCTCATTGCGCGTCGAGCTTCCCGAGCATGGCGGCGCAATCGCTGATCTCGACTATGCTCCGCAGCGAGGCGATGGTGTCGTTATGCACCTGATCGGAGAACGCTGCACAGCCGTCCTGCAGCACGATTACCTTGTAGTCGCGCACATGCGCATCGCGCACTGTGGAGGCGACGCCGCCATTGGTAACGATGCCGGCGAACACCAGCGTGTCGATGCCGGCGCGCTGCAGCACGAATTCCATCCGGCTCATGTAGAAGGCCGAATAGGCAACCTTCTCGATGGAGAAATCGGCAGGTTGCAACTCGTCGACCAGCGCATGGCCCCAACCGCCGGGGACGAAATCGCCCTTGCCGAGGAAGGGCCGCAGCTTCTTCAGATGCGGGCCGATCAGCGGCTCGCCCGCCCTGCCCGGCACCAGCGTGAAATGCGTCGACAGCACGAACCCGCCGCGATGGCGGAAAGCGTCGGCAACCGGCTTCAGGCGCGCTGGCAAGGCAGCGATGGCGGAGGCCGCTGCACCGCCCCGCGCATAGGCGCCGCGCGGATGCAGGAAATCGTTCTGCAGGTCGACCAGGACCAGGGCCGACTTGCGTGGATCGAAACTGCCGCTCATGAGGCTGCCTTGCGCTGCACGATGAGATTGCCGAAGCGGTCGACTTTCGCTTCGAGATCGGGCTCGATGAAGATGGTGGTGTCGGGCTGTTCCAGCAGAGCCGGGCCTGCGATCAGCGCGTCCACCGGCAATTTCAAACGCGAGTAGATCTCCGCCTCGTGCCAGCCGCCCTCGACCCAGACCCGGCGTTGGCCCAGCCTTGCCGCCTCGATCGTGGTATCGGCGCCGGGCGCCAGCATGGCGAGATCGAATTTCGGACGGAAGCCGATCACCGCGATGCGCAGGTTGAGGACGCGGATTGCGATGTTGTCAAGCAGGCGGCCATAGACGCCGCGATAGGCGCTCTCGAACGCCGTGCGTAACTGCTTCGCCGTGATGCCGGTCGTTCCGCCAGCAAAGCTCAGGTGCAGGGGCACCACCACGGTATGAGTCTGGCCAAGATAGGACATATCGAATTCGAACTCGACCGCCGTGCCTTCGAAGCGCACGCCGGCCTGCTGCAGTTGCGCCAGACCCTTCTCCGCCGCTTCGACCATCAACCCGTCGAGCTGCGCGACATCGAGACGGTCCAGCATCTGGTTGATGGTGCGCACGAAATCATGCCGCATGTCGGCAATGACGCAGCCCAGCGCCGAGGTCACGCCGGGGAAGCGCGGCACCAGTGCGTTAGCCAACCCCACTTCCTTGATCAGCGCGCCGACATGCAGCCCGCCGCCGCCGCCGAAAGGCATGGCAGCGAACTGGCGCGGGTTGTAGCCGCGCTCGATCGATACCAGACGAATGGCGCCAGCCATGCGCGAATTGGCCACCCGAACGATCGCTTCCGCCGCGGCCATCGTGTCCAGCTTCAAGGGCTTGCCGACGTGCTGATCGATCGCCGCTTTCGCCGCCTCGACATCGAGCCGGTCGAGCTTGCCGCCGATCGGCCGGTCGGCATTGATGCGGCCCAGCACCAGATTGGCGTCGGTCACGGTCGGCCGCGTGTTGCCCAGCCCGTAGCACACCGGTCCCGGATCGGAGCCGGCGGATTCGGGGCCGATCTGCAGCAGCCCGCCGCGATCGATCCAGGCGATGGAACCGCCGCCGGCGCCGATGGTGGTGATCTCGATCATCGGCGTGCGGATGACCAGGCCGAAATCGACTGCGGTCTGCGCCGCCAGGACCGTCTTGTTGCCGGCGATCAAGGAGACATCGAAGCTGGTGCCGCCCATGTCGCAGGTGATGACGTTGGCGAAGCCGGCGGCCTTGGCGATGTGGCTGCTGGCGATGACGCCAGCCGCCGGGCCCGACAATGCGGTGCGCACCGGCAGACGGCGGGCCGTGTCGACGCTCATCACGCCGCCGTTGGACTGCACGATCAGCACTTCGCCGGCGAAGCCATCACCTTTCAGCCGGTCTTCGAGGTGATGCAGGTAAGTACCGACCGGCGGCTGCAGATAGGCGTTCAATGCCGTGGTCGAGGCGCGTTCGTACTCGCGGATCTCTGGCAGGATCTCGCTCGAGGCGTTGACGTTGCCATTGGGCCAGACCTCGCGCACGGCCTTGAGCGCGGCGCGTTCGTTGGCGTCGTTGGCGTAGGAGTTGATGAAAATGACGCTGACCGCCTCGGCGCCCAGCGCCAGCAGACGGCGGGCGGCCTGCTTCACTTCTTCGATATCGACCGCCTGGCGTACGGTCCCGTCAGCCAGGGTCCGCTCGCTCACCTCTAGTCGCAACTCGCGGCCGACAACCGGCTCGAACTGACCCCACAGGCCCCAGGTGCGCGGCCGATCACGACGGCGCATTTCCAGTACGTCGCGGAACCCAGCCGTCGTAATGACTCCGGTGCGGCCGCCCTTGCGTTCGAGCAGCGCGTTGGTGCCGACCGTGGTGCCGTGCACCACAGTCGCCACGTCGCGCATGTCACGCACGCCCGATTTCACGCCGGCCAGAAAGCCGCTGGCCTGGTCGCCGCGCGTCGACGGCACTTTGGCGGTGTCGAAACTGCCGGTGGCCTCGTCGAGGAAGAAAACATCGGTGAACGTGCCGCCGACGTCGACGCCGACGACATAGCGGTGATTGGCTGCCGGTTTCATTCCGCCGCCTTGCGCCGGGCCTGCGCCGTCGCCGCCTCATCGACCTTGCCGCCGGCGTCGAGTTGCACGGCATAATCCCGCAATGCCGCCTTGACCGAGACGTAGCCTAGCTTCACGTCGCGCGCGACAGCGGCTGGATCGCGTAGCCGCGCGCCGCCATAGCCGCCACCGCCCGGCGTCTCCAGCCGCAGGCGCTGGCCTCTCTTTATCTTTATCCCAACCATCTTCGAGGCCATGGGCGGCGTATGCGGGCCATCGTCCTGCTGATAAGTGAAGACATTGCGCGCACCTTCACCACCGCCAACCACGCCCGGCGGCGCGAAGCGGCCACGCTCGCCGAACAGGAAGACGTCGGCATTCTCTTCCAGCAATTCGATCTCGTAGATCGCGCCCAGCCCGCCACGATGGCGCCCGGGTCCGCCGCTATCGGGTCGCAGGGCCCATTGCGTGAAGATCACCGGATAGGCGGCTTCCAGAATCTCCACCGGCGGAATCGTTGCCGTGGAGATGGGCGCATTGCCGTGATTGAGGCCATCGCCTTCAGGATGGCCGCCATGGCCACCGCCGAAGAAGGTGAACATCACCCAGCGTTGGCCATTCCTGCGATGACCCGCCAGCGACAGGGCGTTGATGGTGCCATAAGCGGCGCCATTGACCCTGTCGGGCGCGGCATGGGCCAGCGCGCTGAACACCACGTCGATGACGCGCAGGATGGTCTCGGTGTAACCGCCGACCGGCTTGGGAGCGCGCACAGACAGCAGGCTGTCTTCGGGAATGACGAAGTCGATCGGCTCAAGAACGCCGGAATTGGCTGGCACATCGTGGAACACGTGCTTGATCGCCACATAGCATGAGGCGATTGCGGTGGAGCGCGCGATGTTCACCGGACCGGCGCAGGCAGGCGAGGAGCGAGAGAAATCCAGCGTCATGCGGTCGCCGGCGATGGTGATGTCGAGCGCGATCTTCAGCGGCTCGTCGACGATGCCGTCATTGTCGAGAAAATCCTCGGCCGAATAAACGCCGTCGGGCAGTTCGGCGATGTTGGCGCGCATTAGGGTCGCGGCGCGCGCCTTCAGCTCGATCAGCGCTTCCTCCACGGTGGCATCGCCATATTCGTCCAGCAGCGAATCCATCCGCTTGATGCCGAGATCGAGCGCGTTAATCTGACCGTTGAGATCGCCATAGAGGCTGCCGGGCAAGCGCGAATTAGCCTGCAGGATGGCAAGGATGTCCGGGCGGAACTGGCCCGCGACGTAGAGCTTCACCGGCGGAATATACATGCCTTCCTGGAAGCATTCGGTGGCGACGGGATTGTAGTTGCCCGGCACGTTGCCGCCGACATCGTGCCAATGTCCGACCGATGCCAGATAGCAATAGAGTTTTCCGCCGCGAAAATACGGCCGCACCAGCTTGAAATCCGACAGATGCGTGCCGCCATCGTAAGGGTCGTTGAAGATATAGACGTCACCATCGGCCAGATCGCCGTCGCGGGCGGCCTTGTCGATCACCGCCTTGACGGCGAAGGCCATGGCGCCAACGAAGATCGGCAGGCCGGACTTGCCCTGCACCAAGGTCTCGCCGGTGACGGCATGATAGAGGCCATGGCTGGCGTCGTGCGCCTCGGCGATGATGGGGTTGAAGGCGGAGCGAAACAGCGTCGCATCCATTTCGTCGGCGATCTGCTCCAGCCGGCCCTTGAGCACGGCAAGCGTTACCGGATCGATCATTCGGCCGCTCCCTTGCGCTTGATCGGCAGGACGGGATTGCCGTCGTCGTAGCGCTTGCCGCGTTCGAGGATTTCGGCCGTGCCCAACACCTCGTTCAGCCCGGCGAAATCGAACATGCGGTCGCGGAACGGTTCGGTCGAGCCGTGCCTCTTCAGGCTGGCGAAATAGTCGTCCATCAGTCGGCCGATGGCGCGTACCAGCCCGCCGGGGAAAATTGCCAGACGAAAGCCCAGCGCCTGCAACGCGGCAGCATCGAGCGCCGGCGTCGCGCCCCCTTCGACCATGTTGGCGATGAGCGGCACGCGACTGCCGAGAGCCGCCACCACCTGGCGCAGTTCGTCATGCGTGCGCGGCGCTTCGACGAAGGCGATATCGGCGCCGGCATCGACATAGGACGACGCTCGATCCAGCGCGGCGGCAAATCCTTCGACGGCAATGGCATCGGTTCGGGCCACGATCAGGGTGTCGTGCGAACGGCGTGCATCGCAGGCGGCACGCACCTTGCCCATCATTTCACCGGCGGGCACCAGCGTCTTGCCGGTGAGATGGCCGCAGCGCTTGGGCAGCGTCTGGTCCTCGATCTGGATTGCCGCTGCGCCACAGCGCTCGAACAACGCCACGGTGCGCTGCACGTTCAGCGCGTTGCCAAAGCCGGTATCGGCATCGACCACGATCGGCAGATCGACACGCTCACGAATGACGCTCAGCGTCTCCGCCACCTCGCTCATGCCAACCAGGCCGATGTCGGGCCGGCCAAAGCGCGTGTAGGCGATGGATGCGCCTGAAAGATAGAGGGTGCGGAACCCCGCCTTCTGCGCCAGCGACGCGCCCAGCGCATCGTAAACTCCGGGCGCGACGACAATGGGACCGTTCGACAATTGCTGACGCAAGGTCTGGCTCATGGTCGTGCCTCCATGCCGCTGCGCGCGGCGAATTTTTTCTGCAGATGCGGCATCAGCCCGCCATCGCGCACCATTTCAAGCAGATGCTGCGGCAACGGCTCGCAAGCGAGCGTCGAGCCGCTGTCATGATCGGTGACGATGCCCGCGATCGGATCGACGCTGATACGGCCGCCCGGCCTTAGCGCATTCGCCTCGGGGCAAACCAGCGCCAGCAATCCGAGATTGAGCGCATTACGATAGAAGATGCCAGCGAAGCTCTGCGCCAGCACCGCCGCCACGCCCAACGTCTTCAGCGCTTCCGCCGCCTGCTCACGCGAGGAGCCCATACCGAAATTGCGGCCGCCGACCACGATGTCGCCTGGCTGCACCTCGGCGGCAAACCGGGGATCGACAAGTTCGAGACAGTGGCGCGCCAACTCGGCGATCGGCTGTTTCATGTACAAGCCTGGCGCCAGCGCATCGGTGTCGATGTCGTCGCCGAATTTCCAGACTCTGCCCGGCTGCGTGCTCATCGCGGTTTCTCCGCCAGCATCTCCCGCGGATCGCTGATCCTTCCTGCCACCGCGGCAGCTGCGACAGTATAAGGCGAGCCGAGATAGACCTTTGACGTGCCCGCGCCCATGCGGCCCTTGAAATTGCGCGCTGTCGATGAGATGCAGACTTCGCCTTCGGCCAGCACGCCGGCGCCATAGCCGGCGCAGGCGCCGCAACCGGTCGAAAGCAGGATCGCGCCGGCTTCGGTCAGCGCCGCCAGAGTGCCGTCGGCTGCCGCCTGGTTGGTGATGCGCGCCGACGCCGGCGCTACCAGCAGCCGCAAGCCGGACGCCACCTTTCGTCCACGCAGGATCTCCGCCGCCATGTGCAGGTCTTCCAGCTTGGCGCCGGTGCAGGCGCCGATATAAGCCTGATCGATGGCGACGCCGCGGTGTTGATCGACGGGTGCTGAATTGGCGGGACTGTGCGGCGCGGCAACCTGCGGCGCCAAACGGGAGGCATCGAAGCGCAGATGCTTGAGGTAGGCGGCATCAGAATCCGGCTGCCAGATTTCGATATCGACGTTTTTGGCCCCGGCTTTCAGCAGGAAATCGCGCGTGACGGCATCGGGCGCGATCAAGCCGGTCTGGCCGCCCAGCTCGGCCGCCATGTTGCACAAGGTCATGCGCTCGGCCATGCCCATGGCGCGTACCGCCTCGCCGGCATATTGCACCACCTGATAATCGCCGCCGCCCATGCCAAGCTCGGCGCATAGCCGCAGCATGATGTCCTTGGCCGACAAGCCGTGGCCCAGCCTGCCGTTCCATTCGATTAGGATCGTGCCCGGCACCCGCACCCAGGTCTCTCCGGTCGCCAGCACGCCCGCCATCTCGGTGGCGCCGATGCCGAACATGAAGCAGCCGAAGGCGCCGCCGGTCGGCGAATGCGAATCGCCGCCTACTACGAACATACCGGGGCGCAAATGGCCGCGCTCGGGCAGCACGACATGGCAGATGCCCTGCATGTCGTGGAAGGCGGCAATGCCCTGCTGCTTGGTCCATTTGCGCGTCAGATCGAGAATGCCGGCGCTCTCGGCATCGACCGCCGGCACGTAGTGGTCGGTGACCACCACGACCTTGTCTGGATTCCAGACGCCCACTCCCAGGCGCTCCAGCAGCGGCTTGACCCGTCGCGGCCCGCCCGAATCGTGCATCATCGCCAGATCGACGGCGCAGGTGACGACATTGCCTGGCGCAACGGCAGCGAGCCCGGCGGCGCGGGCGATGATCTTTTCGGCCAGGGTCATGGGACGGGTCATGTCACATCCCCAGATAGGAGCGCTTCAGATCGGCATCCTGCATCAATTCCGATGCGGGGCCAGACAGCGTCACCCTGCCGTTCTCGATAACGTAGGCGCGATGCGCGATCGACAGCGACTGCACCACATTCTGCTCGACCAGCACGATGGCCAGGCCATCGGCGTTGATGCGGGCGATCAGCGCAAACATTTCTTCCACGAGCAGTGGCGAAAGTCCCAACGAAGGCTCATCCAGGATCAACAGCCGCGGCTCGGCCATCAAGCCACGGCCGATGGCCAGCATCTGCTGCTCGCCGCCGGACAGCGTGCCGGCTTTCTGCGCGAAACGCTCCTTGAGCCGCGGGAAAATAGCCACGACGCGCTCAATATTGGCGGCCCGCCGCGGTTTGGCGCGACGATAGGAGCCCAATTCGAGGTTTTCCCGCACCGTCATGTTGGGGAAGATGCGACGGCCTTCGGGCACCTGGATCAATCCGGCCGCGACGATGTCGTGCGCCGCCTTGCCGGTGATGTCGCTGCCGGCGAAGCGCACCTTACCGTCAAGCGGAGCCACGATGCCGCAGATGGTGTTGTTCAAGGTCGACTTGCCCGCGCCGTTGGCGCCCAGCACGGCGACGATCTCGCCCTCGCCGACTTCCATGTCGATGCCGCGCAGCACCTCAAGGCCGCCATAGCCGCTGCGCAATCCGCCGACCTCAAGCATGGCGCACCTGTTTCGCCTGGAGCTTGCCGGCGGCGCCATGGCCCAGATACGCATCGACCACTGCCGAATTGGCGGCGATGGCGGCGGGTGTTCCTTCGGCGATCAGCGCGCCGTTGTTGAGCACGTAGATGCGTTCGGCCAGGCTCATCACCGCCTGCATGACATGTTCGATCAGCAGCACGGTGACGCCCTCGTCGCGAATAGAGCGGATCATCGCCACGATCTCGTCGATCTCGGTCGGGTTGAGGCCGGCCATCACTTCGTCGAGCAGCAGCAGGCGCGGCTCGGTCGCCAAAGCGCGCGCGAGCTCCAGCCGCTTGCGCGCCGCCACCGTCAGGCCCACTGCCGGACGATCGAGCAAATGGCCCATGCCCAGCCGTTGGCCGACCGCATCGGCCAGCGCCAAAGCTTCCCGTCGATTGGGATGCCGCAGATGGGCGCCGACGGCGATGTTCTGTCGCACGGTCAGGCCGGCGAAAGGCTGCACGATCTGGAAGGTGCGCACCAAGCCCAGAGCGCAGATGCTGTCGGGCGTTCGGCCGACGATATCGTGACCGGCAAAGGCGATGGCGCCGTTGTCGGGCTTGAGAAAACCGGCGACCGTTGCGAACAACGTCGTCTTTCCAGCGCCATTCGGGCCAATCAGCGCCACGATCTCGCCCCGGCGCACATTGAGGCTGACATCGGCCACGGCGCGCAGACCGCCGAAGCTCTTGTCGACGTGGCGCAGATCGAGCAGCGGCTCGCTCATGGCCGCTCCTCCTTCGACTTCAGGCCCAATCTTTGCGCCAGCCCGGCGAGACCATTGGGCAGGAACAGCACCATGGCGATCAGCACCATTCCGTAAAGCGCCAGATTGAGCCCGACGGCGTCGCCCATCACCTTGCGGGCGATCTCGCCGACGACATGCAGGACGGTTGCGCCCAGCAGCGGGCCGAAAATCGTGCCCATGCCGCCGATGATCGGCACCAGCAGCGCCTCGACCGAGATACCCGGCCCATAGGCCAGGCGCGGATCGAGATAAAGGAAATACTGCGCATAGAAAGCGCCAGCCAGTCCGGCCAGTGCCCCCGACAGCGTGATGGCCTGCAGCTTGATAGCGAAGGCATTGACGCCCAGCGCGCGGGCCGCGTCCTCGTTCTCGCGAATGGCCATCAGGCGCGCCCCGAAACGGCTGTTCTCCAGCCAGTAAGCCAGCAGCAGTCCGATCAGCATCAGCGCGAAGATGACGTAGTAGAAGCCGGTCTTGTCGACGAACTGGAAATTCGCCGCCGTTTGCTTCAACGGGATCAACTTGCCGACGCCGCCGCCAGTGAAGGCAACGGCATTGGCCAGAATGCGCAGCACTTCGGCGAAAGCCAGTGTCACCAGCGCGAAATAGGAGCCGCGCAGGCCATAACGAAAACTCAGGAAGCCGATGATGGCGCCGACCAGCGCGCCGCCAAAGCCAGCAATGACGAAGCCAAGCCAGGGATTGATGCCGAACTGCACCTGCAGCACGGCGGTGACGTAAGCGCCGGTGCCGAAGAAGGCGGCGTGACCGAAGGAAAACTGGCCGCCATAGCCGCCCAGTATGTTCCACGCCTGGCCCAGCACGGTGAAGAACAGCACCATGATGGCGAAGTTCAGCCAGAAATCGGAACGCAGCAGCAGCGGCAATACGACCCCGGCAATGACAATTGCCGCCATGGTCCACAGCGCGCGTTGGCCCGACAGTCGCAGCAGCGCGGTCATGCCCTGTGACCCAGCAGACCGGTGGGGCGAAACAGCAGCACGGCTATGAAGATGACGAAGATGCCAAGCTGGCCCAGGCTTTCGCCCAGGAACAGCCCGCCGATGCTCTCGGTGACGCCAATGATCATGCCGCCGATCAGCGCGCCGGCGAACGATCCCATGCCGCCCAGCACCACCACCGTAAAGGCGATCAGCACGAAAACCTGGCCGACATCGGGCGCGACATAGAAGCTTGGCAGCAGCAGGCAGGCGGCAGCGCCAACGCAGGCCGCACCGATGCCGAAGCTCATGGCGAAGAGATGTGGCACGTTGATGCCGACCAGTTGCGCGCCCTGCCGCTCCTTCGCCAGCGCGCGGATCGCCTTGCCCAGATCGGTGCGCGCCATCAGCAGCCAAAGCGCGCCGCAGATCAGCAGCGCAGCAACGAAAGCCACCGCCTTGGGTACGGCGATGGCAGCGATGCCCAGATCGACGGTGTTGAATCCATAGGGCGTGTCGATGGTGCGCGTATCGGCCTTCCAGAAATAAAGCGCCAGATTGTCCATCACGATCGCCAGACCCAGAGTGACCAGCAGGATATTTTCATCCTTGCCGTGGCTGGCGCGGCCGATGACGCCGCGTTGCAAGGCGTAGCCCAGAACGAACAGCGCCGGCGGCACGATCAGCAGCGAGATATAGGGATCGATGCCGAAGACGGCATGCAGGAAGAACACGCCATACAGCGCCAGCATCAGCAGGCTGCCATGGGCGAAATTGATGATGTGCAGTACGCCATAGATCAAGGTCAGGCCCAGCGCCACCAGGGCATAGACGGCGCCGATGGTCAGCCCGTTGAGCAGCGCCGGCAGCAGAATACTGATCTCGAGCATGGCAAGGCCTTGAAAAGCGACGGGGCCGCCGGCAAGGCGGCCCCGTCCGACAATATCAGCCGCGCGCGGGCATCGGGAACACCGGCTTGGCGTCGGCGAACGCAGCCGGGAAGATCACCTTGATGTCCTTGCCGACGATCTGCGTGTTGACCGGCGCGGCGCCCTGGTTCTGGCCATCGACAAACTTGGTCGGGCCGTAGGGCATCATGTGGTTTGCCCAGGCGCTGGCGGCCAGCGCGTCGATCACCGCCTCGCGCTTGGACGACTTGGCGCGCTCCAGCGCATCGGCCAGCAGGCGCACGCATTCGTGATTGAGGAACACCTCGTAGGTGAAGAACAGCTTCTGATCCTCGACCTTCTTGCGCAGCGCGGCGGCTTCGGGCTTGCGCGGATCGACCCAGTGGTTGCAGTCGATGATGTACTGGGCCGCATCCTCGAACTCGTTGACGAAGCGGAAATTGGACGCAGCGCCGCCGAGGATGGAGTAGATCGCCTTGGCTTCCACTTTCTGCTGCCGCAAGGTGCGGGCCAGCAGCACGAACTCGCCGTAGTAATTGGACGGAATGATCAGGTCCGGCTTGCGGGCCTTGATCTTGAGCGCGATGTTGTCGAAGTCGCGCGTCGGATTGGGATGCGAAATGGTCTCGAGGATCTCGAAACCCTTTTGCGGCAGCTGCTCGTTCAGCGTCTTGGCCATGCCGCTGCCGAAGGCCGATTCCTCGTGCACGATCATCACGGTCTTGGCCTTGATGGCGCTGGCGGCGTTGAGCGCCACGAGATTGGCGATGGCCGTATCGACAACCTTCGCCAGGCCGGGGCCGAAACGGAACGTGTTCTTCAGCCCGCGCGTCACCACCTGATCGACCACGCCGACATCGACGATATGCGCGATATTGTGCTTGGCCGCCGCTTGCGTCGTCGCCAGCGCGATGCCCGAGGCGAACGGGCCGACAATGGCGGAGACGCCCGCCTCGTTCATCTTCTCGACTTCGGCGGCGCCGACATCGGGCTTGGACTGCGCGTCGCCGAGCACGGCTTCGAGCTTGGCGCCGCCCATCGACTTGATGCCGCCGGCCGCGTTGATCGCCTCGATCGCCATCACCGCGCCCGCGCGCGCCTGGGTGCCGGAATAGGCCAGCGGGCCGGTCACCGGATGCAGGATGCCGACCTTGATGGCAGGCGCCTGCGCCTTGAGGATGGCGGGAAAGCCCGTGACGCCAACCATGGCTGCGGTCGAGCCTGCGACGACGAACTGACGACGGCCGATCCCCCGGCTTGTCTTCTTCTCGGTCATGTCTTCAATCTCCCTGTCGCTCCGATGGAATTTGCTTGCGGTCGTGGCCCGGAGCTCAGGCGGCCGGCGACCAGCTGTTGCGGTTACGCTCCTGAACGCGGTCGAGCTTCATGCGGTACTGGTAGCGGTCGGGCCGATAGAGGCCGACGATGTACTCCACCGGCCGTGAGTTCTGGTCGAGCACGATGCGCGTGATGCGCAGCAGCGGCGATGCAACCTCGACTTCAAGTGCGGCAGCCATTTGGGGATCGGCAAGCGTGGCCGAGATCACTTGCTCGGCCGAGCCGATGCGCACGCCCGAGCGTTCGAGAAGGGTTAGCAGTGGCCGATTGGCCAGATCGCGCCGCGAATAGGTGCGACCGATCTTTTCCGGCACGTAAGTGGTAAGGTACGAAAACGGCTTGCCTTCGATGGACCGACTGCGGATGGCGTGCTGCACGATAGCGCCGGGCGACAGCTGCAGCGCACGGGCGACATCGGGCGAGGCAGGTGCATATTCGAAGGCCAGAAGCGATACTTCCGTCTTCAGCCCCATCTCGATGAGGTTTTCCAGGAGACCTTCGACGCCGGCACGCACCGGCTCGACCTGCGGCCGGCCGGCAACGCGCGTGCCGCGACCGCGTTCGCGCACCACGAGACCGTCGGCGGCCAACTCGTCGAGCGCCCGCCTTGCAGTGATGCGCGAAACGCCGAACTGGCGAACCACCTCCTGCTCACCGGGAACGATGTCGTTGGCGGCGAACACGCCGTCCCTGATCTTGTCGCGCAGCACGAGATAAATCTGATGATAAAGCGGCGTCGGCAATCGCTCGTCGATTGGCGGCAACACGCGCGCCGCCCTGCCATTGTGAGATTTGCCGCGTGATGCCATGCCCGTTCCCGTCGCGCTTCTTCTATTGGTATATTCATATAACATTTACGCTCCTGTCGAGCCAAAATTGCGTTGGCGCCGAGCACGACGGCGCCCGCTGCGCGACCGGGAAAAGAACCGAACGATGCCTGCGGCACAGTCGCCACGATGGGAGGGATTCAGGTCAACCCGTTCCAAAACCGGTCGAATGGGCGGTCCCTTGCCGAAGGGCGAAACGGCGCAGGCGCTCGCCGCAACCATCCCGATCGCTCACCCGAGGCGGACGCAAGGCAACTCGGACCATAAGGAACAGGGTGACCCGATTCAGTCGACCAAAGCCGTACGCTTTGCGACACAATTCCCGAACCTGGTCATGCGGGGCAAGAGCCGCAGCACGAAGTCGCAGATCGCGCCTACGTCATTGCGTCGAAATACAGGCCGATCGAAATCGTCCGCCACAGGGCAGTCCGTAATCAAAGCTGCGATTTCGCCATCCTCTGCCGCACGTGGTGGGCGATTGGCGGTGGCATCCCACACTTCCAGCCGCTTGAAGGGATAGTCGCGAAATCCTTCGACCAGCATCAGATCAACATCCGATAGCGCGGCCAGCGCCAACTCCAGCGAAGGCGGCGAGCGCCGTGCGCGCTCCACGACCAGCGTTCCGGTCGACGATATGAGCATGGTTTGAACCGCACCCGCCTGCTGATGGCGGTCGGAATCCTTGCCCGGCGCATCGAGCGTCAGCGCATGATGGCAGTGCTTGACGGTCGAGACCTGCAGACCGCGCGCCGCGAAAGCTGGGATCAGGCGCTCGATCAAGGTTGTCTTGCCGACCCCGGACCAGCCGACAATGCCTATGGCCCGATCAAGCTCCACAGGCGTCTCCGCTGCCGCGATGGCACGCCGAGTTGTCGGCGGTATCGAGGATAACGTTCATACAACCCGGGATACCCGCATTCGGCCGCAATCGAAAGACGCACATGGCAGCATCGCGCTCCCGCCAATCCCGTTGCTGCATAGGAAGTTCACGCTGACACATGGCCGGCCCCTGCTTCGTTACTGCACGAGCGGCGTCTGCGCGCCCGCGATTTCCAGCCCGTCGATCCGCGCCTGGCCGACAAGAAGCTGCAGGTATTGCCGCACGCCATTGCGCCATGCTGTCTGGCGCAGAAGCGCTGCGACATTTTCCTGCACCGATTCGAAGGGCAACTCGCGGCCCTGTTCGCGCTGGTCGACGAGTACGACATGGACGCCGTAACGCGATTCGACCGGCAGATGACAGAGCTGGCCCGCATCAAGATTGAACAGAAAAGTCTCGAGTTCGGGCACGGTATCGCCACGCGTCACCTGACCCAGCGAACCGCCCTGGTCTTTCGACGGGCAGGCCGAATGCTCGCGCGCCAACACGCCGAACGCCGCTAGATCGCGCTGCAGCAGCGCGATGAGCTCTTTTGCTTTCTGTTTGGCCGCCGCGCGAGCCTGCTCATCGTCCGGCGCGGCGGCGATCAGGATATGGCGCGCCTCGACCAGGTCGGGGCTGCGGAAACGGGCGCGATTGGCCTGCCAGTAGCGCCGGCAGGCCTCGGCATCGGCCTCGGGAATCGAAACAGCCTCGGACAGCAGCAGCTGGATCGCTTCCTCCTGGAGCGCAGCGTCGGCCGCGCGGAAATCCGCCGGCAGATGGCCTGCATTGGCGGCTTGTTCCAACAGCAGCTCGCGCACGACGAGCGCCAGGGCAGCAGAATGTCGAGCCGTGGCGAAGTCGGACGACGGATGATTCTGCATTTCCCGGGCAATCTCGGCCTCGGCAAGCTGGTGCCCGTTGACGGATACTTGCGGCGCGTTCATCGGCGCGTTCCCAAGGCGCCTGGTCGCACGCCATCGCCGCGTCGACGCACCACCTGATAGCGGCGGAACACGTACCAAACCGGTGCGCTCCAGATATGCACCAAACGCGAAAACGGGAACACCAGAAAGACCGTCAGGCCAAGGAACATGTGCGCCTTGAACACCCAACCGACATCGGCGATCGCGTCGGCCGCGCCGCCGCGGAATGTGACGATCCGCTGCGCCCATTCCGACAATTTCAGCATCTCGCCGCCGTCGAGATGAGCGGCCGAGAACGGGATGGTGGCCAATCCGAGCACCAACTGCAACCACAGCAGTAGCAGAATGGCGATGTCCATCGTCGAACTGGTGGTGCGGATTCGGTCGTCGAACAGACGCCGATGGATCAACAGCGACAGGCCGATGAAGCAGACGACGCCGGCAATGCCGCCCGACACCATCGCCAGGATCTGCTTGGCGCCGGCGCTGATGAAATGCTCGTAAAGCACATGCGGCGTCAGCATGCCGAAGAAGTGCCCGACGAAAAGGAACAGGATGCCGACATGGAAAAGATTGGAGCCCCAGCGAAGCTGGCGCGCCCGCAGCAACTGGCTCGAGCCGGAACGCCAGGTGTATTGCTCGCGATCGAAGCGGATCAGGCTGCCGATCAGGAAAACGCTGGCGCAGATATAGGGATAGATGCCGAACGCGAACTGGTGAAGATAGGCCTGCATCGCATCACCTCCCTGTGCCGGGCGCCTGGTTCATCCGGGCTACCATCGCGGACGCCACGCCGCATTCCTGCTGTCCGACAAGGGCGGGATTGCTCTCGGGACCGAACGTCACCGCCGCGTCTTCCCAGGCGCGGTCGAGGGCGACGAAATCCAGCTGCTCGATCGGCTCGTCGTTGGCGACCGTCTTGGCTTGCGCCAGATGGATCAAGGCAGCAAAGACATGGCGATAGGGGGATTGGCGCCGGTTCAGCCGATCGTGCAGAACGGCGAGAATGTTTCCCGCGTCGCGCAACAGTTCCTGGGCCCGGGCGGCCGGCAGAATGGACAGAAACTCCAGGAAAAGCGGCAGATAGTCCGGCAGTTCGCGTGCCGTGACGTCGAGCCCGTGCTGTCGGTAGAGATCGACCAGGTCCAGCATCGCCGGGCCGCGGTCGCGCGAATCGCCGTGCACATGCTCGAACAGATGCAGCGACAGCGACCGCATGCGGTCGAACGTCGCCACATACGCCTCCTGCAGCGCCAGCGGATCTGTTGCCTGCATGTCGGCCATCAGCTCATCAAGAGAAGCGCGCAGCATCGCCGGCAGGGCCTGGGCAGTGTGCGCGATCTGCCTCATTTCCTCGAGCGCGCCGCAGACGCTGTCGTCGGGGTAGGACAGCAGCCGGGCCAGAACGCGATAGACCATCATCGTTCGATCTCCACTGGCGTGCGGGCCTTGCGCTTGGTCGAGAACAGATTGGTGTCGGTGGCGCCATCGGAACAGCCATTGCCGAAGCTGAAGCCGCAGCCGCCGCGCAAGTCGAAGGTATTCTCGGCGTACTCACGATGCGTGGTGGGAATGACGTAGCGATCCTCGTAGTTGGCGATCGCCATATAGCGATACATCTCCTCCACCTTGGCGCGATCAAGCCCCACTCGATGGAGCACCGCCTCGTCGTCGCGGCCTTCGACATGACGGCCGCGCATGAAGGCGCGCATCGCCAGCAGCCGTTCCAACCCCCGCACCACCGGCGCCTCGTCGCCTGCCGTCAGCAGGTTGGCGAGATAGCGCACCGGAATGCGCAGCGAGCGCACGTCGGGCAGATCGCCGGACATCGCGATCTTGCCGCCATCCGCGGCCGCCTGGATCGGCGACAACGGCGGCACGTACCAAACCATCGGCAAGGTGCGATACTCGGGATGCAGCGGGAAAGCCACCTGCCATTCGATGGCCATCTTGTAGGCGGGCGAACGCTGCGCCGCCTGCAGCCAAGCCTCGGGCACGCCGTCGCAGCGCGCCTGCTCGAGCACGGCCGGGTCATTGGGGTTGAGGAAGACCGAGAGCTGCGCGGGATACAGCTCCTTCTCGTCGGCGACGCTGGCGGCTTCTTCGATGCGGTCGGCATCGTAGAGCAGCACGCCCAGATAGCGGATGCGGCCGACGCAGGTTTCCGAGCACACGGTCGGCTCGCCGGCCTCGATGCGCGGATAGCAGAAGATGCACTTCTCGGCCTTGCCGCTCTGCCAATTGTAATAGATCTTCTTGTAGGGGCAGGCGCTGACGCACATGCGCCAGCCACGGCACTTGTCCTGATCGATCAGGACGATGCCGTCTTCCTCGCGCTTGTAGATCGAGCCCGAGGGGCAGGATGCGACGCAACTGGGATTGAGGCAGTGCTCGCACAAACGCGGCAGGTAGAACATGAAGGTGTTCTCGAATTGCCCGTAGATCTCCTTCTGTACGCCCTCGAAATTCGCATCGCGCGAGCGCTTGGCGAACTCGGTGCCGAGAATCTCCTCCCAGTTGGGGCCCCATTCGATCTTCTTCATGCGCTGGCCGGTGATCAGCGACACGGGCCGCGCCACCGGCATGGCCTGCGACTCCGGCGCGGTCTGCAAATGCTCGTAATCGAAGGTGAAGGGCTCGTAGTAGTCGTCGATCTCGGGCAGGTCGGGATTGGCGAATATCTTGGACAGGATGCGCCACTTGCCGCCCATGCGCGGCTGGATCTTGCCGTTCTTCAGACGCACCCACCCGCCTTTCCAGCGATTCTGGTTCTCCCAATCCTTGGGATAGCCGATGCCGGGCTTGGTCTCGACATTGTTGAACCAGGCGTATTCCACGCCCTCGCGCGAGGTCCACACGTTCTTGCAGGTAACCGAACAGGTATGGCAGCCGATGCACTTGTCGAGGTTGAGAACCATCGCGATCTGAGCGCGGACTTTCATGGCACTGCTCCCTATTCCGCGGCCTGGCGCGGCGGCGCCACAAGCGGGCCGTCCAGCCAGTCGACGTTCTTCATCTTGCGGACGATCACGAACTCATCGCGATTGGTGCCGATCGTGCCGTGATAGTTGAACCCGTAGCTCTGCTGCGCGTAACCGCCGATCATATGCGTCGGCTTGGGACAGGTGCGGGTGACCGAGTTGTGAATGCCGCCGCGCGCGTGGGTGATCTCGCTGCCCGGCGTGTTCACGATCTTCTCCTGCGCGTGGTACATCATCACCATGCCCTTGGGGACGCGCTGGCTGACGACGGCGCGCGCGACCAGCGCGCCGTTGATGTTGAAGGCCTCGATCCAGTCGTTGTCCTCGATGCCCGCCGCCTTGGCGTCGATCTCGCTCAGCCACACGATGGGGCCGCCGCGCGACAGCGTCAGCATCAGCAGATTGTCGGTATAGGTGCTGTGGATGCCCCATTTCTGGTGCGGCGTGATGAAATTGAGCACCAGCTCCTTCTCGCCGTTCGAGCGCTGTCCGAGGAGCGGCGCGACGGTCTTGGTGTCGATCGGCGGACGGTAGAGACAGAGGCCTTCGCCGAACGCCAGCATCCACTGGTGATCCTGATAGAGCTGCTGGCGGCCCGTCAGGGTTCGCCACGGAATGAGCTCGTGCACATTGGTCCACCCCGCATTGTAGGTGACGTGCTCGGACTCGATTCCGCTCCAGGTTGGCGACGAGATGATCTTGCGCGGCTGAGACTGCAGATCGCGAAAGCGGATCTTGTCGTCCTGCCGCGGCAACGCCAGGTGGGTGTGATCCCGGCCGGTGATCTTGCTCAGCGCCGCCCACGCCTTGACCGCGACTTCGCCATTGGTCTCCGGCGCCAGCGCCAGAATGACCTCGGCGGCGTCAATGTCTGTTTCGATGCGCGGCAGGCCCTTCGCCACGCCGGCATCGTCGCTGGCGCGGTTGAGCTTGCGCAGGAAATCGACCTCGTGCTCGGTATTCCAGGCGATGCCCTTGCCGCCATTGCCAATCTTGGCCATCAGCGGGCCAAGAGCGGTGAACTTGCGCCAGGTGTTTGGATAGTCGCGCTCGACCACGGCGACCGCCGGCATGGTCTTGCCCGGGATCGGATCGCATTCGCCTTTGCCCCAGTCACGCGGCGCAAAAGGTTGCGCCAGCTCGCCCGGCGTATCGTGCAGGATCGGCACCAGCACCACATCCTTCTCGACGCCCAGATGGCCGACGCAGACCTCGGAGAACTTGGCGGCAATGCCCTTGAATATCTCCCAGTCGCTGCGCGACTGCCACGCCGGGTCGACCGCCGCCGACAGCGGATGGATGAAGGGATGCATGTCGGAGGTATTGAGATCGTGTTTTTCGTACCAGGTGGCGGTCGGCAGCACGATGTCGGAGTACATGCAGGTGGTCGACATGCGGAAGTCGAGCGTCACAAGGAGGTCGAGCTTACCCTCGGGCGCCTGCTCGCGCCAGGCAACGTCCTGCGGCCGCGCGCCGCCCTCGGCGCCCAGATCCTTGCCTTGCACACCGTGCTGCGTGCCAAGCAAATGCTTGAGAAAGTATTCGTGGCCCTTGCCGCTGGAGCCCAACAGGTTGGACCGCCATACGAACATGTTGCGCGGAAAATTGGCCGGATTGTCCGGATCGAAGCAGGACAGGCGCAGCCCGCCGCTCTTCAGCTGCTGCGCCACATAGGCGGGCGCTTCCATTCCGGCGGCCGCGGCTTGCGCCGCGATACCAAGCGGATTCTGCTCAAGCTGCGGCGCCGAGGGCAGCCAGCCCATGCGTTCGGCCCGTGCGTTCAGATCGATCAGGCTGCCGCTGAGCTGGACCGGAGAGGTCGGCGACAGGATGTCCTCGACGGCAAGCTTCTCGTAACGCCACTGATCGCTGTGGGCATAGAAGAAAGAGGTCGAATTCATGTGCCGCGGCGGGCGATGCCAGTCGAGCGCGAAGGCCACCGGCGTCCAGCCGGTCTGGGGACGCAATTTCTCCTGGCCAACATAGTGTGACCAGCCGCCGCCAGGCTGGCCGATGCAGCCGCACATCACCAGCATGTTGATGATCGAGCGGTAGTTCATGTCGGCGTGGTACCAGTGGTTCACCGCCGCACCGAGAATCACCATCGAGCGACCCTTGGTCTTGTCGGCGTTATCAGCGAAGGCGCGCGCGACTGCGATCACTTGTTCCCGCGGCACGCCGGTGATGCGTTCCTGCCAGGCCGGCGTGTAGGGAATGTCGTCGTCGAAGGACGCCGCCACGTTGCCGCCACCTAGGCCGCGGTCGATGCCGTAATTGGCGCAGAGCAGATCGAACACGGTGGCGACCTTCGCCTCGCCGTCCTTCAACTGCAGCGTCTTGACCGGCACGTTGCGCACCAGCACGTCGGCATGGTCGCTGTGCTGGAAATGCGCATGCTGGCGCGCGCCGAAATAGGGAAACCCGACGCCCAACACCTCGTCGCACACATCCTCAAGCGACAGATGCGGCTTGATCTCCGCGCCCGAGGCGCCGTCGCGGCTCTCCAGGTTCCACTTGCCGCTTTCGCCCCAGCGGAAGCCGATCGAGCCGGTCGGCGCCACCGGCTTGCCACTGGAGTCGAGGGCGACGGTCTTCCAGTCCGCATTGTTGCTCTGGCCCAGCCCGTCGGCGAAATCGGACGCCCGCAACAGTCGGTCGGCGACATACGAATCGCCCTTGCGCACCAGCTTCACCAGGAAAGGCATGTCGGTGTAGCGCCGGCAGTAATCCTCGAAATAGGCGCTTTTACGCGCCAGGTGAAACTCCTTGAGGATGACGTGGCCCATCGCCATCGCCAGCGCCGCATCGGTGCCCTGCTTGGGCGCCAGCCAGATATCGCCGAACTTCGACGCCTCGGAGTAGTCCGGCGTCACGGTGACGATCTTGGCGCCCTTGTAGCGCACCTCGGTCATGAAATGGGCGTCAGGCGTGCGCGTCTGCGGCACGTTCGAGCCCCACATCATGATGAAGGTGGAGTTGTACCAGTCGGCGCTCTCGGGCACGTCGGTCTGCTCGCCCCAGGTTTGCGGCGAGGACGGCGGCAGATCGCAGTACCAATCGTAGAAGCTCATGCAGACGCCGCCGATCAGCGACAGGTAACGCGAGCCTGCGGCATAGGACACCATCGACATGGCGGGAATCGGCGAAAAGCCGATGATGCGATCGGGGCCGTGGCGCTTGGCGGTATAGACGTTGGCAGCGGCGATCAGCTCGTTGGCTTCATTCCAGTCGACGCGAACGAAGCCGCCCAATCCG
This sequence comes from uncultured Hyphomicrobiales bacterium, assembly GCA_964388115.1. Classification (GTDB taxonomy): domain Bacteria; phylum Pseudomonadota; class Alphaproteobacteria; order Reyranellales; family JAQSWP01; genus JAQSWP01. Next base: position 76,827 of record CAYLYK010000002.1, read on the forward strand.
CGCACCTTTTTGTAGCTGCCGGCCTTGTGCGCATCCTCGACGATCGAGGCCCAGGCGGCGACGGGGTCGGCATGCTGCGCGCGTGCCGCGCGCCACAGCTCGACCAGGCGGCGGCGCATCATCGGGTGCTTCACCCGATTGGCGCTATAGAGATACCAGGAGTAGCTGGCGCCGCGCGAACAGCCGCGCGGCTCGTGATTGGGCAGATCGGGTCGGGTGCGCGGATAGTCGGTCTGCTGCGTCTCCCAGGTCACGATGCCGCCCTTGACGTAGATCTTCCAGGAGCACGAGCCGGTGCAGTTGGTTCCATGAGTCGACCGCACGATGCGGTCGTGCGCCCAGCGGCTGCGATAGGCGTCTTCCCAGCGACGGTCCTCGTTGGTAACGACACCGTGGTCGCCGGCGAACGTGTCGACGTTCTTGCGGAAGAACATCAGTCGATCGAGAAAATGGCTCATCTTTACTGCTCCTTGATCGCTGCTCAGGCGGCCGGCTGCAGCGCGGTGCGACTGCGTTCGATGGCGTGCAGAATTCCACCCCGCCTTGTGTAGACCCACCAGGTGATGGCGATGCAGCTCAGGTAGAAGACGAAGAAGCCCCACAACGCCATTTCCGGACTGCCGGTGGCGGCAATCGAGCTGCCGTAGCTCTTGGGGATGAAGAAGGCGCCGTAGGCTGCGATTGCCGAGGTGAAGCCTATGATCGCTGCCGATTCCTTCTCGGCCTGTTTCCGCCTCTGCTCGGCATCGACTCCAGGCATCAGCCGGTCCATCTCGCTGCGCATGATCGCGGGGATCATCTGAAAGGTGGACGCGTTGCCCACGCCGCTGGCGAAGAACAGCAGCACGAACATGGCGAAGAAGCCATAGAAGTCGCGGGCGTTGAGGAAATAGACGACGCCTGCCACGCCCACCGCCATGGCCACGAACACCCAGAACGTCACGCGTCCGCCGCCCCAGCGGTCCGACAGCCATCCTGTCATGGAGCGGGAGAGCGCGCCGACCAGCGGCCCGATAAACGCCAGCTGCAAGGCGTCCACCTCCGGGAATTGCGTTCGCGCCAGCAGGGGGAAGCCCGCCGAATAGCCGATGAAGGAACCGAAGGTGCCGGTGTAGAGCCAGCACATGATCCAGTTGTGCCGGCGGGTGAAGATCACCGATTGTTCGGCGAAGGATGCCTTGGCCGTCGCCAGATCGTTCATGCCGAACCAGGCGGCGAAGGCGGCGACGACGATGAAAGGCACCCAGATGAAGCCGGCATTCTGCAGCCACAGCGGCGCCTGCCCGGCGCCGGCCTTGACCATGACGGGATCGCCACCCAGCGCACCGAATACGCCGGCGGTAATGACCAGCGGCACCACGAACTGCACGACGCTGACGCCCAGATTGCCGAGCCCGGCATTAAGAGCCAGGGCATTGCCCTTCTCCGAGCGCGGGAAGAAGAAGGAAATGTTCGACATCGAGGAGGCGAAGTTGCCGCCGCCGAAGCCGCACAGCAGCGCCAAGAGCAGGAAAAGCCAATACGGTGTCGTCGGATCCTGCACGGCGAAACCGATGCCGAGTGCCGGTATCGCCAGCGACCAGGTCGCAAGCGTGGTCCACAGCCGCCCGCCGAAGATCGGCACCACGAAGGAATAGAAGATGCGCAAAGTGGCGCCCGACAGGCCTGGCAGCGCCGCCAGCCAGAAGAGCTGATCTGTGCTGTAGGTGAAGCCGATCAGCGGCAGCTTAGCGACCACCACCGACCACACCATCCACACGGCGAAGGACAGCAGCAGGGCGGGAATCGAAAGCAGCAGATTGCGGCGCGCGATCTTCCGTCCCGTCTCGTTCCAGAATTTGGCATCGTCGGGGCGCCAGTCGGCAATCAGCTTGCCCGACAGCGCGCCGGCATGCTCGGGCCCGTGAATCGGCTGCATTTCCGGCAATTGCGGCAGCTTGTCGAGCGCCGTGCCGACGGCGGCTCTCTCCATCGCCCGGATCGAGAAATGCATCCAAGCGAGCGAGGCGACCGCGATCAGGAACAACAGCATGAAACAGCTGGTCCACACGCCCGTGAGATCGTTCATGACGCCAAAGGCGATCGGCAGCACGAAGCCACCCAGGCCGCCGACCAGGCCAACAATGCCGCCTACAGCGCCGACATGCTTTGGATAGTAGACCGGGATGTGCTTGTAGACGGCGGCCTTGCCCAGGCTCATGAAGAAGCCCAGCACGAAGGTGAGGACGGTGAAGGCCACCAGCCCGATCTCGATGCGGAAGCTGATTGGCCCCTTGATGCCGGTGACGAGATATTGAGTCGGCGGATAGGACAGCAGAAAGCAGACGGCTACGGCCACGCCAAAGGTCCAGTACATCACCCGTCGCGCGCCATACTTGTCCGAGAGATGACCGCCATAGACGCGGAAGATGCTGGCCGGCACCGAATAGGCGGCCCCGATCATGCCGGCGACGGCGATGTCCACGCCATAGGCGCCAATGAGATAGCGCGGCAGCCACAGTGCCAGAGCGACGAAACCGCCGAAGACGAAGAAATAATAGAGGGCGAAACGCCAGACCTGCAGATTGCGCAGCGGCTCCAGCATGGCGCTGAGGCTTTCCGGCTTGGCGCCGGAGCGACGGCGGGCCTCGAGCTGCGGATCGTCCTTGGTGCCGAACCAGAATATGGCGGCGGTCAACACCAGCGCAGCGGCCCAGATATTGGCCACCATCTGCCAGCCGAACGCCACCATGACGAAGGGGGCTATGAACTTCGTCACGGCCGCGCCGACATTGCCGGCGCCGAATATGCCGAGTGCCGTGCCCTGCTTGCCGGCGGGATACCAGCGCGAGACATAGGCGATGCCAACGGCGAAAGAGCCACCTGCCACGCCTACCCCGAGCGCCGCCAGCAGGAACATCTCGTAGCTCTGGGCGAAAGTCAGCAGCCAGGTGGCCAGCGCCGAGGCCAGCATCACCGGCACGAACATCAGCCTGCCGCCGTACTGGTCAGTCCAGACACCCAGCACCAGGCGCACCAGCGAGCCGGTCAGAATCGGCGTGCCGACCAGAAGACCGAACTGCGTATCGTTAAGCCCGAGCTGCTGCTTGATCTGTATGCCGATGATGGAAAAGATCGTCCATACCGCAAAGCACACGGTGAAGGCGAAAGTAGAGAACCACAGCGCACGCTGCGCATTGCCTCTTTCCCGGTCCCCGCCCACTTGCGCATCGGCTAAGCTCATTGCCCGGTCCCCCCTGTTCCGCTGGCACTACTAGATGTCGGGACAAGCAACGGGCATTTGACCTCGATCAATCGCTGTCGAATTCGAGTGTGTAAATCTGCCCTTCACTTGATCTGTCGCCAGCAATGAATTGACATTTGGCAAGCGAGAACCCGGTCACCCAAGGGGGAACGCAGAATGAAGTCAGGCGATTTGCTACTCTTACGACGCACGCGGCTGCTGTCTGGCGTCGCCGAAACGACGATGGCTCGCATCGAGGAGGAGGCGTCGGTGCAAGTGCTGAGCGCCGGCAGCCTGCTGTTCGAGCAGGGCGAGCGGCCGCGTCATGCGCAGATTGTGCTGCATGGCGGGGTAGCGCTGGTCGGCAGCCTGGATAGATCCGAGATTGTGGTGGAATTCTTCGGCAGCGGCGAGATCCTGCTCGCCGCCGCTGTGATCCTCGACCTGCCCTATCTGGTCGGCGCGCGCACCACGGAGGAAAGCCGCATAGCCACCATACCGGCCGCCACCTTCCGCACGCTGCTACATGGCGATCGCCGCCTCGCGGTGGCGATGACGGAGGAAATGGCGCGCCACTGGCGTACGCTGGTGCGGCAGATCAAGGATCTCAAGCTGCGCTCAGCGCCGCAGCGGCTGGCAGCGTATCTGCTGGCCAATGGCGCACCGGGCCGGGCCGCGGTCAAGATCACGATCGAAAAGCAGGTTCTGGCCAGCCGGCTGGGCATGACACCAGCCAGCCTGTCGCGCGCTTTTCGCGAGTTGAAGACGTTCGGTGTGCAGGCGAGCGGCAATCAGATCACTTTGGGAAACACCGAAGCATTGCGCAGCTTTTGCCAGTACGACGCCATTCGCTAATACACGCCGCTCTTGCATTAATCGCCTCGCAACCCCCGCATCGCCGAGAGGATAACGCGCCCACCCGCACCAGCGGATAATCGATCATATGCGTGCTTGGCGGATTCATCCGCAGACACCCGACCATGCAGCTGAGGTCCTTGCTCGGCGGCTATTCAAAGAAACTTCTCGGCAATATCGACGGTCGAGCGCTGCCCAATATGCTCGAAGGCGGATTCCAGCCACAGTTCGGCGTGCCTGCGTCCGGTATCGCGCATATGAGTGAGGAAGCCCCATTCGGCGTTGAGCTTGCTCGCCACGCCCAAGCCGGTCATCACATCGTCGGCAGCGATCGAATGAATCAGCATCCGCTTGAAACCTTTCAGATGCTGGTCTTCGATCAGTCGCGTGACGAACTCAATAGCCCGCATCTCGCGCACCAGCGATGAATTGAAGCTGATCTCATTGATTCGATTGAGAATGTCGGTTGCAGTCGTCGGCACCACGTCCCGATGCAGCGGATTGATGTGCACCACAACCACGTCCGGACTGTCGCAACCGTAAATGAGCGGGAAGATCGCCGGGTTGCCCATGTAGCCGCCGTCCCAGTAGTGCTCGCCCTCGATCTCGACGGCCTGATAAAGGAACGGCAGGCAGCACGAGGCCAGCACCGCATCCGGCGTGATCTCCTCGTTGCCGAACACCTTGACCTTGCCGCTCCTGACGTTGGTCGCCGACAGGAACAGCTTGACCGGGCAGGTCTTGCGCGACAGCGCCTCGAAATCGACGGTATCGAGCAGCACGCGGCGCAGCGGATTGACGTTGAGCGGATTGAACTGGTACGGCGACATCAGCCGGGTCATCAGGTCGAGCATGACGAAGGCCGGTGAGGTCGAGAGGCTGTGGTCGTGCCGCAAACGGTCGATCGGCGAGGGCTGCAGCGGGCCGAACGAGGCGGCGTGGCTGACGCGGCGCCAGAAATTTGTAAGCGCCTTCTTGGCGCCCTCGCGGCCGCCGACCGCCAGGCCATACGACATTACTGTCGCATTCATTGCGCCGGCGCTGGTGGCGCTGATGCCGTCGAAAGCCAGCCGCTCGTCTTCGAGCAGGCGATCGAGCACGCCCCATGTGAACGCCCCATGCGCCCCGCCGCCCTGCAGGGCGAGATTGATGCTCTTCATGCCCGGGCCGGCCATGCAGGCGGTATGTTCGCCCATTGCCGGCATGTGGTGGATCATCGTGTCCATTGTTCCCTCTCCTTCGCCTATTGCGCGGTCCAGCCGCCATCGACCGGCAGCGCGGCGCCGGTGATCGATGCCGCGTGCGGGCCGGCCAGAAACGCCACCAGCTCGCCGATCTCGTCGACGGTGGAGAAACGCTTGTTGGGTTGCTTGGCCAGGAACACGTCGCGAATGACGCGCTCGCGGGGAATGCCGTGGCTGGCGGCCTGGCCGTCGATCTGCTTCTCGACCAGCGGCGTCCAGACATAGCCCGGGCAGATCGAGTTGCACGTGATGCCGCTTTCCGCCGCTTCCAGCGCCACGACCTTGGTCAGCCCGACGATGCCGTGCTTGGCCGCGACATAGGCCGACTTGAAGGGCGAGCCGATCAGCCCGTGCGCAGAGGCGATATTGACAATTCGCCCCCAGCCACGCTGCCGCATGCCCGGCAACGCCTCCTTGATCGCGTAGAAGGCGGAGGACAGGTTGATCGACAGGATCGCTTCCCAGCGATCGTCGGGAAATTCCTCGACCGGCGCCACATGCTGGATACCGGCGTTATTGACCAGGATGTCGACCTTGCCGAGCTCCCAGTTGGCGCGCCGCATCAGTGCCGCGACAGCCTCGCGGCGGGAGAGGTCGGCGCCATCGAAAAGCACGGGCACGCCATGGGTCGCCGCCAGCTCGGCGCGCAGACTTTCGATCTGCTGCGCCTCGCCGAAGCCGTTGAGCACGACGGCGGCGCCCTGTTCGGCCAGGATCTTGGCGATGCCCAGGCCTATGCCGCTGGTCGAACCGGTGACAACAGCAACCTTGTCCGTCAGTGGACGCGGGGTCGGTTGCATATAGCTGCGGAGATTGCTGGCGGTCTGCACGATTGCTCCTTTGCCGTCGAACGGCGTTGTGAATTTCTCGGGAGCAATCTGAAGCGGCGATACGCCTTGTAGAAATGCCGCTTTGCTATGAAGATGATGCCTCCTGCTTATTGGCTTCAGGAGCCGCGTCTATGGAAATGCACCAGATCCGGTATTTCCTGGCCCTCAGCGAGACATTGAACTTCACCCGCAGTGCCGAGATGTGCAACGTCACCCAGCCGGCGCTGTCGCGCGCCATTCAGGCGCTGGAGGAGGAGTTGGGCGGGCAGCTTTTCCGGCGTGAGCGCAACCAGACCCATATGACCGATCTGGGCCGCCTGCTGCGGCCGCAGCTGGAAGCCATCTACAACAACGCCCAGGCGGCCCGCACCACCGCGCAAAGTTTCCTGAAGATGAAGCAGGCGGACGTGAAGCTGGGCGTGATGTGCACCATCGGGCCGCTGCGTTTTTCCGGCTTTCTGTCGAATTTCCAGGCCGCCAACGAGGGCATTCGCCTCACCATGCTGGAGGGCGTGCCCGGTCGATTGAGCGAATTGCTGATGCAGGGCGAGATCGACGTGGCGATCTTCGCCCAGCCCGGCCCGCTGCCCGAGCGCTTCGACGCGCACCCGCTCTACAAGGAAAGCTTCGTCATCGCCTTCCCGCCCGGCCATCGCTTCGCGAGCATGAACAGCGTTGCGGTCAAGGAACTGGACGGCGAGAGCTATCTGTCGCGGATCAATTGCGAGTACTACGACCATCTCAAGGAATGCTGCCAGTCGCAGGGTGTGCGCATGCAGGATGCTTTCCGCAGCGAGCGCGAGGACTGGGTGCAGAGCCTGGTGCTGGCCGGCATGGGCGTCTGCTTCATTCCGGAGTATTCGCCGGTGCTGCCCGGGCTGCAGCAGCGACGCGTCGCCGACCCGGAAATCATGCGCGAGATCCTGCTGGTCACCGTCGCCGGCCGGCGCTTCTCGCCCGCGGTCATGACGTTCGTCAAAGCGGCCAAAGCCTTTCCCTGGCGCCAGTAGGCGCGCATCTCACCTGCGCCAGAAGGCGCACAGGTCAATGGCGCCGACAGGCATGGCCGCCACCGGCAGCCAATAGCTCTCGTGCATCGACACCATAGGGAGACGGCATTTCCGATCGCTCCGGAAAGCGGCGATTTTCGCCGCCAGGAAGACGCCGACCGTCGGCGGATCCGCTGCAACCAACCAGGAGAACGGAAATGAAGTCCAACACTGTGATTATCTCGGCGTTTGCCGCCGCCATGGCGCTGACCGCGGTCGGCCAGGTGGCTGCCCAACAGCAGCCGGCCAACGGCGAGAAGTGCTACGGCGTGGTGAAGGCCGGGCTGAACGATTGCCAGACGGCAACCTCGTCCTGCGCCGGCACCTCGACCCGCGACCGCCAGGCCGATGCCTGGATCTACGTCCCGGCCGGCACGTGCAAGAAGATCGCCGGCGGCGTCGTCAAGTCCTGAGGCCAGTCGGTCAACCAGCCCTCGCCCGGCCTGCATGGCTGGGGCGAGGGCGATCAGGCGAGGGCATCTCCATGTTCGACACAGCACCATCGACATCGCTTGCCAGCACGGCCGGCATCGGCCTGCGCAGCCCGCATATGGGCGAAGTCATGCAGCGCCAGCCGAAGATCGGCTGGCTGGAAGTGCACACGGAGAATTTTCTGCACGGCGGCGAAGCGCGCCGCTCGCTTGAGACTATTCGCCAGTCCTATCCCGTCTCGCTGCACGGCGTCGGCCTGTCGCTGGGCAGCGCCGGCGGACTCGATCTTTCCCATCTGCGGCGCGTCAAGCAGCTGGTCGACGAACTGCAGCCCCTGCTGGTCTCCGACCACCTGTCGTGGAGCGCCTGCGAGGGCGTGTTTCTCAACGATCTGCTGCCGCTGCCTTATGTCAGCGAAAGCCTTGAGGTGATGAAGGCCAATATCTTCCGCGCCCAGGATGCGCTCTGCCGGCCGCTGCTGATCGAGAATCCCTCCGCCTATCTGAGATTCGACCGGGCCGACATGAGCGAGGCGCAGTTCCTTGGCGAGCTGGCGCGCAGCACCGGCTGCGGCATCCTGCTCGATCTCAACAATCTCTTCGTCTCCGCCACCAATCTCGGCTTCGATGCGCTGGCCTATCTCGACGAGCTGCCGGCTGGCGCCATCGGCGAGTTCCATGTCGCCGGCCATCACCGCGCCGTCACCGACGAAGGCGTGGTTCTGATCGACGATCACGGCTCTTCGGTGGGCTGCGACGTCTGGCATCTCTACGGCGCGGCGGTGCGCCGCTTCGGACCGCAACCCACTCTCATCGAACGCGACAGCAATCTGCCGGCGCTGGACGAACTTATCGCCGAGGCCGCACTGGCGCAGAAAATCAGCAGCCGCAACTTGAAGGCCCGCGCCCAATGAGCACCCTCCATCACCTGCAGCAGGCGCTCTGTGCTGCGCTGCTGAACCAACAGGCCGATACTGCCGCCGTGCCGTTGCTCGACAACGGCGCGCAGCGGCGGCTGGCGATCTATCGCAACAACATCGTCGCCAGCCTGAGCGATGCTCTGGCCAAGACGTTTCCCGTCGTCTGCCGGCTGGTGGATCGCCGCTACTTCGACCATGCGGCGACCGCCTTTATCCGCATCTCGCCGCCCAGTGAGCCGCGACTGTCGCATTACGGCGCCGGCTTCGCCGATTTCCTGACGCGATTCTGTCCGTCATTGCCCTACCTGGCCGATGTCGCCCGTCTGGAATGGCTGGTCAACGAGATCGTCCACGAGAGCCGGCTGCCGTCCATCACCCTGGCGCAAGCCAGTCTCGGCGCCCGCTCGGGCGATATCTTCCTGCGGCTGCAGCCTTCGATTCGCCTGTTCGAATCCACGTGGCCGGCGCTGGAGATCTGGCAGGCGAATCAGCCGGAAATCGCCGATCCGCCGGCGCTCGACATCGTCGAGGGCGAGGAAACGCTGCTGATCCATCGTCGGCGCGATCAGATCGTGTTCACCCGCATCGACGCTGCGACGGCGGCTTTCATCGCGCTGCTGCGCCAGAACGCCAGCCTGAAGGACGCCGCCGTCTCCGCCCTCGGTCTCGACCCTCTGTTCGATCTCGCCAAGGCGCTGGCGCTGCTGTTCTCCGGCGAGCTGGTGGTCGACCAGACGCATGCCACGCCATTTACCGCAACCGTCCAATAGAAGGAGCCAACCCATGTCCCTGCTGTCTTCCAACCCGCCGTCGCGGGCGGAGTTTTTCGTTTCCGCCTTCGAGCGCGCCACTACGACGGCGCGGCGCTTTCCCGACTGGATCCTGCTGGCGATGGGCCGCGTCGCCATCGCCGGCGTGTTCTGGAACTCGGCCATGTCCAAGCTCGCCAGCTGGGAAACCACGCTGATGCTGTTCAAGGACGAGTATCGCGTGCCGCTGCTGCCGACCGAACTGGCGGCCTATATGGCCACCGGCGCGGAACTGATCGGTGCGGTGCTGCTGTTCTTCGGCCTTGCCGCGCGCTGCGGCGCCTTCATGCTGCTGGGCGTCACCGCCGTCATCCAGATCTTCGTCTATCCCGAAAGCTGGGTGCATCACCTGGAATGGGCGACCATTCTTCTCATGGTGCTGGTCAAGGGCGCCGGCCGCGTGTCGATCGATCATCTGATCCTGGCGATCTTCCGTCGCCAGTTCAGGGCGGGCCGGTGATGGCCGGCGCGAACAAGACCAACGCCGAGGCACGGCCGCATGTCGTGATCGTCGGCGCCGGCTTCGGCGGGCTGACTGCGGCTTTGGCGCTGCGCAAGGCGCCGGTCGACGTCACCCTGATCGATCGGCGCAACTATCACCTGTTCCAGCCGTTGCTCTATCAAGTGGCGACCGCGGGACTGGCGCCGTCGGACGTGGCCTCGCCCATCCGCGCCATCGTCAAGCGGTACCGCAACATCAAGGTGCTGCTCGATCGCGTTACCGGCGTGGATCTCGACGCGCGTCAGGTGCTGATGGCGCAGCGACGGCTGTCCTACGATTATCTGGTGATCGCCACCGGAGCGCGTCACAGCTATTTCGGCAACGACGCCTGGGAACCGCATGCGCCGGGCCTCAAGAAGATCGAGGACGCGACCGAGATCAGACGGCGCGTGCTGCTGGCGTTCGAGAAAGCGGAGAACGCCGAAGATGCCGCCGAACGTCAGGCGCTGTTGACCTTCGCCGTCATCGGCGGCGGACCGACCGGCGTAGAGATGGCGGGCGCCATCGCCGAACTGGCGCGCAAGGCGCTGGCCAAGGATTTCCGCAACGTAAATCCCGCCGCCGCCCGCGTCGTGCTGCTGGAAGCTGGCCCACGCCTGCTGGCAGCTTTCCGCCCGCGCCTGTCGGAAATCGCCCGCCGCTCGCTCGAGCAGCTGGGCGTCGAGGTGCGCACCGGCAGCGCGGTGACGGTTTGCGACCATGGTGGCGTGTCGCTGGCCGGTGGCGAACGCCTCGCCGCGCGCACCATCGTCTGGGGCGCCGGCGTTGCCGCGTCAGCCGCCGCGAAATGGCTCGGCGCCGCCAAGGACAAGGTCGGCCGCGTCATCGTCGAGCCCGATCTCAGCCTCAGTGGCCATCGCGACGTGTTCGTGATTGGCGATACCGCCAGCATCGCCCAGCCTGACGGCAAGACCGTTCCCGGTCTGGCGCCGGCGGCCAAACAGGCTGGCCGCTATGTCGCCGATATCATCGCCAGTTCCGTCGCCGGTATCCGCCGCCGCAGTCCCTTCGTCTACGCGCACAAAGGCGATCTCGCCACCATCGGCCGTGGCGCCGCAGTAGCGGATTTCGGCTGGATCACCTTGAGCGGCCGGCTCGCCTGGTTCACCTGGGGCATGGCGCATCTGTATTTCCTGATCGGCTTCCGCAACCGCCTTGCCGTGCTGCTCGACTGGCTGTGGGCCTATCTGCTGTTTCATCGCGGCGCGCGCCTGATCACCGGCAGAACCGACTGACCCTTTCCCCCGTCAGCGTCGGCTCTGCGCAGCCCCGGCCGCACCCCTCGGCCGGGGCTTTTCTTTGTCGGCATCGCAATCGGCGCGGCGATTACCGGCCGCTATGGATTCGAGAATGAACCGGCATTTCTGCTCGACCGGGCGAGCTGGAATTATCCGCACATCACTCCTGCCATCCCGGCCGGAGTCAACGCAAGGAAGCATCCTAATGTTCGACATCACTCGTCGCGGCTCGTTCCGCTCTTTGCTCGGCGCCTCCGTCGTGGCCGCCGCGCTCGCCTTCTCAGCCGGCGTCGCCAATGCCGGCGAATGCCCAGCCAACCAGGTCAGCCCGGGCGCCCTCAGCTCCGGCGCCACCGCCCCGGTCGACGTCACCGACCGTGTTCTCGGTTCGATCGATCTGGGAAGCGAGAAGACGGCGCTCAAGAATCATCTCTTCCGCATGCGCCAGCTGGAAATCAAGCCCGGCGGCGTCGTGCCTTGGCACAGCCATGGCGAGCGGCCGGCGCTGATCTACATCGTCAAGGGTGAAATCCAGGAATACTCCAGCAACTGCAAAGTGCCGATCGTGCACAAGGCGGGCGACGTCTCGATCGAGAAGGCCGGCGTCGCGCATTGGTGGAAGAACGTCGGCACCGAGACGGTCGTTCTGATCTCGGCCGACATCCTGCGCGATCCCGCCGATCACAACATGTAAAGCGCATGCAAGAGGCTTCGAATGGTCGAAGCCTCTTGCTCTTTCCCGTTCCATTCACGGATTCTCGCCATGACCAGTTACGCAGAAGAGCCGCGCCAGACGCTGCCGCATCTGTTCCGCCTCGCCGTCGTCGCTCTCACGGCATTTCTGACGCTGGTCGATCTCTTCGCCACCCAGGCCATTCTGCCAAGCCTGAAGCAGGCCTATGGCGCCAGCAGTGCGCAGATCGGCTTCGCCGTCAACGCCTGCACCATCGGCATGGCGGTGGCCGGCATCGCCATGGCGGTGTTCAGCAGCCGCATCGACCGGCGCTTCGGCGTCTTGCTGTCGCTGGCGCTGCTGGCGGTGCCCACAGCACTGCTTGCCTTCACCACCGATCTCGCGGTGTTCACCGCGCTGCGCATCCTGCAGGGGCTGTTCATGTCGAGCGCATTCACTCTAATGCTGGCCTATCTCGGCGAGCACAGCAGCGCCCGCGACAGCGCCGCCCTGTTTGCCGCCTACATCACCGGCAACGTCGCCAGCAATCTGTTCGGCCGCATGCTGGCCGCCGGCCTGGTCGACAGTTTCGGGCTGGCGCCCAACTTCCTGGTGTTCTCCGGCCTCAATCTGTGCGGCGCGGTGCTGGTCTATTTCAGCCTGCAAGGCACCACGCCGATGGCATCGGAGAGCGCGCACGCGCGGCCGATGAGCGCGGCCTGGAGCAACCACCTGCGCAATCCGCGCCTGCGCCTGGGTTTCGTCATCGGCTTTCTGATCCTGTTCGCCTTTGTCGGCACGTTCACCTTCGTGAACTTCGCTCTGGCAGCGCAGCCTTTCGCGCTCGGCCAGATGAGCCTGGGCATCGTCTATCTGGTTTTCCTGCCGTCGCTGCTGACCACGCCGCTCGCCGCCGCCTTCGCCCGCCGTTTCGGCATTCTGCGCGGCATGCAAGTCGGCCTGCTCGCTGCCGCCTTCAGCCTGCCGTTGCTGGTCGCGAGCGATCTGCCCGCCGTCCTCGCCGGCATGGCGCTGATGGCGATCGGCACCTTCATGGCGCAGGCCATCGCCACGTCTTTCGTCGGACAGACCGCCGAAGGCGATCGCGGCTCGGCCAGCGGCCTCTATCTCGCCAGCTATTTCCTCGGCGGTCTCGTGGGCAGCGCCGTGCTGGGACAGGTTTACGATCGCTGGGGCTGGGCGGCTTGCGTGCTGGGCATCGGTCTGGCCCTGGGCGTTGCCCTGCTACTTGCCCTTCGCCTTGCCATGGCTCAACCGCGCGGCATTCAACCGGCAGGGCAGGGCTAAGCGAGTGATGTTGGCGGACCCGACACGATTCGAACGTGCGACCTTTGCCTTCGGAGGGCAACGCTCTATCCAGCTGAGCTACGGGTCCAATGCGCGCGGACAATAAGCTAATCGGCGCGTTTTCGCAAACCGGCCGCCCAGCCCCTCAACCCTTTGCCAGAATTCGGTTTTCCGCTTTGCCTGACAGCCGGGTTTCATTGCTATAGTCGGGCGCCAAAACCTGGAAGCGGAACCGCCAATGACCTCCACAACCAAAGTCGCCGTCGTCCAGGCAGCCTCCGTCGCCTTCGATCTCGGGCGCTGCCTGAAGAAGACCGCCGATCTCGCCGCCGATGCCGCACGCAAGGGCGCGAAGATCGTGGTGTTCCCCGAAGCCTTTCTGTCGGGTTATCCCAAAGGCTCCAGTTTCGGCGCCGTAGTCGGCGCCCGAACCGATGCCGGTCGCGAGGAATATCGACTTTACTGGGAGAGCGCCGTCGACGTGCCCGGTCCCGGCGTCGAACGCCTGTCGCGCATCGCGCGCGAGAACGCGATCTATCTGGTCATCGGCGTCATCGAGCGCGATCGCGGCACACTCTATTGCACGGTGCTGCATTTCGCGCCGGACGGCAGTTTCCTCGGCAAGCATCGCAAGCTGATGCCGACCGCGGCCGAGCGGTTGATCTGGGGCTTCGGCGACGGCTCGACCCTGCCGGTCTACGACACGCCGCATGGCGTTCTGGGGTCGGTGATCTGCTGGGAAAACTACATGCCGCTGCTGCGCACGGCGATGTACGCCAAGGGCATCGAGATCTGGTGCGCGCCAACCGCTGATGGCCGCGACAGCTGGATTCCGTCCATGCAGCACATCGCCTTCGAGGGGCGCTGCTTTGTGCTGTCATGCAACCAGTTCTCGCGCCGCTCCGATTTCCCGGCCGATTTCCCCTGCAGCCTGGGCGACGATCCTGCAACCATCATCTCGCGCGGCGGCTCCTGCATCGTCGATCCGTTCGGCGCGATCCTTGCCGGCCCGCACTACGAGGGCGAAACCATCCTCACGGCCGAGATCGACCGCGGCCAGATCGCGCGCGGCAAATACGATTTCGACGTGGTCGGCCACTATGCGCGACCCGACGTGTTCCAACTCACCGTCGACGAGCGGCCGAAATCGCCGGTCGTGACCTTGCGCAATGCCGTGGGGCCCGAGCGACTGGCAGGCGAGGAGACCTAGTCGGCAGCGACGCCGAGCGCCTTTCTGAAGCGCTCGCGCAAGATGACGCCATCCTTGGGCGGCAGCACCAGCGGCAATTCCTCGAATTGCACCTTGGCGACGCAGAACAGCGGGCCCTTGTCGCTGCGCAATCGCTGCAAGGCCGGCTCGACATCGTTGGACCTGGTCAGCGTCCAGCTTTGTGCAATTCCGGCCGCGCGCGCCATGGCGGCAAGATCGGTGCCTCTTGCCGTGTTGGTCTGCTGACCGCCCGTCTCGCCATAGGTTTCGTTGTCCAGCACCAGCACGCCGAGATTGTTCGGCGCCATGGCGGCGATGGTGGTCAGTGCGGTCAAGCCCATCAGCATTTCGCCATCGCCCGTCACCACCAGGATGCGCCTTGTCGGTTGCGCCAGCGCGATGCCCAGCCCCACAGACACCGCGCCGCCCATCGCGCCCCAAAGCGGAAAGTTCAGATCGCGGTCGCCGGCAGCGGTGATGTCCCAGGCAGATGAACCAAGCCCCGCGACCACGACGAGGTCGGGAGCGTCGCGCAAGAGCGCGGTAACCAAAGGTCGACGGTGTAGCATGAGATCGTTCATGGCCCGTAACCTACCCTCAAACACCCATTCAAGGCGATGGTCCGCCGGACGGATGTTTGCCGAACCTGCATTTTCGCGTTGCAGCACGGAAAAAATTTTCACCGCTGGAATAAAGCCTGATCGATCGAATCCATATCGCGCCAATATAGATGCCGCCTGCATTTCTCGACGCGTCGACGTTTCCGGCCGGTAACTTCGACGCGAGCAAATCCCATGTTGCTCTGCATGATGAGGAGAAAGAATACAGCAAACTCAGGCGCGCACGTTGCGAGGCCTGCTTGCCGATGCAATAGTTTCTCAACCCCGGGCTCCAAAAAAGCCGGAAACCTAAGACGCCAGCAAGGCGCCCAACGACCAAAATGATCCAAGGGAGGATCCTTACGCCATGACCAAAGCAGAGAAGGGCAGCAAGAAGTCCGGCGCAACCAATGCCGGCCGTCGTCGTTTCCTGGGCGTTGCCGGTCTTGCCGCCGGCGCCGGCGTCGCGACGCTGGCAATGCCCAACGTGTCGCGCGCCCAGACAGTGGCGCTAAAGATGCAAGGCTCGTGGGGCGCCAAGGACGTCTTCAACGAGATGGCCCTGGATTACGTCCAGCGCGTCAACGATCTGGGCGGCGGCCGCCTGAAGATCGACTACCTGGTCGGCGGCGCGGTGGTGCATCCCTTCCAGGTGCTGGACGGCGTGCATGGCGGGCAGATCGACGCCGCCCACACCGTCACCGTCTACTGGTATGGCAAGCACAAGGCGGCATCGCTGTTCGGCACCGGTCCGGTGTTTGGCTTCAACGCCAACGAGGGCCTGGGCTGGATTCACAACGGCGGCGGCAAGGAGCTGTTCGAAGAGCTGCAGACGCAGATCATGAAGATCGACGTCAAAAGCTTCTTCGCCATGCCAATGCCGACCCAGCCGCTGGGCTGGTTCAAGAAGCCGGTCAACTCGATGGCCGACATGAAGGGCCTCAAGTACCGCACCGTCGGCCTGGCGGCCGATCTGATGCAGGCGATGGGTCTGGCGGTCGCCCAGCTTCCCGGCGGCGAAATCGTGCCGGCCATGGAACGCGGCGTGATCGACGCCTTCGAGTTCAACAACCCGACCTCGGATCGCCGCTTCGGCGCCCAGGACGTGGCCAAGAACTACATGATGGGCAGCCACCACCAGGCCACCGAATATTTCGAGATCATGTTCAACCGTACCAAGTTCAACGGTCTCGCCAAGGAGCAGCAGGCCATTCTGCAGACTTGTGCCGAGGCAGTGTCTTCCGCCAACGAGTGGAAGGCGATGGACTACTACTCGAAGGACCTTGCCGAGTTGGTCGAGAAAGACAAGGTCAACGTCATCCGCACACCCAAGGATGTGTTCGACGCCCAGATCAAGGCGTGGGACGGACTGATCGCCGATCTCGCCAAGGATCCGTTCATGAAAAAGGTGATGGATTCGCAAAAGGCCTGGGCGCGGCGCGTGGTTTACTACGGCATGAACAACGCCACCGACTATCGCGGCGCGTTCAACCACCACTTCCCCAACGTGCTCAAGGGCTAGGCCCGGCAGGATTGGGCAGAGAACCGGAAGGCGGCGTGCGATCCACGCCGCCTTCTCTTTCGCGTATTATCGTTTGGTCCTTTCGGTCGGAATCCTTCAATGACCAAATTTCTCTATTTCATCGATTCGATCAGCACCTGGGTGGGCAAAGCTTTCGCCTGGATGATCATGGTCCTGTGCCTGGCCGTTACCTATGAGGTCATGGTGCGCTACCTGTTCCGCTCTCCCACCACATGGGCCTTCGACATCAGCTACATCAGCTACGGCGCTTTGTTCCTGATGGCCGGCTCCTATGCGCTCGTGCGCAACGGCCATGTGCGCGCCGACGTGTTCTACCGCTTCTGGCGGCCGCGCACGCAGGCGACGATGGACCTGATCCTGTACATCATCTTCTTCCTGCCCGGCGTTTCGGCGCTGATCTATTCCGGCTGGACATATGCCGCGCGCTCGGTGCGCTTCAATGAAGTCTCCATCTTCAGTCCCGCTGGCATTCCCATCTATCCGCTGAAGGTGCTGATCCCGCTGACCGGCTTCTTCCTGCTGCTGCAAGGCATGGCGGAGATCATACGCTGCGTTATCTGCATTCGCACGGGAGACTGGCCGCAACGGCTGCATGACGTGGAGGAAACCGAAAGCATCATTCTGCGGGAACAGGAACTTCACAAGGACGCTCCGGAGATGCATGCCAGCGGGAAAGGAGCCGGCCAATGAGCGATCCCGCAGTCGGCATGCTGATGCTGGGGTTGTTCCTCTTCGTCATCATGCTGGGTTTTCCGATCGCCTTCTCGCTGATCGCGATGGGTGTCGGTTTCGGCTTCTATGCGTATTACACGCCCGGCCAGGCCATATTCGAAAATCGCGTCTTCACCCTGCTGGTGCAGAAAGCCTTCGAGGTGTCGTCCAGCGACACGCTGGTGGCTGTGCCCCTCTTCCTCTTCATGGGCTATCTGGTCGAACGCGCCAGTATTCTCGATCGACTGTTCCATTCGCTGCAAATCTCCATGAAGAACGTCCCGGGCTCGCTGGCCGTGGCGACCTTGGCGACCTGCGCCATGTTCGCCACTGCCACCGGCATCGTCGGCGCAGTCGTCACCTTGATGGGGCTGCTGGCGTTTCCCGCCATGTTGCGTGCGGGCTACGACGTGAAGCTGTCGGCCGGCGTGGTCTGTGCCGGCGGCTGCCTGGGCATTCTCATCCCTCCCAGCGTGCTGCTGATCGTCTATGCCGCCACGGCTGGCGTCTCGGCGGTCAAGCTCTACGCCGCAGCCTTCATCCCGGGTCTGATGCTGGCGTGCTTCTACATCGTCTACGTTATCGTCCGCGCCATGCTCAATCCGTCTTTGGCGCCGAAGCTGCCGCCGGAACAGACCGACGTTCCGATCGGTGAAGTCATCAAGGCATTGGCGACCTCGTTCCTGCCGCTGGCGCTACTGATCGTCTCAGTGCTGGGCGCCATTCTGTTCGGCCTCGCCACGCCCTCGGAAGCGGCCGCTGCCGGCGCCTTCGCATCCATCCTGCTGGCAGCAGCTTACCGGGCACTGAACTTCCAGATGCTGAAGGAATCGGTCTACCTCACCGCGCGCGCCTCGGCGATGGTGTGTTGGCTGTTCATCGGCTCGTGGACCTTCTCGTCGGTATTCGCGCTCCTGGGCGGCCAGAAGCTGATCGAAGATTTCTTCATCGGTCTCGACCTGTCGCCGGTCGCATTCCTGCTGCTGACCCAACTCCTGATCTTCCTGCTCGGCTGGCCGCTGGAATGGACGGAGATCATCGTCATTTTCGTGCCGATCTTCCTGCCGCTGCTCGACGATTTCCACATCGATCCGATCTTCTTCGGCATACTGGTGGCGCTGAACACACAGACCGCATTCAATACGCCGCCGGTGGCGATGGCGGCCTTTTACCTGAAAGGCGTGGCGCCGCCTTGGGTGAAGCTCTCCGACATCTTCAGCGGGTCGCTGCCCTTCGTGGGCATGGTGTTCCTGACCATGCTGCTGGTCTATGTCTTCCCCGACCTGGCGCTTTGGCTGCCGCGATATCTCTATAGCAACTGACCATGGCGGCGCATGAGTTGTCGCTGGCGCAGGCGGCGCTGGAGGTCAGGGAAGGCAGGCTGAGCGCGGTGGAACTGGCGCAGGCCTGCCTCGAGCGGGTCGCCGCAGTCGACGCCGAGGTTCAGGCCTGGACCTTTCTCGACCCGCAGCACGTGCTTGCCCAGGCCGAACGCGCCGACGACTGGCGGCGTCACGGCAAGCCGCTGGCACCGCTGCACGGCGTACCCGTCGGCATCAAGGATATCTTCGATACATCCGACATGCCGACCGAGTTCGGCTCGCCGATCCATGCCGGACGCACCCCGCGACGCGATGCGGCCTGCGTCGCCCGGCTGCGGGCGGCGGGTGCGGTGATCATGGGCAAGACGGTGACGACCGAATTCGCCTATTTCCACCCCGGCAAGACGCGCAATCCGCACGACCCCGAACGCACGCCCGGCGGCTCGTCCAGCGGCTCCGCCGCAGCCGTCGCCGCCGCCATGGTGCCGGGCGCGATCGGCAGCCAGACCAACGGCTCGGTCATCCGCCCCGCTTCCTTCTGCGGCGTGGTCGGCTTCAAGCCAAGCCATGGGTTGATCCCGCGCAGCGGCGCACTTTTGCTGAGCCGGGCGCTGGATCATGTCGGCGTCTTTGGCCGCACCATCGAGGATGCGGCGCTGCTGGCGCAATGCATGGCGGGCTACGACGAGGGCGATGCCGACACCCGCATGATCGCAGCCCCGCCGCTGCTCGAGATCGCCCGACAGGAGCCGCCATTGCCGCCGCGCTTCGCCCTCGTGAAGACGGCGGTGTGGGACCAGGCCGACGCCGATACAAAGACGGCGTTTGCCGCGTTGCTGGAGCGACTGGGCGAGATCGCCGAGGAAGTGGACCTTGCCGCCTCGACCGCTCCCGCGCATGAGCTGCACGCCATTCTCATGCAGGTGGAAATGGCGGAGAATCTGCGGCCCGAGTTGACGCGCGCGCGTGAGAAGCTCTCGGCGCCGCTGCTGGAGCTGCTAGATAACGGGCGCGCGCGCCTGGCGGTCGACTACCGGCGAGCTTTGGACCTGGCCGCACCGATGGCCGAACAGGTCGAGACGGTATTCGACGAATTCGATGCCATCATCACCCCCGCCGCGATCGGCGAGGCTCCCATAGGCCTGCAGGCGACTGGCAGCCCCGTTTTCTGCACCATCTGGAGCTATCTCGGCATGCCGGCAATCACCTTGCCGCTGCTGCAGGGCAGCAACGGCCTGCCGATCGGCGTGCAGCTTGTCGGCAAACGGGGCAACGACGCGCGCCTGTTGCGCACTGCGCGCTGGCTGGTGCAACATCTCAATCCGCGCGGCCGCAAAGGCGCCGCCAAGGGGAAGAAGCGATGACCAACCTTCTGCTTCCGGGCCTGCTGGGAATTGCGATCCTGGTGACTTTCCTGGCCGTCATGCTGGGCAAGATCCTGGCTATTCCGCTGATCGTCATCGCGGTCGTCGTCATCGCCATGCTGCTTTACGATTTCTATCTCGAGATCAAGGCCGCGCGCAGCGGCGGCAAATAGACCTACTTCGCGAAGCTTTTCGATCCGATCAGACGCTGCCCCAGCAGCAGCGCCACCGCATTCGGCCCCTCAAAGGCAAGGCGCGCCGCCGACTCTACTGACGCCGCCACGTCTTCCGCCTTGTCCACGCGCTGCACGATGACGCCCACCGCCTTCAGCGTCTCTTCCGTCGCCTGCCCCATCGAAACCTGCCACGGATTGAACTCGCCCCATTCGCCGCGCATGGTGATCAGCATCAGCAGCGGCAGGCGGCAGATGCGCGGCAGGCCCAGCATGTTGATGCAATTGCCGACGCCGGAGGACTGCATCAGCAGCGTCCCGCGCAAGCCGCCCAGCGAGCCGCCGGCCAGCAGCGCCACGCCGTCCTCTTCCGTCGCCAGCGGCGCGACACGCATGTCATTGTCGGCCTGGCACATCTCGATCAGCCGCTTGTGGCCGGCATCGGGCACATGCGCCACCAGGCCCACATTCCAGCGCTTCAACGCCGCGAAGAGATCGTTTGGCCAGGCAGCATCGCTCATTTGACGCGCACCTTGGCAACACCCGCCTGCTCGCAGGCGAGATCGAGCAAGGCCGAGAAATCGCGCCCGCCGTAGTCGCCGCTCTTCTTGGCCAGCGACAGCGCCTCGCGCGCCGCCGCCCCCATGAAGGCCGGCACGCCGAAATCCGATGCCGCCTGCATCGCCAGCGCCAGGTCCTTGTGCGCGAGCGCAATGCGGAAGCCAGGCGCCGTGTCGCCCGACAGCACCTTGATCGGCCACATGATCTTCAGATGCCCGTTGGTCGCGGTGGTGCCGTTGACGACGTCGAGCGTGGTCCTGGGATCGAGCCCGAAAGCCTGCGCCAGCGCCATCGCTTCGGCCGATAGCTGGCAGGTGGCAATCGCGAGGAAGTTGTTTACAAGCTTGGTGCGGATGCCAGCGCCTGGCGCGCCGCAATGATGGATGGTGGTGCCCATGGCTTCCAGCACGCCGCGCACGCGGCCCAGATCGTTGTCGCGCGCGCCGACCATGAACAGGCTCTCGCCTTTCTCCGCCTGCGTCACCGTGCGGCCGACCGGCGCATCGACGAAGCCCAGCCCGCGATCGCGCAACGCCGCCGCCAGCCTGTCGGTCGCCGCCGGATCGATGGTGCTCATGTCGACCACCAGCGTGTCACGCCGCGCATGGTCGGCAATGCCGCCCTTGCCCAGCACGACTTCGTCGACGTCAGGCGAATTGGGCAGCATGGTGAAAATGATGTCGCACTCGCGCGCCAGGTCCGCGAGCGACGCCGCGGCGCGAGCGCCGGCCTGGATCAGCGGCGCCATCGCCTCAGTTCGCACGTCGAACACCGTCAGATCGTGCCCCTTGGCCGCGATGTTGCGCGCCATGGGCCGCCCCATCGCGCCCAAACCGACGAAGCCGATCTTTTCCTTACCGCCTGCAGTCATTCTGTTTCCTCCGCTGCGGCAGTCTCCCGGCTGACGCCGTCAACGTCAATTGCGCCATGCCATTCGTCCGATGATTTTATCCGGTGGGCCTGCTGCCCTTGCCGCAGCGCGGCACGTCATCCACAACGAAAGCCGCAAATGTGAGCGTCACGCTCGCCTCGTCCGTGACAGAATCGAAACCGGTGCCCGGCACCAAACAACTGGGAGAAACGACCATGGGATCCGAACTTGCCTTGCTCGCTTGGAGCGCGGCGTTGTGCCTTGTATTGATACTGCCCTACGCGACCGCCCTGACCTTGAAGCTTGGCCTGCCGGTGATGGCCGGCAATCGCGAAGGCCTGCCCGAGCCGACCGGCTGGATCGGCCGCGCCAAGCGGGCGCATATGAACATGCTCGAGAATCTCGTGCCGTTTGCGGCACTGGTGCTGGCGGCGCATGGCATGGGCAAGCTGGGGGCGCTGACCATGTTGGGCGCGCAGCTCTTCTTCTGGGGCCGCGTCGCGCATGCCGTCATCTATATCGCCGGCATTCCCTATCTGCGCACAGCGGCCTTCTTCGCCGGCTATGTCGGCATGTTCATGATCTTCGTTAGCATCGTCCGTTAGTCTTGGAGGGGCGGCCAGCCCGCCCCTTCACTGCCGCAACAGGCACCAGGTCAGTTCGTGCTTGTTGTGGTGCAGGTGAAAAAGCTGCGATCCGGGAATGGCGGCGAAACCACGCGCCGTGTCGTGATCGGTCTTGCCCTGGAATTTCAGGGTGCAGACGAAGTTCCGTACGCTGCCCTGCTCGAGCCAGCGCTGCACCATCTTCAATAGCCGGGCCGGATAGCAGATCACATCGCAGCACAGCCAGTCGATCCGGCCGAACGATGCCGGCTCCAGCGCAAAAGCGCTGTCCTGCCGCCACTCGACGCCCGGCATCGCCGCGATACGCGGATCGAGCGGCGATTTGTCGATGGCGATGACGTTCGCGCCCAGCTTCGCCAGCACCCAGGTCCAGCCGCCCGGGCTGGCGCCCAGATCGAGACAGGTTTCGCCCGCCTGCGGATAGGCGCGCAGCCGCGTCAGCGCTTCCCACAGCTTCAGATAGGCGCGATTGGGCGGACCCTCGCGGTCCTCGACGAACTCGACTTCGCCATTGGGAAACGGGCTGGAGCATTGCGCCGAGACCAGCAGCCGATCCGGCGCCAGCAAGGTCCATGAGCCCAGCGGTGCGGCGGGCGCAGGCTGCGGGAAGACGATCGGCTTGGCCGAAACATGCGGCAGTTTCTCGGCAATGAGCCTGGCGCGTCGGAAATGCTCGGGGGCATAAAGCGACCAGTTGCGCTGGATCGCCCGCAGCTTCGACGCAGCATCGCCGATGGACGCGATCTCGATCTCTTGCGGCGCCTGCCAGATATTGGCGGCCCAGGCCGCAGGCATTGCATCGCCTTGGCAGATCATCAACCGCCCATGCTCGGCCACGATCCGCTCGCCCAGCTCGACGCGCAGCTGCGCCTCGAAGCCTTCCGTGGCGAGATAGGCGCTGCCCATCGTCATTCCTTCTCGGCGAAGAATGCGGTCGCGCGCTTGTCGGCGCCCGATGGCAGCGGCGCTTGCGGATCGAGCATCCAGGCCAGCACATCCTCCTGCACCCGACCTGCCTGCAGATCGCGCAGCAGCAAGTGATAGCCTTCGTCGTAGACTGCCAGCTTGATGCCGGCATCGGCCGGGAAATCCCTGGCCATGTTGCGCATGACGTCGGGCGGCACGACGCGATCGCGCGCGCCGTACGCCACCAGCATGGGGCCTTTCAGCTTCGGCGCCGCTTCCAGCGCCGCATCCATGGCATCGACCAGACCCCATACAAGATCGACGCGCGGCGACTTGATCACCAGCGGATCGCGCGACAGCTCGCGCAGCATCTCGATATTGTCGGACGGGCTGTAGTTCATGCCGACCGTCGACACCGGCCACCAAGGGATGGAATGCGCAATCAGCCACAGCCCGTTACGCCCCATGATCCCAAGCGTTTCGCGCCCGCGCGCCGCAGGCCCCAGCAGCACCGTGGCGTCGGGATAGGGCACGCGCCCTTGCGCCAGCGCGGCCATGATCAGCGCCGAGCCCATGCTTTCGCCCATCAGCACGAATCTCGCGCCGGCGTGGCGGCGGCGGATCAACGACTGCGCCATGGCGAGATCGTCGATCATCGCCTCAACGCCGGCCCAGCGCCGCGCCGTCGCGGTGGCGCCGAAACCGCGCTGATCGTAGGCATAGGTGGCGACACCCTTTTCGCGCCAGATCAGCGCCGCCTTCTCGAAGGCCTTGGAATAGTCGCCAAAGCCATGCAGCCCTAGCACGACGATCTTGACCTCGCCGTCCGGTATCCAGCGCCGCAACGGCAGGCGATAGCCATCGGCGGCGATCAGCGCATCGTCCTGTAGCGACGGCGTGACAGTCGCCGGCCCCGCCGGCTGCATCACCGGCGCGCACGCAACCAGCAACGCCAGTAGAAGCGCCGCGGCGAGTGGCTTCATTTGCCCTGCGTCAAAGCGACGAACGCGTCTTCCAGATCGCTCTCTTCCGTCGTCAGGTCAACGACGTCGAGCCCCGCCGCCTGCGCCGCCGCAATGATCTGCAGCACGTTGGTAGCGCTGGGGCGGTAGCCGACATCGATGCGCTGTGGCTCCTTCAGGCTGGCATGCCATTGCGCGAAGGAAGGCGGCAGCGCCTCGATAGCTCGCGCCAGTCGCAGAATCACCTTCTTGCTGTCCAGCCGCGTCAGCAGCGCTTCGGTGGTGTCATTGGCCATCACCTGACCGCGATGGATGATGGCGATGCGATCGCACAACTCCTGTGCTTCTTCCAAATAATGCGTCGTCAGCAGCACCGTGGTGCCGGCAGCATTGAGCTGGCGGACATAGGCCCAGAGCTGCTGGCGCAATTCGATGTCGACGCCGGCGGTCGGCTCGTCGAGCACAAGAACCGGCGGGTTATGCACCAACGCCTTAGCGACCAGCAGACGCCGGCGCATGCCGCCCGACAGCGTGCGGGCATAGGCATCCGCCTTGTCGGTGAGCCGCACCGCTTCCAGGATTTCCATCGTCCGCCGCTTAGACGGCGGCACGCCATAAAGCCCGGCCTGCAGCTCCAGCGCCTGGCGCGGGGTGAAGAACGGATCGAGGTTGAGCTCCTGCGGCACCACGCCGATCGCCGCGCGTGCATTGCGCGGCTGCTCTTCGATGTCGATGTCCCAGATGCGGGCGCTGCCCGACGTTTTGACCACCAGCCCGGCCAGGATGTTGATGAGCGTCGACTTGCCGGCGCCATTGGGGCCCAGCAGGCCAAAGATCGACCCGCGCGGTATCGCCAGATCGACATTGTCCAGGGCGGCGCGGGGGACGCCGCCGCTGCGCGGCTTGTAGATCTTGGTCAGCCCGCACACCTCCACGGCCAGCGCGGGCAATAAACCTTCAGGCTTGTCGTTTTCGGTCACGATACTGTCCATGGCCGGCAAGCTGGCCCAGCGGGGCGGCAAAAACAAGGCCGCTGGCGGGCCGCCGCGACGCTTGATCTGCCGCCATCCCCGGCTATGATCCGCGCCAATTACCCCTCAGCCGATAGGCATTTGTCATGGCCGTCCCTCCTCCGCCGGAAACCATCGAAGTCGAAAAGACCGAAATCTCCTGCGATGGCGGCGGCGGCGCGCTGGGCCACCCGAGAGTCTGGCTCAATCTGGGCAAGAACGGCACCGTCGATTGTCCCTATTGCGACCGCCGCTTTGTGCTGAAGGCGGGCGCTCACGCCCACGCGCATTAACAACCCAAACTGTCCTCAGTCGCCTTGTGGCGGGCGCGCAAGCGGCCGGTGTAAACTGCCGGCATGAACGCCAAAGCCACGAAATCAGCCGCAAAACCCGACGCCAAACCAGCCGCAAAGCCTGAGCCCAAACTCGGCAACATGCGCAATCTCTATCTGGTCGACGGCTCGGGTTATATCTTCCGCGCCTTCCATGCCCTGCCGCCGATGACGCGGTCGGACGGCACGCCGACCAATGCGGTGTTCGGCTTCTCCTCCATGCTGATGCGCCTGATGGACGATGCCGGCGCCGACCATCTGGCCGTCATTTTCGATGCCGGCCGCGAAACCTTCCGCAACAAGATCTACGACCAGTACAAGGCGCACCGGCCGGAGCCGCCGGAAGAATTGATCCCGCAATTCGCGCTGATCCGCGAGGCGGTGCGCGCCTTCAACGTGCCCTGCATCGAACTGGCGGGTTACGAGGCGGACGACCTGATCGCCACCTACGCCGACCAGGCGCGCGAGATGGGCGCCCAGGTCATCATCGTGTCGTCGGACAAGGATCTGATGCAGCTGGTGCGCGATGGCGTGCAGATGCTGGACCCGATCAAGAACCGCATCATCAGCACGCCCGAGGTGCTGGAGAAATTCGGCGTCGCGCCCGAAAAGGTGGTCGACGTCCAGGCGCTGGCCGGCGATTCGACCGACAACGTGCCGGGTGTTCCCGGCATCGGCATCAAGACCGCCGCTCAGCTCATCACCGAATACGGCGATCTGGAAACGCTGCTGGCCAGCACGGCCAAGATCAAACAGCCCAAGCGCCGCGAGGCGCTGGAAGCCAATGCCGAACTCGCGCGCATTTCCAAGAAGCTGGTGCAGCTCGATCACAACGTGCCGGTGCCGCAACATGCCGATACGTTCGACAAGACCGAGCCCGACCCCGCGATCCTGATCCCGTGGCTGGAGCATCAGGGCTTCAAGCGCATCCTGCCTCGCGCCCGCGAACGCTTTGGCGACGCGCCCGCCGGTGCGCCGGTGCCCGACCTGTCCGATGGCATCGAAAGCGAAACGCAGCGCCAGGCGCGCGTCGCCAGCTTCAATGCCGAGAAAGCCAAGAACGGCGGCGTCGCCCCGCCGGCGCCGCCCAAACCAGTGCGCCAGTACGAGGAGATCAAGGACGACCTGCCGCCCATCGGCCAGACGCCGTACGAGCTGGTGACCGATGCCGCCGTGTTGGAATCCTGGATGGCCGAAGCCATGCGGGCAGGCATCGTCACCGTCGATACCGAAACCGATTCGCTGGACGAGTTGAAAGCCAATCTGATCGGCGTCGCCCTGGCGCTGCCGGATGGCCGCGCCTGCTACGTCCCGATCGGCCATCGCAAGCCCGGCACGCAGGGCACGCTCGATTTCGACGGCGGCGGCGCGGGCGAATTGCTGCCCGGGCAGCTGCCGCTGGATAAAGTCGTCAAGATCCTGAAGCCCGTGCTGGAAAGCGACGCGGTGCTGAAGATCGGCCAGAACGTGAAGTACGATCTGAAGGTGTTGCGCCGGCATGGCATCGACATGACACCGGTGGACGACACCATGTTGCTATCCTTCGTGCTGGAAGGCGGCAAGCACGGCCACGGCATGGACGAGCTTTCCGAACTCTTCCTCAGTCACAAGCCGATCACCTTCGACGACGTCACCGGCACCGGCCGCAACCGCGTTACTTTCGATCAGGTGCCATTGGACAAGGCGCTGCCCTATTCCGCCGAGGACGCCGAAGTCACCTATCGGCTGTGGCGTCTGTTCAAGCCGCGCCTGGTGGCTGAGAGCATGACGGCCATGTATGAGCGCTACGAGCGGCCGCTGATCCCGGTGTTGGCCGACATGGAGCAGGCCGGCATCAAGGTCGACGAAACGGAGCTGAAGCGCCTGTCGGCCGATTTCGCCGAACGCCTGGTCGAGCTGGAGAAGCAGATCCACAAGATTGCCGGCCATCCCTTCAACATCGGCTCGCCCAAGCAGTTGGGCGAGGTGATGTTCGACGAGATGAAGCTGGGCGCTGGCTCGAAATCCTCCAAGACCGGCGCCTACACCACCGGCGCCGACATTCTCGAAGAGCTGGCCGCACAAGGCCATGAGCTGCCAGCGCGTGTGCTCGACTGGCGGCAGCTGTCGAAACTGAAAAGCACTTATACCGACGCACTGCTGCAGCAGATCGACGCCAACGACCGGCGTGTGCACACCTCCTACCACATGACCGGTGCCGCCACCGGCCGATTGGCCTCGACCGATCCCAATCTGCAGAACATCCCGATCCGCACCGAGGAAGGCCGCAAGATCCGCAAGGCCTTCATCGCCGAGCCGGGCAACGTGCTGCTGTCGGCCGACTATTCGCAGATCGAGCTTCGCCTGCTGGCGCATGTCGCCGATATCGAAACCTTGAAGGAAGCGTTCAGGAACGGCGAGGATATCCACGCCATCACCGCCAGCCAGGTCTTCGGCATTCCCGTCAAGGGCATGGATCCGATGATCCGCCGCAAGGCCAAGGCGATCAATTTCGGCATCATCTACGGCATTTCCGGCTTCGGCCTGGCCGCCCAGCTCGGCATCCCGCAGAAGGAAGCCAGCGACTACATCAAGGCCTATTTCGAACGCTATCCCGGCATCCGCGCCTATATGGACAGCACCAAGACCTTCTGCCGCGCCAATGGCTTTGTCCAAACGCCGTTCGGTCGCAAGGTGTTCCTCAACGGCATCAACGACAAGAACCCGGCCCGCCGCGCTTTCTCGGAACGCGCCGCCATCAACGCCCCGCTGCAGGGCGGTGCCGCCGACATCATCAAGAAGGCGATGATCAAGCTGCCGCCCGCATTGGCGACAGCAAAGCTCAAGACCAGGATGCTGCTGCAGGTGCATGACGAATTGCTGTTCGAGGTGCCGCAGGCCGAACTCGGCAAGGCGGCGACGGCGATCAAGCAGGTGATGGAATCGGTGGCGACGCTCTCGGTGCCACTGGTGGTCGAAACCGGGCACGGCAAGAGCTGGGCCGAAGCGCATTAGCCCGAGGGAGAGCATCATGCGTTGGCATTCGATTCTTGGCGCCGGCCTTCTGGCGCTGGCCGCCATCGCCGGCGCCGCGACGGCGCACGCTCAACGCCCGGCCGACGAAAGCTTCCTGCCGGCGATCGTTGACCGAACGGACACGATCAGCATTACCACCAACGAGGACCCCGATATCTTTCCAGGCCTGCGGCCCCTGCCAAACGAGCGCTTCTCCGAAGAATGCACCGATTTGAAAGACGCGCATGCCGAAGAGGCCAAGATCATCGCCAGGCACGCCCAATCCGTCGCGCGCAAAGGCGATCCGCGCCGAAACAGCGAATTGCAGATCAAGCTGACGAAGGGGCGCACCATTCGGTTCTTCGACTATCCCTGCGGCGAGAGCTTTACTTCCTACATATTCGTCGATCTTCTGCCGCAGATCGGCTTTGCCCTGGTCGCCGAGCACATCTACGAGGACTATTCCTACATTGCGGCGTCGCTGAACAGCGGCCGGGTCAGCAAGCTGCTCGACAAGCCGGTGCTCTCGCCCGACGGCAAGCGCTTTGCCGCCTACCGCTACGACATGATGAACGCCGTCACGGAACTGACGCTCTACACCATCAAATCCGATCGCGTCCTGAACGAAGCGGCCTGCGAAGTTGTCATTGGCGGCTCGCAGACCGATGCTACGCCAGTGCCGAAATGGAGTGGAGCCGAGACGTTGTCCTTCGTCGTGGCGGAGACCGGCAAGCCGTTTCCCGACGGACCAGTGCTGAGACGCCAGGGCAAGGATTGGGTGCTGGAAGGGCCGGTCACCTTCACGCTCGAAGGCAGGCAGAAGAAGCCGTTCCGGCAGGTCTGCCAGACCTTCAAGTGAGCGCCAAGCCGTCATGCTGAAAATCTGGGGCCGGCGCAACTCGATCAACGTGCAGAAGGTGCTGTGGACCGCCGAGTTCTGCGGCCTGCCCTACGACAGCATCGAGGTCGGCGGCGCTTTTGGTGGCACCGATACCCCACAATATCTGGCGATGAATCCCAACAAGGTCGTGCCAACCCTGCAGGATGGCGACCTCACGCTGTGGGAATCCAACAGCATCGTGCGCTACCTCGCCGCCAGATACGGCAAGGACGGATTCTATCCTGGCGATGCAGCCATCAGAAGCCGCGCCGAACGCTGGATGGACTGGCAGCTCTCGACGCTCGGCATGCCGATGCGCGATCTGTTTTGGGGTTACGTCCGCACGCCACCCGAGAAGCGCGACTACGCGGCCCTGAAAGCAGCGTTCGAGCTTGCTTCAGCCGCGATGCGCATCCTCGACGCCAATCTTGCCGACAATGCCTTCGTCGCCGGCGATCGCTTCACCATGGGCGACGTGCCGGTAGGCTGCTTCTCCTGGCGCTGGTTCCAGCTTCCCATCCCCCGCCCCGACCTGCCGAACCTCAAGCGCTGGCACGAGGCGTTGCACGAGAAGCCCGGTTACCGGCAGCACGTCATGGTGACAATGACATAGGGCGCCTATATGCTGGGTTGTAGGGCCATTTGCTCTCGCCAAACGGAAACACCGATGCTGTCCCGCGCTGTTGTCGTTCGTTCGAGGTTTTTGACCTCGACGCTGCTGGGCGTGTTTCTATGCTTAGTATCTCACATTGCGCCAGCCCAAACTGAATTTCCGCCTCTGAGCAAGGTGACGCAGCAACCGATCAATCCATTCACTTCCAAAAACACTGATACAATTCGAGGCTCTCGAGTCGACCTGTTGGCAGGAAAGAAACTGCCGCGATGGAGGAACACGGCTGAGTTTGCAAACGCAAGCTTGCCGCATGACCTTAGAGATTGGCGTCGGGAGGGCTGGACACGCGAGGCTCCATTTATTCAATCTGAGCCAGGTTTTAGCGTCCGAAGAATGCTGGATCTGTTACAGATCAAGCTCAAGGATGGCCGCTTCGTCTACTTCACTGACAACGACGATCCAGAGCGTCTCGAGCTCCAAGTATCATTTGAGTACAGGGGTTATGACAAGCAGCGACGTTTCTATTTCGTTTCATACAGGCTGTATAACGCCGTAGGTTTCCTCGTTATTTCATCAGACACTGGCTTGATATGGTTTCTATATAGCCCATTCTGGTCGCCTGACCGAAGCCGAGTGGCCAGTATTGGAGATAGCCTCAACTTGGCTCCCTTTGTCGTACTGCGTTTATCCAATGGACATGCAACGACGGAAATATTCGAGAGTTCTGAAAACCCTGCAGGGCGCCTGATCCTTGGACTCGGAATGGATCAAATTTCCTGGCGTGATGAACGGACTGTTGAATTGTCCAGTACGCTAGATTCTCCCAATCGATCCGACTATCGCATTACATTGCGAATGATCGATCAAAACTGGAAGATCACATCAGTGGAGCCTGAGATGCCCCGCTTTCTAATCTTGTATCCGGAGCGCTAGATCTTCAGCAGGTAAGCTAGCTGCTGCCAATCACCCCTCGCCAAAATACCGACTCGGCGGCACGCCCAGGGCTTTCCTGAACATCGACGTGAAGGCCGACGCGCTGTCGTAGCCAAGATCCATCGCCACCGACGTCACCTTCTCGCCCGACGCCAGCAGGCGCAAAGCCGCCAGCAAACGCGCCTGCTGACGCCATTGGCCGAAGCTCATGCCGGTTTCGCTGCGAAAGAGACGCGCCAGAGTGCGGGCGCTGGCAGATGCCGATTGCGCCAGTTCCTCAAGGGTGAGATCGAGCGCGGGATTTTCCAACAGGGCATCGCAAACGCGGCGCAAGCGCGCATCGTCGGGCAAGGGCAGATGCAGCGGCAGGATCGGCAGCGCCCGCAGCTCGTCGAGCAGCAGCGCCGCAAGGCGCGCGGCGCGGCTGTCGGGCTTGTAGCTGGCCGGCAACCGCACCGCTTCGAGCACGAGCTCGCGCAACAGCGGCGTCACCGCCACGACGCGGCACATCGGCGGCAGGGATCTGGCGCTTTCAGGCGCGACGTAGATCGTGCGCATGCCGACCGCCCCATGCATGGCGATGCAGTGGCGCATGCCGGCCGGCAGCCACAGCGCGCGCTGCGGCGGCACGACGAAGGCGCCCTGTTCGGTGTCGACATGCATAACGCCCGTGACGGCGAAGGCGAGCTGAGCGCGGTAATGGCTGTGCCAACCGGTGCTGGCGCCGTCCCGATAGTCGCTGGCGAGCGCCGTTGCGGCCGGCGCGCCGCGTTTCTCGCCGGGATGGCCCGGCAGGCGGCGGAGGGCATCGATCGGCTTTGGCCGTTTTGCGACAGTCTTTGGCATTCTATGGCAAGTCTGCCAGAGCCGGTCCTGCTAAGAAAGGGGCCGGAGGATCCGCATGACCGCCACCACTGCCGCGCCCATAGCCGATGTCAGCCCGTCGACCTTGAACCGCCTGCTGAACATGGGCCATTGGCTCGATCATCTGGCGACCACGATCTTTCCGGTCGCGGTACTGGAACTGGCGCGCGTGTTCGGCATGGACTGGAATGCGCTGCTGCTGTTCGGCCTGGGCGGCACCATCGCCTTCGGCGTCTTCTCGCTGCCCGCCGGCTGGCTGGGCGATCGCTGGAGCCGGCGCGGCATGATGCTGCTGTTTTTCTTCGGCATCGGCGTGTCGCTGGTCCTGTGCGGGCTGACCTCATCGCCGATCGAACTCGCCATCGGCCTGACCCTGGTCGGCATCTTCGCCGCCATCTATCACCCGGTGGGGCTGGCGATGCTGGCGATGGACGCCGGCAATGTCGGCCGCACCTTGGGGGTGAACGGGCTTTACGGCAATTTCGGCATCGCTTTCGCCGCTTTCATCACTGGTGGTCTGATCTGGCTGGTCAACTGGCGCGCCGCCTTCATCGCGCCCGGCCTGCTGTCGATCGCGCTGGGCTTCCTGTTCTGGCGGCTGGTGCCTAACGAGCTCAAGGTCGGCGGACGCAAATCCGTCGCCGCCATCCCGGTCGATCGCGCGCTGGGCAAGCGCATCTTCTTTATCCTCGCCACCACCACCATCGCCGGCGGCCTGATCTTCACCTCGACCACGCAATCGATGCCCAAGGTGTTCGAGGAAAATCTCGGCGCGCTGACCGGCTCGACCTTGGGCATCGGCGTGCTGGTGGCCGGCGTCTACGTGCTGGCCGCCGTCGCGCAGCTCATCGTCGGCAACCTGATCGACCGCTTCAGCCTGCGCCGCGTCTTCCTGCCGGTGGCGCTGGTGCAGGCGCCGCTGCTGCTGGTGCTGGGCTGGGCCAGCGACTGGAGCCTGCTGGTTCTCGCCTTCGCGGTGATGTTCGCGGTGTTCGGCCAGATCCCGATCAACGACGCGATGGTGGCGCGCTACGCCCCAGCCGAGTGGCGGGCGCGTGCCTACTCGCTGCGCTACATCATGTCGTTCGGCGCCTCGGCAACGGCGGTCCCCATGATCGCCTGGCTGCACGGCCAATATGGCGGCTTCCGCGAGGTCTTCATCGTGCTGGCGATCTTCGCCGCCGCCTCGGGCATTGCCTCGCTGTTCTTCCCCGGCCGCCAGCGTCTTTTGACGCCGACGCCGCAGCCGCAAGCCGCGGAGTAGCTAGGCCCGCCCCATCGTTTCCGTGATGAGCGCCGCAACCTGCGGCGCATGCGTCGCCAGCATGCCGTGATCGGCCCCCTCTAGCGGCGCTGAGCGGCCGTTCTTCACTATGGCGGCCAAGCGCTCGGCCACCAGCCTGGCGACGGCAGGACTCTTGGTGCCGTAAGCAATGGTGACCGGCATCGACAATGCAGCGAGGCTCGTGCGCGAATGCTGCTCGCGGAACGTCGCCTCGACATCGCGCACATTGACCAGCATCTGGCTGCGCAGGAATCCCTGCACCGGCTCCGGCATGCGGCCGAAAGCGTCGGCGCCGAACCAGAAATCGATCATGATGCCGACCGCATTTGCCTCGCCCGCCCTGGCTTTCGCCACATAGGAATCGAACAGGGCCTTGGCTTCGTTATAGGCTGCCTCCTCGCCCAGCACCGGCAATGTCGCCAGTTCCACCGGCTCGATCAGCACCAAAGCGGCGACCTTCACCTTGCCGGCCAGCGCGATATGCAGCGCGACGTTACCGCCATATGAATGGCCGGCCAGCACGATGCCGTCGGGCTGCGGTCCCAGGGCATCGGCGATGGACGCCGCCATCTCAGCCGTCTCGCGGCGTTGCGGCGGAGTGGGCTGGTTGTGGTCCGGCAGTCCCGGCGTGATCGCCGTCACGTTCTCGCCCAGCGCCTTGATGACACCCTTCCAGGCGTTGGGCGCGCCCGGCGAGCCGTGGATGAGAACGATCGGTCGCGCCATGGGATGCTCCTAACGAAAGATCATGCAGGTGGTGGAAGCATAGGCGCAGAGCTTGCCGGCGGCATCATGCACGCGCGCTTCGGCGGCGCCGCTCCTCTGGCCGACGCTGATCGGCGTGGCGACGCAGACCAGCCGGCCGGACTCCTTGGTCACGGTGCGCACCAGGCCCAGTTTCAGTTCCATCGTGGTCCAGCCGGTACGCGGCGGCAGCAAGGTCCAGATGGCGCAGGACATGGCCGAATCGACGATGGTCGCCATCACCCCGCCGTGCAACGTGCCGGCAGGATTGAAATGGAATTCCTGCGGCGTGAGCTGGTACTCGACCCGGCCTTCTTCGGCCTTGGTCAGATCCATCTCCAGCGTGTCCTGAATCGGCGCGCGCAATTCGCCGCGCGCCACCGCCTGCAGGAACTCCAGGCCGGACTTCTCGCCCATCGCCTTGGTCATCTCGTTGGGATCGCGCCAGGAATAGCTGCGCGTGCGGGCTTGGTTCATCTTTCTCCCCTAACCGGACAATTGGTTACGCGTTCGTTGCCCAGTGTCGCCCTTGGCCTGCCAGCCGTCTTTGCTCCAGACCCGCACAAACTTATCCGATCGTCCAGCATGAGCGGTGGTTGTGCTATAAAGTAGGCATGGATGTATTGAGCGATGTCCTGGGCACTTTGCGGCTGCATTCGAGCCTGTACTTCCGCGCCGAGTTCGGCGGCGCCTGGTCCGCGCGCGTGCCGCGCGATCCCAACACGGTGCGGTTTCATTTGCTGTTGCAGGGCGATTGCTGGGTCGAAGTTCCCGGCAGCTTGAAGCCGACGCTGCTCTCGGCCGGGGATGTGGTGCTTATCCCTCATGGGGCCGAACAGATCCTGAGCGATGCGGCGGGCCGACCCCCGATCGATCTGCCACAGATTCTGGCGGCGGTGAAATTCGATGGCTCGGGCCCGCTTAGCATCGGCGTGCGGCCGGGCGAGCGTTTCTCGCGCATGATCTGCGGCTTCTGCCGCTTTGATCCCGGCGCCGACCATCCGCTTTTGCGTGCGCTGCCGAGCTCGATTCTGGTGCGCGCCAACGAGACCTTGGGCGAGACCTGGCTGGCCGATGCATTGCGGTACATGAGCTACGAATCGCAATCCGACATGCCGGGCGCCGGGGCGATCCTCGATCGCCTGGCCGACATCGTGCTGATTCAGGGCGTGCGCTCTTTGCTGCATTCGAGCGACTCCGGCACCGGTTTCTTCGCCGCATTGAGAGAGCACACGCTGGCGCGGGCGCTGGCAGCGATCCACGTCAGGCCCGAGCGAGACTGGACCGTGGAGGCGCTGGCGCGCGAGGCCGGGCTCTCGCGCAGCCGCTTTGCCGAACTCTTCACCGCCCGCATGGGCATGCCGGTGGCCCGTTATCTGGCGGAATGGCGGCTGCAGAAGGCGCGCAAGCTCTTGAGCGACACGCGCCTGTCGGTGGCGGAAATCGCTCATCGCGTTGGCTACGAATCGCTGCCCTCCTTCACGAGACGCTTCACGCGGCAGTTCGGCATCGGTCCCGGCCGCTTTCGCCGCGATGGGCTTGGACTGGCGACGCCGGAACTGGCTGCCTAATCGAATGCCGGCATCTTGAGTTTGTGCACTTCGATCGGCTCGGCCCGGCCACGCACCTCGTGCATTTCGGCTGGCGTCGCCAGCACTTCCGCCAGGCTCGAGGGATTGGTGAGGGCCCGCACCGTGTCGCCGGTGATCAGCACCACGATCTCCTCACCGTCCCGCATGTAGTCCTTGGCGAGCTGCTCCATGCGCTGGGCGGTGTTCACCGTGTCGCCGACCACGGTGTAGTTGATGCGCCCGGGCGCGCCGATATTGCCGACCACCACAGGACCGCTATGCAGGCCGATGCGCATGCGCACCGGCTTGCGGCCTTGGGCGATGCGATTGAGATTGTCCTCATGCAAGGCCCGGGCGATGTCCAAAGCCGCGGCGACGGCGCCATCGGCATGGTCGGGAATGCGTTTGATGGCGCCCCAGGTGGCCATGATGGCGTCGCCGATGAACTTGTCGATGACGCCGCCCTTGTCTTCGATACAGGTCGCCAGCAGGGCGAAGTGCTCGTTGAGGAATGCCGCGGTCTCGTCCTCGGGCAGATCCTCCGATTCGCGCGTAAAGCCCACGATGTCGGTGAACATCACCGTCACGTCGCGCTTCTTGGATTTCAGCGTCGTTTCGCCTTCCGCCAGCAGGCGCGTCACCAGTTTGCGCGGCACGAAGGTGCTGAACCAGTGCAATGCCGCGCGCGAGGCATTGACCGCGGCGTTGGCATGGTCGATCTCCTCGAAGATGCTGCCGGGCAGCGGCGGACTTTCGAACTTGAATTCGCGGATCTCGTCCGCCGCCGTCTCCAGCCGAACCATCGGCCGGGAGA
Source organism: uncultured Hyphomicrobiales bacterium (assembly GCA_964388115.1). Lineage (GTDB taxonomy): Bacteria > Pseudomonadota > Alphaproteobacteria > Reyranellales > JAQSWP01 > JAQSWP01. Next base: position 112,797 of record CAYLYK010000002.1, read on the forward strand.
TGGCGCGGCCGAGCACGACGCCGAGAATCAGCGCCACCACCAGGGCCACGCCGGCGGCAATGGCGCCGTTACGCAGCGATTCGGTTTCGGAATAGATCTGCTGAGCTGGGAAATAGGCGCCGACGGTCAGTACTTTGTCCGACAGGCCGGCAATGTCGCGATAGACGAAAACGTAGTCCTGGCCGTCGATCTGGGCGATGTGGATGTTCTCGCTCTTGACGCCGAACAGGCGCCTCGTCTTATCCGTTTCGATGGTCCACATGCCGGTCAGGGCGCGGTCGCCAACCTGCTCAAGCCGCGGCAATACCTGTCCCGGCAGCAGCAGCAGGTTTTTCGGATCGACCAGCCGCGGATGCGCCAGCACGAAATCATGATCGTAGAGAACGAAGGCGCCACCACCCGCCGGCGACAATTCCTCGACAACGCGCGAGAGCTGGCCCATCGACACCAGTGAAACCACGGCGCCGAGGAACTCTCCCTTGCGGTGAACCGGCACCCGCAGATTGACCAGCGCCTGGCGCAGCTCCGGGCTCCACAGCAGATCGCCCCAATAAGGCGCCGGTGCCGTGCGCAGCTGATTGAAGATCACCTGTATGTTTGGAACATTGCGCATGTCGAGGCGCACGATCGTCGAGCGGCCCGTCGCATCGCGTTGCGCGCGCACACCCTGCAACTGCGCCGAGCCGAAGCTGATGGCCGCCACTTGCGGCGTGCCGGCCAGGGCGCCCGACAGCCAGGCGTCGAGCTTCTCGGCATTGGCCGGATCGAGGCGGCCGTCGACCATGGCTTCGGCGAGAAAGACCGCCTGAGCGCGAACTGGCTCCAGATGATCGCGCAACCGCAATTCGACGGTGCGCACCACCTGCTCGGTCCGCTCCCGCAACAGGCCGGTGGTGGTGCGCATGCTGCCCAGCAGCGCCAGCACCACGGCGACGCCCGATAGCGCCGTCAGCACAACGAAAGAGGCCGACAAAACGACGCCAATCGGCAAGGTGAAGCGACGGCCGGCCTGTCCATCGCCCAAAGCGCCTGGTGGCGGGACGGTGACAGTGTGTTTTTCGCCGTGGATTGTGGTCTGGACCATGCAACCCGGGACAATATGCGCTCCACACTATCGCGACCAGCCCCCGCCTCGGCCATGGTCAAGCGATCCCGCCTGCCCCACAATCGGGCATGGTTTTGTCATCCCCCGACCTGGCCGCCCGTCGCGCCGCCCGCCAGGCGCTGGCGCGGGAAAGAACATGGAACGGGGTGGCCATCGGCCTGGGCCTGCTGGCGATCCTGCAGTTCGGCAGCCTGGTAATCCTGTGGTTCGTGCCCTATCACCTGCCGGGCCTGGCGAACGAATTCGGCCTGCTGACGCTCGCGATTCTGATGGCGATCGCCGCTCGGGCCTTGCTGCTGCAGACCAGAGTGGGCTCATTTTCGCCGCGCGCCGCTTTTTGCCTCGCTGCGGCGCTTTACATCGTGGCCTCGATCGCGGGACTGAGCTGGTCCGCCGATCAGGGGATCGGCCTGCGCGCCTATCGCTATGCCGTATTCTCCACGCCGAGCTGCGATTTTACGGCGCGATTTCCGACGCCGCCGCAGCTTGGGCGCTTCAAAGGCGCCGTGTTCGAAGCCGATCGCGCGACGATGGGTTCGGTGGCCAATCTGGCCATCCTGGCTGACCTCAAGACTTTCAATTCCTACCGCGCCGAATGCCACGCCATAGGCAACGAAAAGGCAGCAGCTGCCCGGGACGTCGTGCAGGCGGGAGCTTTGCAGTGGGCCGACGAAATCGGCATGAAAATCGCCCGCCGGTCGCTAACGCGCGACGACCGCGGCGAGATATTCGAACTCGAAGGCGAGATCGGCGGTTCGATCCTGCCTGAAATTGCCGGCCGGAAGTCCCGGACCTTGGTGGCCATGCGCAGCTATGTCGGCCCGGCGTCGGTGATGACGGTCTATGTCTTCCAGCCGCAAGGCGATGTCCTGTCGGCGGAGACCGTCGCATTTCTCGACAACGTGCAGCGACGCTAGGCAGCAAAAAGCCCGCCATCGCTGGCGGGCTCTTTAGTGCGAAAGACTAACTCCTCAGGCTGCAGCGCGGATCGCCACTTTCTTGACGCCGTCATCGACCTGCGATTCGAACTGCTTGAAATTGGCTTGGAAGCGCTGGGCCACGTCGCGCGCGGCAGCGTCGTAGGCGCTCTTGTCGCTCCACGTCGCCTTCGGGTTCAGCACATTGGCCGGCACGTCCGGGCAGGATTGCGGCACCAGCATGCCGAAGTTCGGATCGGCCGCGGTCGACGCCATCGCCAGGCGCCCGTCGAGCGCCGCCCGCACCATGGCGCGGGTATGGGCGATTTTCATGCGCTGGCCGACGCCATAGGCGCCGCCCGACCAGCCGGTATTGACCAGCCAGCATTTGGTGTTGTGCCGGGCCATGCGCTCACCCAGCAGCTTGGCATAGACGGTGGGATGCCGCGGCATGAAAGGCGCGCCGAAGCACGTCGAGAACGTCGCCTGCGGCTCGTTGCCGACGCCCTTCTCGGTGCCGGCGACTCTGGCGGTGTAGCCCGAAAGGAAATGGTACATCGCCTGTTCCGGCGACAGGCGCGAGATCGGCGGCAGCACGCCGAAGGCATCGGCCGTCAGCATGATGATGTTTTCCGGCTGCCCGCCGATGCCCGACTCCGACGTGTTGGGAATGAAGTCCAGCGGATAGCAGGCGCGGGTGTTCTCGGTGAATTTGGCGCTGTCGAGATCGAGCAGGCCGGTGGCCGGATCGACCACGACGTTCTCCAGCACCGTGCCGAACCGTGAGGTCGTGGCATAGATCTCGGGCTCAGCTTCGGCCGACAGGCGGATCACCTTGGCGTAGCAGCCGCCCTCGAAATTGAACACGCCGTTGTTGGACCAGCCGTGCTCGTCGTCGCCGATCAAGGTGCGCGAGGCGTCGGCCGACAAGGTCGTCTTGCCGGTGCCGGACAGGCCGAAGAAAATCGCCACGTCGCCCTTGGGCCCGATATTGGCCGAGCAGTGCATCGGCAGCACGCCGTTGGCCGGCAGCAGATAGTTCAGGATGGTGAAGACCGATTTCTTGATCTCGCCGGCGTACCAGGTGCCGCAGATCACCACCAGCTTGCGCGAGAAGTCGCAGATGATGGCGCAGTCGGAATTGGTGCCGTCGATCGCGGGATCGGCCTGGAAGCCCGGCAGCTGCAGGATGGTGAAGTCGGGCGTGAAGCCTTGCAGCTGCTGCTGGGTCGGGCGCAGGAACATGTTGCGCGCGAAGAGATTATGCCAGGCGGTCTCGTTGATGACGCGCACGCCGATGCGATAGTCGGGGTCGGCGCCGGCGAAGCAATCGCGCACGAAGAGATCGCGGCGCTGGGCATAGGCCAGCATGCGGCTGAGCAGGCGCTCGAATTTCTCCGGCGCGATCTTCTTGTTGGTCTTGCCCCAGTCGATGACGTCGCGGCTGGAAGGCTCGTCGACGAAGAACTTGTCGTTGGGGGAGCGGCCGGTATGGACGCCGGTCAGCACCGCCAGCGGGCCGCCATCGACCACCTGGCCCTCGCGGCGGCGGATCGACTCTTCGTACAAGGTCGAAACCGGCAAATTCCAATAGACGTTGGCGCTGTTTTTGATGCCGATCTTTTCCAGCGCTTTGGCATCGGCGCCAGGTCCCGTATGGGTCACGTCGTTTCTCCCGGAAGACTCGAAATAATGAACAACCGTTTATCGCATCGGAGTGCGCGCAAATTACCCGCCCGCCTGCATCGCGGCAAGCATCTGACATGCCGGATGTGGACGAGGCTCGGGATAAAAGCGCATAGCCCCGGCACCGAATAAAGATCGCTGCATTGCGGCAAAACGCAGGCAAAGCAGCAAGGTTTCGGCAGGCGAATGGTCAGTCCAGCACCAGTTGCCTTGCCGCCGGCCAATCCCCATCTGCCAAGTCCCGAAATGATCACCGAGGAGATGACGCCATGCTCGACGCCAAACGCCTGCTTGACCAATTTCTGGGCGGCGGCCAGCCGGGCAGCGGTACGACCAGCGGACAAGGGCTGGGCTCGCAAGGTGGCGGTCTCGATCAGGCCCTGGGCGGGATCGGCAAACACCTGGGCGGATTTGGCGGTGGCGCGGCGATTGGCGGCCTGGCCGGGTTGCTGCTGGGCGGCAAGAGCGGCCGCAAACTGGCCGGCACGGCGCTGCAGGTCGGCGGCATCGCCGTCCTGGGCGGCCTGGCCTACAAGGCCTATCGCGACTGGCAGGCGGGCAAGCAGCCCGTCTCGACGACGCCGCAACAGGCCAGCACGCCGATGCTGCCGGCGCCGAGCGACACACCGTTCAACCCGTCCAGCGAGGCCGATCAGCAGACGCTAAGCCGACATTTGCTGCGCGCCATGATCGCGGCCGCCAAGGCAGACGGCCATATCGACGCCACCGAACAAGCCAGCATCTTCGCGCGCATGGACGCGCTGCCCCTGGCCGCCGACGACAAGGCGTTCGTGGTCGACGAACTGCGCAAGCCCCTGGACGTCGATGCCGTAGCCAAGGGGGCGCGCACGCCGGAGGAAGCGGCGGAAATCTATGCCGCCTCGCTGCTGGCCATCGATGTCGACAACGCCGCCGAGCGCGGCTACCTCGCCATGCTGGCGGCGCGGCTGAAGCTCGACGATGCGCTGGTGCAACACCTGCACGCCAATGTCGCGGCCGTCACGCAGAAAGCGTAGCTATTCGGCCGCGGCTTTCGCCCGCGCCTGCTGCACCAAAGCGATCAGCGCCTGGCGCGCGCCGTTGGCGTCGGCGACCGGTTCGGGAAAGGCAAGCCGCGCCACCTTGCCGCCGGCCCGCAGATCGACGCCATCGCGATCGACACCCGTCATGCGCCAGCCGCCGCCGGGAAGCTGCAGGAGGTTGCTGGCGTAAAGCGTGACCGCATCGGCATGGTCTTCGTTCATGTGCTGCACGATGCCCGCTTCGTGCTCGATGAGCTTCTCGCCCAGCGCCTCGGGCAGCAGCAGTTCGGCGGCGTCGATCCAGTCGATCTTGCCGAAACCCGCCACCAGATGCGCGCGGTCGACGGCGACGCGATAGAAATTGAAGTCCTTGAAGCCGGCATACATTTCCGCTTCCGGATGGCGGGCTATGTAACGGGCGCGCAGGCGCGGCTCTTGCGAAATTTCCGCCCGCCCCATCACGCTCAATCGCGCGCCGGTCAGGGCATGGTCGAGCCCGGCCGTGCCATCGAACAGCAGCGAGACGCGGGGATCGGCTTTGATCGCCTGGGTATGCACGGCCAGGCGCGAGATCAGCAGGATCGGCGACAGGTCGTGATCGACGGCGACCAGCGCCAGCGAAGCATAAGGCGCCGACCCGCGCGGGCCGGGTAACAAGGTCGCTAAAGCTGCGCGGTCGCTGCTGCGCAGCAGGCGGCGGGCATTGGCGATCTGGTCGGGCGAAACGCTCATGGTCGAGGCTCCGTAAAAGGCTTGAAGGCGGAGGACGTCCGTCAGTTGCCCGCTCGGGCGCCTAGGAGCAGCCGGTTTATGAGCGAAATAGCGCTGGCCATGGGCCTCTGGCAAGGCGGAAAACCGCGGTGGCGCCATTTGCCGCCGGCGCGTCCGGGGCTATTATCGATCTCCTGCTTCTGGGCCGACCGGTTGCAATAGCTTGGAACGGCCCCAGACCCGCCATCATGCGGACACAACTGGGCGTATGCTTCAGTCCGTCCGCAACAGCAAAGGTTCCGCACCGTGCGCAAGACGATCGCCCTGGTCGATGACGACCGCAACATCCTGACCTCCGTCGCCATGACGCTGGAGGCGGAGGGCTTCACCGTCAAAACCTACAATGACGGCGCGCAGGCGCTGGAAGGCATGACGGCGGCGCCGCCGGACCTCGCCATCCTCGACATCAAGATGCCGCGCATGGACGGCATGGAATTGCTGAACCGCTTGCGCAAGATCTCGCCGCTGCCGGTCATCTTCCTGACCTCGAAGGACGACGAGATCGACGAAGTGCTGGGCCTGCGCATGGGCGCGGACGACTACATCACCAAGCCGTTCTCCCAGCGCCTGCTGCTGGAGCGCATCCGCGCTTTGCTGCGCCGCTCCGAAAACGGCGGCGAGAAGGGCGCCAAGGCCACAGACGCCATCGTCCGCGGCGAGCTGGTGCTCGACCCCTCGCGCCATCTTTGCACCTGGAAGGGCAAGGAGGCTGCACTGACGGTGACGGAATTCCTGATCCTGAAGTCGCTGGCCGAGCGGCCGGGCCACGTCAAGAACCGCGACCAGTTGATGGACGCGGCGTATGGTGAGACGGTATACGTCGACGATCGCACCATCGACAGCCACATCAAGCGGTTGCGCAAGAAGTTCCGTGAGGTCGATGACGAGTTTGACCAGATCGAAACCCTCTACGGCATCGGCTACCGCTATCGCGACGCCTGAGCCGCAGACGACCCGCGACCAGACCCCGCCGCCGGCCAAGCCCGCCAGACCGACCCGTCGCCGCCGTTTCTCCCCCCTTACCCGCCGCATCCTGGCGCTGAACATGCTGCCGCTGGCGCTGCTGGCGGGCGGCGTAATCTTCCTCGGCCAGTACGAGGACGAGCTGATCGAGAGCGAACTGACGGCGCTGCGCGTGCAGGCCGAAATGGTCGCCGCCGGCCTGGGCGAAGGCGCCACGCGCGGCATCTCCGCCAACGACCAGCGCATCGATTCGGAGTTGTCGCGGCAGATGGTGGTGCGGCTGGTGCAGCCGACCGGCGTGCGCGCCCGTCTCTTCGTCACCACCGGCGAGCTGGTGGCCGATTCGCTGACCCTGCCCGGGCTTGGCGCGCAACGCATCGAAGTATTCGAACTGCCGCCGCCCAGCCCGCCGAGCTGGACCGACCTGCTCGACGATATCGGCGAATGGTTCGACCAGCTGCTGGCCTATCGCCGCACCTATTCGCCCTACAGCGAATCGGCGGTGCAGATCGCGCGCGATTACCAGGAGGTCGTGCTGGCGCTGCGCGGCAACACCACCAGCGCCATCCGCACCGACCGGCGCGACCGGCGCATTCTTTCCGTCGCCGTGCCGGTGCAGCGCTACAAGGAGGTTCTCGGCGCGCTGATGCTGTCGCATGACGACAGCAAGGTCGGCGCCAGTTTGCGCCAGGTGCGCCTCGACATTCTGAAGGTGGCTGGCATTTCGCTGCTGGCCACGATCCTGCTGTCGCTCTACCTCGCCGGCACCATCACGCAGCCGGTGCGGCGACTGGCGGCGGCGGCGGCGCGGGTGCGCTCCAACGACGGCGCCAAGCCGTCGATTCCTGACCTCACCGATCGCAAGGACGAGATCGGTGATCTCTCCGCCGCCCTGCGCGAGATGACCGAAGCCTTGTGGAAGCGCATGAACGCCATCGAGCGCTTCGCCGCCGACGTTGCGCACGAGTTGAAGAATCCGTTGACCTCGTTGCGCTCGGCGGTGGAGACGGCGGCACGGCTGGAAAGCCCCGAGCAGCGCAACAAGCTGATGGCGATCGTGCTCGACGACGTCAATCGATTGAACCGGCTAATCAGCGACATCTCCGACGCCTCGCGGCTCGATGCGGAACTGATGCGCGTCGATCTGCAGCCCGTCGATCTGCAGCATCTGCTGAGCGAGATCATCGACATCTATCGCGGCGCGCAGTTGCAGAAGGTCGACGTCAAGATAGACCTTGTCGTTCAAGGCAAAGGTCCCTTCCAAACGCAGGCGCATGACGGGCGGCTGGGCCAGGTGTTCCGCAACCTGATCGACAACGCTTTGTCGTTCTCGCCGCCCGGCGGCACGATCACCATCACCCTGTCGCGCGACGGTGGCTCCGTCATCGCCATGGTCGAGGACGAGGGGCCGGGCATTCCCGACAACAAGCTGGAAGCCGTGTTCAGCCGCTTCTACAGCGAACGCCCGCAGGGCGAGCAGTTCGGCAAGCATTCGGGCCTCGGCCTGTCCATCGCGCGGCAGATCGTCGAGACTTATCGCGGCACCATCATCGCCGCCAACCGGCGCGACGAGCGCGGCAACGTCACCGGCGCGCGGTTTACAATCATGCTGCCGGTGGGCTGAGTTTCATAAATCTCCATTAACGCGTACAAAAATTTCCTTCCTAAGGAGCGGCCTGGCGGCGGGAATCGCGTAGTGTTAGCGTCGAGGAAAGGAAACGGCGCGACGGATCGGCGCGACCGACGGATGACGGGGAAACTGCATGCTTGAGTTTCTGCTGGGCGTGGGGATTGCCTGGTATGTGTCATGGAAGGTCATGAAGAACCGGCGCGGCGTCGCGATCGGCTTTCTCGCCTGGGGCGCGGGCGCGATGGCGGCGACAGCGGGCATGGTGCTGTACGGGCTGTTCTTCCACTACGCATTCGGCGTGCGGCCCGGCCCGGCGTTGATACCGTCGATCACCACGCTGGTGGCGTGGGGACCCTTGGGCGGCGTCTTCGGCATCATCTCGGCGCGGCGTGGCCGGTCGTCGCCGCAGGAGCACCCGTTGAACGCCGCGCGAGGCCCGAAGCGAGACGCGTGAAACGGGACGTGGAAGTAGGCGACATCGGCAGCCACGGTCTCAAGCTCCCGGCAGCACGAACAGCAGCAGCAGCGGCAGGAAGGCGAAGGTCAGCAGGGTGGTGATGACCACCATGCCGGCGACGTCGGCGGGTTCGCGCTTGAAGCGCAGTGCGAAGAGATAGTTGAACACCGCCGTCGGCATGCTGGCCTGAATGATCATCACCCCGCGCGCCGTGCCGTCCAGCTTCAGCGCCCAGGCCACAGTCAGCCCCACCGCAAAGCCACCGACCAGCCGCAACAGCGACAAGCCGAGCGCGCGTGGCAGGCGGTTGACCTTGAGTTGGGCCAGCGATACGCCGAGTGCTGTCACCATCAAAGGAATGGCGACGCCACCCATCAGCGAGGTGGTGTTGTAGAGCCAGTCGGGCGAGCGAATGCCGCTCAGCATGAATGCCAAGCCGGCGATCAGCGCGTAGACGATGGGCGTATGCAGCAGTCGCTTGATCGACCATTCGCCCGACGCCAACGCCGCGCCGAGGGTGAACTGGCCAACCGAGTTGACGGTGAAAACGGCAATGCCCAGCGCCAGCCCCGCCTCGCCGAAGGCGAACAGGCACAGCGGCAGGCCGAGATTGCCTGTGTTAGGAAACATCAGCGCCGGCAGGTAGGAATGCGCCGGCAGCTTCAGCAGCCACAACGCCAGCCGTCCAATGAGGGCGAACCCCAGCCCGCAAAGCACGGCAGCGAAAGCCAGTTCGCCAAAGGCCGCAGGGCTCACCGTCAGCCGACTCAGGGTCGAGAAGATCAGGCACGGCGTCGCCAGATTGGTGACGATCGCCATCACCATTTCCGAGTCGAACGGCCTGCCGGACTTGGCCCAATAATAGCCGATGCCGGAAAGCAGAAAGACGGGCGCCAGAATGGCGAAGAGCTGGGAAACGATTTCCATGGGCACGCGAAGGATGGAACGGCGCCACAAAGCGCTTGGGCCGCTTTGCTGTCAAGCGAGCGCGGCGAAAATCGCCCGCATAGGCGCGTTGACGCCAGCGCGCGGCCGGATCACGCTGGCGCGATGTCTCCCGAAAAAGACGCCAGCCAGATCTTCGTCCATGCGACCGCCATCGCTATCGATCGTGCCGGCGTTCTGTTGCTGGGACCGTCCGGCAGCGGCAAATCGGACCTCGCGTTGCGCCTGATCGATGCCGGCGCGCGGCTGGTCGCCGACGATCAGGTGATCCTCACGCGTCTCGGCGAAAAGCTGATCGCCAATGCGCCGCCGACTTTGGCCGGCCGGCTGGAGGTGCGCGGTCTTGGCATCATGACCTTGGAGGGCGGACAAGTGTGGCGGAAAATGCCGATCACGCTGGCCGTCGAACTGGTTGCGCCCGATCGCATCGAGCGGTTGCCGGAAAAAGCCACGCGTGAGTTTCTCGGCTTCACCCTGCCGCTCATTCGGCTGACGCCGTTCGAGGTATCCGCCGTCGCCAAGGTACGGCTGGCGACCAGAACGATGAAACGCGCATGACTACGTCAATCAAACGCCGCGTCGCGCTGATCACCGGTCTCTCCGGTGCCGGCCGCGCGACAGCGCTGAAGGCGCTGGAGGATCTGGGTTTCGAAGCCGTCGACAACCTGCCGCTGTCGTTGCTTTCCGATCTGCTGCAACGTCACGGACGCGCGGGCGCGCGGCCGCTGGCGCTGGGTCTCGACGTGCGCACGCGAGATTTCTCCAGCAGCGCGTTTCTGGCCGAACTCGCTCAGCTGAAGGCGCGCGACGATCTGCAGGCCGAGCTGGTGTTTCTCGACTGCGACAGCACCACCTTGCTGCGCCGCTATACTGAAACCCGTCGCCGACATCCGCTGGCGCTCGACCGGCCGGTGCAAGACGGCATCGCCGAGGAGCGAAGGATACTGGCGCCCCTGCGCACCGCTGCCGACCAGGTGATCGACACGTCGCAGTTGGGACCGCATGATCTGAAGCGCCTGCTCTCGACCCGCTTCATGACAGATCAAGCGCCCGGCCTGCGCGTGGTGGTGGTTTCCTTCTCCTATAGAAACGGATTGCCGCGCGAGGCCGACATGGTTTTCGACGCTCGCTTTCTCGCCAATCCGCATTACGTGCCGGCGCTGCAACCGCTGTCCGGCAAGGACCGCGCGGTGCAGGAATACGTCGAGGCCGATCCCGACTTCCCGGCTTTTCTCAACGGAATCAAGTCGTTGTTGGGGCCGCTCTTGCCCCGCTTCGAAAAAGAGGGCAAGAGCTATTTGACCGTGGCCGTGGGCTGCACTGGCGGACGCCACCGGTCGGTGTTTCTGGCCGAGACGCTGGCGCAATGGCTGGCGCAGCTTGGCAAGAACGTCACGCTGGCGCATCGCGATCTTCCGGCCCTGGCGACAGAGGGGCCGAAGGACGGATTACCTAAAAGCGACTTGGGGCCCTAGGGAGTGGTTGAATGATCGGCATGGTGCTGGTGACGCATGGCCGGCTGGCAGTTGAGTTCATTGCCGCGTTGGAACATGTGGTAGGCCCGCAGCGGCAGGTCGGTGCGGTTTGCATCGGTCCCGAAGACGACATGGAAAAGCGCCGCCAGGAAATCCTCGATCGCGTCGCCGAATGCGACAGCGGCCAGGGCGTGGTGGTGCTGACGGACATGTTCGGCGGCACGCCGTCCAATCTCGCCATTTCGATCATGGATCGCGCCCGCGTCGAGGTGATTGCCGGCGTCAATTTGCCGATGCTGATCAAGCTCGCCTCGGCTCGCGCCGGCATGCCGCTGGTTCAGGCGGTCGCCGCCGCCCAGGAAGCGGGCCGCAAATACATCAACGTCGCCTCCAAGCTCCTCGCCAAGGAGGCCTCTTGAGCGTCGCTGCCGTGGCCGGCGCGATCGCGCGCACCGTCACCATCGTCAACCAGCGCGGCCTGCACGCGCGGGCGGCGGCGAAGTTCGTGCGCCTTGCTGCGCAATACGATGCCGCCGTCACGGTCGCCAATGCCGATAACGAGGTTTCGGCCCTGTCGATCATGGGCCTGATGATGTTGGCCGCCAGCCCGGGCACTCAGGTTGTGCTGCGCGCTTCCGGCCGCCAGGCCGAGGAAGCGCTGACCGCTCTGGAAGAGCTGATCTGCTCGCGCTTCGGCGAAGGCGAATAGCCCAAAAAATCGCGGATAAAGCGGCCTTTATATGCGGCAAGTTTGTCGCAGGCCGATGGTTGTCCCCCCGTCACCGCGCCGGTATAAGCCTGCGGCAGCCGGTCGCATGCGGCCGCCGAAATTTTCCAAGGAGCCCGGGATGTCGAAAGATTACGTCGTCAAGGATATCGGTCTGGCCGAATGGGGCCGCAAGGAACTCGACATGGCCGAGACCGAGATGCCCGGCCTGATGGCCACGCGCGAGGAATTCGGCAAGAGCAAGCCGCTCAAGGGCGCGCGCATCGCCGGCTCCCTGCACATGACCATCCAGACCGGCGTGCTGATCGAAACCCTGAAGGCCCTCGGCGCCGACGTGCGCTGGGCCTCGTGCAACATCTACTCGACCCAGGACCATGCCGCCGCCGCCATCGCCGCCGCCGGCACGCCGGTCTTCGCCGTCAAGGGCGAGTCGCTGGAAGAGTACTGGGACTACACGCACCGCATCTTCGAATGGCATGACGGCGGCGCGCCGAACATGATCCTCGACGACGGCGGCGATGCGACCTTGCTCGTGCATCTGGGCATGCAGGCGGAGAAGGATGCGTCCGTCATCTCCAAGCCGACCAACGAGGAAGAGACGGTGCTCTACGCCGCCATCGCCAAGAAGCTGAAGAGCAGCCCCGGCTGGTACACCAAGATGGGCACGGCCATCAAAGGCGTGACCGAGGAGACCACCACCGGCGTGCATCGCCTCTACATCATGGCCAAGGAAGGCCGCCTGCTCTTCCCCGCCATCAACGTCAACGATTCGGTGACCAAGTCCAAGTTCGACAATCTCTATGGCTGCCGCGAGAGCCTGGTCGACGGTATCCGCCGCGGCACCGACGTGATGATGGCCGGCAAGGTCGCCGTGGTCGCGGGCTTCGGCGACGTCGGCAAGGGCTCGGCCGCTTCGCTGCGCAATGCCGGCTGCAGAGTCATGGTGACCGAGATCGATCCGATCTGCGCGCTGCAGGCGGCGATGGAAGGTTACCAGGTCGTGACGATGGAAGAGGCAGCGCCGCAGGGCGACATCTTCGTCACCGCCACCGGCAATGTCGACGTCATCACCATCGAGCACATGCGGGCGATGAAGCATCGCGCCATCGTCTGCAACATCGGCCACTTCGACAGCGAGATCCAGATCGGCGCGCTGAAAAACTACAAGTGGCACAACGTCAAGCCGCAGGTCGACGAGGTCGAGTTCCAGGACGGCAAGCGCATCATCGTACTGTCTGAAGGCCGCCTGGTGAACCTGGGCAACGCCACAGGCCATCCGAGCTTCGTCATGAGCGCCTCCTTCACCAACCAGGTGCTGGCGCAGATCGAGCTGTGGACTAACCAGGGCAAGTACCAAAAGCAGGTCTACACCCTGCCCAAGCACCTCGACGAGAAAGTCGCCAGCCTGCATCTGGCCAAGGTCGGCGCGCATCTGACCAAGCTGACCAAGGAACAGTCCAAGTACCTGGGCGTCAGCGAAACCGGCCCGTTCAAGCCTGACCACTATCGCTACTAAGCGATAAGAAAATGCGGCGCGCGGGCCTTCTTGCCTGCGCGCCCGCCGCGCCCTACAACCGGGCGCATGTCGAGTGTTTCCCCGTTCAAAACCCTGTCGCTTACGGACGAAGCTGCCAGCGAAAGCCTGGGCGCGCGTCTGGCGCCGCTGTTGCGCAAACGCGACGTGGTGGCGCTGCAAGGCGATCTCGGCGCCGGCAAGACCACCTTGGCGCGCGGCCTGCTGCGCCGCCTTGCCGGCGATCCGCACATGGATGTTCCCAGCCCGACCTTCACCCTGGTCGAGGTCTATGAATTTCCCACCCTTGCCGTCTGGCACTTCGATCTCTATCGCCTTAAACAGGCCGACGACGTATGGGAGCTGGGGCTTGAACAGGCGCTGGGCGAAGCGGTCAGCCTGATCGAATGGCCCGAGCGGCTTGGCTCGCTGCTGCCGGCCAATCGCCTTGAAATCAGACTGCAGGCACAGGGCGACGGCCGTCTCGCCGAACTCGCCGGCAGTGCGGAGTGGGCGCAACGATTGCAGGCGCTGGCATGAACCCGCCCGATCAACGCGCCGCGCTGCGCATCGAGTTTCTCGCCGCACAAGGGTTGAACGCTTCCTCGCTTGCGCCGCTGGCTGGCGATGCCTCGTTCCGCCGTTACTTCCGCCTCAACTCGCCGGCCGGTCCGCTGGTGCTGATGGACGCACCGCCGCCGCAGGAAGACGTGCGGCCCTTCGCGCGCCTGTCGCAGCATCTGGACGGCCTGGGATTCTCGGTGCCGCGCGTGCAGGCCGAGGACACGAGCAATGGATTCCTGCTCTTGGAGGATTTCGGCGACACGACTTACTCGCGCGCTTTGACCGAGGGCGTCGATGAGACCGAACTGTATGCGCTTGCGGTCGACGTGCTGCTGGCGCTGCACGCCCTACCCACCGAACAAGTGCTGCTGCCCGGCCTGCCGCTTTACGAAACCGAAGACATGACAGAGAAGGCCGGGCTGCTGATGGAATGGTACCCGACCCTGGTGACCGGCAAGCCTGCCGATCCTTCCCTGGCGAACGACTATCGCGCGCTGTGGCGGCAGATCCTGCCGACGCTCGATGCCAGCAGGCGCACCCTCGTCCTGCGCGACTATCACGTCGACAATCTCATGCTGCTGTCGGGACGCCACGGCATCAAACGCTGTGGATTGCTGGATTTCCAGGATGCGGCGCGCGGCGCGACCGCTTACGATCTGGCGTCGCTGATCGAGGATGCGCGACGCGACATCAATCCCGTTCTGTACAGGACCATGCTCGACCGCTATCTGGCTTCGCTTCCCGCCGCCGACCGTCCCGATTTTCTTGCCGCGCTGGCGCTGTGCGCAGCGCAACGACACAGCCGCGTCATCGGCGTCTTCGCGCGGCTGAAGCTGCGCGACGGCAAGAGCCATTACCTGCATCATTTGCCGCGGCTGTGGCGTCTGTTCGAGCGCGCCTTGCAGCACGAGAGTCTGGCGCCGGTCCGTGTTTTTCTGGATCGGCATGTGCCGGTATCAATGCGGAGCCGGGCATGATCGGCATTCCCGTTCCCAGGCGCGCCATGGTTCTGGCTGCTGGCCTTGGCAAGCGCATGCGACCGCTGTCGGACAACAAGCCCAAGGCGTTGATCGAAGTCGCCGGCCGTTCGCTGCTCGACTGGGCGCTCGATCGCCTGGAAGCCGTTGGCGTCGAAGAATGCGTGGTCAACGTGCATCATCTGGCACCCCTGATGGAAAGGCACCTGGCGCAGCGCTCAAGCCCGAAACTCGTGCTGTCGCGCGAGACCGACCTTCTCGAAACCGGCGGTGGCGTGAAAAAGGCCTTGCCGTTGCTGGGCGATCAGCCGTTCTATGCCGTCAATTGCGACGCGCTGTGGCTGGACGGCCCGCAGCCGATGCTGAAGCGGCTGGCGCGCGCTTTCGATCCGGACCGTATGGATGCGCTGCTGTTGCTGCACCCGGTGGTGATCGCCCATGGCTTCGACGGCGCCGGCGATTATTTCATGGCCGCCGACGGCGCCTTGCGGCGGCGACGCGGCGAGACCATTGCGCCTTTCGTCTATGCCGGCGCGCAGATCCTGACGCCGTCCCTGTTCAAAGACTCGCCCGACGGCGCCTTCTCCTTGCGCGAGCTGTACGACAGGGCGGAAGAGAATGGCCGCTTGTTCGGCATGCGCCACGACGGCGAGTGGTACCATGTCGGCACGCCTGAAGCGGTCAGCGCCACCGAGACGCTGCTGACCGGTCGCCCGCGCCAGAGCATCGGCCCATGAAGGCGGGCAAACCCGCCACCTCAATCAGCGTCCATTCGATCGACGCCGCCCTGCCCTTCGCCGACGCGCTGGCTGCCGGCGTTCTGCAGCGTTACGGCGATGCGCCCGAAACTCTGGCCGATATCCTGATCCTGCTGCCAACGCGCCGCGCGGCGCGCGCTCTGCGCGAAGCTTTCCTGCGGCAAAGCGGCGGCAAGGCTTTGCTCCTGCCGCGCCTGGCCCCATTGGGCGATGTCGAGGAAGACGAGCTGGTCTTCTCCCAGGCTGACACCGATATTGCCGACGACGCCATTGCGCCGGCGCTTGATGGCATGGAGCGGCTGGGCCTGCTGACGCAGCTGATCCTGAAACGTGCGCACATGCAGGGCGCGGAGAACTGGGGCGTGGCGACGCCGGCGCAAGCGGCAGCCCTGGCCAGCGAACTGGCGCGGCTGCTGGATTCGCTGCAGATCGAGGACGTGGCAATTGAGCGCCTGGCCGACGGGCTGGTGCCCGATCGCTTCGCCGCGCACTGGAAGCTGACGCTGACCTTCCTTGAAATCCTCTCGCAAGCCTGGCCGGAAATCCTGAAATCGCGCAATGCGCTCGATCCGGCGGCGCGGCGCAACGCCTTGCTGCGGCGGCAGGCGGCGCTATGGCGCGAGAAGCCGCCGACACATCCCGTCATCGCCGCCGGTTCGACCGGCTCGATTCCCGCGACGCGCGAATTGCTGGCGACAATCGCGCGACTACCACAGGGCGCGGTGGTGCTGCCCGGGCTCGACCGCCATCTTAGCGACGCACAATGGCAGGCGCTGGAGCAGCCGCACCCGCAATACGGTCTGCGCGAGCTGTTGGCGGCGCTGGATATCGAACGCCGCGACGTTGGCGAGTGGCAAGCGCCGGGCGTTGACAGCGTCAGCACCGCCCGCGTCGCCATGTGGTCGCAGGCATTGCGCCCGGCCGATGAACAGGCGCTGCCGGCAGACGTGCCTTCGGAGGCTTTGACGGGCATGGCGCGCCTGGACTGCCCGACGCCGCAGGCCGAGGCGCTGGCAATCTCTCTGTTGCTGCGCGAGGCGCTTGAGACGCCCGGCCGCAATGCAGCCCTGGTCACCGCCGACCGCGATCTCGCTCGTCGCGTCGCGGTGGAGTTGCGGCGCTGGAACATCGAGGTCGACGATTCGGCCGGCACGCCGCTGATGGACACGCCACCTGCTGTGCTGCTGCGGTTGATCGGCGAGGCGGTGGAGAGCGATTTGGCGCCGGTGCCGCTGCTGGCACTGCTGCAGCATCCGCTTTGCGCGCTTGGCCTGGCGCGCGAAGAGCTGCGCGAGCGCGCCCGCCTGCTCGACCAGCGCGTCCTGCGCGGCGCACGGCCTGCCGCCGGTATCGACGGCTTGCGGCGCGCGGTGACGACCTTGTTCGACGAGGCCGATGCGCTGTTCGGCAAGCGCAGCGCCTTGTTGTTCGATCTGTTCGATCGGTTGGAGACCGCCTTGCGACCGCTGGTGGATGCAATGGCTGAGGGCGCTGCCACGGTGCCGGATCTGGCCCGGGCCTTGGCGCAAGCGGGGGAAGCCTTCGCCGCCACCGATCAAACGTCGGGCGATCGCGCGCTGTGGCGCGGCGATGCGGGCGAGGCCGCCTCCGGCCTGATCGCGCAACTGATCGATAGCGGCAGCGCTTTCGGTTCGGTCAACGGGCGGCATTGGCCTGGCTTGTTTGCCGAGTTGGCCGCGAGCCTGGTGGTGCGATCGCGTCATGGGTTGCATCCGCGCCTCTTCATCTGGGGCCCGCTGGAAGCGCGCCTGCAACGCGCCGACCTTATGATCCTGGGCGGTCTCAACGAAGGCAGTTGGCCGCCACTGGTCGATACCGGCCCGTGGCTGACGCGGCCCATGCGCCAGGAGTTGGGCCTGCCACTGCCGGAACGACGCATCGGTCTGGCAGCGCATGATTTCGTGCAGGCCGCTTGCGCCCCCCGCGTGGTACTGACGCGCGCCGAGCGCGCCGAAGGCGCGCCGACGGTTAAGGCGCGCTGGCTGGCGCGGCTGGATGCGCTGCTCGGCCACGAAGCCGACAGGCCCGAAACCGTCACCGCCGACATAACGACCGGAAGGCGCTGGCTGAACTGGGCCGATATGCTCGACCGGCCCGAGAAGATCACGCCGGCCAAGCCGCCGCGACCGACGCCGCCACTGGAGGCGCGCCCGCGGCAATTGTCGGCCACGGCGATCGAAACCTGGCGGCGCGATCCCTATGCGCTCTACGCCCGACACATATTGCGGCTGCGCCCGCTCGATCCCATCGACATGGACCCGACCGCGCGCGATCGCGGCACGTTGATGCATGAAGTGCTGGACGAGTTTCTCAACACGCAGAAGGGCATCGTCACCGCCCAGTCCGAGCAGGCGCTGATCGAGTTGGGACGCCATCGCTTCGTGCAATTGCTCGACCGGCCGGCCGAGCGCGCCTTCTGGTGGCCGCGGTTCGAGCGCGTGGCACGCTGGTTCGTGAAGACCCAGCTCGAGCGGCAGGAAAAGGATATTGCGCTGGCGCTGACCGAGGCGACGGGCCGGCTGGAATTGCGCGGGCCGGCTGGCGCATTCGTGGTCACCGCTAAGGCCGATCGCATCGACCGGCTGGCCGAGGGCGGGCTTGAAATCATCGACTACAAGACGGGCACCTCGCCCTCGGTCGATCAGGTGGCGGCAGGCTATGCGCCGCAATTGCCGCTGGAAGCGCTGATCGCGCGCGGCCGCGAGGGTTTTCTGACTCAAGGCGGCAGCGTCACCGGCAGGACGGCGCGGCTTTCCTACTGGCGGCTGCGCGGCACGCAGGACGGCGGCGCCATCGAAGACGTGCTGCAGGCGCGGAAGCTGATCGAGACCATGGCCGCCTACGGCAGTGAAAACGAGGATGTGGTGGCGACCTTGCTGCGGCTGACCGAGCATTCGCTACTCGAGCGCATCAAGCGTTACGACAACCCGCGCACCCCCTATCTGTCGCAGCCGCGGCCGGCCTTCGCAGGCTACGGCGACTACGATCATCTGGCGCGCGTGCAGGAATGGGCGGTGTCCTATGGCGAGGACTGAAACCGCCATCGCCGCCCGCCGGCAGAAGGAGCGCGAGCGCGCCCATGCCGCGCAACGCCCCGCCATCGATCCGCAGGTCTCGGCCTGGGTGACGGCCAATGCCGGCACCGGCAAGACCAAGGTGCTGACCGATCGGCTGTTGCGCCTGCTCCTGTCGGGCACGCCGCCGTCGAAAATCCTCTGCCTCACTTTCACCAAGGCGGCGGCGGCCGAGATGCGCAATCGTCTCTCGGATGCGCTGGGAAAATGGAGCCGGCTCGACGATCAGGCCTTGAGCATCGAACTGAAGCAGATTGTGCCCAGCGTGGTGACCAGCGACATGCTGGGTCGCGCCCGCAGCCTGTTCGCCCGTGTCCTCGACGAGCCGGGCGGCATCTACATCGTCACCCTCCACGCTTTCTGCCAGGCCGTGCTGCAGCGCTTTCCGCTGGAAGCGCGCGTGCCGCCGCATTTCCAGGTGCTGGACGAGGCGCAAGCCGCCGATCTGCTCAACGCTGCGCGCGATCATGTGCTGGAGCGGGCGGAGAAGGACGACGATCTTGCCGAAGCCCTGCGCGTCGTTGCCGGCCGCGTTGATAGCGGCCGCTTTGGCGACTTGCTGCAGGACGTGCTGGCCAAACGCGGCGCCTTGCAGACGGCGATTGCCGCGGCCGGCAACAGCACCCGGTATCTGGCGCGACTGGCCAGGCATTTCGGCCTCAAGCCGGGACAGACCGAAGCATCGATAACGGCCGAAATGGGCCGCCCGCCGGCGGCGCTGGAGAAGCGCCTGCGTGCTTCCTGCCAGGCGCTCCTCGCCGGCAGCAAGACCGACCAGACACGCGGCAAGGCGATCGCCGATCTGCTGGCGGCGGGTGAGGAACGCGCCTCTTTCGTCGCCGCATACTGCGGCCAGTTCCTGACCCAGAAAGGCGAAATCCGCGCCAGTCTGGCGCCCAAGGCGATCCCGCCGCACATCCACGACGCGCTGGCCGAAGAAGCCGACCGGCTGTGCGCCCTGCACCGCTTGCGGCTGAGCGTCGGCGTCGTGCAGCGCAGCACGGCGCTGCTGAAACTGGCGATGGCCGTGGTCACGGCATTCGAGGGCGAGAAGCGCCAGCGCGCCGTCCTCGACTACGACGATCTGATCGAGCGCACGCGCGAGCTGCTTTCGACCGCCGACGGGCCGAGTTGGGTGCTTTACAAGCTCGATGGCGGCTTCGATCACGTGCTGATCGACGAAGCGCAGGACACCAGCCCGCAGCAATGGGACGTGGTGCGGCGGCTGACCGAGGAGTTCTTCGCCGGCGACACGGCGCGGCCGCAGACCCGCACCCTGTTCGTGGTCGGCGATCTCAAACAGTCGATCTATTCCTTCCAGGGCGCCGATCCGCGCAAGTTCATCGAAATGCGCGCCTTCTTCAAGGAACGCATCGAGGACGCGCGCCAGGACTTCACGGAGGTGCCGCTGACGGCTTCCTTCCGTTCGACGGAAGCGGTGTTGAGCGCGGTCGATCTGGTGTTCGCCGAAGGCCCGGCACGCGAAGGCGTGGCGGAGAACGACGACGACGAGATTTCGCACCAGCCGGTGCGCTGGGGCGAGGCCGGCCGAGTCGATCTGTGGCCGCTTGTTGAGCCGCTGCCCGACGAGGAAGTCGATCCCTGGCAGGACCCCACCGACCAGGAAGGCG
This sequence comes from uncultured Hyphomicrobiales bacterium, assembly GCA_964388115.1. GTDB lineage: Bacteria > Pseudomonadota > Alphaproteobacteria > Reyranellales > JAQSWP01 > JAQSWP01. Next base: position 133,033 of record CAYLYK010000002.1, read on the forward strand.
CGCTGCCGCCGCAACGGCGCCTGGCGCGACTGATCGCTGCTGACATCCGCCGGCAGATCGATCACGAGGAGCTGCCCTCCGCCAATCGCCGAGTGCGGGCTCGCGACGTGATGGTTCTGGTGCAGCGGCGCAACGATTTCGTCGAGGCGCTGGTGCGCGAATTGAAGGAGCGCGGTGTCGGCGTGGCCGGCGTCGACCGGCTGAAGCTGACCGGCCATCTCGCGGTGATGGATTTGATGGCCATAGGTCGGGCCGCATTGCTGCCCAGCGACGACCTTACCCTGGCGACGGTGCTGAAGGGCCCGCTGATCGGCCTCAGCGAGGAAGAGCTGTTCACCCTGTGCTGGCAGCGTCAAGGCTCGGTATGGCAAACGTTGCGCGCGCGCGCCGACAGCAACGAAGCGCCATTCGTCGAAGCCTGGCGTCGATTGGCGGCGATCTTCGCCCGCGCCGACTTCATGCCGCCCTTCGAGTTCTACGGCGAATTGCTGGGCCGCGACGGCGGGCGGCTGAAGCTGTTGCAACGGCTCGGGCCGGAAGCGGGCGATCCGATCGACGAATTCCTCGGCCTGGCGCTGGCACATCAGCGCAACAATGCGCCGTCGCTGCAATCCTTCCTGCATTGGCTGGAAGCGGGCGAGCCCGTCATCAAGCGCGAGCTGGAGCAAAGCGCGCGCGATGAAGTGCGCATCATGACGGTGCACGGCGCCAAGGGATTGCAGGCGCCGATCGTCTATCTGCCCGACACCACCTTCGATCCGCTGCGCCGGCCCGAGCCGCTGGTGTCCGGCGGCGAAGCCGACAAGCTGCTGCTGGTCTGGCGCGGCGCGGCGGCCGATAGCGACGAGAAAGCCGATGCCCTGCACGCCGAGCGCCAGGCGCGGCGGCGCGAGGAAGCCAACCGGCTGCTCTATGTGGCGCTGACGCGGGCCAGCGACCGGCTGGTGATCTGCGGCGCCAAGGGACCGAAGGATATCCCGCAAAATTGCTGGTATCGGCTGGTGCAGCGCGCCTTCGAAAGCAAGGCGGTCGATCTCGACTTCGACATTGGAGAGCAAACGGGCGAGCCGGTACCGACGCGCCTGCCTTTCACCTTGGGGTCCGAACTGATCGGCGATGAGGCGATCGCCGGCGAGATGCTGCGGCTGGAAAATCCCGATCTGCTGCGCCCAAAGCCCCGCGCGCAAAGCCAGACGCTGCAGATCGAAAAACTGCCCGACTGGATCCATCGCCTGCCGAAGCCGGAAGAGATTCCACCGCGTCCGCTGGCGCCTTCGCGCAGTCCCGAAGATGCGGCGGCGGAAGCGACGGAGCCTGCCTCCATATCGCCGCTGCAGCCCGACGGCAGTGCCCGCTTCAAGCGCGGCCTGATCCTGCATCGCCTGCTGCAATATCTGCCCGACCTGCCGGTCGAGAAACGGCGCGACGCGGCTGCGCGCTATCTGGCACAGCCGGCATTGGAACTGGCTGACCCAATTCAGGTGCAGTGGCTGGATGAGTTGATGGCCGTCATGACAACGCCCGCCCATGCGGAAGTCTTCGGCCCGCGTTCGCGCGCCGAGGTGCCGCTGACCGGCACGATCAAAGGCAAGGCTGGGCTTTATGTGGTCAGCGGCCAGGTCGACCGGCTGGTGATCGGCGCCGAGCGCATTGCCGTCATCGACTACAAGACCAACCGCCCGCCCCCCTTGCGGGTCGAGGATGTGGCCCCTCTCTACTTGCGCCAGATGGCGGCCTACCGCGCCCTGCTGCGCCAGATCTGGCCCGGAAAACCCGTCGATTGCCTGCTTCTGTGGACCGATGGGGCGCGGCTGATGGCGCTACCCGAAGCCCTGCTGGAGTTGCATAACCCATAGTCGAAACAAGGTTTCCCGCTAACCGTTGCGTGCCTTGACGCTCCCTGCCCCACTCCCTAGCTTTACGGTTCAATTGGACTTTCCCACCCGGCCGATCCGGCCCCAGGAGTTACCCATGGCAACGGAAAAAGCCACCGACCAGAGCTTCGATCAGGACGTGCTGAAGGCCAGCGGCCCGGTGCTCGTGGATTTCTGGGCCGAATGGTGCGGCCCCTGCAAGATGATCGGGCCGGTGCTCGAGGACGTCTCCACCGAGATGGCCGGCAAGCTCAAGGTTGTGAAGATCAACATCGACGAGAACCCGATGACGCCGTCGAAGTTCGGCATCCGCTCGATCCCGACCCTGATCATGTTCAAGGACGGCAAGCCTGCCGCCCAGAAAGTCGGCGCCGAGCCCAAGGCACGGCTGGTGCAGTGGATCCAGTCGGTGCTGTGATCCGTCGCCGGATTTGAAACCAAAGCCCGCTTCGGCGGGCTTTTTTCTGCCCATACCCTTGGCAGGAGAAAATCGCCGACACTAAAATTACGGCGTGTCTTCGTTGGGGGCAAATAATGCAAACGAAATTGTGGGCGGCGTTTGCCGCAGGCATTGTCGTGTCTTTTTGCGCCGATGTCGCGCAGGCACAACGCAGTTCGACCTTCGAGGAAAAGCTCGAATACAATTTTGACCCGGCCCGCAGCCACGATATTGCGGGGATAATCGGGATCACGTCGCCGGAACAGTGCCGGGCAAAATGCGTCGCTGACAACCGCTGCCGCTACTGGAATTGGACAGAGCTTGGGGTTAATGGGCAGATCGATCCGAAAATTCATGCCAATTGCATCCTGTTGCGCGCGACGACAGGCGCCGTGCGGGGCAAGGAATATGGATATCGCTACGTAGGCGGGGCTATCAACAATCAACCATCGACCGCCGGCAACCAGTCAGCCCCAGCCGGAACGCAACCCAATCTCAGCATGCCGAAGCAGGGGCAGCCTGGCTGGACAGCGGACAGCCGCACGGGCTGCAAAGTGTGGAATGCAAACCCAGAGCCGAACGACATCGTTACGTGGAGCGGGAGTTGCGTTAATGGCTTCGCCAGCGGCCGCGGCGTAGCGCAGTTCTTCCAGATGGGAAAGCCGGTAGAAAAAACCGAAGGTGAATATCGCAATGGCAAACGCCATGGGCATGCCATCTTAAGTTTCCCCGACGGTTCTAGCTACGATGGCCAATGGCAAGACGACAAATTTAACGGATGGGGCGTCGCCAAATACACCGATGGCATGCGCTATGAGGGGGAATTTCGCAACGACAAAAGGCACGGACAGGGTATCGCTGAATATCCCGATGGCATCACCTACCAGGGGGAATTTCGCAACAACAGAAGGCATGGTCGCGGCACCATGATCTATCCTGAAGGCGGCCGTTTCGATGGCCAATGGAACGACGACAAACCGAGCGGCCCCGGGACCCTTGTGACAGCCGATGGCCAGATTTTCTCAGGCCATTGGTCGAATGGATGTTTGAGCCAAGGCGAGAAGAATGTCGCGATCGCCACGACCAACCAGGAATGCGGGTTTTGACCCCACCCTGATCATGTTCAAGGACGGCAAGCCCGCCGCGCAGAAATTCGGCGCCGAGCCCAAGGCGCGGCTGGTGCAGTGGATCCAGTCGGTGCTGTAGTTTCCAGTATCCGGAATTGAAAAGGCCCGCTTCGGCGGGCCTTTTTCTTTAGCGCTGCGACGAGGGTGTCTCACGAGGCAGCGGCACCGCGGCCGGGCGCGGCGGCGCGACAGGCTGCGACGCTGGCGCAACGCCCGTGCTGGACTTGAAGCAATTCTCTACCGCCGCAATGGCAGGTCCGACGCCGTCGAGGCTGAACTTGAGCTGCTGGTTGTCCGCATTCACGATCAACTCGCGGCCGGTGCGCAATTCGCCAATGGCGGGCGCTGTATTGTCGATATCGAAAATCGTCATCCGTTCCGTGAACTGCTCGGCGACGCCGCTTCGCGCCGGCCGGCCGTCGACGCTGTAGCGAAATTCGAACTTGCGGCCGGCCGACTTGCCGCTGCGGTCGTCGACATAGGACATGACCCAGTTGCCACCGGCGGTGAGATAGAAGGCATGGATGCTGCCGCTGCCGACCTTCTGCGACATCGAACAGGATTTGAACTGGCCGCCGTCCTCGCGATACAGCTCCACCGCCCAGTTGCCGACGTAGCTTCGCCCATCCGAGGTGCCCGTCTTTTGCTGATCGACCGGCTTGGCGACGGCCCCGCCTGCGCCCGACTTCCCTGCCGTCACGCAGTTGCGCATTTCGCGCACCGCGGCATCCAGTTGCGGCAGATCGATACGGAAGGCCTCGGATCCGATGGTCATCTCGATAAAGCGCGCGCCTTGCAATTCCTTGCTGACTTCCGTATTGCCGCCGAGCTCGAATATGAGCGAGCCCTGCGAGACGTTGGCCGTCTCTTGGCGGCGCGGCTGCTGATCGAACCGCCATGAGACGTCAATCACCTTCGTATTGGGCCAGCGATTGGGCCCGATCGAATGCACCGTCGCATACCATTCGTCATCGATGTCGTAGGAAAGCCCAAACACCACCGGCCCGTTGGTTCTGTGTACGCCGATGCAACCGGTGAACTCCTTGGCCGTACCGAGCCTGACCGGCTGCACCTGCCAATCGCCGATGGCTTTCGTTTGCGCTTGAGCAACGCCGATCGAAAGCAGACCCATCAGCAGGGTGAACGAAATGAAAAGCCGCATCATGGCAACTGTCCTAGCGTTGTGATGACGGCGTTTCCACCGGCAACAGCAACGGCGCCAGCGATTGCGACGTTGGCCTGGGCGGCGCGGGGTGGGATGCGGCGTTGTTGCCCGTGGCGGCCTTGAAGCAATTCTCCACCGCCGTGATCGCAGGGCCGGCGCCTTCGAGATCGATAATCGCCTCTCTGTTGTCGATCACAATGACCAGCCGACGCCCTTGGCGAAGTTCGTCTATCGCCTGCCGCGTATCGCCAATATCGAAATCGGTGGTCTTCGCGGTCAGGTTCCTGGCCTGGCCGCTGCGTCGGGGCAAGCCATCAACGCCATAGTCGTAGCGAAAAACGCGATCGACAGGGTTGCTCGCCTGCTTGTCGCTTACAGACATCGACCAGCCGCCCGTATAATCCAGAATCAGACCATGCGTCACATCCTGCCGCACCGTTTGCCTGGCCTCACAGAAGCCGAATTGTCCGCCCTTGTCGCGATAGATTTCGACCGTCCAGCGGCCGACAAAGACCTTATCCTCGAAGGTTCCGGTTTTCGGCAGCACGCCCGATCCGGGCGGCGCGGCCGGCGCCAAGGCCTTCTGGGTCGCAGCGCAGTTTTGCAACTCGCGTACGACCGACTCGATCTGAGTCAGGGCAACCTCATGCGCGACCTTTACCACCGTGACGTTAATCGCGCGGGCGGAGGCGAACTCCCGCACAGCTTCCGGGCCGATGCCGAGCCAGAACATCATGCCGTTCGATTTCGGCTCAGTGGTCGCCTGCCGACGGGCCTGATTGTCGAACTGCCAGGAGAGGTCCACGCGCCTGCCGTCGGGCCAGCGATTTTTCTCGCTTGCCAGCAACATGCCGTGCCACTGGTCCTGATTGTCGAGGACGAGGCCGAAATCCACCGGCAGCTTTGTCCGTTGAATGGCGCGGCAGGCCATGAATTCGTTGTCGGGCGTGCGGAAGGATTTCAGCTCCCAATCGCCAATCTTTTGCGTTTGCGCCAAAGCTGACGTGGTTGCAAGGAGAACGAGCAACACAAAGAACGGGCGAATCATGCGTATAGTTTCGCCACCCTCGCGCGCAATGTCAAAGCCTGTCCCGTCAATATCCCGCCGGCGGCGCGAAGCCCTGGTATTCCTTTTCCAGCATGGAAGCGAAAGCGATGGCCGAGCGATCGCCCATGGCGGGCGCCACGATCTGCACGCCGATCGGCAGGCCTTCCTTGCTGAAGCCGATGGGCGCCACCGTGCCGGGCAGGAAGGCGACGCCGGGATAGCCGGCCCAGAAAAGCTGGTCCGTCGTCGGCACTTTGCGGCCGTCGACCACGATGGTGCGCTCGTGCCGCTCGCCCTGCTGGTCATGCGGATAGGCCGCTGAAGCTGCCGCCGGCATCAGCAGGAAATCGTACTCCTCGAAGAAGGCCGCCCATTTCAGCCGCATCTTCATGCGCTTCTCGTTCATCGCCAGCCAGTCGCGATGGCTGAGCACGTTGGCGCGCGTCATCTGCGCGAAATAGGATTTGTCGGTCGGCTTCAGCGTCTTCGCGATTTCTTGGTTCTTGGCATAGGCCTCATTAGTCTGCCGTCCGGAAGTCGCCGCGCGCAGCAGGGCAATGTAGACGTCCATCGCCTCGTCGGTATCGATGTCGGGTTTGGCGCCCTGCACGATCTTGACCTTCTTCTTGCCCAGAAAATCGGCCAGCGCCTGCAAGCGGCCCTGCACCTCGGCATCGACGGCGGAATTGCGGTCCTCCAGCATCACGCCAATCCTGAACTGCTTCCATTCGCTTTTCTTCGGTTTCGGCAACTCAAGCTTCCAGCCAGCCCCATCGATCGCGTCCGGTCCCGACATCGCCGACAGCGCGATGTCGAGATCGGCAGCCGAGCGCGCCAGCGGCCCGATCACCGAGATATCGCCCGGCGCCACGCGACCGGGCAGCGCATGACCGCGCGGCGCGCAAATGCCCCAGGTCGGCTTGTGGCCGTAAACGCCGCAATAATGTGCCGGGTTGCGGATCGAGGCGCCGATATCGGAGCCGGCTTCGATACCCGACAATCCGGCCGCCAGCGCCGCCGCCGAGCCGCCGGACGAACCACCGGGCACGCGCGTGACGTCCCACGGGTTGTTGGTGGTGCCGTAGATGGCATTGAAGCTCTGCCAGTCGGCCAGCATGAGCGGCACATTGGTCTTGCCGAACAGCACCACGCCGGCCGCCTTCAGCCGTTTCACCGGCAGCGAATCCTCCTTGGCGATATTGTCCTTCAAGGTCGGATCGCCCCAGGTGGTTGGCGCACCGGCAATGTCGTAGCTTTCCTTGATGGTCATCGGCACGCCATGCAGCGGTCCCCAGAACTCGCCCTTCTTGGCGGCGCGATCGGCGGCCTTGGCGCGTTTGCGCGCGCCGTCGACATCCATCCAGATCACGGCATTGAGTTTGGGATTGAAGCGGGCGATGCGTTCGAGATAGTGGTCGAGCATATCCAGGCTCGAGAGCTTGCCGCGGCGGATCATTCCCGCCAGTTCGCGCGCCGATTTGAAAGCGATGTCCATTTTCGTCCCCTGTTGCCTGGCGAGGACGATAGCAGAGCGGTTAGGGGGGAGATAAACTGGATTATTGGGGGAGATACTCATGATCCGCACATTATGGCTCGCGGCTGTCATCGTTGTTGGACTTGCATCGAATGCCGATTTCGCATGTGCGCAACGCAGCTCGACCTTGGACAACGGGTTCATTTTCACCGACGTTGACGGCGCTTATATCGACACCATCCACGTGCCGTCGGCCGAACAGTGCCGCGCTGCCTGCTTGGGTATGGCGCAGTGCCAGGCTTGGACGTGGAGCGGCAGCAAATGGGGCAATGGCTGCGCCCGCTACAAGACCAGCCAACTTAAGCGCGAAGCCAGTCCTTTCTTCGTCAGCGGAACGGTGTCGGCAGCCGGCGCAGCACCGGCGGCGCAGTCCTTCCCGTTTCCGCAAACGCCGATGACCCTGATCTTCCGCGTACCGCCGCTGAACGATCCCACGTTCGACCGGTATGCCAGCTTCAAATTCACTCTAGTCGAAGGCGATGTAACCAGTGTGCTCCTTCGCGCCTGGGAAGGTCCGCTGAGCATGTTCGACACCGCCACCGGAAATGATAAGTACGTCAAACAAACATTCGATGAGGCAGTTGGCGACATCGACAACACCAGTTGCTCGATCTCCGCCACGCCCGCACAGATGCGCGCTATCTACGTCGGGGCCAAGCTCAACTATACCCGCACCTGCACCAGCTACCACCGAGACGGCGGAATTGGTGAAACTGTCAGTGAGATCGAACGCGTGGTGTTGCGGACGGAAAAGATCACGGTGCCGATCGGGACGTTCGACGCTTTTGTCGTACGCAAGACCACGCGCTCGCGCTCGCGCTCGCGGATCACGACACCCGAAGGCGGCATCGATCTGGAAGCAAGCGAGAACGAGAATACGCGCTGGTGGGTGCCGGTGCTGGGCTTCTATGTGCGCGAAACCAGCCGCGCACGCGTTGTCGATCGTGTCTTCTCGTCATCGACCATCGAAGCGTATCGCCAGAATGGCTGGGCCTTGCCGCCGAAATCGACTCCTTGGCATGAAGGCGCCACCATGAACGCCGTGATCAAACGCTAGTTATTCCGCGCCAGCACTGTGCCGGCGAGATAAAGCGAGCCGCAGATCAGAACGCGCATCGGTGAAGCCGCGCTGGCCAGAACTTGCCGCAGCGCCGCTTCGATCGTCTCCGCCGGCTGGCAGGGAATGCCGACAGCCCGCGCCCGTTCGGCGGCTTCCGGCGCGCTATAGGCCAGGTGCCCTTCGATCGTCACCGAGCGCGCATCCTGCGCCAGGCCGGCGAGCGGCCGCAGGAAACCTTGCGCATCCTTGCTGGTCAGCATGCCGAAGATCAGGTGCAGCGTCTTGCCGTCCTGCTCAGCCCAGCGTCGCGCCATGGCTGCCAGGGCGATGCCGCAATCCTCGTTGTGCCCGCCGTCCAGCCACAACTCGTCGCCCGGCCGCAGCAGATCGACCAGCGGCCCGTACTTGAGTTGCTGCAGGCGCGCGGGCCACTCGACCTTGCGCAAGCCGGTGGCGATGGCGGCATCGCTGACCTCGAATTGCGACAGCGTCTCCAGCACCGCGATGGCGGTGGCGGCATTGTCGATCTGATGTGCGCCAGCCAGCGCCGGCAGTGGCAAATCAATCCGGCGCGTGCCGCTCTCATAAGTGAAACCCGTATCGCCCTGCAACGCGCGCCACTCGTGGTGCATGCGATGCAGCGGCGCATTCAGGCGCCTGGCCTCGGCCTCGATCACCGCCGCGGCCGCATCGCGCTGGCGGCCGACGATCACCGGCACGTCTTGCTTGATGATGCCGGCCTTGTTGGACGCGATTTCCGCCAAGGTATCGCCCAGATACTGCGTGTGGTCGATACCGATCGGCGTGATCGCCGTCGCCGCCGGCCGGTCGATCACGTTGGTGGCATCGTGAATGCCGCCCAGCCCGACTTCCAGCAGCAGCGCCTCGGCCGGATGGCGCGAGAAGGCGAGGAAGGCTGCGGCCGTGGTGATCTCGAAATAGGTGATCGGCTTGCCGCCATTGACGCGCTCGCATTCTTCCAGCGTCGCGCTCAGTTCGTCTTCGGAAATCAGCGCGCCCGCGATCCTGATGCGCTCGTGGAAGCGCACCAGATGCGGCGAGGTATAGACATGGCAACGATGGCCGGAGGCTTCCAGCATGGCGCGCAGATAGGCAACCAAGGAACCCTTGCCGTTGGTGCCGGCGACATGGATCACCGGCGGCATCCTGCGCTCGGGATGTCCCAGCGCTGCAAGCAAGCTGGCGATGCGATCGAGCGACAGGTCGATGATGCGCGGGTGCAGGCCCAGCAGGCGCTCCAGCACCTTGTCGCTGGACGGCATCATCGTATCGGCCATGGGAGAAGACTGAAGAAGGCTATTTCACCCGCACCGCACCAGCCAGGCGGTGAGCGCCGGCATTGGCTTTGGCCGAAACGGCCGGCAGGTTCGGCGTCGGCCGCCCCTCGCCCAGCAGCGCCAGCAGGCGGATCAGCGTGTCGCGCAGCTGATGGCGGTGCACCACCATGTCGATGGCGCCGTGATCGAGCAGGTATTCGGCGCGCTGGAACCCGTCGGGCAGCGCCTCGCGGATCGTGTCCTGGATGACGCGCTGGCCGGCGAAGCCGATCACCGCGCCCGGCTCGGCGATGGCGATATCGCCCAGCATGGCGAAGGATGCCGTCACGCCGCCGGTCGTCGGATCGGTCAGCACGACGATATAGGGCAGGCCCGCTTCCTTGACGTCCTGCACCGCCACCGTGGTGCGCGGCATCTGCATCAGGCTCAAAATGCCTTCCTGCATGCGTGCGCCACCAGAGGCGGGAAACACGATGAACGGGCAGCGCTTCTCGACCGCGAGCCGGGCGCCCATGACGATGCCTTCGCCCACGGCGATGCCCATGGAGCCGCCCATGAAATTGAAATCGAACACCGCCGCCACGGCGGGCTTGCCGCCGAGCTTGCCCGAGGCCACCCACAGCGCATCGCTCTCGCCCTGCTTGGCCTGCGTCTCTTTCAGCCGGTCGGCATAGCGCTTGCGGTCCTTGAACTTCAGCGGGTCGACCACCGCCTTGCTGAGCGCGTGCTTCTCGAACGCGCCATCGTCGAACAGCTGCTTCAGCCGGACCTCGGGCCCGATGCGCAGATGATGATTGCAGAAGCTGCAGACCTGCAGATTGGTCTCCAGATCGCGATGGAACAGCATCTGCTCGCAATTGGGACACTTGATCCAAAGATTGTCCGGCGCGGCCGGTTTCTTCTCGCCGCCGACCAGCGCCTTGATCTTGGGACGAACGAAATTAGTGAGCCAATTCATGGGCTTATCCTAGCAACTGGGCGGCGGCCGCAAAGGCATTTGTCTGCGTTCTACTCCCTGCCACGGACGGGAGCAACCGTGCTATTGAACCGGCCGCAAAGGCAGGCAGCATGAGTTTTTCCATTCTCGACCGGCACGACGCGATCGGCTGGGATTTCGACGGCACCCTGATCCGCCATACGCGGTCGGAGGCGATGCACGCCTATATCCTGGCCAACCCGCACAAGAAGCACGTCATCGTCACCTTCCGTACCTTCGGCTGGCAGGATCGCGTCTGGCAGCATCTGGCGGAAATCTATCCGCAGGCGCCGGCGCGGGCGCTGTTCCAGGGCGTCGTCGGCATCGAGCAGGAGAAATTCTTCGCCGTCGAGTCGGAGGATGATCCGCGCATTGCGCTGCATCGCCAGCACGATGCCCTGCGCACCATCGACGGCAAGATCTACATCACCGAGATCGAGCCTTACGTTCACTGGAAGGGCGAGGCCTGCAAACAGCACGGCCTGTCGGTGCTGGTCGACGATATGCGCGATCTGGTGCTGCCCGGCTGCCGCAAGCACGGCATCGACTACATCCATCCCGACGAATTGTAGCGACTACTCCGCCGCGCGTTTGGCGCCCCTGACGCCAGCCGACAATTCGCGCACGTAAGCCAGCACTCCCTCGACCAGGCCCGGCGTCGGCTTGCCGCTGGCGTCCAGCCCGTCGCGCACCTTGTCGACGATGGCCGAGCCGACTACGGCGGCATCGGCGATGGTCGACACGGCGGCAGCCTGTTGCGGCGTGCGGATGCCGAAGCCGACGCCGATCGGCAACTGGGTGTGGGCGCGCAAATGCTTCACGGCCGCGCGCACGGCGTCATCGGTGGCCGAACGCGTGCCGGTGACGCCCAGGATCGAGACGTAATAGAGAAAGCCGGAGGCGTATTCGAGCACGGCCGGCAGACGCGCAACGTCCGTCGTTGGCGCCGTCAGCATCACCGTGTCGATGTCGCAACGCGTGGCGTAAGGCTTCAGCTCGTCGGCCTCTTCCGGCGGCAGGTCGACCACGATCAACCCGTCGACACCGGCGGCCGCCGCCTGCTTGCAGAATTCTTCCGCGCCGCGCTGGTAGATCAGATTGTAGTAGCCCATCAGCAGGATCGGCGTTGCATCGTCGCCGCTCTCGTCGCGATAGCGCCGCACCAGGCCCAACGTCGCATCGACCGTGATGCCCGCTTTCAGCGCGCGCTGGCCCGAAGCCTGGATCGATGGGCCATCGGCCATCGGATCGGAGAACGGCATGCCAAGCTCGATCAGATCGGCGCCGGCTGACGGCAGACCTTTCAGGATCTGATAGGAGGTTTCGAGATCGGGATCGCCTGCGGTGGTGAACGTCACCAGCCCGCCACGGCCCTGGCGCTTCAGCTCTGCAAAACGCTGCGCAATGCGGCTCACAGCTTCACTCCCAGGCGCTCGGCGATGGCGAACACGTCCTTGTCGCCGCGGCCGCACAGATTCATCACCAGCAGATTGTCCTTGGGCAGGGTCGGCCCCAGTTTCAGCACATGCGCCAGCGCATGCGCGGGCTCCAGCGCCGGAATGATGCCTTCGATCTTGCACAGAAGCTGGAAGGCCTCGAGGGCCTCATTGTCGGTGGCGGAGACGTATTCGACGCGGCCGGATTCCTTGAGCCACGCATGCTCCGGCCCGATGCCCGGATAGTCGAGCCCGGCCGAGATCGAATGAGCGTCGATGATCTGCCCGTCCTTGTTCTGCAACAGATAGGTGCGATTGCCGTGCAGCACGCCAGGACGCCCGCCGGTCAGCGAGGCGGCATGCTCGCCCGTTTCGATGCCGTGGCCGGCTGCTTCGACGCCGATGATGCGCACGGTCTTGTCGTCAAGGAAGGGATGGAACAGGCCGATGGCGTTCGACCCGCCGCCGATGCAGGCCACCAGCGTATCGGGCAGGCGACCTTCCGCCTTCTCCATCTGCACGCGCGTCTCCTTGCCGATCACCGACTGGAAGTCGCGCACCATGGCGGGATAGGGATGCGGGCCGGCCGCCGTGCCGATGACGTAGAACGTGGTCTCGACTGTAGCGACCCAGTCGCGCAGCGCCTCGTTCATCGCGTCCTTCAAGGTGGCACTGCCGGCGGTCACGGCGCGCACTTCGGCGCCCAGCAGCTTCATGCGGAAGACGTTGGGCTGCTGGCGGGCGACGTCGGTCGCGCCCATGAACACGGTGCAGGGAATGTCGAACAGCGCGCAGGCCGTTGCCGTCGCCACGCCATGCTGGCCGGCGCCGGTTTCGGCGATGATGCGCCGCTTGCCCATGCGCTTGGCCAGCAGCACCTGGCCCAGCACGTTGTTGATCTTGTGCGAGCCGGTATGGTTGAGCTCGTCGCGCTTGAAGTAGATTTTCGCCCCGCCCAGCTTCTGTGTCAGGCGCTCGGCGAAATAGAGCGGGCTGGGCCTGCCGGCATAGTGCTCGAGCAGATAGTCGAGCTCGCTCTGGAAGGCGGGATCCTTCTTTGCCGTCTCATAGGCCTTCTCGAGATCGAGAATGAGCGGCATCAGCGTTTCGGCCACATAGCGGCCGCCGAAGGAGCCGAAATGGCCGCGCTCGTCGGGGCCGTCGCGATAGGTATTGGGAAGGGACATTGGGCTCAAATCTCTGGTGAACCGGGTGCGTAGCAGACGGCAAAAACCCTGTCAAAGCAGGTGGAAATGGGCCCAAAAACGGCACCTCGTGATACCCTTGGCCCTGATGGACGACCAGGCTGAAGACTGGAGGAGGCTGGAAACATTCTCCTTCGGCGACAATCCCGAACTGGCGCAGGAACTGGCCGACCTGGTCGTCGCTGGGCTGAAGCGCGCAACCTGCTGGTCGGTGAGCGACGGCGAACTAACCCATGTCGGAAAGCGCATGGTCGTGCTCGATGGCAAAGGCCGGCCGGTGGCCGTGATCGAAACCGTGGAGTTGACGCAGCGACGGTTCGACCATGTGGACGCGGCATTCGCCTATGACGAGGGCGAAGGCGATCGCACACTGGCCTATTGGCGTGAGGCGCATCGCAATTACTTCACGCGACTCAAGAGTTTCGCGCCCGACATGCTGCTGTGGTGCGAACGCTTCCGCGTCGTCGAGCTAATTGCGTCCTAAAGCGCCTTGGCGACGGAAAGGAAGCGGGCGATTTTCTGCGGATCCTTCACCCCGCGCGAGGCCTCGACGCCCGACGAAACATCGACGCAGACCGCGCCCGTCGCCGTTACCGCCTGCGCCAGGTTCTCCGGCGTCAACCCGCCCGACAGCATCCACGGCAGCGGCCATTCCTTCTGCGCCAGCAAGCTCCAGTCGAAAGCCAGCCCGTTGCCACCGGGCAGCGCACCCGCCATGTCGGCCGGCGCCTGGGCATCGAACAGCAGGCGGTCGGAGACGGCGACGAAATCGGCGGCGCGCGCAATATCGTCCGGACCGGCGACACGCACGGCCTTCATCACCGGAACGCCGAACGTGTTCTTGATGTCGGCAATGCGCTGCGGCGTCTCGGCGCCGTGCAACTGCAGAAGATCGAGCGGCACGACATCCAACACTCGCTGCAGCGTCTCGTCGTCGGCATCGACAAACAGCCCGACCTTGGCGATGTGTTCTGGTACGCCGGCGATCAATGATGCCGCTTGCTCGGGCGTTACGTTGCGTGGACTGGGCGGGTAGAAGACCAGCCCGACATAGGCGGCGCGACCGGCAATCGCCGCCGCCATCGCGTCGGGCGATTTGATGCCGCAGATTTTCGCCAGCACCGCCATGGCTCAGCCGACAGCGCGGCGCGGCGCCTTGCCGTGGGTGGCGGCAATTTCCTGCGCAATGGCTTCGGCGGCGCTGCGAGGCGAAGAGGCCTCCGTGATCGGCCGGCCGATCACCAGATAATCGGCGCCCTTGGCCACCGCTTCGCCGGGCGTCATCACGCGCTTCTGGTCGCCCACGGCCGAGCCGGCGGGTCGAATGCCGGGCACCACCAGCAGGAAGTCGCGGCCGCAATCGGCGCGCAGATCCTCGATTTCCAGCGGCGAGCAGATGACGCCATCCATGCCGCTGTCTTTCGCCAGCGCCGCCAGGCGGCGCACCTGCTGCAACGGCGCATGCGCGATGCCAACGGCGTCGAGATCGCTCTGGTCGAGGCTTGTCAGCACCGTGACGGCCAGCAGTTTCGGCCGGCGCACATTCAACTGCGCTGCCGCCTCTTCGGCCGCCTTGCGCGCCGCCCGCATCATCGCCGGGCCGCCGCTCGAGTGAATGGTCAGCAAAGTCGGCGACAGCGGCGCAACGGCGCGCACAGCACCTGCAACGGTGTTGGGAATGTCGTGCAGCTTGAGATCGAGGAACAGCGGCGTGTCGCGGCCCACCAGGCGGCGCACCAGATCCGGCCCATGGGCGGTGAAGAACTCCAGCCCCAGCTTGATGCCGCCGACCGCGCCCCGCACGCCGTCGATCAGCCGGGCGGAAAGGCCGATATCGACCGTGTCGATGGCGCAATAGATTTTGTCGGCTCCGTCCATGGCTGCACCCCGCTTCCAAAACCCGCGCCGGTATAAAGGCAGGCGGCCCGGCGGGCAAGCCGGACGATGAATTACCGCGGAATCGGGCTAGGAACCCCGGTTTCGCCGCCCACCCAGAAGCGGAAGGCATCGGCCGACAATCGCCCGCCGAGCATGGCGGCGAAGCCCTGGCCGATGGCGCTGGCGAACTTGAAGCCGTGGCCCGAGCAGCAGGACAGCGCCCAGCCGGCCGTGCCCACGGCGCTGGCGATGAAATGCTCGCGCGGCTCGACGGTGTAGAAGCAGGTTTTCAGGTCAGCGACACGAAAGCGCTCGAATCCACGCAGGCGGCCGGCACATTGCGCCAGGATCGTTGCCGCCTCTTCGCGCGCCGCCTGCCGATCGAGGTCGGGATTGCCGCTCAAGGTGAAGGAATGGTCGCCGATCTTCAGCCCCGTTGAACCGCCACGACGACCCGGCAGATCGGGCGCCATCACCGGCGGCACCAGATAGAAGCCCGTGCCGTCGCCGATATCGAGCAGCATGGGATGCGCGGCCCAGGCCCCCTTCATCTCCTCGGGCGGTTCGAGATAAACCACGACCTGGCGCGACGGCGTGACTTTCGGCGCCAACGCCGGAACCAGTCGCGACATCCACGGCCCGGCGCAGACCAGGACCAAATCGCCGGTTTCGACCGTACCGTTTTCCAGCTTCACCGATCCGGCTTCGGTATCGATCGACATGACGCGCGCGTTCTCCTGCACCGTCGCGCCCTTCTCGCGCAACCAGCGGGCCAATGTCGTCGTGATGCGATCGGCCAGCAGCGCACCGCCGGTCGGCAGATAGAAAGCCTGCTCGACGCCAGCCGGATCGATCAGCGGAAAGCGCCGCGCCAGCGTCGCGCGATCGAGCGCTTCGACCTCATAGCCATGTTCCTGCAGCAAGGCCTGGGATTGCGCGCACCACTGCGTGCCCTCCTGCCCCAGCGCCAGGGTGCCGGTTTCGATTTGCAGCCGCACCCCGAGATCGCGCCACATCGCGTCCCACACAACATACGCGTCGTCGACCATGCGCATGTAGCCGGGCGCCTCACCATAGGCGTAGCGGATCAGCCGGTGCTGATCACCCGAGGAACCGAGCGGATTGCCGACGGTTGCCTGCTCGAAGACGCTCACGCGGTGGCCGGCGCGGGTCAGCGCCCAGGCCGCGCACAAGCCATAGATGCCGCCGCCAACGATTAGAATTCGCATCGGTCGATGCTATACGAAGGCGGAGGCGACGGGCGAGAGCCAAAGCGCAGGCGACAAACGCGCCGGGGGACGGCAAGATGGGTTGAGGTGGGAGGCCTCAGCATGAAACCTTCGTTCTCCATCTTCGGTCTGGGCAGCGTGCTTGCACTGGCCCTCGTCTCGGCAGCGGCAGCGCAGAACGTCGGACGGCTGACAACCAAATCCTTCCAGCCGATCGGCAAGCAGAAGCTGCAGGTCGATCTGACGCAGGTCGATGCCGGCGAGCTTTATCGCGATCTGCGCGACCATTTGAAGAATGTACTGGAACGACAGGGTAACCCCGTCGGCAGTTCGGGAACCCTTGGCATCAAGATCGAGGTCAACTATTCGCGGCCGATCGAGCCGCCGCCGATCGCGCCCGATCGCGGCCTGCCGTCGGAACGCCAGACTCCGGGCCTGGGCCAAAGCAGCCCCATTCCGCAGGATCGCACCATCGGGCCGGAGCGGCGCACGCCGCTGCCTCCTACCGCTACGACGGAAAGCGAGCGGTTAAACCCGCTGCGCATCAACCTGACGGTTTATCGGGAGGGCAGCGGCAACGTGGTGTGGACCGCAGAATCGAGCTGCCCGGTGGCCTTCGTCAATGCCAAGGATGTCGGCCGGCGCATGATCGACCAGATGGTGGCGCGGCTCGATGCGTCAGTGTCGCTGGCCGCCGAATGCGGCATCTGATCAGGGCGACGCAGCCACCAGTTCCGCAGCAGCCAAGTCTTCCAGCGCCGTACCGACCGATTTGAACAGCGTGATGTCGCCGGCGGCCTGACGGCCGCGCTTCTCCTCGCGGCACAATTCGAACAGGTCGGCGACGATGCGTTCGGGCTGCAGTGTGCCGTTGTTCAGCGGCTGCACGATATCGCCCGCTTCCTTCGATGCCCCCTGCCGCGTATCGACGAATACGCGGCTGCGTGCCACGGCCTCATCGTCTGCCTCGCGCATGGCGGGCGTGAAACCGCCGACCAGGTCCAGATGCTGGCCTTTCTTCAGCCAGGCCCCCTGCACCAGCGGCTGTTGCGCCAGGGTTGCGCAAGAGATGATGTCGGCAGCGCCTATGGTGCGTTCGATGTCGGAAGCGGCATGGGCGGCGATCTTCAGATGCTTCATGTCGCCGCTGTTGAAACGGGCCGCCAATGCCTCGGCCTTGGCTGGCGTGCGACCCCAAATTGCCACCTCGCGGATAGGCCGCACAGTGGCATGGGCACGGATCAGATGCGGCGCCAGCGCCCCGGTGCCGACCATCAGCATTCGGAAACTGTCGGGCCGCGACAGGAAGCGCGACGCCAGCGCCGAGGCTGCGGCGGTGCGCCGGCGCGTCAGCGCGGTGCCGTCCATCAGCGCCAGCGGCTCGCCCGTCTGCGCCGAAAGCAGCAGATACTGCCCGATCACCGCCGGCAAATCGCGCGCGCCGTTGTCGGGAAACACGGTGACGATCTTGATGCCCAGATGCCGCTGGTTGCGCCAGGCCGGCATCAGCAGCAGCGTCGCCGGCGCGCCGCCGGTCTCGATCGTGTGATGGTGCCGCAGAGGCACTTCGCAGCCTTCCCGGAACAGTGCCGCGATGGCGTCGATCAGCTTGCCGTCGTCGAGCAGGCGCTCGACGGCAGAGGCGTCGAACTGGCGCATCGCTTCAGCGCGGCTGGGTGGACTGATTGGGCGCCGGCAGCGACGCGGTAGCAGGCGGCGCCGCTTTCATTTGCGCCACTTGCCGGCGCAGTTGATCGGCGCTGCGGGTTTGCTGGCGGGCCGTGGCGCGATAGCGGTGCCCGCCCAGCCAGACGATCAAACCGCCCGCGACAAGCCCGACCAGAAGCACGAGCAGCAGGATCATGAACAGCGGCAGGGTGACATCCCAGGGCAGCGGCCAAAGCGAAATAACGGTCTTTTCACGATTGGCGACGGCAAAAACGCCGCCGATCAGCGCCAGCGGCACCCAGACCAGTCTTGCCAGCCATTTCCTCATCGACGCGTCCAATCCGGTTGCCAGCGCGCGATGCCGCCCGAGGGCTGCGCTGCCAGGGAGTTAAGGGATTTAAAGATAGCCGCCGGCAGGGCCGGCGCACAAAGACGAAACGTCGCCCGAGCAGCCTATTCCTCGTCGTCCTCGTCCAGATATTCCGGACCTTCGGACGGGGTCGGCTTGCCTTCGCCGCGATGGTTGAGCCGATCGCGCAAGTCCTTGCCGGTCTTGAAATAAGGCACGTATTTGGCCGCCACCGCGACTGTGGTGCCGGTGCGCGGATTGCGGCCGACGCGCGCGTCGCGCTTCTTGACCGAAAACGCCCCGAAGCCGCGCAACTCAACCCGATCGCCATGCGACAGCGCATTGGCGATCTCGTCGAAAATCGTCTGCACGATACGTTCGACGTCGCGCTGGTAGAGATGAGGGTTCATCTCGGCCAGCTTGAGAATGAGTTCGGACTTGGTCATGGCCCCAGGACCCGCTGTGGTTTGCGCCAGCGACGGCCAAGCGCAATTGCCAAAGCGTGCCAAAGGCTTAGCCGCGCGTCAAGGGTAAGTGCCTTGAATCTTTTGGGTTTTTCGGGCGAGCGCAAGATAGGTACCATATATAGAGAGGTCCCACCGCGTACCAAACAAGCCCATGTATGACGAAAAACGGCCCCGAATCGCTTCGGGGCCGTCTCTTTTCGGTAACCAAGCGGCTGGCGCTTACTTCTTGTCCTGCTGTGCGCGGTTCATGGCCGCGCCCAGAATGTCGCCCAGCGAAGCGCCGGAGTCAGACGAGCCGAACTCGGCCATGGCCTGCTTCTCCTCGTCGATCTCGCGCGCCTTGACCGACAGCACGACGCGGCGCGTGGCCTTGTCGATGTTGGTGATCTTGGCGTCGAGCTTGTCGCCCACCGCGTAGCGCTCGGGGCGCTGCTCGGAGCGATCGCGGGAAAGCTCGGACTTGCGGATGAAGCCCGGCAGCCCGTCGGCCAGGGTCACGTCGATGCCGTTCTCGTTGGTTGCAGCCACCGTGCAGGTCACGACGTCACCCTTCTTGATGGTGTCGTTGACGCGCTCGAACGGATCGTTGCTGAGCTGCTTGATGCCCAGCGAGATGCGCTCCTTCTCGATGTCGACGTCCAGCACCTTGACCTTGACGCTGTCGCCCTTGCGGAACTTCTGGATGGCCGCTTCGCCCGGCTCGTCCCAGGACAGGTCGGACAGATGCACCATGCCGTCGATGTCGCCCGGCAGGCCGACGAACAGACCGAACTCGGTGATGTTCTTGATCTCGCCTTCCAGCTCCGACCCAGCGGTGTACTTGGCCGCGAAGCTGTCCCACGGGTTGTCCATGCACTGCTTCAGGCCGAGCGAGATGCGCCGCTTGGTCATGTCGACGTCGAGCACCATCACTTCGACTTCCTGCGAGGTCGAAACGATCTTGCCCGGATGCACGTTCTTCTTGGTCCAGCTCATCTCGGAGACATGCACCAGACCTTCGACACCAGGCTCCAGCTCCACGAAGGCGCCGTAGTCGGTGATGTTGGTGACGCGGCCCTTGAGCTTGACGCCCACCGGGTACTTCGCTTCGGCACCTTCCCACGGATCGGACAGGAGCTGCTTCATGCCGAGCGAAATGCGCTGCGTCTCGGGATTGAAGCGGATGACCTGCACCTTGACGTGCTGGCCGATCGCCAGAGCCTCTGACGGGTGGTTGATGCGCTTCCAGGCAATGTCGGTGACGTGCAGCAGGCCGTCCACGCCGCCCAGATCGACGAAGGCGCCGTAATCGGTGATGTTCTTGACGACGCCTTCCAGCACCTGGCCTTCCGAAAGGTTCGCAACCAGCTCGGAACGCGCTTCGGCGCGGCTCTCTTCGAGCACGGCGCGACGGGAGACGACGATGTTGCCGCGGCGGCGATCCATCTTGAGGATCTGGAACGGCTGCGGGCTGCCCATCAGCGGGCCGACGTCGCGCACGGGGCGCACATCGACCTGGCTGCCCGGCAGGAACGCCACGGCGCCCGACAGGTCGACGGTGAAGCCGCCCTTGACGCGGCCGAAGATCACGCCGGTAACGCGCTCGTTGCCGGTGAAGGCCTTCTCGAGCTGGGTCCAGGCTTCCTCGCGGCGCGCCTTCTCGCGCGACAGCATGGCTTCGCCATTGCGGTCTTCCATGCGCTCGACGAACACTTCGACCGTGTCGCCGATATTGATGTTGGCGGGCTGCCCGCCATTGGAGAATTCGCGGAGCGGGATGCGGCCTTCGGACTTCAGGCCGACATCGACGACGACGAAATCATTGGCAAGGCCGACAACCCGGCCTTGAACCACCGCGCCTTCGAAGCCCTGGGACTGGCCCAAAGTCTCGTCGAGCATCGCGGCAAAATCTTCCATCGGCGGAACGGAGTCCGCCTTCACAGCAGTACGAGCCATTTTTTCTCCTTCAACGATCCCACGAGCACCACGCCCGTCCGGCCAGCCGGTTGTCCCGGTGGATCCTGCGCCGTATTCCCTGACATCGGACGATTGGGATTTGTCCGCTGCAGCCATCCCTTACGAAGGTAATCGACTTCGCCCGACGGGGCCGATGGCTTCAGGAGCCCCGTCCGGCACGCTTCGCTGCGATATGCGCAACGACGCGATCGAAAACCTCGTCGGCGCCAAGCGCCGTGGTGTCCAATTGGAAAGCGTCGGCCGCCGGCACCAGAGGTGCTGCGGATCGAGCGCTGTCGCGGGCGTCGCGTTCGCGCATATCGGCAAGAACGCGCGCCTTTATAGTGTCCACCCCCGCTGCCTGCAACTCCTGGAATCGCCGCTCGGCGCGGGCCTCGGCGCTGGCGGTCAGGAATATTTTCACATCGGCATCGGGGCAAATGACCGTGCCGATGTCGCGGCCGTCCAGCACAGCCCCCTTGGCATTGTTGGGGGGATTCTTGGCGAACTTCCTTTGAAATTCAACAAGTTGGAGGCGAACCTCGGGAATGGCGGCGACTTTCGAGGCCATGGCGCCGACCGCTTCCTCCCGCAATCCGGGCTGATTCAGATCGTCGGGCTTCAGCCCGTGGGCGGCGGCAATGGCACGATCACGTTCGCTGCCGTCCTGCGAGCCAGCCAGAACCCGGGCGGCGACCGCGCGATAGATCAGCCCGGTATCGAGCAGCGCCAACCCGAAATGCCCCGCCAGCCGTCGGGCGAGCGTGCCCTTGCCGGCTGCCGAAGGACCGTCCAGCGCGATAATCATGCGCCGGCCATCACGACCTGG
Source organism: uncultured Hyphomicrobiales bacterium (assembly GCA_964388115.1). Taxonomy (GTDB): domain Bacteria; phylum Pseudomonadota; class Alphaproteobacteria; order Reyranellales; family JAQSWP01; genus JAQSWP01. The sequence goes on from CAYLYK010000002.1 coordinate 154,550, forward strand.
CAGGCGCAATTCTCGCGCCCAATCCGTTCATCAGCGCAACGAATCCCGGGAAGCTGGTATCGACCATCTCGATATCGTCGACCGTCACGGCCTGGCGCGTCGCCATTCCCAGCACCAGGAACGACATGGCGATGCGGTGATCGAGATGCGTTTGCACCGTGCCGCCGCCTTCGACCTTACCGCCAGCGCCATGCACCGTGAGGCTGTCGGCGCCGACCTCGACCTTCACGCCGTTGGCGGCAAGACCAGCCGCGATCGCCGAAAGACGGTCGCTCTCTTTCACTTTCAACTCCGCAAGGCCGCGCATCACAGTGGTGCCTTCGGCGCATGCGGCGGCGACGGCCAGGATCGGATATTCGTCGATCATGCTTGGCGCGCGCTCGGCCGGCACGTCGACGCCTTTCAAGCGCGCGCCACCCTTGACCAGAAGATCGGCGACTTTCTCGCCACCGACGGATCGCTGATTGCGCCACTCGATGGCGGCACCCATTTCGCGCAACGTCGTATAAAGCCCGGTGCGCAAGGGATTGACGCCGACATGCTCCACCGTCAACTCCGCATCGCCTGCGATACAGGCGGCAACGACGGGAAACGCCGCCGATGACGGATCGCCCGGCACTTCGATGTCGCGCGCGAGCAGGTCGGGCTGGCCGACGATGGTTATCGCCAGGCCCTCATCGGTCTGCTCCTGGCGCAAGGTGGCGCCGAAATGCGCCAGCATGATTTCCGAATGATCGCGCGTGGCTTCACGCTCGACCAAAGTCGTCTCGCCCATGGTGTTGAGCCCGGCCAGCAGCACCGCCGATTTCACCTGCGCCGACGGCACTGGGGTGACATAGCGGATCGGTACCGGACTGGCGGTGCCGATCACCGCCATCGGCAGACGCAATCCATCGCGCGTCAGGAACTGCGCGCCGAACTGGGTCAACGGCTCGGTGACGCGGCGCATCGGCCGGCGGCGTAGGGAAGCATCGCCGGTCACGAAAGACACGAAGCCGGAAGTCGCCAGCAGGCCCGACAGCAGCCGCGCCGAGGTGCCCGAATTGCCCAGGTCGATAATGTCTGCCGGCTCGCCGAACCCGCCGACGCCGACGCCGCTGACCCGCCAAATGCCATTGCCGTCGCGCGTTACCGTGGCGCCCAGCAGTCGCATGGCGGCGGCGGTGCGCAGCACGTCCTCGCCCTCGAGCAGGCCGCTGACGCGGGTTTCGCCGACCGCCAGCGCCCCCAGCATCAGGGCACGGTGCGATATCGACTTGTCGCCGGGCGGTCGCAGCCGACCCTCGAGCCGGGCCGCCTTGCTGGAATGAAAGGGTTTCAGCGTCGTTCCCCGATTAATGAATGCGCGCCCCGGGGGGCGGCTGGCGGGTTGTCTAGCATAGAGCGGCAAGGCTCAACCAGCCGCCGTCAACCGGGCCCAAACCCGCTGCGCCGACCGCCGCGGGGCTTAAAATTTGCTTTTGACAGGGGGGTGCAAGCGTCGTACACGGGCCCCCGCTTTACCGATATTTCAGGAGGCTCGACGTGTCGAAGCCGGAATGGGGCGTCAAACGCACCTGTCAGAGCTGTGCCGCGCGTTTCTACGATCTCAAGCGCGCACCCATCGTATGCCCGAAATGCGGGCACAAGCACGATGCCGAGGACTTCATCAAGACCCGGCGCAGCCGTAATGCCGCCAAGACGCCGGCGCCTGCCAAGAAGGTGATCGAGAAGGTCGTGCCCGTGGAGTTGGAGGACGCGATCGAGGGCGTTCCGCCCGATGACGACGCCGATGATGATGTCATCGAGGATACGGCCGATCTGGGCGAGGATGCCGACGACATCCCCGACGTGATCGAAACCGATACCGACGAAACGCCGACTTAAGGGCCGACACGAAACCCCTTGCGCTGGCTGGGGGCTGCCCTTAATTTCCGCGCGTTCCGGCCGAAACCGGCCGGAACCCCAGATTCAGACGGGGCCATAGCTCAGCTGGGAGAGCGCTACAATGGCATTGTAGAGGTCAGCGGTTCGATCCCGCTTGGCTCCACCAAAAGAAAAGCCCGGTCGCGCAAGCGCCGGGCTTTTTCTTTGCCGCCCTCGCTTGATCCGCATCAATTTGCCCCCCGCCTTCCCCTGCTAGCTTGCGTCATCCTTGGAGCGCGGACATGGACGGGCTGAGCGATGGCGACATGCAGGCGGTGATCGCCAAATATGCGGGGCGAGCAACGCCGCGCTACACCAGCTATCCCACCGCGCCGCATTTCCAGCCGGGATTCGCCGAAGCGCAATATCGGCAATGGCTAGGCGCGATCGATCCGCAGCAGCCGATTTCCGTCTATGTGCATGTGCCGTTCTGCAACCGCATGTGCTGGTATTGCGGCTGCAACATGAAGCTCGCCGCCCGCTATGCGCCGGTTGCCGACTACGTTTCGACCTTGCTCGCTGAAATCGACCTTGTTGCTGCTGCACTTCCGGCGCCGATGAAAGTCGCGCATCTGCACTGGGGCGGCGGCACGCCGACCAGCCTGACGCCGGACGATTTCTCGCGCGTGATGGCGCATTTGCGCGCCCGCTTCGCCCTCAAGGCTGACGCCGAGATCGCCATCGAAACCGACCCGCGCACGCTCTCTGCCGACATGATCGCGCGGCTGGGCGCCGAAGGCGTCGCGCGAGCGAGCTTCGGCGTGCAGGAATTCGATCCGCAGGTGCAGCAGGCGATCAATCGCATCCAGCCGCCCGAGATGGTGGCGCGCGCCGTCGAAGGCTTGCGCGCGGCGGGCATCGCCAACATCAACTTCGATCTGATCTACGGCCTGCCGCACCAGACGGTCGAAACCTTGACGCGCACCATCGAGCTGGGCGCGGCCATGCGGCCCGATCGCGTGGCGCTGTTCGGCTATGCCCATGTGCCGTGGATGGCGAAGAACCAGCGCATGATCGACGAGCGAGCTTTGCCCGATGCCGCGGCTCGCCCCGCACAGGCCATGGCCGCCGAACAGGCGTTGCAGGCGGCAGGCTACACGAGCATAGGCATCGACCATTATGCCCTGCCCGGCGATGCGCTGGCGGTTGCCGCACGCAACGGCACGCTGCACCGCAACTTCCAGGGTTACACTACGGACACGGCCGAAACCCTGATCGGATTGGGCGCCACCGCCATCGGCCGCACGCCCTCGGGCTATGTGCAGAACGTTGCTGAGACTGGCGCCTGGGCGCGCGCTGTGCAGGCGGGCGTGCTGCCCATTGCCAAGGGTTGCGCCATCTCGGACGAGGATCGGCTGCGCGGCCACGTCATCGAACGCATCATGTGCGATGGCGCGGTCGACTGCGCGGCAGCGGCGCGGCGCTTCGGTGCGCCGGCGGATTGGAGCAAGGATGCGCTAGCCGAGCTTGCGCCGCTGGAGAAGGATGGGGTGCTGATCCGCGCCGGCGCGGCAATCAGACTTGATCCGCGCGCCCGACCGTTGGCGCGGGTGGTGGCTGCGGCCTTCGATGCGCATCTGCGGGCCGGCAAGGGACGCCACGCCGCCACCGTGTAGGCGTCAGCTGCGTTTGGGCTTTTTTCCAAGCAGCTTTACAGTGACGCCCGTAGAGTGGACCTCTATCCAAAGGGAGGCAACGAACCTGGGATCATCGCTGATGCCATTCTCACTGACATGAAGCGCACCCGATTCGGAAAAAATTGTCATCGCAGCTTCATTTGACCCAACCCAGGGCGGGCGGCGATAGCGATGACCAAAACATGCCTCGGTTTGGGCCAGCATGCGGTCGAACATCGCTTTGCCATTGGCGTTGGACACTTCATATTCGCATTTATAGCTCGCGCTGGTGGGATAACCGCCTTCGGTTGAACTGGGCGAGGCATGGCAATATCCGGCGCCTGGCAACGATAGATTCACTCTGTAGTGTTGTCCGTATTTGGGCGGAAGTACGAACAATGGCGAGAAATCCTGTGGCGCCGTCGCGATCACCTTCTTCAAGGACGCGCAGTAATCCTGTGCGACGGCGGGTGCAATGCTCCCGCCGGCTAGAAGTGCCACTGTCGCAGCTGCGAATTTCAATCCATCTTTCATTGCCACCTCCCGTTTTGAATCAATCACTGCTTTAGCGGTACAGTTGGCGCTGCCAAGATGCCTGCCATTTCCCCATAGCCCCTATTCTGCGCATGCTGAAGGGCGGTGACGCCGCCGCGATCGCCGATCTCGGTTTTCGCTCCGGCGGCCAGCAGCAGGCGCACGATCTCGACATGGCGCGCTCCGCCATCGCCCAGGATCACGGCCTCGAGCAGCGCGGTCCAGCCGAGATTGTTGACATGGTCGAGCGGCGCGCCGGCTTCGATCAACACCCGCACCGGCTCGACATGTCCAAGATGCGCAGCGGCGATCAGCGCCGTGCCCTGATAGGGGCTGGTGATATTGCGCGGATTGTTCCCGCCTTCGATGGCGAGCCGGACCATGCGCGCATCGTCGCGCACCGCGGCGATGGTAATGAGATCGTATTGCTGGCTGTCGAGCGCGTTGGCGTCGGCGCCTTTCGCCAGAAGAAGCCGCGCCACCTCGTGATGCCCGCCATGTCCCGCGACATGCAGCGGCGTGCGTCCGTGCCCATCGCGCGCGTTGAGATCGGCGCCCGAGGCTGCCAGCCGCGTCGCTGCCGCAAGATCGCCCGCAGCCGCAGCGGCATGCAGGCCGCGATAGGCCGCGATCTCAGAGGCGCTGGGCGGCACCTGAGCTTCCGCAGTCAGCGGAACGCAGAGCAACGCGAACATAGCTAGAATCGACGGCAATCTCAGGCTGGCCATTGACGAACCTCCCGACAGGATCATGCTAGAAGGCACTGCTTGCCTTGAGCAGCCATGATTATACTGAGCCAATGACCATTGCCTATGTCATGGGTCCGTCCGGCGCCGGCAAGGATACGTTGCTGGCTCTGGCTCGGCACGCGCTGGAAGGCAGCACGATCCTGTTCGCACACCGCTTCATTACCCGTGAAGCTGCGGCGGGACACGAGAACTTCATCGCGCTGTCGGATACGGAATTCGCCGCTCGCCTCCGGCTGAACCTGTTCGCCTTGGCCTGGGATGCGCACGGTCTGCGCTATGGCGTCAGCCGCGAGATCGAGCTGTGGCAAGCAGCAGGCTGCAAAGTGGTCGTCAGTGGCAGCCGGGCGCATTTCCTCAAGAACTTGACCCAGCGCCAGGACGTCACGCCGATTCTTGTCACCGCACCGGCCGAGATACTGGCCGAGCGCCTGCGTCGCCGCGGCCGCGAAGATGCGGCTGCCATCAATGAGCGCCTGGCACGGGCGAAGGCCTTTACCGTCGACCATCCGCGTTTAGCTCGGATCGTCAACGACGGGGCGCCGGAAAAAGGGGCGACGCAACTGGTCGAAGCCCTGCGTGCGGCAAACACAGAGCGAGGAGAATCGGCATGAGCGGCGCAGCCGAGCGCGGGGCGGGCGAGCAATGGAAGCCGATCTATGAAGATGCCCGCGCGCGAATGGTTTCACGCCTGCGTCAGACCATTTCAGAACCGCTCACTGGCTGGCCCGATCACGCCGATCCCAAGACTGGAAAATGGATTACCAAGGCCGATGGCGACTGTACTGGCGGCTTTTTTGCCGGCTGGCTGTGGCTGGCTGGGCGCCAGCATCCCGACCTGCTGCCCGCCGCGCGGCACTGGGGCTATGGGCTGAAGCGCCGCCTGCGGTCGAAAACCCATTATCGCGGCATGCTGTTCTATCCGGGCGTGCTGCTGGGTCGGCTGCTGCACGGCGAAGAGGAAGGACGCCGGCTCACCATCGATGTCGCTCGCGCGCTGGCGGACGATTTCAACAAGGCGGCCGGCGTGATCGGGCTGGGCGAAGAGGGCGAGGAAACCTCCAACCTCGGGCCGGGCGAAACCACGGTCGACGCTATCGGCATGATCGTGGCCTGCCTGACTTACGCGGCGAATGAAACCGGCGACGAGCACCTGCGCGAAATGGCGAGAAGCCATGCGCTGAAGCACATCGACTGGTGCGTCCGCGAAGATGGGTCCGTGTGCCAGTCGGCTTCTTTCGATGTCGACACCGGCGCCTTGACGCGGCGCTACACGCATAAGGGCTATTCGCCGGAAAGCACCTGGGGCCGCGCCCAGGCCTGGTCGATGCTGGGCTATGCGATCTCTGCCCTGTGGCAGCCCGAAGAGCCGCTGTTCCTGAAGACAGCGCAGCGCATTGCCGATTGGTGGATCGCCAACGTGCCGGAGAACGGCATTTCGTACTGGGATTTCGGCGATCCGCGCATTCCCAACACCTGGCGCGATACGTCGGCGCCGGCGATGGTATCGGCCGCGCTGCTCAAGATCGCCGGCCTGACCGAGGACAAGGCGCTTAGCGCGAAATATCGCAATGCCGCGGAGCATGGCGTGCGCACCATGGTAAGCGAGTGGCTGACGCCGCTTGGCGCGGGCGAGAGCCGGCCGCAAGGCATGCTGATCGGCGCCTGCTATCACCCGACCATTGGCCACGCCGTCGACTGCGAAGCGGTGTGGCCCGACTATTATCTGTTCGAATCGCTTGAAGTGCTGACCGGGCGGCTGGGCGAAGCGCAGATTTGAAAAGCACCGCGCCTGCGGGGAGAAATCATGGCTTACGAAACTCTTCTGTTCCACACCGACGGCCCGGTGGCGACCATCACCATCAACCGCCCGCAGGCGCTCAATGCGCTGAGCACGCAAGTCTTTGCCGAGATGGGCGCGCTGCTCGAACAGATCGCGCAGGACACGACGATTCGCGTCGTGGTGCTGAAAGGGGCGGGAGAGAAATCCTTTGTCGCCGGCGCTGACATAAGCGAGATGGCAGGCATGACCCGCCCCCAGGCCGAAGCGCGAAGCTGGAACGGCATGCGCCTCTACGACCGCATGCGCCGGCTGCCGCAGCCGATCATCGCCTCGATTCAGGGCTATGCGCTGGGCGGCGGCATGCTGATCGCGCTGGCTTGCGACGTTCGTATCGCCTCGACCAGGGCAAGCTTCGGGTATCCGGAAATAAAGCTCGGCATATTCCCTGGTACCGGCGGCACGGTGCTGATCGACCGTCTACTAGGGGCCGCCGCAGCGCGGGCAATCTGCATTCTCGGCGAGCGTCTTTCGGCCGAACGCGCGTTCCAGCTGGGCATCGTCAACCAATTGGTCGAGCCGGACCAGCTTGGCACCGCGACCGCGGCGGCGGCGCAAACGATCGCCGGGTACAGCCCGCTGGCGCTGCGCGAGCTGAAGCGCGCCCTGAACGCCTCGCTGGAGCTGGATTTTGCCAGCGCGCGCGAGGTTGAGATCGAGGCCTATGGCGCGGCCTTCGACAGCCAGGATCGACAGGAAGGCATGCGCGCCTTCCTCGAGAAGCGCGCGCCGAAATTCATTGGAAAATAGAACATGACCTCAAACACAGTCCTTATCGCCGGCGCCAGCGGCTTGATCGGCCGCGCCGCGATCGAGCATTTCGCCGGTCAGAAAGACTGGCGCGTCATCGCCCTGTCGCGTCGTGCACCGGAAGTCGCCGTGACGGTCGAGCATCTGGCGGTCGACCTGATGGACGGCAACGCCGTCGCGGCGCTGGCGCCGCAGCTGGCGGGCGTGACGCATCTGGTCTATGCGGCACTGATGGAAAAGCCGGGTCTCGTCCGTGGCTGGCGCGATCACGAACAGATGGACGCCAACATCGCCATGCTGCGCCATTTGTTCGAGCCGCTGGCCGAGCATGCCAAAGGTTTGCGCCATGTCAGCCTGTTCCAGGGCACCAAGGCCTATGGCGTGCATCTGCATCCGGTCCCGGTGCCGGCGCGCGAGAACGCGCCACGCGACCCGCACGAGAACTTCTATTGGCTGCAGGAAGATTATCTGCGCGACCGCCGTATCGGAGCCCCGTGGTCGTTCACGATCTGGCGGCCGCAGCTCGTCTTCGGCCACGCCAATGGCAGCCCGATGAACGTGCTGGCGGCGTTGGCCGCCTATGCCGTCGTCCGCCGCGAGCAAAACCTGCCCTTCTCCTGGCCTGGCGGCCAAAGCTATCCCAACGAAGCCATCGATGCCCGCCTGATCGCCCGCGCTCTGCATTGGGCAGCGCAAAGCGACAAGGCGGCCGACCAGATCTTCAACATCACGAATGGCGACGTCTTCGACTGGCCGTCGCTGTGGCCGGAACTGGCGCAGATATTCGGCATGGATGTCGGCGCACCCGAACCGCAGCTCCTGGCCGAAACCCTGCCGCTCCACGAGACACTCTGGCGGCGCAGCCTGCGTCGGCACGGCTTGCGCGACATCGGACTGACCGAATTCACCGGCGACTCGCTGCAGTACGCCGACTTCCTCTTCGCTTCGCATGCGAAGCGGCCGCCGCCGCCGGTTCTGGTCAGCACCATCAAGCTGCGACAAGCGGGCTTTTCGGACTGCATCGACACGGTCGAGATGCTGCGCCAGCTGGTCGACGACATGCGCCGGCGCGGCTACCTGCCCTCCAAGCTCTAGAAATCTCCATTAAATCAAGGGTCTCGCCGGCTCACCCTGAACGCTGCGGCCTCGATCCGGGGCTTGATTCCGCTTCCCAGATACCCACATGCTTCTGGTGCCGGTGCTGTCTGCCGGTACGAGGGTGCCTTCGGGGCCCGTTTTTCTGCGCTTCGCTCGTTTCGAGGAGGATGCAATGTCGCGTCTGTCGCTGTTCAACAGCCCGCTTATGCTGGGCTTCGATCATTTCGAGCGGACGCTCGAGCGGATCGCCAAGAGCGGCGACGGCTATCCCCCTTACAACATCGAACGCGTTGGCGAGAACGGCTTGCGCATCACGCTGGCCGTCGCAGGCTTTGCGGCCGAGGATCTGACCATCGAGCTGGTTGAAAATCAGCTCGTGGTGCGCGGTCGCCAGGAGGACGATCCCGAGCGCGTGTATTTGCATCGCGGCATCGCCGCGCGGCAATTCCAGCGTGGGTTCATGCTGGCCGAAGGTATCGAGGTCAAAGGCGCGCGGCTGGACAACGGCCTGCTGCATGTCGAGCTCGAACGCCCGCCGCAGGAACTACGGGTGCGCAATATCGCCATTCAGACCGGCGGCGAAAAAACGGGTCAAACCATCGACCTGAAAGCGGAGAAGCCGGCGCGCGAGTAGCGCGGTCGAGAAGTCGTGAAGGGACGCGTCAATGCGTCGGTGCGTAGAGTAAGTTAGTGAGGTTCAAAATGCCCGCAGCAATCAATCTTCGTTCGCTCGACAGCCAGCAGCTCGCCGGTTTCGGGCTTGAACAACTGGCCTACATCAAGAAGGTGCAGCTCGCCGAGGGCCTGACCGGCTTCGGCATCTTCAGCGCCGATGGCCGTCCCGTGGCGGTGGCCGAAACCATGGAAATGGCGCAGGCCGTGATCCGGCAAAACGAACTGGAACCGGTTCACATCAACTAGAAACGGTGCGATCCGCGCCGCCTTTGGGCAATCAGGCAGCGTGGGTCGCAGCGTTGCCCTCGGTCAGAAGGATGTAAAGCGCGTCGGCGGTATCGGTCTTGCGCAGCTTTTCGCACATGGACTGATCGCGCAGCAGGCGGGAGACGCGCGCCAAAGCCTTGAGATGATCCGCCCCCGCCGTTTCCGGCGCCAGCAGCAGGAAAATAAGATCCACCGGACGCTCGTCGATCGCTTCGAAATCGATCGGCGTCGACAGTCGCGCGAACACGCCATGCAACTTCTTCAGGCCGGCGAGCTTGCCATGCGGGATTGCAATGCCGTTGCCGACGCCGGTGGTGCCAAGACGCTCGCGCTCCAGCAGCACATCGAAGATCTGCCGCTCGTGCAGGCCGGTAATCGTGGCGGCGCGCTCGGCCAACTCCTGCAGCGCCTGCTTCTTGCTGGCGGCGCGCAAATCGGCGATGACCGAGTCCGGCCCGATGAGATCGGCGATTTCCATATGTGCCTTCCGACCGGGATGTTCAGCCGTTGAGATTTTTGGGATCGACCCAGCCGATGTTTCCATCGGCGCGGCGGTAGACCATGTTCAACCCGCCATGGGCGCTGTTGCGGAACATCATTGCCGCATCCCCCGTAAGATCGAGCCGCATCACCGCCTCGCCCACCGTCAAGGTGTGGAGGCGGGTCTGCATCTCCGCAACCACAACCGGGTCGAGCCGATCGGGTTCCTGATGGTTGTCGACCACTTCCTCGGGCTCGCCGCGCAGGACGAATTGCTGCGCGGCAATGCTCTCGATCTCACTGGCCTGGCCGGCATTGTGGTCGCGCAGACGGCGCTTGTAGCGACGCAGCCGCTTGCCAATGCGCTCCAGAGCGCGATCGAAGCAAATGTAGGCGTCGTCGCCGGTGGCTTCCGACTGCATGAAGATGCCGCGTCGTGCATGGACCTGGATGTCGCAACGCATCATGTGGGCTTCGCGCGAGAACTGCACGGAGCCGTCCAAGGCATGATCGAAGTATTTGCCGACAGTGCTTTCCAGAGCGGCGCCAACATGGCCCTGCAAAGCCTCGCCGATATCGATCTGCTTGCCGCTAATCGAGAGTTTCATCAACAAAACCAGATGCTTATCGCGGGTAAAACCATCGGGCCAAAGACCGGCCGCTCGATGAGGTGCGGACCATAGTGACGCATCCTCCCCGAGTCAAGAATGGCCCAGATCGACTTCTCCTGCAGATAGGGCGCGTTCGGCGGGGCGCAATCCCGTTGGGGTCTGCTGCCGGTCGGCCATGACCTGCAGCGCCTTGTCGCGCCGACGCTGCGCTGACGACGGGATGCCCAGCGCATCGCGGTACTTTGCGACCGTGCGGCGGGCGATCACAACGCCCTCGCCATGCAGCAGCGTGACGATGCGGTCGTCCGACAGCGTGCTGGTGGGCGGCTCGCCTTCGATCAGAAGCCGAATGCGATCGCGCACCGCTTCTGACGTCACCGAATCGCCGGAAGCGGCCACCGCCGGCAGCGCCGAGGTGAAGAAGTACTTCAGTTCGAAAATGCCGCGTGGCGTCGCCATGAACTTGTTGGTGGTCACGCGACTGATCGTGCTTTCGTGCAATTCGACCGCAACGGCGATGTCGCGCAGCACCAGCGGACGAAGGCCCGACACGCCGCGACGGAAAAAACCCTCCTGCTGGCGCACGATCTCGCGCGCCACGCGCAGGATGGTGTTGGCGCGCTGGTCGAGCGCTTTCACCAGCCAGGAAGCGATCTGCAGTTTCTCGGTGATGAATTCGCGGGCGTTCTTGTCGCGTGTGCCGCGCACCAAGGTGGCGTGATACTGGCGATTGACCAGCACCCGCGGCAACGCATCGTTGTTGAGCTCGATCAGCCAGGAACCGTCGGGCGCCGGCCGCAAATAGAGATCGGGCACCAGCGTCTGCGCCACCGGAGCCTCGAAGCGTTCGCCAGGCTTGGGATCGAGCTGGCGCAACTCCGCCAGCATCTGCGTCAGGTCCTCGGCGTCGACGCCGCAACGGCGCATCAGCACAGCGAAGCCGCGCCGCGCCACCAGGTCGAGATTGTCGAGCAGCGCCTGCATTGCGGGATCGAGGCGGTTCCGCTCGGCCAGCTGCAAGCCCAGACATTCCGACAGCGAACGGGCGAAAATCCCCGGCGGGTCGAAACGCTGCAGCCGCTGCAGAACGGCCGTCACTTCGGCAGCAGTTACGCCGATGCGCTGCGCCACCTCGTCAATATCCACCTCGATATAGCCCGCGGCGTCGACCATGCCCGCCAGGCTGACCGCGATCAGCCGCTGCGCCGGATCGGCAAACTCGAGCCCGATTTGCGCCAGGATGTGCTGGCGCAAGGTTTGCTCCTCGCCGATCGCCTGCAACGGATCGAAGTCCTCGCCATCGGCGCGACCGCCGCTGCCGAACTCAATGCTGTCGCCCGCCAGGGCCGCGGAAGAGGCCGAATCCTCGCCGCGCGGATCAAACACGTCGGCGCTTTCCTCGCGATCGTCGCCAGCGGACGTCGCCGGCGGCGCGGCCAGCGCCACTTCGATCTCGGGCGTTTCGACATCGGGCTCGCCGCTCTCTTCGGCGGTGGCGAGCAATGGATTCTGCTCCAGCTCCGCCTCGATGAAGCGCGCCAGTTCGAGCTGGTTGAGCTGCAGCAGCTTGATCGCCTGCTGCAGCTGCGGCGTCATCACCAGCGCCTGGCGTTGCCCAAGGATGAGTTTCGGCGCCAGGCTCATTGCGGCTACAGCGTGAACTGCTCGCCGAGATAGACGCGGCGGACGTCGGCGTTGGCGACGATCTCCGCCGGCGCGCCTTCGGTAAGCACCGCGCCTTCATGGAGAATGTAGGCGCGGTCGATGATGTCGAGCGTCTCGCGAACTTTGTGGTCGGTGATCAGCACGCCGATGCCGCGATCCTTCAGATGCGACACCAGGTTGCGGATGTCGTTGACGGCGATCGGGTCGATGCCGGCCAGCGGCTCGTCGAGCAGAATGAATTCCGGCCGCGCCGCCAGCGCTCTTGCGATCTCGACACGGCGTCGTTCGCCGCCCGACAGCGCCATGGCCGGCGTGTCGCGCAAGCCGTCGATGCGAAATTCGGCCAGCAGCGCGTCGACCAGCCGCTCGCGCTCGGACTTGTCCGGCTCGACCAGCTCGAGCACGGCGCGCAGATTGTCGGCCACCGTCATGCCGCGAAACACCGAGGATTCCTGCGGCAGATAACCGACGCCCATCTGGGCGCGCTTGTACATCGGCAGATGGGTGATGTCCTGGCCATCGAGCAGGATCTGCCCTTGCTCGGCGGCAATCAGGCCGGTGATGATGTAGAAGCAGGTCGTCTTGCCCGCGCCGTTCGGGCCCAGCAGGCCAACCGCTTCGCCGCGCCGCACCGACAGCGACACGCCGCGCAATGTCTTGCGCTTGTTGTAGGTCTTTTCGAGATCGTGGACCACCAGGCCGGTGCCATCCGGCTCGTGCTGGGCGCCGCCATTGACGCCATTCGACTTGCGCCCGAACAATGCCATCGTCAGCGACCTTTCGGCTTGTCGGCCGGAGCGGGCCCTGCATTGACGCCGTCGGGCGTGATGGTGCCGGTGACGCGGCCGCTGCCGGGAGCGCCCGGCGTCGCCGCACCCGGCAGCATGCGATAGATTCCGGTCCTCATGTTGACCTCGGCGCGCTCGCCGTTGAGGCGGTCGCTGCCGCGAACGACCTGCACGCCGCCAGTCAGCTGCGCCTGCTTGGTGTTGGGATCATAGGTGGCGCGCGCCGCCTTCGCCGTATTGTCCTTGTTGACGATCTCGACATTGCCGATCGCCTCGACCTGAGCCAGTTCCCGGCGGGTGCGCGCGGGATTGTCGGCGCGCGGCCGGTCCTCGAAATAGCCGACCAGCATGTCGGACTTTATCGTGTCGTCCTCGCGCACCGCGACCGCGTCGCCGCGCGCGACGGCGGTGCGTTGCACTTCCCAGTATTCCAGGCTGTCGCGCGCGGTGATCTTGGTGCTGCCGGAGACGTAGGACAGATCCTTGCCGTTCATGGTCAGCACCTTGCGGTCGACGTCGTAGACCGCGCGATCGCCCTGGGCGACATCGTCGCCGTTCTTCAGCGTCACCGCCCCGACAGCTTCGACGCGGTAGATTTCCGACTTGCCGCCTTCCTTCTCGCGGTAATGCGCTGTCAAGGTGGCGGCGCGCATGGAGAAGTCGCCGCGCTTGACCTGGGCGTTGCCGCGCGCGACGTAGATCTTCTTGTCCTTCTGCCATTCGATGCCGTTATCCGCCGTCACTTCCATCTGGCGGCCGCCGGAACCGGGCGTCGTGGCGGCCTGCTGTCCCCATGCCGGCGACAGAGCCAGGCTGGCGCCGAACAGCAGAATTGCGAACAGAGACCGCGTCACTGCGTTTCTCCCGACATGCCCGGCAACTGGCCCGCGTCATAGAGAACGAGATGCGCCTTGCCCGTGAACTCGATGGTGCGGCCGCGATCGGCGACGCGAAAGCCTTGCGAATTGACATGGCCCGCCGGACCCTGCCCTTCGACCGGCGCATCGCCCGTGGCAATGCCGGCGCGCAGATCGATCGCCGCCTTCTCCGTCGTCACCTGATAGCCGTCGTCGCGGAACAGCTCGACCTTGCCTTTGAGATCCAGCCATTGCTTCTTCTGGTCGTAGCGACCGGCTACCGCCGACAGCGACATCCAGCTGCCCTGGGGCGTGGTCAGATCGCCCTTGGGCGAGGTGAGATCGAGCGCCGGATCGTCGGCCTGTTTCTGGATCGCCGCTTCGGCCGTGACGTTGAACAGCCGATCCTGGCCATCGGAGCCGGTGAAGCGCGGATTGTCCATGCGCATGTAGCTGGCCCCGGAAGGCGCCACCGGCACGGATGACAGCCGGAACGCACCGGCGCCGAACAGCAACGGCCAGACGAGCCCGATCACCACCGCCAACGTCGCAAGCGCGGGAAACCCGAGCCGCAGATAGGGCACGAAGGGCGCCAGGATCGAAACCCGCGGCGCAAGGCGGGGCCGCATCAGCACTCGATCAAGCCGTGCGCCTTCCTTGGCCGAGGGGGGTGGCTGCGCCATCAGGCGACGCCCGCGCGCAGGCAATCGTGCAGATGCAGAATGCCCGCCAGCTTGCCATCGTCGACGACCAGCAGACTGGTGACAGGCCTGCCGTCATTCATCAGCGCCATGGCCTCGGCCGCCAGCGCCTGCGGGCGAATGCTGCGCGGATTGCCTGTCATCAACTCGCGCGCCATGCGGCGCGGCAGATCGTCGGACATGTGTCGGCGCAAATCGCCATCGGTGATGATGCCAAGCGGCTTGCCCATCTCGTCGACCACGCAAACGCACCCCAGCCGCTTGGCTGTCATTTCCAGGAGCGCCTCGCTCATCGGCGTCTGCGGCTTGCATAGGGGAATTTCCGCGCCCTTATGCATCAGATCCGACACGCGCTTCAGACGTTTGCCGAGCTTGCCGCCAGGGTGCAGAACCTGGAAATCGACCGACGTGAAGCCACGCCGCTCCAGCAGCGCCACCGCCAGCGCATCGCCCAGCGCCAGCATTGCCGTAGTCGATGTGGTCGGCGCGAGGCCCAGCGGGCAGGCTTCCGTCAGCGGCGGCAAGATCAAAGCGGCAGTCGACGCCTGCGCCAACGTGCTTTGCGCATTGCCGGTCATGCCGATCAGCGGAATCTTGAAACGGGCAGCATAGGCGATCAGATCGGCCAGCTCGGCAGTCTCGCCCGAGAACGACAGCGCCAGCACCGCATCGTTGCGACCGATCATGCCGAGATCGCCATGGCTTGCTTCGCCTGGATGGACGTACTGCGCCGGCGTGCCGGTCGATGCCAGTGTCGCTGCGATCTTACGCGCCACGTGGCCGCTTTTGCCCATGCCGGTGACCACCACGCGACCCGATACCGCCTGCAGCAGATCGAGTGCGGCAACGAAGTGCTGGTCGAGAGAATCGAACAAGGCATGCAAGGCCTGCGCGCCCAGCTCCAGCACACGACGCGCCGCGACGAGATCGGCACTGGCCGCCCCGGTATCCGGTCTTGCTTTTATCATGATGTGCTTAAGCCCGTGACCCGTCGCGAGAGGAACTGGCAGGCCCGAACCTGCCCCCAGCAAAATCCGCGCCAAATCCAGAAAAATCACTGAATTCGGGCAAATATGCGACTCTGGCCGGCAAAAATCAATGAATCGGATCAGGGCGTTACGCTGCGGCGGGAAACCCGGGATCAGTGGGAGAAAATGTCGATTTCCGGCCAGCCGTCGAGGTCCAGGCGGGCGCGGGAAGGCAGGAACCGGAAGCAGGCGGCCGCCAGATCGGTGCGGTGCTCGCGGGCCAGCATGTCGTCCAGCCGCCGCTTGAGGGCGTGCAGATGCAACACGTCGGACGCGGCATAGGTCAACTGCTCAGGCGTCAAGGTCGGCGCGCCCCAGTCGGAGGATTGCTGCTGCTTGGAAAGCTCGACGCCAAGCAGATCACGGCAGATGTCCTTGAGCCCATGTCGGTCGGTGAAGGTGCGCACCAGTCTGGACGCGATCTTGGTGCAATAGACCGGCGTGCAGTCGATGCCGAGGTAGTGGCGGATCACTGCCAGGTCGAAGCGGGCGAAATGGAAGATCTTCAGCACCGACTGATCCTGCAGCAGGGCCTTCAGATTGGGCGCGTCGTAGCTGTCGGCGGCGAATTGCACGAGGTGGCAGTTGCCGTCGCCGGCGCTCAACTGGACGAGGCACAACCGGTCGCGATGGGGGTTAAGGCCCATGGTTTCCGAATCGATCGCCACGCTGTCGCCGAAGCGCAGGTCGGCGGGCAGATCGCCACGGTGAAGCGTTATGGCCATGCCAACATCCTCTCATAAACGACGACGGCCGGCGCGCTTTTTGAAGCGGCCGGCCGTCGTTTCGAATGGTGCCCAGGAAAGGACTCGAACCTTCACGCCTCGCGGCGCTAGTACCTGAAACTAGTGCGTCTACCAATTCCGCCACCTGGGCAATCCAGTGGCTCCGGCTTGTGGCCGGCGGTCGGGGGCGTTCGGTAAGCCCTCGGGCCAGACTTGTCAATACTTGCCGGCGTTTGGCGGGGTTTTCAGCCTCGCCATTGCGGCGAATGGCGTGCTTCTCAAGCGCGCCCGCATCGGCAATTATCCGGCCCATTGAAGGCAGTTGCCCAAGGCAGTCGGAGTTAGGGAAATGAGCATCGCGCAGGTCACCGTCTTTGGCGGATCGGGCTTCATTGGCCGGCATATCGTGCGGCGCCTGGCGCAACGCGGCCTGCGGGTTCGCGCCGCGGTGCGCCGCCCGGAACTGGCCGATTTCCTGAAGCCCATGGGCGATGTCGGCCAGGTGGTGCCGGTGCAGGCCAATCTGCGCAACGCCCAATCGGTTGCTGCCGCCATTGCCGGCTCCCAGGCCGTGGTCAATGCCAGCGGCATTCAGGTACAGCGCGGTCGGCAGCGTTTCGACGCCGTGCATGTCGATGGCGTGCGGCACATTGCCGAAGCCGCAAAGCGCAGCGGCGTCGAGCGCATTGTTCATATCTCCGGCCTCGGCGCGGACGCCCAGGACGTGTCGGAGAACGCTTTCCAGCGCTCAAAGGTCGAGGGTGAAAAGGCGCTGCGAGCGGCGTTCCCCAACGCCACGATTCTGCGGCCCAGCGTGGTATTCGGCCCTGAAGACAGTTTCATCAACAACATGGCCGTCGCAACGCGGCTGTCGCCCTTCATGCCGGCGATCGGCGGCGACCACACCAAGTTCCAGCCGGTCTATGTCGGTGACGTCGCTGCCGCCGTGATGGCCTGCCTGGAGCAGCCCGAAACCGCAGGAGGCGTGTTCGAACTGGGCGGCCCCAAGGTTTACACCATGCGCCAGATCGCCCAGCTGATCCTCGACGCCATGGGACGCCAGCAGCGGATCGTGAACGTGCCGTTCTCCATGGCGCGGCTGATGGGCTTGGTCGGCCAGTTCCTGCCCAACCCGCCGCTGACTCTGGACCAGGCGATGCTGCTGGAGAGCGACAGCGTGGTACGCGCCGGTCGTCCAAGCTTTGCCGAACTCGGCCTGACACCCACGGCGGCCGAAGTAATTTTACCCACCTATCTGGATCGTTTCCGCATTGGCGGCCGGTATAGCACCCACGCAGCCTGAAATTTCATTAGAAATCAGTCTCTTATAATTGTACCGTTTTGGTACTAAAATAGGGGGCTGTTTAGTTGATTTGACTTTGCAATATCAAATTCCGCTAGCCTTCTGAAAAAATATGTCAGATAGTATGACTAAATTTGCGTCGTTTCGCGGCGCGAATCGTGTGCGGAATTCAATGATCCTGGATCGTTGCCAATTGTAATTTAATTTCCCAGCGTCCCCTATCGGCCGCCGCGGGAAAGCACGGGGCTGGTCATGGCGGAAAAAATGCTGAAGTTCGTCTCGGTTGGGCAGGACATGCCCGACAAGCGCCAGTCGGACCAGCGTGTTCAGGATTTCGACGAGATCTATGCCCGCTTCAGCCAGGAAAAGGCCTCGGAGCAAGCCTCGCGTTGTTCCCAATGCGGCATCCCGTTCTGTCAGATCCATTGCCCGCTGCACAACAACATCCCGGACTGGCTGAAGCTGACGGCGGAAGGCCGGCTGGAAGAGGCCTATGAGCTTTCGTCCGCCACCAACAACATGCCCGAGATCTGTGGCCGCATCTGCCCGCAGGATCGGCTGTGCGAAGGCAACTGCGTCATCGAGAAGGGTTTCGAGTCGGTCACCATCGGCTCGGTCGAAAAATACATCACCGACACGGCCTGGGATCGCGGCTGGGTCAAGCCGCCGACGCCGCGGCGCGAGCTTGGCAAGTCGGTCGGCATCGTCGGCGCCGGCCCCGCTGGCATGGCAGCGGCCGAACAGCTGCGTCGCAAGGGCTACGAGGTTCATGTCTACGATCGCTACGACAGGGTCGGCGGCCTGCTGATCTACGGAATTCCGAGCTTCAAGCTGGAGAAGGACATCGTCGAACGGCGCGCGCAATTGCTGCGCGATGGCGGCGTGAAGTTCCACCTCAACGTAACCATCGGCAAGGATCTGAGCGTCGAGGAACTGCGCGCTCGTCACGATGCGGTTCTGATCGCGACCGGCGTCTACAAGGCGCGCGACGTGCAGGCGCCGGGCGTTGGGCTGAACAATGTCGTGGCCGCGCTCGACTATCTCACCGCGTCCAACCGCAAGGGCTTGGGCG
This sequence comes from uncultured Hyphomicrobiales bacterium, assembly GCA_964388115.1. Lineage (GTDB taxonomy): Bacteria > Pseudomonadota > Alphaproteobacteria > Reyranellales > JAQSWP01 > JAQSWP01. The sequence continues at coordinate 173,211 of CAYLYK010000002.1, forward strand.
ATTCGGTGCCGGAATTCGAGTCCGGTGCGCTCAATGCCGAAGGCAAGAACGTTGTCGTCATCGGCGGTGGCGATACGGCGATGGATTGCGTGCGCACCGCCGTTCGCCAGGGCGCCAAGTCGGTGAAATGCCTCTATCGCCGCGACCGCGCCAACATGCCGGGCTCGCAGCGCGAGGTGAAGCACGCCGAGGAAGAAGGCGTCGAGTTCGTCTGGCTCGCAGCCCCGCGCGCTTTCACGGGCGAGCGCGACGTTGCGGGTGTGCGCGCGGTGCGCATGCATCTGGGCGTGGCCGATGCCACCGGCCGGCGCGCGCCGCAGGAACTGGATGGTTCGGACTTCACCCTGCCCGCCGATCTGGCGATCAAGGCGCTGGGCTTCGATCCCGAGGACATGACGCAGCTGATGGGCCGCAGCGACGTGACCCTGACCAACTGGGGCACGCTGAAGATCGACTTCCGCACCATGATGACCAATCTCGACGGCGTCTTCGCCGCCGGCGACATCGTACGCGGCGCTTCGCTGGTGGTGTGGGCCGTGCGCGACGGGCGGGACGCTGCCGAGCGCATCCACCGTTACATTCAGGCCAAGGCGCAACCCGCTTTGGCCAAGGCTTCGTAGAGGGAGACGACCCATGGACGGACGCACCCCTAACCAACCCGAAGATTATGTCTCGCAGTATCGCCGCGAAGCGGCGGCGCTCGAGCGTGACGGCCTCTATCGCGCCAGCGACGAGCACGATGCCTGCGGCGTCGGCTTGATCGCGGCCCTGGACGGCAAGGCGCGCCGCGACGTCGTGGTCGCCGGCATCAATGCGTTGCGTGCGGTGTGGCATCGCGGCGCAGTCGATGCCGACGGCAAGACCGGCGACGGCGCGGGCATCCACGTCGAAATCCCTCAGGACTTCTTCAAGGAGCATATCCGCGACACCGGCCATGAGCCGAAGATCGGCCGCCTGGCCGTCGGCATGGTCTTCCTGCCGCGCACTGACTTGGCGGCGCAGGAGCGCTGCCGCGCCATCGTCGAAACCGAGATCCTGAATTTCGGCCACACCATCTATGGCTGGCGCCAGGTGCCGGTCGATATTTCGGTGATCGGCGAGAAGGCCAATGCCTCGCGCCCCGAAATCGAACAGGTGCTGATCGCCAACAGCCTGGGGGTCGAGAACCGCGAGTTCGAACGCCAGCTCTACATCATCCGCCGCCGCATCGAGCGCGCGGTGCTGGCGGCCACTATCATCGATTTCTACATCTGCTCGCTGTCCTGCCGCTCGGTGATCTACAAGGGCATGTTCCTGGCCGAGCATCTGGCCGAGTTCTATCCCGACCTGAAGGACGAACGCTTCGTCTCGCGCTTCGCCGTCTTCCATCAGCGCTATTCGACCAACACGTTCCCGACCTGGCGACTGGCGCAGCCGTTCCGCATCCTGGCCCATAACGGCGAGATCAACACGCTCTTGGGCAACGTCAACTGGATGAAGAGCCACGAGACGCGGCTGGCGCACGAAGTCTTCGGCAAGGACATCGAGGATCTGAAGCCGGTGATCCAGGCCGGCGGCTCGGATTCGGCGGCGCTCGACAACGTGTTCGAATTGCTAACCCGTGGCGGCCGTTCGCTGCCGATGGTCAAGGCGATGATGATTCCCGAGGCGTCGACCGACAATCCCAACGTCACGCCCGAACATCGCGCCATGTATTCCTACCTCAACGCGGTGATGGAACCGTGGGACGGGCCGGCCGCGATCGCCGCCTATGCCGGCCGCTGGGTGGTGGCGGGTCTCGACCGCAATGGCCTGCGCCCGATGCGCTATACGTTGACTTCGGATGGCTTGCTGATCGCCGGTTCGGAGACCGGCATGGTGCCGGTCGAAGAGAGCAAGGTTATCGAGAAGGGCCGGTTGGGGCCGGGCCAGATGATTGGCGTCGATATCGAGGCCGGCAAGCTGTACCGCGATCGCGAACTGAAGGACGCGATGGCGACCGCGCGGCCCTATGCCGAATGGACCACGCGCACGGTGGCGCTGGACAGTCTGATCCGCAAGGCCAAGGGCGAGACGCCGGCGAACGACCGGCAGGCGCTGCGCACGCATCAGACGGCGGTGGGCTGGTCGATCGAGGATCTCGAATTGATCCTCCATCCCATGATCGAAGACGGCAAGGAAGCCGTGGGCTCGATGGGCGACGACACGCCGATCGCGGTGCTGTCGCAGCATTATCGCGGCCTGCATCATTTCTTCCGCCAAAACTTCAGCCAGGTCACCAACCCGCCGATCGATAGCTTGCGCGAGCGCGGCGTGATGTCCTTGCGCACGCGCCTGGGCAATCTCGGCAACATCCTCGACGAATCGCCCGAGCAGTGCGAATTGCTGCAGCTCGAATCGCCCATCCTCACCTCGGCGCAATTCCGCGCCATGCGCGACTACATGGGCGACACGGCGGTCGAGATAGACTGCACCTTCGACGTCAATGGCGGCGAGCACGCCATGCGCGAAGCGCTGGCGCGCATCCGCAACGAAGCCGAGGACGGCGTGCGCGGCGGCTGCCTGCACGTGATCCTGGACGACAGCCGCATCGGGCCCGATCGCGCACCGATCCCGATGATTCTGGCTGCCGGCGCGGTGCACTCCTATCTGGTGCGCCAGTCGCTGCGCACCTTCACCTCACTCAACGTGCGTAGCGCCGAGTGCCTGGACGTGCACTACGCCGCCGTGCTGATCGGCGTCGGCGCCACCACCGTCAACGCCTATCTCGCCGAACAGGCGATCGTCGATCGCTGGTCGCGCGGCCTGCTGGGCAAGATGGCGATCGAGGATTGCATCAAGAACTACAAGAAGGCGCTGGACGAAGGCCTGCTGAAGATCATGTCCAAGATGGGCATCTCGATCATCAGCTCCTATCGCGGCGGCTACAATTTCGAGGCGCTGGGTCTGTCCCGTGCGCTGGTGGCGGAATATTTCCCCGGCATGCCCTCGCGCATCTCGGGCATTGGCCTGGCCGGCATCCAGCAAAAGGCGCTGGAGCTGCACCGCCGCGCCTATAACGAGGATGTCGTGACCCTGCCGGTGGGCGGCTTCTACCGCTATCGCCGCGGCAGCGAGGCGCATGCCTTCGAGGGCACGCTGATCCACACGCTGCAGCAGGCGGTCGCCACCGAATCCTATTCGACCTACAAGAAGTACAGCGAGGGCGTGCGGTCCCTGCCGCCGGTCGCCTTGCGCGATCTGCTCGACTTCAAGCCGAGCGGCAAGTCGGTGCCGATCGACGAGGTCGAATCGATCACCGAAATCCGCAAGCGCCTGGTGGCGCCGGGCATCTCGTTGGGCGCGCTCAGCCCCGAGGCGCACGAGACGCTGTCGATCGCCATGAACCGCATCGGCGCGCGCTCCGATTCGGGCGAAGGCGGCGAAGATCCCGCCCGCTACCGGCCACGGCCCAACGGCGACAACGCCAGCTCGGCCATCAAGCAGGTGGCATCGGGCCGCTTCGGCGTCACGGCCGAATACCTGAACAATGCGCGCGAGCTCGAGATCAAGATGGCCCAGGGCGCCAAGCCCGGCGAAGGTGGCCAGCTGCCCGGCATCAAGGTCTCGCCGCTGATCGCGCGCCTGCGCCACGCCACGCCCGGCGTGACCCTGATCTCGCCGCCGCCGCATCACGACATCTACTCGATCGAGGATCTGGCGCAGCTCATTTATGACCTGAAGCAGATCAACGCCCAGGCCAAGGTGTGCGTGAAGCTGGTGGCGCGCGCGGGCATCGGCACGATCGCCGCTGGCGTGGCCAAGGCCAAGGCCGACGTGATCCTGGTGTCGGGCCATACCGGCGGCACCGGCGCATCGCCGCAATCGAGCATCAAGTACGCCGGCATTCCCTGGGAAATGGGTCTGGCCGAAGCGCATCAGGTTCTCACCCTGAACCGGCTGCGCGAGAAGGTCGTGCTGCGCACCGATGGCGGGCTGAAGACCGGCCGCGACATCGTCATGGCCGCGATGCTGGGCGCCGAGGAATTCGGCATCGGCACCGCCTCGCTGGTGGCGATGGGCTGCATCATGGTCAGGCAGTGCCATTCCAACACCTGCCCGGTCGGCGTCTGCAGCCAGTTGCCCGAACTGCGCGCCAAGTTCGACGGCACGCCTGAGAAGGTGGTCAACCTCTTCAGCTTCATCGCCGAGGAAGTGCGCGAAATCCTGGCCCAGCTCGGCTTCAAGTCGCTGCGCGACGTCATCGGCCGCTCCGATCTGCTGGCCCAGGTCAGCCGCGGCTCGCAGTATCTCGACGACCTCGACATGAACCCGATCCTGGCGCGGGCCGATGCCGGCACCTCGGCGCGCTACTGCACCGTGGTCGGGCGCAACGAAGTGCCCGATACGCTGGACGCGCAGATGATCAAGGATGCCGAGCCGCTGTTCCGCGACGGCGAGAAGATGCAGTTGCAGTACAACGTGCGTAACACGCATCGCGCCGTCGGCACGCGCCTGTCGTCGATGATCACCCGCAAATACGGCATGGCCGGATTGCCGGCCGATCACCTGACCGTGCGCCTGCGCGGCTCGGCCGGCCAGTCGCTGGGCGCCTTCGCCGTCCAGGGGTTGAAGCTGGAAGTGTTCGGCGACTCCAACGACTATGTCGGCAAGGGCCTGTCGGGCGGCACGATCGTGGTGCGGCCGCTGGTGTCGAGCAATCTCGTCACCAACAAGAACACCATCATCGGCAATACCGTTCTTTACGGCGCCACCGCCGGCAAGCTGTTCGCCGCCGGCGAAGCCGGCGAGCGCTTCGCCGTGCGCAACTCCGGCGCCACGGCGGTGATCGAAGGCTGCGGCTCGAACGGCTGCGAATACATGACCGGTGGCTTCGCCGTCATCCTGGGCAACATCGGCAACAATTTCGGCGCCGGCATGACGGGCGGCATGGCCTTCGTCTACGACCCCGAAAGCCTGTTCGAGCGGCGCGTAAACCCTGAGTCGGTGCTATGGCAGCGTATCGCCACGCCGTATTGGGAAAGCCTGGCGCACGATCTGATCGCCCAGCATGTGGCGGCGACGGGCTCGCTGCATGCCGCCACCATCCTCAACGACTGGTCGCGCGAGAAAGCCAAGTTCTGGCAGATCGTTCCAAAGGAGATGGTGGCGCGGCTGGAGCATCCGTTGAGCCTGGACGGGGCGGAGAAGCGCGCCTGAGGCAAATCGGCTATAACATAGACAAGCAAGCGGCCGAGACGTCAGTCTCGGCCGCAACTCTGTTGGGAGGATGCGATGGAACGGCTCAAGCTGACGCGCGAGAAATCCGTGGCGATCGTGCGCTTCAACAATCCGCCGCATGGCTACATGGACGCGCCGATGGTGGATGCTCTGGAAATTCTCACCACCGAGCTGGTCGGCGATGACGCCGTGCGCGCCATCGTGTTCACCGGTGCGCTGGAGGGGGTGTTCATCCAGCATTACGACGTCAGCGAACTGAACGGCCTGTCGAAAGGCTTGCGCAAGCGTGGCCTGAGTTTTTCGGAGAAGCGCCCGGCGCCGGAACGTACCCTCGATCACATCTTCGCCCGCCTGGGCAATGCGCCCAAGCCGGTGATTGCAGCCATCAATGGCAATGCGATGGGCGGCGGATTCGAGTTCTGCCTTGCCTGCGATCTGCGCATTGCGCAGAAGGGCCCCTATTCCATCGGCCTGCCGGAAATCAATATCGGCATCCTGCCCGGGGCCGGCGGCACGCAACGCCTGGCGCGATTGATCGGGCCGGCGCGGGCGCTGGAACTGGTGCTGCGCGGGCGCACGGTCGATCCGGACGAAGCGGCGCGGCTTGGCATGGTGCATGAAGCCGTCGACAGCCCGGTGCTCGAGCGAGCGCTCACCATCGCGCACGAGCTGGCGCGAAAGTCACCGCTGGCCGTGAAGCATATCAAGCGACTGATCCGCAACGCCGGTCAGCAATCGCTGGAAAATGACCTCACCCTGGAACGCACGCTCTTCCTCGATCTGCTGGTGAGCGATCAGGCGGATAAGCTGCTGCAGGAGTTCGTCGACGGCACGCGTGACATAAAAACGCGCTAGCGCGCTTTCAGGTCACTGCCTTCAATCTGCTTGCGTGCCTGTGCCGCCAGGTCGGAGCCTTCCGGCACCAGGCGCAGCACCTTGATGAAATCCTCGCGCGCGGCTGCCGGCTGAGCCGCTTTGCGCTGCAGGCCGCGTTCCAGATAGGCCTCTGGATAATCGGGATTGGCCTTGATGGCCTGCTCGATATCGGCTGCCGCCCGGTCCGGCTGTTTAGCAAGCCGCAGCACCGTGGCGCGCAGGGTCAGCGCTTCGTGCTTGCGCGGCGCCAATTGCAAAGCGCGGTTGAGATCGCGCAGTGCATCGGCCAGACGGTCGATGCCAGCATAGGTTACCGCCCGATCGATCAGGAAATCGACCGAGTCCGGCACCAGCGCAATAGCGTTGCCCTGCGAGATCAGAGCCTTGTCGGGATAGTTCGCCAGCAGCCAAGCCTGACCGGCCTGGGCATAGATCTCGGCGCGCAGCTTGTTGCGTCCGCTGCCCTGCCCGTCCGCCAGCCGGTCGAGCCGATTGGCCGCCTCGACGTAATCGCCCATGCCGAACAGCGCGATGGCCGCGCAGTGCTGCGCCGCCTGATCGCCGCCGCGATCGTACCAGGCATTGGCGCTGGCATAGGCCTCGCGCGGTCTGGTCTTGGCGAGGTTCATGCAGGCGGTGTACTGCTGGGAATGGTCGAGCGGCACGGCCGACTTGCGCTGCTGCGCCTCAGCGGTCAGGGGCAGGGCGAGCGTGAGCAAGATCGGGATCAGCAGCAGTTTCATGGGCCAGAGATTTGGCCGAAGCGGCGCGCCGGCGCAAGCTGGAACGGAAGGCGGAAGCGAAATGCGATCTGAGACCATGCTGATCCTGGGAGCGGGCTATAGCGGCCAAGCCGTTGCGCGCCTGCTTGCCGGCAAAGCATGGCGGATCAAGGGCACCAGCCGCAGCCCGTCCGGCGCGCAGGCTTTGCGCGAGCGTGGCATCGACGGTATTGCCATGACGCCCGAGACATTCTCGGCCGCGTCGCTCGACGACATCGACGCGCTGCTGGCGTCGGTGCCGCCGGACGATTTGGGCGATCCCTTTGCGCGCCAGCTCGCGCAGGCCGGCAAGCCGGCGCGCTTGCGCTGGATCGGCTACCTGTCGACCACCGGCGTTTACGGCGATACCGGCGGCGCCTGGGTCGACGAAACCGCCACGCCCAACCCCAGCAATCCGCGCGGCCATCGCCGCCTGAAGGCGGAGCATCAGTGGCTTGAATTCGGCCGTCGCCACGGCATTGCGACGCAGATCTTTCGCCTGCCCGGAATTTACGGGCCAGGCCGCAGCGCGCTGGATGACGTGCGCGCCGGCCGCGCGCGGCGCATCGACAAGCCCGGCCAGGCATTCTCGCGCATCCATGTCGAAGATATCGCGCGCACCGTGGTCGCCTCGCTAGACCGACCCAATGCCGGCGCGATCTACAACGTCGCCGACGATCTGCCGGCGCCTTCTGCCGATGTCGTCGCCTATGCCTGCGAATTGCTGGGCGTGACGCCGCCGCCTTTGATCCCGTTTGCGGAGATCGAGCCGACGCTGTCGCCGATGGGGCGTGAATTCTATGCCGATAATCGGCGCGTAAAGAACGAGCGCATCAAGCGCGAGCTGGGCGTCGACCTGGCCTTCCCGACCTATCGCGAAGGCTTGCGGGGAATTCTCGCCAGCGAAAGCTAGGCGCAGAGGCTTTCGACCGTCGCGATCAATCGCGCAATGTCGGTCTCCGTCGACAACCGATGATCGCCGTCCTTCACCAAGGTCAGCGTGCCCTGTGGCGTTCGGATGTGGTCAAGCGCCCGCTGCGAGAGCTGCCACGGCACTTCGAGATCGGCGGTGCCGTGGATCAGATGCACCGGGCAATCCACCGCCAGCGGCTTGTCCAGAACCAGATGTTTGGCGCCTTCGTCGATCAGCCGCATGGTCAGGATATCCGGCTGGTCGCTATAGCGGCTGGGGCGCAGCAAACGTCCGGTGTGGCGCATCTCCTGCTGCTCGGCAACGGTAAGCTCGGGCCAGATCAGCTCCTGGGTGAAATCGGGGGCGATGGCGATGCCGACCAGCCCGGCCAGGCGGGATCGCAGCTGGTTGGCCAGGCTCAGCATGATCCAACCGCCCATGCTGGAACCCACCAGCACCAGCCGGGCGTCGGCCGGCAGGGTGGCTATTGCGGCCAGCGCGTCCTCGCGCCAGCGCCCCACCGTGGCCTCGGCGAAATCGCCATCCGAAACGCCATGGGCGAAGTAGTCGAAACGCAAAAACGACTGGCCGCGCTTTCGCGCCCAATCGTCCAACGCCAGCGCTTTGGTGCCGGTCATGTCGGAGCGGAAACCGCCCAAAAAAACGACAGCCGGCAACCGGCCCGCAACCGTCACATAGGCCAAACGCTTGCCGTCGGGCCGTTGTAGAATGGAAGGACCTTGTGCCGATTCGGGCGTTTGGGTAGTCAATGCCGCCTGTCTAATTGCAGATTGAAGAGAATGGTCGATATCGCCGCCGACAAGCCTAGCACGGAGAGTACCGGCGGATCACCGCGAGTTCCCGTCATTTTCCAGGTCGTGGGCAGGCTCGATGGCGGCGCTGCCGCCCGGCTGGCGATCGACAACGCTATCGCGGTGGTCAAGGCCGGTGGCCGGGCCGCGGTCGCGTCCAGCGGTGGGCCGCTGGTGCATGAGCTCGAGCGCGGCGGCGTGCGTCACCATGTGCTGCCGCTCGACAACGAAGGCGATTTCCTGAAGCTCTCGACCCGCCGCCGTCTGCGGCGGCTGTTGGCGCAAGAAAACGCCAACCTCGTTCACGTCTATGGCTGGGAAGCGGCCAAGGCGTTGCGGCCGCTGGCGCGGTCGAAGGCGATCTGCCTGATCGCCACCTATCTCGAACCGCTGCGGCCCCTGGGATTCTTCGCACGGCGACGTCTGAAGCCGCTGCTGCGGGCCACCAAGGTCGTCGCGCCGTCGGAAACGGTCGCGGCCTATCTGCGCCGCGAATTCAAGATCGACGACACGCAAATGCAGATCGTACCGCCCGGCGTTAATACAGCGCGCTTCAGCCCGCTGGCCGTGCGGGCCGAGCGCATCATCCGGCTGGCGCAGCAATGGCGCATACCGGACGACCGACGGATCATCCTGGTGCCGGCGCCGCTCGAGCAGGAGCGCGGCGCCGACATCGTCATCGAAGCCGTGCGGCTTCTGGGCCGGCACGACGTGTTCTGCCTGCTGCTCGGCGCGCGACCCGAGACCAAGGCCCGGCGCGAAGAGCTGGAGCGGATGATCGAAAAAAAGGGCGCCGGCGGGCTGGTCTTCATTGCCGAGCATTGCGGCGACATGGCCGCTGCCTACATGCTGGCGGACGCCGTCGTGGTGGCCGATCGCACGCCAAGGCCCTATAGCCGGGTCGTCACCGAGGCGCAGGCCATGGGAAGGCCGGTAATCGCCACCGACATCGGGGGCATCGCAGAGCCCTTGCGTTCGGTCGAATCCGGCAGGATATTCCCGGTCGCGGATGCCGTTGGCCTGTCAGCGGTACTTAAGGAGATTCTGGCGCTGGACACCGCCGACCGTGCGCGGCTGGCCAGCTTGGCGATCGAGCAAATGCGTAACGTCTACGCCTTGGACATCACTTCCGAACAGATCCTGGCACTGTACGATTCAGTGCTGGAGACGGTCTGGGCCGACGCTCGAACGTGACCCTGCTTGACAGGCCCGATACCGGGGCCTAAGTCGCTACGCCCGGCCTGATGCCGCGCGGGCGCGTAATTCTTCGTCAAGCTACTGTTTCTTAAGAGTTTTCCTATGGTTTCCATCACTCTGCCGGACGGCAATGTGCGCCGTTTCGAGCAACCTGTATCGGGCAAGGAACTGGCGGCCAGCATTGGCCCGGGCCTTGCCAAGGCTGCGCTTGCCATCCGCATCGATGGCGAGATGAAGGACCTCGCGACCAAAATCGACAAGGACGCCAACGTCTCCATCGTCACCGCCAAGGATGCCGACGCGCTGGAATTGCTGCGCCATGACGCCGCCCATGTGATGGCACAGGCGGTGCAGGAGCTTTACCCCGGCACCCAGATCACTTTCGGCCCGGCTATCGAGAACGGGTTCTACTACGACTTCGTGCGCGAGGAGCCGTTCACCCCGGAAGATTTCGAGCGCATCGAGCAGCGCATGCGCGAGATCGTCGATCGCGACCTGCCCATCAAGCGGGAGGTGTGGTCGCGCGAGGACGCCATTCGCCATTTCCAGGACAAGGGCGAGAAGTACAAGGCCGAGCACGTCGAAACCCTGGGGCGCGACGTCGATATCTCGATCTATCGCCAGGGCGACGACTGGCTCGACCTGTGCACCGGCCCGCATCTGGAATCGACCGCCAGGCTCGGCAAGGCCTTCAAGGTGATGAAAGTATCGGGCGCCTATTGGCGCGGCGATGCGCGCAACCAGATGCTGCAGCGGCTCTATGGCACTGCCTGGTTCGACCAGAAGCAATTGCAGGCCTATCTCACCCAGCTTGAGGAAGCGGAGAAGCGGGACCATCGAAGGCTCGGCCGCGAGATGAACCTCTTCCATCTGCAGGAAGAAGGCCCGGGCATGGTGTTCTGGCATCCCAAGGGCTGGGCGCTCTATCTGGCCCTGGAACGCTACATGCGCCGGCGTCTGGAAGACGGCGGCTATGTCGAGGTCAAGACTCCGCAACTGATGGATCGTTCGCTGTGGGAAGCGTCGGGCCATTGGGAGAAATTCCGCGAGCATATGTTCATCAGCGAGACCGAGGACGATCGCGTCTTCGCGCTGAAACCGATGAACTGCCCGTGCCATATCCAGATCTTCCGCCAGGGACTGAAATCCTATCGCGACCTGCCACTGCGCATGGCCGAGTTCGGCTCCTGCCACCGCTACGAGCCGTCGGGGGCCTTGCACGGCATCATGCGCGTGCGCGGCTTCACCCAGGACGATGCGCATATCTTCTGCACCGAAGATCAGATCGAGAGCGAGACCATCCGCTTCTGCGCCCTGCTGCGCACCATCTACAAGGATCTGGGCTTTCCCGAGTTCTCGGTGAAATTCTCCGACCGGCCGCCGGTGCGCGCCGGCAGCGACGAGGTCTGGGACAAGGCGGAAGACGCGCTCAAACGCGCCTGCGTGGCTGCGGGGATCGAGTACACCTTGAATCCGGGGGAAGGTGCGTTCTACGGGCCGAAGCTGGAATTCGTGCTGCGCGACGCCATCGGCCGCGACTGGCAGTGCGGTACCTTGCAGGTGGATTTCGTGCTGCCCGAGCGGCTCGATGCCAATTACATCGGCGAGGATGGCGCCCGCCATCGTCCGGTGATGCTGCATCGCGCGATTCTGGGCACTTTCGAGCGCTTCATCGGCATCCTGATCGAGAACTTCGCCGGCAAATTCCCGCTCTGGCTGAGCCCGGTGCAGGCGGTGGTGACCACCATCACCTCCGATGGCGACGCCTATGCCGAGGAAGTAGGCGCAGCCCTGAAAGAGGCCGGGCTGCGCTGCGAGGTCGATCTGCGCAACGAGAAGATCAACTACAAGGTCCGGGAGCACTCGCTGGCCAAGGTGCCGGTCATCATCGCCGTCGGCAAACGCGAGGCGGCGGAGAAAACCGTATCCATTCGCCGCCTTGGCTCGGACAAGCAAGAATCGCTTGCGCTGGCAGAGGCAGTTCATAGACTCCGCGAGGAAGCCCGTTCCCCGGCCTGATGCCGGGGAACGGACTTCAGCGCGTCGCATTATCCGCCTGAGCCGCTGCGGCGGCCAGGTAACCAACGAGGGAGAGCTACATAGTTAGACCAATGCAACAGGCCGCGCCGTCCCGCGACGGGCCGCGCGTCAACAATGAGATCCAGGCGCTTAAGATTCGCCTGATCGACGAAAAGGGCGAGATGGTTGGGGTTGTGGGCCTGCGCGAAGGCCTGATGATGGCGGACGAAGCCGGCCTCGATCTGGTCGAAGTGTCGCCCAATGCCGAGCCGCCGGTCTGCAAGATCACCGATTACGGCAAGTACAAGTACGAGGCGCAGAAGAAGGCCAACGAAGCCCGCAAGAAGCAAAAGATCATTGAAGTCAAAGAGATAAAGATGCGGCCCGGCATCGACGATCACGACTACGAGGTCAAGATGCGGGCGATGAAGAAATTTCTCGATACCGGGGACAAGGTGAAAGTCACTTTGCGTTTCCGTGGCCGCGAGATGGTGCATCAGGATTTGGGCATGAACGTGCTCAAGCGCGTGCGCGAGGAGCTCGATCCGGTTTCCAAGGTCGAACAGCTGCCCAAGATGGAAGGGCGGCAAATGACCATGGTCCTGTCGCCGAAATGATTCGCGCCGGCGGTCCGGTTTTCGGGCCGCCTTGGAATCTAACTATCTGAAACTGAACGGTTTTCGGGCGCTTGCAATTGCCGCGGGCGCCCGATATAACCACGCGCTTACCAAGGGCGGCATGGCGAGGGCATTTGCCTGGCCGCTCAAGTTTCCAAGGCTCCCCCGGGCTGCCGGGCGTTTGGGCCACACCAGAAAGGAAGAAAAATGCCCAAGTTGAAGACCAAGAGCGGCGCCAAGAAGCGCTTCTCGCTCACTGCCACGGGCAAAGTCAAATTTGGCGTGGCCGGCAAGCGTCACGGCATGAGCAAGCGGCCCAACCGCATGCTTCGCCAGGCCCGGCGCACCACGGTCGCTTCCGCTCCGGACGCGATCATCATCAAGAAAAATTTCCTACCTAACGGTTGACGGAGTAGACCATGGCGCGCGTCAAAAGAGGCGTGACGGGACATGCTCGTCACAAGAAGGTTCTGGAACTGGCCAAGGGCTATCGCGGCCGGGCCAAGGACGCTTTCCGCGTTGGCATCGAGAAGGTCGAAAAGGGCCTGCAATATGCCTATCGCGACCGGCGCAACAAGAAGCGCAGCTTCCGCGGCCTGTGGATCCAGCGCATCAACGCCGGCGTCCGCGAGCACGGCCTGACCTACTCGCAGTTCATGAACGGCATGAAGAAGGCCGGCGTCGAGATGGACCGCAAGGTCCTGGCCGACATCGCCATGCACGAGCCGGACTCGTTTAAGCTGCTGGTGCAACAGGCCCAGGCAGCCCTCAAGTAATTCTCCCGCGCTCGGGAAACCGGGGCGGACAGAAGAAATCGAAAAGGGGCCGCCGGCAGACGGCCCCTTTTTATTTGCGACACGGGAATGAGACGGGAATTGGGGCAGAGCTCTGATGGACCAGGTTGAACAGACGCGAAACGAAGCGCTCAAGGCGCTGGAAGCGGCTTCCTCGCTCGAGGCGCTGGAGAACGTGCGCGTGGCCACGCTCGGCAAGAAGGGCTCGCTCACCGGCCTGCTGAAGCAGCTCGGCACCCTGCCGGTCGAAGAGCGCAAGGCCTTCGGCGCCAAGGTCAACGTGGTCAAGGCCGAGCTCGAGCAGGCGATCGAAGCGCGCAAGACCAGCCTGCAGGGCGCGGCGTTGGACAAGCGCCTGACCGAAGAACGCATCGACGTCACCCTGCCCGCCCGGCCGACGCGCAACGGCACCATCCATCCGATCAGCCAGACCATCGACGAGATCGTGGCGATCTTCGGCGACATGGGCTTCGTCTGGGCCGATGGTCCCGATATCGAGGACGACTGGCACAATTTCACGGCGCTCAACATTCCGCCCGAACATCCCGCGCGCCAGATGCACGACACGTTCTATCTGCCGCCGCGCGAAGACGGCACGCCGATGCTGCTGCGCACGCACACGTCGCCGGTGCAGGTGCGCACCATGATGAACCAGAAGCCGCCGATCCGAATCATCGTGCCCGGCCGCACCTTCCGCATGGATTCCGACATCACCCACACGCCGATGTTCCATCAGGTCGAAGGGCTGGTGATCGACGAAGCCAGCCACATGGGCCACCTGAAGGGCTGCCTGCAGGAATTCGCCAAGGCCTATTTCGAAGTCTCCGAACTGCCGATCCGCTTCCGCCCGTCCTATTTCCCGTTCACCGAACCGTCGGCCGAGGTCGATATCGGCTGCTCGTGGAGCAACGGCGAGCTGAAGATCGGCGCGGGCGACTCGTGGCTGGAAATCCTGGGCTGCGGCATGGTGCACCCGAAGGTGCTGGAATATTGCGGCGTCGATTCCACCAAGTACCAGGGCTTCGCCTTCGGCATGGGGATCGAGCGCATCGCCATGCTGAAATACGGCATCCCCGATCTGCGCACCTTCTTCGAATCCGATCTGCGCTGGCTGCGCCATTACGGCTTCGCAGCACTTGACGTTCCCAGCCTGACGGGAGGGTTGAGCCGATGAAGTTCACCCTGTCCTGGCTGAAAGAGCATCTCGACACTTCGGCCGACCTCGATGCTATCGCGAAAACGATGACGATGCTGGGGCTGGAGGTCGAAGGCATCGTCGATCCGGCCAAGAACCTGCAGCCCTTCACCGTGGCGCATGTGATCTCGGCCGAACAGCATCCCGACGCCGACCGTCTGCGCGTGTGCAAGGTCGATACCGGCAAGGAAATCCTGCAGGTCGTCTGCGGTGCGCCCAACGCGCGCACCGGCATGAAGGGCGTGTTCGCGCCCGTCGGGACGACAATTCCCGCCACCGGCCTGTTGCTGAAGCCCAGCAAGATCCGCGGCCAGGACAGCAACGGCATGCTGTGCTCGGCGCGCGAGCTGCAGCTTGGCGAAGACCATGACGGCATCATCGACCTGCCGGCCGATGCGCCGGTGGGCGCGCCGATCGCGCAAGTGCTGGGCCTCAACGATCAGGTCATCGAGATCAAGATCACGCCCAATCGCGGCGACTGCCTGGGCGTGCGCGGCATCGCGCGCGATCTGGCGGCGGCGGGGCTTGGCACGTTGAAGCCCGAGCCTGCGACCAAAGCCGGCGCTACGTTCAAGAGCCCGATCGCCTGGAAGCGCAGCTTCGATGCCGAGTACGAACGTGCCTGCCCGATCGTGGCCGGCCGCTATTTCAAGGGCCTGAAGAACGGGCCCAGCCCCGACTGGCTGCAGAACCGGTTGAAGGCCATCGGCCTGCGGCCGATCTCGGCGCTGGTCGACGTCACCAATTTCTTCACCTTCGATCTGAACCGTCCGCTGCACGTGTTCGACGCCGGCAAGCTCAAGGGCGATCTGGTCATGCGCATGGCTAAATCCGGCGAGCAGATCCTGGCGCTGGACGGCAAGACCTACGAACTCGATGGCGAGATGACCGTCATCGCCGACGACAACGGTGTGAAGGCCATCGGCGGCATTATGGGCGGCGAGGAATCGGGTTGTTCCGACCAGACAACCGAGATGTTCCTGGAAGCGGCCTATTTCGATCCCATCCGCACGGCGACCACGGGCCGCAAGCTCGGTATCCAATCCGACGCGCGCTATCGCTTCGAGCGCGGCATCGATCCGCAGGCTTGCGTCTCCGGCGTCGAGGCCGCGACACGGTTGATCCTGGAGCTTTGCGGCGGCGAGGCCAGCGACATCGTGCAGGCCGGCGCCGTGCCCGCCGACGATCGCGCCTATGAGCTGCGCCTGTCGCGCATTCCAGGCCTGGCCGGCTTCGACGTCGACAGCGCAGAGAGCAAGCGCATTTTGCAGGGCCTGGGCTTTGCGGTTTCCGGCAGCGGCGCGACCTGGCAGGTCAAGCCGCCGTCCTGGCGTCCCGACATTATCGGCGAGGCCGATCTGGTCGAGGAGATCGTGCGCGTGCACGGCTATGATTCCATTCCTTCCGTGCCGATGCCGCGCATGGTTGCAGTCACCACGCCAGCCCGCACCGTGCAGCAGCGCCGGCCGGGCACCGTGCGTCGCACGCTGGCTGCCCGCGGCCTGACTGAGGCAGTGACCTGGTCGTTCATGGCCGGCAAGGACGCCGCCCTGTTCGTAACGGAAGATCCGGCCATGCGGCTGGCCAACCCGATGTCGGCCGATCTCGACGTCATGCGGGCCACCATCATTCCCAATTTGCTCGACGCGGCTGCCCGCAACATTGCGCGCGGCATGCGGGATCTGGCGCTGTTCGAGGTCGGGCCGCAATATGCCGGCAACAAGCCGACGGATCAGCAGACCGTCGCTGCCGGCATTCGCTCGGGCCTCGCCGAAGGCAAGCATTGGGCAGCGCCGGCCCGTGCAGTCGATGCGTTCGATGCCAAGGCCGATATCCAGGCCGCGATTGGCGCGCTGGGCATGGACCCGGAGCAGCCGCAGGTCAGCGCCGACGGCGCACCGTCATGGTATCATCCCGGCCGCTCGGGCGTTTTGCGACTGGGCCCGCAGATCATCGGCGCGTTCGGTGAAATCCATCCCTCGATCCTGGCGCATTACAGGATCGAGCAGCCCACCGCGGGCTTCGAGCTGTTCATCGACCGCGTGCCGGTGCCTAAGAGCAAGGGCGGCAAGACGCGGCCGCCGCTGAAGCTTCTGCCGCTGCAGCCGATCGAGCGCGATTTCGCCTTCGTGGTGGCGCAGGAGATTCCGGCCGAGGCGCTGGTCAAGGCGGCCAGGGCGGCCGAGCGCACGCTGGTGGCGCGCGTTTCGGTGTTCGACGTCTATGCCGGCAAGGGCGTGGAGCCGGGCAAGAAATCGCTGGCGCTGTCGGTGACCATTCAGCCGATCGAGAAGACATTGACGGAAGCGGAGATCGACGCCATCGCCGCCAGGATCGTCGCCAACGTCGCCAAGGCGACTGGCGCGTCCTTGCGCGGCTGACAGGATCGGATTAGCAGCAGACATGTTCGACCAGAACCTCATCCGCAATTTCTCGATCATCGCCCATATCGACCATGGCAAATCGACCCTGGCCGACCGGCTGATCGAGCGTTGCGGCGGGCTGACCCAGCGCGAGCTGCAGGAGCAGGTGCTCGACAGCATGGATATCGAGCGCGAACGCGGCATCACCATCAAGGCGCAGACCGTGCGCCTGCTCTACCCGGCCAAGGACGGCAAGACCTATTCGTTGAACCTGATGGACACGCCGGGCCATGTCGACTTCGCCTATGAGGTCAGCCGCTCGCTGGCGGCATGCGAAGGCTCGCTGCTGGTGGTCGATGCGAGCCAGGGCGTCGAGGCGCAGACTTTGGCCAATGCGTACCAGGCCATCGACAACAACCACGACATCATCCCGGTCCTGAACAAGATCGACCTGCCCGCCGCCGAGCCCGAGCGCGTGCGCAAGGAAATCGAGGACGTGATCGGGCTCGACGCGTCGGATGCGGTGATGTGCTCGGCCAAGAGCGGCATCGGCATCGACGACGTGCTGGAAGCGATCGTCAATCGCATCCCCGCTCCCACCGGCGACCGCAATGCGCCGCTCAAGGCGCTGCTGATCGACAGCTGGTACGATTCCTATCTCGGCGTCGTAGTGCTGGTGCGCATCAAGGACGGCGTGCTCAAGCGCAACCAGAAGATCCGCATGATGGCGGCAGGCGCTTCGCACATCATCGACAAGGTCGGCATCTTCACGCCCAAGCGGCTGGACGTCGACGAGCTAGGCCCGGGCGAAGTGGGCTTCATCGTCGCCGGCATCAAGACGATTTCCGACTGCAAAGTCGGCGACACCATCACCGACGACAAGGCGCCGGCGCCGGTCGCGCTGCCGGGCTTCAAGAAATCCATTCCGGTAGTGTTCTGCGGCCTGTTCCCGGTCGACGCCGCCGATTTCGAGCAGCTGCGCGATTCATTGGCCAAGCTGAAGCTCAACGACGCCAGTTTCGAGTACGAGCCGGAATCCTCGGCCGCTCTCGGTTTCGGCTTTCGCTGCGGGTTCCTCGGGCTGCTGCATCTTGAGATCATCCAGGAGCGGCTGGAGCGCGAATACGATCTCGACCTGATCACCACCGCGCCATCGGTGATCTACAAGGTGCTGATGAGCGATGGCGAGCAGATCGAACTGCATAATCCGGCCGACATGCCCGATCCCAGCAAGATCGAGCGTATCGACGAGCCGTGGATCCGCGCCACCATCATGGTGCCCGACACCTATCTCGGCGCCATTCTGGCGCTGTGCCAGGAGCGCCGCGGCGTGCAGGTGGAACTGACCTATGCCGGCCAGCGCGCCATGGTGGTCTATCGCTTGCCGCTGAACGAAGTGGTCTACGATTTCTACGACCGCCTGAAATCGGCGACGCGCGGCTATGCCAGCTTCGACTACGAGATCGAATCGTACCAGGAGGGCGATCTGGTCAAGGTCTCGATCCTGGTCAACGGCGAGCCGGTCGATGCGCTGTCGATCATCGTCCACCGCAACCACGCCGAACATCGCGGCCGCATATTGTGCGAGCGCTTGAAGGAGCTGATCCCCAAGCAACTCTTCAAGATCGCCATCCAGGCCGCGATCGGCAGCCGCGTGATCGCGCGCGAGACCATCTCAGCCATGCGCAAGGACGTGTTGGCCAAGTGCTATGGCGGCGACATCAGCCGCAAGCGCAAGCTTCTGGACAAGCAGAAGAAGGGCAAGAAGCGCATGCGCCAGGTCGGCAACGTCGAGATCCCGCAATCGGCCTTCCTCGCTGCGCTCAAGACCGGGGGCGACTAGAGAAAAGCCCGTAAATACAGGCTCAAAGCCGAATTGAATAAGCGGTGTCGCTGGTCTAGATTGCGCGCCGCTAACGGAGGGGTGGCCGAGCGGTTGAAGGCGCACGCCTGGAAAGTGTGTATGGTCTAAAAAGCCATCGCGGGTTCGAATCCCGCTCCCTCCGCCAACAAATAAGGGCCCCCAAACGGGGCCCTTATTTGTTGGCGGATGGCGTGAGGTGAACGAACCCACGTTCGGGCGATGAGCAAAGCTCATCGCGACGCCGCAGGCGGTCCGAGCGCCGCGAGGATGAAAATGCGCCCAAGCGCATTTTCACAATCCCGCTCCTCGGAAGAAAACTCGTAACGCCGTCCGCATTCGCATTTCTTGCTGTTGAAATAGAGCTTGGGATGCAATGACAAATGGCTGCCTTGCCAGTAGCCTGGAGCAATGTCGACCAATCCATGGACGGATGCGGAGAACGATCTGATCGTCGCGGATTATTTCGCGATGCTCGCGGACGACATCGCCGGACGCCCATACACGAAGGCGAAGCATCGACAGGCCCTTCTCCCGCTACTTAACAACCGCTCAGACGGATCCGTCGAGTTCAAGCATCAGAACATCAGCGCGGTCCTGAAGGGACTTGGCGAGGATTGGATACCCGGCTACAGGCCAGCATTCAATTTCCAGATGTCGCTCGTCGACGCTGTGGTCCGATGGCTGACCCGGAACCCGACATGGTTCGCCCGATTGCCGAATTTCGGTCCGACGACCGGTCTTCAAGAAGCGGCGCCAATCTGGATTGGCCCCCCGCCCACTTTGTCGAACCAACCGCCACCACAGGAACTGGAGCAGATGCTACACATCGCCCGCAAGTTCGATGTTGCCGGCCGGGATGAACAGAACCGTGCGCTCGGGCGCGCCGGCGAAGAGCATGTACTGGCCCATGAGCGAGCGTCGTTGCGATCGGCGGGGCGCGACGACCTGGCTCGCAAAGTGCGTTGGGTATCTGACGAGGATGGAGATGGGGCTGGCTACGACATCGCCAGTTTCAGGCCAGATGGTCAATCGCGCGCGATCGAGGTGAAGACCACCAACGGATGGGAACGGACCCCTTTCTACATTAGTCGCACTGAACTTGCGGTGGCGGACGAACGCCGATCAGAATGGTGCCTGTTCAGGCTGTGGAACTTCTCGCGCGAGCCGAGGGCTTTCGAACTTTATCCGCCCCTAGATGCCCACGTCACGCTCACAGCCACGACCTTCTTGGCTGGCTTTCATTAAGGCCGTCCGAAGCGTCGATGCGACTTTGGTAACCCATTTTCACAATCCCGCTCCTCGAAACGAGAATTGTCTGTGTTGCCCATCCTTCGACGGGCTCAGGATGAGGATTGTTGGTTACAACCGCCCCTTGAGCAAATTCAACCGCGCTCTAAACTCTTCTCTCCAGTTTCGCACCCGAGGAGCACACTCCAAGTGACCCGCATGCAATTCGGCGCCTTCCTGGCGCCGCATCATCCCGTCGGCGAGAATCCGGCGCTGCAGTTCCGGCGCGATCTCGACTTCGTCGCCCATCTCGACCGGCTGGGCTATGACGAGTTCTGGTGCGGGGAGCATCATTCGTCGGGCTGGGAGATGATCGCCAGTCCCGAGCTGTTCCTGGCGGCGGCGGGCGAGAACACCAAGCGCATCCGGCTCGGCACCGGCGTGGTGTCCCTGCCCTATCACCATCCCTTCACCGTGGCGCAGCGCATCGTGCAGCTCGACTGGATGACCGGCGGGCGGGCGATGTTCGGCACCGGGCCGGGCGCGCTGCCGTCCGATGCGCGCATGTTCGGCATCGACCAGACCCTGCTGCGCGACCGGCAGGACGAGGCGCTGGGCGTCATCGTGCGGCTGCTCAAGGGCGAGCGGCTGACCTATCGCGGCGAGTGGTTCCAGATCAACGACGGGCAACTGCAACTGCTGCCGCTGCAGGAGAAGATGCCGATGACGGCGGCGTCCTCGATCAGCCCGTCGGGCATGAAGCTCGCCGGCAAATACGGCATGGGCGCGCTGTCGATTGCGTCCACCTCGCTGGACGGGCTTCAGGCGTTGCCGCTGCAATGGTCGTTCGCCGAGCAGGCGGCCAAGGAGCATGGCAAGACGGTCGACCGGCGCGACTGGCGGGTGCTGATCTCCTTCCATCTCGCGGAATCGAAAAAGCAGGCGCAGGAGCAGGCGGTCGACGGGCTGCAGCTGTGGCACAACGAGTATATCGTGCGCGTGCTGGCCCGCACCGGCGCGGTGAAGGTCGAGGACAAATGGGCGCTGCTCAACCAGCTCTCCGATTTCGGCAATGGCGGCTCGGCGGTGATCGGCACGCCGGACGAGATGGTGAAGGCGGTGCGCGAATTGCAGCGCATCACCGGCGGCTTCGGCGTGGTGCTGGGCTTCGTGCACGACTGGGCCAACCGCGAGAACACGCTGCGCTCGTGGGACCTGTTCGCGCGCTACGTCATGCCGGAGCTGAACGGCACCACCGCCAATTTGAAAGCCTCGGCCGATTACGTCGCCGGCCATAGCGACGAGCTTGCCGCTGGCCGCAGCCAGTCGATCCTCAAAGCGGTGCAGGGCGACAAGCGGGCGGAGAAGGCGCTGCAGGAAACCATGCAGCAGATGGCGTCCGGCGCGGCGCAGGCCTGGCGACCGGGCGATCTGCCCAAGGATCTGGCCAAGAAGTGAACTACAAGCAATACAATGACTTCTGCAAGTCGCTGCCCGCGACCACCTATGTGCAGCAATGGGGCGGCGCGCATGTGTGGAAAGTGGGCGGCAAGGTCTTCGCCATCGGCGGCTGGGAGGATCGCGCCTATCCCGGCATCACCTTCAAGGTCACGCCGCTGTCCTACGACATGCTGAAGAGCCAGCCCGGCTTGCGGCCGGCGCCGTACCTGGCCTCGCGCGGCATGAAATGGATCCAGCACTACGGTAAGCCGGGACTGAAGCTTGCGGAGCTGAAAGCCTATCTGCGCCAATCGCATAGGCTGGTGGCGCTGGGCCTGAGCAGGAAGAAGCGCGCCGAACTGGGGTTGAATTTCGACCCATAGGGCCTAGCATTCTTCCGCAGCCAGCAGAGACCGGCGCCGGAGGATCCCATGAGCCCAGACAATAGAGCCACCGCGATCAATTACGGCAGCGAAGAAGCCGCCATGCAGGAATACCTGCGCCAGGGCGAGAAGCGCGCCTATGCGCTGGGCAATCGCGGGCCGATCCGCTTCACCGCCGACGGCAAGATTCATCCCGACATTCTCGACGCCTATTGGCGCACCGGGTTCTACGTTTTCGAGAACGTGCTGGGCAAGGAAGAGCTGGCCGAGATCGAGGCCGACTTCAAGAACCTGCTCGAGCGGCTGCCGAAAGAGAAAGGCGCCGAAATCGATCGTCACGGCCGGCCGGCGCTGGGTGTCGGCCACAAGGCGCAGACGCTGTTCTGGTCAAAGCCGCTGGGCGATCCGTTCGGCGGCACCGAACTCGCCAATGGCCGCCATCCGGTGAAGATGTTCGAGCCCAAGGCCAAGGCCGACGCGCCCAAGGACATCGTCTACCTGATCCTGGGCTCGCTGCAGTTCCTGGAGACGCAGCTGCGCGTCTACGGCCATCCCGGATTGCTGGCCGTGGCGGCAGCAGTCAACGGCGAGGACTTCACGCCCTTCAACGAGGCGCTGTTCATCAAGGAGCCCGGCCTGGGCGCGTCGGTCGCCTGGCACCAGGATGGCGTCACGCACTGGGACAGCGCGGACTGGGACGAAGGCAGCCACGGCTTCAACTTCATGGCGCAGCTTTACGGCTGCACCGCGGCCAATGGCGTGTGGGTTGTGCCGGGCTCGCACAAGGTGCGCGGCAAATGCGACATCAAGGCCATGGTGGCGGCGGCCGGCTCAGAGCGGCTGCCCGACGCGGTGCCGATGATCTGCAAGCCCGGCGACGTGGTGATCAACAACCGCCAGGTCGTGCACGGCTCCTTCGCCAACACCAGCAAGGACTGGCGCGTCACGCTCAACTTCGGCTTCCACCGCCGCAAATCGGTGCTGGGCGTCAACGGCGGCGGCGTCCACAACGCTCCGGCGATCTACGACGAAGCGCGCATCCGCGAACGCGCGCGGCTCTTAGGCTATGCGATCGACGCCCGCCGCAAGCGCTTCCCCGATGAGACGCCCTATCGCTACAAGCCGCATGCGGATGCGGGGTTGAGCTATCGCTGGGATGAGACGGCGAAGGCCGGGATCAGGGATTATAATTTGTTGGATTTGAGTATTTGAATAGAGCCGACGAACGCCTAGCTGGTGTTAGACGATTTTCTAAACGCACTTTGGTGTGAAACGAAATCCGCTAAACCCACTCTCGCCATACAATAGCACTCAATCGACTTAGAGTGATGCGTAGTCTTGACTCGCGCTACACTAGGTTGAATTAGCAGTTTGAGGGGGGAGCCTGTGAAATTCGACGCTATGGAAATTGAACCGATCAAAGCTGGTCAAGAGCGGTTAGCTCGAATTTTTAGCGATGATTTCGCCTTTTCTATTCCGGTTTATCAAAGGCCATATGCTTGGGAAACCGAACAAGCCCGCGAGCTTATGGACGATATAGAACGGGCACTTGAAGAGGCTGAAGAGACACGAGGACCAATAACCTATTTTTTAGGTTCAATCGTTCTTATAAAACAACCTGGCAGTCCAGACGCACAAGTTATTGACGGCCAACAACGACTGACAACATTAACTATTTTGTTGTCGATTATTCGCGATCTTTCCGATGAAAAGACGGGAAGAAAACGGCACGCCTACATCTGTGAAGAAGGAGATCCCGACAAAGGAACGCGTGACCGCTTTCGCCTGATTCAAAGAAAGCGTGACGCAGATTTCTTTCGAAAAACTATCCAACAGTTCGAAGCAACCAAGAAACTGCCTGTTGATACAGATCTCGTCGACAGCAGACTACGAATGGTTGAGAACGCACGCTATTTCTATGATCGACTTTCAGGAATGACGTCCGAATCTCGAGATAAATTAATGGCCTTCATGTTGCAGCGTTGCTACCTCGTTGTCATCGCTGTCACAACTGTGGAAATGGCGCATCGTGTTTTTACGGTTTTGAACGCGCGAGGTTTAGACCTAACTCCGACCGATATTCTCAAAGCTGATTTACTTGATCGGGTAACAGCTGAACAAGAACAATCGTTCGCCGAACGTTGGGAAACGCTGGAAGCATTACTTGGACGAGAAAAGTTTGTAGATCTGTTCCAACATATTCGAATGATTTACCAGCGTGATAAGCCGCGGGAACGCCTAGAGATTGGTTTCAAAAACTTTGTTACCGACTTCTCCACTCCAGAATTATTTATGGACAACGTTTTTGGTAAATTCGGAGAGGTCTTTTTACGTTTGCAATCCGATGCCGATATGGAACGGCATTATGGACTATCAGTTGCGCGACTAGTAGGTCATTTAAGACGATTGGATAATTCTGACTGGCTGCCCGCTGCTATTTTATTCCTCGCGCGTGAAGAGACTGATCAGAAGAAAGCGCAGCCATTCCTAGCTAAACTCGAGCGATTAGCCTACTTCATGTTTGTTCTACGCATGAATGTAAACGATCGCATTGCGCGATACGCGAAGATTGTTGGTGAAATAGATAAAGGTTGGGAACTGTCTAGTTCATCGTCCGCGCTAGAACTAACGAGTGATGAAAAACTTAAATTCTTTAAAGCCCTGGATGGAAACATCTATGAAATCACGCGTGTTCGCTTACCTCTCATGCTGCGCCTCGATGCGGCCATGACTTCCGGGGGAGCAACATATGATCACGGCACTATTACTGTTGAACATGTGCTGCCGCAGTCGCCCAGCGCAGGAAGTAGTTGGTTAAACAAGTTTCCTGATGAGAAGAAGCGTCAAGAATGGACTCATCGGCTCGGCAATCTTCTCCTCTTAACTCGTCAAAAGAACTCACAGGCTTCCAACTGGGATTTTGAAAGAAAGAAGCGAGAATATTTTAGCACCAAGGCCGGAGTATCTCCCTTCGTCATAACCACAAAGGTGCTGGAATTAGCCGAATGGAATCCACAGGTACTGCAACAACGGCAGAATGCCGTACTCAAGACCTTTGCGGCGATTTGGGATTTGCCATTACCTAAATGATTTAAGATATGCAATTGCGGGAAAACAAGCTGCCGTGCGTAGGACGGGGCATTGTTGGGCTCCTAAACCCTCACCATCCGCTTCCCGCGATTCTCCCCCGCCAGCAACCCGATCAACCCCTTCGGCGCGTTCTCAAGCCCGTCGATAATATCCTCGACCGTCTTGATCTTGCCCGCCTTGGCCCAGCCGAGCAGCTTCTCTTCCGCTTCCTTGTCCTGGTCGGCGAAGTCCATGACGATGAAGCCTTCCATGCGCAGGCGCTTGACGACCAGCAGGCCGGGGATGCCGCGCGGGGATTGCATGTTGGACGTATCGTACTGCGAGACGGCGCCGCAGCAGACGACCCTGCCCTTCATGTTCATCATGAAGAGGGCGGCTTCGAGGACGGGGCCGCCGACATTGTCGAAGAAGACGTCGATGCCCTTGGGCGCGGCGGCGGCCAGGTCCTTGCGGAAGGATTTCGACTTGTAGTCGACGGCGGCGTCGTAGCCCAGCTCGTCGACCAGCCATTTGCACTTCTCCGGCCCGCCGGCGATGCCGATGGCGCGGCAGCCGATGGCTTTCGCGATCTGGCCGACGAAGACGCCGACCGAGCCCGCGGCGGCCGAGACGACGATTGTCTCGCCCGCTTTCGGGCGGCCGAC
The DNA here is from genome assembly GCA_964388115.1 of uncultured Hyphomicrobiales bacterium. Lineage (GTDB taxonomy): Bacteria > Pseudomonadota > Alphaproteobacteria > Reyranellales > JAQSWP01 > JAQSWP01. Next base: position 198,605 of record CAYLYK010000002.1, read on the forward strand.
ATTGATGAGGCCGTGATAGGCGGTCTTGCCGGCGATGCCGATCAGCGACAGCAGATGCGAGACCGGCTCGTAGGCGCGCGCTTTCTCGAGCTTGCGCGCATCCATGGCGTAGAAAAGCTGCCAGCCGCCTTCGCCGAACACCTTGTCGCCTTTGGCGAAACCCGGCGCCTTGCTCTCGACCACCTCGCCCAGCGAATAGGCGTGCATGACGTCGCCCGCCTTCACCGCCTGGCGGTAGGTCGCGCCCTGCATCCAGGCGCGGTTGGCGGCGTCGAGCGAGATCAGCTTGGAGCGCACCAGCACCTGGCCGTCGCCGATGGTCGGCATCGGCGCCTCGACGCTCTTGAAATGCTCTTCGCCCAGCCGGTCGGTGGGCAGGGTCTGGATCACGATCTGCCTGTTGCCGGTCATGGGCTGTCTCCTTGCGTGAAGGGTTCTTGCTTGCGAGCAAATTCACATCACGACGCCATCGCTGCGCGATTTCGTCATGATGATTTGCTCTGGTCTAGCGGTTGAGCTCCCGCATCGCCTTGTCCAGCCCTTCGAGCGTGAGCGGGTACATGCGATCGGACATGAGCTGCTTCAGAAGCTGGATCGAGGGCGTGTAGGACCAGTGCCGCTCCGGCACCGGGTTCAGCCACACCGCGCTCTGGTAGATGTCGGCCACGCGCTGCATCCAGACCTGGCCGGCCTCCTCGTTCCAGTGCTCGACCGAGCCGCCGGGATAGACGATCTCGTACGGGCTCATCGAGCCGTCGCCGACGAAGATCACCTTGTAGTCCGACGGGTAGGTGTGGAGCAGCTGCCAGGTCGGCAGGAAATCGGAATGGCGGCGGCGATTGTCCTTCCACACCTTCTCGTACAGGCAATTGTGGAAGTAGAAGAATTCCAGGTGCTTGAACTCGGCCTTGGCGGCGGAGAACAGCTCCTCGCAGACGCGGATATGGGCGTCCATCGAGCCGCCGATGTCGAACAGCACCAACAGCTTGATCTTGTTGTGCCGCTCCGGGACCATCTTGATGTCGAGATAGCCCGCGTTGTTGGCGGTCTTGCGGATGGTCTCGGGCAGATCGAGCTCGACCTCCGCACCCTCACGGGCGAATTTGCGCAGGCGGCGCAGCGCGATCTTGATGTTGCGGGTGCCAAGCTCGACGGTGTCGTCGAGGTTCTTGTATTCGCGCTTGTCCCAGACCTTCACGGCGCGGCCCTCGCGGCCCTTGTCCTGGCCGATGCGCACGCCTTCGGGATTGAAGCCATAGGCCCCAAAGGGAGACGTGCCGGCGGTGCCGATCCACTTGCTGCCGCCCTCGTGACGCTTCTTCTGCTCCTCGAGGCGCTGCTTCAGCGTCTCCATGAGCTTTTCCCAGCCGCCCAGCGACTCGATCTGCGCCTTCTCCTCTTCGGTGAGGAATTTCTCGGCCAGCGCCTTCAGCCACTCCTCGGGGATCTCGGCCGTGGTGCCTTCGGAAACGTACTCCAGCCCCTTGAACGAGGCGCCGAAGACGCGATCGAACTTGTCGATGTTGCGCTCGTCCTTCACCAGCACGGCGCGGGAGAGGAAATAGAAATCGTCGACGCTGTAATCGGCGACGCCCTTGTCCATCGCTTCCATCAGCGCCAGGTACTCCTTGATGGAGACCGGCACCTTGGCTTCGCGCAGCTTGAGGAAGAAATCGATGAACATGGGCAATCTCCCGCGTTCCTAAGCGATTACGACTTTTCGCGCCTATTGCTTTTCACGCCGCGCCATGAAGGCCAGGCGCTCGAACAGATGCACGTCCTGCTCGTTTTTCAAGAGCGCACCATGCAGCGGTGGGATCAGCTTGGACGGATCCTTGCTGCGCAGCGCGTCGGCGGGGATGTCCTCGACCATCAGAAGCTTCAGCCAGTCGAGCAGTTCCGACGTCGACGGCTTCTTCTTCAGGCCCGGCACTTCGCGCACGTCGTAGAACACGTTCAGCGCCTCGCGCACCAGGTTGCGCTGGATGCCGGGGAAATGCACGTCGATGATCTCGCTCATCGTCTCGCGGTCGGGGAAGCGGATGTAGTGGAAGAAGCAGCGGCGCAGGAAGGCGTCGGGCAGCTCCTTCTCGTTGTTGGAGGTGATGATGACCACCGGCCGCTGCACCGCCTTGACGGTCTCCTGCGTCTCGTAGACGTAGAATTCCATGCGGTCGAGCTCGAGCAGCAGATCATTGGGGAATTCTATGTCGGCCTTGTCGATCTCGTCGATCAGCAGCACCGGCCGCTCATTGGCGCCGAAGGCGTCCCACAGCTTGCCCTTCTTGATGTAGTTCCTGATGTCGTGAACGCGATCGTCGCCCAGCTGCGAATCGCGCAGGCGCGAAACGGCGTCGTATTCGTAGAGGCCCTGCTGCGCCTTGGTGGTCGACTTGATGTGCCACTCGATGATCGGCGCGTTGATGGCGCGCGCGACCTCGTGCGCCAGGATGGTCTTGCCGGTGCCGGGCTCACCCTTGATCAGGAGCGGCCGTTGCAGGGCGATGGCGGCATTGACCGCGACACGCAGATCTTCGCTCGCGATATACCGATCGGTACCCGTGAATTTCATTCTTTCCTCTGTGGCTCGAAACTGAACAGGAATTCATTGCCACCCTAGGAGGGCAGCCGGGCCAAGGCAAGGCTGGCGGAAAATCGCTAGGCGGAACAGTTTGTTACCATGGCGAAACCGGGAAAATTTCACCATTTCTTGATGAATAATATCCAGTGGTACGTTGTCTATTCAGCATGCGGGCGAAGTAGATTTCTCCCCGCTGACCGGTGACACCCCACCGGCGGCTCAACAGGAGGCAGAATGATAAGGAAAATCGTTACGGGAGCTTTGGCTCTGGGCCTGGTGGCCGGTCTGGCCGGCACCGCCTACGTCGCCTATGCCCAGGGCGACGTCATCAAGGCGCGCCAGGACAATCGCAAGGAAATCACCCGCATTGGCGGGCGCGAGTTGGCGCCGCTCGTGCGGGAAAACGGCAGCCTGACCGAGATCGCCGCCAAGGCCGACCGGCTGGCAGAGCTGCACAAGGCGTTTGCGACCATGTTTCCGGCTGGGTCGGACAAGGGCGATACGCTGGCGGCGCCGGCGATCTGGACCGACAAGGCCGGGTTCGACGCCATCAACAGCAAGGTGGTGGATGCGTCGGTCAAGATGGCCGCAGCGGCGCGCGCGGGCGACCGGGCTGCCATCGGCGACCAGTTCAAGGCCATGGCGGCAAGCTGCGGCGAATGCCATCAGAAATACGCCACCAAGGATCCGTTCAAGAAGTAATCCGGTTCCGGGCAGACGAAAGCGCGGCGGCGAAAGCCTGCGGCGCTTTTTTTATCCCAGGCGCGTGATGCCGTAGACGATCAGCGCCGAGACGATCAGCAGCGCCAGCGCCAGCAGCGGATTGGCCATTTTCGGCTCGGCGCCCACAGGCAGATTCAATTCCTTTTTGCCGTGGAGCATGGGGCCGATCAGATTGTCGCGCTTGAGCACCAGATAGGCGATCACCGCCAGCACATGCAGGATGATGGCGGCCAGCACCAGCTTGGCAATGATTTCGTGGATGTTGGTGAGCGTCCTGCTGGTCTGCTCCGATACCAGCAAATAGAGCGGCCCCGCATTCATATTGATGTCTTCGGCGAAAAGCCCGGTGCCGGTCTGCACCAGCAACAGCAGCAGGAGCACCACCACCATCCACCCGCCCAGCGGGTTGTGCCCGACATCGCCGGTCTTGCCGGGCCGGATCAGTTCGGCAAGGTGATGCAGGCCGGCTCGCGGGCCTTTGACGAAATCCGAGAAGCGGGCCGTGCGACTGCCGACAATTCCCCACATCAGGCGAAAGACCAGCAAGGTCAGCACGCCGTAGCCCGACCAGAAATGCCAGGGCATCCAGCCATAGCCCTGCTCGCCGCTCCACCATGAGAAAGCGACCAGTATCGCCAACAGCCAGTGAAAGAGCCGCGTCGGCAGATCCCAGACGGGCACCGCACGCAAGGTAGAAGCGGTGGGCTGATTCATGATGCCAGTGTGCGCAAGAGTTATCGCATCCGCAAGATCGACATATCGCAAAACGCCGAGACGCTTGCGCGAAGGCCACCTGCTGTCGATGATGGCGCATGATTTTCCGTTCGCTTTTCTGGCGGCCATTCGGCGCAGCACTTGTCTGGGCTGTTGTGAGCGCCACCAATGCGGCGGCACAGGATTTGCGCGCGGAAGCCGAACGCGGCTCGGCGTCGGCGCAATTGCAGCTTGGCCTGGCGCTGGTCCAAGGCCGCGGCGGGCAAGCCAATCCCGGCGAGGCGGCGCGCTGGTTCACGCGCGCGGCCGAGCAAGGCAATGCCGAGGCCGCCAATCAGCTGGGCTATCTCTACGTCGCCGGGCTGGGCGTGGCCAAGGACGAGGCGCGCGCGGTGCAGCTGTTCGAGCAGGCCGGCACGTTGGGCCACGCGCGGGGGCGGTTCAATGCCGGGCTCGCCTATGCCACCGGCCGCGGCGTGGCGCGCGACGATGCCCGCGCCGCCTACTGGTTCGGCGAAGCCGCACGCGTCGACGATCCGGCGACTCTGACGGCGCTGGCGCGCCTGCGCGAGACCGGCAGCGCAGGCGTCGCCGACCCGATCGAGGCGCAGCGACTTTATCGGCGCGCCGCCGATATGGGCTACCAACCGGCGCAATATCGACTGGCGCTGGCGCTGGCCAACGGCACGGCAGGCGCGCGCGATCCCGCCACTGCTTTCGCGCAAATGAGCCGTATGGCGGCAGCCGGTTACGACGAGGCCCAGTTGAGTCTGGGCGACATGCATGCCGCCGGGCTGGGCACGAAGCAGAATGTCGGCGAGGCCGTGACCTGGTACGGGCGCGCCGCCCAGCAAGGCAACCCCACGGCGCAATTGAAATACGCCAATGCCTACTTCACCGGCACAGGCGTGGCGCGCGATCTGGCTACGGCCCTGGGCTGGTATCAGCGCGCGGCACAGCAAGGCGATCCGGAAGCCATGTATCTGCTCGGCATTTTCCAGGCCGGCGGCGTGGCTGGTCCGCGCAAGCCGCAGGACGCCTATAAATGGTTTTCCCTGGCCGAAGCGCGCGGCTTCCGCCGCGCCTCCGAGGTTCGCACCGCCACGGCCAAGCAACTCAACGCCGCGCAACGTCGCGCCGCCGATCTGGAGGTTTCCGCTTTCGTCCCGGTGCTGGAACGAGGCGCCGCAAGCGTCGTCCCGGCCCCAATCCCTCTGCCGGCTCCACCACAAGTCTCGGCCCCGCCCGTAGCGACGCCGGCAAATCCGGCGCCGATTCCGATCCCCGGGCCTCCCGCCGGTCCGGCAAGCGGCGCTCCGTTGCAACTGCATCGGCGATAGACGGCATAGCTTGGACGAATATTCAGCAAATTCGTCCATTTCATTTGAATACCATCCTGCTAAACTGAGGTATCAAGGAGCCGCTTACCGGTTCTGCTTCCATAAATGCATCTCAGGAATTTTTTGCCAATCCTGAGAGTTCATCGACTGTAGTCTTTCATCGCTCGTCAATATTTGATCCGAATTCGATAATGCTCGAAGTGAATTTCCAGAATGAATGAAATCAAACCCACATCGAGCAAGAATATCGCCATGGGCGAGCGCATTCGCCGTGCGCGCAAATCGCTCAACCTGACGCAGCAGGAATTTGCCGAACGCTTGCACGTCACGCAGCCGACCGTGCACCGGTGGGAAAAAGGCTTCTACGATCCCGATGAAGAGGCCTTGCAGCGGCTGTCGCAGATGACCGATCTGCCGCCGGCCTATTTCCGCTATGGCGAGCAGGCGCTGGGCCCGGAACCGCGATCGGTCAATGTCGTCGGCTATGTCGGCCCAGGCGCCGAAATCAATCCAATGGATCGGCGTGGCTGGAGCGGCGATCCCGAGGTCGTCGAAGCCCCACCTGGGGAGACCCTGTCGGCCGTGGCCGTCGTCGTTCGCGGCGACAGCATGTATCCGGTCTATCAGGACGGCGATGTCATCTTCTATGCGCGCGATGGCCTGGAGGACGAAGCGAGCTATCTGGGGCGCGAATGCGTGGTGAAGCTGGCCGATGGGCCGACATTGCTCAAGCGCGTGATGCGCGGCAGCGAACGTGGTTCCTACCTGCTGCTTTCCTACAATGCCTCGCCCATGGATAACATTCGCCTCGACTGGGCCAGTCCGGTGCGCTGGATCAAGCGGCGCTGACGATGGCCGGAACAGAGTCCAAAAAGAAACGGCCCCTGAGGGGCCGTTTCTTTTTGTCTCCGATCAAGGAGGACAGCTCGCGGGGCCGCTGGGAGTATTGTCGGGCGGCGGACAGGGCGTCAGAAAGTTGAACGCCTGAGCATTACGATTGATGCGCAGTACGCTCGGCGCGACATAGGCCACGCCAGCAGCCAAACCAAGCTTGGCCAGCGCCCGACGACGCGACACCGATAGTGTCTTTTCGTCCTTGCCGGAATCTTGTTCGCTCATGGTCGGAAGCGCTCCAAAAATATGTCCCGTTGCGTCGCAGCACGGCAGCTTAGACAGCAAGTTCAATCACTTACAGAATGCCACAGGACAAAGAACAGGTAAAGTAGTAATTCGCATCCGAATGCAATGACTTAATCGGAAAGGGCTATTCACCGTCCAATCCGTTTGATCGTCCCGGTGGTGCTATGGCCAGGACTCAATTCGGCCAGAACCACTTTCCCGCCATAGGACTTCACCAGCTGGGCCCCCACGACCTGGTCTTCGGCGTAGTCGGCCCCTTTGATCAGCACATCCGGCCGCAAGACCTCGATCAGCTCCAGCGGCGTGTCCTGGCCGAACACGACCAAGGCATCGACATCGGCCAGCGAGGACAGCACCGCCGCCCGCGCGCTTTCGCCCTGCACCGGCCGCGTTTCGCCTTTCAGCCTTTTGACCGAGGCATCGCTGTTCAGTCCCACGATCAGTCGATCGCAGGCGGCGCGGGCCTGGCGCAGCAGCGACACGTGGCCCGGATGCAGCAGATCGAAGCAGCCGTTGGTGAAGCCGACCGAGAGCCCGTGATCGCGCCAACGGGTCACGCGCGCCAGAGCCTGCTCGGGCGTCATCAACTTGGAATTCACCGCCGGCAAAGTCTGTCGATCGATCGCGGCGCGCAGTTCCTCGATCGTCGCAACGGCAGTGCCCAGTTTGCCGACCACAATCCCGGCTGCGATATTGGCCAGCCTGGCGGCGGTTTCCAATCCGAAGCCGGCGCCAAGACCAGCCGCCATGGCCGCCACGACGGTATCGCCGGCGCCGGCCACGTCGAAGACTTCGCGCGCCTCGGCCCGTATGTGGCTTGTCTGACCGCCACTCTCGACCAGACTCATGCCCTCGCCTGATCGCGTCACGAGCACGGCTGCGATATTGCAATCGGCGATCAGCTTTCTGGCCGCGGCAACCACCTGGTCGTCGCCGGACGTCGGCAGTCCGGAAGCCTGCGCGAGCTCGCGCAGGTTCGGCGTCACCACGCTGGCACCAGCATAGCGGCGATAGTCGCTGCCTTTGGGATCGACCACGACAGGGCGACCACTGCGCTGCGCCGCACCGATCAATGCAGCCACAACCTCGTCGCCCAAAACGCCCTTGCCGTAGTCCGACAGCGCCAGGGCCTGGCAGCCATCCAGCGCGGCGATGGCGCGCGTCAGCACTGCCTTGCGTGCGACCTCCGGCAGCGGCGTATCGTTTTCGCTGTCCGCGCGCAGCAATTGCTGTCCGGCGGCAACGTAACGAACCTTGATCGTGGTATGGCGGTCGCGGACGGGAACCAGCGAGACTTCGACGTTCGGCATCGCCGCCAGCAACGCCTCCAGTTCGCCGCCAGGGGCATCGGCGCCGATGATCGAGACGAAAGCGGAACGGGCCCCCAGGGCCGCCAGATTGCGAACCACATTGCCGGCGCCGCCCAGCATGGCCGCCTCCCGTTGCACCCGAAGGACGGGAATCGGCGCTTCCGGAGATATCCGGCTGACCGAGCCGTAAACGAAGCGATCCAGCATCACATCGCCGACGCACAGCACTTGCACCTGCGACAGACGCTCGAGAACGGCATGAAGGTCGTCGTCGCTCATGTTCGTCTATCCGCCACCAGTCCCAGAGAGATCTCGAGGGCGCCACAGAGCATCTGGCCCAGCATTATGTGCATCTCCTGGATCCGGGCCGTTACCGTCGATGGCACGACAAGCAAGGGGTCCGCCAGTCCAACCATGTCGCCGCCCGTGCCGCCGCCAAATCCGGCCGCAACCAATCCACGCGATTTCGCCTCCTGAAGAGCCAGCAGCACATTACGACTGCGCCCCGAGGTGGAAATCCCGATCGCCACGTCGCCCTTGTGGCCAAGCGCCGCGACCTGGCGCGCGAAGATCCGGTCGAATCCCATGTCGTTGCCGATGGCCGTCAGCGCCGAACTGTCGGTCGTCAGCGCGATCGCAGCGATCGGCGGACGATCGCTCACGTAGCGGACGGCCAGTTCCGTCGCCAGATGCTGGGCATCGGCGGCGCTGCCGCCATTGCCGAAAAACAGAAGCTTGCCGCCTCTGTTCACCGAACTGGCGCAGATCTCGACCAGGCGGCCGAATTCGCCAGCGAGCTTCGCCTTGACGCCAGCCAAGGCCGCTTCGTGCTCGGCGATTTCGGCGGCGAAGAATTTCTGCAGGTCGAGCACTGGCTGGCCTATTCGTCGAAAATCGCTACGGCCCGCGTCCAGCCCGCGGAAGCGCCGCGGATCTTGGTGGGGAAACAGGCCACGGTGTAGCCGGTGGGCGGCAGCGCTTCGAGGTTATGCAGTTTCTCGAGATGGCAGTAGCCGATGTCGCGTCCCGCCTTGTGGCCTTCCCAGATCAGGCGTGCATCGCCGGTGGCCTCGTATTTTTTTCGAGTGTGGGAAAAGGGCGCATCCCAGCTCCAGGCATCCGTGCCGGTAACGCGCACACCCCGTTCGAGAAGATAGATCGTGGCCTCGTATCCCATGCCGCAGCCGGCGTCGACATAATCACTCTGGCCATAGGCCGAACCGGCGCGGGTGTTCACCATGACGATGTCGAACGGCTGCAGCGCGTGGGATATGCGCGCCAGCTCGGCTTCGACGTCGGCGGCCGTCACCACGTAGCCGTCGGGCAAGGCGCGAAAGTCGAGTTTCACCCCGGGGCGGAAGCACCAGTCGAGCGGCACCTCGTCAATGGTAATGGCGCGCTTGCCGCCATCCATCGTCGAGTGGAAATGATAGGGCGCATCGAGATGCGTGCCGTTATGCGTGATGAGGCGAACGAACTCGACAGCCCAGCCCTCACCGTCCGGCAGATCATCCTTCTTGAGGCCGGGGAAAAATCCGGTGATCTGTCCTGCCGTCTGCTGATGATTCAGGTAGGTGATTTCAGGCACGAATCCGTCTGGGTCGGATTTCACCCCATTTTCCAGCGGCACCGAAAGATCGACGAAACGGCGGGTCATTGGCACAGCGCCTCGAGTTAAACGGCTGTTTTACCAGCGCTTTCCCGCATTCTGACGCAACTCGCCGCTGGCGTCGAGCCTCACCGCCATCAGGGCGCAGGAATGGAGTCCGCAGGCATTCCGCCGCCGCGAACCAACAAACCTCTTAGGCGACGCCACATCAGCGTTGCCGCCACGCCCGGCTCGGCCGCCAGCAGCCATTCCCGCTGCAGCCGCTGCATTAGAGTCGGCGGATCCTGTCTGAGCCAGTTGGTCAGCAGCGAGCGTATCAGGGCATCGTTTGAACGCCCCAGACCGTCGGGCAGCAGCTCGCCTGGCGTCCCAAAGCCCCTCAGCAGACAGGCGGTCGTTTCAAGGGCTTTGGTGAGGCGGGCCCTTCTAAGCGTATCGAGCAGGGAGGGCCAGGGAAAATCATGCTCGTGCCGCAGCAAGCGCGCGAGATCGAGCAGTTTACGCAATCCATCGGGGGCGAATTTATCCTTGGCAAGATTGGACACGAGAATGGCGGCCATATGCATCGCACTCGGCACTTTCGCCATGCGCCCCGCGGCTACAACATCTCTGGTGCCGGCGAAAACCTGTTCAATGTCGAGACCGAGGTGCAACGGATAGGAATCCGGCTGTACATGCAGGTCGACGTTGCAGTTGCCGTCCGGCGAATGCAAAGGCATGAAGCTGGCATCGCTGAGAAAGCCCCAGGGCTTTCGTTGCGCGATGCCAAAGCGGAATCCCTGCCTTTTCAGCGCCGCGACCAAATCCGATACTGCATTCTTGCGAACCAGAAGATCCAGATCGCCGATCAGCCGCGACGAGGGCGTCGGGTAATACAGAAAAGCGGCGGCAAACCCCTTCATGGCGACGCACTCAATCCCCGTTTCGGCAACCCACCCCAGCACCTGCAATTGCAAGGCTTGCTGATATCGTCCGAACAACCGCGCCTGTTGAACCGCTTCGTCCGACAGGACCATGGCCGGCACGAGATCTGCGACAAGAGCTGGCGAAAGCGCAGAAATCCACGAGCCGTCATCCGCGGCCGTTGGGTGTAGGGAGAAAGCATTCTGCAAGCCAAGCAAGGCCTGCCACAACGCGATGGCAGGGGATGGAATAGGTGTCGCGCTCATCTTCGAACCATGTGCCGATCGGACGAAAAGCTCTGAACGAGTTGAGTCACGGTGGCCTCGAGACTGGCCCCACCGGCGCTGAACAGCTAAAGTAGTGAAACTTGTTCGTTTTGTCCGTCCTTACGCAAGCCTCTGGCCGCTCAACTATGTCGCGCATCGTTTTTTGGGGCCTCGTCACTCTCGTTGTCCTCTCGCCCCTGCCACTGGCCAGCAACCGCCCCCTGCCATGGTCAGCGCTTGGGCTGTGCACCGGCATTCTTTTGGTGCTGTGGTCTCTCGTCGCCATGCGCCGCCGAGCCCATGGCGCAAGGACAGCCGATCGCTTCCTTCTGCCCGCCGCTCTGGTTTTCCTGCTCGCCTTGGGCTGGATGCTATGGCAATCGCTGGGCCCTTTGCCGGCCGAATGGCGGCCTGAAGCGATGCAGCGGGCTATGGCGTTGCTGGGTGATCAGACGCCTTCTGGCGGTATCGGACTCGACCTCGGTGCGGCGTGGCACGTCTTGATGCGGTTGGCAACCTATGGCGGTGTATTCCTGCTGGCCTGGGAGTTTGGACGCACGCGCGAACGCGCCCAAGCCATGCTGGTCGCCATTGTCGCGGCTGGCGTTTGCTATGCTCTATACGGTCTGGTGATTCACCTCGGCCAGTACAATCTGGTTCTGTGGTTCCCAAAGACCGCCTATGGAGAGGGACTGACCAGCACCTTCATCAATCGAAATAGCTATGCGACCTATGCGGCGATAGGTCTGCTTTGCACACTGGCTCTGATGTTTTCTGCCTGGCGTCAGCGACGGGAGCGCGGTCGTCGAGCTTTGCAATCAGGCGAAGAGGCGCCCGGATCAGCCGGAGATCTCAGCATTGCAGCCCTTGCCCTGGCTGCCGGCCTGATTGCCGCAGCTCTGGTATTGACCGGGTCGCGCGGCGGGTTCTATGGCCTGGCCTTTACCCTGGGCGTTTGCGTCGCCTTGCTGGCACTCGCCCGTCTGTTGCGCGGCCGCGAACTCCTCGGCGTTGTGGGTTTGGGCCTCCTGGGAGCCATCACGATCATGGTGAGCGTGGGCGGCAATCTGGCCAACCGTTTTGAGACTGGATTCGCCAGCGTCGAAGCCTCCCGGGGCGACATATTCCGTCCCACACTCGAGGCCATTCGCGCGCGCCCGCTAACGGGTTACGGCGCCGGCAGTTTTCAAGGCGTATTCGAAGCGGTCAACACCGGAGAGCTCTATCGGCAAGGCTATTCGATCGACAAGGCCCACAACACCTATCTGGAACTCGCCCTCGAAGCGGGCATACCGGCCGCAGCAGCATTGGTCGCCAGCGTCTTCTCCTTCGCGATTCTGTGCATGCTAGCCTTGCTTCGTCGCAAGGGCGTGCGTTTCGCGCTCGCCGGGATTGCCGCCAGTTTGATGGTTGGCTTTCACGCGATTGTCGATTTCAGTCTGCAAATGCCCGCGGTCGCGGTTACCTATGCAGCCGTTCTTGGCGTCTGCGCGGCACAGTCCCTGCGAAGGCTCTCCGAAAGGAATTAGCTTTGCGGCGGATAAGATCACGGCGATTGCAGGTAAAGCGCGTCAAATCGACGGAGCTTTTCGATATCGCCCGCCAAGGCTTCGCGCACCGGCCCCGGATCGCCGGCGCGTCGGGCAATGGCAACCGTTCGCTCGGGCCAGCGCCAGGCGGTCAGCCGGATCTGATCTGAAATCATTTCACGGGCCTGCGGCTCAAGCCATGCCCAGGAACGCAAACCCAGTTCCGCGCGATTAGGGGCAAGCCAGATATCGTGAGGGGAGGCGCGCACCGATTCGATCAGAAACGGCGCGATCATGCCCGGGTCGGAGGTTTTGGCCAGCGTAGCCTCTGCCAACAGCAACCAGCCTCGCGCCTGCGCTGGCGCCAGCCTGAGGCCGCCACGCGACGCCTCGATAGTCTCGTCGATCAACTGTGTTGGATCACTGCCGGTGCGGAACTGGCGCGCAGCCAGAGACAGGGTGACACGCGCCAGTTTGATACCGGTCCCCCCATCCATTTCCCACGCCAGGGAATAGTGAAGAGCCTGCCGCGCCGCCAGAAGTTCACCCGGCGTCAAGCCAGGATCATTTTTGTCGAGCTTGGCAATGATCATGTTCGCCGGCGCCGCATAGAGCGCCGACACAAGACGCGGAAACGCCACCACGACCAGGGCACATCCCAATGCCAGCGCGGTCAAAGGCAGAACGACGCTGCGGCTGGTCGCCGGAGGCTGACGTCGTATCCCGGCGCGCCGCTTCACTCGACGTAATATCGCTTGTAGCCGCGATAATAATAGACGCCCGAATCAGTGTAGTCGTAACGCGCATGCTTGCGCAGATTGACCTGACTAAGCACCAGCCCACCGACCCGCGCGCCGGCGTCATATACCGCCTTCAATCCGTTGAGCGCGATGTCGCGTCGCGTCCGCTCCCAGCGCACGACGAAAATGGTCTTGTCGACGGTCCGCACCAGCAGCAGCGCGTCGGATACGGCCAGAATAGGCGGGGTGTCCAGCATCACCATCTGAAAGGCCGCCGCCAGCTGCTGCAACAACTGCTTCATGCGGTTCGATCCGAGCAGGTCGGTGGGCGACGGCGGCAGCCGCCCGGCGCAGATGTAGTGTAGCCCTGAGCGATCGTCGATGTGGATCAGATCTTCGAGGGCGGCATTGCCGGTGAGATAATCGCTGAGGCCCAGCCCATTCTTGGTGCCAAGATTGGCATGCAGCGCCGGCTGGCGCATGTCGCAATCAACAATGATCGTCCGCTGGCCGGAGGCGGCAGCGGCCGAGGCCAAGGCCAGCGCCGTCGTGGTTTTTCCTTCGCCGGGGACCGACGACGTCACCAGTACGGTACGCGGGGGGTGGTCGACGCTGGACAACAGCAGGCCGGTGCGAATGGTGCGAATGGCTTCGGCGAAAGACGAATTCGGTTTATCCAGCACCGTGTCCCAGGGCCGCTTATTGCGCCCGATCTTGTTGGTCTGGAACGGCACCATGCCAAGAGCGGGCGCGCCCGCCATCTGCTCCAGTTGATGCACCGAACGGAAACCCGCATCGAGCAGCTCGATCAGCACGGCCAAAGCCACGCCCACCGCCAGGGAAATCAGGAACGCCATCAGCATGATCGTGTCGCGGCGCGGCGCGATCGGCGCGCCCGGCGTCAGAGCCGGCTGCAACACTCTCGCCTCAGCCTTCTGCATCGAATTGTCGTCGGTGATCGACACTTCGTTGAAGCGTCCCAGCGTGGTCTCGTAAAGCTGGCGCGCCGTTTGCGCCGCCAGCTGCAAATCGCGCAGGCGCACTTCGCTGCTGGCCTGCTTGCTCAGATCGCCTTCGAGTCGCTTGATTTCGGTCTGGAGGCTTTCTTCGCGCTGCTTGGCGAGCGACAGATCATTCCCCAGATTGGCGCTGACCTTGCGGATTTCCGAGGCAATCTTGCCCTGCACTTCGCGCAATTCGTTGCGCATGGCGATCAGGCTGGGATGGTTGTCGCGCAGCTGTGTGCGCGCTTCCGCGATCTTGCGTTCAATGTCGGCCTGCTGGCCCCGCAGCTGGGCAATGAACGGATTGGTCATCACCTGGCTGTTGCTCTCGATGCTGCCCTGGCCTCGCAACATGTCGCGCATCTGCGCGCCGCTGCCTTCGAGATTGCGGATGGTCGCCCGCACGTCGATCAGCTGGTTGCGATAGGAGGTCAGTTGCTGGGCAACCGGAGACGATTCTCCGACCTGAAGCAAGCCGGTGTCGGTGCGGAACTGCGTCAAGGCCCGTTCCGCGTCGATCATCTTGCCGCGAAGTTCTTCGACCTTCTCGCTGAGGAACCGCAGCGCCGACTGCGTGCTGGCGCCTCGATTGGAGACCTGGCTTTCGATATAGACTTTGGCAGCCATGTTGGCAGCGTCGGCAGCGAGCTTGGGATCAGGCGACGTGAAGCCGATCGTGATCCAGCGCGCACCTGTTGGGGCCGGCACCGCAGTCAGGCCGCCCAGATAGCCGCCGACTATGTTCTCAACCAGTTGCGCCCGCTCTTCTGGCGTTTGCGGCGCGATATTGACTTCCTGCTTTTGATCGACACCCGGAGCATCGGTGAACAAGGCGGTGACGGGCGCCAGCACACGCTGAACCATCGACGGCTGTGGCTTCGCCAAGGCGGGATTGTAAAGCGGGTGATTGACGAGATCGAGGCGACGCACGGCTTGAACGGCAAGATCGCGCGAGCGGATTACAGCCGCCTGCGTCTCCATCATGGTGAATTCCTGAACCAGACCCGGATTGACCGGCGTAATCTTCGTCACCGTGTCGCGGCTTGGGTCGATGAGAACCTGCGTCGTGGCGCGATAGATTGGCGTCAGACCATTGGCCCAGAACGAGGCCAGCGCGGTGCCAATGACTGTTACGACCGCGATCAAAATGTAGTGCCGTCGCAGAACGCCATAGACCTGCCGCAAGCGCAACAGCCCTTCGCCCTCGCTGCCGCCGGTATTGCCGCCCTCCGGCTGGACATCAGGTAGTTGCGAATTGATGCGCGCTATATTGCTCATGATTCCCATAGCCCGTCATGCAGCGAACAATATGCACCTGCACCGACAAATCTTAGACGAATACTCATTGGATCGCCACTGCGCCGCAATGCGGCAACGACCGGAATCCTAGAAGAATCGCCGCTGGACCTCGATCGTGTCGCCGGGGCGGACAAGCGCGTCGGCCTCCAGTTCGACTTCTTTTCCATCCCGAAATACCACCACCGAGCCGGTGCTGGCTCTCCTGTCGTAGCCGCCGGCAAGCGCCACTGCTTGTCGGATGGTCATTCCGGCAGAATAGGGATAGCGGCCTGGATTTTTCACCTGGCCCAACATCGTGATTGGGCGATAGGCGACCATGAGAACGGATACTTTCGGGTCGACGAGATAGTCCTTGTCGAGCCGTGCCCTGATCTCGCCTTGAACATCCGAAATGGTTCGCCCCGACGCTGCGACTTCGCCGATAAGGCCCACGACGATTTTGCCCGACGCATCGATTTCGGCCTCGCCCGTCAGATCGGGTTGGCCAAACACCACGACCTTGACCTTGTCGCCGATACCCAGACGGTAGTCAGTCCCTCCTTGCGCGCGGGCAAGGGGAATGTCCTGCGCGATGGCAATGGAGAGAACAAAGAAGATCAGCGCGTACCATCGCATCGACGCGTTTTGCTCCGGCTCGTTGAATGCAGCCGCCCCTTTAGAGCTGGCCACCGACCGTCAGCATAACCCGATTGTCCCGGTAATCCAGCGAATTGACGTCTGAATCTCGCCGCTCATGCGCGTATCTCAGCCCGGTATATAGATACTCGTTCAAATACCACCGGGCACCGGCATCGAACGTGTAGAACTTGTCTATCCTGCTGACGCCATTGCTGTAGTCGAAATGGTAAAAGCCTATTCCCGCATCGAGAAGAATATTGTCGGCGGCGGACCACCCGGCACGCAGGCTGGCGGCGGTGGCGATAGCGCCCTTCGACGAACCACCTGTTGCCACCGCGTCGGACTCGCTGATGCCGCGGCTTAGCTGGCCCTCGAAGCTCAGCGTCTCGGTCGGGTTCCAGTAGAACCGCGCCAAGGCCGACACTCCGTTCGACGATTTCAGGCGCGGATCGCGATAGTCCCGATGGAAATAGCCGACGCCCGCTTCGACATAAAGCAGGCTGGAGGCTTCATAGCCGATGCCAACCCGAACGTCATACCCCTGGGAATCGCGGTTGAAGCCGAAATCGTCGACCGGATCGTCGTAGCGGACCCAGAGGTAGGATGGGTCGATGAACAAAGTGGTGTTGGCGCCGACCTTGTAGGCGAATCGGAAGTCCAGCAAATAGTCCTGACGATCTCGATCGTCATTGTTCTGCCCGCCGGCATCGACGAAATCGAATCGCCGATAAACCGGCGAGAACCGGAAGGCAAACGGATCGCCCTGATAGCTTATGCCTGCGTTGGCCTCATAGAGCCAAACGATCGACGGCCGGCTGCTGAGATTGTCGCCGTCAAGACCGCGACGCTGCAGACTGCGCGCGGCGGAGCCTCCCAAATTGAAGTTCCAGTCTTCAGCCAGCTCGTAGGACAGGCCGCCGCTGGTGCCGAAGGTTTCGTAGTCTTCGCTGCTGTATTGGATGTGTCGACCAATATCGGCAAAGGCGTTGACGTTGAGATTTATCGGAAACCAGTCGTCCGTCGCAATCGAAACGCTGGGACGCGCCTTGAACAGAATATCGTCTTTGCGGTTTTTCTTGGTTCGGAACAGATTGTCGTCGTATTCGGCTTCGAGTTCCAGGCGCGGGCTGAGTTTCAGACCGCCGGCCTCGATGCCGGGAGCGCCGCCAAAATTGTCGAGCTTCCTGAGTACGGAATTTTCTCGCGCTTCTTGTGCGAAGGCGCTCTGGGCCACGATCAAAGCAGCGAGCGACACGCTGCCCGCCCAGGCGAAACGCTTGCCCATCGCTGCGATCGTCTTGCTACCGTACATCGCCAAACTCCCCGCCTTCCCCATTATTTTCAGTTCGGGCTGCCCACTGTTCCGCTGCTGCCGCCGCCGGGATTGCCGGGGTTCGGCCCGCCGAGGAAGGGCGTGCCCCGCGGGATATCGCGGCCGATACGCCGCTCGCGATCGAAAC
This sequence comes from uncultured Hyphomicrobiales bacterium, assembly GCA_964388115.1. Lineage (GTDB taxonomy): Bacteria > Pseudomonadota > Alphaproteobacteria > Reyranellales > JAQSWP01 > JAQSWP01. The sequence goes on from CAYLYK010000002.1 coordinate 215,841, forward strand.
AATCGTTGATCAGCGCCGGCCCGTTGCGCGCGGCGCCGACCAATTGCAGGCTCGAACGTTGATCGGCCGGCTCGATGACGATTGCCGACAATGCCGCGGCCGGCGAGAAGGCCAGCCGCAACGTGCCTGCCGAGACGTCGACCTCAAGTTCGATGGCGCCGCCCTGATCCGTCATCAGGTCGTTGGTGCTGAGAAGCGGGATGCCGCCTGGGGCTGAGCCGGCGCTGGCTAGTCCCGGCGATACCGCCTTGTTCGTCAGATAACCCTGCACCAGCCAGCGCGGCGGCGGCAGATCGGCAATCAGCACCGGCATGTTGTTGGCGGTGATCATTCGGCTGAAGGGCAACTGCGCCGCCGTTTCCCCCAGCTTGTCGGTGAACAGCACGACGCGATACCGCCCATTCGCCAAGGGGGTGAAGAACTGCGTCACCCCGACCAGCGCGTCGCCTACGACCGGCTGCGTCGGATTGCGCACCACGCCGCGAACCGCGGCAACCCTTTGATCGCCTATCGTCACCGGCGTGAAGCCGCGGGCCAGAACTCCATTGTTGGGCTGCAGATCGAACGCCAGGGTCGTGCGAGGCGGCAAATAATCGCGATCGAAATCGGCATTGATGATGATGCCGGCACAGGCGTTGCGGCGCGTCGTTTCGCGCACGCGATCCATCGCCGCCTGGGAGGCGCCGCGACGTTGCATTTCGTAGAGGAGCGATTGTCCGCGTCCCACGACGGCTTCACGATCCGGCAATGGCTGACCGATATAGTCGCTCACTGAACGCTGCGACTGCTCGTCGTCGCGCAAAGAAGTATCGACCACGCCGCCTGGGACGCTTTCCGTCGGCGTTGGCACGATGCCGCCAACTCGAGCCGTGCCCTGCGCCAAAGACAGCGAGGGCATCGCGATGCTCAAGGCTGCGGCGACACCGAACGCCAAAAGGCGATTTGCAATTTCGCTTGTCATATTCCTGCCCCAGCTTCCCCGCGCCCGGACTGTCGACCACCGGCTAACTTCATACCACACACTAGATTACCTTGCTAAATACCAGAAACAACTGACTCTTTCTAGGTACAATTTCTAAGGAACAAGGCCAGCGCGGCGGGAAGTCCCCTGTTTAGTGGCCAAAACTCGACAAATCGCAAAATCTATGATTTCGTGTCGAATACTTTTTATGAATAATTATATGAAAGGATTCTGAGTGCGCCTGCCGAACATATGTCTTCGGTATACGTACATCCGCATTTGCAATGCAACAATGGCGCGATTGCCTCACAGGGTCAAGAATCCCGACATGCTTTCTATGGCTCTATTTATCACCCACTCATTCCCTATCCGGTCGGACAGGAAAATTCACAAAAAGTTTTCGGTGCCGGAAGCGTGCTTGCTACAGTGGATGAGAAGAGTCACCTCAGACCAAGTTTGCGCTATCGTTTCTGATCGAAATCGTTAAATTCACGCCAAGATGAGCCCTCCGGATCGCCCAGTGTCTTCATCCTCATCGGGCTCGGCTAATGACGGGATATCCGCCGCCGCGCGAACCACAATTGTGGACGGCGAGGTTTCCGATCCTTCCGGTGCGAAATCGCGCCGTCCCGATGCGTTGCTGGGATGCCTGCTCTATTTGACCCAGCAACTGGGCAAACCCGTCAGCCAAGCCGATATTCGCGCGCTGTGCCCGATCGATCCCACAGGGATGACGGAAGACAACTTTCTCTACGCCGCTCAAAGACTTGGCTACAAAGTCGGCCGCTCCGAGATAGATCTGAAATCGCTTGCCGCCGCACCAATGCCTTTTGTGCTGCTGTGCAGCGGAGACGTGCCGCCAGTCGTCGTGGCCTCTGCATCGCGCGGCAATTTCACCTTGATCGACGTTGCCAACGGCAGAACGCGCGCGGTCTCTGCCGACGAAGTGCTGGAACTGGGCTATCGCATTATCCTGATCAAGGCGCCAAGCGGTGCCGAGGCAGCCAGCGGCGCCAAGCCGCTGGGACGATCAGCGGGAACCGGCTGGCGCGCCCTGTTCAACGAGCGTGTTCGTCGGGTGCTGGGCGAGCTTATCGCCGCTTCCTTCATCATCAACATCCTGGCGCTGGCCACGCCCCTGTTCATGATGGTGGTGTTCAACAAGATCATCGGTCAGGGCGCAATCGACACCCTGAACGTGCTGCTGATCGGCATGGTGGTCGTCTATCTGTTCGACTTCCTGCTGCGCGCCGTGCGCGGCTACATCGCCAGCCATACCGGAGCGCGCCTCGACGCGCTGATCTCCGGCGAGGTGGTGCATCACCTGGTGCATCTGCCGTTCCAGCATTTCGAGCGAACCCCAACGGGTCTGATCGCCGAGCGACTGCGCCAGCTCGACGTATTGCGCGGCTTCTTTACCGGCCAGATGCCGGTGCTGATCATCGACCTGGTGTTCGTGGTGCTGTTCGTAACAGCGATCTTCTTCATCAATGCGCTGATGGGCTGGATAACCGTCGCCGCCATTCCCTTCTTCGTGCTGCTGTCGTGGCTGTCGCATCGTGGCCAGCGCGACATCATCAACCAGAATTTCATGGCCCTCGCGGCCAAAGGCTCGGCGCTGTCGGAAACCGTCAACAACGCCGTCACGGTCAAATCGCTGGGCCTGGAATCGGAAATCGAGAAGCGCTGGCAGGGCCGCGTAGCGGCGGCCGCCTGGACCGGATTCCGTGCCAACAACCTCTCCAACATAATCGGTACGCTGAGCGGCGTGCTGCAGGTCCTGGTGACGCTGTTGATCATCTATGTCGGCGCCGTGTCGATCGTCGACAACACCATGAGTATCGGCGCGCTGATCGCCGCCAACATCCTGGCGGGGCGCGCGCTGGCGCCGATGCGCCAGGTCGTGGCCGCTCTGCATTCGCTGCAGTCCGTGCAGCAGGCGTTCAAGCGACTGGACGAGATCATGGAGGTGCCGACCGAAGTGGCGCCGGGCGAGCTGGCGCCGCTGCCGGCCATCAAGGGCGAAATCGGCTTCGAGCACGTTTTCTTCCGCTTCGACGAAGATCTGCCGCCGGCACTGAAAGACATCGATTTCCGCATCGAGCCCGGCACCGTCGTTGGCATTATCGGCCCGTCGGGTTCCGGCAAGACAACGATCTCAAACCTGCTGCAGGGCCTTTATCAGCCCAGCACGGGCCGCGTGCTGATCGACCAGACCGATATCGGCCATATCTCGCCGGCGCAGCTGCGCAGCCAGTACGGCGTCGTGCCGCAGGATGTGCAGCTCTTCGCCGGCACCGTGCGCGAGAACATCGCCATGGGGATTGCGGACAAGGATCCCGCCCGCGTCGTTGCCGTTGCCCGCTTCGTGGGTGCCCATGGTTTCATCCAGCGCCTGCCGCAAGGCTACAATACTGTGATCGGCGAACGCGGCGTCGGCCTGTCGGCGGGCCAACGGCAGCTCATCTGCATCGCACGCGCCCTGATCCGCAACCCGCGTATCATCATTCTGGACGAAGCGACATCGGCGCTGGATCCGTCGACCGAAGAGCAGTTGCTGCGCGCGCTGAAGCGTAACGCGCGAGGACGCACCATCGTGATGATCACCCACCGCCTCGCGCCATTGTCGATCGCCGACAAGGTGGTGCTGGTGATCGACGGCCGCGTCGAACGAATGGGCCCGCCGCAGGACGTCGTGGCCTATGCTAAGGTGCGAATGGCGGAGGCGACCCGCGAGGCGCCACCGCCCCAGGGCTTCAGCCTGGCACAGAACAGCTGATGAGCCGCAGACGGGAACCAGCATGAGCGACGCCGCCCGCAAAACGTCGACCAGCAATACGGCCTTGGCGCCAAGCCGTGGCGGTTTGCCGGCCGAGCGACCCTCGCGCCTGATCGAGGCACTGGCCAATGGCGGCGGCGTGGCGCGCGCTCAGTTCATCGATTTTCTGCCTGATGTCGAAGCCATATCGCAGCGGCGCCATTCGCCCGCCGCAACCTGGCTGGTGGCCCTGACCTTGGGATTGCTGATCGCGGTAGTGATCTGGATGGCGTTCAGCACGGTTGAACAGGTGGCTACCGCGCCTGGCATGGTGCGGCCGGCGGGCAAGGTCAAAATCGTCAACCATCCCGAAGGCGGGCGTATCGCCGAAATTCTGGTCAAGGACGGCGACCGCGTTAAGGAGGGTCAGGAATTGCTGCGGCTGGATCCCGATCTGATCCGCCAGGAAGTTGCCAAGCTGGAAGGCAATTGGCACAACATCGGCACGGAAGTCGTTCGTCTCCAGGCGGAACTCGAAGGGCGCACTCCGGTCTTCGACGAAATGTTCAACGCGCGCAAGGATCTGGTCGCCAACCAGCTCAGCCTTTTCCAGGCCCGCCAGGAGGAACTGAATACCCGCCGCAGCCAGGCCGACGCCGTCATCGCCCAGCAGCAGGCGAAGATGGACACGCTGAAGGGCAAGATCAGCTCCAGCACCCGCTCAGTGGCCGTATTGCGCGATCAGGAGCGCAAGATGCGAGGCCTGGCCGGCCAAGGCTATTTCCCCGAATTCCAGTATCAGAACATTCAACGTCGGCTGATCGAAGAGGAAGGCGCGCTGGCTTCCGCCAAAAGCGAACTCATTCAAACCGAAAAGGAACTGGTCGAAGCGCGCGACAAGCGCACCGTGCTCGACCAGGAATGGCGCACACAGTCCCTGAAGCGGCTGGGCGACGCCTTGGCCGAACGCGACCGCATCGAAGGCGCCTTGCAGCAGCAGAATTCGCTGCTACGCAATCTGGCGCTGCGTTCGCCGGTCGACGGCATCGTGGAAAAGCTGAACTACACGACCACCGGCCAGTCGATCAAACCAGGCGATACAGTCATGAATATCGTGCCGCTCGACGACACGGTTCTGATCGAAGCGCGTGTCGGCAACGACGATATCGGCTACATATCGGTCAATCAGCCCGCTTCGGTGAAAATCCAGACCTATGACTGGGTGCGTTTCGGCACTCTTAAAGGGGTCGTCACCCATATCTCGGCCGATGCGGTGCTGGATCAGAAGACCAACGTTCCCTATTTTTCGATTCTGGTGAATACCGACCGCAATTATCTTGGCACGAAGCCCGGCGAAAAGCCGGTCTTGCCCGGCATGACGGCCACCGTCGACCTGCATCTCGGCCAGCGGTCGATCCTGCAATATTTCCTGCAGCGCATCGAGGGCACGCTCGATTCGGCTTTCCGCGAGCGCTGAGGATCTGGATCAAATCGTCTTCTGATCGATCACTAGCCCGTCGGAAGAGGCGAATTTGCTCTATCCCTTAATTGGAGCGGCTTCGCTCAACACCAGCTTTCGCGCCACCATGTCGTCGAGCGCGGCGACGACATCGGCATCGAGCGCCGGTGCGGGTTGATCGGGAAAAGCCTCGCGCACGACGCCTTGCATTTCACTCAACGTCTGCGGCTCGGACAGCAGACGCCACAGGCCGCTGCTGATCGCATCCAGAAAGAAAATATCCTGGGTCTCCGGCTCGACGAGGAATATGCCATCGTCGATTTCCGTCTCGGTCACCGCCGCATTGCGCCTGAACTTCTTCATGCCTGCAAATCCTTGAACCCCGATCGCGCCAGTCGCTCGATTTCCTCGGCCGCGGCCGCGCTGTCGTCGAAACGAAGCGCAACGCACGGGACCGTCCGGGCCAGCAGCCGTACGGCTTCGATCAATTGCCTGGCCGGCAAATGCGGCGCGTGCGTCTGTTCGAGCAGCAGCCGCATTATGTCGGAGAATGGAAATGGCTCAAGCCCCACGCCGCCGGTCTCACGGCGCAGAGGCATCACGATGGCGGCCAGCGGAAAGCGCTGCGAGAACCGGGCGACTTCGCCCTCTCGTGGAAAGATGAAGCCGATACGCGGCGGCAGCCAGTCCGCGTAACGCGTGCGAGCGGCGACATAATCGACGAAGGCAGAGCCGGCGCGCGGGTTTATCGGCAGGCGCATGCGGGCATTGAGCCCCAGTGTTACGCCCTCGATTTTCGTACCTGGCTTTTCCTGCAGAGGGCCGATCAGCAGCCGGTCGTCGCCGCCCAGCAGATGACCGCGCGAAGCAAGTTGCAGCGCGAGCGTGCTTTTGCCGGCCAGGCTGGGACCGGGGAAAACCACCAGATTTCCATCGATTGCCGCCGATCCGGCGTGCAAGTCGACAAACGGTCCCAATTGTTCAAGGCATAGCCGGGTCAGCACGTCGAGCAATACGCTGGCGCTTTCGACCAGCGACGTTGCCTTCTGGCTGAGGGCCGGATTGGCCGCGATTCGCAACGTCATATGCGGGCCATCCGTCTCAACGACGACATCCGGCGCAGACATCGGAGGAACGGTTCGCCATGGCCAGATGCCGGCGTAGAATTCGATAGGCGCGGCAAGATCGATGGCGCTGCGCACGGCAAACACGCCCGCAGGCGCGGCGAATTCGTAGAAATAGGCCATCGGTGCGGAAGATCGACGCTATTCGCGGGGCGCGTGCTTGGAGAGAATGCGCTGCAAGGTGCGGCGGTGCATGTTCAGGCGCCGAGCCGTTTCCGAGACGTTGCGATCGCACTGCTCGTATACCCGCTGGATATGCTCCCAGCGCACGCGATCGGCGGACATGGGATTTTGCGGCGGCGGCGGCAGATTGCGGCCTTCCGCGATCAGGGCCGACTCTATGGCATCCGCATCGGCGGGTTTGGCGAGATAGTCCACGGCGCCCTCCTTCACCGCGGCGACGGCGGTGGCGATATTGCCATAGCCCGTCAGGATGACGATGCGAATGTCCGGTCGTGCCTGGCGCAACGGCGCAACGGCATCGAGCCCGCTGCCATCGGTCATGCGCAAATCGAGGACCGCGAATGCCGGCGGATCTGATGCGGCGGAAACGGCTTCGGCCACGGTAGCGGCAGTGCGCACGATAAAGCCCCGCCCTTCCATGGCGCGGGCCAGACGCTGGCGGAAAGGAGCATCGTCATCGGCGATCAGCAGGGTACGTTCGCCGTCATAGGCGCCGGGATCGCCGCCGGTTCGATCGTCGCTCATATCTGCGCTCCCTTTGCATCCGTCTGCTTGAATGTAGGATTGTGCCATTTTACGACAACCCGCGCCCCCCCGGATGGATTGTTGGTGAAGCTGACGGCCGCGCCGCCCCGTGCCAGCAGGTTTTTCGCGATAAAGACGCCCAGCCCCATGTGGCCGCCCTCGCCGGCTCGAGTAGAAACATAAGGCTCGCCCAGGGATTCGAGCACGTCGGGGGCAAATCCGGGCCCATCATCGGCAATTTCGACCACCGCCTCGCGCTGCGTCCAGGCCGTCGTCACCCGCACTTCGCCCCGAGCGAATTGCAACGCATTCTGCAACAGATTTCCCAACCCCTGCAGCAGTTCCGCCGAGCGCAAAAACAGCGGAGCGGAGGCGGGCCCATCCGCCGCCGCCGGGCCTGCCGAGAAGACCAGCTCGATGTCCGGCCGGCGATAGGCCTCTGCGGCACTTTCCACCAGAGCCGGAAGCGGGACGCGCAAATAGGTCGACGACACGTCTTCTGTCGGCTTCAGCGTCAGGCGCGTGAGAATGTCCCGACAGCGGCGCGTTTCCTCGCCCAGTAGCCGGACGTCGTCGTACAGGGGACTGTCGGGCCGCACTTCGCGCTGCAGATCGCTGGCGATAAGGGTGATGGTGCCCAGAGGCGAGCCGAGTTCGTGCGCGGCCGACGCGGCCAACGCGCCCAGCGCCGACATGCGCCTCTCCCGCGCCAAGGCTTCGCCCGCTGCGGCCAGGGCGGTCGCCATCCGGCGCGCCTCTTCCGCCACGCGCCAGGCATAGAGCGCCACCAGCAAAGTCGTCAGCACCAGTCCCACCCACAGGGCGCCGACATAGAGATCGGGCAGTTGCGGCTCCTCGCCAGGCCAGGGCAGCGGCTTGCGCACCAAGGCAATGAAGCTGGTGCAGCCGATGGTGAGCAGGCACAGGGCAAGCGTGCTGTGAAACGAAAGGATGGTGGCCGCGACGGCGACCGGCGCCAGCAGCAGGATCGAAAACGGATTATGCAGCCCGCCAGTCAGATAGAGCAATGCCGTGAGCTGGATGATGTCGAAGCCGAGGAAGATGGCCGCGTCGCGATCGACGAGACGAGCGGTTGCTGGGCGGCCCAGACTGACCACGACATTCAACAGCGCCGATGTCGAGATTACGGCCAGCACGGGCAGCACGGGCAGGGCATAGCCCAGCCCCCACTGCACCATCGCGACCGTCACCAGCTGGCCGATCACCGCAGCCCAGCGGATGATGACAAGGGCCCGCAGCCTGACGCCCGTCTGCAAACCCGGCCCTGTAGCCAGCGGTGCGTTCAGGCTGACGACGTCGGCGGCCGGTTCGCGGATCATTGGTCACACCGGGATTGGCGCGACGGAAAACGGCGGGAATGCCGCCGTGGATTTTGGACAACACGGGCCATCGGCCTCGGTTAGGCCGTCTCGTGGTCCCGGTCAAGTCCAGCGTAGAGGGGAAATTCTAGGTTGCCCGATAGGTGTAGGTCTGGTCTTCATCCGACCAGAGATAGTACTGCACCGTGGACCCTGCAGGAGCATCGTGATTGATCAGCGCAATGCCGTCGATGTCCCGCTGATCGAATTGCACGATATAGCCGTTACCCAAATGTTCGATCTGCCACATCGTGCCTTCGAGATGGGTAAGTTGCACGATGTCGCCGTCACCGCTGAAGTCGACTACTTCGAGATCGTGATTGAGATCGTAGATGCCGGTGCCATCGAGCAGGCCGTCACTGCCCGGATTGCTGTTCTCGCTATCGAAAGCGCCGGCGAGAATCAGCTTGTTGGACGAAATCGGAGCAAGGCCTTCGCGAGCTTCGTCGTAGATGTCGGCATTCGGGAATTCGCCACCAGAGGCCGTCGCCATCATAACGTAGTAGTAATCGTGTCCCGGTCCGCCATAGACGCGGTCGAAGCCGTCTTCCGCATAGATGAGGTCGTCCCCGGCTCCCGCCAGTACGAGATCGTCGCCATATCCGCCCCACAGGACGTCGCTGTCGGCGCCGCCATAGATCGTATCGTCGCCATACCAGGTGGCAATCAGATCCTGGCCCTCTCCGCCATAGACGACATCGACGCGCTGTCCGGCGCCTCCCTCGCCGATCTCGTTCGCGAGGGCGACATAGAAATCGTCGCCGGCGCCAAGCTCGGACACGATCGAGCTGTAAGCCCCGCCGATCAGGATGTGGTCGTTACCGTCGGTTCCATCTGTCGTATCGTCGGGACCGCCGTCGATTCGATTCTCGGGGACGGTGTTGGTCAGGCGCACGAACATCGTGTCGTTGCCGAAACCGCCGAAGAAATTGCCGTCGGCCGAATCGAAAATAGTGTCGTCGCCCTGGCCGCCAAAGATCGTATCGTCACCGAATCCGCCATGGATCGAATCGTTGCCCCCCGGACCATCGCCGTCGGAGTCGCCGAATATCGTGTCGGCGCCGCGCCCGCCGAACAGCGTGTCCTGGAATCCCGCAAGGCCGCCCAGAGCATCGCCAATGATCAGGTCGTGGCCATCGCCGGAAAACACGATGTCGTTGCCGTCGCCCGCCAGCACCGTAACGTCGCTTTCGTAAGCGAAGCCCTGGCCGCCTTCGAACCAGCTCAGATTTATGACGTCGGCGCCGACCGAGGCGGCGATGATCTCGATGCCGACGATCTGCGGCGAGAAAGAGCCGGGACCGGACAACGTCAGAACATTGCGTGCGCCCGGCACTCCCTCCGGCATGTCCATAAACAACGTATCGGAGTCCAGATCGACGAAATCGTCGTCCGGCGTGATGCCGCCGTCGATGTAGTCGCGGACCACCTGGTCGCCGACACTGAGAGCGATGGTGACTGGCTGGGATAGAGCATGGCCATCCCAGCCCACGATGTAATCGCCATCGGCGGCAAGCTCGTCGGGCTGGGCTGCAATTGCGTCCGATCCCGTGCCGCCGAAAAGTGAATCGATGCCCCCACCGCCGAACAGCGTGTCGTTGCCCCCGCCGCCCCATACCGAATCAGCGCCGTCATCGCCAAAACCAACGTCCTGACCCGTACCGAAGGCAAGGCGATCGCCGCCCAGCCCACCATAGGCCGTAGCGTCGAACGCGTAAGAGCCCGGCGAGTCGACTGAAGTTTCGATGTAGGTGAGATTGAGAATATCGTCGCCCGCGCCAAAATCGAAGATCTCGACGACACGCGCCGGGTCCGGAGCCAGACGTGCGCGATCCAGATTTTCAAGATCAAATCTGTCGACCGTCGCCGCATCCCAGATGATGACGTCGTTCCCGTCGCCGGTAATCAGCGTATCGATCGTCGATCCGTTGGGCGCCCAGTCGACGGTGCGAAGGTAGTTCGCACCCGCCGCGTTGAGAACATCCAGAATTTCGGTGCCGTTTTCAGCGTACAGCGTGGTTGCGGCCCCGGATGGCGCCACCAGGACATCGCCATCGACAATTAGTGAATCGGCGCCAAGGGAATTCCGTAGCGTAAATGGCATAAATTAAAGTTCCCAGTGTCGGGGCCACCGCCTAACGGCAATGGCCGACGGACCAACGACTGGCTCAAGTCTTTCGAAAAAACTGTATGGAGACAATCTTATTTATCGAAAGATAAATAATTCTTTGGAATAGGAAAGGCAGACGCGGGAAACCGCCAAGGCTAAGGGGCGACTTTACTCGCTGTTTCTCTGCTCTATGCCGAAACCGAAGGCGTGAGGTGGCTGCTACAGCAAATAATAATTCGTTGTTCGTCCTGCGGACGAGACACCCGCCTGGGGCAGGATCGACGTCCCGGGTCCGGTTCGACAAGGCCCCCCAGGATCTCAGTCAGGTCCGGCAGCGACAGGGGATTCGGCCAATAGATGGAGAAGGATACCTCGCAAAAGAAAAAGGCCGGCATCGGAGCCGGCCTTTTGGCGCCCGTGGCAACCCTGAGGTGCCAGGCGAGTGCGGGAGCTAGGGTTGATACTCGTAACGTCCGTCGATGGGGTCCCAGACATAGGCAGTGATAACCGGAGTGCCGCCCACGGCGTCATTGTTCCACAAGCCGATGACGCTGATCTCGTCGCTGTCGAAGTATAGCTGGCTGCCGGCTCCCTCGCCCTGCAGGATCGTCATGATGTATTGCGTGCTGCCGTCGCCGTCGGGATCGAGCGTGATCTGCACCATATCGTCGCCGCCGGCATTGTCGTAGAGATCGTTATCGGTCTCGAACACGCCGCTGCCGGCAGGAAACTGGCCAGCATCGTCGTAACCGGAGAAGACGAGGATGTAGTTGTCGCCTTCGCCGCCGGCCACCGTGTCCTGATCGTCGACGCGGTCGATGCCATCGGTGCGGGCCCAATAGTAGTAGTCCGAGCCGTCGCCGCCGATCAGCACGTCGCCGCCGCCCTCGCCCTCGCCGCCGCCGCCGCCATAGAGATAGTCGGAGCCAGGACCGCCCAAGATCGTATCGACGCCCGCCCCGCCCCACAGGGCATCGCCGCCGCTGCCGCCATCGATAGTGTCATCGCCGAACCAGGTGGAAACGACGTCATCCCCAGTGCCGCCGCTGACCCGATCTGTCTTTGCGCCCCCTTCTCCTTCGCCGTTATCACCCGTGGCCAAGGATATGAACAGATCATTGCCGCCTCCCAGGCCGGCGGTAACCGATTCGTAATAGCCATCCACGAACACTCGATCGTCGCCGTCGCCTTCGTTGTCGCTCTCATCGCCACCATGCGTGACGCCGGTCGCAAAGACGCCAGACAGGCTCAACACGAGGAGATCGCTGCCATCGCCGCCGTAGAGTGAGGAATCGTCGATATCGACCAGAGAATCGTTGCCCCGACCGCCATAAACGGCATCGTTGCCGCCGCCGCCGAACAGGACGTCGTCACCGACCGATGCCCCGTCCTGCTGGCCGTCGACCGAATCGCCATAGATTATGTCATTGCCAGTGCCGCCGAACAGCGTATCGCTGCCATCACCATCACTCAGCGTACCTGCCAAATGGTCGCCATAGATGCGATCCGAGCCGGAACCCGAGAACACCACGTCCCCGCCGCCGCCACCGACTACGGTGATATCGGATGTGTAGGCATCATACTCGTCGATGTCGAATTCGTATCGCGACAGGTTGATGACGTCGGCGGCCGCGCCAGCGTAAATCATTTCGATGCCGGAAATGAAGCTGGCTATCGGCACGCCCGCCTGCGCTCCGAAATAGACTCGATTGCCAGGCGTACTGACGTTGCGCAGGTCGACCGTGTCGAAGCCATCGCCGCCGATGAAGGTGTCGAGTGTGCCGGTGGTGCCGGGTTCCAGCACGATCTCGAGAATCTGGCTGCCGGGGTGTCCACCATCCCATCCGACTACCAGCTGGCCTTCGACATCGGCATCGCGTTCATAGGCCAGAAGATCATCACCCGTACCACCGGACAGGCTGTCGGCCCCGACGCCGCCGAACAGGCGATCAGCGCCGGCGTCACCAAAGATCGTATCGTCGCCGCCGCCGCCGTAAAGCGTGTCGCCGGCGCCCTCCAAGCTCGTCTCGCGGTTCTCGCGATCGCCGAAAATGACATCGTCACCAGCGCCACCATAAATGGTGTCGGTATCGAAAGCGTCGGCAGCCGCCGAACCGCTCGGGTTGCCACCACTTATCCGGTCATTGCCCGAGCCCGACACGATGAGATCGTTGAGCGATCCACCAAACACAGTGGCCGCGGTCGTGTAGTCGGTCCCGTTCGCCGCGTCGTTGAGCACCAGAACGTCGGCGCCACCGCCCATGACGAAGACCTCGATATCGACAATGCGGCCGGCGCCTTCCGCCTGCGATACGTTATCGATCACCAAAGCTGACGAATTTTGCAAAAGAACGTCATTGCCGCTTCCAGCGATAAACGTATCGATGCCGGCGCCGCCATCAAGCGAATCGAAACTGCGATTGGCGTCGCTTGAAAAGACGTGGAAATTCGTAGTAACCGGGCCTTCACCCGTCCAGAACCTGACACCATCATCGGCAGCGGCGGCGGCGATGTTGGCATCAGTGGAGAAAGCCAAAGTATCGGACACGTCGCCGCCGAACAGCCGGTCGATGCCGAGATCGCCATACAGAACGTCGGCATTGGTACCGCCATAGACCGAGTCGTCGCCGGTGCCGCCATACAGCGTATCCTGATTGCCATCGCCGAAAACCGTGTCGCTTGCAGCGCCGCCGTACACCGTGTCGTTTCCGGCGCCGCCGTAAAGCGTATCGATGCCGCCGCCGACACTGTTGAGCGGATCATCCTGCGAATCGCCGTATATGCGGTCGTTGCCGCCACCGCCATAGGCCGTGTCGCGGTCGCCGCCGCTCATCGCTCCAACGAAATTGCCGCCAGTTATCAGATCGTCGCCATTGCCCGAAACGATCAGGTCGAATCCGGCGCCGCCGGAAATCGAAAGCGCGCCGGCAAATGCCACGCCGCCCGCGGCGTTGTTGACGGAAATGACGTCGTTGCCGGCCTGTCCCTCGATAACCTCGATGGCGGTGAGCTGATTGCCATTGCCGGACTGGCCGATGCCGTTGATCGTCAGATCCTGCGCATTCATCAACAGCAGATCATTGCCGTTGGTCAGCTGCAGCGTATCCGTGCCAGTGCCGCCGTCGAACAGGTCCCGCGACCAGGCATAGCCGCTGCCGCCGGCCAGGCTGAGGGTGAACGTCGGATTGGCGCCGGCACCGGTCCAGATCGCGACCTGGTAGAGATCCGCACCGCCTTGATTGACGTCGTTGCCATCGAAGCGAAGCAGGTCGGCGCCCGAGCCGCCAAACAGCGAGTCGAAGCCGGCGCCCCCTTGAATTATGTCGTTGCCGGCCTGGCCCGCCAGAACGTCATCTCCCGCGTCGCCAAAGATCGCGTCGTTGCCCGCCGCCATCCACAGAATATCGTTGCCGTCGCCGCCATAGCCCGTCATGCCCAGCGTATAGGTGCCTGGGTTGCCAAGATTGCTGACGTCGTTCGACAGGGTCAGAAAGTCGTTGCCGGCACCCATCATCACGACATCGATAGATGTCGCGGCATTGTTGCTGAATGGCGTGACGAAATCGGACGGGGAGACAAGCTGATTGACCGTCGTTGGATCCCAGAACAGCACATCGGGGGTCGCGGCCGAGTCGTTGCCGAACAGCGTATCGGAACCGGCCGTTCCGGTGACTGACGCTCCACCGGGAACGAACTGGTGCGCCGTGCCGAACAGGTTGCGCGTCAGAACGATCGCGTTGCCGCTTTCGTTGTAAAAGTCGATGCCGAGCAGGCCCGCGGCGCCGCCCGCAATAATGACATCGGCACCGACGGAAGGGCGGAAAGTAAAGGGCATTGGCTAATCCCGTTTGAAAATGAATTGCGTTCAATCAGAGCGGCAGAGCACTGAGCGCAACGCCGCGGAAGGCAAGAAGCCGGATTGCAAAAATGCCGTCCGGACTTGAGAATCATACCGATGCGTATGTGATAGTTTTTGCGGAAACGCGGTCAGACTGTGCCGTTCTTGCCAATCTGAACGGACGGTCGGATGGGGGAGTGCCCAGACATCAAAAAAGCGCAGCCTTGCGGTTGCGCTTCTTGGATTACCTTCCGTGCAGGAGCTCCTGCGGTGGCTTTTTTAGTCAGCCAATCAGGCCAGACTATATGTCGTGCCGTCCCATTCGTAGACGGTAATGACCTGCGTTCCGGGCGCGGCTTCGTGGTTCCACAGGCCAATGGCGGAAACGTCGCGCTGGTCGAAGTCGACGTAGTTGCCGGCGCCGCTGCCTTGGAGAATTTCGAGGCGCCACATCGTGCCCGCTCCCGCGCCATCGAGATCGTAGGCGTACACCATATCGTTGCCGCCGACGTTGTCGGTGATCGACCCATCCACTTCGAACACCCCTGTGCCGGCCGGCATGGTGTCGGTGGCATCGTAGCCGGAGAACACCAACAGCCCATTTTCCGCCTGGCCCGCAAGGTCGGAGCCGCGGAATTCGTCGTAGATCTGGTCGCCCTGTCCGTCGGTGCGCGCCCAGTAGTAATAGTCCAGGCCCGTGCCGCCAAAAAGCTGGTCGTTGTTGCCGCCGCCGCCATAAAGAATGTCGGAACCCGGACCGCCGATGACGGTGTCGCCGCCGGCACCACCCCACAGGGCGTCATTGTCTGCGCCGCCGTCGACGAAATCGTTGCCTTGCCAGGTCGAGATCACATCGTCGCCGCTTTGACCGACGACACGGTCGGTCATTCCGCCAGTGCCCGCGTCGGATTTGCTGATGAACAGGTCGTTGGCGCCGCCAAGACTGAAGCTGACGCTGGCATAGCTGCCGGTGACAAACACTCTGTCGGCGCCGTCGCCCGCGCCGTCCACGCCAGTCACTGAATGGGCCTTGTTGAGGCCGGGGTTGTTGAAGTTCATGATCAGAATGTCGGCGCCGTCGGCGCTCATGAAGCCGTTGGCCGAACCATCGTCAAAGATGAGGTCATCGCCCAGGCCGCCATAGGCGTAGTCGTCGCCAGCACCGCCATAGATGGTGTCGTCGCCATCGCCGCCATAGATCGTATCGTTGCCCGCGCCGCCGTAGAGCAGGTCGTTGCCGCTGCCTTCGGTGCCGCCGATGGACGTGCGCGAATCGCCGTAGATGGTGTCGTTGCCGCCGCCGCCGAAGATCGTGTCGGCGCCATTGCTGACACCGTTGTTGAGGCGGCCGCCGATCAGCAGGTCGCTGCCGCTACCCGATACGATCACGTCATTGCCATCTTCGCCGACGATGGTGATGTTCTGGGCATAGATCGAATTCGTGTCGCCGGAACCCGTATCCTTGTGGTTCATGCCGATGATGTCGGCGCCGGCGCCGGCCAGCACGATCTCGATGCCGACCATTCGGTTGACGCCGCCCACGCCAAAGCCGCTTCCGCTGTTCAGATCGCCAGGCGAATTCACAAACACGTTGTCGCCGTCGTCCAGCAGCAGCGTATCGGTGCCGTCATCGCCAAAGAAAGTGTCGAAGCTGTAGCTGTGGTTGCTCAGGCCCAGCGAGAAGCTGGCTTCGCTGCCGACGCCAGTCCAGAGACGGACGCCGCCGCTAGTCGTGGCGTCATTGGAGAAGTAGAGCTCGTCGTTCTCGGTGCCGCCGTAAAGCGTATCCAGCCCGACGCCGCCATAGAGCTTATCGTTGGCGTCATATCCGAAGAGCGTGTCGTTGCCTTCGTCGCCCCAGATCGAATCGCGACCTTCGACCCCGGTGCCGCCGAAGCCGCCGTCTATCCAGTCGTTGCCAGTGCCGCCATAGGCGGTGTCGGCTGTAATGATGCGGTCGTTTCCTGAGGCGCCGTAGGCGACGTCGCCAAAGCCGGAGTAATTGTCGATGGTGTCGTTGCCGGCACCGCCATAGAAGGTTTCGATGCCTTCGCCAGAACCGGTAAGAACGTCGTTGCCGCCTTCACCCCACAGCGTGGCATTGGACCCATTGCTGGAGAAGATCGTGTCGGCGCTGCCATTTTCCTCATCGATTGCGGTGCTGCCATTATCGCCCCACAGGCGATCTAGGCCACCGCCGCCGTATATTACGTCGCTGCCGCTGCCTCCGAAGACGGTATCGTCACCCGTGGAGAGGGCCAAAGTATCGTTGCCGCCGTCGCCATACGCTGTAACGCTTCCGGTAAAGGCACCCGGATTGCCCCCGCCGGAGTTCTTGTATGTCAGATTGAGAATGTCGTTGCCGTTGCGAAGACTGAATACTTCGAAGTCCCGATCGTTGCTGTCGCCGCCATTGTAGAGGCGCGCGCGGGTGCTCGCGTGATCCAGAGACAAACCCGATGTGGTGTCTTCGTCCCAGAAAACGAAATCGTTGTTGTCGCTGGCAACCAACGTGTCGTTGCTTGTGCCGGCACTGACGCCCCAGTCCTGCGGCCGCTCCTTCAGGTGCTCATGGCCTTTGACGGTCAGCACCGCGACGACATCGTCGCCATTGGCGGCGTAGATCGTGGTCTTGTCGTCTCCGCTGCCTGTAACGGTATCGAGCGCAACGTCGGTGCCCGACGATTTATCGAATGTATAAGCCATAAGAATATCCCCGTTTCGAATAGTCGTGTCTGGGGCCGGAAATACGGCCTTCGCGGGGGTCGGCAATACTGTTGTATGGATACCCGCGACAGGCGGGAACATTGGCGAAAGTGACGGCCGGGTCAATTTGAAATCGGATCCGAGAAACCGCTGTAAATCCTTGTTTTTTAACTGCTTTTGAACTGCAAATTGCCCGGCCATGAACTGCACTTTGTATGCAGAAATGACAGGTCGTTCATTTAATTGGTTTTTCTGACGACGAGAAATTCATCGGATGTTTGAGCGTCCCATAGAGCTTTCGTATGGAGGTTAGTGTGCAAGTTTGGCGACATCCGGTCGCAGTCGAAATGCAACGGACAAATTTCCCCTAGCGCAAAGTACTAGGCCGAACTTGACGGCTGGACCGAAAGCCTACTGACGGGAGGAAACGCCGGCTTCGTCGAACGTGGCCATTGCCGAATGGCAGGCGACCGCCGCCTTGATCAGGTTGACAGCCAATGCAGCCCCCGACCCCTCGCCAAGCCGCATATCGAGGGTCAGCAAAGGACGCAGTTTCAGCTTCTCGAGCAGGCGCGCATGGCCGGGCTCGGCGGAGAGATGCCCCGCCAGGCAATGGTCCAGCCCGCGTGGGTCGAGCGCCTGCACGATCGCCGCGGCCGCGCCGCAGGCAAAGCCATCCAGCAGGACCGGCGTGCGCGCAAGCCGCGCCGCCAGGATCGCGCCGACAATGGCCGCCAACTCCTCGCCCCCCAAGGCCCGCAGGACATGCAGCGGATCGTTCAGCAATTCCTTGTTGGCCGCCACGCCCGCGGCGACGACCTGGCGCTTGCGCTCAAGTGCCGGACCCGCAACGCCAGTGCCCGGACCAACCCAATCCGACGCCTCGCCGCCAAACAGCGCAAGACACAAGGCGGCGGCGGAGGTGCTGTTGCCGATGCCCATCTCGCCCACGCACAGAACATCGATGCCCTGCTCGACGGCCATCATGCCGTAGGCGATGGCGCGCGCGCAGCGCGCTTCGTCCATCGCCGGGCCTTGCGTGAAATCCTCGGTGGGATGGGCCAGATCCATTTCATAGACGCGCAGATCGCCATCGATCTGCGCCGTCAGCTGATTGACCGCCGCGCCGCCGGCAATGAAGTTCTGCACCATCTGCGCCGTCACCGCCTGCGGATAGGCCGATACGCCAAGCGACGCGACGCCATGGTTGCCGGCGAACACCGCCACGCGCGGGCGATCGCATTTCGGCGGATGGCGTCCTTGCCATGTCGCCAGGAACTGCGCGAGTTCTTCCAGCCGGCCCAGCGACCCCGCCGGTTTGGTCAGAACTTGCTGGCGTTGCAGCGCCTTGGTGCCGGCCTCCAGATCAGGGCCGGGCAGATGGCGCAAAAGGTTGCGAATTTCGTCGAAACTGGCGGTTGGGTCGGGCATGGCTTCCGGCTGGGCTGGCAAAGGCGGCGCACTGTCCTATAACAGGGCACAGGATGCAAAGCCCCGAAGACGACATGGCCGCCGACCCCAACTCCGATGCCGCGCCGCTTGAACCGGCCCCGTGGTTCGAGGCCTTTGCCGTGGCGCTGGCCTTTTTCACCCGCTTGCCGTTACGGCCTGAGAAAATCCATCGGCTGGGCGCCTGCGTGCTGGGGTTCGCCCCTGCCGGCGCGGTGATCGGCCTGGTTGTTGGACTGGTCTTCCTGGTTCTGAGCGGGTTTGGCCTGCCGGGGCTGGTATGCGCATTGCTGGCGCTGGGATGCGGGCTGATTCTTACCGGCGCCCTGCACGAAGATGGGCTGGCCGATTGCGCCGACGCGCTGGGAACCAGGGATCGGTTGCAGGCTCTCGCCATCATGCGCGATAGCCGCGTCGGCAGCTTTGGCGCCATGGCGCTGATCCTGTCGCTTGGTCTGCGCGCGTCGGTGCTGGTCGCCCTGCCAGGCGGTGTTGCGCTGGCGGCGCTCATAGGGGCCCACGCCTTTTCGCGCGGCGCCCTGGCCATGGCGCTCGATCGACTGGAGCCGGCGCGTACGGACGGTCTCGGCGCCATGGCCGGCCGGCCGCAGCGCCAGGCCGCAACAGCGGCATTGGCATTGGGTGCGGCGATTCTGCTGCTGGCGTGCCTGTTCCTTGCCGGAGTCGGCGTCGGTGTCCTTGCGCTGGTACTGGGCGGCCTTGCGGGGCTTGCGACACTCGAGGTGGCACGGCGGCGACTCGGCGGTTATACCGGCGACGTGTTGGGGGCCGTGCAGCAATGCGTCGAGATTGCCACGCTGACCGCTTTCACCCTGTTCTACTGACACAGAATCGTTACGGAGTTTTCATGGCTATCCAGCATACGCGTCGCCCCGGCGCTCCCGATCCAGGCGCGATCACGCGCTGGTGGTGGGTGCGGCATGCGCCCGTGCCCAACCCCGAAGCGCGCTGCTATGGCCAACTCGACAAGGAAGCCGACTGCAACGATCCGGCGCTGTTTTCCGCCCAGGCCAAACTGCTGCCGCGCAATGCCGTCTGGTACGCCAGCAATTTGCGCCGCGCCATCCAGACGGCGGAGACCCTGGCGGCATCGGGTGCGGAGATGGACAGGCTCAACATCGACCCGGGCCTTGCCGAGCAGAGCTTCGGCGACTGGCATGGCATGACCTATGCGGAGCTCGGCGAATTGCATGGCGAGAAGCATCAATTCTGGCTGGTGCCGCCGGCCAAGCGGGCGCCGAACGGCGAAAGCTTCGTCGATCTCTATGAGCGCGTCACCGCCTCCATCAACAGGCTGACGCACGAGCATCGCGGCCGCGACATCGTGGCGGTGGCGCATGGCGGCACGATCCGCGCCGCGCTCGGCCTGGCGCTGAACCTGCATCCCGAGCAGGCGGTGCGCTTTGAAACCGCAAATGTGTCGTTGACGGTTATCGAGCACGTCGAGGCCGCCGACCCCGAGCATGCCTGGCGCGTCTCGTGGGTCAATCACGTGCCGCGTCTGGGCTGAAGGCGGATGGAACATCGCCCGCCCCATCGCCTGCCGCCGGTCACTCTGGTGCTGGGCGGCGCGCGAGCGGGCAAAAGCCGCTACGCCGAAGCCCTGATCGACCGCAGCGGCGCCGAAACGGCGGTCTATATCGCCACCGCCGAAGCAGGCGACGTCGAGATGGCAACGCGCATTGCGGCGCATCGGGCGCGACGCGACGGCAAGTGGCTGACGGTCGAAGCGCCGCTCGAGCTTGCCGAGGCGGTGCAGGTGAATGCGACGGGAACGCGACCGATCCTGATCGACTGCCTGACCTTGTGGCTCAGCAATCTGATGCATGCCGGCCACGATTGCGACGATGCCTTCGATCAACTGGTCGAGACATGCGACGACCTTGTCTGTCCGATCGTAATGGTCAGCAACGAAGTCGGGTTGGGCATCGTCCCCGACAACAAACTCGCGCGCGATTTTCGCGATCTGGCAGGCAGGCTCAACCAGCGTATCGCCGAGCGCGCCGAGCGCGTCGTCTTCATCGCCGCGGGCCTGCCCCTTTTGCTGAAGGACCGGCCCACGCCGTAGATTGGAACCGCCGGCACCGTCGGCCGTTAACGCGCTGGCACGGGGCTTGGCCACATTTCTGCTATAATGAGCGCCAAGCATCGCCTGCAGAGTTCGTCGATGCCTTTCCACCGAACGGGAGATTCTCCACCATGACCCAGACCTCTTTCGCCCGCAGGAATCTCCTGCTTGGGCTCGCGGCTGGACTCGCCATCGCATTCGCTCAGCCGGCTTTTGCCGATGCCGAGCGTCAGGCCCTGGTCAACGATGCCACCAAGGCGGCGCGCACGCTCATCGAAGGGCCGGACTTTCCCGACATCAAGCGACTGATGCCCAAAGCCCGGGCCGTGATGATCGTGCCGGCCATGGTGCAGGGCGGCTTCATTGTCGGCGCGGCCGGCGGCCGTGGCGTCATGCTGGCGCGCCAGCCCAGCGGCGGCTGGAGCAATCCAGCCTTTTATGGCATGGGCGCAGGCAGCGTCGGCTTGCAGATCGGTGGCAAGGTCTCGGAGGTCATGCTGATCGTGCTGACCGAAAAGGGGCTGAACGCGCTGCTTGAGGACCGCTTCAAGTTCGGGGCCGAAGCCGGCGTCACCGTTGTCAGCCTGGGCGCTGGTGTCGGCGGTTCGACGACCACCGCAGTCGGTGCCGACATCGTGGCCTATTCCAAATCGGTCGGCCTCTTCGCCGGCGGCGCGCTGGAAGGCTCCTACGTCGCGCCCGACAACGACTGGAACAAGCTTTACTACGGCGGTGCGCCCAACACGCGCTCGATCCTGTTCGAGAACCGATTCTCGAACTCGGGCTCGCAGGAGCTGCGCAGCCTACTCGGAAAATACTAGAAGCCTAGAAGCGCCCGGCGGCGAGACTCATTCCTTGCCGCCGGCGCGCGCGATCATGCCGGCGGCAGCCTGTTTGTTCGCCTGCTTGGCGAAGCTCAAAGCCGTTCTGCCGGTGTAGTCGGCGCGATTGACATTGGCCTTGTAGCGCAGCAGCACGTCGATCAGATCCACCGAACCGCGACGAGCCGCAATCATCAGCGACGTCGTGCCCTGGCGGTTCTGCGCATCGACCTTGGCGCCGCCCTTCAACAGCACTTCCGCGATCTCCACGTTGTCGCTTTCCACTGCGCGCAACAATGCCGTGTTGCCGAAACTGTCCGGCACTTCGGGATTGGCTCCGGCTTTCACCAGAACTGCGACGACGTCGGGGAAGCCAGCGTTGACGGCGGTAATGATGATCGGCCACCCGCGCGTATCAACAGTGTTCGGGCTTTCGCCTTTGAGAAGAATTTGTTTCACTCGTTCGGCATCGCCCGCTTCGATGGCCGTCAGGATCGGTTTCTTGAAATCGATGCTGATCTGGGCAAATGCCGGCGAGGCCAGAAAACCCGCCAAAAGAACAGTGATCGCAAGGCGATAGAGACGGGCCATGGGTGGCTTCCTGCCGGTTTTCAGCATTTTTGCTTGGGCGTACAGCCGATTTAGCCGCCGGGTGTGGCCCCGTCAAGACACGCTCCGCCAGGCCAGGCTTGCCGTCGTTCCAATGGATGGCATTCTGAACGCCCTTCAAACTATGGGAGCCAGGCCGTGAGCCTCGAATTTCTGATCACGTCGCTGATTGTCGTGGCCTCGCCCGGTACCGGCGTGCTTCTCACCGTGGCGGCGGGACTTTCACGCGGCGCCCGCGCCGCGACCATTACGGCGTTCGGCTGCACGCTGGGCATCGTGCCGCACATGGCAGCGGCCATGCTGGGTCTGGCCGCGCTGCTGCATGCCAGCGCGCTGGCATTCGAGGCCGTGAAATGGGCAGGCGTCGTCTATCTCCTCTACATGGCCTGGACCACCGTGCGCGAGCGCGGCGCGCTCAAGATGGAAAACGAGATCGATGCCCGCTCGGCGCTGGAAATGACCCTCACGGCGGTGATGGCCAACCTGCTCAATCCCAAACTGTCGATTTTCTTTCTGGCGTTCCTGCCGCAGTTCATCAGCCTCGGCGAGACCGCAGCCCTGCCGCAGATGCTGGAACTGAGCATCGCGTTCATGCTGATGACCTTCGTGGTCTTCGTCGGCTACGGGCTGTTTGCGGCGCGAATCCGCGATCACGTCATCACGCGCCCGCGCGTGCTCACCTGGATGCGCCGCAGCTTCGCCGCAGCTTTCGTCGGGTTGGGCGCCAAGCTGGCCGTATCCGACCGCTAGGCGGTCGCGATCTTGTCCTTGCGGCTGGCGTAGCGCGCCTCGATGCGATCCCATATGCGCGCTTCCAGATGCACGTTGTCGAAGCGGGCAATCTGCTGCAGGCCGGTGGGCGAGGTGACGTTGATCTCGGTGAGATAGTCGCCGATCACGTCGATACCGACGAAGATGAGGCCGCGCTCGCGCAAGGAGGGGCCGATCATCTCGCAGATCTCCTCCTCGCGTTTGGTCAGCTTGGTCGGAACCGGCTTGCCGCCGGCATGCATGTTGGAGCGCGCCTCGCCCGCTGCCGGCACGCGGTTGATGGCGCCCATGGCCTCGCCGTCGACCAGGATGATGCGCTTGTCGCCGGCGCGCACCTCGGGCAGGTAGCGCTGCACGATCACCGGCTCACGCGACATGCGGGTGAACATTTCCATCAGCGACGACAGGTTCTCGTCGTCGGGCTTGATGTGGAACACGCCGGCGCCGCCATTGCCGAACAGCGGCTTGACGATGATGTCCTTGTGCTCGGCGCGGAAATCCAGAATCTGCCGCATGTCGCTGGTGATCAGCGTTGGCGGCAGCAGGCCTTCGAACTTGGTGACGAAAAGCTTTTCCGGCGCGTTGCGAACTTCGACCGGGTCGTTGACCACCAGTGTCTGCGGGTGAATGTGCTCCAATATGTGCGTCGCAGTGATATAGGCCATGTCGAAGGGCGGGTCCTGGCGCATCAGGATGATGTCGAGGCCGGCCAGATCCAGAACCTGCGCTTCGCCCAAGGTGAAGTGCGCGCCCTTCTTGCGCTCGACCCGCATCTCCTGCGCCCGCGCCAGCACGCGGCCGTCCTTGAAGCTGAGATCGGCCGGCCCGTAATGGAACAGCGCATGACCGCGCCGCTGCGCTTCCAACGCCAGTACGAAAGTCGAATCGCCATCGATATCGATGGTCGAGACGTGGTCCATCTGAATGGCGACGGCCAGGCTCATGTCTGCCTCTTGAAATACGGAAGATCGAGGGCCGGCGGCGGCCCAAACCGGCTATCAGTTAAGCCGCTGCCGCAATTTCTGCAACAGGGCAGCCGCGCCGTAGCGGGCGTCCTGGGCTTCGGCATTGCCGTCGGCCAGGGCCATGAACCGCTCGAGGGCGGCGATGGCAGCGGTGGGCCGCTCGGCCTGCGCCGACAGCACGCCCGATTCGAACCACAGCTCGGCGCGCTCCGGCGCGACCGCCAGCATGCTCTCCAAAGCGCCGATCGCGCCCAGCATGTCGTCACGCTTCAAAAGCCGCAGCTTCACGTTGTTCTGCAGGCGCAACAGCACTTCGGCGTCGGACACCTCTCGCAGGTGATCCGGCGACAGCTCGGCATCCTCTCCACGCACGCTCTGCACCAGCTCGCGCAGCTGCGCCGCCTCGCAGGGCCGGCCGGCATGGAACGGATCGATGATGGCGCGCTGGCGGCCCTGGCCGACGCGGATCAGGAAATGGCCGGGGAAATTCAGCCCCGCCGCCTCTTCGCCCAAAGCGCGCGCGACATGGATATAGACGATGCCCAGCGCCACCGGCAGGCCCTTGCGCCGCTCCAGCACACGGGCGAAATCGGCGTTCTGCAAATCGTCATAGGTGGCCGAGTCGCCGGCGAAGCCGAAATCCTCGGCCACTGCGCCGGCCAGCGCCTCGCGCAGCGGCGCGCGCGTCAGACGGGTGCGCGCGTTATCGACCAGCAGCGCCAGCAGGCCGCGATAGGAATCGAAATCCGACAGCTCGCGCCGCGCGGCGCTGAACTGCAAGGCGGCCTCGGCGATGTCGAGCGTCGGCCCGCCGTCGCACAGCAGGCGCAGACGCGCATGGGCGCGCTCGGTGTTGCGAAGTTGATCGTTCATGCGCGCATTGTAGCGCCAAGTGCGAGCGGCGATAGTCAATAAGACTCACAGGGTTTGGGTCCACGGTACGGAGTGTACGCTCACGCGCGGGCCGACTAAGCCATGCCCGGCCGCCACGCGTCGACGATCAGATGCGGCCAGCGCCCGCGCTTCACCAGCATCAGATCGAAGCGCAGATCGCAGACGGCAAGCTGCGGATGGCGCGCGATCAGCGCCTGGGCGGCGCGTTCGATGCGCAGGCGCTGGCCCATGGTGAGCGCCAGGACCGCGGCATCGTGATCGCCTCGCGCCTTTACCTCCACGATCGCCAGCACCTTGCCGCGCCGGGCCACGATATCGATCTCGCCCTGCGGCGAGCGAAAGCGGCGCGCCATAATGCGATAGCCGCGCAGGCGCAAGGCCAGAACGGCCATCAACTCGGAACTGCGGCCATAGCGTTCCGCCCGCCGCTTGCGTTCCAGCCTGCCTTCGGGCGCACGGCTCATGCGTCGTCTTCCGTCGACGGCTTCAGGCGCAAGGCGCGGGCATAGACGAGTTTGCGCGCCGCGCCCGTTGCCGCGGCAACGTCGGCCACCGCCTGTTTCAGCGATGAGGATTGCAGCGCGGCCTTCAGCGCGGCATCGATCGCCGCATCGTCCACGATGCCGGCTTCGGCCAGAGGCGGGCCGATCACCAGCACAACCTCGCCCTTGGGCGCTTCGGCGTCCCTGTAATGCGCCGCCAGTTCGGACAGCGTCCCGCGCCGGACTTCCTCGAACTTCTTGGTCAGCTCGCGCCCCATAGCCGCCGGCCGATCGCCCAGCATCTGCAACGCATCCTGCAGACTGTCGTCCAGGCGCCGCGGCGATTCGAAGAACACCAGGCTGGCCTGGGTCGTTGCCAGCTCGCCCAGAACCCGCCGCCGCTCCGCCGCGCGCTCCGGCAGGAAGCCTGCGAACAGGAAGCGGTCCGTCGGCAGTCCCGACAGGCTGAGCGCCGCCAGCACAGCCGATGCTCCCGGCAGGGCCGTCACGGGCAGGCCGGCCGCCGTCACTTCCCGCACCAGCCGATAGCCTGGATCGGCGACCAGGGGCGTGCCGGCATCCGACACCAGCGCCACGATCTGACCCTGTTGCAGCGCCTGCAGGATCTGTGGTCGGATTTTTTCGGCATTGTGATCGTGATAGGCAATCAATGACGCGCGGATGCCATAAATCGCCAGTAGCTTGGAACTCACGCGCGTGTCTTCGCAGGCGATCAGGTCGGCGCTTTTCAGCACGTCCAGCGCCCGCAAGGTGATGTCGCGCGCGTTGCCGATAGGCGTCGCCACGAGATAAAGCCCCGGCTGCGGTTTACTTCCCGGAACCGCATCGCTAGGCTCGGCGTTAGTGGCGGGATTGTGGGAGGAGAATTGATTTGGCACGCGACTTGAGCTCCCGTCTGGCGCCGTCTGCATTGGGGCGTGGCGCCGCTACCCTGGCGCTCTGCCTGTCGATTCTGGCCCTGGCTGCTTGCGGCGGTTCCTCGCGCAATCAGGGGCCGCAGACTAGCACCCCGCCCGTCGCCAGCCCACCGCCTGTCGCCGCGATCCCCTTGCCCAGCGGTCCGTTGGGCGGTCCGCCGCCCTCGCCGGATGGGAAGGTCCGCATCGGCCTGCTGCTGCCGCTCTCGGGCCCCAGCAAGGAATTAGGCAATGCCATGCTCGAAGCGGCGCAACTGGCGCTGTTCGATCTCGGCAAGCCCGATATCGTGCTGCTGCCCCAAGATACGGCCGAAACGCCTGAAGGCGCGATCGCAGCGGCGCAGAAAGCCTTGGGCGAAGGCGCACAAATCCTGCTCGGACCGCTGTATAGCGCCTCGACCTCCGCCATCGCGCCGATCGCGCGCAATGCCGGCGTGCAGGTCATCTCCTTCTCCAACGACACGACCGTGGCCGCGCCCGGCGTGTACGTCATGGGCTTCACCGTGCAGCCCCAGGTCGAACGCGTGATCAGCTACGCCGCCAGCCAAAATCTCACGCGCATGGCCGTGCTGGCGCCCAGCTCGCCCTATGGCCAGAGCGTGGTGGCGACGATGGAAGAGACCGCGCGCAATCGCGGCGCCATCGTGCAGCCGGTCGGCTTCTTCGATCCGCAAGGCCAGGACATCAACGCCACCGTCACCGGTTTCGCCGCCTCCGCACGCGGCGTGCAGGCGGTGATGGTGCCGGTGGGTGGCGCGCGGCTGTCGCAAGTCGTGCCGCTCTTGGCCTATCGCGATCTCGATCCGCGCCAGACGAAATATCTCGGCACCGGCATCTGGGACGTTCCCGACATCTGGCGCGAGGGCGCCTTGCTGGGCGCCTGGTATGCCGCGCCGCCTCCCGAAACGCGTGCCGATTTCGAGAAGCGCTTCAACGACACCTACGGACGGCGGCCGCCGCGCCTGGCGACGCTGGCCTATGACGCCACGGCGCTGGCCGGGCTGATCGGCACCAAGGCGCCGGGCGGCTCGCTGCTCACCTCGCAAACGCTCTCCGACCCCAATGGCTTTGCCGGCGTCGACGGCATTTTCCGCTGGAGCCCGGACGGCATCCCGCAGCGCGGCCTGGCGGTGATCGAAATCCAGCGCAACGGGACGCGTATCGTCAGCCCCGCCCCGGCCAGCTTCCAGCAGCAGACGACGATGGTGACGCGCTAGTCGAGCAGCCTCAGCAGCAACGAATTCAGCACCTGACGGCCGGTGCGGGTTGCCCGCAGCCGATCGCCTTCAAGCGTCAGCAATCCGCCCTCGATTAGCGGCGCGATCTTTTTGCCATCGCGCAAGGCGGCGACATCGATCCCTTGTGCTGCCAGCCGGTCGAGGCTGACGCCTTCCTCCAGACGCAGCCCCATCATCAAGGCTTCGCGCTGCATCGTGTCGGCGTCGACTGTTTCGCTTTCGGCCGTGCCGTGGCCTTGCGCCTCGACCTGTTCCAGCCAGGCTTCGGGGCCGCTTGAGCGCCGCGTGCCTTGCTTGGCGCCGTCGCGCATGAAGCGGCCGTGAGCCCCCGGACCGACGCCCACGTAATCCTCGTAGCGCCAATAGATCAGGTTGTGGCGTGACTCGCCGCCGGGTTTGGCGTGATTGGAAATCTCGTAGGCCGGCAAGCCTGCCGCTTCCAGCCGCTCCTGCGTCGCTTCGTAAAGCGATGCCGCCGCCTCTTCGTCCGGCACGGCGAACTTGCCCCTGGCATGATCGGTCCAGAATCGGGTGCCGCGTTCGATGGTGAGCTGGTAGAGCGACAGATGATCGCCCGCCAGTTCCACCGCTTCGTCGAGTTCGACGCGCCAGTCCGCGAGAGTCTGGTCGGGGCGCGCATAGATCAGGTCGAAGGAATAGCGGTCGAAATGCCGGCGCGCAGTTTCGATCGCGGCCAACCCCTCCGACAGATCATGGGCGCGACCGAGGAATTTCAGCGGCTCCTCGCGCAGCGCTTGAATGCCCAGCGACAGGCGATTGACGCCGGCCTGGCGCAGGGCGGCGAAATTCTTCGCTTCGACCGAAGAGGGATTGGCTTCCAGCGTAATCTCGGCATTGGGATCGACGTGCCACAGCTTGCCGATCCGCTCGATTACCGCCGCCGTCGTTTCGGGCGGCATCAGGCTGGGCGTGCCGCCGCCGAAGAAGACACTCGTGACGAGGCGATCGGACGCTTCCTGCGCCGCATGGTCGAGTTCGCGCAACAATGCGTTTTGCCAGCGCCCCTGGTCGACCTTCTCGCGCACATGGCTGTTGAAGTCGCAGTACGGGCATTTGGCGACGCAGAACGGCCAATGCACATAAACGCCAAATCCCGGCTGTCGCGTCACGTAAAGCACTTCTCGTAGAGCGCCCGCACCGCGCGCGCGCGATGCGACAGCGCGTTCTTCTCGCCCGGCGCCATCTCGGCGAAAACGCGAGTCTCGCCCTCGGGCAGGAAATAGGGATCATAGCCCCAGCCGCCACTGCCGCGGCCGGGATGGACCAGCCTCCCGCGCACTTCACCCTCGGCGGTTTCGATGTGATCGTCGGGCCAGCACAGCGCCAATACGGTGACGAAGCGGGCGCAAGTATCGGTGTTGCCGTCGAGGCGTTCGAGAATGCGCGCCATCGCCAGTTCGTGATCGCGCTCGGGCCCGCCAATATCGGCGGTGATGACACCCGGCCAGCCATCGAGGGCGGCGACTTCGAGACCGGTATCGTCGGCCAGCGCCGGCAGGCCGCTGGCAGCAACGGCACTGCGCGCCTTCAGGATGGCATTGTCGCGGCAAGTAGCGCCCGTCTCCACCGGCTCGGGCAGGCCCAACGCCCCGGCGCCGACCAGCTCGATCCCGGCCGGCTCAAGCACGGCGGCGATCTCGGCCAGCTTGCCTTTGTTGTGGCTGGCCAGGACCAGCTTATTTCCGACAAATTTGCGCATCAGGTTTCGGCCATGCTCAGTTCCAGAAAATTCCGACTGCCGCTCGCGGCGGCGACCCTGCTTGCCGCCATCGCGGTTTTCGCCTCGCTGGTCGCGGCCAAGCCGACGGCAAATCCACGCTTCGCCTATACCGACACTTTCGTCACGTCGGAAATATTCTACGACTATTGCGTCGGCATCGCCTGCCAGCCGACCGAGCAATTCGCCGCCGCCAGGCGCGCCAGTATCGAGACCGACAAAACCATCGTGCCTTACCTTGAGCAGCGCTTCGACGACGCGCCCACGGCCGGCCGATTCTACATTGCCCTGGTCATCCGCGCTCACGACAGGCCCCGGGGCGAGGTCCTGCTGCGTCGCCTCGCCAGGGAAACCAGCGAGGTTCGCGTCTTCTCCGGCTGCATCCTGCAACCTGAACGACTGGACCGGCTGGCTGCGTCCTATCTGAACCGGCCTGATTTCAAGTTCGGCGCCTGAAGCCGTGACCTAGAGACCGAGCGCCTTACGCTGCAGGACCGACAATTCGCCAACGCCCTTGCGCGCCAGGCGGAACAGTTCGGCGAATTGCGCGTCGGAGAACGGATCCTTCTCGGCCGTACCCTGCACTTCGACGATCTGGCCGCCGGCGGTCAGCACGAAATTGGCATCGGCTTCGGCATTGCTGTCCTCAAGATAGTCGAGGTCGAGCACGGCGTTGTTCTTGTAAAGCCCGCAGGAGATGGCGGCGACCTGGCCGGTCAGCGGCATCTTCACGAGCTTGCCCTGCTTCAGCAGGCCGGAGAACGCCATGTGCAGGGCGATCCATGAGCCAGTGACGGAAGCGGTACGCGTGCCGCCATCGGCCTGGATCACGTCGCAGTCTATCTTCACCTGCATCTCGCCCATCAGCTTCAGATCGGTGACGGCGCGCAACGCACGGCCGATCAGGCGCTGGATTTCCTGGGTGCGACCGCTTTGCTTGCCCTTGGCGGCTTCGCGGTCGGTGCGGGTATTGGTCGAGCGCGGCAGCATGCCGTATTCCGCCGTGACCCAGCCCTGGCCGGTGTTGCGCAGGAAGGGCGGCACGCGCTCCTCGACCGAGGCTGTGCACAGCACATGGGTATCGCCGAACTTCACCAGGCACGAGCCTTCGGCGTGCTTGGAGAAGCCGGTGACGAATTCGATGGCGCGCAACTGATCGGGCGCGCGGCCTGAGGGACGCATGGGGAATTTCCTTGGAATTGCCGAACGGCGGCGACCCTATAGCAGGTACGCAGGCAAATCCACCGGCAGGCCCGTTTCCGGCCCGCCCCTTGCATTGACGCAACGGGGGGCGCTCACTAGATTCGGCCCCACGGCGAAATGTAGGAAAATGCAGCGAATTCTGGCGCAAATGGGCGGATTGGCGAAAGGCGGCGCGCAGGCGTCGACCGAAAAGCTGATCGTCGAGCTCAACGAACGCAGCCGGGAAATCTTCCGCCGGGTGGTCGAATCCTACCTGGAGACCGGCGAGCCGGTCGGCTCGCGCGCCATTGCCCGCCGCCTGAGCGAGAATCTCTCGCCCGCCACCATCCGCAACGTCATGTCCGACCTGCAGGATCTGGGCCTGCTGTTCGCGCCCCATACCTCGGCCGGCCGCATGCCGACCGATATCGGCCTGCGTCTGTTCGTGAACGGGCTGCTGGAAGTGGGCCATTTGAGCCGCGACGAGCGCGAGGCGATCGATGCGCGCTGCGCCACGATCGGCCGCTCGGTGGGCGACGTTCTGGAGCAGGCAACCGGCATGCTGGCCGGATTGTCGCGGGCCGCCGGTATCGTCGTGGCGCCCAAGAGCGAGCGGCCGCTGAAGCACATCGAATTCGTCAATCTGGGGCCGGGCCGGGCGCTGGTCGTCATGGTCAACAGCGCCGGCGCGGTCGAAAACCGCATCATCGAGGTGCCGCTGGGCGTGCAGCCTTCGGCCCTGATCGAGGCCACCAACTACCTCAATGCGCGGCTGTCCGGAAAGACGCTGGAGGAAGCGCGAGAGGCCATTCTGACCGAGCTGCGCGAGCAGCGCGCCACCTTGGACAGTCTGACGCAGCGCGTGGTCGAGCTGGGCCTGGCGACCTGGGCGGGCGATGCCAGCTCCTCGCTGATCGTGCGCGGCCAGAGTCGGCTGCTGGAGGACGTTACCGCGCTGGAAGACCTCGAAGCCATCCGCACCCTGTTCGAAGCGCTGGAGCGAGGCGAGACCTTCATGAAGCTGGTGGACCTTGCCAATTCGGCCGAGGGTGTCCAGATATTCATCGGCGCCGACAATCCCCTGTTCGGCAATGCCGGGTGTTCGGTGGTCATCGCCCCGTTTACCGATGCCCAGGACAAGATCGTTGGCGCCATCGGCGTGGTCGGCCCCACCAGGCTCAACTACGCCCGCATCATTCCGCTGGTCGACTACACGGCCAAAGTCATTGGCCGCATCGTCGGTTGAGCATCAAGAGCAGTACGCGTTGAAAGGTTTGCGCCATGTCGCAAGACGATAAGGATTTGTCCAGAGCCGGCCAGCAGGGCGGCAACGAGTTCGGCCGCGAGTTCGATCCCGACGGCGACGACGGCACGCTCGATATCCCGACCACGCCCGCGGGCGGCACGGGCCCCAGCGCCGAACAGCAGCGCATTGCCGAACTGGAAAGCCAGATTGCCGAACTGCGCGACCAGGCGCTGCGCGCCATGGCCGAAGCGGAGAACGTGCGCAAGCGCATGCAGCGCGAGATGGAAGATTCGACCAAGTTCGCGGTGACCAAATTCGCCCGCGACATGCTGTCGGTCGCCGACAATCTCGGCCGCGCCTTGCAGGCTCTGCCCGCCGATCGCGACAACCTCGATCCGGCGGTGAAAAGCGTGATCGAAGGCATCGAAGCCACCGAGCGCGAGCTGCTGGCGATCTTCGAGCGTAACGGCATCAAGAAGATCGAGCCCGTGGGCCAACCCTTCAATCCCGAATACCACCAGGCGGTGATGGAAGTGCCGACCAACGAGATGGCGCCAGGCACGGTGGCGCTGATGATGATGCCGGGCTATCTGCTGAAGGAGCGCCTGTTGCGTCCGGCGATGGTCGGGGTTGCAAAGGCGGGGTAAGAGCCCGGCCGCTGCAACGCTAGGCTTGAGCAAGGGGAGGCCACCATGCTCAAGCTCTTCTACACGCCCAACACCTGTTCGCTTGCCTCGCATATCGCGCTGATCGATGCCGGCGCCAGCTACGAGTTGGTGCGGCTGGATTTCACGAAGGAAGACCAGCGCAAGCCGGAGTATCTGGCGATCAATCCCAAATCGCGGGTGCCGGCGCTGGTCTGCGATGAGGGCGTGCTGACTGAAACGCCGGCGCTCTT
Source organism: uncultured Hyphomicrobiales bacterium (assembly GCA_964388115.1). GTDB lineage: Bacteria > Pseudomonadota > Alphaproteobacteria > Reyranellales > JAQSWP01 > JAQSWP01. The sequence continues at coordinate 248,204 of CAYLYK010000002.1, forward strand.
GGCCTTCATCGCGCAGAGATTTCCGGCAGCCAAGCTCGCGCCGCTGGACGATCCTTTCGCTTTCGCCAAGGTCCAGGCCTTCAATTCCTATCTGTGTTCGACCGTGCATATCGCGCACGCGCACCGCATGCGCGGCTATCGCTGGGCCGACGAGCCCGAAGCCATTACCGCCATGCAGCGCAAGGTGCCGCAATCGGTGACGCAGAGCTTCGAGCTGATCGAGCGCGAGCTTAACGGGCCCTGGGTTATGGGCGAGCGTTACACGATCTGCGATCCCTATCTTTTCACCCTGGCGCAATGGCTGGAGGCCGACGGCGTCGATACCGGCCGCCTGCCCCGGGTGATGGCGCATCGCGCCCGCTGCGCGGCGCTGCCCAACGTCAAGCGGGCGATCGCCCAGGAATTCGCGTAAAGCTCAGCCGCACCAGCTTTGCCGATAACCGTTCCACCGATGCGCCAGGCCTTCGGCGACCAATGTATCGCCGAGAGAAGTTCCATTGCGCTCCAGAACGCGCAGCTTGCGGCCATAGGTATCCTCATCGCGAGCGCTGGCCGTGACGACATCGAACGGACCTTGGTTCATCAACTCGATCAATCGCGTCTTGGCTTTCAAGGCCAAAGCCAGCTCGCGCTGGCATTGCGCGCCGCCGATTTCCGGCGTGTTGATGTCAGCCAGTCGCACGCGCCAGCCCTGATGCTCGATGGTGTCGCCATCGATCACGCAGGTGCTGCGGGTCGAAAGGCCGCATTCCTCGATACGCTGGCCGGCAATGGTGTGTGAAATGCGCGCCCGTACCGGCTCGCCGAACTCGAACCACAGCCAACCCAGGCCGGACGCTATCATCAGCAGATAAAGCGGCATGAACGGCGACACCGTTTTCCCCGCGCGCTGTCGCCGGCTGTCCGACGGCCGCCACACCCGGTTGCGACGTCTGTATGGAACGACTTTCCCCACGACGCTTGCTTCCCCCAAGCCGATCAAAGACTCGGCGAGTGGAAATTATCGTCGTGACCATTTGGGAACCGGGAAGCGCAGGCGTAGCAGGCGCTGCGCCAAAAGCAGCAGGAACGTCGTGAGAACTCTATACAAGCGAGGGTTTGCGCTAGCCTTAGCGCATATTGGCCTTGAGCCAGCCGGTGACGGCGTCCACCACCTGCTGGTCCATGCCGAAGAAGCCGTGCGGACCCTGCGCTTCGCACACGTCACCCTTGGCCGGTTCGCCGCCGGAGAGCATCAGTGTGTCGACCTTGCGGGCGCCGGTCAGCCGCGCGGCATAGGTTGCGATGCCCGAAGGCGGCGTGACGCGGCAGGTATCGGCGGTGTGCCCGACCAGCAGCACCGGCACCTTGATGGCGGCGGGATCGCCCTGCGCCTCGGCCGACGAGCTTGGTCCCAGCAGCACGCCCGAGGTGATCACCAGCGCATCGGGCAGCGCGTCGGTCTGTTTCAGCATGACATTGGCGGCGGAGAGCGCGCCGCGGCTGGTGCCGATCAGCGCCACCGGCCCCTTGATCTTGCGCATATGGGCGATCAGCAGAGCAAGGTCGCGGCCATGGGTGGCGCTGCCGCGATAATTGTCGGTTCCCTTCAGATCGGCGGCGATGTCGGGTACGGCAACGGCATAGCCCGCCGCGACGTAGAGCGCGCGGCTGCGCACCAGATGGTTGTTGAACAGGCCGCGCACCTTGCCGGTTTCGTCGATCTTCAAATCTCCCGTGCCGCCGGCCAGCAGCACCACCGAGCCGATCGGATTGGCCGGCACGTCGATCAGAACGCGTTGGGTGGTGCCCCGCGCGGTCGGAAGATCGAGGACCTTTTCGGCAGCCGCCGCAGGCATTGCCAGCAGGACGACTGCTATCCAAGCGATGATGCGCATGACAATCCTCGTTACGCCGCCCGCTTCTCCGGATAGCGCAAATCCTCGGCGAGGCCCTTGCCCATCATGTCGATGAAATTGTCGCTATAGAAGCGGCGGCGGGCGTTCTCGGACACGGTGGCGAGGGAATCGCCGAAGCGCTTCATGGGATTGCGGCCGCCCTCGACATGCGGGTAGTCGGAGGAGAACAGGCAGATCTCTTCGCCCGCCTGCTCGACGATCCAGCCGGTATCTTCGTGCGGATAGGGCGTCACTCTGATCTGCCGTTTCACGTACTCGCTGGGCTTCAGGCTCATCTTCTGCAGCCGCTCCTCGTTCTTGATGAAGGCGGAGTGCGCCGAATCCATCGACCGCATCCAGCCCGGCATCCAGGCTGCGCCCTGCTCGATAACGCCAAACTTCAGGTTGGGGAAACGGTCGAGCACGCGATCGAGGATCATCGTCGCCAGCGTCTGCATCACCGGGTACGGGATCGCCATGTAATCGACCGAGCGGAAATTCTCGGCGCCGCCATGGAAGTCGGGCACCGGCGGCAGGCCGTTGTTGAAATAGTCGGGGCTGAGCAACTGTCCGCCGCCGCCGACATGGAAGACGATGGGAATGCCCGCCTCTTGTGCTCGCGCCCACAACCCATCGAGGCCGATATGCGAGGGCGAATGGCCGACCGGGCATTGCGAGGGAATAAGCAGCGCCTTGGCGCCCTGTTTGATCGCTTCCTCCGTCGTCTGGTCGATGCGCGCCAGATCGGCGAGCGGCACGTACAGCGTCGACAGCAGCCGCCGGTCGACGGCGCAGAAATCGATCATGGCGCGGTTGTGCAGGCGGGCCAGCGCATAGGCGAAATCGACATCCTCGCCACGCTCGGCGTCGGCCAGGAAACCCGACAGCATGGTATTGAAGACGAGCTGGCTGGCGACGCCGATATGGTCGAGCGCGGCGGGTCGGTCCTCGCGGCGGAAAGAGCCGATGCCGTCCCAGCTTTTGCGCAGCATGATGTCGGCCTCGTCGCGGGCGCGCCAGCTTGGATCGTCGTGCCGCGCCTTCACCTCCTGCATGCGGTCGTGATATCCGACCAGCGAGCGGAACACGTCGAGCTGCCGCACCTTCTCGCGCCATTGCGGCTCGACATAGGCCTCGAGCATCTCCGGCGTTTCCATGATGTGCGCGTCGGCGTCGTGGACGAGGCGATCCTGGATATAGGGCATGGTCCTCTCCGGTCGGGGCTTGTGAATGGCGGTTGACGGCGATGATAGACCTGCCCCGACGAACCCGACAATCGGCCTTGCTCCAGCCCGGTCCGCGCCGCGAAACGGCTTGCGTGGGATCAATCCAACACCGCCGCAAGCCGGTATAGTGCGGCCATGCTCAAGCTGCGCCGCATCGGCATCGACACTTACCGCGAAAACGTCGCTTTCCTGCGCCGCGATTGCACGGCTTACCACGCCGAGGAGTTCCGGGTGCTGAACCGGATCGAGGTCTTTGCCGCCGCCGGCACGGGCAAGCGGGTCCGTGCCACGCTTAACATCGTCGATCCCGGCCCGACTTTGGAATGCGATGCGCTGGGCCTGTCCGACGAGGCTTTCCGCCTGCTCGGCCTGTCCGAAGGCGCCAGCGTGGCGATCGAGGCGGCGACCCCGCCGGCCTCGCATGATGCGCTGCGCGGCAAGATCCTGGGCCGCACGCTGGACGGTGGCGAGCTGCGCTCGATCGTGGGCGATATCGTGGCTGGCCGCTATTCCAAGGTGGAGATCGCGGCCTTCATCGCCGGCTCGGCCAACGAGTTCACCCATGAAGAAGTGCTGGGCCTGACCAGGGCGATGATCGAGACCGGCGCCACGCTGCACTGGCCGGGACGGCCGGGCCGCATGGTGGTGGACAAACATTGCATCGGCGGCATTCCCGGCAATCGCACCTCGATGATCGTGGTGCCGATCGTCGCCGCGCACGGGCTGGTGATGCCCAAGACGTCATCACGCGCCATCACCTCGCCCGCCGGCACCGCCGATACGATGGAGGTTCTGGCCCGCGTCGAGCTGAGCATCGACGAGATGCGGTCGGTGGTGGAGCGGGAGAACGCCTGCCTGGTCTGGGGCGGCCACGTCAATCTGTCGCCGGCCGACGATCTCTTCATCGCCGTCGAGCGTCTGCTGGCGATCGACAGTCGCGAGCAGATGGTGGCGTCGATCCTGTCGAAAAAGGCGGCGGCGGGCGCCACGCATCTGCTGCTCGACATGCCGGTGGGGCCCAGCGCGAAGGTGCGCAGCGGCGAGGACGCCACAAGGCTGCGCAAGCTGTTCGAATACGTCGCCGACGCCATCGGCCTGCGCCTCGAGATCGTCATGAGCGATGGCCGGCAACCGATCGGCCGCGGCATCGGCCCGGTGCTGGAGGCGCGCGACGTGATGGCGGTGCTGCGTAACGAGCCCGCCGCACCGGTGGATTTGCGTGACAAGGCACTGTTGCTGGCCGGGCATCTGCTCGAATTCGATCCCGCGATGCGCGGCGGCGAAGGACTGGCGCGCGCGAGGGAAATTCTTTTCTCGGGTCAGGCGCTGGCGAAGTTCGAGAGCATCATCGAACGACAAGGCCGCAACCTCAACCCGCCCGCTGTCGGCTCTCTCACACACGAGATGACGGCTAAGAATGCCGGCGTCGTCCAGGCCATCGATTGCCTGCGCCTGGCGCGCATCGCCAGGCTGGCCGGCGCACCGATCGCCAAAGGAGCGGGCATCGACTTGCTGAAGAAATGCGGCGACAGCATTGCCGCCGGCGAGCCGCTCTATCGCATCCATGCCACGCTGCATACCGATCTCGCCTTCGCGCGCGATCATGCCGAGATCGACAACGGCTACCGGATCGGCGCATGAGCGTGACCCTGTCATTCTACGGCGCGGCCGGTACGGTGACCGGCTCCTGCTATCTGGTCGAACACGAGGGCGGGCGGCTGCTGGTCGATTGCGGCATGTTCCAGGGCTCCAAGACGCTGCGCGAGCTTAATTACGGCGCCTTCCCGTTCGATCCCGAAACCATCGATGTCGCGCTGCTGACCCATGCCCATATCGACCATAGTGGGCTGATCCCGAAGCTGATCCGGCGCGGCTATGGCGGGCGGGTGATCGCCACCGAGGGCACGCGCGATCTGCTGGCCTATATGCTGCCCGACTCCGGCGCGCTGCAGGAAACCGATGTCGAACGGCTGAACCGGCGCAACGCGCAGCGCGGCCGCGATCCGGTCGAGCCGATCTACACCCGCGCCGATGCCGAGGCCGCGCTGAAGCAGATCGACGGCGTCGCCTACGACCGCTGGATCGAGGTGGGCAAGGGCGTACGAGCGAAATTTTGGGACGCGGCGCACATACTGGGCTCGGCTTCGATCGAGCTCGAGATCGATACGGAAAGCGGGCCGCCGGCGCGGCTACTGTTCTCGGGCGATATCGGGCCGGGCAAGCGGCCGATGAAAACCATGCCGACCGGACCGCGTGGCTTCGACCTGCTGGTAATGGAAAGCACGTATGGCGATGTCGACCGGCCGGAACTGTCCGAAGCGGATCGGCGCGCGGCGCTGCGGCAGGAAGTGCTTCTCGCATTGAAGCGCGGCGGCAATCTGCTCATTCCAAGTTTCGCGGTCGAGCGCACGCAGGAGCTGCTGTTCGATCTGGCGATGCTGATCGATTCGGGACAGTTGCCGGAAACGCCGGTGTTCATCGATTCGCCGCTGGCGGCGCGGGCAACGGAAGTGTTCGCCGCGCATGCGCGCGAGCGCAAAGGCGGCAGGCGCATCGCCGAGGCGCTGCGACGGCATAATTTCCATGTCACCGAATCGGTCGAGCAAAGCAAGGCCATAAGCCGCGTACATGGCGGCGCCATCATCCTGGCCGGCAGCGGCATGTGCGATGGCGGCCGCATTCGCCATCATCTGAAAGCCAATCTCTGGCGCTACAACGCGACGCTGCTGCTGGTGGGTTTCCAGGCGGCGGGCACGCTGGGCCGGGTGCTGCTCGACGGCGCGCGCGCCGTCCGCATCCATGGCGAGGAAGTGGCCGTCAAAGCCGAAATCCGCACGATCGACGTCTATTCCGGGCACGCCGACCGCAGCCAGCTGGTCGATTGGGTTCGGGCCAGATCGGACGACGGCAAAACGGCAGGCCATATCGTGCTGACCCATGGCGAGCCTGAAGCTCTGAAGGGATTGCGCACGGCCCTGCTGGCGAAGGGCCTTGATCGCCGCCATATTTCCGTCGCGCGAATGGACGAGACTGTGAGCATCGCCGCGGGGCGCCTGCAGCATCGGTTTGCCGAGCAGCCGCGGCTTCTGCCCGAGCGCGCCGGCCGGCCCGACTGGCATAATGACTATGCCGCCACCGTGCTGGCGCTGGGAAAGAGATTGCGAGAGCTGCCGAACAATGCAGCGCGCGAAGCGTTATTGGCGCAGCTGCGGCAGGATCTGCGCCGCAAAGCCATGATGCGCGACAAGCGAGGTGCGAAATGAACCCGTTCAGAATTTCCCTGGCTTGCGCCGCCCTCAGCCTCATTGCCGTGCCGGCAATCGCCGCACCGGGCGACGAGCTGCCGCCGCGTGCCCCTCTGGTCGATTACGCCATGGTGTTCCAGTTCAGCCGCGCCGAAGCGGGCCACAGCGAAACCGGCCGGCGCGGCATCGCCATCAGCGGCACGCGCGTGCGCGACGAACTGCTGGGCGACCCGTCGGGCGACCACAAGGTCTATATCGGCGACAAGGCCACCGGCCAGGTGACGGAATTCGATCCCGCCGATCCGGAAAAGAAGGCGCGGCGCGGCCAGATGGGCGATGTGCTGCTGCCCATGGCCGACGGCTACGGCAGGGTGATCCAGCTCATCGGCCTGCCCCGGCCGCTGGGCAGCGACAAAATCGCGGGACGCGACTGCAAGGTCCTGCGCTGGCAGGTGGGCGAGGATCGGCAGGATTGGTGCGTCGATGCCCAGGGCATCGTCTTGCGGGCCGAACGCAAGGTCGGCCTGATCGAGACCAAAATGGAAGCGCTGCAGGTCAAAGTCGGCTCCCAGCCGGAAGCGTTGTTCGAGCTGCCGGAAGGGTTCGCCGTCGAGGAGCAATGACATCGCTGCGTTCTACCGGGCCAGCGCCGGGCAGCTTCCATACTGCCGAATCCAGTATTGCGCGGACTGCGGTACCCCGATAGAACGACCGCGATGAAAAGCCGATTTGCCGCCCTGCCCGCCGCCAGTTTTCTACTGTCCTGGCTCCTGATCGGACCGGTCGCCCAAGCCCAACCCTTGCCGCCGGCCAAGCCGACCGTGCCTTATACGGTGGAGTTCACCTGGGAAAAGCAGGAATCCGGCGCGACCGAGAAGGGACGCCGCCGCATCACTGTCGACGGCGACATGGTCCGCGAGGAGGCCGTAGCCGCGCGCAAGGACGAGGCTGTCGACCCGCGGGTATACATCTTCGATCGCAAGGCCGGTACAGCGACCGAATTCGATCCCGGCGATGCCAACAAGCGCTACAAGACCGGACCAATCGGCAAGCTGGACGCCGTCGGCGAAGCAGTGATGGCCGTGTCCGACGGCTACGGATCGATCGAAAAAGTCGGCGGCAAGCCGATCCCGGTGGGTGGCGGACAAGTGGGCGGCAACAAGTGTACGGCGCTGGCCTGGGGTGCCGAGAACATCGGCCGGTCCACGGGCGACCGTCAGATCCTGTGCGTGACCGATGACGGGATCGTGGCTTCGGTCGAACGCCGCTCAGGCCCGGTGGCGATAAAGATCAGCGCCCTCAAGATCAGCCGTGACAAACCCGACCCGGCCCTGCTGGCCGTCCCGGCGGGTTTTACGAAGGGCCAATAGGTCCAGCAGGCGGCCCGGCTTGAAGGTGCGGGATAAGCTGGCCAAGTCCCGCCCTCGCCCGCGCTCCAGAATACCAATCAGGAGGCGATTTGCGGCGTTGCACCGGCCAAATGGGCTCCTTATATACCCCCCTGACAGCCGGGGTTTTCACCCCGGCCATTCGTTAAAAGCCTGAACCTGGGGGGTTTGCGGGCGCCTTTTCGGGCCCCAATACCCTGCCGAGCAAATGAGGGACAGCATGTCGAAGATTATCGGTATCGACCTTGGCACGACCAATTCCTGCGTCGCGGTCATGGAAGGCAAAGACGTCAAAGTCATCGAAAACGCCGAAGGCGCCCGCACCACGCCGTCGATGGTCGCTTTCACCGAAAGCGGCGAGCGCCTGATCGGCCAGGCCGCCAAGCGCCAGGCGGTCACCAACCCGCAGAACACGCTTTCGGCCATCAAGCGGCTGATCGGCCGCAACCACAAGGATCCGATCGTCCAGAAGGACATCGGCATGGTGCCGTACAAGATCGTCCAGGGCGACAATGGCGACGCCTGGGTCGAAGCGCGCGGCCAGAAATATTCCCCGAGCCAGGTCTCGGCCTTCATCCTGCAAAAGATGAAGGAAACCGCCGAGAGCTATCTTGGCGAGAAGGTGACCCGCGCGGTCATCACCGTTCCCGCCTACTTCAACGATGCCCAGCGCCAGGCGACCAAGGACGCCGGCCGCATTGCGGGCCTCGAAGTCGAGCGCATCATCAACGAGCCGACCGCTGCCGCTCTGGCCTACGGGCTTGAGAAGAAAGGCAGCGGCACGATCGTCGTTTACGACTTGGGCGGCGGCACGTTCGACGTGTCGATCTTGGAGATCGGCGATGGCGTGTTCGAGGTGAAGGCCACCAACGGCGACACGTTCCTGGGCGGCGAAGACTTCGACATGCGCGTGATCGAGTATCTCGCGTCGGAGTTCAAGAAGGAAAGCGGCATCGACCTGCGCGGCGATCGTCTCGCCCTGCAGCGCCTGAAGGAAGCCGCCGAAAAGGCCAAGATCGAGCTGTCGAGCGCCAAGGAAACCGAGATCAACCTGCCGTTCATCACGGCCGACGCCTCGGGGCCGAAGCATCTGACCATGAAGCTGTCGCGCGCCAAGCTCGAAGCCCTGGTCGACGATCTGGTGCAGCGCACGATCGAGCCGTGCAAGGCAGCCCTGCGCGACGCCGGCCTGTCGGCGGGCGAGATCGACGAAGTGATCCTGGTCGGCGGTATGACCCGCATGCCCAAGATCGGCGAGACGGTGAAGAACTTCTTCGGCAAGGAGCCGCATAAGGGCGTCAACCCGGACGAGGTCGTGGCCGTCGGCGCCGCCATTCAGGGCGGCGTGCTGAAGGGCGACGTGAAGGACGTGCTGCTGCTCGACGTGACGCCGCTGTCGCTGGGCATCGAGACCTTGGGCGGCGTGTTCACCCGCCTGATCGATCGCAACACCACGATCCCGACCAAGAAGAGCCAGACCTTCTCGACCGCCGAGGACAACCAGACCGCCGTGACGATCCGGGTATTCCAGGGCGAGCGCGAGATGGCGGCCGATAACAAGCTGCTGGGCCAGTTCGACCTGGTCGGCATTCCTCCCGCCCCGCGCGGCATGCCGCAAGTCGAGGTCACCTTCGACATCGACGCCAACGGCATCGTGCAGGTCTCGGCCAAGGACAAGGCGACCAACAAGGAACAGCAGATCCGCATCCAGGCTTCCGGTGGATTGAGCGAGAGCGACATCCAGCGCATGGTCAAGGAAGCCGAGGAGCATGCCGGCGAAGACAAGAAGAAGCGCGAGCTGGTCGAGGCCCGCAACCAGGCCGAATCGCTGATCCATTCCAGCCAGAAGAACCTGACGGAATACGGCGACAAGGTCGGGGCCGAAGAGAAGGCCGCCATCGAAGGCGCGATCGAAGCCTTGAAGGCGGTGACCGGCTCCGACGATCCGGCGGCGATCAAGGCCAAGACAGATGCGTTGGCGCAGGCTTCGATGAAGCTGGGCGAGGCCATGTACAAGGCGCAGCAGGCTTCGGCCGAAGCGGCGGCGCCGGGCGCCGGCGCCGCTGGTGGCGGTGCGCAGCCGGGCGGCGACGACAAGGTCGTCGATGCCGACTTCGAAGAAGTGAAAGACGACAAGAAGAGCTAAGGTCGTCTTTGAGCGATGACTGAGATCCGCCCCGTTTAGATCGAGCGAGAAATTGCCGGTCGGCGGGGCGGTTTCACATCAAGCTTCCGGCAGGGGAAATGGCCGGCGGCGTAACTGCACAGCGTTAGCTTAAGCGGGACGTTTCGATCATGGCGGGGCAGGACTATTACGAGATCTTGGGCTGCGAGCGGGGCGCCAGCGCGGAGGACCTGAAGAAGGCCTATCGCAAGCTGGCGATGCAGCACCATCCCGACCGCAACCCGGGCGACAAGGCGGCAGAACAGAAATTCAAGGAAATCAGCCACGCCTACGACGTGCTGAAGGACGACCAGAAGCGCGCAGCCTATGACCGCTACGGCGCGGCGGCGTTCGAGAACGGTGGCGGCGGGCGCGGCGGTCCGGGCGGCGGCTTCGAGTTCAATTTTGGCGCGGGCTTCGCCGACATTTTCGAAGAGATGTTCGGCATGGGCGGCAATGCGCGCCGCCAGCAGCAGGGCTCGGGCCGCGGCTCGGACCTGCGCTACAATCTGGAAATCTCGCTGGAAGAAGCGTTCAACGGATCGGAAGCGCGCATTCGCGTGCCAAGCTCGATCGCCTGCGAGGACTGTTCGGGCTCCGGCGCGGCCAGCGGCTCCAAACCCATCACCTGCCCCGCCTGCCAGGGTCGCGGCCGCATGCGCGCGCAACAAGGGTTCTTCACCGTCGAGCGCACCTGCAGCCAGTGTCAGGGGGCGGGCAAGATCATCGAAAACCCCTGCCGCAAATGCTCGGGCTCAGGCCGCGTGCGCCAGGAGCGCACTCTGCAGGTTAAGATTCCCGCCGGCGTCGAGGATGGCACGCGCATCAGGCTGGCCGGCGAAGGCGAGGCCGGCATGCGCGGCGCGCCGGCAGGCGATCTCTACGTTTTCCTCGCCATCCGCCAGCACGACATCTTCCAGCGCGACGGGGCCAATATCTTCTGCCGTGTGCCGTTGCCCATGACGGCGGCGGCTCTAGGCGGCCAGATCGAAGTGCCGACCGTCGACGGTACGCGCGCGCGCATCACCATTCCGGCCGGTGTTCAAAGCGGCCACCAATTCCGCCTGCGCGGCAAGGGCATGAGCGTGATGCGCTCGTCAGTGCGTGGCGACATGTACGTGCAGGCCGTGATTGAAACGCCGGTCAACCTGACGGCCAAGCAGCGCGACCTGCTCAAGGAATTCGAGAAGGCCGGCGGCAGCAAACCGACCAGCCCCGAATCGGACGGCTTCTTCAGCCGCGTAAAGGAGCTTTGGCGCGAGATGAAGGACTAGGCGGCTTCAGAACCAGCACCGGCCTGCCTTCACCGTCGTCGATCCGCCGCCAGCCGTCTTTTCCGGGAAACATCGCCGGCACGCCGGTCCAGGCGAAGACATCGACAGCGCGCGCACCCTCCTTGAGCGGCGCGGGATAGGCCTGCACCAGCTTCGCCCCGCGCTTGAACGCCAACGCCGTCGCCGCCTGCACCAGCGCCAGGCCGGTTCCCTGCCCTCGCTCGCTGCGGCTTACGAACAGGCAGGCCACCGCCCAGGCACCTTCCGCCTCATGAGCGCGCGCCATCTTGCTCTTGCGCAGGCGAGGAAAATCCTCGCGTGGGCCGAGGCAGCACCAGCCCACCGGCGTTCGCCTTCGCCTGGCCATAACGGCATGCACCGCACCGCGTTCGACCTGCTGCTTCAGCACCTGCCGGTTGGCCGGCCCCTTGCAGGCCTCCCAGCTCTTGCCGCCCTTCTCAACTCGCCACCACTGGCACCAGCAGCCGCCAGCCGCACCATTGGGCCCGAACAGCGCCTCGACGGCCGGCCAGTCGGCCGGGGTCACGGGTGTCAAGGAAAGGGCGGGTTTGATGCTGGACGGGTGGGCCATACTGGCTGATCGGCTAGCGGTACAGACGCAACATTGTCGCCGATTTTCGCCGATCTGGCTGCGAGAGAATTGTTTGTGCACAGCCGGCCATGGCACCATCCGCCCAACTGCTGGCGCCATCGCCGTTCGACAGAGGCGCCTGGGAGGCAGGGATGGTGAGGCGTTCGGCCCTGATTTCGTTGGCGCTGCTGCTGGCGTTCTCCGTTTCGGCGGCGGCGCAGCAGCAGCACTGGCTGGTCGGTACCTGGGATGGGGAACGCAAGAACGTCAACACCCGCAACCGCTCCGGCACCGATCGCGTCCTGATTGTGGCGTCCGTCGCCGCCGATGGCATGAGCGCCAAGGGCCAGTGGATCACCGCCAACGCCAAGATCAACGTCACCTTGCAGATTGCCGGCGACACGGTGAGCTTCACCACACCCGGCACACAGGGCAATTCCTACAAGCTGACGCGCAAGGGCGACACGCTGGAAGGAGCGTGGATTGCCCAAGGGCGCGGCAACAGCGGCGCCATCGCGCTCTACAAACAATGATACGACGCGCCGCCTTGCTGGGAATTTTAGCGACAGCCACGGCCGCTCTGCCGGTCGGCGCGCAACAGCCGCACTGGCTTGTCGGCACCTGGGAAGGCGAGGTGCGCGGATTGGGAAACAACCCCACCGGATCGAAGCGCACCATCGTGGTCAATCGCGTCGCCGCCGATGGGCGGAGCGCGCAGGCGATCTGGAATACCGAGTCGACGACAGGACCGATCACCATCCTGATCGACGGCAACGAGCTCGCCTTCAAGCCCGGCGGTGGCGGCAACGACTACAGGCTGGTGCGCAGCGGCGATTCCATGGAAGGCAGTTGGACGTCAAATGTGGGCCGCAGCGGCGGCGTGACTTTCAAGAAGAAGTAGGAGGCAGCGATGACGGCATTACGTTTTCTGACTTTGTTTTTGGTTCTGGCGCTGGGCGTGTCCGGTTCTGCGACAGCCCAGCAGCATTGGCTGGTCGGCACCTGGAAGGGCGCCCTGGGCAATCTGCCCTCGACCAATCGCTTCGGCCCAGACCGCACCATGCAGGTGAAATCGGTTTCGCCCGATGGCGGCAAGGCCCAGGCGACCTGGACCGGAGCCACCGGCTCACAGTCGATTTCGATCACCATTTCCGGCAACGATATCAGCTTCACGACCTCGGGCAGTTCGGGAGCCACCTACAAGATGACCCACAACGGCGGCTCGCTGAGCGGTTCATGGACGGCGACAGGCGGCAGCGGTGGCGGCACAGTCAATCTGAAGAAGCAGTAACCGTCGGCGATGCCGCGCCCTTCGCTGGTAACTTTCGCCGACGGCAAACCGCGCTGCGGCTGGTTGGGCGACGATCCGCTTTACATCGACTATCACGACCGCGAATGGGGCGTGGAGCTGCGCGACGATCGCGCCCTGTTCGAGCTGCTTATTCTGGAAGGATGCCAGGCGGGGCTTTCGTGGATCACCGTGCTGCGCAAGCGCGAGAACTATCGCAAGGCCTATGACGGTTTCGATCCCGCCAGGATCGCCCGCTATACGCCCGCGCGGCAGGCCAAGCTGATGCAGAACGAGGGCCTGGTGCGCAACCGCGCCAAGATCGCGGCCAGCGTGCAGAACGCGCAGGCCTATCTGCGCATCGTCGACCGCGAGGGCAGCTTCGCCCCCTGGATCTGGCAATTCGTCGGCGGCAAGCCGATCAGGCGGAATCCCAAGAGCCTGAAGGAAATTCCAAGCCAGACGTCGGAAAGCGAAGCCATGTCGAAAGCGCTGCGCAAGGAAGGCTTCAACTTCGTGGGCGCCACGATCTGCTACGCCTTCATGCAGGCCTCCGGCATGATCGACGACCATGTCGTCGGCTGCCATTGCAATGGCCGCAAGGCGGGTACCAAGGCCAAATCGCCTCGTGGTAAGGTCGCTCCCTAGAATTCGGGAGCGTAAAGATGAAGATATGTATCGTCGGCGCCGGCGGGCGCATGGGCCAGATGCTGGTGCGCCAGATCGCGGCCAGCGACGCCTGCACCCTAGGCGCCGCCACGGAGCGCAGCGGCAGCAACCTGCTGGGGCGCGACGCCGGCGAACTGGCCGGTATTGGCAAGCTTGACGTCGCCATCACCGACAACGCCGAAGCCGCCATTGCCGCCTGCGGTGCGGTGATCGATTTCACCGCGCCGGCCGCCAGCGTGCGCCATGCCGAACTGGCGGCGAGATCTGGCGCGGTCGTGGTTCTGGGCACCACCGGCATGGACGCCGAGCAGGAAGAAATCGTGGCGCTGGCCGCCAAGCGCGTGCCGATCGTGAAGTCGGGCAATATGAGCCTGGGCGTCAATCTGCTGACGGCGCTGGTGCAGCGGGTGGCGGCGGCGCTGGACGAAACTTACGACATCGAGATCGTCGAGATGCATCACAAGCACAAGGTGGATGCGCCCTCGGGCACGGCGTTGATGCTGGGCGAAGCGGCAGCCGCGGGACGCAAAGTGTCGCTGGGCGACAAGGCGGCGCGCGGTCGTGACGGCCATACTGGCGCGCGCCGGCCAGGTGATATCGGCTTCGCCGCCTTGCGCGGCGGCGATGTGGTCGGCGATCACACGGTCATCTTTGCCGGACCGGGCGAGCGGCTGGAACTGACGCACAAGGCGGCCAATCGCGAGATCTTCGCCAACGGCGCGTTGCGCGCCGCACTCTGGGGACGCGGCAAGCCGCCGGGTCTCTACTCCATGCACGACGTGCTGGGGTTGAAGGACTAGCGGAACGCCGCGGCCAGACGGCTCCTGACGAAACCTGGCGCGCGGCCATCGACGCAGGCTATGCCGGCAAAGATCAGCAACGATGCCGGCAGCGCCAGGTCGGGCAGGCGCTGGCCGAACGCCAGCAGGTCGATCAGCACAGCGGCCGGCGGGATAAGGAATGTCACCAGCAGCGCGTTGGTCGGGCCGGCATTCACCAGCAGGCGGAAATACACCATATAGCCGAGTGCGGTCGAAACCAACGCCAGACCCAGCATGGCCGCCCAGGTTTCAGCCGACGGACGCAACAGCCACGCCTGATCGACGACCAACGCCAGCGGCAGGCCCAGCACCGTTGCCGCCAGAAGCTGCCCGGCGGCGATCACCAGAACGGGCAAGCCGCGAAAACGCATGCCCCAGATCGCGGCGAAGGCGTAAGACAGTGCCGCCCCCAGGCCCGGCAGCAACGCCCAGGCCTCGAACTTCGTCTGTCCTGAAAGAGCGGGCAGCGACAGCACCGCCACCCCGGCAATCCCGAAGAACACGCCGGCAAAGCGCAGGACCGAGAAACGCTCGCCATTCCTCGTCAGCAGCGGCGTCAGCACGGCGCTGAACAGCGGCGCGGTGCTGTTGAGGATCGCCGCCATGCCGGCGGGAATCTGCTGCTGTCCGAAGGCGATCAGGCTGAAAGGCAGCATGTTGTTCAACAGCCCCATAACCAGGAAAGCAAGGCAGAGGCTCAGGCTCAGTTCGACGCGCACGCCGCGCAAGATGGCCCACAGGCACAAAGCCAGCGCAGAGAGACCGAAACGCAAGGTAGCGAGGCTGAGGGGCGGCAACTCGACGATGGCGATTGAGGTGAAAATAAACGAGCCGCCCCAGAGCAGGCCCAGCACCGCCAAAAGACCCAGATCGCTTCCTTGCATCCGCATCGCCAATCTCCCGATTCTCGTGGGCAGGATGACGATGGGACAAGCGACGCTCTATCCGCCGCTTGCCGCATATTCCTACTTGGCGTCGTGGAAGATGATGCCCAGCGTGTGGCGATGTCCCGACCGCAGGCGGCTGACGCCATGGCGCATGACGACGCGATAGGCGCCGCGCGTGCCCTGCACGGGACGATGGTTGACGGCGAAGATCACGGCATCGCCCTGGCGCAGCGGCACCACCTGCACCCGCGACTGCATGCGGGGACGCTGTTCGGTCAGCACGAATTCGCCGCCGTCGAAGTCCCGGCCCGGCTGCGACAACAGGACCGCCACCTGCAAAGGGAAGACATGCTCGCCATAGAGATCCTGGTGCAGGCAGTTGTAATCGTCAGCACCGTAGCGCAGCAGCAAAGGCGTCGGCCGGGTCTGGCCGGCCTGATGACAGCGACGCAAGAACTCTTCATGGGTTGGCGGAAAACTTACGTCGAGCTTCATCGCCTGATGCCAGCGATTGGCGATCGACGCCAGCTGCGGATAGATCGCCGTGCGCAGCTCGCCCACCAGATCTGGCAGCGGATAGGCGAAATATCGATATTCGCCCCGACCATAGCCGTGCCGCGCCATCACCACGCGGCTGCGAAACCCGTTTTCCGAATCGTAGAGCGCTGCCATCGTTCCGCATTCTTGCGGCGAAAGAAGCCCGGAGATCACGGCATGACCAGCGGCATCGAGATCGGCGGCGATGCCTGGCCAGTCGATACCGGCCACGCGCGCTTGACCGTCGATCGCCTGGGCTTTGCGGGACTGCGCCATGGCGCCGATCATAGCGCGGCTTCCGCCCGCAGCAGCATCGCCTTGCGATCCACGCCCCAGCGATAGCCGCTCAGGCCGCCGTCGCTGCGCACCACGCGGTGGCAGGGTATCGCGACGGCGATCGGGTTGGCGCTGCAGGCCTGCGCCACCGCCCGCGTTGCCGTGGGCCTGCCGATAGCGCGGGCGATCTCGGCATAGCTGGCGGTCTTGCCCGCCGGGATCCGCCGCAACGCTCGCCATACCCGGCGCTGGAATTCGCTGCCCGTTGGATCAAGCGGCAAATCGAAACGCATGGCCGGATTGGCGATCAACGCTGCCACGCGGTCGACGATATCGGCCAGGCCGGAATCGTCTTCGCTGCCATCCATGGCAAAGCGTTCGGGCAAATCTTCGACCAATCGTGCGCGCGTCTGGCCGAACAGAATGGCGGCGATGCCATGCGTGGACATTGCCACCAGGAAGGGGCCAAGGACGCTATTGCCCGTGGCGTAACGAAGAGTTGTCGTTGTGCCCACGTGGTTGCTACGCGGCGATTGAAGGGCTGTTTGAGTTTGCATGACACGATCTCCTCTTGTGAGATCGGCATAGTGGCGCAACGGCGCCGGTTCTCTATCCGGCGCTTGCCGGCAATCGCACGATCATTCGGCCGGCGCAGTGGCGCGCGCCAGCGCAAGCTTGCGGCCGAGATTGATCAGCCACAACGCACCTAGAATGAAAATGAATGCCACGAAATGGCGCACCTGCAAGGTCTCGCCGAAGAACAGCGCTCCCCAACACAAGGCCAGCGCCGGATTTAGGTACATCACCGTCGATACGATGGTAGGACCGTGATTGGCGATGATGCGGAACATCAGCAGCGTTCCGAAGGCCGTGGCGACGAGGCCGAGAACCGCCAGCGCGCCAAAAGCCTCCCAGGGAAGGTCGGCTGGCGGCGGCCATTCCCATGCTCCTGCGACAGGCATCAGAAACAGCGACGCCAGCAACGCGGTCATGGTGGCGGACTGGTCCGGCGATACCGATTTTATGAAGCTGGTATAGATCGTCCCGATCGCCCAGCACAAGGCGGCGGCGAGCAGCGCCAGTTCGGCGAGCAGCGCCGAGGTCGCGCCCTCCAGCGCCGTTGGGCCGACCAGCAGCACAATGCCTATCAGGCCACTGAATGCGCCCAGAAGCTTGGTTGCGTTCAGACGCTCGCCGGCGCGGCTGCCGCTGGAGAAGAAATGCGTCAGCAACACCGTCCACACCGGCATCGTGCCGACCAGCACCGCCGACAGGCCGGATGGCACCTGCAGCTGTCCATAGGCGACCAGCGAATAGGGCAGCGCGTTGCCGATAATCGCGATCGGCAGCAGCGGCAGCCAGGTCGTTGGCGGCCAGGGCAGGCTCTTGCCTTGAAGGCGCAGGAAGATCGCCAAAGCGACACCGGCAATCGCCATGCGCGCCACCACGATGGTGATCGGCCCGAAATGGAAAGTCGCATACTTTATCAGGGGCCAGGACAGCGACCACACTACCGACAACAGCAGAACCAGCGCGATCGACCGATTCATATCGCCGCTCCACAATCGAAGAAGCGTCGAAAGGTCAAATACGATTTGGCATCGGGTATTGGCGATTGCGCTGGCGATGCAAGGCGCGGCGCAGAGATTGCGCCACATGCAGCCGCTCGTCGGGGGTGAGGAAAGAGCCGATGATCAGCCGCCGCTCGCGCGCGACCAGCACCAGCGCGCTGTCGTGGCGCGGCGGATCGTCCATCTCGACCCGCAGCCAGTAAGGCTCGAGCGACCACTTCTCTTCCTCCCCGTTGCCCTTTATCCGTCGCACGATCAGCGCGGCGTCGGTCAGGCGGACCGATTCTTTTTGTTGGGCGTCACGGTAGTTCAACCGGAAGAGGAAATAAAGCAGCGCCACGTCCAGCCCCATGAAGCCGAACACCGGCCAGGCGCCGAGCCAGTAGAACCCTATTCCAACGGCCAGGTTCGCCGCCGCCACGACGCCGATCAGCAGCCGAAATCCGCGCCGGCCGAGACTGCGATGCGGCATCAGTTCGGCGTCGAAATAGCAGGCTTGCGAGGGGTCCTGGCTCATGGCTAAAGCTTAGCGGCAAAATCCGGGTCGAGCATGAAGGCGGGTGGTCGCAACACTCTATGTCTTTCGCATAGGGTCGGATTGCGGCAACCTGCCGCGCCACCACTGGAGAGAGAAAATGGCAGCGGCGCTGACGCGGGCTCAGATCGGTGAATTCTTCCGCCGCTTGCGCGCGGCCAACCCCGAGCCGAAAGGCGAGCTGCAGTATATCAACGCCTTCACCTTGCTCGTGGCGGTGGTTCTGTCGGCGCAAGCCACGGATGCCGGCGTCAACAAGGCCACGCCCGCGCTGTTCGCCAAGGCCGACAATCCGCGCGCCATGGTTAAGCTGGGCGAAGAGCGCGTGCGCGAGCTGATCAAGACCATCGGCCTCTATCGCACCAAGGCGAAGAACGTCATCGCCCTGTCGCGCCGCCTGCTGGACGAATATGACGGCCAGGTGCCGCGCGATCGCGAAGCGCTGGTCACGTTGCCGGGCGTGGGGCGCAAGACGGCCAATGTGGTGCTGAACATCGCTTTCGGCGAACCGACCATCGCCGTCGATACGCATATCTTCCGCGTTTCAAACCGCACCGGCCTGGCGCAAGGCAAGACCGTCGAAGCAGTCGAGGGGCGGCTGGAGAAGGTCGTGCCCGACGAATTCCGTCTCCATGCGCATCACTGGCTGATACTGCACGGGCGCTACACCTGCAAGGCGCGCAAGCCGGAATGCCCGCGCTGCATCGTGCGCGACATCTGTCGCTTTAAGGACAAGACGAAGGAGCTGTAGAGGTTTTAGCCGCGCATCAACGGCTTGGACCGCATCGCGGCGATGCTGTCGATGCAGGCGTTCTGCGCGACGGCGCGGAACTTGTCGTCGCGCGCCTCGACATGACGCACCTGCAAATCGCGATCGAGGCGATAGAGCATCAGCTCAAGCACGCACGAGTCGCTGCGATAGCGCCAGATCTGGGCCGGGTTTTCCTCGCGCTTGAAGCCGGGTTCGCCCAGCATGGCGACGATCTGCGCCCCGCTCATATTGTTCAGACGCGTCGGCGCGCCGGTCGCCGGCGCAACCGCGGCGCTGCGCGTGTCGGCGCCTGTGTTGGCGTTCTGGCTGATCTCGGTGGTGCTGCAGCTGCCAAGCGCCAGCAGGACAAGGAATCCGGCGCTGAGGACGAAACGCGGCGGCTTCAGTCCGGGGGAGATTTTCGCAAGCGGCGTTTGCGGCATCGATCCCCCGTCAGCCGATCCTATTGCCGCGCCGGAATCTGCCAGCTGTCCTGGCCGCCGCCATTGGCGTCGAGCAGGTCGCCTTCCTCGTCGGCCTCATGGGCGACACCATTGCCGACATGGACTGCGACGGCAGGACGGGCGGGGGCCGCGATGATCTGCACGTCGCCGCTCAACTGGCCGCCACATTCGATCTCCAGCATGCCGTAGCGGATTTCACCGGTGACCTTGCCGGTGGCGCGGATCAGCAGACGATTGCGCACGATCAGATCGCCTTCGAACGTGCCGCGGATTTCGGCATCGTCGATTTCAGCGGTGCCTTTGAAATAGCCGGTCTCGCGAATCTCGATCACGCGGCTGTCGGTCAGCGCCGCTTCGACGCGGCCTTCGACTACCAGCTGATCGCAGGTGGTGATCTCGCCGCTCAGCACGATGTCGCGGCCGACCAGCAGCTTCTTGCCTTCGCTGACATTGCCCGACGGCGCGTCGGCGCGTGGCGGCTGGGCCACGGCTGCGGCGGCCGGACGAGGCGCCGCATCGGTGGCGCGTTTGGGAATTTCATAGCGTGGTTGGACGGGCGCCACGAGATTGGTCGGGGCCGCTGGCGTCGCCGGTGTAGCGGGCGCGGCTGTGCTGCGCAGCTTCAGTGGCGGCGCGGCAGCTTCCGCTGTTGCTGCTTCGCTTTTGGGCGTCTCGGGCTTTTTACGTCCGAACATCGACTTCCCTTACTACAGATACGAGGTCACTTGATTTGGCGGCCATAAGAGCCTGTTCCCGGTAACATTTTTACCACGCCCAGACCGGCCCCGCTACTTGCAATCCAGAGGGAGGCAAAAGGGTTTTGCCAGGTAGCGACCTACCGGCTGGCAGCCGCGCGTTTGCGGCTGAAATCCTGAAAAAGATGGACCATGACCGCTGTGGCCAGCACCGGGGCGATCAAATTCACAATCGGGATGACGGCCAGGAAGGCGATAGCAGCCCCGGCCAAGGTCAGTTGAATAGTAAAGGGGCGGCGCAATTCGCGCGCCTCTGGCTCCTTCAGGCGGCGGAAGGCCACGGTCTCGAAGTATTCCCGTCCCGCCAGCCAGCCGTTGACCAGATAGAAGATGACCGGGATCAGCGGCGACAGCACGACTGTAGCCAGCATGATGAGATAGACGATCAGCAGCAGAATGTTCACGCCGATCAGGAGGGCGGCGAATTTTATGCCGGTCCAGATGCCGGCCAGCGTCCCCTGCCCCGGGGCCTTGGGCAGCTCCGGATAGTGCCGCGCCTCGACCGCTTCGGCGACGTCGTCGAGGAACAGCGACATGACGATGACGACCACCGCCGGAAAGAGCAGGAAGGCCAGCACCACGGAAGCCAAGCCGCCGAGCCAGCTCAGCGCGGTGTCAACCCAGCCGATGCCGACAAGGTTCAGGAGGGACAGCAGCACGCTGATGCCGATCACCAGGGCGATCAGGATCAGCAGCGAAGCAATCAGCGACAGGAAGATCACCCGCCGCAACCTGGGATCGCCCAGCTGTTCGATGGCTTTGACGAAGGCCGAAATCATCGACGTCTCCCCTTTGGCCCAGGCACGCATCGGCACAGATAGGCAGTCGCGCGCAGCTTGTCGAGGGGAAGCTGGCTGGCCATACTCCGCCAGCCCTTAGTCGTCCGGAGTCTCGCGCGGCCCATGTCTTCTGCTCCCAGTTTCGATGTCGTCGGCATCGGCAACGCCATCGTCGACGTCATCGCCAATTCGTCCGACGAATTCCTGGCCCGCAACCACCTTGCCAAGGGCGGCATGCGGCTGATCGATGCGGCGGAAGCGGAGCGGCTCTACGCCGCGATGGGGCCGGGGACGGAAATGTCGGGCGGCTCCTGCGCCAACACCATGGCCGGCATCGCCGCCCTAGGCGGCAAGGCGAGTTATATTGGCCGCGTGCGCGATGACCAGCTGGGCGCGGTGTTCGCCCACGACATGCGCGCTGGCGGCGTCAGCTTCGAGACGCCGGCGGCCAAGGATGGGCCGCCGACGGCGCGCTGCCTGATCCTGGTGACGCCCGATGCGCAGCGCACGATGAACACCTATCTCGGCGCCTGCGTCGAGCTGCAGCCCTCCGACGTCGAGGAAACGCGGGCAGCGTCGGGCAAGGTGCTCTATATCGAAGGCTATTTGTGGGACCAGCCGGCGGCCAAGGATGCCTGCCGCAAGGCGATCAAGGCGGCGCACGCGGCTGGCCGCGAAGTTGCGCTCACTCTCTCGGACTCATTCTGCGTCGAGCGCTGGCGCGAGGAGTTTCGCGATCTGGTGCGCAACCACGTCGACGTATTGTTCGCCAATGAAAGCGAGATCATGGCGCTGTATCAGGCGCGCGATTTCGACGTCGCCATGGCGAATGCCCAGCAGGACTGCGCTATCGCCGCCCTCACCCGCTCGGAGAAGGGCTCGGTCGTGCTGCGCGGGCGCAACAACAAAGAAAACGGGGCCAGCGAAGCCCATCACATCGATGCGATGCCGATCGGCAGACTGGTCGACACCACCGGCGCCGGCGATCTCTATGCCGCGGGGTTCCTGACCGAGTATTGCCGCTCCGGCGATCTGAAACGTGCCGGCAAGCTGGGCAGCCTGTGCGCCGGCGAAGTCATCTCCCATGTCGGCGCCCGCCCGCAGCAGGACCTGAAGGCGCTGGCGAAAGCCCGGCTGGGGGCGATGTGAGCGAAGCCGGATCCAAGCCACAAAATTCTGCAAATCTGGACGTCAAACCGCGGCGCTGGTCGGAAGCTATTGGCGTTTACCGCCATCCGCGCGTGGCGACGATGCTGTTCCTGGGTTTCGCCGCCGGGCTGCCGTTCCTGCTGGTGTTCTCGACCTTGTCGGCCTGGCTGCGCGAAGTTGGCGTGTCGCGCACGGAGATCGGCTACTTTAGCTGGATAGGCATTACCTATTCCTTCAAGTTCGTCTGGGCGCCGGTGGTCGACCGCCTGAAGCTGCCCTGGCTGACCAATCGGCTGGGCCGTCGTCGCAGCTGGATGTTCCTCGCACAGGCAACCATTGCTGCTGGCCTGTTCGGTATGTCGCTGGTCGACCCCAAGGCATCAACGGTATCGATCGCGCTGCTGGCATTACTGGTCGCCTTCGCGTCGGCGACGCAGGATATCGCCATCGACGCCTTCCGCATCGAAGCCGCCGACAATTCGATTCAAGGCGCCATGGCCGCTGCCTACCAGCTCGGCTACCGCGTCGCTGTTCTCGCCGCCGGCGCGGGCACCCTCTATATCGCCGAGTTCGTCGATTGGAGCGCGGCCTACAAGACCATGGCAGCACTTGGGTTTGTCGGCATCATTGCGACACTCATCATAAGCGAGCCCAATATCGTCAGCAGCCCGCAGACCATCGCGCGCGAGAAGCGCGTGCTCGACTACGCGAACCGACTTGGCGACATGCCGCATTGGTCGAAGGAAACGCTGACTTGGTTCTATGGCGGCGTGGTTTGCCCGTTCGTCGATTTCTACGGTCGCAACGGCCTGGCGATCGCCACTTTGCTGCTGATCTTCATCAGCCTGTTCCGCCTCAGCGACATCACCATGGGCGTGATGGCCAATCCGTTCTACATCGACCTGGGATTCGCCAAGGACCAGATTGCAGACATTGCCAAGATCTACGGCTTCGCCCTGACCATCATCGGCGCTTTCGTGGGCGGCGTTCTGGTTTACCGGGTAGGCTCGACGCGGCTGCTGGCGCTGTCGGTCATTCTGACGGCGGGCACCAACCTGCTGTTTGCCTGGATGGCGGCGCGCGGCACGCCGGACGTAACCCTTCTGACGCTGGCCATCAGCGCCGACAATTTCGCCGGCGGCATTGCCGGTTCCGTCTTCATTGCCTTTCTATCGAGCCTGACCAACACTGCCTACACGGCCACCCAATATGCTCTGTTCTCATCGTTGATGACGCTGGCTGGCAAGATCGTCGGCGGGTTTTCCGGCGAAATCGTGGATAAGGCGCAGAAAGCGGTCGCGGGCGGCGCCGCCTGGGCGCGGCCGTTGATCGACGGATTGGGCGTGGCGGAGGGTTTCGCTGGATATTTCGTGTTCTTCATTTACACGACCGCCCTCGGTGTCCCGGCTTTGATCTTTTCTCTGCTCGTCGTCTACGTCACCAGGCACGCACGCTCCGACAAGTCTGCTTAACCGTCTCGTGCGCCGCGGCCGCTATCGCGGTACCATGCCGCCATGTCCATCGCCAATCTGCAGTCCCTGTTCGCGCCGCAATCCGTCGCTCTGATCGGCGCGTCGCGAAAGGCGAATTCGGTCGGGGCAGTGCTGGCGCGCAATCTGGTGAGCGCCGGCTTCAAGGGGCCGATCTGGCCGGTCAACCCGCGCGCCAGCGAGATCGCCGGTCTCAAGGCATACCAGAGCCTGGCCGCGCTGCCCGCGGCGCCGGAGCTGGCGGTGATCGCCACGCCGCCGCAAACCATCCCCGACATCATCGCAACCCTGGCCAAGCGCGGCACCAAGGCGGCGGTCGTCATCACGGCAGGGTTCTCCGAAAGCCGCGATGCGGCGGGCGTCAAACGCACGCAAGCCATGCTCGATGCTGCAAAACCCACCCGCATGCGCATCGTCGGGCCGAACTGCCTGGGCATCCAGGCGCCGGCGTCCGGACTCAACGCGTCCTTCGCCCATGTCCATGCCCTGCCCGGCAGCCTGGCTTTCGTCACGCAATCGGGCGCCATTATCACCGCCGTGCTGGACTGGGCGGCGGAACGCAAGATCGGCTTCTCGCATGTCGTGTCGCTGGGCGACATGAGCGACGTCGATTTCGGCGACATGCTGGACTGGCTGGCGGTGGATGCCGGCACCAGCGCCATTCTGCTCTACGTCGAAGCGATCAGCGATGCGCGCAAATTCATGTCGGCAGCTCGCGCCGCGGCGCGCACCAAGCCGGTCATCGTCGTCAAGGCCGGCCGCAGCGCGGCGGCGCAGCGCGCGGCGCTGTCGCATACCGGCGCCATGGCGGGATCGGACGCGGTTTACGACGCCGCCTTCCGTCGCGCCGGCATGCTGCGGGTGCAGGACATCGACGAGCTGTTCGAGGCGGTGGCGACCTTGGGCAGCGGCTATCGCATCCGTGGCGAGCGATTGGTCATTCTCAGCAATGGCGGCGGGCTTGGCGTGCTGGCCACCGATGCGCTGATGGGATTGGGGGGCACGCTGGCGGCGCTGGAGCCGGACACGATCAAGCGGCTGGACGCGGTGCTGCCCTCGTCCTGGCCGCGCACCAACCCGATCGACATCATCGGCGACGCGCCGGCGGAGCGATACGGCGCGGCGCTCGATGCGCTGCTGGGCGACCACAACATCGACGCGGTGCTGGCGATCAATGCACCGACCGCCGTCGCCTCGTCCAGCGACGCCGCCCGGGTCGTGGCGGAGCGGGCCAAGAAAGCGCCCTGGCCGGTGCTGACAAGCTGGGTCGGCGCCCAGGTCGCCGGGCCGGCGCGTCAGGTCTTCATTGCCGCGGGCCTGCCGACGTTCGAAACGCCGCGCCAGGCGGTGCGCGGTTTCCTGCACCTCGTGAACTATCAGCGCAATCGCGAAGCACTGATGCAGACGCCGGTATCGGCGCCCGAGGAAATCGCCATCGATGTGGTTCGCGCCCGGCGGGCGATGGAGCCGGTGCTGGCGCGCGGCGGCGGGCTTCTGAGCGAGCCGCAGGCCAAGGCCGTGCTGGAGGCCTGCGGCATTCCCGTCAACCGGACCCTGATCGCGCGCGATCCGGCGGAGGCCAGTGCCGCAGCGCGCACCTTGGGCGGCAGCATCGCGCTGAAGATACTTTCGCCCGACATTTCGCATAAGAGCGATGTCGGCGGGGTGATGCTGAACCTGCCGCCGGACGAAGTCGGCGCCGCCGCTGCCCTGATGCAGGAGCGCATCAAGGCGCGCTTGCCAAAGGCAAGGCTGGAAGGATTTTCCGTACAGACGATGGTGCAGCGCGAGGGCGCGCATGAGCTGATCCTCGGCATGAGCGTGGATCGCACCTTCGGACCGGTACTGCTGTTCGGCCATGGCGGCATTGCCGTTGAGCGCATCAACGATGCGGCAATGGGATTACCGCCGCTCAACATGGCGCTGGCGCAGGACATGATGCGACGCACCCGCATCTATCGCCTGCTGGAAGGCTATCGCGACCGCCCGCCGGCGGCGATGGATGCCATTGCGCTGACCTTGATGAAGCTGTCGCAAGCCATCATCGAGCTGCCGGAAATCGTCGAGCTCGACATAAATCCGCTGCTGGCCGACGACAAGGGCGTCATGGCACTCGATGCGCGGCTTCGGATCACGCCGACCAAGGCGGCCGGCGAGACGCGATTGGCGATCCGCCCCTACCCGCGCCAGCTCGAGCACAAGGCCCGGCTGCGCGACGGGCGACAAATCCTGCTGCGGCCGGTGCGGCCGGAGGACGAGCCGCTGATCCACACGTATTTCGCCCAGCTCGATCGCGAGGACGTGCGCATGCGCTTCTTTGCGCCGATGGGCCGGCTACCGCATAATCTCGCCGCCCGATTGACCCAGATCGACTACGACCGGCAGATGGCGTTCCTGGCCTTCGGCACCGACGCCGAGGGCGGGCAGGAAGGTCTGGGTGTGGTGCGCCTCTCCGCCGATCCCGACAACAAGCGGGCGGAATACGCCGTCACCGTGCGCTCCGACATCAAGGGCGCCGGGCTGGGCTATGTGCTGATGCAGACGATTATCGACTACGCCCGCAAGCGCGGCATCGGCGAAATCTTCGGCGTCGTGCTGCGCGAGAACGAGCGCATGCTGGCGATGTGCCGCGAAATGGGCTTTAGCCTGCGCGGCGTGCCGGAAGATCCCACTCTCGTCGAGGTCGTGCTGGCGCTGAACTAGCTGCCGATCCCACCACCATCCTTGTGATCGGATGGCAAAAAATAGGGGCGCGACAGCCGATACCCTGGCTGCAGCGCCCCAAGTCGGGGACGTCACTTACTACGCAAGAACTAGCTGCCGATCTCGCCGCCATCCTGGCGGGTGATCGCAACGACGGAAGGCCGCGGCGGCATGCCGGGCTTGAAATCGGGCCAGCGCGTGGCCGGCGTCTCGTAGGTGGAATCCTTCACGCCGTCGGCCGCCGGATGCTGCACGGCCACGAACAGCGTGCGCCCGTCGGGCGTAAATTCCGGCCCGCACATCTCGGCGCCAATCGGGACGCGGAAGAGAAAGCGCGTGACATAGGCGGCCGCGCCCTCGACATCGCAGGCCCAGATGCCGTCGGCCGTGCCGGTCTTGGACCAGGCGCTGCCCTGGTCGGTGGCAACATACATGCGGCCACGCGGATCGAAGGCGACGTTATCGGGCGAGCCGAACCAGCCGTTCTTGGACGTGTTCCGCCCATAGCGGGCACCGATTTCCGGCTTGGAAGGATCGCCAGCCATGATCGGGATCGACCAGGTGTATTTGGCCGCTCCGTGATCAGCATCCTTGCCGCGACCACCCGGCGGCACCATAGCGACGATGTGACCGAACTCGCTCTTGGCGCGCGGATTGGCGGCGTTGGTTTGGCCCGCGTCACGCACGGTGTTGTTCGTCAACATGACATAGACGGCGCCCGTCACTGGGTTGGGCTCTACATCCTCGGGCCTGTCCATCTTGGTGGCCCCTAGAAGATCGGCGGCCCGGCGGGTGTCGATCATCACATCGGCCTGGCTGCGGAACCCGTTCTCTGGCGTCAGCGGTCCCTGGCCGAAGACCAGCGGCAGCCATGTCAGCGAGCCGTCGATATCGAAGCGCGCGACCGACAAGATGCCGCTGTCGAGCAGATTCATGTTGGCTTTGCGATCGCGAGGGTTGTAACGGCCGGCGCTGACGAAGCGGTAGACGTATTCGTTGACCTCATCATCGCCGGTATAAACCACGACGCGGCCATCCTTGTTCAAGACACAATTGGCAGCCTCGTGCTTGAAGCGGCCCAGGGCCGTGCGCTTGACGGGCGTCGATGTTGGGTTATAGGGATCGATCTCCACCACCCAGCCGAAGCGATTGGCCTCGCGCGCTTCCTTGGCCAGATCGAACCGGGATACGTGGCGTGCCCACCAGGTATAGACCGAGCGGCCAACGCCATAGCGCTGGTAGTTGCCGGCCTCGGCGGTGAGACTGGGATCGCCGGCGAAATACTGGTGGAAGTTCTCCTCCGCCGTCAACACCGTGCCCCAGGGCGTCTTGCCGCCGCCGCAATTGTTCAAGGTGCCCAGCACGCGCGTGCCGGTGGGATCGCCCACGGTCTTCAGACGCTCGTGGCCGGCAGCGGGGCCGGAGAGCCGTATCGGCGTATTCACGGTGATGCGCCGGTTGTAGCGGCTGCCGTCAACGACCTGCCACTTGCCGCCGCTCTTGCGAATCTCGACCACCGAGCCGCCATGGGCGTTGAGCTCGATCTCGACCATCTCGCGAGTGACCTTCTCACCTTTGCGATCGACGCCGGCAAACATCAGGTCGGTGTTGGTGTATTCGTGATTGACCCACAGCAGGCCCGATTCCGAACTCTTCGAACCGACCGGCAGCGGCATGAAAGCGACATAATCGTTGTTGTAACCGAACTGCGCCGCTTGCGACGCCGGCGTCTGTTTCGCCGGATCGAAGTCGGGCGCTTTGCCAACCACCGGATCACCCCAGCGGATCAGCACGTCGGCATTGTAGCCCTTGGCCACATGGTGTTTTTCGTCGGCACCATGGGCGATCTCCTCGAAGGTCAGGCTTGGACCGGGAGCATCGGCCGCCTGGGCCGGTCCGATCAGAGCGCTGCCCAGCGGGCCGCTCAGCGCCGTGCCGGCGCCCAGCGCCATCAACCCACGCAAGGCAGCGCGCCGGCTCAACCGGATGGCGACGATGGAATTGAAGTCGGCATTGTCTGAGACATTGCTGCCGATATCGTCTTGCGGATCAGAATAGCGGAGTTCGGTCATGGTCTGCCTGGGGTTTCCTGGGTAGCGGGGAACCTAGCGGCATTCGGTAAAGCTGGCGTGACGCGACCATGACGATCGCGTGACGCCTGTGGAAAATCAGCCCTCGGCCGTATCCAGCGCGTAGCCCGCGGCGCGGACGGTGCGAATGACATCCTGATCCTTGTCACCGTTCAGCGCCTTCCGCAGGCGGCGGATATGCACGTCAACGGTGCGGGCCTCAACATAGACGTCCTTGCCCCACACCGCGTCCAGAAGCTGTTCGCGCGAGAAGACGCGGCCGGGATGCTCCATCAGGTGGCGCAGAAGGCGAAACTCGGTAGGCCCCAGATGAATGTTCTTGCCCCCGCGCGTGACGCGATGGGCCGTCAGATCCATGCGCAGATCGGCATAGGTCAACACGTGGTCGGTCAGCGCGGGGCGGATGCGGCGCAGCACGGCGCGAATGCGCGAAATCAGTTCGGTGGGCGAGAACGGCTTGGCGACGTAATCGTCGGCGCCGGCATCGAGCCCGCGGATGCGATCGCCCTCCTCGCCGCGTGCCGTCAGCATGATGATGGGCAGGTTGGCGGTGTCGGCCTGGCGGCGGATCTGGCGGCAGACCTCGATGCCCGACATCAGCGGCAGCATCCAGTCGAGCAGCACCAGGTCGGGGCGATGCTCGGCGATGGCGGTCATTGCCTCCTCGCCATCGCCCGCCACGCCGACGTCGAAGCCGGCGCGCTCGAGATTGTAGCGCAGCAGCTCGACCAGCCCGGTTTCGTCCTCGACGATCAGGACCGATGGCCTGACGGCGTTCATAGCGGGCGCTCCGTCCATCAAACCGCCTCTGCCTTGACGTAGTTGGCCTTGTCGCCTTTGGGCCGCGCCTCGGTCATCTCCTTGCCGGTGACCTTGAATTCGATCAGCTCGGCGATGTTGGTGGCGTGATCGCCGATGCGCTCGATATTCTTGGCCATGAACAGCAGATGCGTGCAGGCCGTGATGTTGCGCGGGTCTTCCATCATGTAGGTGAGCAGCTCGCGGAACAGCGAGGTGTACATATCGTCCACCTCCTGGTCGCGCATCCACACGTTATGCGCTTTCTGCACGTCGTTGGTGGCGAAGGCGTCGAAAACGTCCTTCAGCACTGCCAGCACCAGCCGGCCCAGGCGGTCGAGCCCGCCCATGCTGCGCATCGGCTGCATCTGCGACAGCACCAGCGAGCGCTTGGCGAGATTGGCGGCGTAGTCGGCGATGCGCTCGATATCGGAGGAAATCTTCAGCGCCGAAATGATGCCGCGCAGGTCGATCGCCATCGGCTGGCGCAGCGCCAGCAGGCGGACGACCTGTTGCGCCACGTCCTTTTCGAGCTGATCGACGCGGGCGTCGCCGGCGATGACGCGCTGCGCCAGCTCGGTGTCGCGCCGGGACAATGCATCAAGCGCCATCTGCAGCTGCGCCTCGGCGAGCCCGCCCATCTCGCTGATGGAGGCGTTGAGGCGCTCGAGCTGTTCGTCGAAGGATTTTACGAGGTGTTCGGAAGCCATGTCGTTCCTCTCCTGTCGCCTTGGCGATCGTTCAGCCGAAGCGGCCGGTGATGTAGGCCTGGGTACGCTCTTCGCGCGGATTGGTGAAGATCGTCTCGGTATCGCCGACTTCGATGATCTTGCCGAGATGGAAGAAGGCGGTGCGCTGCGACACGCGGGCCGCCTGTTGCATGGAGTGCGTGACGATGATGATGGTGAAGTTGCGCCGCAGCTCGTCGATCAGCTCCTCGATGATCGCCGTGGCGATGGGGTCGAGCGCCGAGCAGGGCTCGTCCATCAGGATCACCTCGGGCGAAACGGCGATGGCGCGGGCGATGCACAGGCGCTGCTGCTGGCCGCCCGACAGGCTGGTGCCCGGCTGGTCCAGCCGGTCCTGCACTTCCTTGATCAACCCAGCGCGGGTGAGGCTGGATTGCACAATCTCGTCGAGCTCTTCCTTGCTGCGCGCCATCCCGTGAATGCGCGGGCCGTAGGCTACGTTCTCGTAGATGGATTTGGGAAACGGGTTCGGCTTCTGGAACACCATGCCGACGCGGGCGCGCAGCTGCACCACGTCGACGGATCCGTCATAGATATTCTCGTCGTCGAGCAGGATCTCGCCCTCGACGCGGCAGGTGTCGATGACGTCGTTCATGCGATTGATGCAGCGCAGGAAAGTCGACTTGCCGCAACCGGACGGGCCGATCAATGCCGTCACCTGATTCGGCAGGATGTCGAGATTGACATCGAACAGCGCCTGCTTGGCGCCGTAGAAGACGTTGACCCCACGGCTGCGGATCTTGGCTGCCGCTTCGGTCGACAGCGACAGCGGCGGGGCGCTGGCGGCGCTAATGGCGGTACGCATATCGGTCATCGAAATCACTCCGTCCGCTACCAGCGGCGTTCGAATTTGCGGCGCAGGAACACGGCCAGCGCGTTCATCAGCACCAGGAAAACCAGCAAAACGATGATCGCCGCCGAGGTGCGCTCGACGAAGCCGCGCTCAGGCGCGCCGGCCCAAAGATAGATCTGCACCGGCAGGGCGGTGGCCGGATCGAGCGGCGTCGTCGGGTGTTCGACCACGAAAGCGACCATGCCGATCAGCAGCAGCGGCGCGGTCTCGCCCAGAGCACGCGCCATGCCGATGATGGTGCCCGTCAGGATGCCGGGCAGAGCCAGCGGTAGAACGTGATGGGTGACGGTCTGCATGTGCGAGGCGCCGACGCCTAGCGCGGCTTCGCGGATGGATGGCGGCACGGCCTTCACGGCCGCACGAGTGGCGATGATGATGACCGGCAAGGTCATCAAGGCCAGAACCAGACCGCCGACAATGGGCGCCGAACGGGGCAGATGCAGGAAGTTGATGAAGATCGCCAGGCCCAGCAAGCCGAAGACGATCGACGGGACTGCCGCCAGGTTGTTGATGTTGACCTCGATCAGGTCGGTCCAGCGGTTCTTGGGCGCGAACTCCTCGAGATAGATGGCGGCGGCGACGCCGACGGGCAGCGCCGTCAACAGCACGATCAGCATCATGTAAAGCGAGCCGATGGCGGCGACGCCTATACCTGACAATTCCGGATCGCTCGAGGCGCCGGCGGTGAACAGGATGGAGTTGAAGCGCTTGGATAGACGATCCTGTGAAGCAAGTTTATCGAGCCAGCCCAGCTGCTGGTCGTTGAGGCGACGGTTATCCGAGGCGATCTTGCGCTGGTGCGCGTCCTTCAGGATCGTATCGGCATCGCCGCTGGCCCACAGCCACACAGGCCGCGTGGTGCCGATGATGGAAGGGTTTGCCACAACCATGTCGCGCAGCTGCACGTCGACGCCCTTGCTCAGGAGCGCGTTGGCCAGGCGCCGTTCCTGCCTGTCGTCGCCGATGCCAAGCGCGCTGCGCAAGGCGGTGCGCGCCAGCACGGTATAGTCGGCACCCGCCAGCACGTCGGCTTTGCGCTCGCCGGCAGGGTCGATGATCTCACGATCGAAGGTGACATCGAGGCGGATGGCGCTTTGCACGAAGGCGCCGTAACCCGCGGTGATGATGCTGCCGAACAGCACGACCAGGAACACCAGGCCCAGGATCACTGCTGCCAGCCCATAGAGCCGGAAACGGCGCTCGGCGGCATAGCGCTGGCGCAGCCGCTGCGACGGCGTCGTCAGCTTGGACAGCGTCGGCGTGCGGGCGGTGATCTCAGTCATATTGCTCTCGGTACTTGCGCACGATGTGCAGGGCGTAGACGTTCAAGCCCAGCGTGATGAAGAACAGCGTCAGGCCCAGCGCGAACGCGACCAGCGTCTGCGGGCTGGTGAATTCCAGATCGCCGGTGAGCTGACTGACGATCTTCACCGTCACGGTCGTCACCGATTCGAACGGGTTCAAGGTCAGGTTGGCGGCGATGCCGGCGGCCATGACCACGATCATGGTCTCGCCAATGGCGCGCGAGATCGCCAGCAGCACGGCGCCGACGATGCCGGGCAGAGCCGCGGGGAAGATCACCCGCTTGATGGTTTCGGATTGCGTCGCGCCCAGCCCGTACGATCCTTCGCGCAGCGACTGCGGCACGGCATTGATGATGTCGTCCGACAGCGAGGAGACGAAGGGGATGATCATGATGCCCATGACGATCCCGGCCGCCATGGCGCTGGTCGCGGAGACTTCGAGCCCCAGCGTGGCGCCGAAATCGCGCAGGAACGGACCAACCGTGGTCAGGGCGAAGAAGCCGTAGACGACGGTGGGGATGCCGGCCAGCAATTCGAGCAGCGGCTTGGCGGTGCTGCGGAACCTGCGACTGGCGTATTCGGACAGATAGATCGCCGACAGCAGGCCGATCGGCACCGCCACCAGCATGGCGATCAGCGAGATGAAGATCGTGCCCCACAGCAGCGGCAGCAGGCCGAACTGGCCCGAGGCGCCGGGATTGTCGGCGGCGGCGAAGCGCGGATCCCATGTCGTGCCGAGGAAAAAATCGATCGGATTGATGAACGAGAAGAAATGAATCGTCTCGAACAGCATCGACATGATGATGCCGAAGGTCGTCAACACGGCGATGGCCGAGCACAGGATCAGGGCGTAGCGCATGGCCCGCTCGACCAGATTGCGGGCGCGCAGTTGGGGGCCGATGCGTCGAATGCCCAGCAGCAGGCCGAGTGCTGCGGCCGCGAAGACCAGGGCCGCCATGGCGATCGAGCCGATGCCGCGCAGACGCTGCAGCTGGGCGGCGGCATCCTTCATGTAGGGCTCGATCGTGCCGACCACGATGCCGCCATGCGACAGATTGTCGATGGTGTTCAGTATCAGGCCGAGCTGGGTCTGCGGCAGCGCCTGGATTTCCGGCGGCAAGCTGCCTTGTACCATCACCTTGACGATCAGCGGCTGCAGCAACAGCCAGCCGACGAGAATGCCGATGGAAGGCAACAGCGCCCATAGCGCCACGTAACTACCGTAATAGCCCGGCCGCGAATGCAAAAGCTGCGCCCGCTTGTTCACCGTCTGCAGCGCCCGGCCCATCCCCAGCCGGTAGCTGAGCACGGCCAGGACCAGAAGCACGGCGGCTATGACGGGAAAACTCATGGCACTTCCAAAAACCAGGAAAGAAAGCGCCCGGGGCGACCTGCGCCGCCCCGGGCTTGATTTGCTTAGCTGCCGACCGTCACGCCTTTGGTGACTTTCTCGCGCTGCGCCTTCAACTCCGCGGCCGGCATCGGGATCAGGCCCTTGTCGACTGCCGCGCCCTCGGGCCCAACCATGCGGTCGGAGAGGAAGAAATCGACATATTCCTTGAGGCCCGGAATGGCGCCCATATGGGCTTTCTTCACGTAGAAGAACAGCGGCCGCGACACGGGATACTTGCCGGTGGCGATGGCGTCGACCGAGGGGACCACGCCAGAGACCGGCGCGACCTTAACCTTGTCGCGGTTCTGTTCGTAGAAGCTCAGACCGAATACGCCGATGCCGGTCGGCGTGCTCTGGATGCGCGCCAGGGTCTCGGTGTAGTCGCCGTCGATATCGACCGAGCGGCCGTCCTTGCGCACCGACACGCAGGCCGCGTGGCGCGCCTTGTCGTCGGCCAGGGCCTTCACTTCCGCGAAGTCCTTGCAGCCGACGCTCATGACCTTCTCTTCGAAGACTTCGCGCGTGCCGTGCTTTTCGCCCGGGATGAACAGGCGGATTTCCTGATCCGGGAAGGAAGCGTCGATCTGCTTCCAATTGGTGTAGGGATTGGCCACCAGCTTGCCGCCTTGGGGCACGTCCCGAGCGAGCGCGAGGTAAAGGTGCTTGGGCTCGAAGGCGAAAGAAGCCGCCTTCGTGCTGCTGGCGAAGACGATGCCGTCGTAGCCGATCTTCACTTCCATGATGTCGGCGACGCCGGCGGCCTTGCAGGCCTCGACTTCGGTCGACTTGATGGGACGCGAGGAATTGGCGATGTCGATCGTGGTCTCGCCGACGCCGGCGCAGAAGGTCTTCAGGCCGGCCGACGAGCCGCCCGATTCGACGATCGGCGTCTTGAATTTCGGATTGGCCTTGCCGAACTGCTCGGCCACGACGTTGGCGAAGGGCAGAACCGTCGACGAGCCGGCGATCTTGACCTGGTCGCGCGCCTGCGCCGCACCGGCGAAGCTCAGCACGGCGAGGGTCGCCAAAGCTGCTGTAGAAATTCGCATTGATGAACCTCCTGGAGTTCGCTTCACAGCCCAGAAACGAAAGCGACGGGCCGCTGGTCGCGGGGCAACTCATAGAGATCGGGCATCAATAATTTACTGCAGATTTGTTACCGATTTATGAATTATGCGCCCGCGGAAATCTGCGGCTTTCTCATCAAATGACTGCAAAGATTGGGAAAATTTCCTGTGGATGATCAGGCGCTGCGGCGCGAGCCGGGTGCGGCATCCTGTAACGCGGGCTGCGGCGGCACCAAAGGCAGGGTCACCGACACCGTCGTCCCCTGCCCGACCACGCTGTCGATTTGCAGCTCGCCGCGATGGCGATTGACGATGTGCTTGACGATCGCCAGCCCCAGGCCGGTGCCGCCCAGCTTGCGGGAGCGGGCATCGTCCACCCGGTAGAACCGCTCAGTGAGACGGGGCAGGTGGGATTCGGCAATGCCCTCGCCCTGGTCGACGACAGCGATGCGCAGGCCGTCGCCGCCGGCTTGCGCTGCACGTTCGATACGGCAGCGCACGGTGCCGCCGCTGCGGCTGTACTTGATCGCATTGTCGATCAGGTTCTGGAACACCTGGCCCAGCTCGTCGCGATCGCCCAGCACCTGTGTGTTGTCGCTGTCGATCTCGAGGTTCAGCGTCACGCCACGCTGGCGGGCGCGCAGCTCGAACATGTCGATGACCGAACGCAGAACGCTTGCTGCGTCGACCGCCTGTTCCGGGCGATTGTGTTCGCGCAACTCGATGTCGGAAAGCGACAGAAGATCGTTGACCAGCCGCGCCATGCGCTGAGCCTGCTCGTCCATGATGGCCAGAAAGCGGTCGCGCGCGGCCTCGTCCTCGCGCGCCGGCCCGCGCAAAGTTTCGATGAAGCCCAGCAAGGTGGAAATCGGCGTCTTCAGCTCATGACTGGCATTGGCGACGAAATCGGCCCGCATACGCTCGGTGCGGCGCAGGGCGGTGACGTCGTGAAAGGCCAGCAGTACGGCGGTGCCATCGCCCGCCGGCTGCTCCAGGCGAACGACATGGACGATCTGCACGGTCTCCACGCGATCGGAGCGGATGAACTCGACCGTCGATGCTTCGCCGCCCGCCAGCGAGGCATCGACGGCTGCAAGCGCCTGCGGATGGCGCAGCACCGAAGCCAGATCGCGGCCGACGGCCTGCTTGCCGAACAGCGCTTCGGCCTTGGCGTTGATATGGGTGATGCGCCTGGCGCGATCGACGGCGATCAGCGGATCGGGCAGGCCATCGAGGATGCGCTTGCTGGCCGACGAGGCGGCAAGCAAGGCCGTGCGCTGCTCCTGCCAGTTGGCATGCAAAGCGGCGGCGGCGCGGGAGAGTTCCTCGGCGGCGACCGAGAGCTGGAACGAGGGCGGCTCCAGCCCGGCGTCGCCGCCGGCCAGCCGGGCGATGAAACGAGAGAAGGCTGCGATATCGCCGAGATAAAGCCGCACCAGCGGCCAGCTAATGGCGAAAAGTGCCAACGCCCCCAGCAGCGCCGGACCCCAGCCGAGATAGCCGCCGATCGCCAGCCCGGCCAGCACGGCCCAACCCGGCAGGCAGGCGAGCAAGGTCGCCAGAAACTGGCGATCGATCGGCAGGTTGGGACGCTGCATTGTCTTGCGAACCGCCATAAAGACGAAACGGGAAGCCAGTATACCAGCTTCCCGTTACCGAGACATTGCGGTGGTCGGAGCGTCAGTCGCTCAGCGCTTCGTAGGCGACCAGCACCGCCGCGTTGACCAGATCATTGACCGTCGAGCCCATCTGTACGATCTGCGCCGGCTTGGCCAAACCGAGCAGGATCGGGCCGATCACCGTGCCGCCGGCCAGTTGCTGCACCAGCTTCGAGCCGATATTGGCCGCGTTCAGTCCCGGCATGATCAGGATATTGGCCGCGCCGCTCAGGCGGCAGAACGGATAGACGCTCTTCATCAGATCGTAGTCGAGCGCCACGTCGGCCTGCATCTCGCCGTCGTATTCGAAATCCACCTCGCGACTGTCGAGAAGGCGGATGGCGTCGCGGATACGCTCGGTGCGCTCCATCAGGCGGCCACCGAAATTGCTGAACGACAGGAAGGCCACGCGCGGATCGTTGCCCATCTGCCGCGCCAGCGCGGCGGCCTGACGGGCGATGCCGGCCAGCTGCTCGGAGGTCGGCGTCTCGTGCACTGAGGTGTCGGCGATGAAAACGGTCTTGCCGCGCGCCACCACGATCGACAGACCGAAATTGACCGCGCCGCGCTGGCCTTCGATGACGCGGGTGACGTCGCCGAAGCATTCGCCGAAGCTGCGCGTCAGGCCGGTGACCATGGCATCGGCATCGCCCGAAGCGACCATGCAGGCGGCGAAGACGTTGCGGCCCTGGTTGACGGCGCGCTGCGCGTCGCGGCGCAGCAGGCCATTGCGCTGCTGGCGCTTGTAGAGCAGGTCGGTATAGCGCGCGTTCGAGGTCGACAGGCGCGCGTTATGGATCTCGATGCCCTTGGTGTCGCCGGCAATGCCGATCTGCGCCATGGTCTCCAGCACCTGCTCTTCGCGGCCGATCAGGATCGGCGTGCCGTAGCCGGCATTGCGGAAAGCCAGAGCGGCGCGGATGGTGCGCTCCTCCTCGCCCTCGGCGAAGACCACGCGCTGCGGCCGCTCGCGCACGGCATCGATGATGCCTTGCAGCCAGGCCGTGGTGGGATCGAGGCGGCCGGAAAGCTGCGCCTTGTATTCCTTCATGTCGATGATCGGCCGGCGCGCCACGCCCGAATCCATCGCCGCCTGCGCGACCGCCGAAGACACGGCGGAGATCAGGCGCGGATCGAACGGCACCGGAATGATGTATTCCGCGCCGTAGCGCAGACGTCGCCCGGCATAGGCGCGATCGACCTCGTCCGGCACGTCCTCGCGCGCCAGCTTGGCGATGGCGCGGGCGGCCGCGATCTTCATCTCGTCATTGATGGTCGAGGCGCGCACGTCGAGCGCGCCGCGGAAGATGTAGGGAAAGCCCAGGACATTGTTGACCTGGTTGGGATAGTCCGACCGGCCGGTGGCGACGATGGCGTCCTTGCGCACCGCGCGCACGTCTTCCGGCGTGATCTCGGGATCGGGATTGGCCATGGCGAAGATGATCGGCTTGGCCGCCATGCCCTTGACCATCTCCTGGGTCATCGCGCCCTTGACCGACAGGCCGAAGAACACGTCGGCGCCCTTGACCGCTTCTTCCAGCGTGCGCGCCTTGGTTTTCACCGCGTGCGCCGATTTCCACTGGTTCATGCCCTCGGTGCGGCCCTGGTAGATGACGCCCTTGGTGTCGCAGAGAATGACGTTCTCATGCGGCATGCCCATGCTCTTGATCAGCTCGATGCAGGCGATGCCCGCCGCGCCGGCGCCGTTCACCACCATGCGGGTGTCTTCGATCTTGCGGCCCGTCAGGTGCAGCGCGTTGATCAAGGCCGCGGCCGAGATGATGGCGGTGCCGTGCTGGTCGTCGTGGAAGACGGGGATGTCGAGCAATTCGCGCAGGCGCTGCTCGATGATGAAGCATTCCGGCGCCTTGATATCCTCGAGGTTGATGCCGCCGAAGGACGGTCCCAGATAACGCACGCAATTGACGAACTGATCGACGTCGGTGGTGTCGACCTCCAGATCGATGCCGTCGACGTCGGCGAAGCGCTTGAAGAGAACCGCCTTGCCTTCCATTACCGGCTTGGACGCCAGCGCGCCCAGATCGCCCAGGCCCAACACGGCTGTGCCGTTGGAGATCACGGCCACCAGATTGCCCTTGGCGGTGTAGTCGTAGGCCAAAGACGGATCGGCATGGATGCGCAGGCATGGCGCAGCGACGCCGGGCGAATATGCCAGCGCCAGGTCGCGCTGCGTGGTCAGCGGCTTGGTCGGCGTGATTTCGATTTTCCCCGGGCGGCCCGAGGCATGCATGATCAGGGATTCTTCGTCGAGATTGCCTGACTCGCTGACCATTGCTTCTGTATCGCGACGCACCGTCGCCATGGCGATAACTCCAAACGTCTTGTTTTACGCGGAAAACTGCGAATTCCCAGCATAGCCGCTTTGCCGGCCATCATGGCGGGAAAAAAAGCGCCATGCTACGGTCGCCATTGGTTTTTTCGCCCTTTTTCGTCGACCGGAACACCCTTGCGCGCCCATCCTGCTCCCGCCGAATCGATCGAAGCCGAGCCGGGCGCCAGCCTGGCCGGGGCGACGCCGATGATGCACCAGTACCTGGCGATCAAGCGTCGGCATCCCGACCATCTGCTGTTCTATCGCATGGGCGATTTCTACGAGCTGTTCTTCGACGACGCCGTAAAGGCCTCCGCCGCCCTCGATATCGCGCTGACCAAGCGCGGTCAGCATGCCGGAAACGACATACCCATGTGCGGCGTGCCGGTGCACAGCCACGAGGCCTATCTGTCCCGCCTCATCAGGCAGGGCTTCAAAGTCGCCGTGTGCGAGCAGACCGAAGATCCCGCCGAGGCCAAGAAGCGCGGCGCCAAGTCGGTGGTGAACCGCGAAGTCGTGCGGGTGATCACGCCTGGCACCATCACCGAAGACGCGCTGCTCGATGCGCGGGCGCACAATTA
Organism: uncultured Hyphomicrobiales bacterium; assembly: GCA_964388115.1. Lineage (GTDB taxonomy): Bacteria > Pseudomonadota > Alphaproteobacteria > Reyranellales > JAQSWP01 > JAQSWP01. The sequence goes on from CAYLYK010000002.1 coordinate 287,470, forward strand.
TCTCGCCGCTCTGACGGACGCACAGGGCGAGTTGGCGCTGGCGTGGCTCGATCTGTCGACGGGCGAGTTCGCGGTGCAAACCATCACGGCGGCGCAAGCGGGCGCGGCACTGGCGCGGCTGGAGCCGGGCGAGTTGCTGCTGGCCGACCGGCTGCTGGCGCGCGAAGAGCTGAAAGCGGCATTGCAGGATCGTCAGGCAGCGCTGACGCCGCTGCCTGCCAGCCGCTTCGATAGCGACAATGCCCGCCGCCGGCTGCAGGAGATATTCAAGGTCGGCACTCTGGAGGGCTTCGCCGCCTATAGCCGCGCCGAGCTGGCGGCCAGCGGCGCGCTGATCGATTACGTCGAGCTGACGCAGGCCGGCAAGCTGCCACGTCTGGCCCCGCCGCAACGAGTGGGCAGTAGCGAGGCGATGGAGATCGACGCCGCCACGCGGCGCAATCTCGAACTGATGCGCACCCTCGATGGCGGGCGCGCCGGCAGCTTGCTCGCCGCAATCGACCGCACTCTCACCGGACCGGGCGCGCGTCTGCTCGCGGCGCGACTGGCTGCGCCCCTGACCGATCCTGCCGCCATCGCCGACCGGCTCGACGTGGTGACGCTGTTCGTCGAGCAGCCCCGCCTGCGTCAGGATCTGCGCGACCTGCTGCGGCGCTGCCCGGACATGGAACGGGCGCTGGCGCGTCTCACGCTGGGTCGTGGCGGGCCGCGCGATCTGGCGTCGCTGCGTGAAGGCCTGCGCCAGAGCGGCGCGCTGCGCGCCCTGCTGCTGGCGCACGACAACAAGCTTGCGGTGCAGCCGGCGCAAATCGCCGCCGCCATCAAAGGCCTCGACGGGCATGAGAAGCTGGTGGCGCTGCTGGATCAGGCGCTGGCCGAAGAACTGCCGCTGCTGTCGCGCGATGGCGGTTTCGTCGCCGCCGGCTATCGCAAGGAGCTCGACGAGTTGCGCGCCCTTCGCGACGAGAGCCGCAAGCTGATTGCCGGGCTGGAACAGAAGTACAAGAGCACCACCGGCATTTCGGCACTCAAAATTCGGCACAACAACGTGCTGGGCTATTACATCGAACTGTCGCCCAACAACGCCGAGAAGCTCGACGTGCCGAGCAGCGGCTTCATCCATCGCCAGACTTTGGCCAGTGCTGTGCGCTACACCACGGTCGAGCTGGGCGAGTTGGAAAGCAAGATCGGTCGCGCTGCCGATCTGGCGCTCAATCTCGAACTGGAAATCTTCGAGCAGCTTGTCGCCGCCGCTATCGCGCAGGCAGAAGCCATTTCATCCGCGGCCAGCGCCTTGGCTGGCATTGACGTCGCCACCGGTCTGGCGGAGCTGGCGAGCGATGGACAATGGGTGCGGCCCGTGGTCGATGACGGCGTCGAGTTCGCCATCGAGGCCGGCCGTCATCCCGTGGTCGAGGCGGCGCTGAAAGCTCGCGGCGAAGGCGCATTCGTCGCCAATGATTGCACGCTGTCGGGTGCGCGCCGGCTGTGGCTGGTAACCGGCCCAAACATGGCGGGCAAGTCAACCTTCCTGCGGCAGAACGCGTTGATCGCCGTGCTGGCGCAGATCGGCGCCTATGTGCCCGCCCGCGCTGCCCATATCGGCGCCGTCGACCGCTTGTTCAGCCGCGTCGGCGCCGCTGACGATCTGGCGCGCGGGCGCTCCACCTTCATGGTCGAGATGGTCGAAACCGCCGCCATCCTCAATCAGGCGACATCGCGCAGCCTGGTGATCCTGGACGAAATCGGCCGCGGCACGGCGACCTATGACGGACTCTCCATTGCCTGGTCGACCTTGGAGCATCTGCACGAAGCCAACAAATGCCGCGCGCTGTTCGCCACGCATTATCACGAGCTAGTGGCGCTGGGCGGGCGGCTGGCGTCGCTGGCGCCGCACACGATGCGCGTGAAGGAGTGGCAGGGCGACGTGGTGTTCCTGCATGAGGTGGCGCCGGGCGCGGCGGACCGTTCCTACGGCATCCATGTCGCCAAGCTCGCAGGGCTGCCCGACGCGGTGATCGCGCGCGCCGAGGAAGTGCTGCGCACGCTCGAAAGCGGCGAGCAGTCGGGCGCGGTGACGCGACTGGCGCAGGATCTGCCGCTGTTCGCCGCTGCGCCCGCGCCGTCGCGCGCGCCGACCAAGAAATCCGCAACCTTGTCGGCCCTCGATGCGATCACGCCCGACGAGCTGACGCCCAAGGCGGCGCTTGATCTGCTCTACCAACTCATTGCGCTGCGGCGCGAGGAAAAGGAATAGTCATGTACGCGATGGCGAAATTCGCCCTGCTGGGTGCGATCTCCGGCGCGCTTTACGGGCTGTGGACCTTCGGGGTGCTCGAAGCGCTGCCGGGATCGGAAAAGCCGGTGCTCGACTGGCTCGAGACGATTTCCAACCAGGGTGGCGCTGGCCTGATCTACGGCGTTGTCGTCGGCGCCTTCCTGCGTCGGCCGCTGGGCTTCAGCACTGTCACCTGGCTGCTCTTCATCATCGCCGGCGGGGTTTGCTATTACGCCGCCGTCAATGTCGCCATCCTGTTCTATGACCGCGAGAGCAACGTCATGACGGCAATAGGCGGTGGCGCGGCGGGCCTGGTAGGCGCGCTTCTGTTCAGCGCCGCGACCGCTGCCCTTTCCTCCGCCGCGCGCCATGGGCGCTTTCTTGCGGCGACCACGATCACGGGTGCGGTCCTGGGCCTGCTGCTGCCCTTGGGCCTCAACATCGATTCCGTTTCGATGTGGATCGCCTTCTTCGCGCTATGGCAGGCGGGCTATGCCGGCGCCACCGCCTATGCGACGCGCATTGCCTGAGCGCCGATGAAATTGCGGCCACGCGCGCCCGATTGCGCCTTGTCGAGAATGGCGTCGATCTCGGCCGACGAAAAATCGTAGTGCCGCAAATCCGTCGCCACGTCGACGCCGTGCAGGAAATTCTCCAGGCGTGCGGCGCCGTCGCTTGCCCGGCAATCGAAGATCTCCGTCAGCACTGCGTCACGCGCGCTGTCCTTGCCCTGCGCCAGCCGCCACACCAGAGGCAGCGGCGCGCTGCAGGCGATGCCATGCGTGATGCCACGCTGCAACGTCAAGGCGTAGGAAATTTCATGCGCCAGCGCAGTCTTGGTGTTGGAGAAGGCCAGGCCCGCCATGGTGGCGGCCAACGACAAGGCGCTGCGGCCTTCGCGATCGGCGGGAGAGGCCAGCACTTTGGGAAGGAATTCGATCACCTTGCGCGCCGCCCCCACCGCGAGGCGGTCGGAGACCGGATTGGCGTTGCGGTTCCAGATCGCTTCCAGGCTGTGCGACAGCGCATCGAGCGCGCCCGCTATGGTCGCGCCACGCGGCAAGCTGCGCGTCAGCGCTGGATCGACCAGTGCGGTGTGCGGCCAGGTCTGCTGCCGATGCAGCGACAGCTTGCGCGGTGGCGCGGCGTCGGGATCCCACACCGTGGCCCAGGGCGTGACCTCCGAACCAGTGCCGGCCGTGGTGGGCACCGCGATCAGCGGCCGCGACTCGGTGATCGGCTGCGCGGCATCGAGCGCACCGGCAAAGCCAACACCCGTCGTCACGCAAAGGCATTTTGCGGTGTCGATCACGCTGCCGCCGCCGATAGCGACGATGATCTCGGCCTGCTTCCATTCGGTCCAGAACATGCGGTGCAGAGCCTCGACATGGCGCAGGGCGGGATTGGGCTGCACGTCGTCGATCACGCCCACCAGATGCGGCAGCGTTCTTTCAAGCTCGGCGCGCAGGCCGATGCCGCGCGCTTCGGGAAACAGCACCAGCAGCGCCGGCTTGCCATCGAGGATCTGCGGCAGTCGTTGCAAACCGTCCCAGGCGAAGTCGATAGTGACCGGGTTGTGCCAGGCGAAGCCGCCTGCCTGTTCTGACTTCAGATCGCCCACTGCCTGATCCTCGCCGAAACCATGTCGATCACCGTCACCGACACGATGATGATGAGGATGACCGCGCAGGCTTGAGGATACTGGAAACCTCGCAGCGTATCGAACAGGATCACGCCGATGCCGCCGGCGCCCACCATGCCGACCACCGACGCCGAGCGCACGTTGGATTCGAAGCGGTAGAGGGTGAAGGAAATCCACAGCGGCAGCACCTGCGGGATGATGCCGTAGATGATTTCCTCGACCGGATTGGCGCCGGTGGAGCGGATGCCCTCGACCGGACGCGGATCGACCGCTTCGACCGCCTCGGCGAAGAGCTTGGCCAGCGTGCCGGTGGTATGCACCCACAGCGCCAGCACGCCGGCGAACGGGCCCAGACCCACCGCGACGATGAAGATCATCGCGAACACCATCTCGTTGATGGCGCGGCAGGCATCCATCATGCGGCGCACCGGCTGGTAGACCCAGGGCGGCGCGATGTTGCTGGCCGAGAGCAGGCCGAAGATCGTGGCGTTGATGACGGCGAGGAACGTGCCCCACAGCGCGATATGGAAGGTCGCCACCATCTCGCGCAGGAAGATGCGCCAATCGGTGAAATCGGGCGGGAAGAAATCCCTCGCCAGCTGGCGCATGTTGTCGGAGTCGCGGATCAGTTCGATCGGCCTGATATCGGCGCCCTGCCAGGCCCAGGCCATCAGCAGCACGAACAGCCCCCAACCCACGGCCCACAACAGGCTGCGCTTGGGCGGCTGTTGCGAGGCGGAGATCGCCGCGGCGTTTTGAACTGTCATGGGATGAGCGAGGAAGCAGCTCCGGCGCTTGCCAAAAGCGCCGGGGCCATCTGCCTTAGTTGGTGAGCTTCGCCTGCTTGTCGAGCTCGGCCAGCTTGGCGTCGATCTCGGCCAGCTTGGCCTTCTTCTCATCGGCGCCCATGGCCGCATCCTGCTCGATCTTCTGGCGGGACTTGAACATCTCGAGCTGGCGGATCGGAATCAGCTGGGCGTTGGTCGAAGGCCGGAACGAGGCGTAGTTGTAGATCTTGGCCAGCACCGCTTTCTGCTGTTCGGTCTTGCCGTAGCCGTAGACGAAATCTTTCAGCTTCTGCTTGGTCTCGGCCGGCAGATCCTTGCGCCAGACGAAGGGATCGGACGGGATCAGCGGCGACTTCCAGATCACCCGCAGATCCTTGACCTTCTCGGGCTGGTTGGTTTCCAGCACGTGCCACTGCTCGGTGTTGTTGGTGGCGACGTCGACCTGCTTGTTCAGCACCGCCAGCATGTTGGCGGCGTGACTGCCCGCGCGCACGGCCTTGAAATGGCTGCTGGGATCGATCTTGTTCAGGGCGAAGACGTAATAGGACGGCACCAGGAACCCCGAGGTCGAATTGGGATCGCCGTTGCCGAAGGTGAATTCCTTGGGCCTCTTCAACAGATCGTCGAGCGACTTGATCGGGCTGTCGCGATGCACCAGCAGCAGCGAATTGTAGCCCACCGAACCGTCGGCATAGACCACCTGGGCGAAGACCTCGCCGTCGGCGCGATCGACCGCTTCCATCGCCGCCTTGTTGCCGTACCAGGCGACCTGCACCTTCTTGAAGCGCATCGCTTCGATGATGCCGTTGTAGTCGGGGGCGAAGAAGGCGTTGATCTTGAAGCCGGTGGCCTTCTGCATGTCGTCGAGGAAAGGCTGCCAGCGATCGCGCTGCACGCTCACCGCATCGGTGGCGATGATGCCGAAATTCAGTTCCTGCTGCTGCGCCGCCGCCGGCGCCGCCAGAGCCAGCGTGGCGCCCAGCGCCAGCATCAATCTACGAAACATGTCGTCCTCCTTGGTGAACGTGGAATTCAGCCGACAGCGGCCAGAGACAGCCGCGTCGGACTTTCTTGCTTCTCGATAACGGGAAAATAGTCGGGCCTGAGCAGTTCTTCGGCCGTAGCGCCGTAAAGCCGGCGCAGCACCGCGGGCGTCAATGCCGCGGAAGGCCCGTCATAGACTACGACGCCACCATGCAAGGCGATGACGCGCGGGCAGTAGCGCAAAGCGGTATCGACCTGATGCAGCGACACCAGCACGGTCAAACCGCGCGTGCCGTTGAGCTCGGCCAGAATGTCCATCACCTTGCGCGACGATTCGGGATCGAGCGAGGCGATCGGCTCGTCGGCCAGCAGAACGCGCGCGCCTTGCACCAGCGCCCGCGCCATGGCCGCGCGCTGCTGCTGGCCGCCCGACAATGTCGCCGCACGCTGCCAGGCGGTGTCGGCGATGCCGACGGCGGCGAGGGCTTCGAGCGCGGCCGCGATCTCGGCCTTGGAAAAACGCATCGTCAGGCTGCGCCACAACGGCATGCGATGCAGCCCGCCGGCGGCGACATTGGCCAGCACCGACAGGCGATTGACGAGGTTGAATTGCTGGAAGACGAAGCCGATCTGGGCGCGGATATCGCGAATGTCGCGCGCCACCACGCCATTGCGTTGCACCTGGCGGCCGAAGACTTCGACGGCGCCATCGTCGCGGTCGGCGGCAAGAAATCCGGATAGGTGGCGCAGCAGGGTGGATTTGCCGGAACCCGACGCGCCGATCAGCGCCACCATCTCTCCGGGCGCGATGGAGAAATCGACCGCCGACAATGCCTGCTTGCCGCCGGGAAAACTTTTGCTGAGTTGACGTACAGCGATTGCGCTCTGTGCCACCGACCACCTCTGCCACGATCGATGCCGCCCGGATCGGCTCGGTCATACACAGGAGGTGTTTTGGTTTTGTGACAGTCGCTGGGGATTGATTCCTACTTTTCGCCCAGCCCGCGATGGGCCGGCAGCGACCAGCCGAACCGCAGCGCCGCACCGCGGATCAGGAAAGCCGCCACGAACCCTGCCACCAGGGCCGGCGATTCAGGCACTTTGAAATAGATCAGCAGGACAAAGAACCCGGCGCCTGCAGCCGCAGCCGTGGCGTAGATTTCCTGGCGCAGGATCAGAGGCACTTGCGCACACAGCACGTCGCGCACGATGCCGCCGAAGGTGGCCGACATCACGCCCATCACCACCGCCACGACGGCGGAGGCGTTGTTGTCCAGCGCCCGCTCCGCCCCCAGCACGCAAAACAAGGCCATGCCCAGCGCATCGGCCCACAGGATGATCTTCTCGCCGCGCGCCAGGTGGGGCGCCAGGAAGAAGGTCAAGGTGGCGACCACGATGCAGACGCCGATATTGGCCGGGTCGGCGATCCAGAACACCGGGCCAATATCGAGCAGCAGGTCGCGCAAGGTGCCGCCGCCGATGCCGGTGACGCTGGCCAGCAGGGCGAAGCCGAATATGTCGAGTTTCTGTCGTGCGGCGGCCAAGGCGCCCGTCAGGGCGAAAACGCCCACCCCAATCAGCTCCAGCCAATGCAGGAAATCGCCCGTCACAGCCGTCTGGCTCCCCAATTCGCCGTCCCCAGGGCGATTGTGGACCGGCGGCGCCGACAGGTACAATGGCCCCGCCTGCCACCCATATAAGATGCATGGAAAATCCGCACGAAAAGCTGCGCGAGCGCCGCGCCATCATCAACCGTCGCGCCCTGATCGCGGCGCTGGAGGCGTTGGCGCGCGAGACCTCGGATATCCAGGGCGGCAGTGCGCGCGCGCCGGTGCTGGCGCTTTTGAAGCAGGCGATGGAAACCGGCCGGGAAGAGATCCGCCGCCGCTTCGATCAGGACGGCGACGGCCGGCAGGTCACCTTGGCCACCGCCTATCTGCTCGACCAGATCATCAAGGTGCTGTTCGACTTCGCCAACCAGCACGTCTTCCCCACCCCCAACCCGACTTCCGCCGAGCAGATCAGCCTGGTGGCGGTGGGCGGCTACGGGCGTGGCGAGCTCTATCCCCAATCCGACATCGACCTGCTGTTCCTGCGTCCCTACAAGCAGACGCCGCGCGGCGAGCAGATCGTCGAATACATGCTCTATACGCTGTGGGATCTGCGCCTGAAGGTCGGGCACGCGACACGCTCGATCGATGAGAGCATTCGTCTCGCCACGTCGGACCACACGATCCGCACCGCCCTGCTCGAGAGCCGCTATCTGTGGGGCGTGCCCGAGCTCTATCACGAGTTCAAGCGCGCCTTCGCCCAGGCTTTCCTCTCCGGCGACGGCCGCGACTTCCTCGAGGCCAAGCTGGCCGAGCGCGACGTGCGCCATCGCAAGATGGGCGATTCGCGGTATGTCGTGGAGCCCAACGTCAAGGACGGCAAGGGCGGCCTGCGCGATCTGCAGACGCTGTACTGGATCGCCAAGTATCTCTATCGCGTCAACACGGTACCGGAGCTGGTCGACAAGGGCGTGCTGACGCCGGAAGAGGCGCGCAAGTTCGATCGCGCCGAGACCTTCCTGCGCAACGTGCGCTGCCACATCCATTTTATCACCGGCCGCGCCGAAGAGCGGTTGAGCTTCGATCTGCAGGCCGAGATCGGCCGGCGCATGCACTACACCGACCATGCCGGCACGCGCGGCGTCGAACGCTTCATGAAGCACTACTATCTGCACGCCAAGACAGTGGGCGACCTGACACGCATCTTCTGCGCAGCGCTCGACGAGGCGCACAAGCGCAAGCCGCGCTTCGGCATGTTCCGCCTCGCCACGCTGCGGCCCAAGCAGATTGACGGTTTCGTGGTCGATGGCTCGCGACTGAAGCTGGCGCAGCCCGACGATTTCGCGCGCGACCCAGTCAAGCTGATCCGCCTGTTCCATGTGGCGCAGGAGAACGGGCTGGACATCCATCCCGCCACCTTGCGGCTGGTGACGCAGAATCTGCGGCTGATCGACCACACCTTGCGCGCCAATCCCGACGCCAATCGGCTGTTCATGACGATACTGACGTCGAAGAACGATCCGGAGACGGCGCTGCGGCGGATGAACGAGTCGGGCGTGTTCGGCAGATTCGTGCCCGATTTCGGCCGCGTCGTGGCGCAAACGCAGCACGACATGTACCACACCTATACGGTGGACGAGCACACGATCCGGGCCATCGGCATTCTCTCGCGCATCGAGCGCGGCGAGCTGAAGGAAGACCATCCGCTGGCCAGCGAGATCGTGCACAAGGTGCTGTCGCGCGAAGTTCTTTATCTCGCCGTGCTGCTGCACGACATCGCCAAGGGTCGCGGCGGCGACCACTCCATCCTGGGCGCCGACGTCGCCAATCATCTGGGGCCGCGCCTGGGCCTGTCGCCGCAGGAAACTGAAACCGTCGCCTGGCTGGTGCGCTATCACCTGGCCATGTCCTACACCGGTTTCCAACGCGATCTGCAGGATCCCAAGACCATTCAGGATTTCGCGGCCCTGGTGCAATCGCCCGAACGCTTACGCCTGCTGCTGGTCCTGACCGTGTGCGATATCCGTGCCGTCGGCCCCAATGTGTGGAACGGCTGGAAAGCGGCGCTGCTGCGCCAGATCTATTACGCCGCCGAGGAAGTGCTGTCGGGCGGCACCTTAAGTGGCGGCCGCACCGAACGCGCCAAGCAGGCGCAGGCCGAAGCCGCCCGGCTGCTGCCCGACTGGCCGACGGAAGAACGCGACCGCATCTTCGGCTACGGCTATCCCGCCTATTGGCTCAGCTTCGACGCCGCCACCCATGCGCGCCATGCCGATCTCATGCGCCGCGCCGCGCGCGACAATTCTCCGCTGATGGTCGAGCACCGGGTCGATCCCGTGCGCGCCGTCACCGAAGTCACGATCTACACCCAGGACAGCCCCGGCCTGTTCTGGCGTATCGCCGGCGCCATGGCGCTGACCGGCGCCAACATCGTCGACGCCAAGATCTTCACCATGGCCAACGGCATGGCGCTGGACACCTTCGCCATCCAGGACACCGAGGGCGGCGCCTTCGAGCGGCCGGACAAGCTGGCCCGCCTGTCGGCGCGGATCGAACAATCGCTGTCAGGCCAGTTGCGCATTGCCGATCAGCTGGAGCGGCAGAAGCCCAACTATCCCACGCGCGCCAACGTCTTCACCGTGGCGCCGCGCGTGCTGCTCGACAACAACGCATCGAACACGCACACAGTGGTCGAGGTCAATGGCCGTGACCGGCCGGGCTTCCTCTATCTCGTCACCCGCACCCTGTCGCAACTCAACCTGCAGATTTCGTCGGCGCATGTGACAACCTATGGCGAGCGCGCCGTCGACGTCTTCTACGTCAAGGATCTGTTCGGCCTGAAGATCGTCCACGCCGGCAAGCTGGCCGAGATCAAGAGCCGGCTGGAGACGGTGCTGCAGGATTCCGATGTCAAGGAAGGCCTGGCCGAAACGCCGCCTCCGGCGCAGGAACGGCAGCCCAAGCGCCGCCGGCGCACCGCTGCCGAATAGTGGTCGCAAATCGGGCGCAATCGACACCGACGCTTCCTTTGATGCTTCGCGCTTGCCTCCTCCTCTTCGTCGTCGTCCTTCTCACCGCGTTTTCGGCGCGCGCCGAGCCTGCCGCCTCGCTGGCCGACGGGCGCAGCGGCGACATCGAGTTCACCTCGACAACGCCGCGCGGGCCCAGCGACCTGGTCAAGCGCAACCCCGATCAGCCGAGCGCGACCATCTCCGGCCGGCTGACGCTGCCGCCAGGCGACAACCGATTGCCCGCTGTCGTGGTGGCGCATGGCAGCGGCGGCATCCAACCCGGCCGCGAGCATGAGTGGGCGGCGCGACTGAATGCGCTGGGCTATGCCACCTTCGTGGTCGACAGCTTCACTGGCCGCGGACTGCGCTCCACCGCCGCCGACCAGTCGCGGCTGCCGACCATGGCCAATGTTGCCGATGCGCTGGCGGCGCTGAAGCTTCTCGCCAGCCATCCGCGCATCGATCCCGCCCGCATCGCCGTGATGGGCTTCTCGCGCGGCGGCCAGGTAGCGCTCTATACAGCGCTGGAGCCGGTCAGGCTGGGCGTGATCGATGGCGACTTGCGCTTTGCCGCCCACGTGGCGCTCTATCCGTCCTGCAACATCCCCTATCGCGCCGATGCCGTCGGCAGCGCGCCGCTATTGATGCTGCTGGGCGAGGCCGACGACTACACGCCTGCCGCGCCCTGCTTCGCCTATGCCGACTGGTTCGCCGCCAAGGGCGCGCGCATCGAGGCCAAGGCCTATCCCGGCGCCTATCACGATTTCGACCTGCCGCAGCCGCCCCGCCGCTACTCCACTTTGCAAACCGCCCGCAACTGCCGCGCCGAAGTCGTGGTCGGCCAGGGCACCATGAAGCGGCTGGATACCGGCGAGGAGATGGCCGACCAGAGCGTCATCAACGCCTACCTGCGTTCCTGCATGGAGTACGGCGCCACCTATGGCGGCAATGCGCAGGCACTGGCGGCGGCGGAGCGCGATGTGGCGACATTTCTGAAACGGGTTTTCGGGCAGTGACTTTCCAAGCAAGCGGCGTGGGGCTATGACTGGACCGCAGATGAGCCCGCTTCCATGAGCCTTGGCCGCGCCGTTGCCAGCATTGGCGGCTTCACCATGCTGAGCCGCATCGCGGGCTTCGTCCGCGACGTGATCACCGCCGCCGTGCTCGGCGCGGGCCCGGTGGCCGACGCGTTCCTGATCGCGTTCAAGCTGCCCAATTTCTTTCGCCGCCTGTTCGCAGAGGGCGCCTTCAACCAGGCCTTCGTGCCGCTGTTCGCCGGCGCCTTGCATGAGGGCGGCAAGGAAGCGGCCCTGCGTTTTGCGCGCGAAGCGCAAGCGGCGCTACTGACGGTCCTGCTGCCGCTGTTCGCGCTGATGATGATCTTCATGCCCTGGGTGGTGGCGGCGCTGGCGCCCGGCATCTACGACGAGCCCGGCACCTACAGGCTGGCGATCGAGCTGTCGCGCATCACTTTCCCGTATCTGCTGTTCATCTCGCTGGTCTCGCTGCAGGGCGCGGTGCTGAATTCGCTCGACCGCTTCGCCCACGCCGCCGCCGCGCCGATCATCCTGAACCTGACCTTGATCGCTGCCGCCCTGGGCCTGACGGCGCTGGTACCGACAGCGGGCCATGCGCTGGCCTGGGGCGTGTTCGCCGCGGGCATGCTGCAATATCTCTGGCTCGCCATCGCCTGCTCGCGCGCGGGCATGGGCTTAAGCCCGCTGCTGCCGCGCTTCAGTCCGCGCGTGCGCAGTCTCCTGCTGCTGGCGATGCCGGCGGCGCTGGGCAGCGGGTTGCAGCAGATCAATTCCATGCTCGACGTGGTGTGGGCGTCGTTCCTGCCGACCGGTTCGATCGCCTATCTCTATTATGCCGACCGCATCAACCAGCTGCCGCTGGGCGTGGTGGGCGTCGCCATCGGCACCGCGCTGCTGCCGCTGCTGTCGCGGCAGATCAAGGCCGGCAACACCGACGCGGCGCTGGCCAACCAGAACCGCGCCATCGAATTCGCCCTGCTTCTGACGCTGCCTGCGACCGCCGGGCTGATCGCGCTGCACGAGCCCATCATCCGCATCCTGTTCCAGCGCGGCGCCTTCGATGCCGCCGCCACGGTCGCCACCGCCGATGCGCTAGCCGCCTTCGCCGTCGGCCTGCCGGCTTTCGTGCTGATCAAGGTGCTGATCCCTGGCTTCTCCGCCCGTCACGACACGAAGACGCCGCTCTATATCGTCGCCGGCTCGATCGCCGCCAACGTAGGCTTGAACCTTGTGCTGATCGGGCCGCTGCAGCATGTCGGCATCGCGCTGGCCTCGTCGATCAGCGGCTGGCTGAACGTCGGGCTGATGGGCTTCATCCTGCATCGCCGCGGGCATCTGAAATCCGACAGCCAGCTGCGCACCCGCCTGCCGCGCCTGCTGGTGGCGGCAATCGTGATGGGACTGGCGGTGGGCTTCGGCGCCTATGTGCTGAACCCGGTCATGCGCGACAGTTTCGCGGCGGGCGTCATTTTGCTGGGATTGCTGATCGCCGGCGGCGGATTGGTCTATGGCGCGCTGGTGCTGCTATTGAAGGCGGCCAGCCTGTCTGCCCTGCGTGCAGGCCTCAAACGCCAACCTGGCGTGAAACCGACGCCCACCGATACCGACGCTTGATCTGGGCCCCTCCTTGACCTGACGCGCTGGCGGCGCGATAACCCGCGCCGGCCGGCGGCACGCCAAACCGTTGGCCCGTTACCATATAGCGAGGGTCCAAACCGTGAGTCGCATCTTCTCGGGCGTTCAGCCCACCGGAAATCTCCATCTTGGCAATTATCTCGGCGCCATCCGCAACTTCGTACGGCTGCAGAACGACTACGAATGCATCTACTGCGTGGTCGACCAGCATGCCATTACGCTGTGGCAGGAGCCGGCCGAGCTGCGCCGCGCCACGCGCGAGGTGGCGGCCGCCTTCATCGCCGCCGGCGTCGACGCCAAAAAGCAGATCGTGTTCAATCAGAGCGCGGTGCCGGCGCATTCGCAGCTCGCCTGGATCTTCAATTGCGTCGCCCGCGTGGGCTGGCTCAACCGCATGACGCAGTTCAAGGAGAAGGCCGGCAAGGATCGCGAAAACGCCTCGGCCGGGCTCTACGTCTATCCGAACCTGATGGCGGCCGACATTCTGGTCTACAAGGCCACGCACGTGCCGGTGGGCGAGGACCAGAAGCAGCACCTTGAGCTGACCCGCGACATTGCGCAGAAGTTCAACAACGACTTCAGCGTGCCCGATTTCTTCCCGCTCACCGAGCCGCTGATCCTGGGCGAGGCGACGCGGGTGATGAGCCTGCGCGACGGATCGAAGAAGATGAGCAAGTCGGACCCCTCCGACTATTCGCGCATCAACCTGACCGACGATGCCGAATCGATCGCGCTGAAGATCCGCAAGGCCAAGACCGATCCGCTGCCGATGCCGACGACCGAGGCGGAAGCGGAGCAGCGGCCGGAGGTCGACAACCTGCTTGGCATCTATGCCGCCCTGTCGGACCGGCCGCGGCCGGAAATCCTGGCCGAGTTCGCCGGCAGGGAATTTTCCGCCTTTAAGAAGGCATTGACCGATCTGGCGGTGGACAGGCTGGGCCCGATCAACGCCGAGATGAAGCGGCTGCTGGCCGATCCCGGCTATGTCGATTCGGTGCTGAAGGACGGCAGCCAGCGCGCGCGCGCCATCGCCGAGCCGATCCTGCGCGAAGTCTACGACATTGTGGGTTTCCTGCGTCCCTAAAGCGGAGTCGAAGCGATGCGTGTGCTGGTTCTGGGTGCTGGCGGCACCGGCGGCTATTTCGGCGGCCGCCTGGTCGAAATCGGCCAAGACGTCACCTTCCTGGTGCGGCCCAAGCGCGCCCAACAGCTGGCGCGCGGCATGATCATCAAGAGCAAGGAAGGCGATGCGACGCTGAAGGTGAAGACTTCAAGCGCCGAACAGCCCGGCGGGCCTTACGACATCGTGCTGATGACCTGCAAGGCCTACGATCTCGACTCGGCCATGGACAGCATCGCGGGCGCAGTCGGGCCCAATACCGCCATCGTGCCGCTGCTCAACGGCCTGAAGCACCTCGAAGCGCTCGATGCCCGCTTCGGCAAGGACCGCGTGGTCGGCGGGCTGTGCCAGATCGGCGCCACTTTGGGACCCGAGGGCGAGATCCTGCATCTGGATTTCGCCCAGAACCTGGTGTTCGGCGAACGTGCGGGCGGCAGCAGCGAGCGGCTGGCGCGTTTTGCCGCGCTGTTCAAGGGCGCCAAGGCGACGGGCCGGCAGAGCGAGATCATCATGTTGGAGATGTGGGAGAAGTTCGTCTTCCTCTGCACGCTCGCCGCGATGTCCACCCTGTTCCGCAACACCGTCGGCAATATCGTGATGGCGCCCGAGGGCGAGGCCATCCTGCGCGAGTGTTTCGACGAGTGCATCCAGGTCGCCAAGGCCTCGGGCTTTACGCCGCGACCCGACTATATCGAGCGCATGACCGCCTTCCTGGTCGAGAAGGGCGCGCCGCGGAAAGGTTCGATGGCGCGCGATATCGAGCGCGGCAACAGGGTCGAGGCGGACCATATCGTCGGCGACATGCTGGCGCGCGCCCGCGCCCTGGGCGTAAAGGCGCCGCATCTGCGCGTTTCCTACAACGCGCTGAAAGCCTACGAAGCGGCGCGCGGCAACTAGAGCGGATTCACACGGTTTGCTCTAGCGGTTCTTCAGCGCCGGCCAGTTCTGGTCGGCGCGCGCAATGTTGCCCTTCTTGTCCTGCGACCACTGCGCCTGGGTCGACTTGTCGAAATTCAGATAGAGCTTGCCATCGACGATGCTCCAGGCGTCGGGATCGGTCTTGGCCAGCGCGCCCTTGGACACCGCCCAAGCGCAGTAGCCACCATACTGCGGCGCATACTTGGCGGGGCTGGCGGCGAAAGCATCGCGGTTGGTGGCCGAGACGAAGTGCCAGGTCGCTCCGTTCCAGCGATGGGCGAATTCGGGCCGGCCGATTACCGGCTTGCCTTGGGTGAAATAGGCCACCGCATCGGCGCCGCCGATGGCGACGCCGCCCGGCGCGAAGACGGGCTCGGCCGCTTGCGCCGGCGCTGTGGCGAATGGCGCTACGAGCATTAGCCCAAACAGCGCGGCGACCAGAAGACGGCGGGACGGCAGGAATTCACCAGCGTTCATGGCACTCTCCCTTTGACAGGCCCAGCATGAACGTCGGCGCTGCGACAACGCCAGTCACGCCGCTTCAAAGCAAGGTGATCGAAGCGTGCGCCTAATTCGACAGGGCTTGCTTGAGCGCCGCGCCCGCTGCCGCCACAGCACGGTTGGCCGTGGCTACCACACCGCCCATGCCGATGAAGCCGTGCACCATGCCCCCGTATTCGACGTATTCGACCGTATTGCCCGCTTCGCGCAGGCGGCGGGCGTAGGCAAAGCCCTCGTCGCGCAGCGGATCGAAACCGGCGGTGATGACATAGGCCGGCGGCAGGTTTTCCAGCGAGGCGGCGAGCAGTGGCGAGGCGCGCAGGTCTCGCTTGTCGGCGCCGGTCATATAGTGGTCGATGAACCATGCCATCGCCGCGCGCGTCAGCAGATATCCCTCGGCGAAGCGATCGAGCGACTCATGCTGCATCGTCATGTCGGTGGCGGGATAGATCAGCAACTGAAAACGCAGCGACGGCGCCGGGTTGCCGGCAGCCAGCGCGTCGCGCGCCATCAGGGCCACGGCAGCGGCAAGGTTGCCGCCGGCGCTGTCGCCGCCCACCGCCAGACGATGGCCGTCGATGCGCAGATTGCCGCCATTGACGGCCAGCCAGGAGGCTATGGCATAGGCATCGTCGATAGCGGCGGGAAAACGATGCTCGGGCGCCTTGCGGTAGTTTACCGACACCACCGCGCAGCCGGAGGCTTCTGCCAGCTGCCGGCAGGTCACGTCATGGGTGTCGAGATCGCCTATCACCCAGCCGCCGCCGTGATAATAGACCAGCGCGGGAATGAGCTCGTTCTCGGCATGGCCCAAGGGCCGGAAGTGGCGCAGCGGAATTTTGCCGTGGCCGGCATCGGCGATCAGGTCGTCGACCCGGGCCATTTTCGGCGGCGGCGGTTGCAGAGGCACGCGCGTATCGCGAAACATCTTGCGCGCCTCATCCGGCTGCAAGGTCTGCATCAGCGGCCTGCCAGCCTTCGCCGCCGCTTCGAGAACGGCCGCCACTTGCGGATCGAGCGCCATGAATTCCCGCCTTTGTCGATTTCTGCCGATTGTCGGGCTGGATGATCGCCCTGGCTGTTTTTCCGTGCAAGCCTCGGGCTATGTTGAAGAAGCGTTCCCGCGCCCCACATAGGGTTCAGCCATGACCTTCGAACCGGAATTCACGCCCGAACCCGCCCCGCGCCTGTCATGGTGGGAACGCACGCGCCAGCGCCTGACGGCCGGGCGCGGGGGCCCCGCCAGTCCCGGCCGTGGTCGCGTGATGCGGCGGGTCCTGTGGGTGGTCCTGGCGCTGCTGCTGCTCTACTACCCGCTCGGAATGCTGTGGATCCACCAGATCGACGATAATCCCGACTTCCAGGCGCCGAGCACCGCGCCGGGCGAAAGCCGCACCGTGGCGATCATGGCCGCGCTGGTCGATCGCGAAACCAACCAGCACCGCTGGACGCCCAACGATCCGTTCTTCATCCCGTCCTGGATGCTGGACAACATGCCCAATTACCAATTGGGCATGATGGGCGCGCTTGCCCGTATCGGCGTCGAGCTCACCGACCATATCGGGCGCGCCCGCGGCACCAGCCAGGCCGATCCCGATCTCGAAAAAGCCGCCGGCAACCTCAAATATCCCGGCCATATCTGGATTTGGGACCCGTCGATCTCGATCTGGCCGTCGGCCACCTCTGAGCAGCAATACCAGGCCGGTATGCGGGCGCTGATTTCCTATAACAAGCGCCTCGGCCAGGGTCAGGCGGTGTTCGAACGCCGCGCCGACAATCTGCAGGCGGCGCTCGAGCGCATTGCCTCCGATACCGGCTCGATGTCCGCCACCACCGACCAGCACGTCGCCCAGCACGCCGGCTCGCTGTTTGACCTGCAGGTCGACGACGTCTTCTACGCCAACAAGGGTCGGCTCTACGTCTATTACCTGGTGTTGCGCGAACTGGGCCACGACTACGAGGCCGTAATCCGCGAGCGCAACCTGGGCAATGTCTGGAACCAGATGGTCGACAGTTTCCGCACCGCCTCCCAACTCGAGCCGCTGGTGGTGATGAACGGCCGGCCCGACGCGCAGATGGTGCCCAGCCATCTCACCGCGCAAGGCTTCTATCTTATGCGCGCCCGCTTCCAGCTCTATGAAGTCATCAACATTCTGCTGAAATAGTCGCCGCCGATCTGTGGCGCGATTGCCGCAAATAGCCGCCATTCGCCTTTGCATGGCATGCAAGGCTTGAACCCGGTCCGCATGAGGCGCAAAAAGGCTGAAAATCGCGCCACGCCGGGGACCTGGAGTGGAACTCTATCTTCCGATCGCTGAAATGTCGGTCAATGCGCTGGCGCTGCTGGCGCTTGGGCTCTTTGCCGGGTTTTTGTCCGGCCTGTTCGGCATCGGCGGCGGCTTCCTGCTGACGCCGGCCCTGATCTTCATTGGCGTCCCCCCAGCCGTGGCCGTCGGCAGCCAGGCGCCGCAAATCCTCGCCACGTCGGTTTCGTCGCTGGATCAGCAATGGCGCCGCGGCAATGTCGATTTGCGCATGGGCTTCACTCTTCTCATCGGCGGCCTGATTGGCTCGGCGCTGGGGGTGCAGCTTTTCGGCTATCTGAAATCCATCGGCCAGATCGATGTCGTCATCGCACTGGCCTTCATCACCATGCTGTCGACCATGGGCGGGTTGATGCTGGCGGAGAGCAGCCGCACCATCCTGCGCCAGAAGCTGAAGAAGCCCGTAGCGCGCCGCAAGCTGCACCAGCATTACTGGGTGGCGCGCTGGCCGTTCAAGGTCCGCTATCCCAAATCCCGGCTTTACGTCTCGGTCTTCCTGCCGCTGCTGCTGGGCATGGGCGGCGGCGTGCTGTCGGCCATCATGGGCATCGGCGGCGGCTTCCTGCTGGTGCCAGCGATGATCTATCTGCTCGGCATGCCGACTTTGCTGGTTATTGGCACCTCGGCGCTGCAGATCGTCTTCGTCGCCGCCAACGTCACCGTCCTGCAGGCATGGCAGAACCAGACCGTCGATCTCTTCCTGTCGCTGATGATGATCGCGGGCGGGGTGATCGGCGCGCCGCTGGGCAGCCGCCTGTCGACCAGATTGCCGGGCGAGCAGTTGCGCGCCTTGCTGGCGCTGCTGCTGGTCGGCATGGCGATCAAGCTTCTGATCGACATGGTGGTGACGCCGGAGGAAATCTACCTGCTCGGCGAGGCCGGCCAATGAAGCGGCTGCTTTGCGCCCTGCTGCCGCTGCTATTGTGGCCCGGCCTGTCCGTCGCCCAGCGCTCGCTCAGCGTCGACATGGCGCGCGACCGGGTGTCGATTACCTCGGGTTTCAGCGGCACCGATCTGCTGCTGTTCGGCGCCGTCGATCAGCCCAGCGATATCGTCGTGGTCGTCACCAGCCTCGATACCGAGCGCCAGACCGTGGTGCGCAAGCAGCGCGTCTTCGGCATCTGGCTCAACCGCGGCTCGGCAGAATTCTCGCGCGTGCCGCCACTTTATACCTATGCCAGCACCCGTCCGCTGGCCGAGGTGGCGCCGCGCACTTTGCGCAAGGACAACCGGCTGGGGCTGGAATTCCTCGATATCGAGCCCCAGGATCCGGCCTATGAGGATTACCGCGCCGGACTGATCCGCGCCAAGCAGCGGCTGGGGCTCTATTCGTCGCTGCCAGCCAAGGTCGATTTCAAGGACGAGCGCCTGTTCCGCACCACGCTGCACTTCCCCGCCCAGCTGGCGCCGGGCCGCTATCGCGTCAAGGTCGTGCAATTGCGCAACGGACGCATCGTCGAATCGATCGAACGCGCCCTGCTGGTCGACAAGGTGGGCCTGGGCGCCACCATTTCCTACTGGGCGGAGCGCCAGGGCCTGCTCTATGGGCTGTTTGCCATCACCGTCGCCGCGATGGCAGGATTGCTGAGCGGCTACGCATTCCGTCGCACCTGAGACGACGCATGCGCGGGAGGATATCGTGAGCGAAGCGCCAGACGCCAAAGCGGCCGCCCAGCCGGCAGAAACGCCGGCCGAGCGCGTTTTCCTGGTCGTGGTCGACGACACGCCCGAGCTGCTGACCGCGCTGCGCTATGCCAGCCGGCGGGCCAAGCGCACCGGCGGCGTGGTCGCCATGCTCTATGTCATCGAGCCGATCGAGCAGCAGCTGTCTTCGACCGTGAACGATCTGATGCGCCAGGAAGCCCGCGAGCAGGGCGAGGAAGTTCTGCACCGATTTTCCGAGCTGGTCGTCTCTTTGACGGGGCAGCTGCCGCGCACCGTGGTGCGTGAAGGCAATCGGCGCGAGGAACTGCTGAAGCTGATCGCCGAAGATCCCACCATTTCCATCCTGGTGCTGGGTGCTGCGTCGGGCGCAGAGGGGCCCGGCCCCCTGGTTACGGCGCTCGCCGGCAAGCATGCCGGGTCCTTGCGTGTGCCAATCACCATCGTGCCGGGCAGCCTGACCGAAAATCAGGTCGACGCCATCACCTGAAATATCCCCACTAGATTTGGGGCGAATTTAAGTCTGGGATTGCGACGTAAAGCGCGGTTTCGTCACAATCCCGACAAGTTTAGTCAACATTCAATATTAATATTTATCAATAACTTAACTCGTATATTTAAAACACTTAAACCCGCCAGGAGTAAAAACTGCTTGCTCCGGGAACCTCCTACCCCTATGTGGGCGGTACCTCGGGCGCCAAGGCGCTCCCATTTGACGGTTTGGGTTGGTGTTTGGAGGCTTCGGCCCTTCCCCCGCCCCGCCAAAGAAGGAGACGGTCATGTTCATCCAGACCGAGCAGACCCCTAACCCGGCCACGCTGAAGTTCATCCCCGGCCGGGCTGTGCTGGACAACGGCACGTTCGATTTTCCCAACGCCGATTCGGCTGCCCGTTCGCCCCTGGCGCGGCGCCTGTTCGACGTCGATGGCGTCAGCCGGGTTTTCCTCGGCAGCGATTTCGTCACCATCACCAAGGCAGCCGATATCGACTGGCCGGTGCTGAAGCCGGCCGTACTGGGCGCCATCATGGAACATTTCACCTCGGGCGAGCCGGTCGTGGCCGCAGCCGACACTGGGGCTGAAACCGTCTCCTCCGAAGGAGATACTGAAATCGAAGCGCAGATTCGCGAATTGCTGGACACGCGCGTGCGTCCGGCTGTCGCGCAAGACGGCGGGGATATCGTCTTCCAGCGCTTCGAAGAAGGTGTCGTCTACCTGCATATGCAGGGGTCGTGCTCGGGCTGCCCGAGTTCGACGGCGACGCTGAAAATGGGGATCGAGAATCTGCTTCGGCACTATGTGCCGGAGGTGACGGAAGTTCGCGCCGTCGATTGATCGACCCAAAGAGCCCCCGCGGGCGGGAACCTTAGGGATTTCCGCCCGTTTGACGCGATGGCCCGCCTCAGAACGGGCCGCAACTAGAACGGTTGGAAATGCCGATTGATCCGCAATTTTTTGCGCGCCTGCGCGCGCATGGCTCCGTGCCGCTCGCCCTGCTCGCCGTTGGCGCTTTCGCCTTCGTTTCCCTCAATACCGCCCGTCACCCGGTAAGCGCGGCGCCGGCGGAAGTTTCGCGCCTTTTGCCGCAGCTCGACGCCGCCACCACCGCTCCGCTGCCGTTGCAGCAGCCCGAAGCCGCGCCGCCCGCCGCCGCCGACATGCCTGCGCCACCGCCGCCTGCCGTTCCGGTCGCTGTCGAGCGCAGCGAGCAGCTGGCGACGCTGTTCGACCAGCACAACTACACCCTGAAAGACGTCGCTGGCGGGCGTCTGCCCGTGCCGGCCATCGCCTTGATGCGGATGCCGTCGGATCTGGCCAAGATGCCGGACACTGACAAGCGCAAGCGGCTGTTCGTCAAGGCGCTGCTGCCTGTGCTGCTGCAGGCCAACGAGGAAATCGCCGCCGATCGCCGTCACCTGCAGAAACTGCGGGCGCAGATCGACGCCGGCGAAGTGCTCAGCGAGTGGGACAGCAACTGGCTCGAGGCGCTGGCGCAACGCTACGACGTCGAGCCGGACAATTACGACGAGCTGCTGCAGCGGGTCGATGTCATTCCGCCGGCGCTTGCCATCGCGCAGGCAGTGACCGAAAGCGGCTGGGGCACGTCGATGCCGGCGCGCACCGGCAATGCCTTGTTCGGACAGTTCCATATCTCGTCCGCAAGCCCGGCTACGGTGGTGGGCGCGCATGTGCCTGGTCGATTCCAGATGCGCGCCTTCGACAGCATCGTCGATGCCGTATCGGCCTATGCCCAGAATCTCAACACGCATTTCGCCTATCGCAAGTTTCGCCAGCAGCGCGCGGAGATGCGCGCCAAGGATGCGGTGATCGATGGTTACGTTCTGGCTGGCACCTTGCTGGCCTATTCCGAGCGCGGACAGGACTACATCGATTTCCTGCGCCTGATCATGCGCACGGAAAACCTGCGACCGCTCGACGAAGCACGCCTCCAGCGCTAGAGCAAATCGGGGTTGGACGGAAACACGGCAAGTCCGTCAACCGCTGCGAACCTGCTCGCAAGGTCGATGAACGAAGCGGCGTGTCACATCATCGGCCGCGGCAGATCGGCATCGTTCCACAGCCGAAACTGTCGCGCGTCGAACAACTGGTAGTGCCACCACTCGTTGCGATAGAAGTCCCAGCCCGCGCCGGTCATCAGCCCCATCAACAGCAGCCGATTGCGCTGAGCTTCGGGCGACACCTCAAGATTGCCGTGATGCGACAGCGGCGTGAAGGCGTCGAAGCCGGTGCCCATGTCGAGATCGCGCCCGTCTTCCCCGATCAAAGTCAGATCGACCGCCACGCCGCGCGAATGCGGCGAGCCGCGCCGGGGATCGGCGAGGAACTCCGGATCTGGATTGAAATTCCACAGCTTCCACTGCGCTTCGGTCGGCCGCAGCGCGTCGAACAGGCGCAGGCGCAGTCCCAGCCTTGCCGCCTGCCTGATCGCCCGCTGCAAGGCGTCAGCCGCGGGCTGCAGCAAATAGCAATCGGCGCGGCGATACACCGGCGCGCCGGTGATGTTGTCGGGCGTGGCGTAAGCCAGGCTGATTTCAACGTCGAACTGCGGTTTGACGATAGCGACGAGCTGCACCGGCGCTTCCTTCGGACATGATGGCGCTGCATCCTTGCGCCATCTTACCTAACATGATCGATTGGCGGCGATGAAGACGCCTTCACAGCCGCTCGCGCTTGTTTTCGATTGCGCCTGTTCGGGCCTGTCGCTGGCGGTGCTGCGCGGCGAGGAAATACTTGCCGCGCACGCCGAAGCGACCATGACCGGCCAGTCCGCCTTGCTGGCTCCGGCGATCCAGTCGGTGCTGACGCAGGCCGGCGTGACGGCCCGCGATCTTGCGCTGGTCGGCGTCACCAACGGGCCCGGCAGCTTCACCGGCATTCGCATCGGCCTGGCCATGGCGCGGGGCCTGGCCATGGCGCTGAACACGCCACTGGCCTGCTGTTCGACTTTCGAGGCAGTGCTGGAAAATCTCTCACCCGCGCAACGCCAGAACAGCAACGTCGCTCTGATTCTGGCTGTCGACAGCCGACGCGACGAAATTTTCCTCGGTCTGGGCAGGGAGCACCGAGCGCGCATCATGCGACCCGACGAGGCCGTGGCCGCCCTGCCCCTCGGCTCCTATGGATTGGCGGGGGATGGCGCACCATTGCTGCGCGCGGCTTTCGCGGCCGCCGGCCGGGAAGGCGAAATCGGTTTCAGCGACGATCGCCCGCCTGTCGCGGCAAATTTCGCCAGGGCGTTGCTGGCGCAAGGCGTGACGCATTGGCGCGAGAAGAACGAGAGCGACGGCATGCCCCGGCCGCTTTATCTGCGGGATGCCGACGTGACCTTGCCCAAGCCGGTCGACCGCTGATGCAGCCGCTATCCTGCGATATCAACGCATTTGGCGGCCTCGAATTGGCCGACGCCGAAACGCTGCACCGGCTTTGCTTTCCTGCCGATTGGGATCAGCCGTGGTCGCGCCAAGCCTTCGCCGAGATGCTGGCCATGCCGGGCACGTTCGGCTTCATGGCGCGGCAAGGCGTAAACGGCGAGGCTGTCGGGCTGGTGGTCGCGCGCGTGGCTGCCGACGAGGCAGAAATACTCACCATCGGCGTGCGCGCCGACAGTCGCCGCCGCGGCGTTGGCGCGGCTTTGCTGGCGGCCGCGAAAGGCGAAGCCCGCAGTCGCGGCGCCACGCGCCTGCATCTTGAAGTGGCCGAGGACAATTTCGCCGCCCGCAAGCTCTATGCCCGGCTGGGCTTCGACACCGTCGGCAGACGAGCCGGCTATTATGGGCGCGGCGCGCTGGGCACCATCGCCGCAATCCTGCTGGCGCAACCGCTCTAGGATTTCTTGCGAATTTCCAGCAGGTGGATGCCATCGCCCTCATCTTGCTGCGCCATGATCTCGTGCCCTTCGTGGCGAAGCGCGCGGGGCACATTGATCAAAGGCTCACCGGCGCGCAGACGCACGGCCAGGACGCCGCCCGGCGGCAGGGTCTGCAGCTTCAGCTTCACCCGCACAAAGGTCATTGGGCAGACTTCGCCGGTAATATCCAGGTGTTCAGCCACGAAATCTGCCTAAGCCATTAATCGAATTGCAAGACTTCCAGTAATCACGCAAATGATACTCGCTTTTTAAACTGTCCCTGTCCATAATCCGCCGCCCTTAATCGAAATTGATTACTCGGAACATAGAGGTTTACCGTGAGCGCCGATAAATCGACCGACAATCTTTTGACTTTGACGTCGCAAATCGTTTCCGCCCATCTGTCGAAAAACGCGGTGGGCCTGAACGATGTCTCCGAGCTGATCCAGCGCGTGTACGCGACCCTGCAGGGTTTGAGCGGCAACGGCGCCGGTCCCATGGCGACGCGCGACCCGGCCGTGCCGGTGAAGAAATCCGTGACCAACGAATACATCATCTGCCTGGAAGACGGCAGCAAGCACAAGATGATGAAGCGCTATCTGAAGACGGCCTTCGACATGACCCCGGACGAATATCGCAAGAAATGGGGTCTGCCCGCGGACTACCCGATGGTTTCGCCAAACTACGCCAAGACCCGCAGCACGCTTGCCAAAAAGAGCGGCCTGGGCCTGCGGGCGCGCGGTCGCGGGCGGCGCTAAGCTACGGACAACGCGCCGCTTTCGGGCCGTGGCCATGGGATAGGCGCGGCGACCTGTTTTGTCCTATACTCACGTTTCCTTAATCGGCGGCTCGTTCCGGCTTCTGGAGTACCATGCCCTCACGGCTAGAAAAGCGCTGCATCGAGCGCGGACTGAAAATGACCGAACAGCGCCGGGTCATTGCTCGCGTGTTGTCGGATTCGTCCGACCATCCCGACGTCGAGCAACTCTATCGCCGCGTCACCGCCATCGATCCCCGCATCTCCATCGCCACGGTGTACCGCACCGTTCGGCTGTTCGAGGAAGCGGACATCCTTGAGAAGCACGATTTCGGCGACGGCCGCGCCCGCTACGAGGAAGCGCCGGAAGAGCATCACGACCACCTGATCGACGTGCAAAGCGGCAAGGTGATCGAGTTCACCGATCCGCAGATCGAGGAACTGCAGCGTGCCATCGCGCAGAAGCTCGGCTACAAGCTGGTCGACCATCGGCTCGAGCTTTATGCCGTGCCGCTGAAACGGGAGGGCGGCGGTGACGTCTAGTGCTGTCCAGCGCGCGAGCAGCGACAGGCCAGCGCCGATCGTTTCCGGCGGAATGGAGATCAGGCTGGCGGAAAGCGCCGCCGAGATCGACGCCGCCCAGGCGTTGCGCTATCGCGTGTTCTACGAAGAGATGGCGGCGCGGCCGACACCGGAGATGGCGGCGCGCAAGCGCGACTTCGACGAGTTTGACGCCTATTGCGATCATCTGCTTGTGATCGATCACAAGCGCGGCTTCGGCGCCGAGGGCGTGGTCGGCACGTACCGCCTGATCCGCCGTCCCGTGGCCAACAAGCTGGGCCGTTTCTACTCGGCAGCCGAATACGACATCGATATTCTCACCCGCTATCCCGGCGAGATTCTCGAGCTCGGCCGCTCCTGCGTCGACCCCGATTTCCGCACCCGCCCGACCATGCAGCTTCTGTGGCGGGGCATCGCGGCCTACGTGTTCCATTACGACATCGCCGTGATGTTCGGCTGCGCCAGCCTGCCGGGAACCGATCCCAGGGCGCTGGCCATGCCGCTGTCCTATCTCCACCACCACCATCTGGCGCCGCCGGAGCTGCGGCCACGGGCGGTGGCGCAGCGCTTCACCAGCATGGACCTGATGCCGCCAACCGACATCAACACCCGCGCCGCGATCAACGCGCTGCCGCCTTTGATCAAGGGCTATCTGCGGCTGGGCGGCTTTGTCGGCGAAGGTGCGGTGATCGACGAGCAGTTCAACACCATCGACGTCTGCATCGTGGTGAAGACCGATCTGGTCACCGACAAATACTTCAAGCACTACGAACGCACCGCGCGCGACGGCGGTGAAGCGGCCGCCGGCTAGAAGCATGCTGATCGGATCGCCTGCCCGCGCAGCATTGCGCATCGTCGTCTATGCCGCGCTGACCCTGCCGCTTCTGCCGATACAGCTGATCGGCGTGCTGCTGTTGCCGCCTTTGGCGCGCTGGCTGCCGATCCCCTATCACCGGGCGGTTTGCTGGATTCTCGGCATCAAGGTCAAGGTGCGCGGGCGCATGTCGCGCAAGCGGCCGACCCTGTTCGTGGTCAACCACGTCTCCTATCTCGATATCGAAGTGTTGGGCGGGCTGATCCCAGGCTCCTTTGTCGCCAAGAAGGAGGTCGCGACCTGGCCGTTCTTCTCCATTCTGGCCAAGTTGCAGCGTTCGGTCTTCATCGACCGGCGCATGACGGCGACCAAGGAAGGCCAGCAGCAGATGTTCCGCCGCCTTTCCAGCCGCGACAATCTGATCCTGTTTCCCGAAGGCACCAGCGGAGACGGCACGCGCGTGCTGCCGTTCCGCAGCGCGCTGTTTGCGGTGGCGCAAGTCAAGGGCCGCGACGGCGCGCCGATCGTGGTGCAGCCGGTGTCACTGGCCTATACGCGCCTGGACGGCATCGCGCTGGGTCGCCACTGGCGGCCGTTCTACACCTGGTTCGGCGACATGGAACTGGCGCCGCATGCCTGGCAGATGGCGGGACTGGGCGAAGTCGAGGTCATGGTGAATTTCCACGAGCCCGTCAGCCTGGCCGATTTCCCCGATCGCAAGGCGCTCGCCGAGCATTGCTTCAAGGTCGTGTATCAGGGCGTGGCAGCGTCCAACTCCGGTCGCATGGAATTGCTGCCGCCGCCGCGGAAAGCCGCGTGACCGAGCGGATCAGAAAGAAGCTCTTCATCCGCACCTACGGGTGCCAGATGAACGTCTACGATTCGGCGCGCATGGCCGACGTGCTGGCGCCGCTGGGTTTCGAATCCTGCGCCTCGCCGCAGGACGCCGACATGGTGATCCTCAATACCTGCCATATCAGAGAGCGCGCGTCGGAGAAGGTGTTTTCCGAACTGGGCCGTCTGCGCGAAGAACGCGAGGCGCGCGAGGACGGGCGCGGCATGGTGATCGCCGTGGCCGGCTGCGTGGCGCAGGCCGAAGGCGAGGAAATCGTCCGGCGCGCGCCGTTCGTCGATATCGTGGTCGGCCCGCAAGCCTATCACCGCCTGCCAGAAATGGTGGCCAAGGCCGCGCGGGCCGGCGGCAAGGGCCGTGGCGCGGGCGTACTCGACACCGAATTCCCGACCGAGCCGAAATTCGATTTCCTTCCGTCGCCGTCAGCGAATGGCGCGGCGTCGGCTTTCCTGTCGATCCAGGAAGGCTGCGACAAGTTCTGCACCTTTTGCGTCGTGCCCTACACGCGGGGCGCGGAATACTCCCGTTCCGCTGCCGCCATTCTCGACGAGGCGCGCAAGCTGCTGGCAAGCGGCGCGCTCGAGATCACCCTGCTGGGTCAGAACGTCAACGCCTGGCACGGCGAGGGGCTGGATGGGAAGAGCTGGAACTTCGCCCGCCTGCTCCGCCATCTGGCCGAACTGCCGGGCCTGCAGCGGTTGCGCTATACCACCTCGCATCCGCGCGACATGGATGACGATTTGATCGCCGCCCATGGCGAGATCGACGTGCTGATGCCCTATCTGCACCTGCCGGTGCAATCGGGCTCTGATCGCATCCTCGAGGCCATGAACCGCCAGCATCGCATCGATTTCTATTTGGACATCGTCGACCGCCTGCGCGCGCGCCGGCCCGATCTGGCACTTTCTTCCGACTTCATCGTTGGCTTTCCGGGCGAGAGCGAGAAGGACTTCGAAGCCAGCGTCGATCTGGTGCGCCAGGTGGGCTTCGCCGCCGCCTTTTCGTTCATGTACAGCCCGCGCCCCGGCACGCCGGCCGCTCTGCTGGAGCTGCAAGTGCCGGCGGAGATCAAGGAGGAACGCCTGCGCCGTCTGCAAAACGCCATCACCGAGCAGCAGCTGGCCTTCAACCGCGCCAAGATCGGCGCCGTCATGCCGGTGCTGTTTGAGAAACCGGGTCGCCGTCCGGGACAGATGCTGGGCAAGAGCCCCTGGCTGCAATCAGTACATGCCGATGGCGCGCCGCGGCTGATCAACCGCATTGTCGATGTGCGCATCACCGGCGCGCTGCCCAATTCGCTGTCGGGCGAGATCGTCACCGGCGAGTTCGATCTGCAGGCCGCACCGCGCATGGCAAGCGCTTGAAGCGCGTCAAGCAAGGCCGCGCCGCGGTCGCCAAAGTCACCCGCGAGGGCAATGTGCGTCTGGAGTTCGACGACAATTCGCTGCTGTCGGCGCTCTATGGCGAGCATGACCGGCATCTGGCGCGGATCGAGCAGTTGCTCGACGTCTCCATCCTCTCGCGCGGCAACCAGACCGCCATCGAGGGCGACCCCACCATGGTCGCTGCCGCACGCGCCACGCTGAATGCGCTCTACGAGCGCTTGAAGCGCGGCCAGCCGGTGGACATGGCCGAGGTCGACGCCGCTATTCGCCTGGCCAATGTCGGCGGCGCGTCGGATGCGCTGGCCATCCGCACCCGCAAACGGGTGATCATGCCGCGCACGCCCGGCCAGGAAGCCTATGTGCGCGCCTTGCGCAGCAAGGAGCTGGTGTTCGGGCTGGGACCGGCGGGCACCGGCAAGACCTATATGGCCGTGGCCATGGCCGTGGCGCTGCACATCACCGGCGCGGTCGATCGCATCGTGCTGTCGCGCCCTGCGGTCGAGGCCGGCGAGCGTTTGGGCTTCCTGCCCGGCGATCTGCGCGACAAAGTTGATCCCTATCTGCGGCCGCTTTACGACGCGCTGTACGACATGCTGCCGGCCGATCAAGTGGTCAATCGCCTGGCCTCGAACGAAATCGAGATTGCGCCCCTGGCTTTCATGCGCGGGCGCACGCTGTCCAACGCCTTCATCATTCTCGACGAGGCGCAGAACACCACGCCGATGCAGATGAAGATGTTCCTTACGCGCCTGGGCGAAGGCTCGCGCATGGTGGTGACCGGCGATCTGTCGCAGATCGACCTGCCCAGCGGCGTGACCTCGGGACTGCGCGATGCGGTCGACACGCTGGGCGAGATCCGCAATCTGGAGATCGTGCGTTTCTCCGCCGCCGACGTGGTGCGCCACGACCTGGTGTCCCAGATCGTGCGCGCCTACGACGCCCGCGACGCCAGCCGCAAACAGGCGCGCGATCGCGAATGACGGCGACGCCGGTCGAGATCGTCGTCCTGCATGCGCCGTGGCGCCGGGCGTTGAAGGACGCACCTGCCCTGGCACGCCAAGCGGCCCGCGCCGCGATCAAGGGCGCCGGCGTTGAGGCCGGGACGCGCGGCATCGCCATTGCGCTGGGCGACGACGAACTGCTGCGCGATCTCAATCGCCGCTACCGGGGCAAGGACAAGCCGACCAATGTGCTGTCCTTCGAGGACGGCACGCCGGGCCGGCTGGGCGACATCGCCCTGTCGCTTCAGACCTTACGGGCCGAGGCGCGGGACCAGGGCAAGACGCTGAAGGCGCATTTCCAGCATCTGGTGGCGCACGGCACCTTGCATTTGCTGGGCTTCGACCACGAAGAAGCGGCGCAGGCCGAACGCATGGAAGGGCTGGAACGCCGCATTCTGGCGGGCTTGGGCGTGGCCGATCCCTATGCCGACAGACCGGCAAAAATGGCGAAAAAGTCCGTTAAAACAAAGCGTAAGACCGATCCGTAAGCGCTGGCCGGCGTTTGTGCTACAGTCCCTCCCGTTATGAACAGTGACAGAAGCCGGCCGGCTTCCTCTTCCGAAGCCGGCACCGTATCGCAGCCCAAGGCAGACCCTGCCCCTCCGGCCACCCCTGCGCCCTCGCCCAGCCCTCTCGCGACCCCGTCGAGCGTCGCGGCCAAGCCCCTCGGCCTGCGCCGGCTCTTGAACAAATTGCTGCGGCGCAAGGAGCCGGAAGAGGCCATCCGCGAAGCGATCGAGGAGCTGATCGAAGAGCAGCCCGTCGGCGAGGAAGGCGGCATCGGCGTCAATGAACGCACCATGCTGCACAACATCCTGGCGCTGCGCGATCTGAACGTGGCCGATGTCATGGTGCCGCGCGTCGATATCGTCTCGACGCCTGCCGACACGCCGCTTGAGAAGCTGGTCGAGCTGATGAGCAAGGAAGCGCATTCGCGCCTGCCGGTCTATACCGGCACGCTCGATAACGTCACCGGCATGGTCCATATCAAGGACGTCGTGCCCTACTGGAGCAGCCACAAGCGTTTCAACTTGAGCGACGTGGTGCGCCGCGTGTTGTTCGTGGCCCCGACCATGCCCGTGCTCGACATGCTGCTGGAGATGCGCCGTACGCGCATTCACATGGCGATCGTGGTCGACGAATTCGGCGGCACCGACGGGCTTTTGACCATCGAGGATCTCGTCGAGGAGATCGTCGGCGAGATCGATGACGAGCACGACATCGAGGAATCCACGCCGCTGGTGATGCGCAAGGACGGCGCCGTCGATGCGCGCGCCCGCGCCACCATCGAGGAATTCGAGCAGCGTTTCGGCAACGTCTTCGAAGAGGATGAGCGCGACAATATCGACACTCTGGGCGGGCTGGTGTTCTCCATCGTGGGCCGCATGCCCGAGCGCGGCGAAATCGTGCGCCATCCCTCCGGCGTCGAATTCGAAGTGCTCGACGTCGATCCCAGACGCATCCGCCGCCTGCGCATCCGCAACATCCCCGAACTGCCCGACGCTCAGGCCGCCCGCACGGCCTGACAGGCTTCACGAAGTCGCCACGATCGATGGCTACAGGCTGGTTGCGCCTGAGCGCGCCCCGTCGCATAAGCCTGAGACATGATCGCCCCGCCGTCCGCCGCCCGCCTGCAAAGTTTCGCTGCCTGGATCGCCGCCCTCGCCGGCTGGCGGCGTTTGCTGTTCGCCGCCGTGGCAGGAGCCATCGGCACGCTGGCGATGCCGCCGGTCGATTTCCCGCCGGCGATGCTGGCGTCGCTGCCGGTGCTGTTCCTACTGGCGCGATCGGCGCGCGGCTTCTGGCACGCGTTCTGGGCGGGCACGTTCTGGGGCACCGGACAGTTCATCACCGGGCTTTACTGGATCGTCTTTTCCTATCTGGTGCCGCCGGCCGATTTCGCCCTGATGGGACCGCCGACCGTATTCGGCCTGGCCGTGCTGCTGGCGCTGTTCGTCGGCGCGGCTTGCGCCTGCTATCGCGTTCTGGTTCACCGCTTGCCTGCCCTGTTCCCGGACGCATGGCGGCAGGTCGTGCTGTTCGCCTTGTGCTTCGTGGTCTTCGAATGGCTGCGCGGCCATGTCATGACCGGCTTTCCGTGGAATCTGATTGCACACGCCTGGAACGTCTCGACCGCCATGCTGCAAGGCGCCGCTGTGGTTGGCGTCTATGGGCTGAGTTTGCTCAGCCTGCTGATTTTCACGCTGCCGGCCGCCGGACGGCGCGGCACGCTGGCGTCAATGGCCCTGCTGGCGGCCATGGCCGGCGCGGGTGGCCTGCGCCTGGCACTGGACGAGGGCGGCGATCAGGATGGCGTCTATCTTCGCATCGTGCAGCCCAATATCGATCAGGCGGAAAAATGGCTGCCGGAGCTGGCCAACGCGCATTTCGGGAAGACCGTCCGCCTCTCCGGCCTGCCATCAGACAAGCCGGTGACGCTGGTGATCTGGCCCGAAACGGCGACCTCGTTTCCGCTCGACCGCAGCCAGGCCGCCCGTGATGCCATGGCCCGCGTGACGCCCAAGGGTGGCTACCTGCTGACCGGGGCGGTACGGGCCACGACATCGCCGTCCGGCCGGCGAGAGGTCTTCAATTCACTGCATGTTCTCAACGACACCGGCAGCATCGTCGCCGACTACGACAAGTTCCATCTCGTGCCGCTGGGCGAATATCTGCCGCTGCGCGACTGGCTGCCGATGGAAGACACGGTGGGCCGCGGCTCGTTCGAGGCGGGGCCTGGCCCGCGCACGCTGGCCCTGCCCGGCATGCCGCCGGTGTCCGTTCTCATTTGCTATGAGATTATTTTCCCAGGCGCCGTGGTCGATCCATTCAACCGCCCGACATGGATTCTCAACGTCACCAACGATGGCTGGTTCGGCGTGTCGAGCGGCCCTTTTCAGCATCTGGCCAATGCCCGCATGCGCGCGATCGAGG
This sequence comes from uncultured Hyphomicrobiales bacterium, assembly GCA_964388115.1. Taxonomy (GTDB): domain Bacteria; phylum Pseudomonadota; class Alphaproteobacteria; order Reyranellales; family JAQSWP01; genus JAQSWP01. The sequence goes on from CAYLYK010000002.1 coordinate 319,593, forward strand.
AAGGCCTGCCGCTGGCGCGTTCGGCCAACACCGGGATTTCCGCGCTGTTCGATGCCCATGGGCGGATGATCGCGAGCCTTGGCCTGCAGAAAACCGGCGTGATCGACACGGCTTTGCCGCGCCCCTTGTCGCCGACGCCTTATGCGAGGCTTGGCGACTGGATGTTTTTTGCCTTGGTGCTGGGCCTGCTGGCGCTGTGCGTCAAATGGCGCGCATCAATAGCGCGGGTTGAATAGTGAACACTGTTTTTTCGCGTGACATGGCGAATTAAGTGCATACATTTGTATGCAGCAAGAGCGCTGCGCCCCATCCGATCAGTTGTCCGGCCGACGCTTTCTGCAACTGACTGCCTGACGACCAATAAAAATCCAGGGACACGAGAGAGGAAAGAATGGGCAAGCCACATCCGGTCGACATCCATGTCGGCAGCCGCGTGCGTCAGCGTCGTACGCTGCTCGGAATGAGCCAGGAGAAACTCGGCGATGCCGTCGGCCTGACCTTCCAGCAGATCCAGAAATACGAACGCGGCACCAATCGCATCGGCTGCAGCCGGCTGTATGAGTTCAGCAAGGTGCTGGACGTGCCTGTCTCCTACTTCTTCGACGAAATGCCGGTCAACGTGCTGGTCGGCCGCCCCGGCGGTCGCGGCCGCGGCAAGGGCATGGCCGAAGGCGCCGCCGACTTCCATCACGAGAAGGATCCGCTGGCCAAGCGCGAGACGCTCGAACTGGTGCGCGCCTATTACAAGATCGTCGAGCCGCGCGTGCGCAAGCGCATCTTCGAGATGGTCAAGACCGTTGGCCAGACCAGCGCCGCCACGGGCGGCCGCAAGGCCAAGCGCTAAGCCGATTGGCGCACGGGACGGCGCCTGGCCGTCCCGTTTTCAAGACCTTTTCCCGCCGTCTTATTCGGTCACAGGCCGGGTTTCTCTGCCCCCTTGATTTTTTCGGCACGCCCGACGCAAATAGGGCGCTTTTCGGGGGGAGCCCTTCCCCCTGGCCGTGGATGAATTTGGACGACTTGCGACCACGCAAAAAAACGCTAAGCGGATTGGGCGGCAACACCGACGATCCCTGTGTCCAGCGACCGATGGGAGACGTCATTTAATGGCCGCGCTTAAGGACTACCTCTTCACTTCCGAATCCGTTTCCGAAGGCCACCCCGACAAGGTGTGTGACCGCATCTCCGACGAGATCGTCGATCTTTTCCTGGCCGCCGATCCGTATGCCCGGGTGGCCTGCGAGACGCTGACCACTACCAATCGCATCGTCATCGCCGGCGAAGTGCGCGGGCCCAAAGGCCTGGTCGAGAAGAACGGCAAGGTGAAGGCCGACAAGATCGAAGCCGTCGCCCGCCGCGCCGTGAAGGATATCGGCTACGAGCAGAAGGGCTTCCACTGGAAGAAGGCCAAGGTCAGCATCTACCTGCACGGCCAGTCCGCCGACATCGCCCAGGGCGTCGACGCCAAGGGCAACAAGGACGAGGGCGCGGGCGATCAGGGCATCATGTTCGGCTATGCCTGCAACGAGACGCCCGAGCTGATGCCGGCGCCGATCCAGTATTCGCACAACATCCTGCGCGAGCTGGCCGCGGTGCGCCATTCGGGCAAGGAGAAGATGCTGGGCCCGGACGCCAAGAGCCAGGTGACCCTGCAATACGTCAACGGCAAGCCGGTGCGCGCCACCGCCGTCGTGCTTTCGACCCAGCATTCGGAGAAGGTCGATCAGGACGAAGTGCGCGAGATCGTCCGCCCCTATATCGAGAAGGTGCTGCCCAAGGGCTGGATGCCGCCGCAGGACCATCTCTACGTCAACCCGACCGGCCGCTTCGTCATCGGCGGTCCCGACGGCGATGCCGGGCTCACCGGCCGCAAGATCATCGTCGACACGTATGGTGGCGCGGCTCCGCATGGCGGCGGCGCGTTCTCCGGCAAGGACCCGACCAAGGTCGATCGTTCGGCAGCCTATGCCGCGCGCTACCTGGCCAAGAACGTGGTGGCAGCGGGCTTGGCCGAACGCTGCACCATCCAGCTTTCCTACGCCATCGGCGTGTCGCATCCGCTGTCGGTTTACGTGAACCTGCACGAGACCGGCAATGTCGACGAAGCCAAGCTGTCGAAGACCTTGCAGCAGCTGGTCAACCTCACGCCGCGCGGCATTCGCGAGCATCTGAAGCTCAACCGCCCGATCTACGCCCGCACCTCGGCTTACGGCCATTTCGGCCGCAAGCCAGAGAAGGATGGCGGCTTCTCGTGGGAGAAGACCGATCTGGTGAAGGACTTGAAGTCCGCCTTCGGCGGCTGATCCTAACGCCTGCGAAACAAGGCGCACCGTCTCAGGGCGGTGCGCCTTTTTCTTTTACAGCAGCGGCGCGAACAGGCGAGCGGCGCCGGACAGCAAGCCGCGATAGCGGCCGACCGGTGGAATGCCTTCCCGGCACTTGTCCATCACCGATTGGACGACGGCGCTGACGTCTTCGACCTCGGCGCAACTGTAGAGCAGCGCCGTCACCTCGAAATTCAGGAACAGGCTGCGCGTGTCGAGATTGGCCGAGCCGATGCCGGCGATGTGGTCGTCGATGACGAAGGCCTTCAGATGCAAGGTCGGGCCCTGGTGCCGGTAGATCTTGGCGCCCGCCGCCTGCAACTCGCGCAGATAGCTCATGCGCGCCATGTCGACCAGCCGCGAATCGGATTTCTGCGGCACCACGATGCGCAGATCGAGACCGAGCCGCGCCGCCAGATGCCAGGCGTGGATCAAAGAATCATCAGGCACGAAATAGGGCGACACCAGCCAGATGCGCTTGCGCGCCGCGAAGCTCGCCGACAGCAGCGCGCTGAACAGCGGATCGTCCGGCACGTCGGGGCCGGACGGCACGATCTGCACCTGCGCCCCGCCCGACGATTGCGGCGGCGGCAGCATGGCGGTGGGCGGCGACTGGCCGCTGGCGAAGGCCCAGTCGGACCAGAAAACTTCCTGCAACAGTTGCGCGGCAGGCCCGGCGACGGTGAAGGAGAGATCGGTCCAGCAATCGGGCGGACAATGGGCGCGCAGGTAATCGACCGAGAAATTGCGTCCGCCGCTCCAGGCCACCGCCCCATCGGCGATGATGATCTTGCGGTGATTGCGAAGGTTGGCGAGCCCCCTGAAGACGCCCATGATCAGCGGATTGAACGAGGCCACCTTGGCGCCCGCATCGCGCAGCCCTTCCAGCGCTGCATCGGGCAGGTCGATCGAGCCTACGCCATCGACCAGCAGCCGCACGTCGACGCCCAGCCGCGCCCGCGCCGCCATGCGCGCCATGATCTCGCGACCCGCCTCGTCGTCGGCCAGGATGTAGATCGCCACATGCAGGCTGCGTTGCGCGCCGTCGATGATGCGACAGACAGCTTGGTAAGCTTCCATGCCGTCGCGCTCCAGGGTGACGCGATTGCCGTTGGTGGCGCCGGGCAGTTGCAGGCGGCGCAGCAGCCGGTCGAGATCGCAGGCTTCTGCTTCGGGCAGCTTGCCGGCATCGGCCAGGCGCATGCGCGCCTTGATGCGCTTGCGTCTGACGCCGGGCAGCTTGCGGCCGCTAAAGACGAAGTAGAGCGGCACCACCAGATAGGGCAGCAGCACCACGCCCAGCAGCCAGGCCACGGTCGCGGTCGGCGCCCGCCTGGTGCGCAGCAGATCGGGAATCACCAGCAACGGCAGCACAACGGCGCCGATCAGCAATGCGTATTGCAGAAGAATGTCGAAGGACATCAAAGGCCCATGAGGCGTCGGGCTGCATTGTAGAAGCGGCAGGCGCGCCTGTCATTGCCGGCCTGCCGGAAACGACGAAGCGGTTTGGCTGGCCTTGCTAGACGTACGCGGCCTATTCTCGTTCCATAGAAAAAGATGCGGGAGCAAGCGATGAACGGTGCGGAAAGCCTGGTGCGGACCCTGGTAGCGGGCGGCGTCGATGTCTGCTTTACCAATCCCGGCACCTCGGAGATGCACTTTGTGGCCGCGCTCGATCGCGTGGACGGCATGCGCTGTGTGCTGGGCCTGTTCGAAGGCGTGGTGACGGGCGCGGCCGACGGCTATGCCCGCATGTTGGACAAGCCGGCTGCGACCCTGCTGCATCTGGGGCCGGGCCTTGGCAACGGGCTGGCCAATTTGCACAACGCCAAGAAGGCGTCGGTGCCGATCGTCAATATCGTGGGCGAGCACGCCACCTACCACATCGAATACGATTCGCCACTGACCGCCGACATCGAGGGCATCGCCCGCCCCGTCTCGCATTGGGTGAAGACCTCGCCCAGCGCCAAGGAAGTCGCCGCCGACGGCGCCGCCGCCATTGAAGCGGCACGCAAGGCGCCAGGCCAGATCGCCACCCTGATCCTGCCCGCCAACACGGCCTGGAACGAAGGCACCGGCATCGCCAAAACCAATGCGCCTGCCCCGCGCGCGAAGATCAGCGATGCGGCGGTGGAGAACGCCGCGCGCGTGCTGAAAGCCAACGGCAAGGATGCCATGCTGATGTTGACCGGCATGGCGTTGCGCGAGAAGCCGCTGGAGCTGGCCGGTCGCATCGCCGCCGCCACCGGTTGCCGCATCCTGGCGCAATGGTCGAACGTGCGCATGCAACGCGGCGCCGGTCGCGTCGCCATCAACCGCCTGCCCTATGCCGTCGATCCGGCGCTGAACGTGCTGAAGGATGTGAAGCACCTGGTGCTGTGCGGCGCGCGCCAGCCGGTCGCCTTCTTCGCCTATCCCGACAAGCCCAGCCTGCTGACGCCCGAAGACTGCGCCGTCCATAAATTCGCTGCGCTCGATGAGGATCTGCTCGATGCTCTGGAGCGCCTGGCCGATGCGCTGAATGCGCGCCAGACGGCGCCGCTGCTGCAGCCGCTGGCGCGGCCCGAGCTGCCCAGCGGCGCCATCACCCTCGACAAGATCGCCGCGGCCATCGGCGCGCTGCTGCCGGAGAACGCCATCGTCATCGACGAATCGGTGACCTCGGGGCGAGGCTTCGCACCCTTCACCGCCGGCGCGCCGCCGCATGACTGGATCACCAATATGGGCGGCTCGATCGGCTTCTCGACGCCGGTCGCCGTCGGCGCCGCCATCGCCGCGCCAGATCGTAAGGTCGTCTGCCTGACCGGCGACGGCAGCGCCTTCTATACGCTGCAGTCGCTGTGGACCATGGCGCGCGAGAAGCTCGACGTCGTGACGGTGATCTTCGCCAACCGTTCCTACGCCATCCTGCGCGGCGAGTTGGCTGGCGTCGGCGCCGGCAATCCCGGCCCCAAGGCCATCGACATGCTGACCCTCGATCGCCCCGATCCCGATTGGGTGGCGCTGGCCAAAGGCATGGGTGTTGCCGCAACACGCGCCACCGACATCGACCAGCTGTGCAAGACGCTGAGGGCCGCCTTCTCCGAGCGCGGGCCGCATCTGATCGAATTGGTGATGTGACGGATGGCAGTCGGCGAAATCAAACGCGATCTGGGCATTTTCTACCGAATTGCGCTTTGGGTCGTTGCGGTCTCATGGCCGATCCTAATGTTTTTCAACAAATGGGCCGCCGTCGATTCCGGCAATGCGGCTTCAATAGACAAATGGCATTTCGACGATCGACTGTTCCTGCTGCCTCTCGCATTTTTCGCAGCTCCTTGGCTTGGGTTGATCTTCCGGAATTCAAACAACGAGCGGATAGTTCTAGGGGTAAGAAGTGCGTTGGTGATTGCCATGATTGGAGTCATCATTGGCTTGGAGCGCAATTGACGCCCAGTCTCTATGCGCTATACCGCCTGCCATGACCGAGGAAGAAACACCGGAACGCGCCGCCCGCCGGCGCACGCTCTATGGCCGGCGCAAGGGCAAGAAGCTGCGACCCGGGCAGGAGGAGATTCTCGAACGCTCCTTGCGCGAGCATGCGCTGAAGCCGCCGGCCGAAGGCGAGACGCTTGATCCCAAAACGCTGTTTCTCGGCAAGAAGGCGATCTGGCTGGAAGTGGGCTTTGGCGCCGGCGAACATCTGCTGTGGCAGGCGGAGAACAATCCGGACGTCGGCATTATCGGTTGCGAGCCGTTCGTCAACGGGCTGGCGCGCGGCATGGCAGGCGCCGAGCAGCGCGACCTGACCAACGTGCGCTTTCTGGCCGATGACGCGCGGCTGCTGCTTCGCGCCTTCCCCGATGCGTCGCTGTCGCGCGCCTTCATCCTGTTCCCCGATCCCTGGCCCAAGACGCGCCATCACAAGCGCCGCTTCGTGGCGCGGCCGACTTTGGACATGCTGGCACGGGTGCTGGTCGACGGCGCCGAGCTGCGCTGCGCCACCGACGATCCGTCCTACCAGCCCTGGATGGTCGAACATGCCTGCCAGCACCCCGATTTCGAGTGGCTGGCCGAGCGGGCCGCGGACTGGAAGCAGCGCCCGGCCGATTGGCCGCCCACCCGCTACGAGCAGAAGGCGCTGGCCAACGGGCGGGTGCCGATGTTCCTCAGGCTGCGCCGGCGACCGCGTACCGTTGCGCCAGTCGCTTGAGTCCGTTGCGATTCCCGGCCTGCCTTTAAAGAGCGCAGAATCAGCTTGCGCCGGCGCGTTCCATGGCCTAAACCCTTGCCCAACATAGGGTTCGGCGCGTTCCGGACCCCAAAATCAAAGGGTGGGCCAAAAGCCCACCCTTCGCTTTTGGGGGTACCGAATTGGCCGGCCCGACCGGAACGAACGCCGGAAAGGGCGAATGGCGATTAAGGGACAGGAACAGGCCGCGAAGGTAGAGGCGATCATCGCGCCCGCCATCGAGGCAATGGGTTACGAGCTGGTGCGGGTGCTAATCGCCGGCGGCCAGTCCGTGACCCTGCAGGTGATGGCCGAGCGGCCGGACGGCAAGGCGATGACGGTGGACGATTGCGCCGATATCAGCCGCACCGTTTCGGCGCTGCTGGAGGTCGAGGACCCCATCACCGGTCCCTATCGACTGGAAGTGTCGTCGCCGGGCATCGACCGGCCGCTGGTCAAGGCGCGCGACTTCGAGCGCTTCGCCGGAAACCGGGTGCGGATCGAGGCCGGCGAGATGATTGACGGCCGCCGCCGCTTCATCGGCGCGCTGAAAGGCGTGCGCGGGGAGACGGTGGTGGTGGTTCTGGACGGCGGCGAGGAGGCGGCAGTGCCGTTCGACTCGATCGTCAGGGCGAAACTGGTGCTGACCGACGAATTGTTGGCGGCGCATAAAGCTTAAATAGAGGCGCTGGAGAAAATCATGGCGACGAAAGTGCAAGTCGCGGCGGAAATGCCCCGCATCGAAATGTTGCAGGTGGCGGACGCCGTTGCGCGCGAGAAAAGCATCGACCGCGAGCAGGTGCTGCAGGCGATGGAGACGGCGATCGAGAAGGCCGGCCGCTCCAAATACGGTCTCGAGCACGACATCCGCGCCGAGATCGACCGCAAGAGCGGCGACATCAAGCTGCTGCGCTACCAGGAAGTGGTCGACACGGTCGAGAACGAAGCGACGCAAATTGCGCTGAAAGAAGCCCAGCGACGCAACCCCGATGCCCAGGTCGGCGACTTCCTCACCGATCCGCTGCCGCCCATCGATTTCGGCCGCATCGCCGCCCAGACCGCCAAGCAGGTCATCACCCAGCGCATGCGCGAAGCCGAACGCATGCGCCAGTACGCCGAATTCAAGGACCGCGTCACCGAGATCGTCTCCGGCGCCGTCAAGCGGGTGGATTTCGGCAACGTCATCATCGACCTGGGCGGCCGCGCCGAGGCCATCATCCGCCGCGACGAGCTGATCCCGCGCGAGGTGTTCCGCCCGTCCGACCGCGTGCGCGCCTATATTTACGACGTGCGCGAAGAGCAGCGCGGGCCGCAGATTTTCCTCTCGCGCACCCATCCGCAGTTCATGGCCAAGCTGTTCGCCCAGGAAGTGCCGGAAATCTACGACGGCATCATCGAGATCAAGGCCGTGGCGCGCGATCCCGGCAGCCGCGCCAAGATCGCCGTTCTGTCGCATGACAGCAGCATCGACCCCGTCGGCGCCTGCGTCGGCATGCGCGGCAGCCGCGTGCAGGCCGTGGTGCAGGAGCTGCAGGGCGAGAAGATCGACATCATCCCGTGGTCGGCCGATCAGGCCAATTTCGTCGTCAACGCGCTGGCGCCGGCCGAAGTCTCCAAGGTCGTGCTGGACGAAGAGAACGAGCGCATCGAGGTCGTGGTGCCCGACGAGCAGCTGTCGCTGGCCATCGGCCGGCGCGGCCAGAACGTGCGCCTGGCCTCGCAGCTCACCGGCTGGGACATCGACATCATGACCGAGGCCGAGGAATCGGAGCGTCGGCAGGCCGAAATGAAGCAGCGCTCGGAAGAATTCAAGGAAGCGCTGGACGTTGACGAGGTCATTGCCCATCTGCTGGTGGCCGAAGGCTTCACGTCGGTGGAAGACGTGGCCATGGTGCCGCTGGAAGACCTGACCTCGATCGAAGGCTTCGACGAGGACATCGCCGGCGAATTGCAGCGCCGCGCCCAGAGCTTCATCCAAGAGCGCGACGAGCGGCTGGAAGCGGAGCGCCGCGAGCTTGGCGTCAGCGACGAGCTGGCCGCCATCGAGGCGTTCGACAAGCAGTCGCTGGTGCTGCTGGGCAAGGGCGGCGTGAAGACCATGGACGATCTGGCCGATCTCGCCAGCGACGAGTTGCGCGAGATGCTGCCGGAGCTGGGTCTCAGCGAAGAGCAGGCCAACGAAATGATCATGGGTGCCCGCGAGGCCGCCGGCTGGTTTGCCGACGACAAAGCGGAAGCGGCGGAAAAATAGGGAGCGCGAGCGGTTGCAGCCGATCGAAGCCATGAACGAGACAGCGCCGGTTGCGGAAACGCCCGAGGGTGCGGCGACGCCGTTGCGTCGCTGCATCGCCACGGGCGAGAGCCTGCCGCCGGAAAAGCTGATCCGCTTCGTGGTGGCGCCGGACGACACGCTGACGCCCGATATCGAGCGCCGGCTGCCTGGCCGCGGCATGTGGGTGAAGGCCGAGAAGGCCGCGATCGAGCAGGCGATGGCGAAAAACCTTTTCGCCCGGGCCGCACGCCAAAAGATCGCGGTGCCGGAAGACCTGCTGCCGCGCCTGCAGTCGCTGCTGCTGCAACGCGTGCTCGACACGCTGGGTCTGGCGCGCCGCGCCGGCCAGGCGGTGGCAGGGCACGACAAGGTGCGGGAGTTCGTCGATCAGCGGCGGGCGGGATTGATGCTGTTCGCCAGCGACGCCGGCGCCGACGCGCGCTCGAAGATCGGCGGGCTGGCGCGCGGATTGACGGTGATCGAGGCGCTCGACGCCCAGGAACAGGGCGCGGCCTTCTCGCGCGATCAGGCGGTATTCGTGGCCGTGGCGCCGGGCAGGCTGGCGCAACGGTTGATTTTGGATTCGGCGCGTCTGCGAGGCCTGCGTGGCCTGCCGACAGCGCCCCGGGAACAGGTGTAAAGTAGGCTTAGATGAGCGATACAAAAGAAACCAAACCGACCAAACCGCTGACCCTTTCCAGCGCCGGCAAGCTTGAACTGAAGCCCAAGGCCGAAGCAGGCCTTGTGCGGCAGAAATTCTCGCACGGCCGCACCAAGGCAGTGACCGTCGAGGTCAAGAAGAAGCGCGTTGCCGGGCCCGCCGCGTCGGCGGCGGCGGCTGTGCCAGCCGCCGCACCGCAGCCGGTGGCCGCTTCACCTGCGCCTGCGCCCGCTGCCGCTCCTGCAGCCGCACCAGCACCAGCGCCTGAACCGACTCCCGCGCCGCAAGCGGCCAAGCCCGCTCGCAATGTCGGCGGCGCCGCCACGCCGCGTCCACGGACGGGAGCTTCTGCCGCTCCTGCGCAAAGCCAAAGATCCGAGCCCGCGCCACGGGCCACCGGCAATCGCCAGGGCATCGTGCTGCGCGCGCTGACCGACGAGGAAAAGCAGTCGCGCGCCAAGGCGCTTGAAGGCTCGCATCGCGCTGCCGAAGTGGCGCGCCAACGCGCCATCATCGATCAGGCGCGCCGCGCCGAAGAAGAGAAGCGGACCGCCGCGCAGCGCGAGGAATCGGCGCGCCGCGCCGCCGAGGAAGACGCGCGCAAGAAATCCGAGGCCGAAGCCAAGAAGAAGGCCGAGGAGCAGGTGCAGAAGCGGCTGCAGACCACGCCGCCGACCGGCACCGCCGCAGCCCGCCGCATCGCCGAACTGATCGAGCCGGAAGAGCCCGTCGGGCCCAAGCGCGGCGTCAAGGTCGAGGTCAAGCGCCCGACCCTGGGCCGTCGCGACGAGCCCAAGCGGCGCGGCAAGCTCGATGTGCAACGCGCGATTTCGGGCGACGACGATTTCAAGGTGCGTTCGCTCGCCGCGCAAAAGCGCGCCATGCAGCGCCAGCGCAAGCAGAGCATGGGCGTCGATGACGACCAGTCGCAGCAGAAGTTCGTCCGCGAGGTCACGATCCCCGAGACCATCACCGTGCAGGAGCTGGCCAACCGCATGGCCGTGCGCGGCGCCGACGTCATCAAGTCGCTGATGAAGATGGGCGTCATGGTGACGATCAACCAGAACATCGACGCCGACACCGCCGAACTGATCGTTTCGGAGTTCGGCCACACCTTCAAGCGCGTCACCGAAGCCGACGTCGAGATCGGCATCGAGGGCACGCAGGACACGGCTGAGCAGCTGGTGACGCGCCCGCCGGTGGTTACCATCATGGGCCACGTCGATCACGGCAAGACCTCGCTGCTCGACGCGTTGCGCCTGACCGACGTCGCCGCCAAGGAAGCCGGCGGCATCACGCAGCATATCGGCGCCTACCAGGTGACCCTGCCCTCGGGCGCCAAGATCACCTTCCTCGACACGCCGGGCCACGAAGCCTTCACCGCCATGCGCGCCCGCGGCGCCAAGGCGACCGACATCGTGGTGCTGGTGGTGGCGGCCGACGACGGCATCATGCCGCAGACGGTCGAAGCCATTCACCACGCCAAGGCGGCGAAGGTGCCGCTGATCGTGGCCATCAACAAGATCGACAAGCCTTCGGCCGATCCGCAGCGCGTGCGCACCGAATTGCTGCAGCACGAGGTCCAGGTCGAAAGCCTGGGCGGCGACGTGCAGGACATCGAGGTTTCGGCCAAGGAAAAGCTCAACCTGCTGAAGCTGGAAGAAGCCATCCTGCTGCAGTCGGAAGTGCTGGAACTGCGCGCCAACCCCAACCGCTCGGCAACCGGCGTGGTGATCGAAGCCAAGTTGGAGCAGGGCCGCGGCCCGGTCGCCACCGTGCTCGTGCAGCGCGGCACCTTGAAGGCGGGCGACATCATCGTGGCCGGCAGCCAGTGGGGCCGCGTGCGTCGCATGTTCGACGATCGCGGCAACACGCTGGACGGCGCCACGCCGGCGATGCCGGTCGAAGTGCTGGGCCTGCAGGGCACGCCGGCGGCGGGCGACGACGTGGTCGTCGTCGAATCCGAAGCGCGTGCGCGCGAGATCGCCGAATTCCGCCAGCGGCGCGACCGGTTGCAGGTGGTCGCTTCCGGCCGCTCCTCGCTGGAGCAGATGCTGAAAGACATCAAGGAAGGCACGGCCAAGGAACTTCCCGTCGTCATCAAGGGCGACGTGCAGGGCTCGGTCGAAGCCATCGAAGGTGCACTCAGCAAACTCGCCACCGGCTCGGTCCAGGTGCGCGTGCTGCACAAGGGCGTGGGCGGCGTCAACGAATCGGACGTCACGCTGGCCAAGGCATCGAACGCGCTGATCATCGGCTTCAACGTGCGCGCCAATCCGCAGGCGCGCGAGATGGCCAAGCGCGACAAGGTCGATATCCGCTACTACTCGATCATCTATAACGTCACCGACGACGTTAAGAACCTGATGGCCGGCCTGCTGGATCCGACCTACAAGGAAAACTTCCTGGGCACGGCGGAGATCCGTCAGGTCTTCCGCATCACCAAGGTTGGCACCGTGGCCGGCTGCTACGTCACCGAAGGCAGCGTCAAGCGCGGCGCCAAAGTGCGCCTGCTGCGCGACAACGTGGTGGTGCACGAGGGCTCGCTCAAGACGCTCAAGCGCTTCAAGGACGAAGTGCGCGAGGTCAACCAGGGCTTCGAGTGCGGCATGGCGTTCGAGAACTACGACGACATCAAGGTCGGCGACGTAATCGAATGCTTCGACGTCGAACAGGTCGCCGGCACGCTCTAGGCGCCGACGTTTCCGATAGCGCCCGGCGGTCCATCGCCGCCGGGCGTCCTCTCCTGCCCATGGAGGCCGGATCATGACCAGGCAACGCAACCGCGAACACTCGCAGCGCCAATTGCGCGTCGGCGAGGAATTGCGCCATGGGCTCGCCGAATTGCTGGAGCGCGGCGACATGCGCGATCCCGTCCTGCGCGAGGAGCGCATCACCGTCACCGTGGTCGATGTCAGCCCCGATCTGCGCAACGCCTTGGCTTTCATCGTGCCGCTGGGCGGCGAGCATGCCGACGAGGTGTTGGCCGCCATGCGCCGCGCCGCGCCCTACTTCCGCAATCGCCTGGCCAAAATGATCGACCTGCGGTTTGCGCCGGAAATCCGCTTCGAGCTGGATCGTTCCTTCGATCACGCAGCCAAGATCGACAAGCTGCTGCACGACCCCGAGGTCGTGCGCGATCTGGAGAACGACGACGACGAGGCGACGAGCGAGCGCGCCAAGGAATGAGCCGCAAGCGTGGGGCGTAAACGCAAGGGCGACCGGGTCGATGGCTGGCTGGTGCTGGACAAGCCGGCCGGCATCTCCTCGGCGAAAGCCGTCGCCATCGCCCGCCGCGCCTTCAACGCCGCCAAGCTCGGCCATGGCGGCACGCTCGATCCGCTGGCCAGCGGCATTCTTCCTCTGGCCTTCGGCGAGGCCACCAAGACCGTTTCCCTGGTGATGGATGGGCGCAAGACCTATCGCTTCACCGTCCGCTTCGGCCAGCAAACCGACACCGACGATACCGAGGGCGCGGTCATCGCCACCTCCGACAGCCGCCCCAGCGACGAGGCCATAAGAGCCGTCCTCCCCCGCTTCACCGGCGCCCTCCAGCAGACCCCGCCCGCCTATTCGGCCCTGAAAATCGACGGCAAACGGGCCTATGCGCTGGCCAGAAGCGGCGAAACCGTCGAAATGAAGCCGCGTCAGGTCGAGATTTTCAGCCTCGCCCTGACTGCCCGGCCGCAGCCGGACCTGGCAGATTTTGAGGTCGATTGCGGCAAAGGCACCTACATACGGTCGCTGGCGCGCGATCTGGCGCTGGCTTTGGGCAGCGTCGGCCATGTGGCGGCGCTGCGGCGGACCAAAGTCGGCAAATTCGAGGAAAAACAGGCTATTTCGCTGGTCAAACTGGAGGCTTTGGGCCATATTCCGGCCCGCTTTGAGCATCTGCTCCCGGTCGAGACCGTGCTGGACGACATCCCGGCACTGGCCGTCACCGAGGACGAGGCTGCGCTCCTGAGAATGGGCCGGTCTCTACCGATGCTCCGTACCGGGCTCCGCGACAGAGTTCCACCGATTTCCGACACCGCCGTTGCGCGGGCCATGTCGGGCGATCGACTGGTGGCTTTGGTGAGGATCCAAGACGGCGAAATCCGTCCGGCACGCGTTATCAACCCTTAATCACAGGAGCACACGATGTCGGTTACTGCGGAGCGTAAGACCGAGCTGATCGGCGAATACGCCACGACAAAGGGCGACACCGGTTCGCCGGAAGTCCAGGTCGCGATTCTCAGCGAGCGCATCAAGAACCTCACTGAGCACTTCAAGGACCACAACAAGGATCACCACTCCCGTCGCGGGCTGCTGAAGATGGTCAGCCAGCGCCGGCGTCTGCTCGACTATCTCAAGCGCAAGGACGAGCAGCGTTACGAGAAATTGATCGATCGTCTGGGACTGCGCCGCTAGGCGCCACCGACGAAGAGGACCGGGCCGCCAGAAGCGATCGCAGCTGGCGGCTTTCGGTTATTTGCAGCAACGCCGACCCGCTGAAGGCAGTACGCATGAAGGGTCGGTCCTGCAGGGCATGGGGCCTTGCAGGCGGACGTTACGCGCATGGGGCGCGATCGACGTTCGACATTAGGAAGGATGGAAAACAAATGTTCCAAGTTCATCGCAAGGAAATCAACTGGGGCGGTCGCAAGCTGGTTCTGGAAACCGGCAAGATCGCCCGCCAGGCGCATGGCGCCGTCATGTGCACCTACGGCGAGACCACGGTGCTGGCCACCGTCGTCGCGGAGAAGCAGCCCAAGCCGGGCCTCGATTTCTTCCCGCTCACCGTTCACTACCAGGAAAAGACCTTCGCCGCCGGCAAGATCCCGGGCGGCTTCTTCAAGCGCGAAGGCCGGCCCAGCGAAAAGGAAACGCTGACGTCGCGCCTGATCGACCGGCCGATCCGGCCGCTGTTCCACGAGAACTTCCGCAACGAAACGCTGATCGTCTGCACGACGCTGAGCCATGATCTCGAGAACGATCCCGACATCGTCGCGCTGATCGGCACTTCGGCCGCGCTGACCATTTCGGGCATTCCGTTCCTGGGCCCGATCGGCGGCGCGCGCGTGGGCTACGTCAACGGCGAGTACAAGCTCAACCCGCTGCTGAACGAGCTGGAAGAATCGACGCTGGATCTCGTCGTTGCCGGCACCAAGGAAGGCGTGCTGATGGTCGAATCGGAAGCTAAGGAGCTTCCCGAGGACGTCATGCTGGGCGCGGTGATGTTCGGCCACAAGGCTTTCCAGCCGGTGATCGACGCCATCATCGAGCTGGCCGAGAAATGCGCCAAGGATCCCTGGCCGCTGCCGTCGGCGGCGCCGGGCATGGAAAACGTGCGCAACCGCCTGAAGTCGGACCTGACCGCACCGCTGACCGAAGCCTATGCCGAGCGCATCAAGCAGGCGCGCCAGGAAAAGGTCGGCGCGGTGAAAGCCCAGGCCAAGGCGATCTTCGCCGACGACGCCGCGGCGGCCCCGCTGGTGTCGGAAGCCTTCAAGGAGCTCGAAGCCAACGTCGTGCGCAACGCCATTCTCGATACCGGCAAGCGCATCGACGGCCGCGACACCAAGACGATCCGCCCGATCGTGAGCGAAGTCGGCGTGCTGCCGCGCGCCCATGGCTCGGCGCTGTTCACCCGCGGCGAGACGCAGGCTCTGGTGGTGACCACGCTCGGCACCGGCCAGGACGAGCAGATCATCGACGCGCTGGAAGGCGAGTATCGCGAAAACTTCATGCTGCACTACAACTTCCCGTCCTATTCGGTCGGCGAAGTGCGTCGCATGGCGCCTCCGGGCCGGCGCGAAATCGGCCATGGCAAGCTGGCATGGCGCGCCGTGCGCCCGCTGCTGCCGGCCAAGACTGCGTTCCCCTACACGATCCGCATCGTGTCGGAGATCACCGAGTCGAACGGCTCGTCCTCGATGGCCACCGTCTGCGGTTCTTCACTGTCGATGATGGATGCGGGCGTACCGCTGATCCGCCCCGTGGCGGGCATCGCCATGGGCCTGATCAAGGAAGGCGACCGCTTCGCCGTTCTGTCCGACATCCTGGGTGATGAAGATCATCTCGGCGACATGGACTTCAAGGTCGCCGGCACCGAAAAGGGCATCACCGCCCTGCAGATGGACATCAAGATCACCTCGATCACCGAGGAGATCATGAGGGTCGCCCTGAAGCAGGCCGGCGAAGGCCGCCTGCACATCCTGGGCGAGATGGCCAAGGGACTGTCGGCTGCCCGCGACGGCGTCAACGAGAACGCCCCGCGCATCACCGTCATCAACGTGCCGAAGGACAAGATCCGCGAGATCATCGGCACCGGCGGCAAGGTGATCCGCGAGATCACCGAGACCACCGGCGCCAAGATCGACATCGAGGACGACGGCACCGTGAAAGTGGCGGCGGTCGACGGCAAGGCGGCGCAGGCCGCCATCGACTGGATCAAGGGCATCGTCGCCGAGCCGGAAGTCGGCGTGATCTATTCCGGCAAGGTCGTGAAGGTGGTCGATTTCGGCGCTTTCGTGAACTTCCTGGGCGCCCGTGACGGTCTGGTCCACATCTCCGAACTGGCGCCCCGTCGCGTCGGCAAGGTGAGCGACGTCGTCAACGAGGGTGATATCGTGAAGGTCAAGGTGCTGGGCGTGGACGACCGCGGCAAGGTCAAGCTCAGCATGAAGGCCGTCGATCAGGCCACTGGCGAGGACGTCTCCAATCGCCAACCCGCCGAAGGCCAGGCGACCAACTAACGCCTTGGTTTTCTAACCATATCCGCTGATTGCCGGCCGGGTCCGCAAGGGCCTGGCCGGTTCTTTTTTGACGCCGCCGCGGGTGGCACGGGCCCTCGAAAGCGCCTATATAAGGCGCTGAAGTAACAGGGAGAGCGCCGGATTGATCGGCGCGTGGAGCCGGACCGGCTGCCGCCACAGGTCAGGCCCCGAACGGAGTTTAGATTTCGATGAAAGCTTTGCGCCCGCTGATCATATCGGGGAAGGAAGTCTTGCCGCTGGTCGAGGGCGGCAAGGGCATTTCCGTCTCTAACGGCCAAAGCTCGGGCGCCTGGGCCTCGGCGGGCGGCGTCGGCACCTTCTCCGGCGTCAACGCCGATTCCTACGACGAGCACGGCCGCGTCATTCCGCAGATCTACAAGGGCCGCACCCGTCGCGAGCGCCATGAAGAGCTGGTCGCCTTCGGCATCCAGGGCGGCATTACCCAGGCCCGCATCGCGCACGAGGCCTCGGGCGGCCGCGGCCGCATCCACATGAACATTCTGTGGGAGATGGCCGGGGCCGAACGCATTCTTGTGGGCGTGCTGGAAGGCGCCAAGGGCCTGATCCATGGCGTGACCTGCGGTGCGGGCATGCCTTACAAGATCGCCGAGATCTGCTCGCATTACGGCGTGCACTATTACCCCATCGTCTCTTCGGCCCGCGCCTTCCGCGCGCTGTGGAAACGGGCCTACCACAAGTTCAGCGACTGGCTTGGCGGCGTGGTCTACGAAGACCCCTGGCTGGCCGGCGGCCATAACGGGTTGTCCAACAGCGAAGATCCGAACAAGCCCGAAGACCCCTATCCCCGCGTTGCGGAGCTGCGCAAGCAGATGACCGAGTTCGGTCTCGCCGAAACGCCGATCGTGATGGCGGGCGGGGTGTGGGCGCTGCGCGAGTGGGAGCACTGGCTCGACAATCCCGAGATTGGGCCCATCGCGTTCCAATTCGGCACGCGGCCCCTGCTGACGCAGGAGAGCCCGATTTCCGACGCCTGGAAGCAGCGTCTGCTGACCTTGAAGGAAGGCGACGTCTATCTCAATCGCTTCAGCCCGACCGGCTTCTACTCCTCGGCGGTCAACAATCCGTTCATGGAGGAACTGCGCGGGCGGTCGGAACGGCAGGTCGCCTATTCGGCCCACGAGGTCGGCGAGCACAACGCGCCGTTCCCGGTCGGCGCACGCGGTCGCGTGGTCTATCTGACGGCCGAAGACAAGAAGCACGCCGAAGCCTGGGTGGCGCAGGGCTATACGCACGCCATGCGCACGCCGGAAACGACGTTGATCTTTGTCACGCCGCAGCAGGAAAGCGAAATCCTCACCGACCAGATCAACTGCATGGGCTGCCTGTCGCAATGCCTGTTCAGCAACTGGTCGCAGCAGCCGGAGCATAATTTCTCGACCGGCAAGAAGGCTGATCCGCGCTCCTTCTGCATCCAGAAGACGCTGCAGGAAATCAGCCACAGTGAGAAGCTCGACAACCAGCTGATGTTCGCCGGCCACAACGCCTATCGTTTCGCCTCCGACCCGTTCTATCGCAACGGCTTCATTCCCACCGTGCGCGAGCTGGTCGACCGCATCACCACCGGCGACTAGGCAGTTTCCCGCGCCCCTTTAAAATTTCGTCATGCCCCGGCTTGACCGGGGCACCCATGTCGATGGCTGCGCGGTCATCTCCTGTAGATGTTCGATTCGTTGAGCGATGGGTCGCCCGGTCAAGCCGGGCGATGACGGAAAAAGGATGCGAGCGCTTTTGCTTTGCCTGAAGCGCATGAGGACCTAGGCTGGCGGAAAGAGAAGAAGCCCGCCCCCTATGTCCCTCCTCACTCAACCGCCTCTCGTGCCGCATCCCTGGCGGCTGGTGTGGCTGTTATCGGTGGGCCAGCTCGTCTCCTGGGGTACGTTCTATTACGGCTTCTCCCTGTTCGTCGAACCGATGGAGCGCGAGCTGGGTTGGTCGCGCACCGACATCACCCTGGCGCTGACCGGCGGCCTGCTGGTGGGGGGATTTTCCGGCGTGTTGGTCGGCGACTGGATCGACAAGCGCGGTGGTTTCTGGCCGATGACCCTGGGGTCGCTCGTCGGCGCGGCGCTGCTGGTCGTCTGGTCACAAGTCGGCAGCCTGCCGGTGTTTTTTGTGCTGTGGCTGGCTATGGGCGCGGTGCAGGCCTGCACGCTCTACGATCCCGCCTTCGCCGTCGTCACCGCCAATCTCGGCAGCCAGTACCGGCTCGGCATCACCTACATGACGCTGATTGCCGGCTTCGCCAGCACCATCTTCATGCCCGCGACGCAGGTCTTCATCGACTGGTGGGGCTGGCGCGATACATTGCTGGTGCTGGCCGCCTTCAACGTGGCGGTGGGACTTCTCATCCATGCGGTGCTGCTGCGCGGCACCAAAGGCAGTCTCTCGCGCCGCAAATCGGAAGATCCGCCAGCCTCGACGACCTCGCCGCTGCGCGCCGCCTTGCGGCAACCCGTGTTCTGGCTGCTGGCGGCGTCGCTGGTGTGCCAAGGGGCGGCGGTGCTGACCATCACCTTTCACATCGTGCCGCTGCTGGGCGAGCGTGGCCTGAGCACGGCGCTGGTGCTGCTGGCGATCGCGCTGATCGGGCCGGCGCAGGTGGCGGGACGGCTTGTGCTGCTGGCGCTGGGTCGGCGCGCCACCACCAGCGTCATGGGCAGCATCACCGTGACCATGCTGCCACTGTCGATGCTGGCGTTGTTGCTGGTCGAAGGCAATTCCGTCTGGCTCTACGTCTTCGTCACAGTTTACGGCGCGGGCAACGGGTTGATGACCATCGTGCGCGGCGCGTCCGTGGTCGAATTCCTGGGCGCGGAAGGGTTTGGCGCCATCAACGGCGCGCTAGGCCTGCCCACCACCATCGCCCGCGCCTTCGCGCCGAGTTTGGCGGCGCTGCTGTGGGACTGGCAGGGCAACTACACGCTTGTCATCTGGCTGGTTGCCGCGCTGGGCCTGATCAGCGCCATCGCCTATTGGCTGGCGGCCGCCAAAGTCGCCCGGCGATAGGCTCTTTGCTTTTCTTGCGGTCGGGCCTATTTATAGACCCATGTTGAACGACCGTCTTTTCGCCCCGGTCATCGAGCGGCTGCGCAGCGCGGGCCTGCGACCCACGCGCCAGCGCCTTGCCCTGGCGCGTCTGCTGTTCGGACAGGGCGACCGACATTTGTCGGCCGAGGAGCTGCATGAAGAGGCGGTGGCGCACAAGGTGCCGGTGTCGCTGGCGACGGTCTACAACACGCTGAACCAGTTCACCGAGGCCGGGCTGCTGCGGGAAGTGGTGGTCGAGCATGGCCGCTCGTACTTCGACACCAACACCTCGGACCACCACCATTTCTTTCATGAAGACGACGGCATGCTGCGCGACATACCGGGCGAGTCGGTGGTGCTGAAGAGCCTGCCGCAGGCGCCGGAAGGCACCGAGGTTTCGCGCGTGGACGTGGTAATTCGCGTTCGCAATCGGCAATAAAAATACAACGAAATCAGTCGGCAAAATAATAGTCTGGAACAATTCCAGACTATTGACGCCCGCCCTCCCCCGCTCCTAGAATTTTCCGGTACCGCGTTCCGTCCTGCCGGGCGGCCGGATAAGTCGATTCGCCGGATTGGATCTCGATTCGGCTGCAACTGAGGGAGAGGGAAATGGCAGCACTGAAGGGCTCGAAGACCGAAAACAATCTCAAGGACGCGTTCGCCGGCGAAAGCCAGGCTAACCGCCGCTATCTCTATTTCGCGCAGAAGGCCGACGTCGAAGGCTACAACGACGTCGCCGCGGTGTTCCGCTCGACGGCGGAAGGCGAGACCGGCCACGCTCATGGCCATCTCGAATTCCTCGAAGCCGTTGGCGATCCGGCGACCGGCCTGCCGATCGGCGAGACCGGCAACAATCTGAAGGCCGCCATCGCCGGCGAGACGCATGAATACACCGACATGTATCCCGGCATGGCCCGCACTGCGCGCCAGGAAGGCTTCGACGAGATCGCCGACTGGTTCGAGACGCTGGCCAAGGCCGAGAAGTCGCATGCCGGCCGCTTCCAGAAGGCGCTCGACACGCTGAGCTAAGGCGTTCTCGCGCCGAAAGGCGCGTGCGATCGCTGTTTTTCGCAAGCCCTTCGTCCTTCTTGAAAACGAGGGCGAAGGGCTTGTCGATTCAATCACCCGGCACAAGCACGTCCGAAGAGCGGAGAACGGCCCATGCGCGAAGGCAGTCTGGATGCGCCCACCCGGCATCCCATCGAGTGGCAGAGCGAGGATTTCTACGACGAAGCCAAGATCGATGCCGAGATGCACCGCGTCTTCGACATCTGCCATGGCTGCCGTCGCTGCTTCAATCTGTGCGACTCCTTCCCCCGCCTGTTCGACCTCGTGGACAATTCGCCCACGGGCGAGCTGGACTCGGTGGAAGCCAAGGATTTCAAGCCGGTCGTGGATGCCTGCACGCTGTGCGACATGTGCTTCATGACCAAGTGTCCCTACGTGCCGCCGCATGAATTCAATCTCGACTTCCCGCATCTGATGCTGCGCTATCGCGCCGCCGAGGCGCGCAAGAAGGGCGTGCCGTTCTTCGACGCGCAGCTGGCCAAGACCGATCGCAACGGCAAGATCGCGGGCGCCATGGCGCCGATCGCCAACTGGGCGTCGGATGAAAAGAACGGGCTGACGCGGCCGCTGCTGGAGAAGATCGCGGGCGTGCATCACGAGGCGAAGCTGCCGCAGTTCCACGGCAAGACTTTCACCCTGCAGGCCAAGAGCGGACCGCTGACGGTCAACAAGGACGCGCCGGGCTATGGCCGCAAGGCGGTGCTCTACGCCACCTGTTTCGTGAACTACAACAACCCGGGCATCGGCATGGCCGCGCGCCAGATACTGGCGCTGAACGGGGTGGAGACCGAGGTCGTCTATCCCGCCTGTTGCGGCATGCCGCAGCTCGAGCAGGGCGAGATCGGCAAGGTCGCCGACAATGCGCGCAAGGTGAGCCAGGCGCTGAAGCCGTGGATCGACAAGGGCTACGACGTCATCGCGCTGGTGCCGTCCTGCGCCCTGATGCTGAAGTTCGAATGGAAGCTGATCCTGCCCAAGGATCCGGACGTGGCGCGGCTGGCGCAGGCGACCTTCGACATCAGTGAATACATCGTCGATATCGCCAAGAAGAAGGGACTAGCCCCCGGCCTCAAGCCGCTGGAGGGCGGCATCACCGTACACCTGGCCTGCCATGCGCGGGCGCAGAACATGGGGCCGAAAGCGGCGGAATTGCTGCGGCTGATCCCCGACACCAAGGTCGCCGTCATCGAGCGCTGCTCGGGCCATGGCGGCTCGTGGGGCGTGAAAAAGGACTGGTTCGAAATCGCCCTGAAAGTCGGCAAGCCGGTGGCGCGCCAGGCGGCGAAGAACAACAACGCGCATGTGGTGTCGGAATGCCCGCTGGCAGGCGATCACATCATCCAGGGTATGGAAAAGCTCAACGACCCCGACGCAGTGGTTCCGCCCCGCGCCCAGCATCCGATAGAATTGCTGGCCCGCGCCTATGGGCTGACCTGAGATCGGAAGGAACAAATGCGCAAACTTATTCTTTGCACTGTGCTGACGATGCTGGCCGTGGCCCAGGCCCAGGCGGCCGATGAACGCGGCCGCTTCCGCGCCAAGGGCGTGGGCTCGCAAAGCTGCGCCAGTTACCTGACCTTCGACGCCGACGACAGGCTGATCGCCGAAACCTGGTGGGCGGGTTACGTCACCGCCGTGAACATCGAGCGCGACGATACCTACGACGTGCTGCCTGACGTGAAGCCGGAACTGGTGAATGCCTGGCTGGAAGGCTATTGCCGGGACAATCCCAATCAGCTGCTGGCCGTCGCCGTGCACCGGATGATCGAGTCCTATTTCCCCAAGCGTTCCAAAACCTCGCCCAATCGCTAGGCATCATGACCACTGCCCGCAAAATCACCGAAGCCGATATCCTGCCGCTGGCCGAATACGCCAGCCAGCGCGTCGAGCGCCGCCGCTCGATGTCGGCGCTGAAGCGCAACCGCCGCGTCGAGCTGGGCCCGGTGGTGACGTTCTACTTCGAATGCTACGAGACCATGCTGCACCAGGTGCAGGAGATGCTCTACATCGAGAAGGGTGGTGCTGCGCAGGTGCCTGACGAGCTGGCGGCTTATAACCCGCTCATTCCCAACGGCAGTGAGCTGACCGCCACGGTGATGATCGAGATCGACGACGAGCTGCGCCGCAAGCGCGTGCTGGCCGAGCTGGGCGGCATCGAGGAGAATTTCTGGCTGCGCGTGGGCGGCGAGACGATCAGAGGCAAGCCGGAAGAGGACCAGGAGCGCACCAACGAACAGGGCAAGACCTCGTCCGTGCATTTCCTGCATTTCGCCTTCACCCGAGCGCAGATCGAATCCTTCCGCAAGGAGGGCGCCGAGATCGTCATCGGCTGCTCGCATGCCAGGTATCAGCACATGGCGATCCTGCCCGAGGCCGTGCGCGAGGCTTTGAGCAGGGATTTCGTCTAACGCCACAGGAGCTGCGCATGCTCGACCATCTCGGCATTACCGTTAGCGATCTGAAGAAGTCGGATGCCTTCTATCAGGCGGCGCTGAAGCCGCTCGGCATCGTGCCGATCATGCGGTTCGGCACTTTCATCGGCTACGGGATCGGCCGGCCGACTTTCTGGATCGGCGAAGGAAAAGCCGCGCAGCCTGAGCCACGGCTTCATATCGCCTTCTCTGCCAATACACGCACGCTGGTCGACGAATTCTACAAGGCGGCTCTGGCGGCCGGCGGCAGGGATAACGGCGCGCCCGGCCTGCGTCCGCATTATCACGCAAACTACTACGGTGCCTTCGTGCTGGATTTCGACGGCCACAACATCGAAGCCGTCTGCCACGCACCCGCTTAAAGTCAGCTCACCGCCCGATCCCGCCCGGCCCAGAACTTCGTTCGGATCTCGCGCTTCAGCACCTTGCCGACGGCGCTGCGCGGCAGGTCGGGCCAGAACTCGATGCTCTTGGGCGTGCGCATGCTGCCGAGCTCAGCCTTGGCGAAGGCGATCAGCTCTTCTTCCGTGGCCTTGGCATTGGGCGCCAGTTGCACCACGGCTTTGACGGCCTCACCCCATTTCTCGTCCGGCACGCCGATTACCGCGCAATCCTGCACGGCGGGATGGCGCATCAGCACCTGTTCGATCTCGAACGGGAAGATGTTGAAGCCGCCCGAAACGACCATGTCGCGGATGCGATCGACGATATAGATGTAGCCGTCCTTGTCGCGATAGCCGACATCGCCCGAATGGTGCCAGCCGAACTTGCGCGCTTCAGCCGAGGCTTTCTCGTCGTTGAGATAGCCCTGCATCACGGTCGGTCCGCGCACCACCATCTCGCCCTTCTCGCCGGCGGGAAGCAGATTGCCATTTTCGTCCATGAAGTCGATGGCTTCGACGTTCAGGGTCGGCCGGCCGCAGGACAGCAGCCGGTGCTGCAGCTTTGGATCGTTAGCGGCTTCGATGGTTTCGGCGGGCGACATCCAGGTCAGCGGGAAGCCGGCCTCGGTCTGGCCGAAGGATTGCGCCATGACGGGGCCGAACACTTTCAGGCCCTCGACGATCTTCTGCGGCGCGATGGGGGCGGCGGCCGAGATGACGTAGCGCAGCGAGGAGAAGTCGGTCTTCTTCGCGGCGGGATGGGCCAGCAGCATGTAGATGATGGTGGGCGGCAGGAACAAGGTGGTGACCTTGTATCGAGCGATGTTGGCCAGCAGTTCGGCGAGATCGACCTTGTCCATCATCACCACCATGCCGCCAAGCGGGAACTGAGCCAGCGCGATCATGCCCGCAGCATGGGTGATGGGCGCCACCGCGAGATTGACCGGCGGCGTATCAAAGTGCCACGCCGCCATCCAGCCCAGCGTATTGAAGGTAAGAAAATCGCAGGGCGAGCGGGTGATCTTGGGCAGGCCCGTGGTGCCGCCGGTCGAGCCCTGGAAACCGTTGCCGCGCGGATCGTAGGCAATGTCGAGAGGCGCATCGCCATGGGCTTCCACGAACTGCGCCAGCGACGGGCCGAACTGCGAGGCGGCATCAAGGCACACGGCCAGTTCGATGGTTTTAACCTTGGCGAGGATCTCGCGCACCATGTCGGCGGTGCCGGAATGGAAGAACAGCACCTTGCACAACCCGCGCGAGAGCACGTCGATATTGGCCTCGACGCCATTGCGCAGATTGACGTTGCACCATGCGCCTGCCGCGCGCAGGCCGCCCAGCATGGCGATCATTGCCGGGCCGACATTGGGGCTGAACACGGCGAACGGCGTTTCGGGCCGGAAGCCCTTGGCGATAAGCGCGCGGGCGATGCGGATGGTGAGGCTGCGGCCGTCGCGATAGGTGAAATCGCCGCCGGCGCCGCTCAGCATCAGGGCATCGGGATTGAGACGCGCGCCGCGCTCGAACAGGTCGATTATATGCATGGTGCCTCCGGCTCAGGCCGCTCTCGCCGTGCGAACATGGCGCAACAAGCCGATAAACAACTCGGCATGGCTGCGCGCATCGTCCAGCGCCCGGTGGGTGTGCGGCGTGGTGGGCTTGAAGCGGTCGGGCATCGACGCCTTGCGGCAATCGCGCAGATCGCGGTTAAGCGCCGCCATGGCGAAAGTGGCGACGTCGATGCCGCCATCGATGAACAGCCGCTCTTCGCGGCCGGGCGGCGGAAATAGGCGCAGCCCGATAAACCGCTCGAGATAGAAATCGATCCACGGACCGTCGAACAGCAGCGGATGGGCCACGATCACCCGTTCTCCCGGCAGCGAGCGTACCCAGTGCACGAAGCGTGGCATCACAACCTCGGGCAGTTCCTGCTCGCGCGTGGCGGCCGCCCACGCCTCGGGCTGCGTCCACCACCATGACAGGGTGCCCGGGTCGGGCGCGGCATCGGGCAGCGGCGCCAGATTGGCGCTGAAAGTCCCCAGATCGCGTCCATTCTCATCGGAGGCGACCGCCGCCAGACTCATCATGGAATTGCGACCGGGCACCATGCCGTCGGTCTCGACATCGACCACCACATAGGCCAGATCCGGCCGATTCTCCGCCACGTCCCGTCCTCCCATCATTTTTCATTTTTGCTTTTTTATCGTCTTGTCGTTCGTGTTGACTGGCGTACGCTTTCAATCACTCACGTCCAGTCCCATCTGCCAGAAATGCGCTTCCAGCCGCGTCGCGGTGGCGAAGCTCGCTGCCAGATCGGCAAAACGCGCCTCGCCGCCGCGTCGCGCCGCGCTCTTCTCCAGCGCCGCCATCGCCTGTTGCGCCACCGCCTGATATTCCGCGCCGGCATACATCTCGATCCAGGCATCGTAGGGATTGCCCGCCCGCTTGCGCTCGGCGCGCGCCGCCAGACGTCTGGCGATCTCGGCGTAACCCACGATGCACGGCGCCAGCGCCACCTGAAGATCGAGCAGATCGCCCGCCATGCCGCGCTCCAGCACGAAACGCGTATAGGCAAGCGTCGCAGAAGCTTCCTGCGTTGCCGCCATCGAATTCTCGTCCAGTCCCCAGCCCGCACAGTAGCGCACATGCAGGCCCATCTCGACATCGACGATGCCCGACATCGCCGCCCCTGCCGCTTTCAGTTCTTCCAGGGTGGAGGCCTTGTAGCCCGCCAGCGCCCAGGCGCGAGCGAACTGGATCAGAAACAGGTAATCCTGCACCAGATAGTGCCTGAATGACGGGGTCTCAAGACTGCCGTCGGCAAGTCGCAGAACAAAATCGTGTTCGACATAAGCCAGCCACTCGGGCCATGCGGCCTTTCGCAAGCGGCCGAAAAACCCGGCCTCGAACGCCGACAGATCGGCGGCCATGTCCCGTCCGCCTCGCGCCGGTCAGTCCAGCGTTTCGCTGGGATAGATGCCCCAGATCGATTTCCGCTCGATCCAGCCGCGATGCTTCTGCACCTCGATGCGGCAGAAGGCGCCTTTGCAGTTGAGGATATCGCCCTGCACCGCGGTCTCGAGGCGGGCAACCAGGGGTGCGCCGGCCTCGGGCGTGCGCAGCAATTGCGCTTCACGCGCGGTGACAACCAGGGTTCGCTTGCCGGTCAGCATGCTCTGATGCACCCAGCCGGTGGCGCCCTGCCAGTCGCGGATGCGCCGCCAGGTGTCGAATTCGGAAATCACTTCCACCGGCATGTTCTTGCGCTGGAATACCCATTCCACCGGGTAGCGCGTGCCGGGGCCGGTGCGCACGTTGACCTCGTCGGACCGCATGGAGGCGAAGCGCGGCACCGGCAGGCCGGAGCCTTTGCGCACCTGACCCTCTTTCACCGGCCGGTCGGGCGGCTCGTCAGCGGCACGCAGAATGGACGGCGGCGTCAAAAGCGCCAGCACGAGCAAGGCACCCGCCATGACAGGAAGCAATCGCATATGCCATCATAGCAAATCGTCGCCTCAGGTTCGAGGCGGCGCTTCGAGACGCCGGTTCCACACACCCCGCCCTCTCCGCCTGTCCTGCTCCCATGCACCTGCGTACCGCTTTTCTTCCTCTCCTGCTGACGCTGGCCATCCTTGCCGGCGCGCAGGCGGCACTGGCCGGCTACAAGGAAGGCCTTGCCGCCTATCAGAAGGGCGACGTGGTTCTGGCCGTGAAGGAATTGACGCCCCCGGCCAAGGCCGGCGATGCCAATGCCCAGGTCCTGCTGGCGCAGATCCTGCTCAATGGCGGCAAGGGCGTGGCGAAGGACGAGAAGCAGGGCATGCAATGGGTGCGCCGCTCGGCCGAAGGCAATAATCGCGACGCGCAGTTATTTCTGGCGCAGACCCTCTATGCCGGCAATTACGGCGAACAGAAGAACCTGGCGGAGGCCGCGAAATGGTTCGAGCGCGCGGCCAAGGCAGGCGACAGCCGCGCCATGCTGTCCTTTGCCCAGATGCAGTTATACGGCCTTGGCATCCCGGCCGATCCGGCTGGCGCCGTGCCCTATCTCGAAAAGCTGGCGCAGGCCGACAATGTCGTTGCGCATGGACTGCTGGGCGCCATGGCGGTGCAGGGCAGCGGGATGGCGAGAGATTATCCGAAAGCCGCCCGGCATCTGGCGGCCGCCACCAATCAGGGCGATTCGGCATCCGCCTTCGTGCTGGGGCAGCTCTATGTCAAGGGATTGGGCGTCGGGCAGGATTCCGTGAAAGGGTTGCAACTGATCACCGAAGCGGCCAATGCCGGCAATTACCAGGCCATGATCAGCCTGGCGGGAATGCTGGCCAATGGCGAAGACGGCGTCGGCCAGGATAGCGCCCAGGCCTATAAATGGGTCACCATCGTCCTCAATCGCGCGCCGCAGGGCGATCTCTTCTACTCGGCCTCGGGGATGGAGACGGCCCTGCGCGCGCGCCTGTCCAACCGGCAGATCAAGGCGGCCCAGGAAGAAGCCAGCCGCTTTGTGGCCGCGCCGATGAAGAAGGCGGTCGCCCCGCGTTGAGACGGGCGGGGACGGCGCCGAAGATGGCCCGAATCCTGCTTTGAAGCTGCTGTCCGAGCCTCGGAAAACCGGCATATTTCCGCCCCCGCCGCAAGGCTTGCCAAGGCAGGGGCGGGCTTGCTATCCGAGGTTCCGGGGGCGGCGCAATCTGCGGCGTCTCGCATCCGTTGTCGCCCGCGTCCGGGCAGAGGTCTCGCCAATGCCCAGCAAGGACAAACCGCTCGTCATAGTCACCCGCAAGCTGCCGGACGTGATCGAGACGCGGATGATGGAATTGTTCCAGACGCGGCTTAACGTCGACGACAAGCCGATGAGCGCCAGCCAGCTGGCCGAGGCCGTAAAAACCGCCGACGTGCTGGTGCCGACCGTCACCGATCGCATCGATGGCAAGATCCTGGCCCAGGCCGGGCCGCAGCTGCGGCTGATTGCCTCCTTTGGCACCGGCGTCGACCATATCGACCTCGATTCCGCCCGCCAGCGCGGCATCACCGTCACCAACACCCCGGGCGTGCTGACCGAAGACACTGCCGACATGACCATGGCGCTGATTCTGGCCACCGCCCGACGGCTGGCCGAAGGCGAACGGATGGTACGGGCCGACAAATGGACCGGCTGGAGCCCGACGGCGATGCTGGGACGGCGCATCTGGGGCAAGCGGCTTGGCATCATCGGCATGGGACGCATCGGCCAGGCTTTGGCGCGGCGCGCCCGCGGCTTCGGCCTGGCGATCCACTATCACAACCGCAAGCGCCTGCACCCCGAGATCGAGCGCGAGCTGGAGGCGACCTATTGGGAGAGCCTCGATCAGATGCTGGCGCGCATGGACGTGGTATCGGTCAATTGCCCGCATACGCCGGCCACCTATCACCTGCTTTCGGCGCGGCGGCTGAAGCTGCTGCAGCCGTCGGCCATCGTGGTCAACACCGCGCGCGGCGAAGTGGTCGACGAGAACGCGCTCACCCGCATGCTGCGCAATCGCGAGATCGCCGGCGCCGGGCTCGACGTGTTCGAGCACGAGCCCGCCATCAACCCGAAGCTGCGCGAGCTCGACAACGTCGTGCTGCTGCCACATATGGGTTCGGCCACCATCGAGGGCCGCCTCGACATGGGCGAAAAGGTGATCATCAACATCAAGACCTTCGCCGACGGGCACAAGCCGCCCGATCGCGTGCTGGCCGCGATGTTCTGATGGAGCGCTGGCGATGAGCGAGCAGGACAAGAGACCCGCCGCCCGCCGCCCCAAGTTGCGCGTCGCCGCCGAGCGCCGCGATTACGACGACACGTTCGCCCTCGATCCCGAGAAGCCCGAGCAGCGCGCGCAGCTGATGACGCGGCTGCGGCATCATCCCGATCCGGAAGTCCGTTATCTCGCCGCCGCCATGCTGCGCGACGAGCCGGTGCTGGCCGAGATCGCTCTGGGCGATCCCGATCCACGCGTGCGCCGCGCCGCCATCTTGCATCTGGGCGATGCCGATCTGTGGGTGCTGGGCCCGGTGCTGGCGCGCGATCCGGACCACCATGTCGCGCTGCTGGCGCTGGCCTGCGTGCGTTCGGGCACGCCCAAGGGCGAGATATTGCTGGCGCGCACGGCGCTCACGCACGCTTCGGCGGAGGTGCGGCTGGAAGCGCTGCTGTGCAAGCGCTGGGATCGCGAGGCGCTGGCCATCCGGCTGCTGGAGCTGGAACAGGATCATGCCACCGCCAGCCGCGCCCTGCGCGAGGTTCGCGATCGCAAGGCGCTGCAGAAATTGGCGGAAACCCTGCCCAGTCCGGTGCTGCGAGCGGCGGCGGCACGGCGGATCGCGCTGCTGGACGAGATCAAGGCGCGCGAGAAGCCGCAAGACGGCAAGCCGCCGAAAGACCACGCGTAAGCACAACGCGCCTCCACTACCGTCATCGCCCGGCTTGACCGGGCGACCCATCGTTCAACGGCTTCACTCTTGCAAATCAATGGCGCGGCGGACGCATTCATGGGTGCCCCGGTCAAGCCGGGGCATGACGAAAGTGGGAAAATGCCGATAGCTAAGCCTGCGCCAGCACGCGGTGGTCTTCGATCAGCGGCGCGGCCAGATGCGCGATCGAATTGGCATAGTAGCGCAGCAGGTCGGTTTCTTCGGGCACGATGGCGAAGACGCCATCCTTTTCTTCGACCAGATGCCGCAGCGCCAGCATGCGCAAGCCGACCTCGATGGCATAGTCCTGGTCGCCGCGCGGCAGATAGAGCCTGGCCCCGACTTCGCGCAGCCTTTGCATTTCGGTCGCGCACGCCGCCTTCAGTTCCAGCAGGCTGAGGGGCCCTGAGGCTTTCAGCAGCACCCGCGCCACCAGCGGCACGGGCAGGACCGGCACCACCGAAGCCACCGACTGCATCAGATCGTTGGCGAGCTTCTGCACCGCTTCGAAGCGCTGCTCGCGGGTGAGCCCGCGCAGATCGCCGTCCATGGTTCGCTTCAGCCAGTCGCGGGTGGAAACCGGCGTGCCGAAATTCACGCAGGCGTAACCGAAGCGATACCACCGCCCGCGCAGCAGCAGCACGAACTGGCGCCAGAAGAAGCCCAGCGTCTTGCGGGCCGCGAAGGCGGCGCCCTTGCGCGGCGCCTTCTTGGCGGCCAGCAGCTGCGAGCGGTCCTCGACGACGCGGTCGTAGTTGATGCCCACGGGCACGAACACCACGTCGCGCTTGCCGTGGGGATCGAAGCTTTTCAGCATGTAGTCGAGCAGGCCGGTGCGCGGCGGCGACAGCGTGCCGTCGCGCGTCAGCCCGCCTTCGGGATAGACCGCCTGCGCCACGCCCGCTTCGGTCGCCATGTGCACGTAGCGCTCCAGCACCTTGCGATAGAGCGGGTTGTTGGAATTGCGGCGCACGAAATAGGCGCCCATGGACTTGATCAGGCTCTGCAGCGGCCAGATGCGGGCCCACTCGCCCACGGCATAGGAAAGTGCTGTGCGATCGGCGGCGAGGAACGCCACCAGCACGTAATCCATGTTCGAGCGGTGGTTCATCACGAACACCACCGTGGCGTCGGTGCCGACCTTGCTCAGGCCGGCATCGTCCATCCAGCCCAGCCGCACGCGATAGAAGCTGCGCGCCAGCAGACGCGCCAGCGCGTAGCCGATGCGGAAATAGATATAGGCGTTGAAGGCCGGCACGATCTCGTGCGCGTAGCGATAGACTTCCGCCATCGCCGCCTCGCGCGGGATCTTCTGCTCGGCGGCATGCGCGTTGGCCGCCGCCACGATGTCGGGATCGTAGATCAGCCGGTCGATCAGCACCTGGCGTTTGGTGAGCTGGAACGGCTGGATGCCGATTTGCAGGCGGCGATTGACCTCGTCGATCAGCCGGTTGAGCCGCCGGCGCACGAACCAGCGGCCCGAGGGGATCAGGAAGCGGTCAAGCAGCGACCAAGCCGCGAACAGCGCGATCGGGATGAACAGCCAGAGCGGGACGGAGACCGGCTCGTCCACCGCTTTGGCTCCCGGCTAGACCGCCAGGCCGCGGAACCAGACCATGATCAGCAACACCGCCTCGACCAGCAGGATCACCAAAGTCAGGACGGCGCCGCCGGCGCGGCCGAAATTGGGCGAGCGGCGGTTCATGCCATAGGCGTGCAGCAGGCGCGCGACCACCAGCGCGATACCCAGCGCATGCAGGATGATGCCGCTATGCCTGGTGGTCTCGAGCAGATAGAGGCCGATCAGCGCCAGGGGCACGTATTCGATGAAATTGGCGTGGGTGCGCATGCGCTTGAGCATGTCGGCATTGCCGCCGTCGCCGACCGAAACCTTGTTGGCCCAGCGCCCCCGCACGACGAACAGCGAGAGAAACACCAGCATCACCAGCAGGATGCCGGTGTAGAGTGCGGTCACGTTGATCATGTTTCCCCCAAAGGTTTTCCGGCGCTAGAGAACGCTCGGTTGCGCGCCGGCCGGAAGCGCATTGTAGAACGTCACCAGCCCGGCGATCTCGATGTCGATATCGCTGCGCAGATCATTCGCCTGCAACCCCAGGGTCCGCAAGCCCATTTCGCAGGCGATGAATTTGCCGCCCAGGGCGGCGCAGGCGTCCAGCAATTCCTCGATGCCAGCCACGCCGGCGGCAAGCCGGGCGCTGTCCTGCGCGATGGCCGGCTCGCCTGCTGCGTTCTCGCCCAGCCGATGCCAGCCCGTCTCGCCCGCCAGCACCAGCAGCGCGCCATTGGTGAAGAACAGCACCACCGGCCGGTTGACCGCCAGCGCCGAGGCCGCCATGGCCAGGCCGTAATGCACCCGCTCGTAAGCGCCATCGAGCAGGATCAGCCCCAGCGGCGGCGTCTCAGCCATGCGATCCGCTCCCGCACAAGGGACAGGCCGGGTTCTTCGCCAGCGCCATCTCGTTGACGCTGGCATCGAGCGCATCGAACAGCAGCAGCCGGCCCGACAGCGAGCGGCCGATGCCGAGGATCTCCTTCACCACCTCGCCCGCCTGCCACGAGCCCATGGTTCCGGCCAGCGCCCCCAGCACGCCGGCGGCGGCGCAACTCGGCACCTGATCGGGCGGCGGCGGGGCGGCGAAGAGGCAGCGCAGGCAAGGATGGCGCGCGCCCTGCCAGGCCTTGTACGTCGTGAGCTGGCCTTCGAAACGCAAGATGGCGGCGGAGACCAGAATCTTGCGGGCGTGGAAGCAGGCATCGTTAAGCAGATAGCGCGTCTCGAAATTGTCGCTGCCATCGGCCACGACGTCGTAGTCCGCCACCAGGCGCGCCACATTGGCAGCGGTCAGCCGCTCCTTGTGGCGAACGATCTTCACCTCGGGATTGATGTCGGCCACGGCGCGCGCTGCGCTGTCGACCTTGGCCACGCCGATGTCGGAACTGCGATGAATCACCTGGCGCTGCAGGTTGGAGAGATCGACGCTGTCGTCATCGACCACGCCAAGCGTGCCGACGCCGGCCGCCGCCAGGTATTGCAGCAGCGGCGCGCCGAGCCCCCCCGCGCCCACCACCAGCACGCGCGCGGCGAGCAGCTTCTCCTGCCCCTCACCGCCGATCTCGCCCAGGATGATGTGGCGGGCGTAGCGTTTGATCTGGTCTTCGCGCAGCAACGACATGCGCTTTTATAGCACGACGCTTACAGCCCCTCGAACAAAGCCGTCGAAAGATAGCGTTCGGCGAAAGAGGGGATGATGGCGACGATGCGCTTGCCTTCCATGCCCGGCCGCTTGCCGATTTCCAGCGCCGCCGCCAGGGCCGCGCCCGAGGAGATGCCGACCGGCACGCCCTCGACGGAAGCCAGCTTGCGCGCGGTGGCGAAGGCGGAATCGTTGGAGACGCGGATCACCTCGTCAATCAGCCCCTTGTTGAGGATGTCCGGCACGAAGCCCGCGCCGATGCCCTGGATCTTGTGCGGGCCGGGCTGGCCCCCCGACAGCACCGGCGAATCTTCCGGCTCGACCGCCACGATCTTCACGTTGGGCAGGCGCTGCTTCAGCACCTCGCCGACGCCGGTGATGGTGCCGCCGGTGCCGATGCCGGAGACGAACACGTCCAGCCTGCCGCCGGTGTCGCGCCAGATTTCCTCCGCCGTGGTGCGGCGATGGATGGCGGGGTTGGCGGTGTTCTTGAACTGCTGCGGCATGAAAGCGTCGTTATGGCCGCGCACGATCTCCTCGGCCTTGGCGATCGCCCCCTTCATGCCCTGCGAGGCCGGCGTCAGCTCAAGCTCGGCGCCCAGCAGCTTCAGCATCTTGCGCCGCTCGAGCGACATGCTCTCGGGCATGGTGAGGATCAGCTTGTATCCCTTGGCGGCGGCGACGAAGGCCAGCGCGATGCCGGTATTGCCCGAGGTCGGCTCGACCAGCACCGTCTCGCCCGGCCTGATTTTGCCGGCCTGCTCGGCGGCCTCGATCATTGCCAGGCCGATGCGGTCCTTGACCGAGGCCAGCGGATTGAAGAATTCCAGCTTGCCGACGATCTCGGCCTTCACGCCATAGGCATCGGCCAGCTTCCTGAAGCGCACCAGCGGCGTGGCCCCGATCGTCTCAACGATGTTCTCGTAGATGCGACCGCGGAATTCGGCCGGCTTCCCGCTCGCGCCATCGGCCTTGGCTGCCATGCTCATGGCGTCCTCCATTTCACATTTCATTAAGTTCTTTTGAGCGAATTAACGCCGTTCACCAGACATTAAGCCTGGATGGCGCGAATTCAAGGCTGAGAGCGGCTTTTAGGCGGCCGCTTCGCCGAACTTCCAGTCGCGGCCCGGCGCTGCGGCGAACAGGGCCTTGGTGTAGTCGTGCTGCGGGTTGGCGAACATATCGGCCGCCAGCCCGTATTCCACGACCTTGCCGTGCTGCATCACCGCCACCCGGTCGCAGATCTGGGCCGCAACACGCAGATCGTGGGTGATGAAGAGCATGGCGAGATTGAGCCGCAGGCGGATGTCGTCCAGCAGGTCGAGCACCTGGGCCTGCACCGAGACGTCGAGCGCCGAGACGGCCTCATCGGCGATCAGCATTTCGGGTTCCATGGCGAGCGCGCGGGCGATGCAGATGCGCTGGCGCTGGCCGCCTGAGAATTGATGCGGGTAGCGATCGAGCGCGCTGGCGTCGAGCCGCACCAGTTCCATCAGCTTGCGCGCCCGTTCCAGCGCCTCGCCGCTCGACAGGCCGTAATTCATCGGGCCTTCGATGATCGACGCGCCGACCGTGCGACGCGGGTTCAAGGAGCGGTAGGGATCCTGGAAGATTATCTGGATGCGGCGGCGATGCTTGCGCAGGCGCGACGGCGAGAGCCGCGCGATCTCGTCGTCGCCGAGATAGATGTTGCCTGCGGTGGGATCGATGAGGCGGGCGATGCAGCGCGCCACGGTCGATTTGCCCGAGCCCGATTCGCCCACGATGCCCAGCGTCTCGCCGCGACGGACCTCGATGGTGACGTTGTCGGCGGCACGCACGGCGCGATCCTTCTGGAAGAAGCCGCGGCTGGAATAGACTTTGGTCAGGCCTTCGGCCCGCAGCACCATGGGCGCCGTGGACCGGTCCTCGCGATGGCGCGGGTGAATCGAGGGCACAGCGGCCATCAGCATCTTGGTGTAGGGGTGCTGCGGTCGGGTCAGCAATTGCTCGGTCGGGCCCATTTCCACCAGCTCGCCATAGCGCAGCACCGCCACGCGATCGGCGATCTCCGCCACGACGCCAAAGTCGTGGGTGATGAAGAGCACGCCCGTGCCCTGCCGTTCCTGCAATTCCTTGATGAGCTGCAGGATCTGCGCCTGGGTCGTGACGTCCAGCGCCGTGGTCGGCTCATCGGCGATCAGCAGGGCGGGATCGAGCACCAGCGCCATGGCGATCATAATGCGCTGGCGCTGGCCGCCAGAGAGCTGATGCGGGTAGGAATCGTAAATGCGCGCCGGATCGGGCAGGCGCACCTGCTCCAGCATGGCGAGAATACGCGCCTTGCGCTGGGCGGGATCGAGCTTGGTGTGGGTCTCAAGCACCTCGTCGATCTGCTCGCCGCAGGTGATGACCGGGTTTAGCGCCGTCATCGGTTCCTGGAAGATCATCGACATGCGTGTGCAGCGCAACTCGCGCAGGCGCTGCTCGCTGGCGGTAAGGATATCCTCGCCCTGCAGCAGAATCTGCCCGCCGGTCGGCGTCAGCGCCTTGGGCAGCAGGCCCATGGTGGCAAACGCGGTGACCGATTTTCCCGAACCCGATTCGCCCACCAGGCAGACGATCTCGCGCGGGTTGACGGTGAAGCTGATGCGCTGCACCGCGTTGGCGCGGTCGGCGCCGGGGGGCAGAGCCACGGTGAGGTCGCGGACTTCGAGGACGGGGACGCTATTCACTGGAGGAGCGCTCATCAGCCGGTCCGCTTCGCCATCTTGGGATCGAGCGTGTCGCGCAACCCATCGCCCATGATGTTCACCGCCAGCACCGTCAGGGCCAGGAAGATGCCGGGGAACAGGATGTTGTGCGGATAGATGCGGAAGAACTGACGGCCCTCGGCCATGATATTGCCCCAGGTCGGCGTCGTGGTCGGGATGCCGACCCCGAGGAAGGACAGAATGGCCTCGATCAGGATCGCCGAGGCGCAGATATAGGTCGCCTGCACGATCAAAGGCGCCACGGTGTTGGGCAGGATGTGGAACACCAGGATGCGCGGCAGGCGCGTGCCGGCGGCGATGGCGGCCTCGACGTAAGGCTCCTCGCGGATCGACAGCACCAGCGCGCGCACCAGGCGCACCACGCGCGGCACTTCAGGCACCACGATGGCCAGGATCACCGTCACCAGGCCCGAGCCCCAAAGCGAGACCAGCGCGATCGCCAGCAGAATGGCGGGAATGGCCATCAAGCCGTCCATCACGCGCATGACGATGCCGTCGAGCCATCGTATGTAGCCCGATACCAGGCCGATCAGCAGGCCGATGACGATGGATATGACGGCGACGGAGACGCCCACGATCACCGACACACGCACGCCATAGAGAACGCGCGAATAGACGTCGCGGCCCAGGGAATCGGTGCCCATCCAGGCGGTGTGCGCCGCGATCGAGCCGTCGTCCAGCCGGGTCGTGACTTCGGTGCCGGGCACCTTGTTGCGATTGGACGGATTGATCTGCGAGGGATCGGCGGTGCCGAGCAGCGGCGCCAACAATCCCAGCAGCAGAATCAGCGCCAGCACGGCTGCGCCTGCCATGACCGACGTGTTGCGCGACAATTGCCGCCACAGCGGCAGGCGCCGGACGACGGGGGCGGCGTCGGCTACGACGACGCTGTCATCGCTGAGCGCGCTCAATAGCGGATCCTCGGATCGAACAGGGTGTAGGCGATGTCGATCAGCAGGTTGATCATCACGTAGACGAATGAGAACATCAGGATCACCGCCTGAATGGTCGGGTAGTCGCGGCCCAGCACGGCATCGACCGTCAGCCGCCCAAGGCCCGGAATGGCATAGACCGATTCGGTCACTACCACCCCGCCGATCAGCAGGGCGATGCCGATGCCGATCACCGTCACGATCGGCACGGCGGCGTTGCGCAGCGCATGCCGGATCAGCACCTTGCGCTCCTCCAGCCCCTTGGCGCGGGCGGTGCGGATATAGTCCTCGCCCAGCACTTCGAGCACCGAAGCCCGCGTTATGCGCGCGATCAGGGCGATGTAGATCACGCTCAAGGTGACGGCAGGCAGGATCAGCCGCTCGATGAAGGGAAAGAAGCCTTCCGATATTCGCGTATATCCCTGCACCGGCAGCCAGCCGAGCTTGACCGAAAATACGTAGATCAGCAGATAGCCGATCACGAAGACCGGCACCGAAAATCCCATGACGGAAAAACCCATCGTCAGGCGATCGATCCAGGTGCCATGACGGTAGGCGGCGACGACGCCCAAGGGCACGGCGATGACGATCGCCAGCACCAGGGTGACGGTCGCCAGTGCCACCGTCGGCTCCAGCCGCTGCTGGATCAACTCCGCGACGGTGCGCTTGAAGAAAAAGCTTTCGCCGAAATCGCCCTGGATGGCGCGGCCGGCCCAGATGAAGAACTGCTCGACCAAGGGCCGGTTCAGCCCCAGCTTCTCGCGAATCTCGTCGATCTGCTGGTTGTTGGCATAGTCGCCGGCAATGACCGCCGCCGGATCGCCCGGGGTCAGGCGCAGCATAAGGAAGACGAAGATCGCCACCATCCCGATCACCGGGATGGTGGCGAACAGCCGTCGTGCGATGAAAGTCAGCACGTTGTTGGCTTTTTCAAAGGGTAAGCGCTTTGTTCGCTTACTGCTTGGTCATGTTCCAGAACACCGGCGCCGGCGCCGCCAGCCAGCCGCTGATCTTGTCGCTGTGCACGCCCGAGCTGTACCACTGGCCGAGCGGGATGTGCGTTACCGCCTTGAGCGCGGCGAGCTGCGCCTGCTGGGCAATGGCCTTTTGCTTGGCCGGATCGGTTTCGCGCGAGAACTGATCGCGCAGCGACTCGATCTCCTTGCTGCACGGCCAGCCGAACATGGACTTCTCGCAATCCGAGTTCATGAAACCGATCATCACCGGGTTCAGGATGTCGGCAGAGACCCAGGACGTCAGCATGGCGTGCCAGCCGCCGGCATTGGCCGGATCCTTCTTGGCGCGGCGGGCCACCACGGTCTGCCAGTCCATCGACTGCATGTCGACCTTGAAGCCGCCGCGGGTGAGCAGATCGCGCGCCACGGGAGCGAGGTTGGTCAGCACTTCGAGGTCGGTCGAATGCAGCAGCACGATCGGCGTGCCGTCATAGCCCGCCTCCTGCAGCAGCTTCTTCGATTCGTTAAAGTTCGACTCGAGAACCTTTTCGAACCCGGCATTGGTCGCCAGCGGCGTGCCCTTGGGATAGAAGGACTTGTAGACGTCGTAGTATTTCTTGTCGCCGTGCACGGCCTTCAGGAAGTCTTCCTGATTAAGCGCCACGGTGACGGCCTGACGCACCTTCTCGTTGTCGAAAGGCTTCTGCGTCCAGTTCAGCCGCATGGTGTACTGGTTGCCCAGCACGTTCCAATTGAAGAACTTCACCTTCTTCTCGGCTTCCAGGATCGGGTTGAGATCCGATTTCGGCGCTTCGATCAGATCGATTTCGCCGGCGATCAGCGCGTTGACCGCGGTTTGCGGATCGGAGATCGCCAGCCATTCGACGCGGTCGAAATTGACCACCTTGCCGCCCGACAGGCCCGAGGCCTTCTCGGCGCGCGGCTTGTA
The DNA here is from genome assembly GCA_964388115.1 of uncultured Hyphomicrobiales bacterium. Taxonomy (GTDB): domain Bacteria; phylum Pseudomonadota; class Alphaproteobacteria; order Reyranellales; family JAQSWP01; genus JAQSWP01. The sequence goes on from CAYLYK010000002.1 coordinate 357,989, forward strand.
CTTGTCGAACTTCACGTACACGACCTTCTCGCCGGGCTTCCACTCGTCCTGCTTGAAGACGAAGGGACCGGAACCGACGAACTCCTTGATCTGCTGGTCGCCCGGCGTCTCGGCGATGCGCTTGGGCATCATGAAAGGAACGTAGGACGACGGCTTGCCCAGCGAGTCGATGACCAGGCCGTAGGGCTCCTTCAGCACCATCTTGAAAGTCTTGTCGTTGACCTTCTCGAGATCCTTGACGAAGGACATCAGCTTCTGGCCCATCGAATCGCGGCCGCCCCAGCGCTTGATGGAGGCGATGCAATCGTCCGACGTCACCGGCTGGCCGTCATGCCACAGCAACCCGTCGCGCAAGGTGAAGGTGTAGGTGAGCTTGTCGGCGCTGACCTCGTACTTGTCCACCATCTGCGGCTGGACGACCCATTTGTCGTCCACGGCGAACAGCGTGTCGTAGACCATGTAGCCGTGGTTGCGCACGATGTAGGCGGTGGTCCAGATCGGATCGAGAATCTTCAGATCCGAGTGCATCACTGCTTTCAGGGTCTTGCCCTGGGCCATCGCCTGGCTGCCGCCCAGAACCAGCGGCAGGGCCACGAATACCGCCGCGGCGCCTTGCCACAAAGAACGTCTGCTGATCATTTTCCAGTCCCTCCTCGTCTCAACCATGATGTTTCGTCAAGCCTTCACTGTGTTGCCGCCGACGCTTCTTTCAGGCGTCCAGCGGATAGGCCGGCCGTTCGACCTTGCGGAAGTCGAAGCGACCGTAATCGGATGTCGTCACGCCCTCGCCGTCGCATTCGACGATGGCCTTGGCGATCGGCTTGAAGCCGGCGCGATAGTGTATGCGCGATTTCAGCATCACGTAGCGTTTGTTGGTGGGCTCCACGCCCAGCGAGCGCAGGCAGCCCAGATCGAACGGCTCGTGGTGGCGCTCAATGACGGCGATATCGATGCCATCGACATGCAGAATGCCGGCGCGGCCCATGAAAGCCTGGGTGCCGGTCGCCATCGGGCCGGTAACGACATAGTTGCCGTCGGTCAACGCCCGCACGATGCCGGTGACCTCAAGCGGCTCGCCCTTGGCGCCGATCGAGGGCATGTCGGTTTTGCCGCCCAGCTTCAAGGTCAGACGATTGCCGACCCCGGCTTTGGTCATCTCCTCGATCGCCTGCGGATCGCAGATGGCGAAGACGGCCATGTCCTTCAGGCCCTGCTTCAGCGCTTCGCGCAGCACGGCGACCGTATCCTGCGTCCCGCCCGAGGCGCAATTGTCGGCATGGTCGATCAGCAGCACCGGGCCTTCGCTCATCTGCTTGGCGCGGGCGATGGAGTCCCTGAGCTTCTCGGAGTGGTACACGAACTCCGCCCGCCGCGCCCAGGCCGCTTCGAGGATCGACTCGACGGAATTTTGCGTCAGATCGACATTGGCAGCATCGCGCGCATTGGCCATGCCCACCACCGAAAGACCCGGCCGGGCGATATCGACCAGCGGGAAGCCGCCGAACACCGACATGGCCAGCGCGCCCGAGGCTTCCGCCGCGCGGGCCTGGGCGATCAGGCTGCGCATGGGCTCGTCGTCATGGCCCATTTTCAGCGTGTGCGGCAGCATGGGGCGGCGGCCCCAGACGATCTTGGGATCGATCTCCCCGTCCAGCGCGCGCATCAGAATGTCGCCGGCGAGCTTGCCCGCATCGTACATGTCTATATGCGGGTAGGTCTTGTAGCCGGTCAGTACGGTGCAGTTGTTCACCATCTCGGGCGTGAGATTGGCGTGCAGGTCGAGGGCCACGGCGATGGGAATGCCGGGTTTCAGCCGGCGAATGCGCTGCAGCAACTCGCCTTCGCCATCGTCGCTTTGCTCAGTGACCATGGCGCCGTGCAGGTCGAGCAGCACCGCATCGCAGCCCTTGTCGACCGCTTCCAAGATGGCGTTGGCCATCTTCTCGTAAGCGTCCTGATGCACCGGGCCGCTGGGCGAGGCATTGCCGGCCACCGGCGTTGCGATGGTGGCGCCGCGCTTTTCGGCGATATCGAGATAGGCCGCGAAGGGATTGTTGGTGCCGCGCAGGTTCTCCGCGGCGGAATTGCCGAAATCAGGACCGGTAGCGCCGAACCGCGCCAAGGGCGTGGGCACCGGCGAGAAGGTGTTGGTCTCGTGACGCATCATCGCGATGACGAAACGCACTTAAATCCGCTCCACGACTAATGACGCCATAACGCAACGATCTTTCACGACGGCGCGCGGATGAGTCAACCGACACGGCAGGAGAATCGCAAAAAAATGCGGCGTTCAGACGAAACGTGCTGCAATAGCGAGCGGCGTGGCGAATTGCTGGGCGCGAATTTGCGCGCGTCCTGTGCATCCGCCCTTGCACGGCGGAATCCTACCAGAGCTAGTGGGTGAGACGCTGATGCCTCAGATGGTGAAGTCGAGGCGCTGCGGATCGTCCTGGCCGACGCGCTTCTCGCGCGCCTGCGCGTGCAGATCGTCGATGGTGATGCTTTCCAGCGTCGTCATCAAGGTGCGCTCGGCTTCGGCCAGCGCCGGGCCGATCACCTGCTCCTGCAAGGGGGAAACGGTTTGCGGCTCGTCGATGCCCTCGACGGCAGCCACGATGCGCACGATCTCGCCCAGAGTGATGCGCCGGCGCTCGCGCGCCAGCTTGTAGCCGCCGCGAGGGCCGCGCACGCCCAGCATCACGCCCTCGCGTACCAAAGCCTGCAATACCGGCTCGAGATAGCGCTGCGGCACGTTCTGGCGCTGGGTGATCTCGCCCGAGCGCACCGTCCGGTCGACCGCGTTCAGCGCCACATAGAGCACCGCCTCGATGGCGAGTGCTGCCTTGCGACTGATAGCCGGCATGGCGTCAGCCCCCCTTGACCGCCGTACCGGTGGAGCCAAAACCGCCCGCCCCGCGCGCGGTCTCGTCCAACGTATCGACCTGATGCCAGCGTGCCTGGGCGTGGCGGGCGATCACCATCTGCGCGATGCGCATGCCGCGCGTGACGGTGAAAGCCTCGCTGCCGTGGTTGATGAGGATGACCCCGATCTCGCCGCGATAATCGGCATCGATGGTGCCTGGCGCATTGAGCACGGTGACGCGGTTCTTGGCGGCCAAGCCCGAGCGCGGCCTGATCTGCGCCTCGAAGCCTTCCGGCAAGGCGATGGCAAGCCCGGTCGGCACGATGGCCGACTGACCGGCGGCCAGCGTCAAATCGGCGGCAATAGCGGCCATCAGATCCATGCCGGCACTTTGCGCGGTGGCGTAAGCCGGCAGCGGCAGGTCGGCGCCATGCGGCAGCTTCACCACCGCGACTGTGGTGGTGTCGATCATTCGGCGGCCTGCTGAAAATGCTGCGCGATGCGCTGCGCCAGCTGCTCGGCCACGGCGACCTTGCTCATGGTCGGCCAGCTTTCGATGCCGGCGTCGGACAGCAGATGCACGGTGTTGCTATCGGAGCCGAACGTGCCGATGGCAGGCGACACGTCGTTGGCTACGATCCAGTCGCAGCCCTTGCGCTTGCGCTTGGCCTGGGCGTTGTCGAGCATGGCCTCGGTCTCGGCGGCGAAACCCACCACGAGCTTGGGCCGCGCCACGTCGCCCTTGGAGATAGTGGCGAGAATGTCGGGATTGGCCACCAGCTCGAAGCGCGGCGGCGGTCCATAGAGAGCCTTCTTGATCTTGGCATTGGCCTGCTGCGCCACGCGCCAGTCGGCGACGGCGGCGGCGCAGACGGCGATGTCGGCCGGCAGGGCGGCAAGCGTTGCCGCCAGCATTTCCTGGGCGGTGTTGATCTTCACCATCTTCACGCCGGGCGGATCGGCAATCGCCACCGGACCGCTGATCAGCACCGTCTCAGCGCCCAGTCGCGCCAGCGCCGCAGCCACGGCATGGCCCTGCTTGCCCGAGGACTGGTTGGAGATGTAGCGCACGGGATCGATCGCCTCGCGCGTCGGCCCGGAAGTGACGATGGCGCGCCGGCCAGCAAGCGGTTTGGCTTGCGGCGACAGCGCCGTCTCGATGGCGGCGACGATGCCATTGGGCTCGACCATGCGGCCAAAGCCGAATTCGTTGCAGGCCATGGCGCCTTCGACCGGACCCACCACCTCCACCCCGCGCGCCTTCAGCGTGGCGAGATTGGCTTGCGTTGCGGCATGGCTCCACATGCGCACGTTCATGGCGGGCGCGATCAGCACCTTCTTGTCGGTGGCCAGCAGCACGGTGGAGGCGAGATCGTCGGCAAGCCCGGCGGCCATGCGCGCCATCAAATTGGCGGTGGCGGGCACGACGACCAGCAGATCGGCCTGGCGGGAGAGCTGAATATGGCCCATCTCGCTCTCGTCGGTGAGCGAGAACATGTCGGTATAGACCTTGTCTTCCGACAGCGATTGCAGAGACAGCGCGGTGACGAATTGCGAACCAGCCTGCGTCAGTACGCAACGCACCTTGGCGCCGCGTTCGCGCAGGCGGCGGATCAGCTCCAGCGCCTTGAAGGCGGCGATGCCGCCGCCCACGATCAGAAGAATGCGCTTGTCCTGCAGCATGGGATTTCCAGAGAACGCCGAGGCCCGCAAAATTACGGGCTTGGTCTGTAGGAAAAATTAAACCCCGCGCCGGTCCTGTGCAAGCCGGCGTCGGCCGATTCAGAAAATCAGCGCCAGAAGGGCCAAAACCAGAGCGGTTAGCGCCAGGGCATCGCCCGAGCGCCAGCGCGACACCGGCGGCTCGTAAGGGGCCTCGGCCTTGCGCCGTTCCGCTGCCGCCAGCACCGACAGATCGTCCAGCAATTGCGGCCCGCGCTGCACCAGCCCGCGCAAATCCCGGGCCGCCCGCTCGATCTGGGCCCTGGGACCGAAATTGGTCATCATCCAGTCTTCGATCAGCGGCTGCGCCAGCTGCCAGATGTTGACGTCGGGGTTCAGCTTCACGCCCATGCCCTCGGCCATCAGCATGGTCTTCTGCAGCAGCAGCAGTTCGGGCTGCACCGCCATCTCGAATTGCTCGGTGACGCGGAAGAGCTGCGCCATCAGCCGCGCGATGGAAATCTCGTGCGAGGGCTTGCCGAAGATCGGCCGCCCCACCGAGCGGCAGGCCTGCGCGAAGGTCTCGACCGATTTGTCGGGCGGCACGTAGCCGGCGCGGAACTGCACTTCCGCCACTTCGCGATAGTCGCCGCGCAAAAACGCCACCAGCAATTCGGCGAGATAGCGGCGCGTGGCGGGATCGACCCGCCCCATGATGCCGAAATCGACCGGCACCACCGTGCCCTTGTCATCGACGAAGGCGTTGCCGCCATGCATGTCGCCATGGAAGAAGCCGTCGCGGAACACCTGGTAGAAGAACGCCTCCGCCGATTTGCGCAGTATCTCGGCCGGATCGTGGCCGGCTGCGATCAGCGCTTCGCGCTCGTCGATGGCGATGCCGTGGATGCGCTCGATGGTCAGCACGCGTTGAGCGGTGCGTTCCCAGTCGACTTCCGGCGTGCGGTAATCCTCGTTGCCGGCAAAATTCTCGCCCAGCTCCTCGCAGGCCGCCGCCTCCATGCGCAAATCCATCTCGATGCGCACCATCTCGGCGAAGGCGCGCACCGAAGCAATGGGGCGCAGGCGGCGGAACTGCGGCTGCGTGGCTTCGACCAGTTCGGCGATCCAGTAGAGCAGATCGAGATCGGCGGCGAAGTCGCGCTCGATGCCCGGCCGCAGCACCTTGACGGCGACTTCCGCGCCTTCGGGCGTGGTGGCGAAATGCACCTGCGAGATCGAGGCGGCGGCAACGGGCGTATCCTCGAAGCTGGCGAACAGATCCTCGACTGGCTTGCCCAGTTCGTCGGCCACGATGCGGCGGGCGACATTGCCGGGAAACGGCGGCAGATGGTCCTGCAGATCGGCCAGATCGTCGGCCACCTGCGCGCTCAATATGTCGGCGCGGGTGGACAGGGCCTGGCCGAGCTTGATGAAGCTCGGCCCCATCTGCTGCAGCGCGCGGGCCAGGCGCTGGCCTGGCCGTCCGGGCGCGTTGCGGCGGGAGATAAAGCGGGCGAAGGCGATGACACCAGGCGTGACGTTCAGCACCTCGAGCGGGAACAGCGCATCGTGGCGCGCCAGGATGCGGGCCAGGCGCAGCAGACGCAGGAAATTGCGCGCCGAGCGGAACATGCCGGAGAAAGGTGTCATCTAAAGACGCCAGCCGGAATGGATCGCCACCACCCCGCCGGTCATGTTGCGATAGCGCGCCTGTTCCAGCCCGGCCGCTTCCAGCCGCGCCACCAGCTCTTCCTGCGGCGGGAACTTGCGGATGCTCTCGGCGAGATATTGGTAGGAATCGCGATCGCCGGCCACGAAGCGGCCCAGCAGCGGCAGCATGGTGAAGGAATAGCGGTCGTAGATTTTCGCCAGGGTCGGCAGAACCACATGGCTGAATTCGAGGCAGAAGAAACGTCCGCCCGGTTTCAGCACGCGCCGCGCCTCGCGCAGGGCGGCATCGATGTCGGTGACGTTGCGCAGCCCGAAGGCGATGGTGTAGGCGTCGAAGCTGCCGTCGGCGAAAGGCAGTTTCTCGGCATTGCCGACCACCCAGTCCAGCCCCGAGACACGGCCGCTGTCGATGGCGCGGTCGCGGCCCACCGACAGCATCTTCTCGTTGATGTCGCAGACGCTGATCTGCGCCTTGGGGGCGCGGTCCTGCATCCGAAAGGCGATGTCGCCCGTGCCGCCAGCGACATCGAGCAGGGCCTGCGCGCCGCGCGGCGCCACCATGTCGACCAGCGCCGCCTTCCACAGCCGGTGCACGCCCATGGACATCAGATCGTTCATCAGGTCGTAGCGGGCGGCCACGCTGTCGAAGACCTGGCGCACCAGAGGCTCCTTGGCCGCGCGCGGCACGTCGCGATAGCCGAAGGAGGCCGTATCCTGAAGGTCTGACGCGGTTTTTTCCGTATCGCTATCCATGACCGGACGTTAGCCGATGGGCGTCGGGGGCGCTATTGCCGCCCCGATCGCACGGACGCGGCAAATCGGCCCCAAAACGCCAGCGGCCGGGTTGTCCCCGGCCGCCGTACGAACGCCTTATGAAGAGCCGGTTAGATGACCGGCACGACTACTTGACCGGAACGACCTGGCCGCGGATTTCGCCGCCCTTGTTCCGGTCGGTATGGATGTTGACGTACCACTGTCCGGCCGCAAGCTGGCCGGCCTTGGTGTCGTCGAGAACGGCGGAGCCAGTGACGGGGCTGGCCATGCCGGCCCCCGCGATCGGCACCATCACGCCAGCATTGGCGCCCGGACCGGCAGGGCCGTGGAAGTGGGCTGCCGTCGCGGGGCCGCTGAGGCCGCTATAGGTCAAGGTCCAGCTCAAGGTGCGGGTACCCTGGTCATACCAGATATCGGCCGTGCCCTGGCCGGAGCTTGCAACCGGCGGTACTTCGCTGGCAGCGCTCAAATTCGCGGTGTAATGCATCTTGCTGGTCATCATCCCCTGGTCGCAAGCGGCCAACACCGCCAGGCTGGCCACCGCCGCCAGACCCAGAACCAAATTTCTCCGTGCAGTCATTAGTGCCTCCCGGTTGACGGACGTCGGAAGCCGAACGCCCATCAGCGTTAACGCCCGCGCGGCAGTTTTAATTCCACGAATAATGGAAAGTGGTCCGAGTTGACGTCCGGACCCAGCCAGCGATCGGCCACGCCGATGCCAGGGGAGATCAGGACGTGGTCGATGCCAAGACCCAGGCGGCCTGCTCTGTAAGGGAAAGTCGACGGGTAGCCCCGGCCCAAAGCGCTGTCGCTTAATCCCACGGCTGCGAACATGGCGAAGTCGGGCGAGAAGGCGGTGATGTTGAAATCGCCGGCGGCGATGACGTGATCGCCCCGCGCCATCGCCTGTCGCGTTTGCGCGACGATCTCCTGCAATACCTTGTTGCGCAGCGCGCGGCCATCCGGCCCGGGCCGCGGCGCATGGACGGAAAGGATCGTAAGGCATTTTTCGACGGCGCCACAAAAACGCGCCTGCAGAACCGGATGGTCGAACGGGACCGGATGGTGCAGCGCTACGTCCATCGGTCGGCGCGCCAGGATATGCAGCGCAAAGGTGTTGTCGCGTTCGAACGGCGTACCGAACTGGTGCGGTAAGATATCGGCGACGCTTTTGTAGGTCTGTTGCTGATTGGGCGTTATCTCGGTCAGCAGCGCGATATCGATCCGGCTGTCGCGCAGCATTCGTTCCAGCGCCGGAAGATCGGCGGACCAGCTGCGCAAATTGGCGACCAACAGGCGCAAGGCGACGCCGTCAGGTCCGGCCCGCAACGCAGCCGGCGGCGGGCTCGCGATATAGGGCAGCAGCGGCAGGGCATGGAATGCCGTCAGCGCGACGGCGATCAGGACCAGCCCCAGCCGCCTGAGCCAGGGCAGCGGCAGCATCGCCGCCAGCAGCGCCACGGTTGCGCTGCCCAACGTCAGATGCAGCGGCAGATTGGCTAGCGCTTCGCCCACCCAGCTCCAGGCTGCGAAGGCGACCAGAATGGCAGCGCCGCTCGCGCCGCCCAGAGCGGCGGCATGAACCAGGACGGAGAGACGATAACGGGGCATTGCGCAGCGCAACGCTAGCCGAGCGCGCGAACGCGGGCTATAGCATCGCCATGCCCGAACTTCCCGAAGTCGAAACCGTCCGCCGCGGTCTGGCGCCCAAGCTGGAGGGTGCGCTGATCACGCGCCTGCAGCAAAGGCGCAAGGATCTGCGCGTGGCCCTGCCCGCCCGCTTCGCCGCCCGCATCGAAGGCCGGCGCGTGGTGAAATTGGAGCGCCGGGCGAAATACATCCTGGCGCATCTCGACGACGGCGCGATCTGGCTCATGCATCTGGGCATGTCCGGCCGCATGATGGTGTTCTCGCACAACGAAGCGGCGGCGACGCCGTTCGATGCGCATGATCACGTGGTGTTCGACACGGAAGCCGGCTGGCAAATCCGCTTCCGCGATCCGCGCCGCTTCGGCCTCATGTTGCTTCTGAAAGAGAACGAGGCGCAGACCCACAAGCTGCTGCGAGGGCTGGGGCCTGAGCCATTGGAGAAAGCGTTTACCGGTGCAGTGCTGGCGGCGGCGCTGAAGGGCAAGCGCACGCCGATCAAATCGGCGCTGCTCGACCAGCGCGTGGTGGCGGGCATCGGCAACATCTATGCCTGCGAAGGGCTGTTCCTGGCCGGGCTCAGCCCCAAGAGGCTCGCCCGCACGGTGCAGGGCGAGAAAGCGGACAGGCTGGTCACCGGGCTGAAATCGGTCCTCAACCGCGCCATCAAGGATGGCGGCTCCTCCTTGCGCGATCACGTGCAGCCCGATGGCGAGCTGGGCTATTTCCAGACCCGCTTCGCCGTCTACGACCGTGAAGGCAGCGATTGTCTGAGCTGCGGCCGCAAGAAAGCGGTCAGGCGGCTGGTGCAGGCGGGCCGCTCCACCTTCTATTGTCCGCACTGCCAGCGCTGAACGCGCGTTCACGCGCCGCATTGTCGGGTGCGATCTTTGTCGCTAGGAAAAGCTGCAGCATTCGGAGGAAACAACATGAAGTACGAAAACATCCTGGTCGAAACCAAGGGCAGAGTCGGCATCATCCGCCTGAACCGGCCGCAGGCGCTCAATGCGCTGTGCAAGGCGCTGGTCGAAGACATCGGCCACGCGCTCGACGCCTTCGAAGACGACGGCAATATCGGCTGCGTCGTGCTGACGGGGTCGGACAAAGCCTTCGCCGCCGGCGCCGACATCAAGGAGATGAAAGACCGCGACTATATGGACGTGTATATGGCGGACTTCATCACCAGAGGCTGGCAGCGCGTTTCGACCTTCCGCAAGCCGATCATCGCCGCCGTCGCCGGCTGGGCGCTGGGCGGCGGCTGCGAGGTCGCCATGATGTGCGACTTCATCATCGCCGCCGAGAACGCCAAGTTCGGCCAGCCGGAAATCCTGCTTGGAACGATTCCAGGATCGGGCGGCACGCAGCGCCTGCCCCGCTTCGTCGGCAAGTCGAAGGCGATGGACATGGTGCTTACGGGGCGCAACATGGACGCCGCCGAGGCCGAGCGTTGCGGGCTTGTGAGCCGCGTCGTGCCGTTGGACCGGCTGCTGGACGAGGCGGTGGCGACGGCGGAGAAGATCGCGGCCCTGTCGCTGCCCATCACCATGATCGCCAAGGAAGCCGTCAACCGCGCCTTCGAAACCTCGCTGGCCGAGGGCGTGCTGTTCGAACGGCGCACCTTCCACGCCACCTTCGCCACCAAGGACAAGTTCGAAGGCATGGATGCGTTCGCCAGCAAGCGGCCGGCGAAATTCCAGCATCGCTAGATGCAGGCAGAACAGCGTCGGCGAGCCCCTATATAAGCCATCGAATCAGGGGCTTGCCGGGCCTGGCTGCGGGCCTTGACGGGGTGGAGGCCGGCGTCTATAAGCCCCGGCTTCATAGAGGTTTCCAACGGCTTCGGGCGTAACGCCCGCGAACGGACTGAACAAAATGGCCAATCACAAATCGGCAGAGAAGCGCGCGCGTCAGACCAAGCGTCGCACCGCCACCAACAATGCCCGCCGCTCGCGCGTGCGCACCTTCATCAAGAAGGTCGAGACCGCGATCGAAGCCGGCGACCAGGCCGCGGCGCGCGCGGCGCTGAAGGAAGCGCAGCCCGAGATCGCGCGTGGCGCCGCCCGCGGCGCGCTGCCGAAGAACACAGCGTCACGCAAGATTTCGCGCATGAGCGCGCGCATCAAGGCGCTGGGCGCGACCAAGTAAGCCACACGCTCCACTTTCGTCCTAAGCGGATGCGCCGGCCTCAGGCCGGCGTTTTCTTTTTGCGCGGCGGAAATCCGACTCCGGCATCGGTGATACGTCCGCCATTCGCTGAGCGACGTTACGATTGGTAACGACGGGTAATGTCATTGCGCGGAACGCGACCGATCTGCATCCGGATGTGAATCGTGGGAATTCAAGAGATATGTTTTTAGGCATGACACACGCCAATCAAGGGGCAGAGTCGCTGTCCCGTCGCGTCGCCGCCTCACAGAACGCTTCATTGCCAAGCCGCAACTCGCTCATACATCGCGCAGATTCGCTTTGATCGATGCGGTGCTGCGTTCGCACAGATACCGCTTCGGTGCGCGCGCACACCATCGTGTTGAATCGGTATCACCGTCGATTTTTTTTCGACTAACTCTTTTGACAAGATTGTAACGCTTCCGACTCGTCGCTAGAGTCGCCTCACTTGCAGACGCGACGTCGTCGTCGCGCTCGGCAGGGACAAGCGGCGGGGAGGTCCGATCCGTCGCACTCAAATGCAAATGCGTTGCGCGTTCCACGCGGCGCTTCGGTGATTAGGAAATCGCTGATGCCGCTCACGATGCGTCCGGTGACGGGATATTCATTTTCCCTGGTCGGTCGCGAGGAACAAACGACAGCGCGATGCGAAAGGGCCGGGGGCGCAATTGTCATGGATGGCATTGTCTTGAAGTCATTGAATGTCATCCAGGGCCAGGGTTACGCGGGCGACGTGTCGCCGCAGGACGCCTGGCAATTGCTTGCGCAAAACAAGGATGCGGTTCTGGTCGACGTGCGCACCACGGCAGAGTGGGGCTATGTCGGCCTGCCCGACCTGTCGAGCATCGGCAAGCAGCCGGTGCTGCTGCAATGGCAGGTCTATCCGGCGATGCAGGTGAATGCCGATTTCGTTGCGACGCTGTCCAAGGACGGCATCGGCGGCGCGCGGCCGATCCTGTTTCTCTGCCGCTCGGGCGTGCGGTCCAAGGCCGCCGCCATAGCGATGACGCAGGCCGGGGCGACGCATTGCTACAACATTAGCGACGGTTTCGAAGGTCCGATCGACAAAGCCGGACACCGCGGGACGGTGGCGGGCTGGAAACAGGCCGGATTGCCGTGGCTGCAGAAGTAAAGATCCGCCCAGGGGAGCGCGTGCATATTATGTCGGAGCGGACTACGCCCACCAATGACAAGGCCCAGATCGACGCCCAGTGGGCGCGCGTGCGCGCGCGCCTGCGTCAGGAAGTCGGCGAATTGGCCTATCGCAGCTGGCTGAAGCCCTTGACCTTGGGCGAACTGCGCGAGAACCGTTTGCGTCTGGTCGTCCCAACGCGCTTCATGCGCGACTGGATCAACGGCCATTACGCCGAGCGCCTGATGGCGCTGTGGGCCAGCGAGAACAGCTCGATCGCCGCGGTCGAGGTCTGCATCCAGCCGCCGATGCCGGCGCGCAAGCCCGACGCGCCGCATGCGGAGGCGGTCGAGCCTGCCGCCGCCGCTCAGCTGGCGAGCGCCGACCCGCGCAAGGGCCCGGTCGCGCCGCGCAACGGGGCGGAGATTCTCGACGACGACATTTCAGCGCCGCTCGATCCGCGCTTCACCTTCAAGAATTTCGTGGTCGGCAAGCCCAACGAACTGGCTTACGCCGCCGCCCAGCGCGTGGCCGATTCGGCCGCCGTGCCGTTCAACCCGCTCTATCTCTATGGCGGCGTCGGCCTGGGCAAGACGCATCTGATGCATGCCATCGCGCACGCCATCCGCGAGCGCGATCCGTCCCGCAAGGTGATCTACCTGTCGGCGGAAAAGTTCATGTACAAGTTCATCCGCGCCTTGCGCTACCAGAACACGGTGGCCTTCAAGGAGCAGTTCCGCAGCGTCGACGTGCTGATGATCGACGACGTGCAGTTCATTGCCGGCAAGGACGCGACGCAGGAAGAGTTCTTCCACACCTTCAATGCGCTGGTCGACCAGAACCGCCAGATCGTGATCTCGGCCGACAAGTCGCCCTCCGATCTCGACGGGCTGGAAGAGCGCATGCGCTCGCGGCTGGGCTGGGGCCTGGTGGCCGACATCCACGCCACCACCTATGAATTGCGGCTGGGCATTCTGGAGAGCAAGGTCGAGCAGGCCAAATGCGGCGTGCCGCCCAAGGTGCTGGAATTCCTCGCCCACAAGATCACGTCCAACGTGCGCGAGCTGGAAGGCGGGCTGAACCGCGTCATTGCCCACGCAACGCTGGTCGGCCGCGAAGTGACGCTCGAGACCGTGCAGGAAGTGCTGCAGGATCTGCTGCGCGCCAATGACCGGCGCATCACCATCGAGGAAATCCAGCTGCGCGTGGCGCAGCATTTCAACATCAAGGTGTCGGAGATGCATTCGCCGCGGCGCGCCCGCGCCGTCGCCCGCCCGCGCCAGGTGGCGATGTATCTCGCCAAGCAGCTCACCTCGCGCAGCCTGCCCGAGATCGGCCGCAAGTTCGGCAACCGCGACCACACCACGGTGATGCACGCGGTGCGCAAGATCGAGGAGCTGCGCTCCACCGACAGCTCCATGTCGGAAGACATCGAGCTGCTGCGGCGCATGCTGCAGAGCTAGACCGTCTCGATCTTCCTTTAAGTCGTCATCGCCCGGCTTGACCGGGCGACCCATGTCGCGACCGCTGCGCTCAATCCAACGAGCGCCTCGACCGTAGTCGCCATGGGTGGCCCGGTTAAACCCGGGCCATGAGGGACTATTAAATCCGATAACGGATTAGCGGTGATCGCTTGAAAATCCGTCATGGCCCGGCTTGACCGGGCGACCCATGCCTATTTCAGGCTCTGATGAAGCTAAGCGGGTCCAAGCCGTTCGTACAAATCGTCCCAATCGAGGTTGGTTTTCTCGATTAGCTCGATCTTCCAATCTCGCTTCCATTTCTTCAGGCGTTTTTCGCGATGGATCGCAGAAGCTGCCGTGTCGTACTGCTCGTACGAGACGAGGCTCTTGACGCAATACTCTTTCGTGAAGCCGGGGTACAGGCTGTTGCGATGCTCCCAGACCCGGCGCATCAGATCTCCTGTCACGCCGACGTACAGCGTGCCGCGCGGCTTGCTCGCCATCATGTAAACGAAGAATGATTTCTCCATGAGGGCAATTTTAGCATTAAAAACTATAAAATCATTCAACCATTGGTTACTGGTGGCACGATGGGTGGCCCGGTCAAGCCGGGCCATGACGGGGAATAATAATCGCGTGAAAATGGGCCAATAGACCGGTTTTGCAGCGGTCAAAATGCCCGGTTGCAGGTCGGCCGGCGATGTATCCGGAAAATTGGTCCTAAGCGCCTGATTCGATGGCGGGAATTTCCTCCGCTCCAGCCGCGATAAGACTTCGCAACACCCCTATGTGTGGTATATTTCCCGACCGTTCCTCAAGCCTCCCCCAAGCGGGTCGTTTCGCGACAGGGCGGGGCTGGCGGCCGCAAGGCGCCGGACGGTCGGGCCGGGGCCTTGCGCGGGCTGCCGGAACGTCTGCCAACCACCGCGCGCGGCACATTTTTCTGGACCAGACATGAAACTGACGATCGATCGCGCTGCCCTGCTGAAGGCGCTGGCCCATGTTCAAAGCGTCGTCGAACGCCGCAACACCATCCCGATCCTGTCCAACGTCCTGCTGCATGCCGGCAAGGGCAAGCTGAACCTGTCGGCCACCGACATGGACCTGGCGATCGTGGAAAGCGTGCCGGCCAATGCCGGCAAGACCGGCTCCACCACCGCCCCGGCGCACACCCTCTACGACATCGTGCGCAAGCTGCCCGACGGGGCCGAGGTCGAGCTGGAAGCCATCCCCGACAAGGCGCAGCTGGTGCTGCGGGCGGGCCGCTCGCGTTTCACCCTGTCCTGCCTTCCGGTCGAGGATTTCCCGGTGACCAGCGACGGCGATCTGCCGCATTCCTTCTCGCTGGCCACGGCGCAGCTCAAGGCGCTGATCGACCGCACGCGTTTTGCCATCTCCACCGAGGAGACGCGCTACTACCTCAACGGCATCTTCATGCATGCCGCCTCCGCCGACGGCGTCGCCGTGCTGCGCGGGGTGGCGACCGACGGCCATCGCCTGGCGCGGGTGCAGCTTCCGCTGCCCGATGGCGCCGCGAAAATGCCGGGCGTGATCGTGCCGCGCAAGACGGTGGGCGAGATCCGCAAGTTGCTGGACGAGCATGACGGGGCGGTCGAGATCGCGCTGTCGGAGACCAAGATCCGCTTCACGGTCGGGCCCATCACGCTGACCTCGAAGCTGATCGACGGCACCTTCCCCGAATACGAGCGCGTCATTCCGCAGAACAACGACAAGCTGATGGAAGTGCGCTGCAAGGATTTCGCCCAGGCCGTCGACCGCGTCTCGACCATCTCGACCGAGAAGTCGCGCGCCATCAAGCTCGCCATGAGCAAGGGCGCGCTGACGCTGTCGGCCACCTCGCCGGAAGCGGGCTCGGCCACGGAAGAGATCGAGGTCTCGTACTCCGCGGCGCCGATCGAGATCGGCTTCAATTCGCGCTACCTGCTCGACATCACCGAGCAGATGTCGGGCACCGACGCGCAATTCGCCATGGCCGATGCGGGCTCGCCCACCATCGTGCGCGACGTGGCCGATGCTTCGGCACTCTACGTGCTGATGCCGATGCGGGTATGAGCGGCATCGCGGCCAGCGAAATACGCGACGATATCGGGGGCCGCACCGCATCGCCCTTTCAGGCGGTCGCCGGCGCCAGGCTGGCCGTGCGCGAGCTGCGGCTGAGCGCCTTCCGCTCCTATGCCAGCCTGCGCCTGGATGTCGGGCCGGACTGCGTGGTGCTGACGGGATCGAACGGCGCGGGCAAAACCAATTTGCTGGAAGCCCTTTCGCTTTTGGCCCCGGGCCGAGGCTTGCGCCGGGCCAAGCTGGAAGAGATGGCGCGCCGATTGCCCGACCAGGCGGCAAGCGATGCCGCGCAGGCGGGCTGGGCGGTGGCCGCCAGGCTCGATACCGCGCATGGGCCGCTGGCGATCGGCACCGGGCTGGAGCCCGCCTCGACCAGCCGCCGCGCCGTGCGCATCGGTGGCGTACCGGCAAGCTCGCAACTGGCGCTGGGCCAGCATGTCGCGGCCGTGTGGCTGACGCCGCAGCTCGACCGGCTGTTCGCCGAGAGCGCCGGCGGGCGTCGACGGTTTCTCGACCGCATGGTGACCGGGTTCGATCCCGACCATGCCGGTCGCGCGGCGGCCTACGAGAACGCCATGCGCCAGCGCGCACGGCTGTTGAGCGAAGGCCGCGCCGATGCCGCGTGGCTTGCGGCGCTGGAAGACACCATGGCGCGGCATGGCATTGCGGTCGCCATCGCGCGGCAGGAGATCGTGGCGCGGCTGGACCAAGCCTCGCGGCTGGGCGTCGGGCCTTTCCCTCGCGGCGCGCTGGCGCTGAAGGGCGAGGTCGACACCTGGGTGGCGCAGATGGCCGCCGTCGATGCCGAAGAGAAATTGCGCGCTGCCCTGGCCAATAGCCGGCGCGGCGATGGCGAGAGCGGCGGTGCGGCCATAGGCCCGCATCGCAGCGATCTGCAGGTGGTGCATCTGGATCGCGGCCGGCCGGCGGCGGAATGCTCGACGGGCGAGCAGAAGGCGCTGCTGGTGGCTTTGGTTCTGGCGCATGCGCGGCTGGCGTCGATCGCCCGCGGCGCGCCGCCCTTGCTGCTGCTGGACGAGATCGCGGCCCATCTCGACCGGGCGCGTCTTAAGGCGCTGTTCGACGAGCTGGTGGCGCTGGGCGCCCAGGCCTGGATGAGCGGCACCGATGCCGAGACCTTCGCGCCGTTGCGCGCGAGGGCGCAGTTTTTTCGCGTCGATGATGGCGCGATCGCGGCCGATCTCTGAGATCTCGCCGCCGGTGAAGTTGAAGCGAAGGACAGCATGAGCGATCAAGGCGAACGCAAGGAAGACGTCAACGGCGACTACGGCGCCGAATCCATCCGCGTGCTCAAGGGGCTGGATGCGGTGCGCAAGCGGCCGGGCATGTATATCGGCGACACCGACGACGGCTCGGGCCTGCACCACATGGTCTACGAGGTGGTCGACAACGCCATCGACGAGGCGCTGGCGGGCTATTGCGACAGAGTCGAGGTCACCTTGAACCCCGACAATTCCGTAACCGTCACCGACAACGGCCGCGGCATCCCGACCGAAATCCACCAGGGCGAAGGCGTCTCGGCGGCGCAGGTCATCATGACCCAGCTCCATGCCGGCGGAAAATTCGACCAGAATTCCTACAAGGTCTCGGGCGGGCTGCATGGCGTCGGCGTGTCGGTGGTCAATGCGCTGTCGACCATTCTCGAGCTGCGCATCTGGCGCCAGGGCAAGGAGCACTTCATGCGCTTCCGCCATGGCGAGCCGGAGGCCGATCTCAAGGTCGTGGGCGAGGCGCCGGCGGGCAAGCGCGGCACGCAGGTGACGTTCCATCCCTCGCCCGAAACATTCACCATGACGGAGTTCGACTTCGCCACGCTCGAGCATCGCCTGCGCGAGCTGTCGTTCCTCAATTCCGGCGTGCGCATTTCGCTGACCGACGCGCGCGGCGTCGAGCCCAAGATCGTCGAGATGCATTACGAGGGCGGCGTCGAAGCCTTCGTGCGCTATCTCGACCGCTCCAAGCAGGCGCTGCATTCGCCGCCGATCACGCTGAAGGGCGAGAAGGACGGCATCACGGTCGAGCTGTCGATGGAATGGAACGACAGCTATCACGAGACGATGCTGTGCTTCACCAACAACATCCCGCAGCGCGACGGCGGCACGCATCTGGCCGGCTTCCGCGGCGCGCTGACGCGCACGCTCAATACCTATGCCGGCGAATCGGGCATCGCCAAGAAGGAGAAGGTGTCGCTGACCGGCGAGGACATGCGCGAGGGCCTGACCTGCGTGCTGTCGGTGAAAGTGCCCGATCCGAAATTCTCCTCGCAGACCAAGGACAAGCTGGTGTCGTCCGAAGTCCGCCCGATCGTGGAAAGCGTGGTCGGCGAGCGGCTGGAACGCTGGCTGGGCGAGCACCCGTCGGAAGCGCGCAAGATCGTCACCAAGGTGGTGGAAGCAGCCGCCGCGCGCGAGGCTGCGCGCAAGGCGCGCGAGCTCACCCGCCGCAAGGGCATCCTCGACATCTCCTCCCTGCCCGGCAAGCTTGCCGATTGCCAGGAGCGCGATCCGGCCAAGTCGGAACTCTTCATCGTCGAGGGCGATTCGGCCGGCGGCTCGGCCAAACAGGGCCGCAACCGCGCCTTCCAGGCCATCCTGCCGCTGCGCGGCAAGATCCTGAACGTCGAGCGCGCGCGCTTCGACAAGATGCTGGGCTCGGCCGAAATCGGCACGCTGATCACGGCGCTGGGCACCGGCATCGGCCACGACGATTTCGATCTCGCCAAGCTGCGCTACCACCGCATCATCATCATGACCGACGCCGACGTGGACGGATCGCACATCCGCACCCTGCTGCTGACCTTCTTCTATCGCCAGATGCCGTCGCTGATCGAAGGCGGCCATCTCTATATCGCGCAGCCGCCGCTCTATCGCGCCAAGCGCGGCAACTCCGCCGTCTACCTGAAGGACGAGCGGGCGATGGAGAATTCGCTGATCGAGAACGGCATCGAGGGCGCGGTGCTGACCTTGGCCAACGGCACGCAGATGAGCGGCGCCGATCTGCGCGACACGGCGGAGCTGGCGCGGCTGGTCACCAACCTGATCAAGCCTCTGGCGCTGTCGCGGCGCGTCACCAGCCAGTCGGTGATCGAGCAGGCCGCCATCGCCGGCGCGCTGAACCCCGACATACTGGCCAGCGCCGAACAGGCCAGCGCCGCCGCCGCCTATATCGCGCGACGTCTGGATTCGGTCAGCCCGGCGGGCGAGCGCGGCTGGCAGGGCGAGCCGACGCCGGACGGCGGCCTGGGCTTCTCGCGCAGCCTGCGCGGGGTGCTGGAGCGGCACGTCATCGACGGTGCGCTGATCCGCTCGGCCGAGGCGCGCAAACTCGACGGCATGGCGCTGGCGCTGCAGGGCATTTACGTCAAGCCGGCGACGCTTGCCTGGAAGGACAAGGAGCTAGTCGTGCACGCGCCGACCGAGCTGCTGAGCGCGATCCTGGAGCAGGGCCGCAAGGGCCTGTCGGTGCAGCGCTACAAGGGCCTGGGCGAGATGAACCCCGACCAGCTGTGGGAGACCACGCTCGATCCCAACGTGCGGGCGCTGCTGCAGGTCAAGGTCAGCCACGCCGACGAGGCGGAGGAAATCTTCTCGACCCTGATGGGCGACGTGGTCGAGCCGCGCCGCGAGTTCATCCAGAACAATGCATTGAAAGTCGCCAACCTGGACGTGTGAGGCTGTCATGCCGCGCAATGCGATCGCCATTCTTCTCGGCCTGGTGTCGCTGCTGGGATTTTCCCTGGCAGCGACCAACGCAAAAGCGCAGCTAGCCGAGCCTTATGTAAGCCGCGCCACCGGCGTCAGCTTCCCGGTCGAACTGGGCGGATTGCGGCTGATCCGCACCACCGATTTCGAGCCGCGCCAGCGCGGCCTGGGCGTCGGCGTCTACTACAACCACCAGGCGCCCTTCGTGGCGGTGGACGTCTTCATCTACGACAAGAACGGCTTTGTCCCCACCGGCCACGAGCCGCCCTTGGTCAAGGCCGAAGCCGCCCAGGCGATCGCCGACATCCACACCGTGGCGGCGAGCGGCCTCTATGCCGACGTGCGCGTGCTGAGCGGGCCGACCTCGTGCCGGGCCGGCAGCGTTTTCTACCAGTGCGCCTCCTTGGAATTCACGCGAACCTCGCAGGGCCAGCCGCCCGTGCCCACCCGCTCGCTGCTTCTGATACGCGGCGAGAAAGGCAATTTCTTCAAGGTCAGGGCAAGCTGGCCGCAGGCCCAGCACGCGCAGGCCGAGCCGGTCGTCGATCGCTTTCTGGAAGCGTTCAACCGGTTGCTGCCGGAGAACTAGGCGTCCGCCGCCACCACCTTGCTCGCCAGCACCTTGTCGATGCGGCGGCGGTCCATGTCGACCACTTCCAGCCGCCAGCCGTCGTGCTCGACATGGTCGCCCGGCTGCGGGATGCGGCGCATCAGCGCCAGCACCAGCCCGGCCAAAGTGTGGTAGTCGCGATCCTCCGGCACGTCGATCTGCAGCTTGTCGCGGAACTCGTCCAGCGACAGTGTGCCGTCCAGCAGCCAGGAGCCGTCTTCGCGCTGGTGCGTTTCGCCCACGCCTTCGCTCTCGCCAGGCAGCACGCCCAGCACCGCGCGGGTGAGGTCGGAAGTGGTGACGATGCCTTCCAGCGAGCCGAATTCGTCCACCACCGCGAGCAGATGCACCGAGGAGGCGCGCAGGGAATCCATGGCTTTCAGCGCGCCGACCGAATCGGGCACCACTTTGGGCGCGCGCATGGCGCTTTGAATGTCGAAGGGCTTGCCTTCCAGCATTCCCTTGAGCAACTCCTGGGTGTCGAGCACGCCCACGATGTTGTCGATGCGCCCGCGCGCCACCGGATAGCGGTCGAAGCCGAAATCGACGATCTTGTGCTTGTTGTCCTCGGGCGGCGCGTCGAGATCGAGCCAGACGACCTCGTTGCGCGGCGTCATGATGGCGCGCACCGAACGGTCGGCCAGGCGCATGACGCCGCCGATCATCTCGCCCTCTTCGCGCTGCACGATGCCGGTGCGCGCCGCTTCGGCGATCAGCGCCCTGATCTCGTCGTCGGTGACGGCCCGCTCGCCCGAGGTGCGCACGCCGACCAGGCGCAGCATGAAGCGCGACACGGTGTCGAGCACCCAGACGATGGGATAGGACGCCTTGGCAACGAAACGCATCGGACGCGCCACGACGATGGCGATGCGTTCCGGCCCGGCCAGCGCCATCTGCTTGGGCACCAGCTCGCCCACGATCACCGACAGGGCGGTGATGGAAGCGACCACGATGGCGACGGCCAGAGATTCGGCGATCGGCGCCACCAAAGGAATGTCGGCCAGCACCGGTACCAGTCTCTCGCTCAAGGTCGCGCCGCCATAGGCGCCGGCCAGGATGCCGACCAACGTAATGCCGACCTGGACGGCGGACAGGAAATGCCCCGGCTTGGCGGCCAGTTCCAGCGCCACCTGGGCGCCCTTGTTGCCGCGTTGCGCCAGCGGCTGCAGCGCCGCCTTGCGCGAGGAGACGACCGACAACTCGGCCATCGCCAGAAAACCGTTGAGAAGAATGAGAACCAGAACCAGAGCCAGTTCCAGGCCCAGCATGGGAAGACCTCGCGGGATGTCAGGAGCGAGGCAGTATCGCAACCCGCGCGCGGTTTGAAAAGTCGCTGAAAACAGGACGCTTTAACTCATTCGTCATTTAATCCGTCATCGCCCGGCTTGACCGGGCGACCCATGCGGCAGTCACCACAGCCTCATCCGCAGGACGCAGATGTTGAAACATGGGTGGCCCGGTCAAGCCGGGCCATGACGAAATTGTTGGGAGGACGAAAACCTCACCCCCTCGGCAGCAGCACGAGCTGCGTCTGCGTCACCACCGCCGCCAGCCTGCCGTCGCTCTGGCGGCTGATTTCGGTTTGCCACACCATGGTGGTCTTGCCGCGATGGAAGGGACGAGCGCGAGCGATGGCGGTGTCGCCGATAGGAATGGCGGCGAGGAAATTGGTCTTGCTCTCGATCGTCGTTGTCGAAGCGCCTTGTGGCAGGTTTATGACGGTAGCCGCCGCGCCCACCGTGTCGGCCAGCGCCATCACCGCGCCGCCGTGGAGAATGTCGGGCCGCGTGCAGATCTCCTGCCGCACCACCATCTTCGCTTCGACCAGATCGGGCTGAGCTGCAGTGAATTCGATGCCCAGGGTTTTTGCCAGCGGCAGCGGCCGGTCGCGCAGTTTTTGCAGCAGTTCGCTCATACTTCGCTCCTTTGTTGCCGCCATATCCGCTGCCACAACGGCTGCCCCGGCTTCTCGCTGAAATCGAACCGGCCCAGCCAGGTATCGGGCTTGTTGGAATTGTTGGGCGCATCGAGCGGCGTGGGAAATTCCTCCGCGCTGCGCCGCAGCCGATAGTAGCGCCGGTTGGCCAACGTCAGTTCGAGCACTGACGGCACCAGCAGGCCGTCGCCGAAGGACAGCATGGCGCCGAAATTGTTGGCGTGCACGTGCACCACCGCGAAGTCGCGCGTCAGGTTCTGCACTGCCGCGAGAGCCGTCGCATACCATTGCGGATCTGATGCCTTCTCGAGCCAGTGGATTTCGCACACGATCTGGCGATAGGGCAGGAACGCCTGGCGGCTGGCGTGCTTGAACAGCGCCCACTCGTCGCCCTCGATGTCGATCTTCAGCAGCGCGGCGCCGGGCGGGACGGCGAGCCGGCGGGCGATGCCGTCGAGGTCGATCGAGGCCTGCCCGTCCTGCGGCGCGACCGCGAGCTTGCGGCGATGGAACCAGAAACGCGGATGCTTGCGCGGCACGTCCTCGACCGTGTGGTCGAACAGATCGACCTCGATGCCGCGCTCCGCCAGCTGCCACTCGAAATCGACGTTCCAGCCGACGCCGCAGCCGATCGCAGCCTTGATCGGGGCGAAGTCGTCCAGCATGACGTAGCCGCAATCATGCGCCGGCCCGAGCCTGATCTTCTCGTGGCCGACGGCCGCATAGGGCCGCAACTGACTTAGCAGATGGCGCATGGCGCGCTGCAGTTCGTTCATGCACGAATTTCTAGCACAGCCACGCAACCCGCTGAAAACGCCAAACTGCCGGTGCGATGCCATGCGCGCCGTGCCGGTCTGCCGTCGCCAGCGGGCAATTCCGGGCGCTTGTCGGCGTCCATGCCCGCTGGGCATAATCGGCCCGGGAGCGCCGCCCCCGCTGCAAACGGGGCAAGTTCAGAAGGCAAAACATGTCCAAGCGTCTGCTCACGCTGATCCTGTGCGGCGGGTTGATCATCTCGTTGTCTCTGGGCATCCGCTCCGCCATGGGGCTGTTCATCAAGCCGATGAGCGCCGATCTGGCGCTGGGCCGCGAAGTCTTCGGCTTCGGCATCGCGATTTCCAACCTGCTGTGGGGCCTGGCCTCGCCCTTCCTGGGCGGCATCGCCGACCGTTTCGGCACCATCCGCGTCGCCATCGCCGGCGCCGTGGCCTATATCGTCGGCATGGTGGTGCTGGCCATGGCCGCGGGCCCGACCGGCATCATCCTGTCCAACGTGCTGACCGGCATCGGCATCACCGGCGCCGGCCTCTCCGTCGTGCTGGGCGCGGTGGGCCGCGCGGCGGCGCCTGAGAAGCGCACCTCGGCGCTGGCCATCGTCTCCGCCACGGGCTCGATCGGCCAGTTCTTCATGCTGCCGCTGTCGCAGGGGCTGCTCGACGCCTATGGCTGGTCGATCGCCCTCTTCGTGCTGGCGGCCATTGCCGGGTTGATGCTGCCGCTGTCGCTGGGACTGGCCGGCGACAAATCGATGGCGGCGTCGAGCGGGCAATCGTTCAAGCAGGCGCTGTCGGAAGCGGCCGGCACGCGCGGCTTCTGGCTGCTGACCGCCGGCTTCTTCGTCTGCGGCTTCCATGTCGTGTTCGTGGGCGTGCATCTGCCGGGCTATCTCGCCGAGAAGGCGATGCCGACCTGGCTGGCGGCCTGGGCGCTGGGCGTGGTGGGTCTGGCCAACATCGCCGGCACTCTGGCGGCGGGCTGGCTGGGGCAGCGTTTCCAGAAGAAGAGCGTGCTGTCGCTGCTGTACCTCGCGCGGGCCGTGGTGTTCATCGGCTTCCTGCTGATCCCGATTTCGGTCTATTCCACTTTCATCTTCGCCTTCCTGCTCGGCCTGCTGTGGCTGTCGACCGTGCCGCTGACGTCAGGCCTTGTCGCGCATATCTTCGGCCCCGCCTACATGTCGATGCTCTACGGCATCGTGTTCCTCAGCCATCAGGTGGGCTCGTTCTTCGGCGCCTGGCTGGGCGGCAGAATGTTCGACGTCACCGGCTCCTACGATTTGATGTGGTGGATTTCAGTGGCGCTGGGCGTGATGGCCGCATTGCTGCACTGGCCCATCGCCGAACGTCCCGTCGCCCGTCTTGCGCCTGCCGCCTCCTAACGCCGGAGACCCATCATGCAACGCAATTACTGGGTCGCCGTCGTCTGCGGCGCCATCATCCTCACCATCGGCGTCGGCACGCGCGGCAGCTTCGGCATCTTCCTCAAGCCGATCGCGTCGGAGTTCGGCAACGCGCGCGAGCTGTGGGCGTTCGGCACCTCGCTCGCCATGCTGCTGATGGGCGCCTTCTCCCCCTTCGTCGGCGGCATCGCCGATCGCTTCGGCGCCGCCCGCACCATCGCCGCCGGCGGCGCGCTCTATGTCGTGGGCATGCTGGTGATCTGGGCCGCGGGCGACGCGATCATGCTCACGGTCGGCAACATCCTGACCGGCATCGGCCTGTCGGCCGCAGGCTTCGGCCCGATCTTCGGCGTCATCGGCCGCGCCACGCCCGCTTCGGAACGCTCCTTTGCCTTGGGCGTCGCCACCGCCGGCGGCTCGTTCGGCCAGTTCGCCATCGTGCCGCTGGCCGCCGCCCTGATGAGCGGCAGCGGCCAGGACTGGCGCTTCACCATGCTGGTGCTGGCCATCATCTCGCTGGCCATGGTGCCGCTGACCCTGGGCTTGCGCGAGACGCGCGCCTCGCTCGCCGCCGCCGCCGGCCCCAGGCCACAAAGCTGGAAGGAGGCGCTGGGCGAAGCCGGCAAGACGCCGGGCTTCTGGCTGCTGACCGTGGGCTTCTTCGTCTGCGGCTTCCATGTCGCCTTCGTCGGCCTGCATCTGCCGGCCTATATTTCCGACAAGGGCGTCGGGCTGGAAATCTTCGGCCGCACCGTCTCGCCGTCCGAGCTGGGCGGCTGGGCCATCGGGCTGGTCGGCCTGTTCAACATCGCAGGTTCGCTGCTGTGGGGCTGGCTGGGCGGACGCTACCGGCGCAAGGACATGCTGGGCCTGCTCTATTTCCTGCGCGCCCTGGTGTTCATCCTGTTCCTGATCCTGCCGCTCTCGGCCGTCTCGGTGCTGGCATTCGCCGCCATGCTGGGCTTCCTGTGGCTGGGCACCATCCCGCTGACCTCGGGCCTGGTCGGCTACATTTTCGGCCCGGCCTACATGTCGATGCTCTACGGCATCGTGTTCTTCTCGCACCAGCTGGGCTCCTTCGTCGGCGGCTGGGGCGGCGGCAGGCTCTACGACCTCACCAAATCCTACGATGCGATGTGGTGGATCTCGGTCGGGCTGGGCCTGACGGCGGCGTTGCTGAACCTGCTGATCCGCGAGAAGCCGGTGGCGCGGCTGATGCCGGCGGCAGCCGAGTAGCGGCACTGGCGGAAGCGCGTAACGAGACCTAGATTATGGCCATGAGCGCCCACACCGATCCCAGCCCCGCCGACCAGCCAGCCCCGCGCTGGCTGCTGGCGCTGCTGGGCGTCTCGGCGCTGGTCATGATCGCCGGCGCCGCCATGGCCTGGCTGCATCGCGGCGCGGCCATCGTGCTGGATATGGCGAATTTCTTCTGCCTGTAGGCAGCACCGGCGTCGCGCGTCCCCTGTTCCTCGCCGTCGCGGCTTGCTAGCGTTCCCCGCGATCTTTTCGGGGGGGAAGGCACGATCATGAGCAACACCGCACTGGCGCTGACCGGATTCGTCGGGTGGACATTGGCGCTTCTTGTTTTGATGGAAGCGATCCGCTCGTGGCTGGTTCTGAGCGGCAAGGTGCCGTCGAACGGTTTCCCGCCCGACAACGCCAATCTTTCGCCGTTCATGCAGCGTCTGGCGCGCGCGCACATGAATTGCCTCGAGGGCCTGCCGATATTCGGCGGCTTGATGGCGATCGCGCTGATGACCGGGCAAGCGGCGCTCACCGATAAGCTGGCCCTGTGGCTGCTGGCCGCGCGCATCGTGCAGTCCATCATCCATCTGGCCTCGACCAGCATCTGGGCGGTGAATTTCCGCTTCGCGGCTTTCGCCGTGCAGATGGCAATCGCGGTGTGGTGGACGGCGAAGCTGCTGGGCGCCTAAATCTTCTCTTCCCATTCGATCTTCGGCTTGAAGTCGAAGACCTGTTTCATGATCTTTGCGCGCTGCTCGGCGTCGAGCTTGTCCTGGATCAGGGCCAGCGACTGGTCGGCAGCGGCCTGCAGAAGAGAATCTTCCTTCTCGCCCAGCTTGGCGATCATCAGCCATTTCAGCGCCTCGCCCGCATCGGCATCGGCCAGCAGCTTCTCCGCATGCAGGCGGCCGAGAATGATCATGGCCCAGGCATAGCCCTGGCTGGACGCGCGGAGCAGCATCGTCTTCGCGGCCTTCAGGTCTTGCGGCAGCTCCTTGCCCTCGACCAGCGCCTGGCCGACGACGAACTGCGCCTGCGCGAAGCCGCCATCGGCTGCCGCCTTGAAATGCTTCATCGCCAAAGCCACGTCGGGCTTGGGCGGTTTCACCTCGTCGCCGCGATAGGCCATGACGCCCAGATGGAAATTGGCCAGCGGATGGCCCTTGGCGGCGGGACCGTCGAGCAGCGCGCGCGCCTTCCTGTAATCGACGCCGATCACGTCGCCCTGCGCATAGAACGCGCCCAGGCGGACGGCGCCATCGACATGGCCGTTCTTGCCAGCGAGTTCATAGTAGGCGGCCGCCGTCTGGCGATTGCGCCGCACGCCGCAGCCTTCCTCGTAGATGACGCCGACGCGAAAGGCGGCGAGGCCATCGCCCTTCTCGGCATCGTGCATCAGCTGCTGCAGCGCGCGCTGGCAGGTCTTGTCGCTTTCGCTCAGCTCCGGCGCCTTGCCGCCGCGGCCAGCGCCCGCGCCGACGCCCAGCACCTTGCCGTCGATCGGCTTCTCGGCGGCAATCTCCTGTTTCGCCTTCTCCGCCGCCAGCAACTCGCCCCAGGCTTTCGCCATGCCCGCGCGCGGCGGATCGATGGCGGGCGCTGCACTAGGCGCTGGCGCAGGTGACGTGGCGGGTTTGGCGACGACGGGCGCTGCCGGTGGCGCGGCCGGCTGTTGCGGCGCAGCTTTGGGCGGCGCGCCCGGCGGCGGCGCGCTGACGCCCGCCGTCGGGTTGGATTCGTCGCCGCCGCGCGGGGCTTGGGCGAGAGCGGGAAAGCCCAGCAGCAGCAGACAAACGATTCCGATCATCTGCCGCCGCATCGCCCGCACTCCGTTACAGGATGAACTTGGACAGATCGGCGTTCTTGGCCAGCGCCGAGACATGGGCGCGCACGTACTCGACGTCGATCTCGATGGCCTGGTTGGGCTTGTCCGACGCCTCGAAGCTGATGTCTTCCAAAAGCTTCTCCATCACCGTGTGCAGCCGGCGCGCGCCGATGTTCTCGACCGAGCCGTTGATCTCGGCCGCCAGCCGCGCGAGCTCGTCGATCGCGGCTTCGGTGAAGGTCAGGTCGAGCTTTTCGGTTTTCATCAGCGCCTTGTACTGGGTGATCAGGCTGGCTTCCGGCTCGGTCAGGATACGGCGGAAATCGGCCTGGGTCAGCGGCTGCAGCGAAACGCGGATCGGCAGACGGCCCTGCAATTCGGGCAGCAGGTCCGAGGGCTTGGCGAGATGGAAGGCGCCGCTTGCAATGAAGAGAATGTGGTCGGTCTTCACCGGCCCGTGCTTGGTGGCGACGATGGTGCCTTCGATCAGCGGCAGCAGGTCGCGCTGCACGCCTTCGCGGGAGACGTCGGCGCCCATGCGCTCGGAGCGGGCGCAAATCTTGTCGATCTCATCGAGGAACACGATGCCGTTCTGCTCGACCGCCTCGCGCGCTTCGCGCAACACGCGCTCGTCATCGACCAGCTTGTCGCTCTCCTCCTGCATCAGCACGGCGTAGGATTCCTCGACGCTCAAGGTGCGCTTCTTCTTGCGCGGCCCGAACGCCTTGCCCAGCATGTCGCCGAGATTGACCATGCCGATCGAGGCGCCGGGCATGCCGGGCACTTCCATGGTCGGCATGCCGCCGCCGGCATCGGACACTTCGATCTCGATTTCCTTCTTGGCCAGCGAGCCTTCGCGCAGCATGCGGCGGAACTTCTGCCGCGTGTCGGGACCGGCCGCCGGGCCGACCAGCGCATCGAGCACGCGCTCCTCGGCCTGCAGCTCGGCCTTGGCGGCGACTTCCTTGCGAAGACGTTCCCTTGTCATGGCAATGGCCGCTTCCAGCAGATCGCGCACGATCTGCTCGACGTCGCGGCCGACATAGCCCACTTCGGTGAACTTGGTCGCCTCGACCTTGATGAAGGGCGCGCCGGCGAGCTTGGCCAGGCGGCGGGCGATCTCGGTCTTGCCGACGCCGGTCGGGCCGATCATCAGGATGTTCTTGGGCAGCACTTCTTCGCGCAGGGCCTCGTCGAGCTGCAGTCGGCGCCAGCGATTGCGCAGCGCAATGGCGACGGCGCGCTTGGCGTCGGCCTGGCCGACGATGAAGCGGTCGAGTTCGGAAACGATCTCGCGCGGCGAGAAATCACTCATCTGATCTGTACTCTACTCTAAAGGCTTTCGACGGTGAGATTGGTGTTGGTGTAGACGCAGATGTCGGCGGCGATCTTCATCGCCTTGCGCGCCACCTGCTCGGCATCCAGTCCCGGCTGGTCGATTAACGCGCGGGCTGCCGCCAGCGCGTAGTTGCCGCCCGAGCCGATGCCGATCAGCCCGTCATCGGGCTCCAGCACGTCGCCGGTGCCGGTCAGCACCAGCGAGGTTTTGGCATCGGCCACGGCCATCATGGCTTCCAGCCGGCGCAAATAGCGGTCGGTGCGCCAGTCCTTGGCCAGCTCGACGCAGGCGCGGGTCAGCTGGTCGGGGTATTGCTCGAGCTTGGCCTCGAGCCTTTCGAACAGCGTGAAGGCATCGGCGGTCGAGCCGGCGAAGCCGCCGAGAATCCTGCCGTTGCCCAGCCGGCGCACCTTGCGCGCGGTGGCCTTGATGACGGTCTGGCCCAGGCTGACCTGGCCGTCGCCGGCCAGCACCACCTTGCCGTCCTTGCGGACCGCCAGGATCGTCGTGCCGTGCCATGTGTTGGAGCTGCCCGCTTGGGGCGAATGCGGATCTGACATGGAGCATAGATAGGTCATCGTCCCCCAAGGTGAAAGGGGGCGCAAAAACCCTGCAAAACAGCGGTTCCTTTAGTTGACGAGCTTCAGGTCCAGGTGCTGCAGCGCCGATTCGATGGGGATGAAGAAGTTCAAGCCCCCGCCCATGGTCGCCACCGAGACGCCGACCACGTTGCCGTTGGCGTCGAGCAGCGGCCCGCCACTGTTGCCGAAGGTGATGCTGACCGAGGCCTGGATGTATTCCTGCCCGTCATTGGGCCGTTGGCGATAGGCGCTGACGATGCCGTCGGTGACGGTCTGCGACAGGCCCAGCGGATTGCCGATGGCGAAGACCTTCTCCGTCAAGGTCAGCTTGCCGGTGCGCAGCGGCAGCGGCTTCAGCCCCGCCTGCTCGGTCTTGAGCAGCGCGATGTCGCGCAGCGTGTCGCGGCGGACCACCTTGGCTTCCTGCGAGCTGCCGTCGTTGAAGCGCAGGGTGACGGTATCGGCGCTGCCCACGACATGGGCGTTGGTGAGGAAATAGCCGCGCGCATCGACGACGAAGCCGGTGCCGATGCCGCTGCTGCGGCGCACTTCGACCACCGAGGGCAGGATGCGGCTCATGTTGGCGGTGATGCCGTTGGCGAAGCGCGGCTGGGCGCGAATGGCGATCGTCGGCTCGCTGCTGCGGCGCGCGGCGTTGACCGACGGCGCGCTGGCGACGGCATTGCGGAAGCCGGGATCGGCCGCCAGCTTGCGCATCGCATCGCGGTAGGTGCCGGCGAACACCTCGCGCGCGCCATCGGAGCTGCGCTCGGCCGACGGCAGATCGTGCGTACCGGTGGTGGTCGTGGTGTAGACGCTCATGCCGCCCTGCAGCGCCACCACGGTCCATTCGATCCTGACCGTGCCGGTGCCCGAGCTCTGGATCGGCCGCGTGTTCTCCCGGATGCAGTGAAGCATGTCCATGGACACCACCTTGCCGATCACCAGGTAGCTGGCGGTGCTGCCGCCGGTGGGCGTCATCGGGCGCGGCGCGTAGCCGGCCTCGCGCATGGTGCGCTCGAACTCGTCGGTGACGATCTTCTGGTTCGGCACCGTGTTGGGCTTGTGCGTGATGGGCGCGTTGCGGCCATTGGCGCCGCAGCCGCTGAGCCAGTTGCCGACGGTGATGCGGCCGATCACGGCGCCCGGCTCGATGCCATAGGTGAGGGCGCCCATGCTGATCGGCTCGGTGCCGGCGCCGAAATTGCTGGCGGCGGGCGGCGGCGAGGGAGCGGGCGCAGACGACGGTGGAGGCGACGGCGCAGGCGATGGCGCGGGAGGCGGCGACGGCGCGGGCAGCGCGGCGACGGCGCTTTCGGGCGGCGCGCCGAGGCGTTTCAGATCGAGTTCGGCATAGACGGCATACAGGCCGCATGTGCCGCTGGCCACCATCGACGCCGATTGCGCGCGCCCGCGCAGGGTGCAGTTCATCGGCACGCCATTGCCGGCGGGGCGAACGACGACTTCCGCCGACATGCTGCCGTCATTGTTGACGACGAAAGACGGGATCGAGGCGCTGGAGCGGACATTGGGCAGACCGCCGCTGACCGTCAGCCGCACCTTGCACGGCGAGCACGGCAGGTCGGGATGCTTCAGCGTTCCCTCCCACTCGCCATCGGCCGGCGCGGCAAGGGCCGGGCCGCCGATCGACAAAGCGATAGCCAGAATCCAACCTCGCACAAGCTTTCCGACCACGCCCCCACTCTCCCACAACCGCAGAAAACACGGCCGGAGCATAACACAACCGATATCCGACCCAATCGAAACCGGCATTTGCCGCTGCGGTACCCGGCGGCGGGGTGGCTGGAATAAGCGCGCCATTGCTGATACAAAGCCCCCGCGCCGGCCCGGGAGTGGGGGCGCAGGAAGAGCAAAGAGCATGGCGCCTGACACAGCCAGCGCCGGCCGCAGCCGCAGGGCCCAGGTCGAGCGCAGCACCAAGGAAACCTCGATCTCGGTCTCCGTCGATCTCGACGGCAGCGGCCGCTACGACGTGTCCACCGGTATCGGCTTCCTCGACCACATGCTGGAACAGCTCTCGCGGCATTCGCTGATCGACATCACCGTGCGCGCCAAAGGCGATTTGCACATCGACTACCATCACACGACCGAAGACACCGGCATCGCGCTGGGCGAGGCGTTCTCCAAGGCGCTGGGCGAGCGCATCGGCATCACCCGCTACGGCGAGGCGCTGATTCCGATGGACGAGACGCTGACGCAGGTGGCGCTCGATGCGTCCAACCGGCCGTATCTGATCTGGAAGGTGAATTTCACCAAGCCCAAGCTTGGCGAGATGGACACCGAGTTGTTCAAGGAATGGTTCCAGGCCTTCGCGCAGAATGCCGGGCTGACCCTGCATGTGTGGAACCACTACGGCGAGAACAACCACCACATCGTGGAAAGCTGCTTCAAGGGCCTCGCCCGCGCGCTGCGGCAGGCGGTCGAGATCGACCCGCGCAAGAAGGACGCCATCCCTTCGACCAAGGGCAAGCTCTGACGATGCGCGCGCTGGCTTTGGATTTTATCGGGCATCGACATTGACCGCGGCCGGGCGTTCCGCCCGCTCGCCTTCATCGTCGTTCATCGCCTGAGGATTTGAGTATGTCTGTCGCCATCATCGATTACGGGTCGGGCAATCTGCGCTCCGCCGCCAAGGCTTTCGAGCGCGCCGCCGCCGAAGCCGAACTCGCCATGAAGATCGAGGTCACCGCCGATCCGCGCGCGGTGATGAAGGCCAGCCACATCGTGCTGCCCGGCGTCGGCGCCTTCGCCGATTGCCGCGCCGGCCTCTACGCCGTGCCTGGCATGGTGGCCGCGCTGGAGCGCGAGGTGATCGAGCGCGGCAAGCCGTTCATCGGCATCTGCGTCGGCATGCAGCTGATGGCCACGCGCGGCCTGGAGCATGGCGTGCACCAGGGCCTTGACTGGATCAAGGGCGACATCGTGCGCGTGGTGCCCGAAGCGAGTCCGCTCAAGGTGCCGCAGATGGGCTGGAACGCGCTGGCCGATATCGCGAAGCATCCGGTGCTGGACGGCATCGAGGCGGGCGCGCACGCGTACTTCGTGCACTCCTACAAGCTCGATGCGGCCGAGAAGAGCAACGTGCTGGCCACCGTCGATTACGGCGGGCCGGTCGCGGCCGTGGTCGGGCGCGACAACATGGTGGGCACGCAGTTCCATCCCGAGAAGAGCCAGCAGACCGGCCTCAGGCTGATCGCGAATTTCCTGCAGTGGCGGCCTTAAAACCATGCGGACGCGCTGACGCGCGAGTCTTGTCCAATTCCGTCATCCTTAATTCCGTCATCGCCCGGCTTGACCGGGCGACCCATCGCACTGCGGGTGCCGACGCCAAAGCGCAGCCGACGCCCGTGTCGCTGCCATGGGTGGCCCGGTCAAGCCCGGCCATGACGGATTAAAAGAAGGGGCGGCCGCAAGCGAAGGCGGCCCGCGCTACCCGACCCCATCCAAGGTTTCCGTCATCCTTAATTCCGTCATCGCCCGGCTTGACCGGGCGACCCATCGCGATGCGGGTGCCGACGCCCGTGTCGCCGCCATGGGTGGCCCGGTCAAGCCGGGCCATGACGGATTAAAGGAAAGCGCGGCTAGGGCGCCCTCACACCCGCAACCCTGCCCGATCGGGGCGGTTGTCGTTGGAAGCGGCGGCGAAGATCGCGGCTTCGCGGTGCGCTGCGGTCAGGCGCTTGTCCATCAGCAGCAGGTCGATGCTGCTGTCGGCGGCATCGACGCGGGCGGCGTCCTGCACGCGATAGCCCAGGCGGCGATAGAAAGCGACCGAGGAGAAGGCGGACGCCACCCGCATGGTGCGGAAATTGGCGCGCCGTGTGGCAAGCTCCACCGTCGCCACGATGGTGCGGCCCAGTCCCTGGCCATGGACCTTGGGATGGGCGAAGACCGAGCGCAGCAGCGCGATGCCTTCGCCATGCTCGGGCGCCGGCGCCCAGCCGGCGGTGGCGAGGATCTCGCCGTCTTCGTTCTCGGCGACGAAATAGCGCGAGGCGGCGATCAGCGACTCGACGCCGCGCGTCGGGCGATTGTGCCAGGCGGCGAGAATCGCGGCATCGTATGGGTAGCCCACCGGAATGGCGGCAATGGCCGCACGCTGGCAGGCGAGAATCGCCTCGCGATCAGCCAGGCGGGCGGGACGAAAAAGCAAACCATCGGACATAGTCACATCAACTCCCCTGCAACCGCGGCCTGAACAACCAATGCCGCGCGTGGCCGCTATACGACCACCACTGCAGCCTACGATTTCGGCGAGATCGCGGCTGTGAAGTCGATCACACCGCGCAACTGCGGCCAAGCCGTTGCAATCGCAGGGGCTTCTGCGGCTTTACCCGCACCGCGATTTGACCGATAGTGCGGCCCGTTTTCCAACCAGCGCCGAAACCTCCGCCGCCATGATCCTGTTTCCCGCCATCGACCTGAAAGACGGCAAATGCGTGCGCCTGGTGCGCGGCGAGATGAACTCGGCCACCGTGTTCGATCTCGAGCCCGCCGAGCAGGCGAGAAAATTCGTCAAGGCCGGCTGCGAGTGGCTGCATCTGGTCGACCTCAACGGCGCGGTCGAAGGCAAGCCGGTCAACGAGGAGGCGGTGCGCGCCATCCTCAAGGCGGTGAAAGTGCCGGCGCAGCTGGGCGGCGGCATCCGCGACATGGCGACCATCGAGCGCTGGCTCGACGCGGGTATCGCGCGCGTGATCCTGGGCACCGTCGCCTTGCGCGAGCCGCAGCTGGTGAAGGACGCCTGCAAGCGCTTCCCGGGCAAGATCGCGGTCGGCATCGATGCGCGCGGCGGCTTCGTCGCGGTGCAAGGCTGGACGGAAACGTCGAAGGTGCGAGCGCTGGACCTGGCGCTGCGCTTCGAGAATGCCGGGGTCGCCGCCATCATCTACACGGACATCGAGCGCGACGGCGCCATGGGCGGGCCCAATGTCGATGCCACGGTCGATCTGGCGCATCATCTGCAGACGCCGGTGATCGCCTCGGGCGGCGTGTCGTCGATGGACGATCTCGTCGAACTGCGCCAGCATGAGAAGGCCGGCATCGCGGGCGTCATCTGCGGCCGCGCGCTCTATGACGGGCGCATCGATCCGGCCAAGGCGGTCGCGCTGCTGAAATAGCGGCGCGGACCAAGACAGATTTATGACGATTGTGTTACAGTCGTCGGCGCGGGACGGAGATTTGCCATCAGGGCGGCGCCGTTATCCTTCCCGCTTCCAAACCCTTCCGGCCCCGCCCGTCTCGCCTGGTCGCATGCTGAAAACCCGCATCATTCCCTGCCTCGACGTTCATGCCGGCCGCGTGGTCAAGGGCGTCAAATTCGTCGATCTGGTCGATGCCGGCGATCCGGTCGAGCAGGCGCGGGTCTACGACAAGGCCGGCGCCGACGAGCTGACCTTCCTCGACATCACCGCCTCTTCCGACAATCGCGACACGCTCTACGACGTGGTGGCGCGCACGGCCGAGCAATGTTTCATGCCGCTGACCGTGGGCGGCGGCGTGCGCCAGGTGGAAGACATCCGCAAGCTCCTGCTGGCCGGCGCCGACAAGGTCTCGATCAACACCGCCGCCATCTCGCGGCCCGAGTTCGTATCCGAGGCGGCCAACAAGTTCGGCGCGCAATGCACGGTGGTCGCCATCGACGCCAAGCGCACGGCCGAGAACAAGTGGGAAGTCTTCACCCATGGCGGGCGCAACGCCACGGGGCTCGACGCCATCGACTGGGCCAAACGCATGGTGTCGCTGGGCGCGGGCGAAATTCTTCTCACCTCGATGGATCGCGACGGCACCAAGGAAGGTTTCGACCTCAAGCTCACGCGCGCGGTCTCCGATGCGGTAAGCGTGCCGGTGATTGCCTCGGGCGGCGTCGGCACGCTGGAGCATTTCGTGCAGGGCGTGCGCGAGGGCCATGCGTCGGGATTGCTGGCCGCCTCGGTGTTCCATTTCGGCACGTTCTCGATCGGCCAGGTGAAAGCCTATCTGACGGCAGCCGGCGTGCCGGTGCGGCCGCTCGAGCTGGCCGCGTAGGCGTTGGGGGAAACTTAAAGACATGGCGAAGCAGAAAAAGAAGAAGCCGCAGGCCAAAAAGACGGCGCTCAAAAAGAAGCCCAGCAAGAAAGTGGTCGAGAAGAAGCTCGAGAAGGGCCACACGCTGGAGCTGCTCTACAAGACCATCGAAAGCCGCAAAGGCGCCGATCCCAACTCCTCCTACACCGCCCGCCTGATGGCCAAGGGCCCGATCAAGCTGGCGCAGAAGCTGGGCGAGGAAGCGATCGAGGCCGCCATCGAGGGCGTGCGCGGCGATCGCAAGAAGCTGGTCGAGGAAAGCGCCGACCTGCTCTATCACCTGCTGGCGCTGTGGGCCTCACGCAACGTCAAGCCGGCGCAGGTCTGGGCCGAGCTGGTGCGCCGCGAAGGCGTCTCGGGCCTGGTCGAGAAGGCCAACCGCGGCAAGGCGATGGGGCGGAAGAAGAAGGTTTAGCGCTGGCGCTTAAAGCGCGGCCCCTTCTGCCGTTGCACCCCCCTCCCTACCCTCCCCCGCAAGGGGGGAGGGAATAAGAGCAGCGCCACCGTCATCTTCGTGTCCCCTCCCCCCTTGCGGGGGAGGGTTAGGGTGGGGGGTCGCCGTCAGCGCGAATCTGGCCACCCGACATCGCCGCTGCTATCCTCACCAACATGACCTTCGTGGATCTGCGCGCGCGAATTAGCCACCCGGCCTGATCGGTCGGGCCGGGCACGCACGCGAGAATTCCACCGGCGCTGCCAAACGCGAGCGCCTCGACGAAGGACATCATCGACATGACAGCGAACAAAGCCGTGCTCCATCTGCTGTGCGGCAAGATCGGCAGCGGCAAATCCACTTTGGCGGCGCAGCTCGCGCAGGGGCCGAACACAATCCTGGTGGCGCAGGATTTCTGGATGGCGACGCTCTATCCCGGCGAAGTGAACAGCCTCGACGACTACCAGCGCCTGGTGCCGCGCCTGCGCGCGGCCATGCGCCCGCATCTGATCGCGCTGCTGCGCGCGGGACTGTCGCTGGTGCTGGATTTTCCCGCCAACACGGTTCCCGGCCGGGCCTGGCTGCGCGGCATCGCCGACGAGGCCGGCGTCGCTCATGTCCTGCACGTGCTGCAAGCGTCGGACGAGCTGTGCCTGGCGCGGCTTGCCAAGCGCAACGCCTCCGGCCAGCACGAATACCAGGTCAGCCGCGCGGAGTTCGACGCCTTCACCGCCCATTTCCAGCCGCCGACGCCGGACGAAGGCCTGGCGATCGTCGAACACAAACAGCGCTAATACTCGGCGTAGATCTCGATGACGTTGTCCTCGGGATCGCGGAAGAACAGCGTGCGGTGGCGCCAGTCGGGCAAATCGGTGGGGCCGCGCAGGATCGGCACGCCCCTGGCCTTCAGCGTCTCGTAACAGGCATCGACCGCAGGCGGCGGCACGCGGAAGGCCAGCTGCACCGACGCCGAGCCCGGCGCGATGGGCCCGTCGTCGCACACTGGCCATTTGCCGCGCGGCCGCAGGCTCAGCAAGGACGCGCCAAGGCGGAACTCGATCCAGTTCGCCCGCTCGGTGACGATGGGGAACCCCATCACGTCGCGATAGAACGCCTTGGTTTCTTCCAGTCGGCTGCACAGCAGCACGGTGTAGTCGAGATTGGCGATGCCGCCCAGGCTGACGGTCTGGCTCACGATCGGGTCTCCGTGCCGGTTCTCTGTCGACAGCGATTATAGCGCGCTCTCCCGCTGCCGCTGGGGCGAGGCGAAATTTCGTGCTAGCAAGTGCGCCGGGAGCATCACCGAGCCGGAATCATTGCCCATGTCCACCACCGCCGCTTACGACCGCAACAACGTCTTCGCCCGCATCCTGCGGGGCGAGCTGCCGTGCAAGAAAGTGTTCGAGGACGAGTTCGCGCTGGCGTTCGAGGATCTCAATCCGGCGGCGCCGGTGCATGTGCTGGTGATCCCCAAGGGCGAGTTCGTCTCGTCGGACGACTTCTTCGCCAAGGCATCGGAGATCATGCAGGCCGGGTTCTGGCGCGCGGTGGGCACGGTGGCGCGCAAGACCGGCGTGGACAAGAGCGGCTATCGCCTGGTCGCCAATCACGGCGCGGACGCCAACCAGATCGTGTTCCACTTCCATGTGCATGTCATCGGCGGCCGGAAGCTGTCGGTGAAGATGGCGCAGATGCCCAAGCACGAAATGCCCGCAAGCAAATAGTAGGAGTTCGCGATGTTCTACGACGCCGCCAAGGGCAATCACGGCATGAAGGTCGATCCGTTCAAGGCGCTGGTGACGCCGCGCCCGATCGGCTGGATCAGCACGGTGGACGCGCAGGGCCGCGTGAACCTGGCGCCGTTCTCCTTCTACAACGGCGTATCCGATTCGCCGCCGATGGTGATGTACTGCCCCGGCGGCAATTACGGCGCCTCGCCCGCCAAGCATTCGCTGCTCAACGTCAAGGAGACCGGCGAGTTCGTGGTCAACGTCGTGTCTGAGGAGCTGAAGGAGGCGATGAACGCAACGGCGGCGCAGGTCGAAATGGGCATCGACGAGATGCGGCTGGCCGGGCTGGAGCCCGCCGCCTCGCACATGGTCAGGCCGCCGCGCGTTGCCAGATCGCCGGTCGCGCTCGAATGCAAGGTGTGGAAGATCATCGACGATCTGCCCGGCACCGGCGACATGCGCCCCTACGCCATCGTCATCGGCACCGTGCTCGGCATCTACATGGACGACCGCATCCTCAAGGACGGCCGGGTCGACACCCTGGCCTACAAGCCCGTCGCGCGCCTGGGCTATTCCGAATACACAACGGTCGACAACGTCTGGCGCATGCGGCGGCCAAACGAGTAGACGCTATAGTCCGCCCTCGCCCCCGCCTTGGGGAGAGAGGGAGAGACGATGCAGATCGCGGTGCTGAGCTTCGACGGCTTCAACGAGCTCGATTCGTTCGTCGCCGCCGGCATCCTCAATCGGCTCGAGGCCAGGGGCTGGCAAGCACACATCACGTCGCCGAGCGAAGAAGTCACGTCGATGAACGGCGTGACGGTGCGCCGGCAGAAGCCGCTCGATTTCGCCCGCGAGGCCGACGCGGTGATCGTCGGCAGCGGCATCAGGACACGCGAGATCGCCGCCGATACTTCCCTGCTGTCGCAGATCAAGCTCGATCCCGCCCGCCAGCTCATCGCCGCGCAATGCTCGGGCACCTTGCTGCTGGCGAGGCTGGGGCTGATCGGCGCACTGCCGGCCTGCACCGATCTCACCACCAAGCCCTGGGTGATCGAGGCCGGCATCGAGGTGATCGACGCGCCGTTCGTGGCGCATGGCAATGTCGCCACCGCCGGCGGCTGCCTCGCCTCGCAATATCTCGCCGCCTGGATCATCGCCCGCGGCGCGTCGCTGGCCGACGCCGAAGCCGCGCTGCATTACGTGGCGCCGGTGGGCGAGAAGGAAGCGTATGTGACGCGGGCGATCGCGGCGGTGCGACCGTTCCTGCCAGGCGCGACGTCCCAGGCGGCGTGACCCATCTTTTTTCGTCATTCCGAGCATCGCGAGGAATCTTCCCCGGTCGCCGCGAGTAAATGGCGGC
This sequence comes from uncultured Hyphomicrobiales bacterium, assembly GCA_964388115.1. GTDB lineage: Bacteria > Pseudomonadota > Alphaproteobacteria > Reyranellales > JAQSWP01 > JAQSWP01. Next base: position 396,502 of record CAYLYK010000002.1, read on the forward strand.
AGCCCGTTGGTCGAGACCGGGGAGGATGTCTCGCTGCGCTCGACATGACGGGAAAAAAGGCGCTTTAGCGGTCCGCTCCCTACTTCAAAAACTCGCTCTGGTCCTCGCCCCAGGTGAATTTCTTCTCGTCGTCGATCCAGTCGAGATAATCGGCGCAGCCCGTGCGCTGGCAGAGCTTCCAGGCGGTGGCGTCGATGGTGGCGATCTCCTGGCGCGAGTTGGGATAGGTCTTGCGGCCCGCCGCGCGGCCGGCGACGACCACCGTCGATTTGTCGGTCAGCAGATCGTTGGGAATGCCGCTCACCATCACCAGGCCCCAGCGCCTATCGCGCAGCAGCGCCACGCCCGGCGCCACCATGCGCTCGAACTGGCCGGGCAGCGCCACGATCCTGCCCTGGTAGTGGAACGGGTTGAGGTCGAGCTGCTTGGGCGTCACCCATAGCGCCACATTGTTGGCGCGCGTGAAGTCCTGCCAGTTGCGGCGGCTCTGCGCGCGCTCCTCCTTGCGCTTGTCGGCGAATTGCTGGGTGCGGCGGCCCTGGTCGCTTTCGCCGGTGGCGACGTTGCGGAAGCCGGTGATGGCGTCGGCCGCCGCGCCTTCGCTGAGATTGGCGCGGGCGATGACGTCGGTGGCGCCGCCGAAGGAACCTGCGGCCAGAACCTCGCGCTTGCCGGCCGCCACCACCACGAAGCGCATGTCCAGGGGCTGCGGGCAGGCTTCGCGATAGGCGAGTGCGGCGCGCTGCATCATCCGGCGCAAGCGCGGCTCGTCCCTGGCGGCCAGATCGGGCGCCGCCTCGATGGCGATCTCGGCCGTGCCCGAGCCACAGCGTGGCAGCGGCGCGCCGTCATTGGCCAGCTTGGCGTGCAGCCAGATCTTTCCTTCCTGCGGCGCGGTGCTCGGCAGCTCGATCAGCGCCGCGCGATCGCCCAGCGGCACGATCGCGCCGCGCACCACAGCGTCGCCAACGAAGAAGCCGTTGCGGAAATTTCCCTGCCAGATCTTGTTGGGCTGCGCCGCCGCAGTGGCCGCGAAGCTCGCCGTGCCCTTGCCCTCAGCCAGACCGTCGCGGCAGGACCCGCTCCATTTCACGTGCGGATAGGGGCGCGAAATCGGCGGCGGGGCGAAGACCGAGCAACGCGAGGCGGGATCGAGCAGCGGCTTGGGGACGTCCTGCGCCTGGGCGGCGGCAGCGGTCAGCAAGAGACCGGCCAAACAGAGGAAAAGGCGCCTGGTAGCCATGGGTGATCACTTGATCACCAATGGTTTTGATTGGCAACTTGGTTTGGAAAACCCGGCTACTGTCTATCGAAGCTGATCGGGCAGGCTTTCTCGCCGGTCCGGTTCGGCCCGAAGCCCGAAACGATGCCGCTGCCGCGGAAGCTGCTGCCTGCGGCTCTCAGACTGAAGTTGCCGGTGAAGTAGTTGCCGCTGCGGCCGGTGAAGTTGATGCGATAGCTCATGCTGTCGCCGGTGATCGTGCCCGTGCCTTTGCCGTCGCGATAGAAATCCCAGGAAAATTGCGGGCCGTTGATCGAGGTGCCGTATTGGGCGAAGGGGGGCTGGTCCACCTGCGGGCAATCAATGGTCACCCTGTAGCGCCCGGCATAGGCGAAGCCCGGCGTTTCCGGCGCGACGGCGGCCTGCTGCGTTGACGGCGCGGCGGCAGGTGGGGGTGCGGCGGGTGCCGCCGCAGGTGCAGGTGCAGGTGCCGGTGTCGGCGCGCGCGCGGCCTGGGTGCGGCGGGCTTCCTCGTCGGCTTTGGCCTTGGCGGCGGCTTCGGCCTTGGCTTTCGCCTCGTCCTCGGCCTTCTTCTTCGCCGCCTCCGCCTTGGCTTTGGCTTCCGCCTCGGCCCTGGCCTTGGCTTCAGCTTCGGCTTTGATCTTCGCTTCGGCTTCGGCTTTCTTGCGCGCCTCGTCCTCGGCCTTGCGCCTTGCGTCGGCTTCGGCCGCCGCCGCCCGCGACTTCTCCGCCTGCGCCCGCAACGCCTCGGCCTGGGCGCGCGCCTCCTCGGCCTGGCGACGCGCTTCGGCCAGTTCGGCCTCGGCCTTGGCGCGGGCGACTTCCAGCGCGCGGCGCTCCTGCTCGAGCTTCTCCGATTCCAGACGCCGCGCGGCTTCGGCCTCGGCGATCTTGCGCACTTCCTCGTCGGCCTTGCGCTTCGCCTCCCCGTCGCTGTCGCGTTGGGCGCGCTCGGCCTCGCGCCTGGCCTGCTCGGCCTGGCGGGCGAGTTCGGCATCCTGCTGGCGGCGCGCCTGCTCGGCGGCTTTCTGCGCGGCCTCCTGCTCGGCGCGCTTCTTCATCTCCGCTTCCGCCGCCTCCTGCGCCAGCCGCGCCTGATCGGCGGCACGCTTTGCTTCGTCGGCCAGACGCTGGGCGCGCTGCTGCACGGTCTCTTCCACCGCCTTCTCGCTCGACGGCGAGAGCGCGAAGAACGCCGCCGCCCCGCCGCCCAGCAGCACCAGCGCAACGGCCGCCGCGATCAGCGGCATCCGGCTCTTGCGCGGCGGCGTCTGGCTCTGGGGAGTCTGGCTGTACGGAGCCTGGCTCGCGGGTCCCTGACTGACAGGTCCCTGGCTGATCGGGCCCTGGCTGATCGGACCCTGACTCACGGGTCCCTGACTGTTGGGCGCTTGCGACGGCACGCCGCGCTCGCCCAAGGTCGGCACGGCGGTGTTGCCGGGCTGCGAATTGGGTGCGGTGCCGGCAGCGCCCTGTTGCGGCGCGGCGTTCGCGTAGCTCTGCGGCACGGCGAGCGTGGTCGCACCGGTGAGCATGTCGCGCCACTGGCCGATCGATTGCGGCCGGCGATTCTCGAACACTTCCAGCCCGCGATCGATCGAGGCCAGGAATTGCGGCGAGTAGTGGCCGGCGCCGGCATGCACGGCCGGCAGCATCGGATCGTCGCGGATACGGTCGGTGGCCTGCGGCGGCGGCTTGCCGGTGATGCCGTGATAGAGCGTGGCGGCCAGCGCATAGATGTCGGTCCACGGCCCCTGCTTGCCCGACGAGGTGTATTGCTCGAACGGCGCATAGCCCGGCGTGAACACCGACGTGATCGAGCGCGACTTCTCGCCCAGCGCATTGCGCGCGGCGCCGAAATCGATCAGCACCGGGCTGCCGTTGGGGCGGATGAGGATGTTGGCCGGCTTGATGTCGCGATGCAGGAAGCCCGCGTGATGCACGTCGTCGAGTCCGTCGAGGATCGGCAGCACGATGGCTTTCAACCGCTCTTCCGAAAGCGGCGCCTCGCGGCGATAGACGCTGGACAGCGGCGTGCCCTCGATCAGCGCCATCACCATGTAGGCCGTGCCGTTCTCCTGCATGTAGTCGTAGACGCGCACGATCGATTGCGTCGCCTCGAAGCGGGCCAGCGCGCGCGCCTCCTCGAGGAAGCGCTCCAGACCCCACTGGAAACTTTCCTGGTCGTTGCGCGAGCGCGCCTTGACCGTCGAGCCATCGACCCGCACCGCCACGTCCGACGGTAGGTATTCCTTGATGGCGACGGCGCGATTGAGCGCCGAGTCCCAGGCCTTATAGGTGATGCCGAAACCGCCCTGGCCCAGCACGGCCTGCAGCTCGTACTTGCCCAGGGTGAAGCCAGAATGCAGCGCGACGAAATGTTCGTCGGTGTCGGCTGCGATCTTGGTCTTGTCGTCGGTCATCTTCGAGAACCCGGCCCCCACGCCGATAAGGCGAATAGATACTGCAAGCGGGGCGCAAGCGCCATGGCCTCGCTTCCTCCACCCGTCATCTTTCCTGTCATCGCCCGGCTTGACCGGGCGACCCATGACGCGACAGAAGTGGCCTCGCTTGCGGTGATCGAGCCGTCGAACCATGGGTGGCCCGGTCAAGCCGGGCCATGACGGAAAAAATCGGGAGAGAGGTTAAAGAGCCTTACGACGCCGCGCCGGGCGTCAGCGACAGCAGCCAGTCGTGGAAGGCCTTCACCTTGCGCCGCTTCAGCGCGGCAGGCGGGGCCACGAAGTAATACGCGGCCTCGATCGGCAGGGTGAGATCGAAGGGCTGCACCAGGCGGCCGGCGGCGATGTCGCGCTCGACCAGCTGCGTGTGGCCCAGCGCCACGCCGACGCCGTCGATGGCGGCCTGGAGCGCGGTGAAGAGCTGGTCGAACACCGGGCCGCGCGCGGGATCGACGCCCTTGACCCCGGCCGCCGTCAGCCACAGCCGCCAGTCGTCGCGCGCCGTCGTGGTGTGCAGCAAGGTGGCACGCGCCAGATCGGCCGGCTGCTTCAGACCGTTCTTGCCCTTGGTCATCGACGGCGCGCAGACGGGAAACAGATCCTGGCCGAACAGCCGCTCGACGAACAGGCCGGGCCATTTGCCCAGGCCCCAGCGCACGGCGGCATCGACCGCGTCGCGCTGGAAATCCACCAGCTCGAACGACGTCGAAAGCTGCACCTCGATTTCAGGATGCAAACTCTGGAAGCCGGAGAGGCGCGGCACCAGCCATTTGGTGGCGAAGCTCGCCGTCGATGAGATCACCAGCGGCGCGGTCTCGTCGCGGCGCAGCAGCCTATCGGTCGCCTGGTCGATCATGTCGAAGGCATCGCGCAGGGCGGGCAGATAGGCCTGGCCCGCTTCCGACAACAGAACGGTGCGGTTGCGGCGCACGAAGAGCTTCACCGCCAGCCGTTCCTCCAGCATGCGGATCTGATGGCTGATCGCGGCCTGCGTCACGTTCAGCTCGGCGGCGGCGCGGGTGAAGGAGAGATGGCGGGCGGCGGCTTCGAAAGCGCGCAACCCGTTGAGGGGCGGGAGCCTGCGGAATGCTGTCATATCGATAAGTCTAGCTCATGGAAGAATGAGAAACCATCGTTTGTTGAATCGAGCGTTTGGGCCCAATTTCCCTGCAACAGACAGACGAAAAGGAGATTGGTCATGAGCGTTCTTACCCATAGTCACTATAAGGAATTCTGGGCTGAAAAGTCCCTGCTGGCCAGCCTGGCCGTGGTCGCCGAGTGGCGCAAGCGGGCCAAGGCCCGGGCCGAACTGGCGCAGCTGACCGAGCGCGACGCCCGCGACATCGGCCTCACCGCCGCCCAGGTCGAGTTCGAAGCCAGCAAGCCGTTCTGGCAGGCCTAGCGAATGGAGGCGCGCCCCAACCCCTCGGCGCACCTTTAGGGGACCCGGGTTTTCCCTGCCCGCAACTCCCCTCTCGAGCCGGCGACACCATTTCCGCTCCCAGGTGTCGCCGGCTTTTTTATTTCCCGCCGATGAAGTCGCTGCCATCCTGCGCGCCTGATGCGCGCATTGCTTGGCACCCTGCTGCTGTGTTTTTTCATCGCCCTGCCGGGCCTGGCCGTAACGCAACCCGCCGTGGCGCAAGATGCCTACCGGCTGGGCGCCGAGGCCGCCAAGCGCGGCGACTACGCGACGGCGGCGCAGCATTATCTGCGCGCCGTGGCGCAAGGCGACGTTCGCGCCATGACCGGCCTGGGCTTCCTGTTCGACACCGGATGGGGCGTCCAGCGCAACGGCGCGCAGGCGCAGGAGCTCTACATCGCCGCCGCAGACAAGGGCGTCACCCTGGCCAAGAACAATCTCGCCTATCTCTGGGCGCGGCAGAACGGGTTGCTGGAACAGGCGCTGTGCCTGTCGGCGCAGACGCTGGAGCGGGAGCCGGACAATCCCTATTTCCTCGACACCTACGGCTTCATCCTGCTGATGAAGAACGAGCCGGCCCGCGCCGAAGCCTATTTCCGCAAGGCGATCAGAATCCTGCCCGACTATGCCGACGCGCTGGAGCATCTGGGCGACGTCGCGGCGATGACCGGCAAGGGCGAGTCCGCAGGATACTGGCGGCGCGCGGCCAGCAACCCGCGCGACGAGCGCCAGGCCGCGCGCCTGGCGGCCAAGCTGGGCGGCGCGCCTCTGCCCGGCGACATCAACGCGCACCCGCCGTTCACGCTGCGCAATCCCGGCCTGCCCGCCGAATGCGGCGTGCCGAGCGTGTGAATTTGCCCTGAATCTTGGGAGACAGAGCGGATCTACACCGCTCTAGATCTCCACCTGGCTACCCAACTCGATGACGCGATTGGGCGGCAGCTTGAAGAACTGCATGGCCGATTCCGAATTGCGCGTCATCCAGGCGAACAGCTTCTCGCGCCACATCGCCATGCCGGGCCGGGGCGAGGCGACGAGCTTCTGGCGGCCGAGGAAGAAGCTGGTGTCCATCATGCGGAACTCCGCGCCGCAGCGTTCCAGCTTCATGAGATCGGCGGGGATGTCGACCTCCTGCATGAACCCGTAGCGCAAGGTGACGCGATAGAAGCTGTCGCCCAGTTCCTCGAGCCTGATCCGCTCCGCCTCGTCGATGTGCGGAACCTGCTCGACCGCGACGGTGAGGATCAGCACGCGCTCGTGCAGCACCTTGTTGTGCTTGATGTTGTGCAGCAGGGCGGCGGGCACGCCTTCGGGCGAGGACGACAGGAACACGGCCGTGCCTGGCACGCGGGCGACCGACTTCATGACCGAGCGGATGAACAGCTCGAGCGGCATGGCGCCCTCGTCCATGCGTTCGCGCATCAGCTGGCGGCCTTTCGCCCAGGTGGTCAGCAAGGTGAAGGCGACGGCGCCCACCATCAGGGGGAACCAGCCGCCATCGGGAATCTTGGTCAGGTTGGAGGCGAAATAGGCGCCGTCCACCAGCAGGAACAGCCCGGTCACGGCGGCCGCGATCCAGCGATTCCAGCGCCAGACGCTGAACACGAGGATGCCGAACATGCAGGTGGTGATGAACATGGTGCCGGTGACGGCGATGCCGTAGGCGGAAGCGAGGCTGGTGGACTGGCGGAAGGTCAGCACCAGCGCGATCACCATGATCAGCAGCGTCCAGTTGACGGACGGAATGTAGATCTGGCCCGCGGCCTTCTCGCTGGTGTGGCGGATGCTGAAGCGCGGCAGGTAGCCCAGCTGCACCGCCTGCTGCGTCACCGAATAGGCGCCGGAGATGACCGCCTGGCTGGCGATGATCGTGGCCATGGTCGCCAGCGCCACCAGCGGCAATCGCGCCCATTCCGGCGCCATCAGGAAGAAGGGGTTGGCGGCCGTGGCCGGATCGCCCAGCAGCAGTGCGCCCTGGCCCATGTAGTTGAGCATCAGGCAGGGAAACGCGACGTAGAGCCAGGCGACGGTAATCGGCCTGCGGCCGAAATGGCCCATATCGGCATAGATGGCCTCCGCGCCGGTGACGGCCAGCACCACCGAGCCCAGGGCGAGGAAGGCGAGGACGGGATCGAGCAGAAAGAAGTTCAGCGCCCAGTACGGATTGACGATCTGCACGATCTCGGGACGATCGACGACGTTGGCGATGCCCAGCGCGGCCAGCGTGAGGAAATAGACGAGCACGATGGGACCGAAGACGAAGCCGACCTTGGCGGTGCCGCGCGACTGGATGACGAACAGGGCCACCAGGATGCCGATCGAGATCGGCAGCACCAGCGGCTCCAGCTCGGCCTGGACCACGGTCAGCCCCTCGACGGCCGAAAGCACCGAGATCGCCGGGGTGATGATGGCATCGCCGTAGAACAAGGCGGTGGCCAGGATGCCCAGCATGACGATGCCCCTGGCGCGCCGGCCGCCGGGCGTATTGCGCGACAGCAGGGCGAGCAGGGCCAGCGAGCCGCCCTCGCCCTGATTGTGGGCGCGCAGAACGATGAGCACGTACTTCACCGTCACGATCAGCGTCAGCGACCAGAAGATCAGCGACAGCACGCCGTAGATGTGCGCGGCGTCCACCGCCAGCGGATGCGGCCCGACGAATGCCTCCTTCAGCGCGTAGAGCGGCGAGGTGCCGATGTCGCCGAACACCACGCCGATGGCGCCCAGCGCCAGTTTCGGCAGGCCTTCGCTGGGCGCGGGGTGGCTCGACGGCGGGCCCGGCAGGTCGGCAGGCGAGACGGGTGTGGCGGCCATTGGCTTTCCCCTTGTCGGCTTGCGGCGCGGATCGCGGCCGCGCCTTGGGACTTGCGGCGCGGATCGCGGCCGCGCCTTGGGAAATGCGCCAACGCGGCGTTAGAATTCCACCGGGGTTGGGCCAGGCTTGCATAAGGATTCCATAAGGATCGGCCGCGACGCCTCGACGCCGCCCCGTCCCGGCTGGCAAGCTGGCGCGGTGAAATCGGCAACCGACGAGCAAACGAGGACGCGCGCCGCCGCCTGGCCGGAATCGTGGCTGGGGCGCAAGCGCGAGGGCGGCTATCTCGCCACGCTTCTCCTGGTGGCGGCGGCCACGGCGATCGGCGCGCTTCTTGCCCGCTCGATCGGCACCGGCGCGACGGATCTGCTCTATCTGCTGCCGGTCATGGCGGCGGCGACCCTCTTCGGGCTGCGGCAAGGCCTGCTCGCCAGCATCGCCTCGGCCCTGGCCTACAATTTCTTTTTCATCGAGCCGCTGCATTCGTTCCACATCGACGATCCCGGGAACGTGCTGACGGTGCTGATCATGCTGGCGGTGGCGATCGTCACCAGCGAGCTGGCCGGCCGGATGCGCGGCCTGGCCGAAGTCGCGCTCGATCGCGCCTCGCACAACGCCACGCTGGTCGGCTTCGCCCGGCAGCTGCTGGCTTGCGGGGCGGCGGCCGAGGTGGGCGACGTCGCATGCCGCGAGACGGGCCGGCTCTTCGGGCTCAACAGTCTTTTCCTGCTGCCGGCGGAAGGCGGGCTCGCGCTGGTCGCCAGCAAGCCGCCTCTCGACGCCCTGCCGGCGATCGACCTGGCCGCCGCCAATGTCGCGCTCGACCAGGGCGAGCGCAGCGGCCGCGGCTCGGGCCGCTACAATGCCGCCGACTGGACCTTCTATCCCCTGCGCGCGGCCGATCGGGTGGTGGGGATTCTCGGCCTCGCCCGCGACGACGGCAGCACGGCCGTCATGCCGGACCAGGCGCCGTTGCTGGAAAGCATGCTCGACCAGGCGGCGCTGGCGCTGGAGCGGGCGCGGCTGGAGAGCGAAGTGCTGGGCGTGGCGCAGCTGCGCGAGCGCGACCGGCTGCGCGGCGCGCTGCTGTCCTCGGTCGGACACGATCTGCGCACGCCGCTCACCGCCATCCTGGCCGCCGCCGCCGAATTGCGGCGCCGATCCGCCCAGGCCGATCCGCTGGTCGAGACGCTGGAAGGCGAAGCCCGGCGGCTCGATCGCCTGATCGCCAATCTGCTCGACATGGTCCGCATCGAGGCCGGCGCGATCCGGCTGCGCGTGGAGGCGGTCGATCTCACCGACGCGGTCGCCAGCGCGGCAAGCGACGTGCAACGCAGCCTCGACGGCCGTCGGCTGCGCACCGAGGTCGCGGCCGACCTGCCGCTGGTGCGCGCCGATGCGCAACTGCTGCACCACTGCCTGATCAACCTGATCGACAATGCCGGACGCCACGCACCCTTGGGATCGACCATCCTGGTGTCCGCCGGCATCGTGGACGGGGGCATCGAGCTGTGCGTCGCCGACCAGGGAGAAGGCATTCCCGCCGGCCGCGAGCATGAGATCTTCGAGCGCTTCACCCAGCTCGGCGGCTCCGATCGCCACGGCGGAACCGGTCTCGGCCTCGCCATCGTCAAGGGCTTCGCCGAAGCGATGGGCCTTCGGGTGTGGGCCGGCAACCGCGTCGCAACGCCCGGCGCCCAGTTCACCATCCGCTTCCCCGCAGCGCTTGTCGTCCCGCTGCACGAGGAGGGCTCGACGTGAGCCGCAAGCCCCGGATCCTCATCGCCGACGATGAGTTGCAGATCCGGCGCCTGCTGCGCTCGGCGCTCGATCGCTCGGGATACGACTGCATCGAAGCGCCGGACGGGCGCGCCTTGCTGAACGCGCTGGCGATCGACAAGCCCGACGTGGTGCTGCTCGATCTTGGCCTGCCCGATCGGGACGGAATCGAACTCATTCCCCTGATCAAGGCCAATTGCAGCGCCCGCATTCTCGTCGTCACCGCCCGCGAGCAGACGGCCGAGAAGGTCGCCGCGCTCGATCTGGGCGCGGACGATTACGTGACCAAGCCGTTCGACACCGAGGAGCTGCTGGCGCGCGTGCGCGCCGCCCTGCGCCAGCGCCAGGCCGGCGACACCGGACGCCAGCTGGTGCGAAGCGGATCGCTCGAGATCGACCTCGGCAACCGGATCGTGCGGCGCCAGGGCGAGGAGGTGCATCTGACGCCGAAGGAATACGACGTGCTGGCCGAACTGGCCCGCAGCCCGGGCCGGGTGATCACCCACCGCCACCTGCTCACGACGGTCTGGGGGCCGGCGCAGGCGGAGAACACCGAATATCTTCGCGTCGTCATGCGCAGTCTGCGCCAGAAGCTCGAGGACGAGAGCAGCCGGCCGGCCCTGCTGGTCAACGAGCCCGGCGTCGGCTATCGGCTGCGGCTGCTGGAGTGACGCGCTGCCACCGACGGCCGAGCCGCCGCGCAACCAGCGTCGGGGCCTGGGCGGCCCGAATGCGCTGGCGATCGGCGCCCGGCTTGGGCATTGTGCGGCCGTGATGAACGCGATCCTGCGACGACTTCTTCTCGCCCTGGTAATTGCCGCTTTGCCGGCGCTGGCCGCAGCGCAACGCTCTTCCAGCGGCGAGGCCGCCTTGCGCGAGGGCGTGGCGGCGGCCGAACGCGGCGACTACGCCACCGCCCGCCGCGTGCTGGCGCCGATCGCGGGCCATCCCCATGCCGCCTTCGTTCTGGGCCTGATGGACATGCGCGGCTTCGGCGGCCCGGTCGATCACGGCTCGGCAGCGCGGCATTTTTCCGTCGGCGCGGCCCAGGGCCATCCCGGCGCGCTGTTCAATCTCGGCTACCTGCACGATCGCGGCTGGGGCGTGCAGCGCGACGGGGCCATGGCGCAGCAAATCTATGCCGCTACGGCCGCGCGCGAGCTGATGGCCAAGAACAATCTCGCCTATCTGTGGGCGCGGCAGAACGGATTGCTGGAACAGGCCCTGTGCCTGTCGGCCGAAACGCTGGCGGCGCAACCCGACAACCTGATCTTTCTCGACACATATGGATTCATCCTGCTGCGCATGAACCAGCCCCAGCGCGCGGAAGCCTATTTCCGCAAGGCGCTGGGCCGCGATCCCAACCATCCCAGCATCCGCGAACATCTGGGCGACGTGCTGGCCATGACCGGACGCGGCGAGGAGGCGCGCGACTGGTATCGGCGCGCCGCCGAGAAAGCGCAGGACGGGCGACAGGCGGCGCGGCTGGCCGCCAAGCTCGCCGGCGCGCCGGCGATGCACGATCTCGACCAGCATCCGCCGTTCCCGTTGCGCGGCGAAGGCTTCGCCCGCGAGTGCGGCGTGCCCAGCGTGTAGCTAATCGCCCGCAACGAACGCCGACCACGCGCCGGTCTTTTCGATGACGCCACGCCAGCCGATGTAATAGCCCTTGGCGCGGCCTTCGACGTACCACTCGTCGATCTCCTTGCCGTAGAGCGCTTCCATCGCCTGCTTCTCGGCCGCGGTGAGGTTCTTCCACTCGATCTCGCCCGCGACCGGAAACAGATAGGCGCCGGTCTCGGGCACCACGACGCAGCCCATGGCGAAGATCGACGCCAGGTAGCGAGGAATGTCGGTGCCCTGTTTCGCCAGATCCTGCCAGTAGGCGATGGCGTCGGTATCGCCGCCGAAGGAGAACACGAACTCGCCCGGGCCGGTCAGCTTGCGCAGCGCCGGCCAGTCCTTGGCCTTGGCGGCGATCACGATGGCGTCGCGCTTGGCCGCCACCGGCGCGGGCAATTGCGCGGGACAGCGTTTGACCGGCTGCGCCTGCGCCGGCAGGGCGAAGGCCACCAGCATGCCGATCAGCAGCATCAGACGAACGACCATGCGCAACTCCGTTTGCTTACCTGCCGGGTAATTGTGCCGCGTTACGGTTGCAGGCAAAACACCCTTCACGACAATGAAGGAGGCCGAACATGAACGCCATCAGCAAACCCGTGGACAGCGCCATGGCGCAGTTCGTCGAGAGGGTTCTCATCGAATCGCCGGTGGCGAAGAAGCTCGGCGTGCGGATGCGCGCGATCGAGCCTGAGCGCGTGGTGCTGTTCCTGCCCTACGATGCGTCCAACATCACCGTAGGCTCCATGGTGCATGGCGGCGTCATCGCCACCTTGATCGATATCGCCGGCGCCGCGGGCTCCGCCTCGGGCGCGGATTCGTCCAAGACCACGCGCGGGGCGACGACGTCTTTGGTGGTGAACTACCTGAACGCCGCCAACGGCATCGACCTGGAAGCCGAGGCGACGGTGATCAAGCGCGGCCGCGACATGACGGTGACGGAGATCGCCGTCCGCGGACCGGACCGCGCGTTGATTGCAACGGGCACGGTGACGTCGAAACTCTGGTAGCCGCGCCCGCGCGATACGAAAGCAGCCGGCGACAGGCTTGCGCCGCCGCTATACCGTGGAGGGGTGAAGCTTACCCCGACCACCAAGGCGATCGTCACCGGTGCCGCCTCCGGCATCGGCCAGGCGACGGCGCTGGCGCTGGCCGCAAAGGGCGTGGCGCTGTGGCTGACCGACATCGACGCGCCCGGCCTTGAGAGAACGGCCGGGCAAGCACGCGCTTTGGGCGTTCCGGTGGAGACGACGGTCTGCGATCTGCTGCTTCCGGGTGCGGTTGACGATCTCGCGGCGCAAATCCTGCAGCGCTGGCCCGATCCCTCTCTGCTGGTCAATTCCGCCGGCATCGCGGCCTACGGACCGACGCATGAGCTGGACGAGAAGACCTGGGAGCGGGTGCTGGGCCTGAACCTGCACGTGCCGATCAGGCTGACCAATGCGCTGCTGCCGGCGCTGGTGGCGCAGCGCCAGGCGCATGTCGTCAATCTGTGCAGCATTTTCGGGCTGACCGCGATGCCGCACATCGCGCCCTACCAGACCAGCAAGTTCGGCCTGGTCGGCTACAGCCTGGCGCTGGATGCCGAATATGGCCGGCGCGGCTTTGGCGTCACGGCGGTCTGCCCCGGCATCGTGCGCACGCCGATGATTGCGGAGCTGGAAATCACCATGGCCAAGTCGCAGAGGAAGATTCCCCGCGCGATCGGCCTGACGCCCCAGTACGTGGCGCGCCGGATCGTGCGGGCGATCGAGCGGAACTCGGGCCTGATCGTGATCGCGCCGTCGGCCTACCTGTCCTGGCGCGTGATGCGGATCTCGCCGGGCCTGATGCGCTGGTTCCACCGCAGCAGATTGATCAACGCCATTTTCCCCCACCGCCTGCCACCGCCGGCGCACTGACGTCAGGGCTGCGGCGCTGGCTTTGTCTTTTCAACCGGCGGCGCGAAATACTGCCAGCTCCATTTGAACAGCGGCAATCCGGCCGCTTCCGCCAGCCCGACATCGTCCCAGTCGGCGCCGACCATGAAGGCCTCGCCCGGCGCGCGGCCCATCTCGCGCAGCGCGCCGCCGAATGTCGCCAGCGACGAGGTGGCATCGCGCGTGTCGATCTCGACCAGCCGCGTGAGCTTGCCGCCCAGCGCCTCGTTAAGCGCCGACGAGTCCAGTCCCTGCAGCCAGCGGCGATGGCGGAAGCGATCGGCCAGCACCACGATCTCGCAATTCAGAAGCTTGCCGAGCTTGGCCGCCGCCTCGCCATCGGGCGACCAGCGATTCTGTCCGGCAAAGAAACGCGGCTGCGCCGGACCCAGCGCCGCCAGCGTCGTGGTCAGCACCGACAGCGAGCGGCCGCGATCGAGCATGACGCCGACATAGTCGCGATAGTCCAGCCCCAGCTGCTCGGCGCGGCGCAGGCGCATCAGCGCCACCTCGCGCGAGGGCGGCTTCCACGCCTTCTCAACGGCCTTGCGCCACAGCAAGAGCTTGCCGAACCCGTCCAGCGGCGGGCCGTTATTATGGCCGATGCCGGGGCGGCGCAGCAGCGCGTGGCTGTTGCGGTGGAATTCGGAACGATGGACCCGATCACCCATGGTGCGGGGATTTTAGCGCAATCCGAACGGCGGTGAAGGCCTAGGCCCGCAAAGCGCCACGCTGATGCAAATCCGCCGCTAATCGGGCCGGGCTGCTGAAAAACAGGGCATCGAAGCCCAGCCGGGCGGCGGCTTCGACATTGGCGCGGTTGTCGTCGATGTAGATCGACCTGGCCGCCTCGATGCCATGGCGCTGGCACAGCAGGCGGAAGATGGCGGGGTCGGGCTTGTGCAGCTTCTCGCGGCCGGAGACCACGATGTCCTCGAACAGCGCCAGCGACGGCAGGCGCGGCAGGCCTTCGTCGAACGTGTCGGCGGCCCAGTTGGTCAGCCCCAGCAGGCGCTGGCCCTGGACCTTCAGCCGCTTGAGGATCTCGACGCTCTCGGCGATCTCGCCGCGCAGCATCTGCGACCAGCGCGGGCGGAAGGCCTCGATCTGGGATTTGTATTGCGGGAACTTCGCCGCAAGTTCGGCCGTCGCGGTCGGCCAGTCGTGGCTGCCGCCATCGGTCAGCAGCATCCACCGCCCGTTGCACACTTCCTTCAGGAAATACTCGAGCTCGTCCTTGTCGTCGAAGATCGTCTCGTAGACGTAACGCGGCTGCCAATCGACGATGACGCCGCCCAGATCGAAGACGATGGCGTCGGGGGATTTGTGCGGCGTCGGCATTGTCGTTCCTGATGAAGGCTGGAGCCTCTTAACATTTCGACCTCGCTCAGGGGAATGGTTTCGTTGTCGAACCGGGATGTTTTGGCTGGAATGCGACCTTGATCGTACAGGCCGTCTCCAACCGCCACTATTGCGTGCGTCCGTCAAGGAGGCGGCTCGGGGTCGTTCGTGCGATGGCGCGCCTGCGGGCGGGCCGCGCTTCCGGCTCGATTTGCGCAACGATATAAGCAGGTAACGCGTTGCGAGCGACGGCGGGACTATGATGTCGCGCCACAGGGAGGTATCGGTCATGCCATCCGAACGAAAGAAAGTCGCCCTCATCACCGGCGCCGCGCGCGGCATTGGGCTGGCGGCAGCGAAACGGTTTCTGCAAGACGGCTGGCGCGTGGCGCTGCTGGATGTGCTGGGCGAGACGCTGCGCGATGCGGTCAAAGGGCTGAACCGCGATGGCGATACGCTGGCGCTCGAAGCCGATGTCTCCGACGCCGCGTCCGTGAAAGACGCCGTGCGGCAGGCGCATGCCCGTTTCGGCCGCATCGATGCGCTGGTCAACAATGCCGGCATCGCCATCTTCAAGCCGATGCTGGACGTCACCCTGGAGGAATGGCAGCGCGTGCTGTCGGTCAACCTCACCGGGCCGTTCCTGATGACGCAGGAAGTCGCGCCGATCATGCGCGAGCAGGGCGGCGGGGCGATCGTCAACATCACCTCGATCTCGGGCCTGCGCGCCTCGACCCTGCGCGTGGCCTATGGGACCAGCAAGGCGGCACTGGCGCATCTCACGCGCCAGCAGGCGGCGGAGCTGGCGCAGTACGGCATTCGCGTCAACGCCGTGGCGCCGGGGCCGGTCGAGACGGCGATGGCCAAGGCCGTGCACACGCCGGCGATCCGCGCCGACTATCACGACCACATACCGCTCAACCGCTATGGGCTGGAGAGCGAGCTGGCCAACGCGATCTTCTTCCTGTGCTCGGAGCAGGCGAGCTACGTCACCGGCCAGGAGCTGGCGGTGGATGGCGGTTTCGACGCCACCGGCATCGGCCTGCCGACCTTGCGGCGCGAGCGGCGCGATTTGTGAGATGGAGAAAGCCATGGGTGTGAATTTGAGAAAGTGGTCGATGTCCATCGGCGGCGAGTCGCCGCTGCTGTGCATTCTCGGGCTGAATGTCCTTGAAGATCTGGATCTCGCGCTATCGACCGCGAGCGAGCTGAAGCGTGTAACTGCCGCCGCCGACGTGCCTTTCGTGTTCAAGGCGAGCTTCGACAAGGCCAATCGATCGTCGATCCGCAGCTATCGCGGGCCGGGATTGGAGGCCGGTTTAATGATGCTGGCCGAGGTGAAACGCATGTTGAAGGTGCCGATCGCAACGGATCTGCACGAGGCAGGACAAGCGGAAGCCGTCGCCGCCGTCGCCGATATCGTTCAGATTCCCGCGTTCCTGTGCCGGCAGACCGACCTGATTGTTGCCGCCGCGCGCGCGGCGGCGAAAAATGACGCAATCATTCAGGTCAAGAAAGCGCAGTTTCTTGCTCCTTGGGATTGCCGCAGCATTCTCGGCAAGATCGAGCAGGCGGCGCGAAAGGACATGACGATCTTGTGCGAACGAGGCAGCTCGTTCGGCTACAACAATCTCGTCGTAGACATGTTGTCGATCCCGGAAATGCAGAGCTTTGGCGCGCCAGTCACCATCGATGCGACGCATTCGGTGCAGTTGCCTGGCGCGCGATCAACAGATGACGGCGTTTCGACGGGCGGCCGACGCGAAGGCGTTCCCGTCATCGCCGCGGCAGCTGTCGCGGCTGGTGCGGACGGCGTTTTCCTGGAGTTCCACCCGGATCCCGATAACGCTAAATGCGATGGCCCCAGCTGCCTGCCGCTTGCCGACGCGGAGCGTCTGATCCGCAAGCTGATGGCAATTCGGGCAGCCACACGCGCTGGCTAAATTTTCCTGAATACAACCTTTGGTATATTTTCTTTTGTGATAATCGTTCTATGATTGTTCCGTAGTTTTGCGGAGACGGAACGGGGAACGACGATGGCAGCGCGCATTCGGACCGTGGCGTTCAACGGCATCGACGTGATGGCGGTGGACGTGCAGGCGCAGATCGCCTCGGGCGCCAACGCCTTCTGCGTCGTCGGCCTGCCCGACAAGGCGGTGGGCGAGAGCCGCGAGCGGGTGCGGGCGGCGCTGACGGCGCTGGGGATTTCGCTGCCCGCCAAGCGCATCATCGTCAACCTCTCGCCGGCCGACGTCGCCAAGGAGGGCAGCCATTACGACCTGCCCATCGCGCTGGCGCTGCTGATCGCCATGGGCGTGCTCGACGCCGAGCGCATGGCAGGCTTCGTGGCGCTGGGCGAGCTGGCGCTGGATGCGTCGCTGACGCGGGTCGCGGGCGTGCTGCCGGCCGCCTTGCATGCCGCCCAGCACGGGCTGGCGGTGATCTGCCCCGAAGTTTGCGGCGGCGAAGCGGCCTGGGCGGGCGATCGGCTGCGCGGGCACAAGGTGGTGGCCGCCCCCAACCTGATGGCGCTGGTCAATCATCTGCGCGGCGCTTCGCATCTGCCCGCGCCCGAGCCGATGCTGGAACAGGCGGACCAGACCAAGCTGCCTGACCTGATCGACATCAAGGGCCAGGAGGGCGCGCGCCGGGCGCTGGAAGTGGCGGCGGCGGGCGGACACAATTTGCTGATGATCGGCCCGCCCGGTGCGGGCAAGTCGATGCTGGCCGCGCGCCTGCCCGGGCTGCTGCCCGAGCTGACGCCGCAGGAGGCGCTGGAGATTTCCATGATCCGCTCGCTGTCGGGCGGCCTGCCCGAGGGGCGGCTGACGCGGCGGCGGCCGTTCCGCGATCCGCATCATTCGGCCTCGCTGCCGGCTTTGGTGGGCGGCGGCACGCGCGCCAGGCCGGGCGAGGTGTCGCTGGCGCATCATGGCGTGCTGTTTCTCGACGAGCTGCCCGAGTTCGCACGCACCGCGCTGGAGGCTTTGCGCCAGCCGCTGGAATCGGGCCGCATCTCGGTCGCCCGCGCCAACGCGCACGTGATCTATCCCGCGCGGTTTCAGCTGGTGGCGGCGATGAACCCCTGCCGTTGCGGCTATGCCGGCGATCCGCTCAAGGCGTGTTTGCGCGGGCGCGATTGCGCGGCGTCGTATCGCGCCAAGCTTTCCGGCCCGCTGCTCGATCGCATCGATCTGGTGATCGACGTGCCGCCGGTGCGCGCCGCGGATCTCGCGCTGCCGCCGCCGGCCGAAGACAGCGCCGCGGTGGCGCAGCGGGTCGCGAGCGCGCGCCAGAGACAGCGCGACCGCTTCGCCGCCTTGATGAAAGATGACACCACGCCGCCGCCCGCCTGCAACGCGCAGGCCGACAGCGCGCTGCTGGACGAGATCGCCACCCCCGACGCCGAAGGCCGCGCCTTGCTCACCCGCGCCGCGGAGCGTCTGGGCCTGTCGGCGCGCGGCTGGCATCGCGTGCTGCGCGTGGCCCGAACGCTGGCCGATCTCGACGACAGCGATGCGGTGCGCCGCCTGCACATCGCCGAAGCCTTGGCCTGGCGGCATTCGTCTCCGGGCGCCAACGCGCAGCCCCGCGCCTTGGCGGCGGTGGGCTGAAACCCATGAGCCCGTGGCGGGTCGAGTTCTTCATCGGCGCCACGGTCGAGGCGCGGGGCAAGAAGGACGCCGTGCCGCAAGCCAAGCTGCTGCTCGAGCAGCGTTACGGTGCAGGCGTGGTGCAGGCGATCGAGGAACAGGCGAATGCGATCGTGGTGTTCGCCGTGCCGGAGGAAAAGCGATGAGCGCGCAGGCCAACGAGGCGACGGCCGGTGGCTAAACGCCGTCGCTACTTCCTGCCGTAGCGCGCCAGAAAGACGTCGATGCCCGAGGTGACGGAGCGACGCAGCTCCGCTTCGTCAGGGCGGCCGGAGATGCCCAGCAACATCTGCACCAGATAGCGGGACTTGATCAGGTCGAGCAGCTGGTGCGCGGCCAGGTCGAAATCGTCGATGACGAGATGGCCATGGGCGGCCTCGCGCTGGAGAAAGACCTGCATCTTGGCCATGCCGCGCGCCGGCCCCGCCTCGTAGAACATGCGGCCGAATTGCGGGAACTTCTCGATCGTGGCCAGCACAAGGCGATTGAACTGCACATGCTCGGGCTTGGTCAGCGCGCGCATCAGGATCACGCCCATCTCGACCAGCGTATCGCGCAGATCGCCGACGCTGTGCTCCAGCTTCAGCGCGTTCTCCGGCAGCACCGCCACCATCTCCTCGATCAGGGCGGCGAACAGCGCTTCCTTGTTGGCGAAATAGACGTAGAGCGTCGCCTTCGACACGCCGGCCTCGGCCGCCACGTCGTTCATCGATGCGCCGTCGTAGCCCAGGCGGATGAAGATGGTGCGCGCGGCATCCATGATCTGCTGCCGCTTGGCCGCCTGGTTGGTGGCGCGCCGACCGCCGACCGGCTCGGCCACCAGCGCGCCCCGGGTCTGGCCTTGGTCTGGGCCTTGATCGAGGCGTTCCGCCATCTCTTCCTTCGCGACGCTTGAAGACACCGCCTACCACTCCTGCAGAAATTGATGACCGAACGGTTCAGTTTTGTCTTGATTTAGCCTTCGCACCGGCGTAAGTCAATTCCTGACCGAACGGTTTAGTCATTTATAAATGAGCCGAGAGACTTTGCTATGCGCTTGATCCGCAATCCCAATTCCGCCTCTTCTGATCACCTGCAGAGCGACGGCCAGGTTACCGCCCGCCTTCAGGTGGTGGCCGATCATAGCGCGGAAACCTCCGAAGGGCGGCAAAACGGTCCGGCTTTGCCGGTGGAAAACCGCCAGTCGCCGGCCGCCCCGGCCGAGCATCCCGACCTGGCGCCCATCACCCAGTCCGACCGGCGCGGCAGGCGCAAGCGGCTGGTCCTGGGCGGCGTGCTGGCCGCCATCGTCGCTTTCGGCGGCTATGAAGCCTATCGCTGGATCAGCGTCGGCCAGTATCTGGTTTCGACCGACGACGCCTATGTCGAAGCCGACGTCACGCAATTGTCGGCGCGCGCCACGGGCTACGTCGCCACCATCGTCCCCGCCAACACGGCGGTGAAGAAGGGCGACGTCATCATGGCGCTGGACGACACCGATTATCGCATCGCCCTGCAGGCGGCGCAGGACAAGGTGGCGACCCAGCAAGCCGCCCTGGCGCGCTTCGACGCGCAGATCGGCGTGCAGCACAGCGCCATCGCGCAAGCACGCGCGCAAGTCGCCGCCGGCGAAGCGCAGGCGCGGCGCGCCGAGGCCGATTATGGCCGCGCTGCCGCTTTGCTCTCCACCGTCGCCGGCAATCGCCAGAGCGTCGATCGCGCCCTGGCCGAGCGCGACCAGGCGCGCGCCAATGTCGAGCTGGCGAAGGCGCAAGTGATGCAGGCCGAAGCCAATCTCACGGTGGTGCAGGCGCAGCGCATCGAGGCGGAGAAAGTGCTGGCCGAATTCCGCACCCAGATCGACAAGGCGCAGCGCGATCTCGACTACGCCGTGCTGCGCGCGCCGGCCGACGGCGTGTTCGGCAACAAGGGCGTCGATGTCGGCGCGCTGGTGCAGCCGGGCACGCGGGTGGGCGCGCTGGTGCCGCGCGAGAGCCTGCATGTCACCGCCAATTTCAAGGAGACGCAGCTGGCCAACCTGCAACCCGGCCAGATCGTTAAGATCGAAGTCGATGCGCTGGATGGCGGCGAAATCGAAGGCCGGGTCGAGAGCCTGTCGCCGGGCTCGGGCTCGGTGTTCTCGCTGCTGCCGCCGGAGAACGCCACCGGCAACTTCACCAAGATCGTGCAGCGCGTGCCCGTGCGCATCGCCCTGCCCTCCGACGCCCACGCCGAGCGCGTGCTGCGCGCGGGCCTCTCGGTGGTGGTGACCATCGACACCAAGGCGGCGGCGAAAGAAGCCGCCGTCAACACGGCCGAGCTGAAGCGCTGACGATACCGATAACGGAACCACTGCCATGACTGCCGCCACAGGAGTACTCGGCGCGGGTGCAAGCGCGCGCGCCGTACCGTCCGACCGTATCGATCCGCGCAAGCTTGTCGCCTTCATCGCCATGGTGATCGGCATGTTCATGGCGCTGCTCGACATCCAGATCGTCTCCTCGTCGCTGCAGGAGATCCAGGCCGGGCTTTCCGCCAGCGCCGACGAGATCACGTGGGTGCAGACCGCCTATCTGATCGCCGAAGTTGTGATGATCCCGCTCTCGGGCTTTCTCGGCCGCGTCTTCTCCACGCGCTGGCTGTTCGCCGCTTCGGCGGCAGGTTTCACCTTGATGAGCTTCGCCTGCGGGCTTGCGACCTCGATCGAGGAGATGATCGTGTTCCGCGCCCTGCAGGGCTTCATCGGCGGCGCCATGATCCCGTCGGTGTTCGCGGCTTCCTACACCATCTTCCCGCAGAACAAGCGCCACATCTTCGGCCCCATCATCGGGCTGATCGCGACGCTGGCGCCGACCGTGGGCCCGACCGTCGGCGGCTATCTGACCGAATTGATGTCCTGGCACTGGCTGTTCTTCATCAACATCGTGCCGGGCATCCTGGTCACCGTCGCGGCCATCAACCTGATCGACTTCGACCAGCCGCATCTGAAGCTCTTCAAGCGCTTCGACTGGATCGGCCTGGCGCTGATGGCGCTGTTCCTGTGCAGCCTGGAATTCGTGCTCGAGGAAGGGCCGGGCAACGACTGGTTCGAGGATCGCTGGGTGCTGGCCTTCGCCATCCTCACCGTTTTCGGCGCTCTCGGCTTCTTCTATCGCGCGCTGACCCGCGAGGAGCCGATCGTCGATCTTTCCGCCTTCACCGACCGCAATTTCGCCACCGGCTGCCTGCTGTCCTTCATCATGGGCGTCGGCCTCTACGGGCTGACCTATCTCTACCCGCTCTTCCTGGGCCATGTGCGGCACTACAATTCGCTGATGATCGGCGAGACCGTGTTCGTCTCGGGCGCCGCCATGTTCCTGGGCGCGCCGATCGCCGGGCGGCTGTCGGCCAGGATCGACGGGCGCATCATGGTCGCCATCGGCTTCATTGGGCTGGCCGTCTCGTCATGGCTGATGACGCGCATGACCGGCGACTGGGATTTCGGCGAAATATTCCTGCCGCAGGTGCTGCGCGGCTTCGCCCTGATGTTCTGCATCATCCCGATCAACAACCTGGCGCTGGGCACCTTGCCGCCCGAGCGCATCAAGAACGCCTCCGGCCTCTACAACCTCACCCGCAATCTCGGCGGCGCTGTGGGCCTGGCCGCCATCAACACGCTCTTGAACGACCGGCTCGACCTGCACCTGGTGCGCCTGCACGAAGTCGTCAGCCAGAACAACGCCGCCGCGCAAAACTGGCTCGCCACCCTGGCGCACAATTTCGCCAATTACGGCTCCGACGCCAACTCGATGGCGCTGAAGAAGCTCGCGCAAATGGTGCGCGCGCAGGCCTATGTGATGTCGATGGCCGACGTCTTCGTGGTGCTGGCGGTGCTGTTCGCCGCCACCTTGCTGACGATCCCGTTCATCCAGAAGGCGACGCATGCCGCGCCTACGGATGCGCATTAGCCTGCTGCTAATGGTTGCATAACGTGCTATGAATTCCCCCAAAATTGGGGGGCTCATGGCGAAAATCTTCGTTGGTCCGGCTGATGTTCAGGCCGCTTTGGATGGAGCCGGAGCGGGCGACGAAATCGTTTTGCGGGCGGGGCTTTACGGCCAGCCGCTAACCTTGGCGCGATCGGGAACGCCGGCCGCGCCGATCATTCTTTCGGCCGAACCGGGCGCCGTCATCGACGGCGGACGTTCGGCTGACGAATTCAAACTCCCCGCCAATCGCCGCTCCCGCGAAGTGCAGCAATCAGGCCAGTACCCCGGGCTGTGGCGGGATATCGATCAGGCGTATTTGAAGCTGCTGAACTGCAGCTTCGTCGAGATCCAGGGTATCAATCTGAGGTTTCGCCAATGCTGGCCGACGGCGCTGTTTCTCCGCGATGCCACTCACATACGCATCGATGGTGTGACGATCGACGATGCCACCTTCGCTATCGGCGCGCTCGGCGGCCGAACCCGCCACCTGAAGATCACCAACTGCGTCTGGCGGCAGGATGTCACGGAGCGGCGTCTGTGGCGGGAAATCCTATGGTCGGAGGTGCATGGCGATCAGCCGGTCGCCGATAGCGATTGGCGATTGTTCGACGGCGACTTCTTCCGCTCGGCCGGCATTGCTGGTGACGTGGAGATTGCCTGCTGTCGCGTTTCCCACGCCTTCAATGCCGTTCACGGCTTTAACGATGCCGATGACGTTTCCTTGAATCGCAATTTCGATATCCA
The DNA here is from genome assembly GCA_964388115.1 of uncultured Hyphomicrobiales bacterium. Lineage (GTDB taxonomy): Bacteria > Pseudomonadota > Alphaproteobacteria > Reyranellales > JAQSWP01 > JAQSWP01. The sequence continues at coordinate 419,445 of CAYLYK010000002.1, forward strand.
CGACAATCATTTCTCCAACATTCGAGACAACGTCTTCGAGCCGGAGAGAACCGCATTTAATTGGTGGTTCTATCGCAACACGATTTTCAACTGCCACAAATGGTTCTCTGTCGAAACCAAGCGTTCGGGCTTTTTCTACATCTTCGGGAATTGCGGCTGGTTCGATGAAATACCCGGTCCTGTAACCGACGGAAATCGCGGCGGCGGCGTATTCAAAACGCCCAAGGAGCGTTTGAAGCTTGCACGTCCACACTATGTCTTTCACAACAGCTTCAACCTGCGCAGCGACTATATCCGCAACTGGGTACTGAACGATTTCCACCACTTCGCGAATGCCATCCGCTATGGTCGGCAGGGTGAACCGGCCTATGACGGGCGCGGGAATTTCTTTGGCAACGTGGCAGCGCCTGCTGACGATCTGGAGCGGCGCTTCACGACGAGTTGGGCCGGTTTGAAGATCGGTTTCGCCGATGATATCGTCGATCATCGCGACTATGTCGCCGCTCTAGTCGCGGCAGGATACGGTCCGTTCACCAATTGTCGCGCGACAGATCCGCAGTTCCGCGATCCCATACGTCCCGGACTCGATGGAGCAGGCTTCGAACCCATTGAGGGGAGCCCGGCGCGAGCGTTTTGCCGTGCCGTTGACATTGTTCTTCCGGATGGATCGACCGCCTCCCTCCCTTCCGGACGCGACGCAGGCGCCTGGCAAGGCAACATGTTATTCGGCTGGCAGGCCTACCGCCCGATGACGCAGCCGTTGACCTGATCACTTGCCGGCCGTCATGGTTCGTCGCAGATTGCGGATATATCGGCTTTCCGCAAGCGGCACCCAATGACCGACACCATCCACGACCTCCACATCCAGGCCAAGCCGCGCGATCTGGGCGGGTTTTCGGTGCGGCGGCTGTTGCCGCATGCCGGCAGGCGCACGGTCGGGCCGTTCATCTTTTTCGATCATATGGGGCCGTCGAAATTCGCGCCGGGCCAGGGCATCGACGTGCGGCCGCACCCGCATATCGGGCTGGCGACGGTGACGTACCTGTTCTCGGGCGAGATCGTGCATCGGGATTCTTTGGGCTACGTGCAGCCGATCCGGCCGGGCGATGTGAACTGGATGACGGCGGGCTCGGGCATCGCCCATTCGGAGCGCACCGATCCCAAACGCCGCGACGGGTCGGAGCTGCTGCACGGCATCCAGACCTGGGTGGCGCTGCCCAAGGCCAGCGAGGAGATCGCGCCCGCTTTCGTGCATCACCCCGCCGCCACCCTGCCGGAGATCGCCGAGCGCGGCATCCATCTGCGCATCATCGCCGGCACGGCGTACGGTCAGGAATCGCCGGTGAAAGTTTTCCAGCCGACGCTTTATGTCGCCATCACGCTGGATACGGGCGCGAAGCTGAAGCTCGACGACACGCATGAGGAGCGCTGCCTTTATGTCGCCGAGGGCGGCATCGAGCTGGGCGGGCGGGCCTTCGTCGAGGGCGACATGGTCGTGCTCAAGCCGGGGGCAGAAGCGGTCGTCGCCGCCACAGCGGCGTCGCGGCTGATGCTGGCGGGCGGCGCGAAGCTCGACGGCACGCGCCATATCTGGTGGAATTTCGTCTCCTCCTCGGCCGAGCGCATCGAGCAGGCCAAGCGCGACTGGGCCGAGGGGCGTTTCGCCAAAGTGCCCGGCGAGACGGAGTTCATTCCGCTGCCTGCGCAATAGCGCGCAACCGCGCGCGTGGAGGCACAATGCGCGCGCTGTTCGCTCTGCTGCTGATCTTGTTCTTCGCCGCGCCCGCGCTGGCGAAAACCGAGGTCGACACCGCGCTGGTGCTGGCGGTTGATTCCTCGGGCAGCATCGATGCCGACGAATTCTCACTGCAGAAGGAAGGCATCGCGCAAGCCATCGCCAATCCGCGCGTGCTCGATGCCGTGCGCTCCGGCCCCAACCGGCGCATCGCCATCGCCTATGTCGAATGGGGCGGGCCGGGCACGGCGCAGACCGTCGTCGGCTGGCACGTCGTTTCGGGCAAGGAGTCGGCCGACGAATTCGCTGCGAAAGTGATCGCCGCGCAACGCTCGTATCAATCGTACAACGCCATCGGCGACGCCATCGATCATGGTGTCGAGTTGCTGAAAGCCTGCCCGTGCAAGCCCACGCGGCGCGTCATCGATATTTCAGGCGACAATGCCGACATGCGCAGCCTGCGGCCCGCGCCAGTGGCGCGCGATGCGGCGGTGGCGCAGCGCATCACCATCAACGCGCTGGCGGTTCTCTCCTCGGGCGGTTCTGGCGGCCATCCCGACCTGGTTGGCTATTACGAGACCAACGTCATCGGCGGCCGCGGCGCCTTCGTCATCGCCGCCAAGGGCCGCGAGGATTTCGTGCGCGCCATGCGCGAGAAGATGATCCTGGAAGTGGCCTGGGACGCGCCTCTGCGCGATCCGCAGGCGGCGGAGGATTGATTTTCACTCCGCCGCCGCCCCAATGCGTCATCCCCGCGAAAGCGGGGACCTTTCTCCAACGAGGATTCCGCCATCGATGGCCGAGGCTCCTCGGCCCGAGATCCCCGCCTTCGCGGGGATGACGTAATGGGAGCGGGCGCACGCCAAGCCTGCATCGCAGCCTCGCACAAGCGTGAAGGGCTGCGACAGGGACGCCTCTTGCAACCCGCCGGCCACGGGTACAGGTTCGCGCCATTATGGGCAAAACCACCAAGATCGTGCTGATCGTCTGGGCCGTGGCGCTGGTCGCCGCCGGCGGCTGGATCGCGCAGGATTCGCTGCTCAAGTCCGACCCCCCGATCAAGGCCGAGCAGCGCGGCTTCTTCACCACCGATGCCGCGTCGGCGATCGGCGGGCCGTTCCAGCTCACCGACCAGAACGGGCGCAAGCGCGACAGCGAGGAATTCCGCGGCAAGCTGATGCTGATCTATTTCGGCTTCACCTATTGCCCCGATGTCTGCCCTACCGCGCTGACCGTAGTGACGACGGCACTCGACCAGCTGGGCGAACAGGCCGATGCGGTGGTGCCGATCCTGATCACCATCGATCCCGAGCGCGACACCTCGGCGGTGCTGAAGGATTACGTGGCGCAGTTCTCGCCGCGCTATATCGGCCTGACCGGGTCGGACCGCGAGATCGCCCAGGTGGCGAAATCCTTTCGCGTCTATTACGCCAAGTCGCCCGGCTCCGGCGGCGCGCCCTATCTGATGGACCACACCTCGCTTCTGTACCTGATGGACCAGAACGGCCGCTTCCACACCCATTTCACGCACAACAACCGGGCCGAAGACATCGCCGCCGCGGTGCGCAAGCTTCTGGCCAATCCCCCCAAACAAGCCGCAAGCAATTGATTCTGCTCGATTGTCGGCGTATGCTTTGCGCGTGATAGGCTTTCTGTCGCTGGCAGAGCAAATCCTGCTTTGCGGCTTCGCAAAGCAGGTGAATTTGCTCTAAACCATTGATATAGAGCGGATTCACGCGACCAGACGAAACCGCTTTCCGGTTTCGTCTGATCGCGATCCGCTCTATTATGCTGCGCCGCAGAAACAATCTGCGGCGCGCGACGTCAAAGAAACGAAAAGCGCGGTCCTTCGGGGGACTTGGGCGAGCGGCATGAAGCTTCTCGCCGGACACGCGCGGAGAGTCCTGAATGCTGTTGTATCAGTTGCACGCGTGGCAGAAGCAGATGGCTCAGCCGCTGCGCATCGTTACCGAAACCCTGCACAACATCTACACCCACCCGATGAACCCGCTGTCCTACACGCGGGCCGGGCGGGCGATGGCGGCAAGCCTGGAAATGCTGGAGCGCATGACGCGGCATTTCGCCAAGCCGGCCTTCAACCTGCCCTTCACCACCATCGATGGCCAGCAGGTGGCGATCACCGAAGAGATCGTCGAGAAGCGCACCTTCTGCCAGCTCAAGCATTTCAAGCGCGAGATCGAGCGCCCAGATGGCCTCAGCGATCCCAAGGTGCTGCTGGTGGCGCCGATGTCGGGGCATTTCGCGACCTTGCTGCGCGGCACGGTGCAAGCCCTGCTGCCGGCGCACGACGTCTACATCACGGACTGGCGCGATGCGCGGCAGGTGCCGTTGAGCGAAGGCAGCTTCGATCTCGACGACTACATCGAATACATCATCGACTACATCCATGCTCTGGGGCCGGACGTGCATGTCATCGCCGTCTGCCAGCCCTCGGTGCCGGTGATGGGCGCGGCCTCGCTGATGGCCGCCGCCAACGATCCGATGCAGGCGCGCTCCTTCACCTTGATGGGCGGGCCGATCGACACACGCATCAACCCGACCACGCCCAACGACTACGCCATGAAGCGCACCCTGCCCTGGTTCGAGCGCTCGGTGATCTCGCGCGTGCCGGCGGGCTTCCCCGGCTACATGCGCAGGGTCTATCCGGGCTTCGTGCAGCTGGCCGGCTTCATGTCGATGAACCTCGACCGCCATGTCGGCGCCCATATCGGCATGTTCAACCATCTCATCAAAGGCGACGACGATTCGGCCGACGCGCATCGGCGCTTCTACGACGAATATCTGGCGGTGATGGACTTGACCGCTGAATTCTACCTGCAGACCATCCAGGTGGTGTTCCAGGAACATCATCTGCCGCGCGGCATCTGGACCAGCCGCGGGCGCAAGATCCAGCCCGAGCTGATCACGCGCCCGGCGCTGATGACGGTGGAAGGCGAGCTCGACGACATCTCCGGCGTCGGCCAGACCAAGGCGGCGCACACGCTGACGCCAGGCATTCCCGAAAGCCGCAAGGTGCATTACGAGCAGAAGGGCGTCGGCCATTACGGCATCTTTAACGGCCGCAAATGGCGCGAGCAGATCATGCCCAAGGTGGCGCAGTTCATCCGCGACAGCGCCGTGGCCCAGCCGACGCCGCTGCGCGTCGTGGCGCCAAGCGATCACACCGCCACTTACGGCGAAGCCGCCGCCAGCTAGTTGGTGTAGACTCCTGGAATGGCTGCCGAGCCTTCCAGCATCGATTTCCGCCTTACCGACCGCGATATCGCGATCGCGCTGCGCCGTTCGACACGGGCGCGGCGCATCTCGCTGCGCGTGTCCGCCCGCAGCGGCACGCTGGAGCTGGTGCTGCCGCGCCGCGCCTCGCTGGAAGCGGGCCTGCGTTTCGCCTCGACGCAGGCCGACTGGATCGAACGTCATGCCGATAAGCTGGTGGCGCCCAAGCTGCTGCAGCCAGGCATGAGCCTGCCGCTGGGCGGGCTGGAGCACGTCGTCGAGCATGAACGGAGCAGCCGCGGCGTCAGCCTCGACGAGGCCTGCCGCCGCATCATCGTCGGCGGCGACCCCGCCCATGCGCCGCGCCGCCTGCGCGATTTCCTCGCCCGCCGCGCCCGTTCCGCCATCACGCCGCTGGCGCTCGAGAAAGCCGCCGCCATCGGCAAGCGCGTGGCGCGCATTTCTGTGCGCGACAGCCGCACGCGCTGGGGCTCGTGCTCGTCCAGCGGCACGCTGTCCTTCACCTGGCGGCTGGCGCTGACGCCCGATTTCGTCGTCGATTATCTCGCCGCGCATGAAGTGGCGCACCTGGCCGAGATGAATCACGGCCCGCGTTTCTGGAAACTGTGCCAGCAACTGACCGGCGCCGACCTCGCCCAATCGCGCGCCTGGCTGCGGGCCAACGGCGCGCAGATCCTGGCCTTCGGACTCTGACCTGACTGGGTTTTCCGGCCGGGATAGAGTGCAAATGCCGGATAGAGATGCCGGCAAGGCGATCCCATATTTCATGCCATGAGACCCGACCGCCACAGCGATCTGTCGCTTCCGCCAAATCGTCCGGCCTTCGCCGATGACGGCGCACGCTGGCAGGCGGTGAAACAGCGCGATCGCAATGCCGATGGCGCCTTCGTCTTCGCCGTGCGCACCACCGGCATCTATTGCCGCCCGTCCTGCGCCTCCCGCCCGGCCAGGCGCGACAATGTCGAATTCTTTGCCGCCCCGCCGCAAGCGCAGCAGGCAGGCTATCGCGCCTGCAAGCGCTGCCAGCCCGATGCGCAGAAGACAGGACGCCCGCTGGTCGAGCGCGCCTGCAAATTGCTGCTGCAAGACGATGAGCCTCTGTCCCTTACTGAGGTGGCGGCGAGGCTGAAGCTGTCACCGTCGGCGCTGACGCGATTGTTCCAGCGCGAGCTGGGTCTCTCGCCGCGCGAGTATCTGGCGCAGGCCAAGCGCGGGCGCTTCCGCAGCGCGCTGCGCAACGGCGAGAACATCGCCGAAGCGACCTTCGGCGCCGGCTATGGCTCGTCCAGCAGAGTCTATGAAGGCGAGCGCGCCGGGCTGGGCATGACGCCCGCCACCTATCAGAGGGGCGGGCTGGGGGCGGAGATCGATTACGCCATCGCGGCCTCGCCACTGGGCAAGCTTCTGGTGGCGGCGACCTCGCGCGGCATCTGCGCCGTGTTCATCGGCGACAGCGAGGCGTTGCTGAAGGCCGAGCTGCAGCAGGATTTCCCCGCCGCCAGCATCGCGCGCAACGACGGGGCACTGAAGTCGCGCATCGAGTCGGTGCTGGCAAGGCTGGACGGGCGCAAGCGCACGGCGCTGGCGGCGCGCGATCTGCCGCTCGACATTCGCGCCACGGCATTCCAGTGGCAGGTGTGGAAGGCGCTGACGGAAATTCCCGAAGGCCAAACCCGCACCTATGGCGAGATCGCCGCCAGCATCGGCCAGCCCAAGGCCGCGCGCGCCGTCGGCCGCGCCTGCGCCACCAACCCGGTGTCGATCGTGGTGCCCTGTCATCGCGCCATCGGCTCGTCCGGCGCGCTGACCGGCTATCGCTGGGGCGTGAAGCGCAAGCAGAAGCTTCTCGAGCGCGAGAAGGAACGCGCCAGAAATTAGGCGGCTTCAGGTAGCCGGTTGGGAAACAGGCCGTGGGTGATCGTCACCTGCGTGCCGCGATTGCCGCTGGTGGTCTCGACCTTGGCGTCGAGCTGATGGGCCAGCGCCTCGACGATGCTGGTGCCCAGGCCCGGCCTGCTGTCGGCGACGATCTCGGGCGTCTTGCCGCCGCCGCTGTCGGACACCGAAAGCCGCCAGGCATCGCCTGCCAGCTGGTAGGCGACGACGATCCGCCCGTTCGGCTCGTCGTGGGCGAAGGCGTGCTTGAGCGCGTTGATGACCAGCTCGGTGACGATCAGGCCGATGCTGACCGCCGAGCTCGAATTGACGGCGCCGGTTTCGGCCTGAACCTTCAGCGTGATCGGCCGGCTGTCGCCGATCATCGACTGCGCCAGGCTCTCGCACAGCCGCGTCAGATAGGGACCGACGGCGATGTGCTCGCCGCGCGCTGTAGCCTGCAACTGCTTCTGCACCGAGGCGACCGACATGACGCGGCTATGGGCGTCCTGCAGATGCTGCTTGGTTTCTTCCGACTGCACCGTGCGCGCCTTCAGCAGCAAGATACTGGCGATGATCTGCAGGCTGTTGGCGACCCGGTGCTGCATTTCCTGCAGCAGGATCTCTTTCTGCTTAAGGAGCTCCTCCAACGCCCGCCTGTCCGCCCGCGCGTCGGTCACGTCCTCGATCGCCAACAATATGAGATGGCCGGCCTCGTTCTCGTGGAACACGGTGCGGGCGTTAAGCAGCATGGTGCGCCGGCCCAGCCCGGCGAAATCGCGCTCCACCTCATAGGCATCCATCACCGCGTTCTGCGGCAGGATGCGCTCCAGCAGCAGGCGCAGCTCGGGAATGTTCCACTCGCCCCTGGCGAGGGCGTAGATCTGCAAACCCTGCACGTCCTGGCGCTGTAGAGCGAACGTCTTGTAGAAGGAGCGGCTGGCGGCGACGACGCGCAGTTCCTTGTCGAGCACGAGCAGCGGCTCGCGCAGCGTATCGACAATCGCCTGAGCCAGAACGCGGCCGTCGGCGACGTCGGAGAAGGGGTCGCTACTTTGCATGACCAACCTCCAATCGTGGACTGGCGCGAAATCGCGCGATCCGGAGGTTCGGAACCGCCCCAAGGGTTAAAATCCGGGAGAAAGGCGGAAAACGCGACGCTGCGCTCTATCGGGTCCGGAGTCGAGTCTTATCGCAGCGGCATCTTGGCGGCGACTCTGAAGCTGCCAGGCCGGCGCACCGGCTGCGAGAGATCCTGGCTTCGATCTGGCGCGGCTAACCGGCTTTGTCGAGCGGCGCGCGCCGGGCCAGTGCTCGGGATGGCGCGCAGCCGAGCGGACGGCTGACGACGTTCAGCCCAGGATGCGCCGGAACGTCAGGTTGATCCGCGGCCCGCGCGGTTGGATTTCCTTTTCGATCGCGTGCAGCCAGTGCCGCTGCGTCGGCCCCTTCATCAGCAGCAACGAGCCGCTTTCGAGCGGAATGCGCACCGGCTTGTGCAGCTTGCGCTTCGACTTGAATACGAAAATCCTGGTATCGCCGAAGCTCAGCGAGGCGATGGTCGGCTCCGGACCCAGCTCCTTTTCGTCGTCGCTGTGATAGCCGACGCTGTCGCGCTCGTTGCGGTAATAGTTCAGAAGCACGCTGTTAAACGTCTCCCCGGCCGACCGCTCGACCTCCGACTTCAATGTTTGCAGCAACGGCGTCCAGGGTTCGGGTTTCATGGTCAGCCCGGAATAGGTGTAGTCCCGCCCCGGATCGCCGTGCCAGGCCGTCAGGCGCGGCTGCGCGACGGTTTTGCCCCACAGCCTGATGGTTTCGCTGCGCCAGTTCGTTTCCGCGACGAGGCGCTTGAGCGCGATCTCCGCTCCGATGCTCGAGGGAAAGTGCCGCTGCAGATAAATTTCGGCTTCCGGCAGCGGCAGCCGCTCCAGCCCTTCTTCCGATGCGAAGAGCGGACTCATCGGTGGCGCATAAGCCATTGGCCGTAATACGCCGGAATATCTGTGCGGCAGGAGGCGGAGACGATCATAGTCGAAAGAGTGTAATCAATTTGACGACCGGGGGCAGCGGTCTCGATGTTTCACGACCATATCTCCATGCCCGAAGCCTCCCGCCAGCATCTGATCGGCGAGAGCCGAGCCTTTCCCAACCCGCGCTTCGACAAGCTGCTGGAAGATGCCTCCTACGAGGATCTGATCTGGCTCGACGGCGCACTGTCGGACCAGCTCGACGGGCTGCCGCACTATGTCGCCGACGAAGCGCAGCGGCGGGAGATGTTCGTGCAGATCAGCGATCGGCTGGCGCTGGTGCGACGGTTTTCCGAATCGCGCGGCAGCAGCCAGCGCCGGCTGACGCGCCATTCCAGGCTGTGGGCCTTCGCCAGCGTGATGCTGGCCGCCTCGATCCTGATCGCCGGCACCATGGTCGCCAATCGCTAAGGCGTCAGTCGCGCCGCAGCTTCTTCAACAGCACGTAGAACGCCCCGCCGCCGCCGTGTCGCACATGGGCGGCGCGGAAGGCGACGATGCGGCCGCGATTCTTTTCTGCGTTGAGCCAATGCGGGAACTCCCGCCTGATCGCGCCTTCGGCGATGCGGCCGGTTTCGCGATCGACCCTGGTGCCCTTGCCCGTCACCACCAGCACCATGCGCAGGCCTTGCGCCTGGGCGTGGGCGAGGAACGCGTTCAACGCCGGTTCGGCGCGCGCGAGCGTCATGCCGTGCAGATCGAGCGTGGCTTCCACCGCCATCTGACCGCGACGCATCTTCTCCGCCGTCGAGCGGTCGGGATGCGCACGCGTCTCGGGCTTCAGTTCGGGAAGAGGTGCGGACGATTTGCGCGGTGGCGGACGGGTTGCGACGACGGGCCGTTGCGGCGGCAAAGGCTTTTCAGGCGCCGCCGCTTTGACGCGCACGCGGTGTTTCAGCGGCTTGGCATCTTTCAAGGCAGCGGCGAACAGCTCATCGCCGTCGCCTTCGGGCAGCGCGCGCTTGCGGCTCATCGCAGGCTGCGCAGGAAATCGATCAGATGCGCGTTGACCTCGCCTGGCCGCTCCTGCTGCGTCCAGTGGCCGCAATTCTCGAGCAAAGGCGCGCGGAACAATTTCGGCAGGGTCTGCGGCAGCGCCTCGACCGCCCGGCGCGCGCCCGGGGCGGCGATCACCGGATCACGCGTGCCGCCGATATACATGGCCGGCACTTCGATCGGCCGGCCGCGCCAGGGCATCAGCAGTTTCTGGTTGCGGTCGGTGCAACGATACCAGTTCAGCCCGCCGCGAAAGCCAGCACGCGCGAACTCGCCTTCGTAATAGTCGAGGTCTTTTTTACCAAGCCACGCCGGCAAGCCGCCTTCACCGCAATCGCTGCACGTGTCGCGCAAGCCGCCGCCCGGCGGCACGACGGCGACATAGGGTTTGATGGCGTTGGCTTCGCCGCCCAGCGACCAGTAGAACATGCGCAAGCTCTTGCGCACGTCTTCGGACAAATGCTTCTCCGCCACGCCTTCGGGGCCGAAATAGAGCATGTAATAGCCATGCACGCCGGCGCGCCGCATTTTCTCGGTGACCGAGATGATGTCGGGCGGCTGGTACGGCACCGACAATCCGGCCACGGCGCGGAAAATGTCCGGCCGCAGCAGCGCCGACGTCCAGGCGACCGGCGCGCCCCAGTCGTGGCCCACGATCACCGCCTGGGTCTCGCCCAGCGCCTCGACCAGCCCGACCATGTCGCCGACATGATGCAGCAGCGTGTAGTCCTCGGCCGCGCCCGGCGCGTCCGAGCCGCCGAAGCCGCGCATGTCGGGCGCCACCACGCGATAACCCGCCGCAGCGAGTGCCGGAATCTGATGGCGCCAGGAATACCAGCTCTCCGGCCAGCCATGGCACAGCAGCACCAATGGCCCGCTGCCCGCCGTGGCGATGCGCAGGCGGATGCCGTTGCTTTCGATTTCGATGAAGTCCGGTTGGCGTGTCATGTCCTTCCGATTCTACAGCGGGCGGCGCGGAATGGCACTCCCGTACCCGACCGGCCTGCGCTAGGATTCGCGCCATAGCGTTGAGGGAGAGTGTGGCTTGAAAAAGATTTGGGCCTTGTTGGTTCTGTCTCTGAGTTTGGTTCTCTCGCCATTGGCCGGTCTCGCGCAAGCGCCGTCCGAGCCGTTGGCGCTGGTGCGCAGTTTCTATGCGCCGGGCTTCAACGAAGACAACATGCCGCTGTCGGAGCGTTTGACCAAGCTGCTCGACGCCGCAATCGCCAACAGCCGCAAGCACAACGCGCCGGTCACCGGACTCGATTTCGCCTGGACCGTGAACGCGCAGGATACGCAGCCGGGGTACGAGCGCACCTTGCAGTTTGGCGAGATAGCGCGGTCCGATGGCGCCGCCCTCATTCGTGTCGCCTTCCACAATGGACGCGACGAGGAGCTGCGCTACGAGTTGATCCGCGAAGGCGGTAAGTGGGTAGTGGACGACATTCGTTACATGCGCGGCGAAGCGACCACCTTGTCGAAAATGCTGAAGACGGGCGCAACAGAAGAGCCCTGACGCATACTTCAGTACCGCTACTTGTGGCTTTAGCGCCGCAACTTTTCCAAAGCGTTCGAATCTAAGGCGCATGCCTTCGATTCCCATGGAATTGCCCAGATTGCGCCACGTTTGAGAGTGAGACAGACGGCGAGAGTCGCCCGGGCGAGCTTTGCTGCAAATATGCAACAGGCTTTCGCCAACTATCGGGAACTCGGAACCGCAACACCTTCTGCGGCTTTACTTGGCAGCGTTGCGTCCAATGGCTCGTCGCGTTTGGGGGCCGGTGGGGAAGTGGCGCGGGACATAGCAATCGGAACTGGAGTCAGTACATGGCAAGAAAACTCACCATCATTCTCGCGGGCGCAAGCACCGCAGCACTTTTGATCGGCCTGGCAATGCCGGCGTCGGCCCAGACGCAACAGCCGGGCTTCTTCGGCTACCTGCAGGGCTGGTACTGGCTCGATGCGGGCAACGACGATTTCCGCGACGCGCCAGTCAGCGTCAAGCCCGATGACGGCTTCGGCGGCAAGGCCTATCTCGGCTACCAGTTCGGCAACGGCTGGGACGTCGCCACCGGCTTCCAGTACAGCGATCTGACCCGCGGCAAGAAGAAAGCCGGCAATTCGTTCCAGAAGGGCGACTACTGGGCCGGCGATCTCGAGTTCGGCAACACCTTCATGTGGAATGCCATGAGCATCCGTCCGCATATCGGCGGCCGCTACGCCGAGTTCGATCACACCGCCAAGGGCTTCGGCCAGAAGCAGACCAACGACTGGCACGGCTTCGGCCCGCGCGTCGGCTTCGACACGTCGGTGCGTCTGGGCGACAGCGGCTTCTCCATCTTCGGCGGCGCCGCGGGCTCCTATCTGTTCGGCAAGATGAAGGAAAAGAACTCCTTCACCGGCAACGACAAGAAGGGCGCCGATGTCTGGCAGATCGACGGCCAGCTGGGCGTTGGCTACGAGGTCACCGAGAACTTCACCATCGGAGCCGGCTACCGTGCCGACTACTGGGACGGCGTTGCCGATCGCACCGCGATCAACAACGACGGCAATTCCTCGGGCGATCGCTTCATGCACGGCCCGTTCGTGCGCGCCGCTTACAATTTCGGCGCACCGCGCCGGGTGATGGCGCGTCCGGTGGCGACCCCGCCGGCGCCGCCGCCGGCCGTGGTGCCGCGTCAGAACTACATCGTGTTCTTCGACTTCGACCGGTCGAACATCACGGCTGACGCAGCGCGGGTGATCACCGAAGCCGCCCAGGCCGCCAAGGCTGGCAACAAGACCCGCCTCGAGCTGACCGGCCATACCGATCGTTCGGGTTCTGACCAGTACAACATGGCGCTGTCGATGCGCCGTGGCGAGGCCGTGAAGCAGGCGCTGATCGCGCAGGGCATCCCGGCCAACGCGATCTCCATCATCGCCCGCGGCGAGAGCCAGCCGCTGGTGCCGACCGCCGACGGCGTGCGCGAGCCGCAGAACCGTCGCGTCGAGATCGTGCTGATGTAATCGGCTTCCATAGCCGACGCGGAAAGGGCGGCCTTCGGGCCGCCTTTTTTGTTTGCCCGACATTGGCGTTGCGATCGCCGGCCGGCGAATGCAATGTCACCGCCATCATGGGCGGAATCATCTGGCTGGCGTCGTATCCCAAATCGGGCAACACCTGGACGCGGGTGTTCCTGCACAATTTTATTTGGCAGAAGGACGAGGCCCAGGACATCAACGCCATGGGCAAGCTGACCTCCACCGACAACGCGCCCGACTGGTATCGCCCTTATATCGACAAGCCGCAGGAGGAGTGGACGCACGCCGACATCGCCGCGGCGCGGCCGCTGGCGCACAAGCTGATCCACGACACCGCAGAGGGCTTCATCTTTCTCAAGACGCACAGCGCGCTGGTCAGCCATCTCGGCGTCCCGCTCGTTACCGCGCAATACACGGCCGCAGCGATCTACGTGGTGCGCAATCCGCTCGATGTCGCCATTTCCTATGCCCACCATCTCGACGCCAGCATCGACGAAGCCATCGAACTGATGGGCCAGCAGGGCCGCTGGGTCGATAGCCACAAGGGTGGCGTCTACCAGATCATGGGGTCATGGAGCGAGAACGTGGAGACCTGGACGCGCTTGGAGCGGCCCTCGCTCCTAGTAATGCGCTATGAGGACATGCTGGCCAAGCCGACCCAGACTTTCGCACGCCTGGTGCATTGGCTCAGCCTGTCGCCCGACCCGGCTCGCTTGAAGCGGGCGCTGGATCGTTCCTCCTTCGCTGCCCTGAAGCGGCAGGAGGAGGACAAGGGCTACATCGAGCGGCCGAAAAACGCGCGATCCTTCTTCCGCGAAGGCAAATCCGGTCAGTGGCGCGAGATTCTGTCGCCTGCCCAGGTAGCCCGTATCGTCGCCCGCCATGGCCGCCAGATGGACAGGTTCGGCTACCTCAAGCCCGCCAATGCCTTCCTGCGCAGCCGGGGGGTGTCGATTCCAGGCTTTCCCGTTGCGCCGCAGCACCGCGGGCGATAGCGACGCTGTTTTCCCATAGACAGTGCAATAACGACGCACTGCGCCCTTTTGGATACACTGTTTGGGAATTAAGCATCTCAGAGCCCCTGTATGTAGCCAAACGGTTGTTAATAATCGATATTCTGCCCGGACGTTGCCCAAAGGGCTGGCATGGGGTCAAGCTCTGTGGTCGTGGGAGAATCAGTTTATGCGTTCCAGTCTTCGTTCGGCTCTTTTGTGCGGCGTTGCCGTTGCCGCCATCTCGATTGCCTCGCCTGATGCTGCCCAGGCGCAGATGTACAGCGCCGGTCCAGGCTTCTATGTCTCGGCTGAAGGCCGCTACCTGATGAACGAGGGCGGCAAGGTTCCCAACTATGCCTACGCCTACGGTTTCTCGCTGGGCGGCTACAACACGTCGAAGACTAACGCCGACGACGGCTGGGGCGGCAAAGTCATGCTCGGCTATCGCTTCGGCAACAACTGGGATATCGGCGTCGGCATCTCGGGCGGCTGGCTCAAGGGCAAGGACAGCGCCAACGGCGTCGAGGGTGGCGGCGCATCGGGCTTCAACGAGAAGCTGAAGGTCGAACTCGACTATCAGACGGTCGATTTCGAAGCCGGCTACAATTTCGCCATGGGCCCGGGCACCACGCTGCGGCTGTTCGGCGGCTTGCGCTTCGCCAATTTCAATCAGAAGGCCACGGGCGAGGGCGCCTCGACCAACACGCTTGTCTACGACTACACCTTCGATGCCAAGCGCAAGACCAAGTACTGGGGCATCGGTCCGCGCATCGGCGCCAATGGCCAGGTCGGCCTGGGTGGCGGTTTCCATATGTTCGGCGGCGTGTCTGGCGCTTTGCTGATCGGCAAGTTCAACGACAAGCATAATTTCGTCACCAACAATCTCGCCGGCACCGCGCCTAGCTTCTACTCGTACAACGACAAGAAGAAGACGAAGGTTGTGCCCAACCTGGCGGGTGAAATCGGCTTGGGCTATCAGTTCAATGCCGGCAGCGGCTCGGCGTTGTCGCTGCAAGCCGGTTACAGCGGCGAAGCTTTCTTCGGTGCGAGCTCGAAAGGAATCGTGCAGTCCTATTTCGAGAACAGCAAGTCGACCGACTACATCTTCCACGGCCCGTTCCTGCGCCTGACGGCGACGTTCGGTCCGGGCGCGATGGCGGCGGCAGTCACGCCGCCCCCGCCGGTCTCGCCGGTCATGCCGAAGAAGAACTTCCTGGTGTTCTTCGACTTCGACCGCTCCAACATCACGGCCGATGCGCAGAAGGTCATCACCGAGGCGGCGGCCGCCGCCAAGGCCGGCAACGTCTCGCGCATCCAGCTGACCGGCCACACCGACCGCTCCGGCTCGGACCAGTACAACCTGGCCCTGTCCGTGCGTCGCGGCGAGGCGGTGAAGCAGGCGCTGATCCGTCAGGGCATCCCGGCAGCGTCGATCGCGGTCATCGGCCGCGGCGAGAGCCAGCCGCTGGTGCCGACCGCCGACGGCGTGCGCGAGCCGCAGAACCGTCGCGTCGAGATCCTGCTCTAAGCAGTCTCAAGCGTCTCAAATGCGAAAGGGCGGCCCTCGGGCCGCCCTTTTCTTGTTTGTACGGCTGTGACGCAGATGCCACAACAAAGAACAATATCCGCCTTTAATCTTCTGGTGGCCTGTGCTGATGGCAGAATGTCATTACAATTCCCCACTTGTGCCTCGGCACGCGAACGAGACCGGTAAAGAGTAAGTATTGATCAAGGGGGATAGAGTTTCATGAATGAACGTTCCATGCGCCTGGCATTGCTGTCGGGCGTTGCCGTGTCGGCGATTGCCGTTGCCGCACCCGAATCCGCGCAGGCCCAGATGTACTCGTCCGGCCCCGGCTTCTACCTGTCGGCCGAAGGCCGCTACCTGATGAACGAAGGCGGCAAGGTCTTCAACTTCGACCGCGACGAATTCCCGACTGCCTCCACCCCCGTCGTGCGCCAGCGCGCCGAAGACGGTTGGGGCGGCAAGGTGATGCTGGGCTATCGCTTCAGCAACAACTGGGATGTCGGCGTCGGATTCTCGGGCGGCTGGCTCAAGGGCAAGAAGAGCGACGTGGCAACCACCACCACCGCGCCCGGCTCTGGCACCGGCGGCCAGACCGAACTCAAGGTAAAACTCAACTACCAGGTTGCCGACTTCGAGGCTGGCTACAATTGGGCCATGGGCAACTCCACGGTGCGCGTGTTCGGCGGCCTGCGCTATGCGCATTTCTCGCAGAAGGCGACGGCTCAGACCACCGCCTTCACCTTCACGCCGGGCGGCGCCTCGCCGACGGCGTTCTACAATTCCAAGCGCAAGACCACCTACTGGGGCATCGGCCCGCGCCTGGGCGTGAACGGCCAGTTCGGCCTGGGCAACAGCGGCTTCCATGTCTTCGGCGGCGTCGCCGGCGCGGTGCTGTTCGGCAAGCACAAGGAAAAGCAGAACGCCATCAGCGCGCCGACGACCACGTTGCCCTCGACCTTCTCCGACAAGCGCAAGAAGTCGAAGGTCGTCACCAATCTCGAAGGTGAGCTGGGCCTGGGTTACCAGTTCGGCGCCGGCTCGGGCTCGACCATTGCGCTGCAGGCCGGCTATCGCGCCG
The DNA here is from genome assembly GCA_964388115.1 of uncultured Hyphomicrobiales bacterium. Taxonomy (GTDB): domain Bacteria; phylum Pseudomonadota; class Alphaproteobacteria; order Reyranellales; family JAQSWP01; genus JAQSWP01. The sequence continues at coordinate 435,958 of CAYLYK010000002.1, forward strand.
AGGCCTTCTGGGGCGCGGGCACCAAGTCGCCGGTCTATACCGAGGTCGGCAACCACGGCAAGCGGGACGACTACGTCTTCCACGGCCCGTTCCTGCGCCTGACGGCGACGTTCGGTCCGGGCGTGATGGCTGCGGCCGCTCCGCCGCCGGCGCCGCCGCCGGCTGCGGCGCCGAAGAAGAACTTCCTGGTGTTCTTCGACTTCGACCGCTCCAACATCACGGCCGATGCGCAGAAGGTCATCACCGAGGCGGCGGCCGCCGCCAAGGCCGGCAACGTCTCGCGCATCCAGCTGACCGGCCACACCGACCGCTCCGGCTCGGACCAGTACAACCTGGCCCTGTCCGTGCGTCGCGGCGAGGCGGTGAAGCAGGCGCTGATCCGTCAGGGCATCCCGGCAGCGTCGATCGCGGTCATCGGCCGCGGCGAGAGCCAGCCGCTGGTGCCGACCGCCGACGGCGTACGCGAGCCGCAGAACCGTCGCGTCGAGATCCTGCTCTAAGCAGTCTCGAGCGTCTCAAATGCGAAAGGGCGGCCCTCGGGCCGCCCTTTTTGTTTCATAATTGAAACTGTAGATATACGTCGCCAAAACCGGAAGGCGTACGATTTGAGACTTTGGATCTCCCTCGGATTTTTCCTGCCGATGATAATAGCGGTTTCGCTTGTCGCTTCCTGCGCTGCGCCCGAACCAACGGTGATTGCAGATCCAGCTCCGCCACGCCGAGCTTTTATAATTTTCTTTGATCACGACAAACCCGGTTTTAGGGCCGATATGGGGCAAGTTATTTCTGAAATGGTGGCGATAATTAAATCGGACAACATTCGGAAAATCGACCTGAATGGCCATACTGATAGATCGGGCTCGGAAACCTACAATCTGAAGCTATCGATCCGCCGCGCCGAAGCCATCAAACAAACGCTAATTGACATGGGCATCTCCGCGGAGATCATCCACGTCACCGGTTATGGGGAGCGACAGCCATTAACGCCAACGACAGACGGTGTGCCAGAATCTTCCAATAGACGCGTTGACGTTTTCTTGCACAGCCGGCTTCCTTAAACGTAACACGTTGTCCAAGACCGTCCTTATTCCCAGCGAAGAACGGGTGGTGGCTAAGAGGTCGAGGAACACGCTCGCACATCCTTCATCCTTCTCTCCGCTGGGAAGGTTCAAATTACGCCGCCAGGTGCGTGCCGGCGTCGGCGCGATAGCGCATGGCCAGCGAATTGTTGGGCTTAAGCGACAGCCGCTCGTTGGCCAGCGCCCGCACCAGGCAGTGCTTGTTCGACCGCCGCGCCGCTTCGAGCAGCGTGAGATCCACGATGTCGCGCTGGGCGTTGGAACCGCCGAAACGATGGGCGATCGGCCGCACCGAGGAGAGATTGTCGACCGCCGCTTCGTAGGCGTTGCGGCCGAAGGCGTGCAGCGCGCGAGCGAGTGGCAGGCCGACCTCGCGGGTCATGGCGCGGTTGCTGCCGGCGCCATCCTGCGCCTTCTGCATCGCCGCCAGGATGCGATCGGCCTCGCGCCAGCGGCCGGCGCCGATCATGGCCATCATGGCGTGCGCATCGTTGAAGGCGTAGAACCCGTCCTCCAGCATCGGCGTCCAGGCATCGGCGATCTCCTGCCAGCGGTCGCCGACATCGACGCCGCGCAAGGTGAGCCGCCACAGCATGGCCGACGCATCGATCATGTCGAGCGCCACCGCCGACTTGCCGGCGCGGATCTTCTCGTCGTAGAGCTTCAGCACCTGCGGCGTCTCCTCGAGATCGAGATGATAGAGCGCCAGGTGCCACCAGTTATGCACGGCGAAGGCGCTGTCTTCAGACCACTGCTTCTCGCGCGCCCGCATCCAGGCGATGCCGTCGCGCCGGCGGCCCTGCATCTCCATGACATGCGCCACCGCATGATGCGCCCAGCAATCGCGCTTCTCGATATCGATGGCGGCGCGGCCGGTGTCCTCGGCGCGGCCGAAGTCGTTGTTCTCCTCCAGGCCGAAAGCGTGCATGGCCAGCACCGCGTTGTAGCCTGGCATGTCGTGCCGCCATTCGGGCAGCACGCGCGCCGGCCGGTCGCGCAGGTTGCGCGCATCGCCGCAGAAGAAGTCGAACAGATGCGCCACCTGCAAGGCCAGCACGTCGCGCGGATGCTCGTCGAGGATGCGCTGCAGGCGGGCGCGGGCGATGTCCCAGTTGCCGTCGGCGAGCGCGGTGGCGGCGCCGATATGCGCCTTCTCGCGCTCGTTGACGTCGAGCGTCATGGCCTTGGCCAGCGACTGACGCGCGGGCTCGACCGCCGCCTTCTCGGTGGCGCACAGATGCAGATAGGCGCGCAGCACATGCGCCATGGCGAAGTCGGGCCGCTCGCTCAAGGCCAGATCGGTCGCCGCCAGCGGATCGCCGGCGCTGCACTGGAAACGCCACAGAGCCGTCTCGTAATGCGCCACCGACACCGTATCGCAGCCGCTCATCTCAAGGCCGCGTGCATCTTTTTTACTCGTCATCCTTACCTCCATCACCAGCGCCGGAAATTCCCGGCGCGCTCGACTGAGGCCTATTTAGGCCCCGCCCCACCCCGCCGCTGTGAGGAGGTTCACAGGCGGTGACAGGGCTTTGTGACGGCGTTCACACACCCCCCTTTGGGTGGGGAGAGCGTTCTGCCTAATCCCGCGTCGGCTCGGCCGCCCGCTTCAGCGCCGCCATGTCGCGCACCACGACCTTGCCCTTGTCGAGCTTCAGCACGTTCTTGTCGGCCCAGGCGTGCAATTGCTTGTTCACCGCCTCGCGGGTGACGCCCAGCATCTGGGCCAGCTCGCTTTGGGAAAGGCGCAGGCCGATGAGAATGCCGCCCTTGGTCTGCTCGCCATGGGCAATCGCCAGCTCGTGCAGCTTGCGCGCCAGCCGCCCGCGCAGATCCAGAAAGGCGAAATCGGAGATGGTTTCGGTATTGTTACGCATGCGCTCGCACAGCAACTCGATCAGATGCTGCGCCAGCTGCCCGTCCGCCCGCAGCACGTCGAGGAATGGCGCCCGGCTCAGCACCAGCAGCGAGCAATCGGCCGCCGCGGTGGCCGAGGTGGTGCGCGACAGCCCGTCCAGCAGGGCGATTTCGCCGAAGACGTCGCCGGTTTCCATCATGGCCAAGGTCAGCTCCTTGCCCGCCGCCCCGCCGATCCAGATCCGCACCAGGCCCTTGGCCACGGCATAAAGCGCGTTGCCATCATCGCCCTGGCTGAAAAGCAACTGACCCCGTTCCAGGGTGCGGACCTGCGCCACCGCGGCCAGCCGGTCGACCGCCTCCTCATCCACATCCCGGAAAATAAAGCTGCCGCGCAACAGCTTGCGCCGCTCTTCCGGGCCCAAAACCACCTGCTCGCCCGCCATGATTCCAGCCGTTCTCCCCCGGTGTGACGGGCATCACAGCCCGCGCCGACCGACAAGGCTACACGCTGGAAACGCTCTTGCCCATAAGGCGGGGCGGATCGACACGGCAAAAGGCCCGGCGCATCATGGCGCGGCCGGCCGTGAACGGACCGACAGGAGTTTCCAGCGATGTACGTTCGTCTTCAGCCTTCCCGCCTCAAAGCGCAGGTCGCCCGAAAGGAGCGTCGCCTGCACCTGCTGGCGATCGCCGGCATGAGCGTGGTGCTGACCCTGCTGCCGCTGGCCGTGGCCCAGGCCCAGAGCCAGGGGCCGCGCAGCTGTGGCCTCGCCCTCGTGCAGGGCCAGGCCAGCATCGAGCGCGGCGGCCAGCTTCTCAATGCCACCACCGGCGCCGTGCTGACCACCAACGACCGGCTGCTGAGCGGGCCCGACGGCAGGATCGAGATCCGCTGCAACGACGGCATCCGTCTCAATGTCGGCGCCGACACCAAACTGGAAATGTCGACGCTGGTGGCCGGCGGCCAGGCGAGCCAGAACGTGGTGCTGCGCCTGCTGAGCGGCATCGTGCGCGTGGCATTGCCTGCCGTGCGCAGCTGGCGGCGCTTCGAAGTGCAGACGCCGACGGCGGTGGCGTCGGTGCGCGCCACCGACTGGATCGTGCAGGCCGAGCCCAGCGGCGCCACGGCTGTGTTCACGGTCGAGGGCCAGGTGCTGGTCGCCGATCGCGCCGGCAGCCAGGGCACCTTTCTCAACGCCGGCGAGGGCATCGATTTCCGCGCCAATGGCGAGATGGTGCCGTCGATACGCTGGGGCGAGCCGCGGGTGAAGCGGACTTTGGCCGCGGTCATGCCGCGCTAGTCGATCGCGCCGCTCCCCCGTGTCCACTCCGCCATCGCCCGCGCCGAATGCCGGTTCGGCTCCCGGCTCGGCACTGGGTCGCTTCGTCTCAGGCCGCGCCGGCAGCGCCCGTCCCAGCCGCTTCTGGCTGCTGGCGATCGCCGCTTTGGCGGGGGCGCTGATCTTCCTGCGCCTGTCGGGCGGCGGCCTTCTTGCCACCGCCGAAGGCGTGACGCTCGATCTGCGCTTCCAGCTGCGCGGTCCGCTGCCCGCGCCCGAAGCCATCGCCATCGTCGCCATCGACGATCGCACCATCGCCAATCTGCGCCGCTTTCCCCTGCCGCGCGCGGCGCTGGCGGTGATGGTCAATCGCCTGCACGAGGCCGGCGCCAGCGTCATCGCCTTCGACCTGCTGCTGGCCGATCCCGAACAGCCGACCGACGGGCTGCGCCTGTCACCCGGCGACCAGGCTTTGGTCGAGGCCGCCCAGCGCGCCGGCAATGTGGTGCTGGGCGCGGCGGGCGTGTTCCGGGTTTCGGGCCAGGCTTCGCCGGAGGCCGATGAAGCGGTCCGGCGCGCCGCCCTGCCGGTCGAACGCATCGGCGGCGATCGCACCACGATGTTGAGCCAGTTGTCCGACGCGCCCGATTTCCTGCCGCCCTTCGCGGCGCTGGCGGCGATGGCGAGCCTGGGTCATGTCAACGTGCCGGTGGCTGGAGGCGGCGCGTTGCGGCGGCTGCCGCTGGCGATGTGTGTCAATGGCCAGGTCGTGCCGGGCTTTCCGCTGGTGGTGGCGCAACGCCATGCCGGCGCTTCGTTGAGCGACGTCATCCTCGACGCCGATGGCGTGCAATTGTCCGACGGCCGGCGCATCGCAACCGATGCCGGGCTGATGCTGTCGCTGAACTACTATGGCGGGCGCGGCCAGATCGAGACCCTCTCGGCCACCGATCTGCTCGACGGCAAAATTCCGCGGGAGAAGCTGAAGGGCCGCATCGTGATGATCGGCGCGGCCGCGCTTGGCGTCGGCGACAGTTTCGCAAGCCCGTTCAGCCCCGAGCTGCCCGGCGTCGAGGCGCTGGCCACTGCCGTCGGCAACATCCTGCAAGGCAGCGAGCTGATCCGCGACGATCGCACCTTGATCCTCGATCTGCTGCTGATCCTGCTGCTGTGCTATGCGGGCTATGTCGGCGCCGGTACGCGCTCGCTGTCCTTCGCCGCCGCTCTGACCCTGGCGATCTGGGCGGTGTGGCTGGTCGGCTTGCAGATAAGTTTCAACGCCAATCTGTGGCTGGATGGTGCGGCGCCCACCATTGCATTGCTGGCCTCCGGCCTGCTGTCGCTGACCGGCCGCGTGCAGGCGCAACGGCGGTTGAGCGGTCGGCTGGCCGCCGAGCGCGAGAACCTGGCGCAGTATCAGTCGCCGATCATCGCCGAGACTTTGGCGCAGGCCGCCCATCCGGATTTCGACGGAAGGCCGCAGAACGCCGGCATTCTCTTTGTCGACATCGCCTCCTTCACCGGCCGCGCCGAACGTATCGGACCGCAGGCCACGGTGACGTTCCTGCGCGAATTCCATGCGCGGCTTGAGAAGGTGGTGCTGAGCCATGGCGGCATGATCGAGCATTTCATGGGCGATGGCGCGATGGTGATCTTCGGCATCCCGCGCCAGCAGGACGACGATGCGGCCCGCACTTTGGCCTGCGCGCATGCGCTGCTGGCCGATGTCGATACCTGGGACGCGCAATTGAAAGCGGCGGGCCGCGAGCCGGTGCAGATCGGCGTCGGCGTGCATTTCGGCCCGGTGATCATGGCGACCTTGGGCGGCGAGCGGCAGCGTCACGTCACGGCGGCCGGCGACACGGTCAACGTCACCTCGCGCCTGCAGAGTCTCACCCGCACCGTGAAGGCGCAGCTGGCTGCTTCAGACGAGATCGTGCGTGCGGTGCGCGAGCTGGGCCGCGACGATCTGGTGCGCGATCTGCAGCCTTTGCCACCGCAACACATACGCGGCCGCGACACGCCGATGGTGGTGTGGACCGGACGGCCGCTGCCCGACTTCGCCGCGACGTCATAAAACTTTTCGTCATGGCCCGGCTCAACCGAGCCACCCATGTTGATCGCACGCAATGCGCCGGCTGGAGAGCACCGAACGCGTTGCGCAATGGGTCGCCCGGTCAGGCCGGGCGACGACGAACAAAAGACAATGCGCCAGCGCTTCCTACAGCAAGGTCGCGCCTTCCAGGGCCAGCAGGAAGCTTTTGGTCTCGACGCCGCCGCGGCCCGAATAGCCGCCCCAGCCACCGCTGCCACCGACCACGCGATGACAGGGAATGATGATCGGGATGGGATTGGCGCCGCACGCGCCGCCGACAGCCCGCGCTTCGCCGTCGATGTCCCTGGCCATCTCGCCATAGGTGGCGGTGCCGCCATACGGGATCTTTCGCATGCGCTGCCAGACGGCCTGCTCGAAATTGCTGCCGCGCGGGCGCACCGGCAGATCGAAATCTTGCGTCAGCTTGCGCAGAAAATACGCCTCGAGCTGGCGCTTCGCTTCGCGCAGCAATTGGGTTTTCGGCTCGCCAACGGAGAGCGGCGCGTCCGGACTCCAGCGCAGCCGCGTGATGGCGCCGTCTTCTTCTTCGACGGTGAGGCGACCGATGGGGCTGTCCATGGTGAAGTTTTGCATGGCGAAACCTTACCTCTGGACGATTGGATCGACTATCCGTGGCTTGCGCAGCTTTCTCATGGTGCGCATGAAGGAAATCAGCACCAGCCTGCAAAGATCAGCGCTGCGCAGCCAATTCGGCGTCTCGTCGGCGACGATATCTTATCACGCGCCAAGCGACGTAAATCGGCGCCAGCGCGCTGACCAGCCACGTGGAGAGAGCAGACCGCCATTCATTTTCTTTTCTCATTTGGTCTTCGAACAGCAAATGGGGGCCAGCCTGCGCCCTTACGGGCTTGCACATAGTGGCGACGCAATCTGCTTCGTAGTAGTTGAAGGTTATTGGGACAAGGTCTTTTGAAGCCTTCACCAGCCGGTCATGCCCGCTTTCCTCCTTCAATCGGAAAAAAGTGATCTTCCCTTTGTACGTCCTATCGAATTCGAAATAGAACGCCTTGTCGTCGGCATAAGTCCGCCCGGTTCCCTCTCTATCGAAGCCAATTACGATGGAACCCACCCGCACGCCAGAAACCTCTCGCAACGGATGGCTTTCGAAGTCGGAAGTCAACTCCATGACAAGCCATACGGTGCACATGGGAAAGGCCACCAGTCCGCAGAGGACCAGCAACCATTTGCCCATCACTTGGCGATCGGCAAAATAGCCTTTGCCGGGAGCGTTATCGTTTCGGTTCTGGTTTAACGGGTCGTCGCCCGCCGCATTGGGATCGAACACGATTGAATGCTCGCGAGTTTGTTCGCCGAAGGTACCCTACCGTTTCGCCAAACTACCCGCCACAACCGCCACTGGCGCTCTGCGCCGTCCTGACTAAAATCGCCGCCATGGAAAAAACCAAGGACTGGCAGCCGATGACGCCCGCGGAAGCGGGCGCGCTGCTGAAAGCGGCACCCTTCCGCTGGTGGATTGCCGGCGGCTATGCGATTGACCGCGCCCTGGGGCGTAACTTGCGCGCCCATGGCGATCTCGACGTGCTTGTGCTGCGGCGCGACCAGATGGCGGTGCGCGATTTCCTGGCCGACTGGGACTGCCATGTCGCCGATCCGCCCGGCACCTTGCGCGGCTGGCCGCCGGGCGAGAGCCTGCGTCACGGCGTGCATGACGTGTGGGTGCGGCAGAACCCGCAGAGCAAATGGCGGCTGCAGGTGATGCTGGACGAAGCCGACGGCGATCGCTGGCGCTCGCGCCGCGATGCCCGCATCACCCGGCCGATCGTCGAGCTGGGCGAGCCTGATGGGGACGGCATTCCCTACCTCGCGCCCGAGATCCAGCTCTACTACAAGGCGGCCAAGCCCCAGCCCAAGGACCAGCAGGATTTCGAGGCTGTGCTGCCCGTCCTCAGCCCGGCGCAGAAAGTCTGGCTGTCGCGCTCAATCGCCACCAGCCTGGGCCGCCATCACCGCTGGCTGCAGGCGTTGATGGCGACAAGTTAGGTTTATCAAAGGCTTGACGGCAAACGCTTGACCTTGGGCAGGCGCAGGGTCATTTTGTTGCGCATGACCAGACGCCACTCCGGCATTGGACGAATTAGCCACCCGGCCCTCCTTGAGGTCCGGGCAGTCGCTGTTCGTTCAAATTTCCGTCGGGAGTCCGTCGCTCATGTCCGTCTTCTTCTCGCGCCCAGCGCAACCTAACCCTGCTTCCCATCACGCCGCCTATGCCGAGCCCGTCGCGGGCGAGGTGTTCCATTGCTATGCGCTCACCGCCGAGCCCGATCCCTCGGTGCTGCCGCGCGCGCTAGAGTTCATCGCCAAGCGCGGCCTGCTGCCCTATCGCTGCCACGCCATGCTCGAAGGCCATGAAGGCCGCGAGCTGGTGATCGACATGCAGGTCAGCGGCATGGACCAGATGACCGCCGATCACGTCGGCGAATGCCTGCGCCAGATCGTGGGCGTCAACGCGGTGCTGATGTCGCGCGTGGTGCGGTAGACGATCAGCTCACGCGGCTTCCTCGTCGCCGATCAGAACCATGGCGCGGGTTTCGACCGCGCCGGTATGGTGATCGGCAGCGAATACCGCGGCCGCGCGTTGCGTCGCGGGCGCCCAGTAGACGGCGATGGTGCTGTCGGGTCCGCCGCCGCTATGGCCGATGACCGGCGTGTCGATGGCATCGACCATCGTGCCCAGCCCATAGGCCGGTCGCTTGAACGGGCGGCCGGGGATCTCGTCGGCCACGATCATGCCGTCGCTCATTTGTGCGCGCAGGGCTTGCGGCAGCAGATCGCTTTGCATCAAACGCTGCAGCAGCAACGCCGCCTGATCGAGCGGCCCGGCCAGCAGGCCATGATAGACCCAGTCCGGATGATAGCCGGCGCGCAGGCCCGACAACGGCGCCGGCGCGGCGATCAGCTTCACGCCATCGATGTCGAGCGGCGCCGGAATCAATCTCGTCAGCGCATCCGACAACGGACAGTCGCAGACGCACTCGAGGGTCTGGCGCAGCATCAGGTAGCCGATATTGGAATAGGAGAACCGGCTGCCGGGCGGGAACAGCAGAAGATCGGCCTGCGCACGCTCCAGCATCTCCTCGACGCTCCACGGCGGATCGCCGGCATCGACGGCTTCGTGATAGGCGGACAGGCCACCGTAATCGGCAAGCCCGGCGCGATGCTGCAACACCTGGCGCAGGCTGAAGCCGCGGCCCTCGTAGGGTTCATCAAGCTGCAATTCGTCGTCGCGCACCAGCGACAGTATCGCTGCGGCGATCACCGTCTTGGTGAAGCTCCACCACGGCACAGACGTGCGCTGCGTGGCATAGGCGAGCGTGCCGCCCGCCACCAGCGCCTCGATGGCGACGCGGCTGTCCAGATTTCCACTCCGCTGAAGCGCTGCTACTCCGCCGCGACCGCCACGCCCGCCTGCTCGCAGGTGTTGGCGATGTCGGAGACGGTGGCGCGCTGCATGTCGCGGCGATAGCGCAGATCGTCGAAATCCTTGCCGCGATGCATGGTGCAGCGATTGTCCCACATGACGAGATCGCCCACCCGCCAGCGATGGGTGTAGACGAATTGCCGTTGCGTGGTGTGCGCGATCAACTCGTCGATCAGCGCCTTGCCCTCCTCCTCGCCCATGCCGCGGATGCGGCCGGCATGCGAGGCGACGTAGAGCGACTTGCGGCCGTTCTGCGGGATGGTGCGCACCAGCATTTGCGGCACCGGCGGCAGGTTCATCTTTTCGGCATCGACGAACTGGGTGAAGCCCAGCCGCGCGCGCGAATAGGCGATGCAGTGCTCGGCCACCAGGCCTTCGAGCTTGCGCTTCATCGCTTCGGGCAGCGCGTCATAGCCCGCGCGCTGGTCGGCGAACTCCGTGTGCCCGCCCACCGGCGGGATCGACTTGGCATAGAGCAGCGAGCACAAAGCCGGCAGGCGCTTGAACGAGGAATCGGTGTGCCACAGACGGTTGCCGAGCTGGAACATCCGCAGCCGGCTCTCCTTGCCCCAGATCTCGTCCTTGTGGTTGAGGTTGGAGACGTCGGCGATCTCCGGGCGCAGCCGCACCGGCGCATCGCCATAGAGCATGATCGAGGTTTCCAGCGGCCCGAACAGCTTGGCGAAATCGAGATGCTGTTCGGCCTCGAGTTTCTGCTCGGGGAAGATCAACACCGAGTATTTCCAGAACGCCTGCTTGACCGCTTCGACGTCTTCGGCCGCGAGCGGGCGCGACAGGTCGATGTCGCCGATCTCGGCGATGAATGTGTCGGTGACCGGGACGACGGTGATGGCCATGGCCGTTCCTCCTGTACCCTTATTTTTATAGGGACAATTGGAACACGGGCGGAACGGCGAGGCAATCCCGCCACGAAACCGCTGGGCTCAGGCCTTTTTCATGAACTCGGTTTTCAGCACGATGGTGCTCTTGCCCAGCCGGCATTCGATCTCGGCCGGGTCGCCGGTCAGGCGGATGTTCTTGATCACCGTGCCGCGCTTGAGCACGTCCGACGAGCCGCGGATTTTCAGATCCTTGATTACCCGCACCGAATCGCCGTCGGCCAGGGCCGCGCCGTTGCTGTCCTTGGTTTCGACCCTGTCGCCGCTGCGATCGCTCACGCTGGATTCTCCTGGAAGATAGCCGGGGGGTTCATGCGCCCAATCCGGCCATCCCGCCAGTTGCGAAAACGCCTCAGGCCTTGGGCGCGAACTTCATCGCCACCCCGTTCATGCAATAGCGCAGGCCGGTCGGCGCCGGACCGTCGGGGAAGACGTGGCCCAGATGGCCGCCGCATTGCGCGCAATGCACCTCGGTACGGGTCATGAAGAAGGAGCGGTCGGTGGTGGTGCCGACTGCCTTCTCGTCGATCGGCTTGAAGAAGGACGGCCAGCCAGTACCGGAATCGAACTTGGCTTCCGATTCGAACAGGCTCGCGCCGCAGCCGGCGCAGGTGAAAATGCCCTGGCGCTTTTCATGGTCGAGCGGCGAGGTGCCGGCGCGCTCGGTGCCGTGTTTGCGCAGCACCTGGAACTGCTCGGGCGACAATTGCTGGCGCCACTCGGCTTCCGATTTCTCGACGGGATAATGGACGGCGGTCTTGGTGGCCATGGATGGGCTCCTTTCGTAGCGGCCCTAAAGATGGGGCTGCGGTCGGCCGCTTGCAAATCCCTCCGCTTGTCTTGCCGCAACAAATAGGCGTGAGCATCACGCCCTCTCCCTAGGGCTTGGTATGCGAGATGCCATACGATTGTGTGCTACCTAAGCGGGTAGATTCTTGTTGTTTATCGCGCAGAAAGGTTCATAGCATTCGCCGTGCATCGAGATTGGGGGAACAAGCCGATGTCAGGGGGAATCTTCACGCGCCTTGGCGCGATGGTGGCGGTTGGATTGGTGTTGGTGGGGTGCGATTCCATTCAAGGGAATCAGTCGCCGGTTTTCACGGCGGCAGAGGAGAACGCTGCGGCGCGCAACATTACGACTTCAAAGGTGGTTGAAGAATATTTCCAAAAGGACGCTGTCAAGCGTCAGGACTTTCGCGACGAAATTATTACGCGGCGTATGAACGCCATTAATACCAATTATCGCGTCTTTATTACGGAGCTGCGAGAAGCACGAGCGGGCACCGGCCTGTTAGCTGACGGCACCACAACGGTTTTGGCTCTTCTGACGGCTGTGATAGGGGGCGCAGGAACAAAGGCGGCTCTCGGTGCTGGTACTGCTGCGGTGGGCAGCGCTAAAGGCGCTTTCGATAAGAACGTGTTTTATGAGAAAGCGCTTGCTGCTGTTATCGCTCAAATGGACACCCAACGCGCGATCGTAACGAAAGAAATTCGTCAAGGGATGAAGGAGCCGATAACAAATTACCCTCTTATTTCTGCCCTTGATGATCTAGCCCGATTGGAAAGAGCAGGCTCAATTGAATCAGCAATTGCCGGTTTAACGAGCGCGGCGGAAAGAACTGCCAGGATCGAAGAAAGCAAAATTCAGGAAAACACCATAACTCGACCGGCTGCTTTGGCCGAGTATTTGGTAAGTCCCGAAGGTCGGAAACGCGCAGCTGATTTTGATGCGGCGATGAAAAAATTATCTACCGATAAAATTTTTACCCTCGCATTCACCCCTCCTGTGAGAAACACCCTTGCCGACGAATTGGTCAAATCAAATTACGGCTCGGTTGATGTTTCCAAGCTGAGCGATGCTGACCGCAAAGGGATTTCGCAAGATATCGTTAGCCGTCGCTATACCGCATCGCAAAGCCTCGAAGAAATGGCAGCGTGGGAGAAAGCAATTAAGTAACCTTAAGGGAGGCGACCATGGGGCAGGCCCCGGTCAAGACGCAAAAAGAAAAAGGCACGGACACGACGGACCAGAAATTCCTGGTGGATGTGGAATGGTTTGCTGGCGCCACGCAGGAGGCCGATGTCAAGGCCCTTGCGGAATTGCGCGCCAGCCAAGGCAATGCTATCCGCGCCGAATACGGAAAAATTACACAGAACGACGACGAAGCAGGGAAATGGTTTATCCGCACATACTGGAAATCGTACGGATAGCCATAACCCCTTCCCACCCCTGCCCTCCCCGGCGCATGATCGCGGCCGAAACCGCGATCAATCCGGGAGGCAATAATGGTCAAGGCGATCCGTTTCCATCAGACCGGCGGGCCTGAAGTGCTGCGCTACGAGGACGTCGATTTGGGCAAGCCCGGCAAGGGCGAGGCGCTGGTGCGCCACACCGCCATCGGCCTGAACTTCATCGACATCTATTTCCGCTCCGGCCTCTATCCCGCGCCGCTGCCGTCGGGCATCGGCATGGAAGGCGCCGGCATCGTCGAGGCCGTGGGGCCGGGCGTTAAGGACATCAAGAAGGGCGATCGCGTCGCCTATGCCGGCCGGCCGCTGGGCGCCTATTCGGAGGCGCGGGTCATGCCGGCCGAAGGCCTGGTGAAGATCCCGAAAGACGTTTCCGACCAGCAGGCCGCCGCCATGATGCTGCAGGGCATGACGGTCGAATACCTGCTGCGCCGCACCTACCGGCTGAAGAAGGACGACATCTGCGTGCTGCACGCGGCGGCGGGTGGCGTCGGGTTGATCTTCTGCCAATGGGCCAAGGCGATCGGCGCCAAGGTGATCGGCGTGGTGTCGTCGGACGAGAAGGCCAAACTCGCCAAGGCGCATGGCGCGAAATGGACGGTCAACACGTCGAAGGAGAATTTCGTCGAGCGCGTCAAGGAGATCACCAAGGGCAAGGGCGTGCCGGTGGTTTACGACTCGATCGGCAAAGACACCTGGTCGGGCTCGCTCGACTGCCTGCAGACGCGCGGGCTGATGGTGAGCTTCGGCAACGCCTCCGGTCCCGTCGGCCCGGTCGATCTCGGCATCCTCTCGGCCAAGGGCTCGCTCTACGTCACGCGCCCGACCTTGATGAGCTACACCGGCACGCGGCCCGAGCTGCTCGACTCGGCCAAGGCGCTGTTCAAGATGGTGGGCGACAAGAAAGTGAAGATCAGGGTCAACCAGACCTACGCGCTGAAGGACGCGGCGCAAGCGCATGCCGATCTAGCGGCGCGCAAGACGACCGGTTCGACGGTGCTGATTCCGTAGGAGACCGCACCCCGCTCAAACGGAAAGGCCGCTCTTCGGAGCGGCTTTTTTCTTTGTCGTGAAGACTTGCCGCTATTCGACGATGCGCGTCACCACGCGCCGGTTCTTCGCATGGTCTTCCTTGGTCTTCGCATCGGCCACCACCGGGCGCTGGTTGCCGTAGGAGAGGGCGGTGATGCGACCGGCCTCGACATTGGCCTTGATCGCATGCGGATCTATCCCTTGGCTTCACACGCAACGGAGTGACGGGGCAGCAACGATTACAAGGCTCTTCGCATACGGGAAATTGATCGTAAACGCTTCAATCGCAATTTTGATTAATTAATTTAGCAAGTTCGGAACCTGCTCGGCGGTTTTCCCCAGAGCTACTATTCGGACGTATGGATGTTGATTTTCAGCAGCATTGAAAAGCGCGGGGCATCGATAGCGAGCGATGGAGCTTCATTCAAATGGCGATTTCAGGCAAGGGTTCTACCGGAGCCACAACGACTATTCGCAGCAAGACCGACGGCTTCGACGGGCCCCCAGCGTGGTTCGGTACTAGCCTCAACGACGTCTTCTCTGGCGGCAATGCCGACGACTGGGCCTATGGCTTGGGTGGCAATGACACGCTTCGAGGCAACGGCGGCAACGACATGCTGAATGGCGGCGCTGGTCACGATGTGATACTCGGCGGGGATGGCGATGACCTGCTCTATGGCGATGATGCCAGCGCGAAGTCTGGCAATGACTATGTGTTTGGCGATGTTGGTGACGATCTCATTTATGGTGGCGGCGGATTCGACAGTCTTATCGGAGGTGATGGAAACGACTACATCACGAACGAGGGCGGCGGCCTACTGATAGGTGGGACGGGAAACGACCGTATCCATAGCGCGGGCGGCGGCCTGCTCGGTGGCAGCGAAGGCAACGACTACATCACGAATACGGGAGGAGCGGAACTTTATGGCGGCGATGGTGATGACACCCTCGAAGGCGGCATCGGCAACAACAGCCTAAGTGGCGACAGAGGTCTGGACTATGTTTACGGCGGCGCGGGCGATGACACCCTGGCCATTTACTTCGAGGATTTGGCAAAGGGGGAACAGTATTTCGGGGGCGAAGGTTTCGACACGCTGTATTTTCAAGGTAACAGTGCAGCCACTACCGTCATCGATTGCGGTGCAGGAACCATCTCCCGCATGACTCCCGACGGATTGTTGGTGGCGTCGTTCAAGGGAATCGAAGCGGTCACCGTGATTGGCCCCGGCAACACAGTGATCATCGGAAGCGATTACAACGATGTGCTGGGTTTTGTAAATACCAGCGGCTCGATCTATGGCGGCAGTGGCGATGACTTCATATCCAGCGGCTGGACTGGCACCGGCGGCACTCCCTATCTCTATGGCGGCGATGGAAACGATCTCATCCGGATGCAGGACGGGGGCGCTACGCGCCTCGCCTACGGTGGCGATGGCAATGACACGATCGAGATGATCGGAACCGCTCAATCGCTGCAGTATGGTGGTCTTGGCGACGACGTCCTCTATGGCGGCGATGGCTACAGCCAATTGCGCGGCGGTGAGGGCGCCGACAAAGTATATGGCGGGAGTGGAAGCGCTGTCCTGACCGTCGGAGCTGGCGAGCTCGACCCACTGGACGTAATGGACGGTGGCGATGGCGAGGACACCGTGTTCGCCACAGGCCTCAACAGCGTAACCATAAATTTGGAGCGTGGCGTACTGGTCGACAACGAGAGCGGCGTGTCGGTCGCGTTGGAGAACATCGAGCAAGGTCAACTTTCCGGCTCGCTTTCTCAGTCGGGAACGATTATCGGAACCGACGGATACAACTTCATGTCTGCCGACGTCGGCTTCGGCGTTCTTAACGGCATGGGAGGAGACGACATCCTCGACCTTAATGCCAATCAAGGCGCCGCCTATGGCGGCGACGGCGACGATGATATACAGATCGAAAACTATTGGCAGACCGATGCCGACCTGTCCATTCTGGTCAACGGCGGTGCCGGTGCCGACATTTTGGAGTTTGCCCTTGGGATGGAGGCGGGCGAGGTCATATGGGAAGACTTCTCGCAAGCGGACGGCGACCAACTCGCTGTCGCCAATCCCTTCTTCGGCTGGAGCAGCTACGATGAGATGATTGATGCGGGCACCACCATCACTCAGGTCGGCGGCGACACGCTGATCCAGTACGGCGATGCCACCATCCGCTTGCAGGGCTTCACCGGCACGCTCGGCGAGGACGATTTCATCTTCTAGTCGCACGTCGCTTCAAAGCAAAAGGCCGCCCTGGGGGCGGCCTTTTTCGTTGCCGCGCGCGGCCTGGGCTATTCGACGATGCGCGTCACCACGCGCCGGTTCTTCGCATGGTCTTCCTTGGTCGTGGCATTGGCCACCACCGGGCGCTGGTTGCCGTAGGACAGGGCGGTGATGCGGCCGGCTTCGATGCCGGCTTTCATCAGGATGCGCTCGACCGCCTGGCAACGCGCCTCGCCAAAGGACAGCGCATAATCGGGCGGGAACTCGTCGTCGGTATGGCACTCCAGCCGCACCTTCACGCCCGGATGCTGCTTCAGCCACGCCGCCTGACGCTGTACGACCTCGACCGCGTTCTTGGTCAGGTAGGTCTGCTTGAAGGTGAAGAGCACAGTATCGCCCTGCTGGTTCTTCGCATTGGGGCCGGCGGCCGCAGCGGCGAACTCGGCCTGGCGTGGCGAAGGAGCCTGCGCCCAGGCGGGAACGGCGAACAGGGCGATGACGGCAATGACGGGCAACAGGCGCATGGGTAACCTTGTCTAGGGTTTGGGCGGATAGGCGTGACGGCGGCCGTTGGGATCTTCGATCTCAAGGCCGGCATCGCACTCGTGAACGTAAGCGGGGCCGATCGGCGCCTTGCCGTGGCCACCGGGAATGTCGAGCACGTAAGTCGGCTGCGCGATGCCGGTGAGGCGGCCGCGCAAATCGCGCATCAGGCTCTGGCCATGCGCGATCGAGGTGCGGAAATGGCCGGTGCCTTGCGCCAGATCGCCATGATGCAGGTAGTACGGCTTGATGCGATTGGCGATCAGGGTGCGGAACAAGGTCTCAAGTGTGTTGGCATCGTCGTTGATGCCTTTCAGCAGCACCGATTGCGACAGCATGGGAATGCCGGCATCGACCAGCATTGCGCAGGCGGACAACGCCGATGGCGACAGCTCCTGCGCGTGGTTGACGTGCAGCACGACATAGGTGGCCCCGCGCCAATTCAGCGCCTGCACCAGCTCCGGCGTGATCCGCGCGGGATCGACGGCGGGAATGCGCGTGTGTAGGCGGATCACCTTCACATGATCGATGGCGGCAATGGCCTCGACCATGGCACGCAGGCGGCGCGCCGACAGCACCAGCGGATCGCCGCCGGAAAGGATGACTTCGAAGATCTGCGGCCGCGCGGCGATGTAGGCATAGATGGCCTGCAACTGTTCTTCGCTCAAGGTGCCGTTCTCCGGCCCGACGGTTTCGCGGCGGAAGCAGAAGCGGCAATAGACGGCGCAGACATGGGTCGGCTGGATCAGCACGCGATCGTCATAGCGATGGATCAGGCCGGGCAGCGGCCGGTGCGCCTCGTCGCCGATCGGATCGGCAAGCTCTTCCGGCGCCACCATGGCCTCGCGCGGATCGGGAATGAACTGCGCGGCCACGGCATCGCCTTGCGCCACCGCACCGCTTTCATCCCGCGCCATCAGCCCCAGCATGGCGGGCGTCACCGCCACCTGGAAGCGCTCGACCACCGGCCTCAGCGCTTCGCCTTGCGCGGCATCGACGGCGCCTGAAGCGATCAGGTCGTCGAGGCTGCGCAGGGTTTGGCGTTGATGCGTCATGACGCGGCCGATTTTCTGGCGTTGCTACTGGTTCATCGAGTTGAAGAAATCGGCGTTGTTCTTGGCCACGCGCAGCTTGTCGAGCAGGAACTCCATCGCGTCGATGGTGCCCATCGGCATCAGGATGCGGCGCAGCACCCACATCTTGCTGAGCGTGCCCTTGTCGACCAGCAGCTCTTCCTTGCGGGTGCCCGACTTGGTGATGTCGATGGCGGGGAAGGTGCGCTTGTCCGACAGTTTGCGGTCGAGGATGATTTCGGAGTTACCGGTGCCCTTGAACTCTTCGAAGATGACTTCGTCCATGCGCGAGCCGGTTTCGATCAGCGCTGTGGCGATGATGGTGAGCGAGCCGCCCTCCTCGATGTTGCGGGCGGCGCCAAAGAAGCGCTTGGGCCGCTGCAATGCATTGGCGTCCACACCGCCGGTCAGCACCTTGCCCGAGCTCGGGACGACGGTGTTATAGGCGCGCGCCAGACGCGTGATCGAATCGAGCAGGATCACCACGTCGCGCTTGTGCTCGACCAGGCGCTTGGCCTTCTCGATCACCATTTCGGCCACTTGCACGTGACGCTGCGCCGGCTCGTCGAAAGTCGAGGAAATGACCTCGCCCTTGACCGAGCGCGCCATGTCGGTGACTTCCTCGGGCCGCTCGTCGATCAGCAGCACGATCAGCACCACGTCGGGATGGTTGGCTGAGATGGCGTGCGCGATGTTCTGCATCAGCATGGTCTTGCCGGTGCGCGGCGGCGCCACGATCAGGGCGCGCTGGCCCATGCCGATCGGCGCGATCATGTCGATGACGCGCGAGGAGATGTCCTTGCGGGCAGCCCCCGCGTCCTTGATGACGCCGTCGCCCGAGGTGCGGGCGGTGAGCTTGCCGCGCTTGCCGCCGGCCTCTTCGGTTTTGACGATCTTGCGCACCACCGGCATCTCGGTGTCGCCGCCCTCGATCTCCAGCTTCAGCTTGCGGTCGGGATAGAGCGGCGTGAGGTTGTCGAAATTGATGCGGTGGCGGACCTTGTCGGGGTCCTCGAAATTGATGGTGTTGACCTTGAGCAGCGCGAAGTAGCGCTCGCCGTCCTTGGGCGAGCGGATCTCGCCTTCGACGGTGTCGCCGGTGCGCAGGCCGAAGCGGCGGATCTGCGACGGCGAGATGTAGATGTCGTCGGGGCCCGGCAGGTAGTTGGCCTCGGGCGAGCGCAGGAAGCCGAACCCGTCCTGCAATACCTCGAGCACGCCGTCGCCGTGGATGGCGGTGTCCTGTTCGGCCAATTGTTTCAGGATGGCGAACATCATGTCCTGCTTGCGCAGGGTGGACGCGTTCTCGATGCCCACCGATTCGGCAAGAGCCAGCAATTCGGCGGGAGATTTGGTCTTCAGTTCTTTCAGATGCATTTGGATCGCAATTTTGAGAGGTCGGTGGGAAGGAATTGGTCTCGGGAGGGGAGGTAAGGTGCCGCTTGTCGAATGGAGCTGGCGAAGCGCCGGCGATGAGGCCTGGGAGGATCCCCGCTCGCCCCGGCGGTCCGATGGGCGGACGGCATGACGGGGGCAGGGTTTTGGTTGGAACCCCGGCGGCTGCCTGCTTGGTAGGAAAGCGGAACCACCGGACGCGCCCTATTTAGGCTACCGGCCCCAACTTGTCAAAGCCCCGTCTTTTGCCTTTGTGCCAGCGGTTTAAGGCAGAAATACGTCACGGCCGGCAGCCACAGGGCGGGCACGAAATAGATCGCCCAGACGCCCGCCGTCGGCGCCGCCAGCGCCACCACGAGGTTCACCGCCGCCACGATCAGCGCCATCGCCGCCACCCCGATCATGCCAGCGAGGACGAAGCGGCGCAGGTCTCTGGAAGCGCCGGCGGTCCAGGCGATGCAAGCCGCCAGCAGCGCCACCACCACGCCCAGCCACAGCGCCGGCAGCCCCCAGGCCCCAGTCAGCGACACCTCGACCAGCAGCGTATCGAGCGGCTCGGCGCCTGCGGCATAGGCTAGAGCGAAGGCGGCACTCAGGATCACGCGCTCCTTTTCGGCCAACGTCAGGCGCTCATGCAATGCCCGGCCGGTGAACCAGCCGACGCCCGCCATCACAAGATAGAACCCAAGATCGCCCAGCAGCGCGCCCAGGCCTGCGCGCGCGAAGATCAGCAGTGCCACGCCGGCGCCGATGCCGGAGATCAGGCCGAGCAGGGCGATGCGGGGGAACAAGCGATAGTGTTGCATTATGCGTCGGTCGCGCCGCGACGCAAAACGTAGAACGTCACCGTCCCTGCCCACGCACTCGCTGCTATCAAAACGGAAATAGCAAAGGCCCAAGCGGGATGGCCGAAGACAAATGGAATGAGCAGAATGAGATTCAGACTACTTCCTCCCGCAATTGCCGCTCTTATCTTGTCTGGCTCCAGCTGACTGGATCTGAAGCGAACATACCCAGCAAGGACCAAAGCCATCGCACCACCGTATGCAAACAACACGATAGAAGACATCAAGGTAATGTTAGACCCATTGACGGCCTGAAATGCGAATAGAGCCGGCAATAAGCCGCAGAGAAGCAACCAGATCGCCGCTAAAGCTCTCATTCCTCCGATACAAGCTTCAAACCGCTCGACTTGTTTGGAGATATGGCCAAGAGCGATCAAACCCGCAGCGGCACCACCACTCAGCCATATCAGTGAAGCAGCGATCCAATTGCCAGAGTTGGTGCGAACGAGCAGCGAGCCACCGATGAAAAATGTTAGGAATCCCACGATGAGTCCTGCGACGGGCAGGAGGAAGCCCAGCAGAGCGGCCGACACGGCTTTTTCCCACCGTTCTTGATAAGCTAGTTTCATTGGGTCCAAAGCCAACGGGATGCGGCTATCTTATGCTAGCTGCGGATCCTTGGCCCATTACGAAAAAAATGGCCAAATTACTGTATGTCTCTTCCCCTACCCTCAACTCTCCGCTCCCCGACCGAAGCGCCGTTCGCCGCGCTCGAGATCGGCATGAAGCCGGAGTGGGTCGACCATAACGGCCATCTCAACATGGGCTATTTCATGGTGGCGTTCGATCTGGCGACCGACGAGTTCCTGCCGCATTGCGGGCTGGGCAATCACGGGCGCAAGCATTACGGCATCACCACCATGACGCTGGAAGGCCATATCACCTACGAGCGCGAGATGATGGCCGGTGCGGGCATGCGCTTCACCACGCAGCTGCTGGGGTTCGATGCCAAGCGGCTGCACTACATGCACTTCCTCCATCACGCGACGGAGGGGTATCTGGCTTCGACCAACGAGCTGATCACCATCGCCGTCGACATGAAGACGCGCAGGAGCGCTGCGATGCCCGAAATGGTGCTGGCGCGGCTGGAGAAGATCTGGGACGCGCACCGGCATCTGCCGCGGCCGAAGCAGCAGGGCCGCGTGATCGGCATCAAGTCGGGCAAGCCGGTCTGATCTAGAAAACGCCGCGCACGCTGAGATGCGCGCCCAAGAGCAGCAGGCCGATGAAGAAGCAGCGACGGAAGGTTTCGGCCGAGATGCGCGCGCGCAGCCAGGTGCCGAAGAACATGCCGCCCAAAGCCGGCACTAAAGCCAGCAGCGACACGCCCATCAGCGACAAAGCGAACACGCCTTCATCCCACAGCACCGCACCCATGGCGACAGTCGAGACGGTGAAGGACAGGCCCAGCGCCTGGATCAGCTCTTCGCGGTCGAGCTTCAGCGCCTGCAGATAGGGCACGGCGGGCAGCACGAAGACGCCGGTGGCGCCGGTGACGATTCCTGTTGCGATACCGATCGGCAGGTTCAGCCATTTCTCCCACGGCGCTTTCACCGCAAAGCGCACGGCGGTCAGGCCGATGATGGAGTAAACCACCAGCGCCACGCCCAACAACGTGCCGGCCAGCGCGCTGTTGTCGCCGGTCAGGATGCCCGCGCCCAGCCAGGTGCCGAGGCAGATGCCGATCATCATCGGCCATAGCCGCACGATCAGCGCGCCAAAGCGCGGCCCCGCCAGCAGCTGCCAGATATTCGTCACCAGCGAGGGGATCACCAGGATGGCGGCGGCTTGTGCAGGCGGCATGGTCAGTCCCAGCAAGCCGATCGCCACCGTCGGCAATCCCATGCCGATCACGCCCTTGACGAACCCCGCCAGCAGGAACGTGGCGGCGATGGCGAGCAGGATCAGGAGAGGGAAGGAAAGATCGAACATGCAGGCGCGAATTTTGCGCCCAAGCTCACGCTCCAGCAATTGCACGCGCCACAGAGGAGGGATGCGTCATCCTTAAAGTTCCGTCATGGCCCGGCTTGACCGGGCCACCCATGCAGCACCAGACAACGCGGCGATAGAATGGCGATGCCGTCGCACAATGGGTCGCCCGGTCAAGCCGGGCGATGACGGCTAATAGGTTGCGTCGAAGCCTAGAACGGCTTCACGATGACCAGGATGACGATGCCGATCATCAGCAGGGTCGGGACTTCGTTGGCGATGCGATAGGTTTTCGCCGGCCGCGTGTTGGCGTCGTTGGCGAAGTCGCGCTGCCAGCGTGCGAACAGCCCGTGCACCCCCGACAGGATCAGCACCAGCGCGAACTTGGCGAGGAACCACGGCTGGTCCCACAGATCGCCCATCACCACCATCGCTATGCCGAACACCCAGGTGGCGATCATCGCCGGGTTGATGATGGCCTTCAGCAGACGGCGCTCCATGATCTTGAAAGTCTCGGACTGTTCCGAGCCCTTCGGCGCATCGACGTGATAGACGAACAGGCGCGGCAGATAGAGCATGCCCGCCATCCAGGCGATGACGCTGATGACGTGCAGCGCCTTGATCCAGGGATAGAGATCGGCCATCGCGGCAAAGTCCTACGGCGTGAACGGAAACACGATCGGCAGCAGGGCGACGCCGACCACGACGACGATGATATCGATCGGCAGGCCCAGGCGCCAGAAATCGGCGAATTTGTAGCCGCCCGGCCCCAGGATCAGCGTGTTGTTCTGATGCCCGAACGGGGTGAGGAAATCGCAACTCGCGCCGATGGCGACGGCCATCAGGAAGGACGAGCTGTCGACGCCGACGCTTTGCGCCACGCCGTGCGCGATCGGCCCCATCACCAGTACGGTGGCGGCGTTGTTGAGGATGGGCGTCACCGCCATGGTGACGACAAGCACCAGCGCCAGGATGGCATGCGGCGGCAGGCCGCCCGCCACCGCGACGATGCCGTCGGCGATCAGCTGCGCGGTGCCTGTGGCTTCCAGCGCGGCGCCGACGGGAATGAGGGCAGCCAGCAGCACCACCACCGGCCATTCGATGGCGGTGTAGACCTCGCGCACCGGCATGAAGCCCAGCGCCACCATGATCGCCGCGCCCAGCACGAAAGCCACGGCCGCCGAAGTAACGCCGCTGATCACCAGGGCGATGGCGCCGACGAAGACCAGCAGCGGCAGCACCACCTTGCGCTGCGACAGCGTCAGGCGGCGATCGGCCAGCGGCAGCAAGCCAAGTGCGGCCACGATCTCGGGCAAATCGTCGGCCGGGCCTTCCAGCAGCAGCACGTCGCCGGCATTGAGCGCCACGTCGCGCAGGCGGGTGGTGACAGGCCGGCCGCGGCGGGAGATGGCGAGAAGATTGGCGTCGTAGCGCGAGCGCAGGCGCAGGGCTCGGGCGGTGTTGCCCTGCACCCAGGCGGTCGGCGTCACCACGGCCTCGATCGTGTCGATGGTCTGGCGCACGACTTTCTTCTGTTCCTTGGCCTCCGCCGCCTTGGCTTCGACCACCTTGGCCTCGTCGCTCTGCGCCGCATCGGCCTTGACCTGTTCGGGCGTGATCACTTCGGCGGCGACGCCGGCATTGACCATGGAACGCGCGAGCGGCGTCTCGACGACCTTGGCTTCCTCTTTTGGCTCCTCTTTGGGCTCCGCCGCCACCAGAGAGATGTCGCCCGCCTTGACGAATTCCTGCAGCGCCTGGGTATCGGCTTGCAGCAACAGTACGTCGCCTTCCTGCAGCATATAGGCCGAATGCGGCCGCAGCCGCCTGTCGCCGTGGATCAGGCCCAACGCAATCACGGTATCGGCGGTGGCGTCCTCGAACTCGCCGATGGTCTTGCCAACCCAGACCGACTTGTCGGTCAGCCGCGCCTCAGTGACGTAATGGCCGACATCGAAAATCTCGTCGGCCGATTTGCGGCCGGCGCGTGCGTTGGGCAGCAGGCGCCAGCCGACGATCACGATGAAGCCGATGGCGACCAGCGTGATGGCAACGCCCACCGGCGCGAAATCGAACATGGCGAATTTCTCGCCGCGCAGCCGCCCGGCCAGATCCGACATCAGCAGATTGGGCGGCGTGCCGATCAGGGTCGTCATGCCGCCGAGCAGAGTGGAGAAGGACAGCGGCATCAACAGCAGCGACACCGAATAGCCGCCCGCCCGCGCGCCGACCATCGCCACCGGCATCAGCAGCGCCAGCGCGCCGACATTGTTCATCCACGCCGAAAGAAAGGCGCCGGCCACACACAGGCCGGCCATCAGCACCAGCGGGTGCTTGGCCTGGCGCAGCAAAGGGCCGGCAACGACATCAACCGCGCCCGAGCGCGCCAGTCCATGGCTCATCACCAGCACGGCTGCGACGGTGATCACCGCGTTGTTGCCGAAGCCACTGAACGCATCGTCGGGCTTCACCAACCCCAGCAGCACGGCGGCCAGCAGCGCGCCAAGCGCCACGAGGTCGTAGCGCACGCGCTCGCTGATGAACAGCACCAGCGCCACGCCGAAAATCGCCACGATGGCGGCTTGATCGAAGGTCATGATCCAAGCCTTTTCAAGAATTGGTCAATCGCTGCTGCCGCCGCCATCACCACCGACATCGCCACCTCCGCCGCTGGAATCACCACCTCCGGCGAAGGATCCATCAGGATATTCATGGTACTTTGGTAATGTGCCGTAGCCGCCATATTGATCGAGCGTGACGCCAAAGAGCAGCGCCATGCCGGGAAAGTGCTCCGGCTTCCAGCCACCGGCCGTAGCGCGATGCGCCATGTATTGCGGGCATCGGCTGCACGGGGTCGGACATAAGGACGCGTCGTTCTCGTCGCCACTTCGTCCAGAGATAAGAGTATGTGTGTCGTCGCTAGCGCGCCGCGCAAGCTGCGACAGCGCTTCGATGAATGGCTTCTCGGTCTGGACGGTGGGGACCCTGATGTAGCCCGTCGCGCCACCATTAAGCGCCAGCTGCCGATATTCGATATCAAGCTCGACGCGAGTCTCGGAATGTTCGGACACGAAGGCCACAGGAACGACGACAAGAGAGCGCTTTTCTTTCGCACCTTCAACGATGCAGTGCTCGGTCGATGGCCCGATCCATTTCAGCGGACCGACCCTACTCTGGTAGCAGATCTGCGAGTCGAAGCTAAGATCGCGCAGCCTGTTCTTCAGCGCCCTGACAGTACGTTCCACGTGATGCTGGTAAGGATCGCCGCCATCGACGATCTTCTGCGGCAGCCCATGGGCTGAAAACAGAACCAACGGATTGGCGCCCGCTTCCGCCATCGCCTTGCGCGTCAGGGTCTCAAGCGCAGTGATCCAGCCGTCTTCATTCGAATAGCAGCAGACGGCGGTTGTCTTGGGCGTGAATCGGGCATTGTCGGCAAGCTCCAGCCACTCGCGGAGCGATGACCCCGTCGTCGTGGTCGAGAATTGCGGATAGAGCGGCAACAGCACCACGCGGTCGGGACTCCATTGGATGACGTCCCGCAACGCCTGTTCGGCACGCGGGTTCCAGTAGCGCATGGCGATGAAGCAGCGCCATTCGTCGGCGCCACCATCGTTCAGCGTCCGTTGCAGCGCATCCGCCTGGGCTTGCGTCTGCGGCAGGATCGGCGAGCGGCCGCCCATCTGCGCATAGATGCCTTGCGCTTTCTTCTCCCGCCGCGAGGAGATCAGCTTCGCCAGCAAATAGCGGATCGGCGTGGGCGCGCCGATGATGGCGGGGTCGTTGAACAGGTTGAACAGGAACGGCTTCACGGCGGCAAGCGAATCGGGCCCGCCGAGATTGAACAGCACAACCGCGATCTTCATGGTTTCCCTCGCCGGCCCGTCTCTAGCGCTGGCCGCGCACCAATCTTACCAGTTCGGCGACATGCTCGGGCGGGGTTTGCGGCAGCACGCCATGGGCCAGATTGAAGATGAACGGCCCCTTGCCCAGCGCCTTGAGAATGGCCGCCACCTCGTCGCGCATGCGCTGGCCGCCTTCGATCAGGGTCAGGTTGCACAGATGGCCCTGCACGGCGGTCTTCTTCTGCAGATGCGCCGCCGCCCATTCCGAGGTGACGCTGGTGTCGATGCTGATGCCGGCAAAGCCGCGATCCTGGGCGTAAAGCTGCAGATGCTCACCGACGCCGCGCGGGAAGGCGATTACCGGCACGCCCGGCTTGTGCTCGAGCACCGCCTCGGCGATGCGCTGCATCGGCCTTACCGACCAGTGCTCCAGCGCCTTTGCTGCGTCCATGTCGAGGCCCAGCAATATTTCGGCCCAGGAATCGAACAGCTGGATGACTTGCACGCCGGCGTCGATCTGGTTCTTCAGATGCGCGATGACGGCCCGCGTCAGCACGTCCATCAGCACTTCGAACTGGGCCGGATGCTCCTGCATGAATTTGCGCGTCAGCGCGAAGCGGTCGCCGCGGTTGCGCCCGTCGATCATGTAGCAGGCCAAGGTCCAGGGCGCGCCGGCAAAGCCGATCAGGGCCTTTTGCGGTGCGAGCGCAGCACGCGTGCGGGCGATGGCCTCGTAGACCGCCGTCAGGCGATGCTTGAGGTTGTCGGAATCGAATTCGGGCGCGCGATCCTCGCCGGTGATGGGCTCCAGCACCGGCCCTTCGCCCTCGCGGAACTCGACCTTGCGGCCGAGCGCGTCGGGGATGACCAGGATGTCGGAAAAGATAATCGCGGCGTCGAGATCGAAGCGGCGGATCGGCTGCAAGGTCGCTTCCACCGCCAGTTCCGGCGTGTAGCAGAAATCGAGAAAATTCTTCGCCCGACTCCGCAGCTCGCGGTATTCCGGCAGATAACGACCGGCCTGGCGCATCAGCCAGATCGGCGGCGGCCGCAAGCGCTCGCCACGTAAAACCCAAAGCACGCTGATCGATCCTCCCGTATTCATACGTCTTAACGTCCAGGAAAGGTTTTCCCTCTCTTCCTTCTTATTAAGAGATTCATAGGTGGTAGTAGTAGTGGGGCCTGTGGGCAGCGGGGATTCACCCTGACCCGATTTTGTCCCCGGGTTATGCCAGTATGACGTGGACCTGTCCCATCACTTGTACGCCAGAGGCGGAAACCTGTGGAAGTGCAGTTGTTATGCTGGGTTCTTGCGGGTTTTTGGGGCTTTGCCGCTGACAGGCGAATTGCGGGGATAAGCCCCTGGCAAAGGGTGGCATCCTCCTGTTGCGACCCGGTCTGATGGATTGTCCACCCTGACGCCGGCCGGCCCGTCGAATCGGGCTCAGCGGGCATGGAAATCGCCGCCACGGCCTAATTCAGGCGAAGCGGGGATAATCGAAGGTCTGGTCCCAGGCTTGCGCACAGGTGTCGGGGGATGGAATTGCCTTTCCTGACACGGCTTGGTCTTCCTTTTTTTTGCAGCCGAGGCGTAATCTGCCGCCTATGACCGAGCGCGCCTATCACCTGCATCTGATTTCCGACTCCACCGGCGAGACCGTGGGGTCGGTGGCGCGCGCCTGCCTGGTGCAGTTCGAGAACGTCAAAGTCGTCGAGCATGTCTGGTCGCTGGTTCGCACGCGCGGCCAGATGGAGAAGGTCATGCAGGCCATCGAGGCTTCGCCCGGCCCGGTGATCTTCACCCTGATCGACCCGCGCCTGCGCGACTACCTCCAGGATCAGTGCCGGCGCATGGGCATGGTCTGCATCTCGGTGCTCGACCCCGTGATGAGCGAGCTTGCGCGCCACTTCCATTCCAGCGGCGCCGCCGCGCCCGGCCGCCAGCACATGATGGATGCGGAATATTTCGCCCGCATCGACGCCATGCACTACACGCTGGCGCATGACGATGGCCAGGGCCTGCACGATCTCGATCGCGCCGATGTGGTGCTGACCGGCCCTTCGCGTACGTCAAAGACGCCGACCTGCGTCTATCTCGCCAATCGCGGCATCAAGGCTGCCAACGTGCCGCTGGTGCCGCATGCCGATCCGCCGCCCGAGCTGATCGAGTTGAATCGCCCGTTGGTCGTGGGGTTGGTGACCGATCCAGAACGGCTGGTGCAGATCCGGCGCAACCGCCTGCGCCTACTGCAGGACGAGGTCGAGACTGCCTATACTGATCTGGAGCTGGTGGAAGAGGAGATGCGCCAGGCGCGGCGGCTTTTCTCGCGCCAGGAGTGGCCGGTGATCGACGTCACCCGCCGCTCGATCGAGGAAACCGCCGCCGCCATCATGCAGATGCTGAGCGAGCGGCGCGAGGCGGTGCAGGCCACCGACATCTGAGGAGACGATCACGACAGGAGGAATGTCATGCAGACGAAGTCCGCGCTGGTTTTTCTTTCCGTGTTGGTTTTTCCGATCATCGTTATGGCGCAGGGCGCGCCGCTTGAGTTGCGCTACGGGCCGGAGCAGACCTTGTTCGGCTCGTGCAAGCCCGCGCTCACCCTCATCAACAAATCGAACAGGCCGCTCGACTACGTGCAGGTCGATGTCGCCTATCGGCTGAAGGACGGCAGCGAGAAACTGGCCGAACACAAATCGCGCTATCGCACCGGATTGGACAATCCGGTGCAGCCGGGCGAGCAGCGCCTGCTGGTGATCCATCACGACGAGTCGATGCCGCTGGGCGCGGCCTGTCGCGACATCGTCGCCGCCCGCATCGCGGCCGCCGAGTGCAATGGCGGCAGCACCGCCCCGTGCACGACCCTGGCGCCGCGCATCGGTGAGACTTTGGCGCTGCCGGCCAGATAATCGATCCATCAAGTTACGCCCTTCTCCCGCTTGTTCCTTCTTTCCGTCATGCCCCGGCTTGACCGGGGCACCCGTTTCCGTGGCGATCGCCGTGTTTGCTGGAGGGGGCGAGGTGGTGGAACCATGGGTCGCCCGGTCAAGCCGGGCGATGACGAAAGAGAAAAGTGCCGCAAGTCGGAGATAAGGTGGAATAGAGATAATGTTCTCTTTAAGTTCATTCCATGCCCACCCTCATCCTCGCCTCGACCAGCCCGACCCGTCGCCGCGTTCTGGAAAATGCCGGTCTGAAGTTCGAGATCGCGTCGCCCGGCGTCGACGAAGAAGAGATCAAGCTCAGCCTGAAGGCGTCGGGCGCCACCGGCGCGCAGATCGCCGAGACCCTGGCCGAGCTCAAGGCCAACCGCATTTCGGGCAAAGTCCCCGAGGCGCTGGTGATCGGCGCCGACCAGATCCTGTCGTGCAACGGCGTGCTGTTCGACAAGCCGCCGGACATGGACCATGCGCGCGCGCAATTGCAGGCGCTGCGCGGCAAGCCGCATGAATTGCTGACCGCCGTTTGCGTGTCGAAGGCCGGCGGCCGGGTGTGGCATCACAATGCGGTGGCGCGCCTGACCATGCGGCCGTTCAGCGATGCCTTCCTCGACGAGTATCTAGCCCGCGCGGGCGAGGACGTTCTGGGCTCGGTCGGCGTCTATCGGCTGGAGGGGCTGGGCAGCCAGCTGTTCTCCCGCATCGACGGCGATTTCTTCACCATACTGGGCCTGCCACTGCTGCCGTTGCTGGGTTTCCTGCGCGAGAACGAAGCCGAGAGCGAGCTGATCAAAAGATAACTTGTTGCGATTGACGTAATCCTGATCACCGCCAGAATTGCGAGAATTGCCGGGTGGCCTTGCGGGTGTCGCCTGCCGTTACCAGCTGCCGACGATCGCCGGCGTTCCTGCCGGTCCGCCAGGGAGATCAGGATGCGGTTCAATGTTTTTGCCCAGACAGCGCTGGGCGCTGCGCTCGCGGCGGGCCTGCTATCCTCGGCGCCGGCTGTGGCGCAGAGCATTGGCATCGAATCCTATTACGGCGGATCCAATCTTTCCTATTCCGGCAATTTCGTCAGCGAGGTCGGCGACAACCGCTTCGCCGGTCGCGTCATGCGCATGCCGACCGGCGAGCGGCGCGAAATAACGCTCGACGGCGCCAAAATCGTCTCCATCGCTCGGCTCGATCTGGGCGTGCTGTGGTTCATCGCGCCGCAGCAACGGATCTACGCCACCTTCCCCATCGGCATGCCCGAGCTGTCGGGTTATCTGCCGATGCCGGCGCGGCACACCAACGCCACGCGCATTCTGGAAGCGCCGGAGAAAGTCAACGGCATCGACGCGCAGCGCTATACGGTGAGCGGCATTTCGGAGCTGGGCACGCCCTATAACGGCAAGGCCTGGTTCACCCGCGAGGGCGCGCTGGCCAAGGTCGATGTCGCGGTCAAGAATTTCGATGCGGTCCGGCATTATCTGACCGACATCAAATTCGGCGCTATCGACAACAGCCTGTTCCAGCTGCCCGAGGGCTATCAGCGCGTATCGCCAAGCCAGGCGTTGGCCGTGATCGCGCCGCTGCTGGGGCGTAGCCGGTAGGACCGCTTCCCACGGCTTCCTCCGACGCTTGACGGGGGGCGTCGGACGGCTTGTGTGGCGGAATTCGGCGGCCCGCTGTAATAAACGGGCCATGACCGACCAACCCCAACCGAAGCTGCTCGCCGGCGTGATGGGCTATCCGATAGCCCATTCGCGCAGCCCGCGCCTGCATGGGCATTGGCTGGCGCGCTATGGCATTGCCGGAAGCTACGTGCCGCTGCTGGTGGCGCCGGAAAATCTGGCGACGGCGTTTCAGGATCTGCGGACCAAGGGGTTCCGCGGCTGCAACGTCACCCTGCCGCTGAAGGAGAAGGCGCTGACGCTGGTCGATCGAACTGATGCGCTGGCCAGGCGCATCGGGGCGGTCAACACCGTGGTGGTGGAGAAGGATCTGACGCTGTCGGGTTCCAACACCGATGCGTTCGGCTTTCTCGAAAGCCTGAAAGCTGGTGCGCCACGCTGGCGAGCCGATGCCGGCCCCGCCGCGGTGCTGGGCGCTGGTGGCGCCTCGCGCGCGGTGCTGGTGGCGCTGATCGATGCCGGCGCAAAGGAAATTCGCCTGACCAACCGCAACATCGAACGGGCGCAGGCGCTGAAGCAGGATCTTGGCGGTCCGATATCCGTGGTGCCGTGGCGCGAGCGCGACCAGGCGCTGGCCGGTGCGGCGCTGCTGGTCAACACGACCTCGCTCGGATTGGCCGGGCATGCGGAACTCGAGATCGAACTCGATGCGCTGCCCAGGACCGCCATCGTCAACGACATCGTCTATGTGCCGCTGCTGACCGCGCTGCTGCAGCGCGCCCGCGCGCGCGGCAATCCGATCGTCGATGGGCTGGGCATGCTGCTGCACCAGGCGCGGCCGGGCTTCGAGGCATGGTTTGGCGTGGCGCCCGTCGTGGACGAGCAGTTGCGCCGGCATGTGGCGTCCGACCTGATCGTGGATTGAAGGAGAGCTTGTGTGCTGATCGTCGGATTGACCGGGTCCATCGGCATGGGCAAATCGACCGCCTCCACCATGCTGCGCCAGATGGGCGTGCCGGTGTACGACGCCGATGCCGCCGTGCATTCGCTGACGGTCAGGCACGGGCCGGCGCTGCCCTTCATCGACAGGGAATTTCCCGGCGTCGTCAGCGACGGGGTGCTCGACCGGCAGAAGCTGGGGGCGCAAGTCTTCGGCAACCTGCCGGCGCTGCGGCGGCTGGAAGCCATCATCCACCCCATGGTGCATAAGAAGCAGCGCCGCTTTCTCACGCTGGCCAAGAGGCGGCGCGCGCCGATCGTGGTGCTGGACATTCCGCTGCTGTTCGAAGGCAACGGCCATCAAAGAGTCGATGCCACCATCGTCGTCTCGGCGCCCGCCTGGCTGCAGCGCCGCCGCGTGCTGGCGCGGCCGGGCATGACGGAAGAGAAGCTGGCCGGCATCCTCAAGCAGCAGACGCCTGATCGCATCAAGCGCCGGCTGGCGACGTACGTGGTGCCGACGGGGTTGGGCAAGGCCGAAACCCGGCGCCATCTGGTACGCATTCTGCAAGACCTGCGCAGCCGGGAAGGCGCGCACTGGCCGGGCAACCCGTTCCGCGATCGGCTGACGATGAAGCGCAAGGGGAAGAAGCTCGCTCTCTGAGCCCTCGTCGTGAGGAGCGAGCGCAGCGAGCGTCTCGAACGACAAGCCACACAAATGATGGTGCGTTTGCCGATCCTTCGAGACGCGGCCCTTGCGTGCCGCTCCTCAGGATGAGGGGTGTTTGAGGCGAAAGATTTCCCCAACGCAGGCCTCGATGTTGTCCTCTATGATTCGCCCGCAGCAAAAGGACGTCCATGCGCGAGATCGTGCTCGATACCGAAACCACCGGGCTTGATCCCGCCGCCGGCCATCGCATCGTCGAGATCGGCGCGGTCGAGATGATCAACCTGGTGCCGACCAGCAACCGCTTCCAGCGCTACATCAATCCCGAGCGCGACATGCCGGACGAGGCGCGCGCGGTGCATGGGCTGACCGAGGAATTCCTCTCGACTCATCGGACTTTCGCCGAGATCGCGGGCGAGCTGATGGAGTTCATCGGCGATTCGCCGCTGGTGATCCACAATGCCGCGTTCGACCTTGGCTTTCTCAACGCCGAGCTGGAGCGGCTGGGATTCCCCAAGATCGCCAACAAGTACATCGACACCGTATCGGTGGCGCGACGCAAATACCCCGGCGCGCCAGCCTCGCTCGATGCCTTGTGCAAGCGCTTCGAGATCGACAATTCCTCGCGCAATTTCCACGGCGCGCTTCTGGACGCGCAGTTGCTGGCCGAGGTCTATATCGAATTGTCCGGCGGCAAGCAGGCCGATCTGGGCCTGGCCGGCCGCGTGTCGCTGGAAGGCGCCGTCATGGCGGCGCCGACCGGACCGTTCCGCCCGGCGCGACCGCATGCGGCGAGCGCGGCCGAACTGGCCGCACACGCTGCGTTCCTGGAGAAGCTGAAAGATCCGCTCTGGAAGAAACTCGAGAGCGAGGAAGCGGCGTAATTTTCCGCGTCGTCACTTTTCTTTTACTGTCATGGCCCGGCTTGACCGGGCCACCCATGCCGCTGGCGGGCACCGAGCTTGGAATTGAGCAATGGTGCCTGCCCAGAAATGGGTTGTCCGGTTAAACCGGACGATGACGGTTTATTTTAGTTCACCGGCGCGTCGGCCGGCTTGTCGAGGTCGGGCATCTTGAGCTGGCCCTGCTCCTGCTGCTGGCGATAGAGCGCCACGAAATCGACCGGGGCGACCTGCAGCGGCGGGAAGCCGGCCTCGCGCGAGACATTGGCCAGGATGGCGCGTGCGAAGGGGAACAGCAGGCGCGGGGTCTCGATCAGCAGCAGCGGACCGACAGCTTCCTGCGGCACCTCGCCCAAGGTGACCACCGCGCAATAGACCAGCTCCATGATGAAGAGCGCGTCGTTGCTTTCGGTGTTGCGCGCGTCGGCGCCCATCACCAGCGCGACTTCAAAGGTGCGGCCTTCGAGCTGGCGCATCTTGACCATGACGTTGAGGTCGATCTGCGGCGGCTTGGAAAGCGGCATCAGGCTGGCCGGCGAGAGCGGATTCTCGAACGACAGGTCCTTGATGTACTGGGCGTGGATGGCGATGGGCGGCGCGCCGCTCTGGTTGCCCTGCGGGGCGTTCTGGTTGTCGCTCATGGCCGATCCTTTCCTGAGAAGGGCTGCCCGGTCGGGCGCCCCGAATACCGTTGTCGCCGGCTTGGCCGGCTTGCGGCGGCTGACCTAGCACGGCCGGGCCGGCCGCTACAAGCCGGCCGCGTTCCAAGCGGTTTGGAGGGCCGATTTGTAGTGTTTTTCGGCCCTATCCTTGCCCTTTCCCGCGCTGCACCTTAAATATGGACCAACGCGGCCGATGCCGCCCAAATCTTCCCGCGGCTATGCCGCCAAACGCCAGGCGCGATCCGGTGAATTTTCCAATCGACATCATCCTCATTGCCCTGGTGGCCATCTTCTTGGTGCTGCAATTGCGCCGGGTGCTGGGCCGTCGCCATGGCGAGGAACGGCAGCGTCCCGATCCGATCACCCAGCGGGAAGCGCCGGCTGGCGACGACAAGATCATCGACCTGCCCCGCCGCGACAAAGCCGAACCGGCCCTGCCGCGCGGCATCGACGTCGTCTCCAAGGGCGGCCCCGCCGAGGCCGGCATCGCCCAGATCAAGATCGCCGATGGCAGTTTCGATCCGCGCAGCTTCGTACAGGGCGCTCGCCAGGCCTTCGAGATGATCGTCTCGGCCTATGCCCAGGGCGACACCAAGACATTGCGGCCGCTTCTGTCGGACGAGGTCTACGAGCGTTTCGCCGCCGCCATCAAGCAGCGCCAGGACAGCAAGGAGACGCTGGAGACCGGCCTGGTCGGTTTCGAGAAGTCCGAGATCGTCGCCGCCGAGATGCGCGGCAAAGAGGCGCGGGTGACGGTGAAATTCGTCTCCGAGCAGATCAACGTCACGCGCGGCGCCGACGGGCTCATCGTCGACGGCAACCCCAACGAGGTGACCCGCGTCACCGACCGCTGGACCTTCGCCCGCGACACCAAGAGCTCCAATCCAAACTGGTTCCTGGTCGCCACGGAAGAACCCACCGAGGGCTAGAGGCGTTCGCCTTTCTTTCTCCGTCCGGTTGTTCTTTTTTGTCATCGCCAGGCTTGACCGGGCGACCCATGTTTGTGGCGGCGCGATTCTTTCCCGGAGGGTGCGAAGCGACAGGACCATGGGTGGCCCGGTTAAACCGGGCCATGACGAAGTAGATATCGCCGGACCATATCCATCGGTATCAGCGTCGCGCGCGCCCGTCGCCATGAGCGACCCAATATGATTAAGTAGGCGGCAATGATCGAGGCCATCAAAAAACTCGTTGCATCGTCGCTGCTGCTGGCGCTGGCCGCCTGCGGGGGCGCGCCGCCGCCTGCCGCACCGCCGCCACCGCCAGCCGATGGCATCGCCGTGCGCGCCATCAACTTCGCGCAGCTGCCGGGTTGGAACGAGGACGATCATGCCCAGGCGCTGGTGTCGTTCCGCAAATCCTGCGTCCGGCCGTCGAGCAAATCGCTGGGCGCGAAGCTTGCGCTCTCGCCCGAGGATCTGAAACTGCCGTGCCAGGCGGCGGCGCTGGTCGATGTCCGCGACAAGGTGGCGGCGCGGCAATTCTTCGAACGCAATTTCCGCCCGATCTCAATCTATGCCGCCGACGGCAAGCCCGGCCTGTTCACCGGCTATTTCGAGCCGCAGCTCGAGGCGGCCCTGGTGCAGAGCCCGAAATATCGCTTCCCGCTCTATCGCCGTCCCGCCGGTCTCGACGCGACGCCTTCGACGCCGTTCCTGACCCGCGCGCAGATCGAAGCCGGCGGCTTGCGCGCCAAGGGTCTGGAACTGGCCTATGCCGCCGATGCCATCGAACTGTTCGAATTGCAGATCCAGGGCTCGGGCCGCCTGACCCTGCCCGACAAGAAGATCATGCGCGTGGGCTTCGCCGGCCATAACGGCCACACTTATCTCGCGATCGGCCGCATCCTGCAGGAATACGGCGCCGGACCCGAAGACGTCACGGACTGGCCGGCGATGAAAGCCTGGCTGCGCGCCAATCCCAACAAGGCCGGGGAAGCGATGCTGCGCAACGATCGCTATGTCTTCTTCCAGGAGCTGAAGGGCGATGGTCCCGTCGGCGCCATGGGCATCGCGCTGACGCCTAACCGTTCCGTCGCCGTCGATCCGACGATGATCCCCTATGGCGCGCCGGTGTGGATCGACACCAGCCTGCCCGGCCCGCGCATGAATATCGCCGGCCCGCCGCTGCGCCGGCTGATGGTGGCGCAGGACACCGGCGGCGCCATCAAGGGCCCCGTGCGCGGCGACATCTTCTTCGGCTTCGGCGATACCGCCGCGGCCCTGGCCGGCAAGATGAAGTCGCCGGGCTCATGGTACGTGCTGATGCCTAACGCAGCGGCCGATCGCGTGACGCTGACGTCGCAGGTTTCCCCGTAGTCGTCATCACCCGGCGTGACCGGGTGACCCATGGATCAACTGCTCAGCGCTTGCCAATGACGCGCGGAGACCGCCACGGAAATGGGTGGCCCGGTCAAGCCGGGCCATGACACAAAAAGAAAAATCAATCCTTCACGATCACCACATGCATGCGCCGCGGCCCGTGCGCGCCGAGCTCCAGCGTTTGCTCGATGTCGCCGGTGCGCGAGGGCCCGGTGATCGTGTTGACGGTGCGCGGCATGGTGGCCTCGCCGTATTTGGCCCGCAGCCGCGCCCACACTTCCTCGTAAGGTCCGACCACGTCGCTCTGCTTCACCACCACGATATGGTTCTCCGGCAGGAGATTGAGCGAGGTGGGATGCTCGGCCGAGGAGACGAACACCATGGTGCCGGTCTCGGCCACGGCGGCGAAGGCGCCGGTGATGGCGACCTTGTCTTTGTCTTCCGGCAATCCCTTGCGCAGCTCCAGCAGCGGCGCCTGGCTCCAGTCGCAGCCGTTGAGCGCGGCATCGTCTGACATCACCGCCTGCGACGGCAAATTGTTGGCCTTGAGATACTCCTGCACCAGGCCCGGCACGTCGCGCGCCGTTTCGGCTTCCGCGATGGTGCAGTGATAGGTGGTGGCCCATTTCTTGAACAGGGCCAGCACGCCGTCGCGATCGAGCTTGCTGCGCGCGGGGATGATGTGCTCGGGATGGCCCGACAGGCGACGCGTCAGCACCGCCGCGTTCTCGCCCGTCAACGGTCCGCGCTTCAGCGAGCGGCGGATCGCGCCCAGCATCTGCTCCCGCGCGCTCATTTGCGCACGCCCTTGCGCCATTGCGCGGTGAAGGTGCCGCCCTTTTGCGGTGCGGGGAAGTCGCGATATTTCGTCCAGCCGCCGGCAAGCGGCAGCGACGCGAAGCGGCCTTTCTTCGCGCCGACCATCGACATCAGGCGCGAGGCGATGACGGTCATGAACTGATAGAGCCGCGGCTGGCGCGCGAAGAAGGCCCAGAGCGTGATGCCATAGCGCATGGCAAGCGGCGTCATGTGGCGCTCGAACTCACGCTCACGCCAGTGGCGCATCAGCTTGGGCAGTGGGATTTTCACCGGGCAGACGCTTTCGCAGCGGCCGCAGAAGGTCGACGCGTTGGGCAGATCGCGCGCTTCCTTCACGCCCAGCAATTGCGGATTGAGCACCGCCCCGATGGGACCGGGATAGACCCAGCCATAGGCGTGGCCTCCCACCGCGCCATAGACCGGGCAGTGGTTCATGCAGGCGCCGCAGCGTATGCAGCGCAGCATCTCCTGGAACTCGGTGCCCAGGACCGAGGAGCGGCCATTGTCGAGCAGGATGACGTGATATTCGTCCGGCCCGTCCTTGTCCGTCGTGCGCTTGGGTCCGGTGGTCAAGGTCGTGTAGCTCGACCATTCCTGCCCGGTAGCCGAGCGCGCCAGCACGCGCAGCAGCGCCGTCGCATCTTCCAACGTCGGCACCACCTTCTCCAGGCTGGCGATCACTATGTGTACGCGTGGCAAGGTGTTGGTGAGATCGGCATTGCCTTCGTTGGTCACCAGCACCGAGCTGCCGGTTTCGGCGATCAGGAAATTGGCGCCGGTAATGCCGACATCGGCGGCCAGGAACTTGGCGCGCAGCACATAGCGCGCCTCCTGCACCATGTCGTTGCGCTCGACCAGCTTCTGGTCGAAGCCGTATTTCTTGTGATGGATGGCGAAAGTCTCCGCCACCTGATCCTTGGTCAGATGCACCGCCGGGGCGATGATGTGGCTGGGCGGTTCTTTCCGCAGCTGGATGATGTATTCGCCCAGATCGGTCTCGATCGGCTCGATGTTGTTGGCTTCGAGGAAATCGTTGAGCGCGATCTCCTCGGCGATCATCGACTTGGACTTGGTGACCGTCTTCGCATTGGCCTTGCGGCAGATCTCCAGCACCTTCTCGCGCGCGGCTCTGGCGTCGGGCGCCCAGTGCACGTTGCCGCCGGTCTCGATCACCTTCTTCTCATAGGCCTCGAGGTAGAAATCGAGATTGGCCAGCGTATGGTTCTTGATGTCGCGCGCCTGCTCGCGCAGCGCCTCGAATTCCGGCATCTGCTCGACCGCCGCCAGCCGCCGGTCCTTGAAGCCGGCTTTCATGCGCACCAGCGATTCCTGCAGATTGACGTCGACCAGCGCCTTGTCGACATTGGCCTTGAAGTCATGCGCGGTGGAATGCATTTCCTATTCCTCCGCCTCGCCGATCGCCGGCCGATCGGTCATGCCGGCCAGCACCTCGGCGACATGCCGCGCTTTGACGTTGTAGCCGTCGCGGCTGAGCTTGCCGGCCATGTTCAGCAGGCACCCAAGATCGCCCGCCAGCACCAGCCCGGCGCCGGATGCTGCGATCTCCTTGCTCTTGTCCGACACCATCGAGTTGGAGATGTCGGGATATTTCACGCAAAAGGTGCCGCCAAAGCCGCAGCAGGTTTCGGCATTGGGCATCTCGTGGATCTTGGCGCCGATCGACTGCAGCAGCGCGCGGGGCTGCGCCTTCACGCCCAGCTCGCGCAGGCCGGAACATGAGTCGTGATAGGTGACGTCGCCCGGCACGCTACGACCCAGATCGCGAATGCCCAGCACGTCATGCAGGAAGGCGGTCAGCTCGAACGTCTTCTCCGCCAGCGCAAAGGCGCAGGCGCGCAGATCGGGCTCGTCGCCGAACAGGCCGGGATAGTGATGCGAGATCATGCCGGCGCAGGAACCCGATGGCGCCACGACATAGTCGTACTGCGAGAAGGCGTCGATCACCTGCAGCGCGATGGCGCGCGCATCGGCACGGTCGCCGGCATTATACCCCGGCTGCCCGCAACAGCTCTGCTGCGGCACCTCGACGATGCAGCCAGCGTCTTCCAAAAGCTTGACGGTGGCGAAGCCCACCGAGGGGCGGAACATGTCGACCAGACAGGTCACAAACAGCGCCACGCGCTTGCCCTTAGGCGGCGATGCGGCGACACGCGATGCGGCGGCTTTGGTGTCCAATTGGGTCTCCCTAGGCCGGCATCCTGCGTCGCAACGCGCATCTAATCAATACTGGTAACAATAGGATTTTAGAGCAGTTGAACATGCATAAAACACGGCAGGTGTGCCCGTGAACGCGATGATTATCGAGGGGACGGATGCCGGGCTTCTAGTTTTCACCAGCTCCCAGAACACGAAGAGGCTAACTGCCGCGAACTGAGCCGTCAAAATTGCGGTCAAAGTGAGGGGCAGAAAGTGCTCCAAGCATGGCATACCCGGAAATAGAGATGCCAAGCAAAGAAGAATGTTCATCACTCCGGCTGCAATGACACAGAAAATGCCGAAAGCTGTTTGCAACAACACCAGTTTCATAATTTGTCTTTATATCTGCCTTGTCTAAATCAACTCACCACTTTCAACCCCACGATCCCCACCACGATCAACCCGATGCAGGCCAGCCGCGGCAGGGTCGCCGGATCAGCGAACAGCACGATACCCAGGATCGCCGTGCCCACGGCGCCAACGCCCGTCCACACCGCATAGGCCGTGCCGACCGGCAGCGTTTTCAGCGCCAGCCCCAGTAGCGTCAGGCTGACGATCATCGCGCCGGCCGTCAGCACGCTGGGCACCAGGCGGGTGAAGCCCTCGGTGTATTTCAGGCCGATGGCCCAGCCGACTTCGAACAATCCGGCGATGGCGAGATAGAGCCAGGGGAGGTGTTGGGCCATGGATGCGTCCTCATAGGATGGCGTTTGTTATTTTGCCCTTCTCCCGCCTGCGGGAGAAGGTGCCCGAAGGGCGGACGAGGGTGTGCGGTGGTCGACGCATAATCGGCCGCTGCCCTGTCGAAACAACACCCTCATCCGGGCTTCGCCCACCTTCTCCCGCAGGCGGGAGAAGGGCATATTTGAGAAAGCGCGCGCATCATTGTGCGCAAAGAAGAGGGACACCATGACCGAACCCAATTTCCGCCGCCTCCAGGCCAACGGCATTTCCATCCGCGTCGCCGAGATGGGGTCGGGTCCGATGGTGCTGTTCTGCCATGGCTGGCCGGAGAGCTGGTATTCGTGGCGGCATCAGATGAAGGCGGTGGCGGATGCCGGCTTCCATGCCGTGGCGCCTGACATGCGCGGCTATGGCGGCACCGAGGCGCCGTCGCCGATCGAGGCCTACACGCAGTTCCATATCGTGGGCGACATGGTGGCGCTGGTGTCGGAGCTGTCGGCGGACAAGCGGGCCATCGTGATCGGCCATGACTGGGGTGCGCCGGTCGCCTGGCATTGCGCGCTGCTTAGGCCCGACATGTTCCGCGCCGTCGCCGGCCTGTCGGTGCCGTGGACGCCGCGCGGCGGCATCGACATTCTGGGCTCGCTGGCCAAGATCGGCATCAACACCTTTTACATGCAGTATTTCCAGAAGCCGGGCGTCGCCGAGGCCGAGTTCGAGCGCGACATCCGCAACTCGCTGCGGCGCATCTATTTCTCGGGCTCAGGCGATGCGCCGGAGAAATCGACCTTCGGCGTGCTGAAGGAAGGCGGCGGTTTCCTCGACAACACCGTCGATCCCGACACCCTGCCCTCGTGGCTGAGCGATGCCGATCTCGATTACTTCACCGCCGAGTTCAAGCGCGCGGGCTTTCGCGGCGGCCTGAACTGGTATCGCAATTTGACGCGCAATTGGGAGCTGATGGCGCCGCATCACGGCCAGATCATCACCCAGCCGGCTTTGTTCATCGCCGGATCGAAGGACGGCGTGCTGAAATTCCCCGCCTCGCAGAAACAGATCGCGGCTTTCCCGCAGACGCTCCCCGGCATTCGCGGCAGCCACATCATCGACGGCGCCGGCCACTGGATCCAGCAGGAGCGCGCGAAGGAAGTGAACGAGTTGCTGGTTGGATTCTTGAAGGGGCTTTAGCCAATAAAAAACCCGCCGCCCCGTTCTTTCGAACGGCGGCGACGGGTTCTCGGTGTCGGGCCGATCCGCTGGCCCGTCACCTACTCCAGATTACATCTGGTACTCAGGCAGAGCCTTCAGCGAGTCCTTGGTGGCGTTGGTCTTGACCACCAGGTCGCGGTCGCCGTCGCGGCTGAAGTTCAGCTGGTCCCAGGAGATCAGCACGTCGCGCTCGCCGACGCCCAGGAAGCCGCCGACGCCGACAACCGCGCCCTTGATGGCGCCGTCCTTGCCGACATGGATGTCCTTGATCTCGCCGATCGTCTCGTTGGCGTTGTTCTTCACCGAGGCGCCGATGATGGCGTCACCCGACATTTCGCCGGTCTTGGTGAAACCCATCGTGTGCGAGCGCACGGTGCCGCGATCGGTCTTCATCGTGTCCGACTTCGCGACGGTGTCGCGTGGGCTCGACGCGGTCGTCGGCATCGTCGTGGTGGTGTTGTCGACGCGACGGGTGCCGTTGGCGTTGTAGACGCCGGCATCCGAGAACACCTTGCCGCGATAGGTCTTGTCCTTATAGGTGTATTCCGGCAGCGCCTTCAGGCTGTCCTTGGTCATGGCGGCGGTGATCTTGTCGCCATTTTCGGTGACGCGCAGATCGCTCCACTTGACGGCGACATCGCGCTCGCCCATGCCGAGGAAGCCGCCGACGCCGATGATCACGGTGTCGATCTGGCCGCTCGGGGTGACGTAAACGGCTTCAATGTCGCCGATCTTGTCGCCTTCGGGATTGCGCACGGCCTTGCCGACCAGACGGTCGACCTGCACGGACGAAGCGGCGGGCGCGGTGGCCTGCGGGGTGTTGGTCTGCGCCATGGCCGGCACGATGGCCAGCGGCGCCGCGGCCAGAACGGAGCCGGCAACGCCGGCCATCAAAATCTTGCGAATCGTCATGTGTCTCACCTCGTTTTGGGAATAGAGCTTGCGCAATCGGCACGCCAAAGAAGCGCAGCCGCGCATGCAGGTGAGTAACGGCGCGCTTTCGCACGCGGTTCCGATGCAATTGCCATCGATATTTCGTCGCTACCCCTTGAACGCGGGGGCGCGGTACGCAGGTCACTCGCGGTGATGCGGTACGGGATTGCCCTTGCGACCGGCGCGCGCCGTCAGCGGCTCCTCTGCGGTGGACAGCAAACGCTGCGACAGGTCGAGCGAACGCTGCATCAATTCGCACGCCGCCTGTTTCAGCTCGGCGCTGGTTTTCACCGTGGCGACGTTGTTCTCCATGTCTTCGGCGCTCCAGCCGCGCGTGTGGGCGATATACGGAAAGGGCGGAAAGTGGCAGCCCAGCTCGGCGAAGAAGCCCAGCATCTGTCCGGCCACGCCCTGCACATTGTCCTGCCCGCCGGTGATGATGGCCGCGACGGTCTTGTTCTTCAAAAGCACGCGATCGGCGATGACGATCTGGTTCTGGATGCAGTTCATCCGCTCGATCATCTTGTAATAGAGGCTGGAGGGATTGCCCCAGCGGATCGGCGTCGCCACCACGAACACGTCGCCCCAATGCACCAGCGCCTCGTAGACGCGATCAAGCTGATCGTCGGGGTCCATCTGGGTGATCGAGCACGGCCAGGTGCAGGCATGCGCCGATTTCGAGTAGAAGCCCTCGCAGGCGCGGAACTTCAGGTCGCGCAGCTTGATGAGCTGCGTCTCATGGCCTTGCGCGCTTGCGTGCTCCAGCGTTTGCAGCAGCAGATGCTCCGACGTCGAGAAGCGCTCCTGCCCTTGCGTCATCACCGTGGTCGAGAGGCCGACCACGCGCGCCTTGCCCGGCTCGCGCTGCGGCGTGCGGGCGATGGCGTGAGGCGGGTGCGGCAGGCGCGAGCGCTTCGAGTGCGCGACCTGCTCGACCAGCACGCGGCCGTTCTCGATCTTGACGCGATGCGATGGCACGGCGTCCTGCTCATAGCCCGGCTCGCCCAGGCCGGTGGCGCGATGGAATTTCCAGTAATGCCAGGGGCAGACGATGTAGTCGCCGTCCAGCCGGCCCTCGCCCAGCGGCCCGCCGGCGTGATTGCAATGCCCATCGACGACGCCGAACACGCCGTCCTTGCAGGACAATGCCAGGCGGCGGCGCTCGATGGTGATCTGGCGCAGCGGCGCCTTCGCCAGCTCCTCCGCCGCTCCGACATCGATCCAGCCTGCCTCTTCCGTCATGCCATCCCCGTCTTCCCGGCCCCGTCTTCCCGCCGAGTGTACCCCTGCGCTAGTCTTGGTCCGTAACGGGAATTTTCAGGAGGAAACCATGGGCAAGACAATCGACATCAAGGTCGGCGACGGCAAGTTCACGGGCTATCTCGCCAGCCCTGCCTCGGGCAAGGGCCCGGGCGTGCTGGTGATCCAGGAGATTTTCGGCGTCAACAAGGTGATGCGCGATATCTGCGACAGCTATGCTGCCCAGGGCTATTTCGCGCTGTGCCCCGACATCTTCTGGCGCCAGGAGCCCGGCGTCGACATCACCGACCAGAGCCAGGCGGAATGGGACAAGGCGTTCTCGCTCTACAAGGGTTTCAACGAGGCCAAAGGCGTCGAAGATCTGAAGGCGGCTCTCGCGGTGCTGCGCAAGGTTGACGGCTGCAACGGCAAGGCCGGCGTCACCGGCTACTGCCTGGGCGGCAAGCTCACCTATCTGATGGCGTGCCGATCCGATGCGAACGCGGCCGCCGCCTATTACGGCGTCGGCATCGAAGCGGCGGTGGATGAGGCCAAGAACATCAAGCACCCGACCATCCTGCATATCGCGCAGAAGGACGGGTTCGTGCCGAAGGAAGCGCAGGAGAAGATCACGGCGGCGCTGAAGGGCCATCCGCATGTCGCGGTGCATCTCTACGCTAACAACGATCATGCCTTCTGCCGCAAGGGCGGCCAGCATTACGACGAAGCCGCCTGCAAGCTGGCCAATGGCCGGACGATGGAGCTGTTCAAGAAGGCGTTGTCGTAAAGCGCCTCGCTGGCGATTTTTAGTTCGTCATGGCCCGGCCTGACCGGGCCACCCATTCTTATGGCCGTCCCCGCCTGTCATTGGCGCGCATGGTGCTGTTGATCCATGGGTCGCCCGGTCAAGCCGGGCGATGACGACTTAAACCAAAACGCCCCGCTGGATTGCTCCCGCGGGGCGTTTCGCTTTTGGACGGCGAGAGGGGTCCCCCGTCCTATCGCAGCTTAGCGGTCTTCGCAGACCAGCGTGCCGTTGAGGTTGCGCACGCGCTGGCCCGGGCACTTGTCGAGATCGATCGAGGTCTTCAGGTTGCCGCCCTCCGGACGCTTGCAATAAGCGAAGAGCGTGTCGCCCTGGATGTAGGGATCGTTGCACGAGCCGCGCCAGGAACCCGGCGGCAAGCCGTAGCTGCGCGCGGTGCTGACGCCGCCGCCGCTGCACACCAGACGGCCGTCATTATTGGCGATCGGGCCGTTGGGGCAATTGTCGAGATCGATGCGGGTCAGCACGCCATTGCCGCGACGGTCGCGGCAGACGGCGACCAGGTCGTCGCCTTCGAGACGGGCGTTGTTGCAGGTTTCGCTCCATGTGCCGCCCGGCAGGTAGGGGCTGGTATAGCCGCGGCCATAGTTCGGCGCGTAGCCGGTTTCGCAAACCAGGTAGCCATCGGCATTGGCGACCGAGCCGCCGCGGCAATTGTCGAGATCGAGCTGCGAATAGCGCCAGCGGCCATCGACCGTGCGGCACTCGGCGCGCATGACATCGCCCTGTATGTTGCCGTCGCGGCAGGACTGGCCCCAGGAGCCGGGGATGACTTGCTGCGCCTGGGCCGGCGCGGCCGCGCCCAGTCCCAGCAGAAGGGCGCCGCCGGTCGCGGCAGCGAGGATTGTCAGGCGGATCCGAGCGAACATGACGGCCTCCAAGGTGCGATGAATTCGGTGTCGGCCGCACGCGCTGCGCCGGCTGGTATCTGACCGACGCTTGGTCGGCGATCCGGGGCGCGGTGCAAACGCGACCGACGCAGACCCAACGCCGGCTTTTGCAACCGGTTCCCGATCCGTTACCGCGTCTTTTGCCGATTTCTGTCGCCGCTATCCGTGGTAGACAAAGCCCATGCCGCACATAGTTTTCCGTCTGCTTCCCGCCGTTCTTGCCATCGCGCTT
The DNA here is from genome assembly GCA_964388115.1 of uncultured Hyphomicrobiales bacterium. Classification (GTDB taxonomy): domain Bacteria; phylum Pseudomonadota; class Alphaproteobacteria; order Reyranellales; family JAQSWP01; genus JAQSWP01. The sequence goes on from CAYLYK010000002.1 coordinate 480,876, forward strand.
ACGATCGCGCCCGCTTTCGCCGGTTTGCCTGAAGGCGAGGCTGCCTTCGCCCGGCGCGACTGGCGCACCGCCATCCGCGAATTGCAGCCGCTGGCCGAGCAGGGCAATGCGCGAGCGCAATATCTGATGGGCGGCATCGCCTTGCAGGGGGCTTCGCCCGGCCAGACCGACGAGGCCGGCGCGATTGCCTGGTATCGCAAGGCCGCAGCCCAGGGCCTGGCCGAAGCGCAGCGCGATCTTGCGTTCCTGCTGCTGACCGACAAGCCGCCGCGCACCGGCGAAGCCATCGCCTTCTATCGCCAGGCAGCCGAGCGCGGCGATGCCGAATCGGCCTATGAGCTTGGTTCGCTCTACGATCGCGGCCAGGGCGTGCGGCCCGATGCGGCGCAGCGCAATGCGTGGTGGCAGAAAGCGGCCGCTCTAAATTACGCGCCGGCGCTGCTGGCGCTGGCGGAGATGGCGCGGGCGGGCGACGGCATGCCCAAGAGCGAGCAGGTGGCGGTCGACTATTACCGCCGCGCCGCCGAGCGCGGCTCGGGTCCGGCAGCGGCGCAGTATGCGCGCGCCTTGCGCGACGGGACCGGCGTTGCCCGCGATGCGGTGCAGGCGTGGGAATGGTTTTCCTTCGCGCTGGGGCTTGGCATCAACTCGGTTCTGCGCGAGGAGCGCGAGCGGCTGGCGGCGCAAGTGCCGGCGCAAGCCCGCACCGCCGCCGAGCAACGCGCCACGCAACGACTGGCGGCGCTGAGGCCCGCACCCTTGAAGCGGCCCGAGACCAACACCCCGCCGCCCGTGCCGCAGCGGCGCTAGACGATTAGCCCCATAGCCATCTGCCCAGCGCCCGGCCGGGCAGAAGCGTGAAGGCGCCGGCGATGAGCACGCCGGCATAGAGTCCGATCATGAAGCCCCGATGCAGGCGCCGCCTGCCGGTGCGGATCGCCCACCAGCCGACGATCACCGACACGATGGCCCAGGCCGAGAGCGCATGGATGGGGCTCAGATCTTCGCCATTCAGGCCGCGCACCCAGAACGAGAGAACGGCCGTCGCCAGCATCAGCAGCATGTAGGCGCGGCCCAGCATGATGTGCGCCGTCGTGCCCTTGCGCTGGAGCATCACCACCGTGCCGATCAGCAGCGCCGGCAGCACGGTCAGCAGATGCGCCCACATGAGCGGCGAAAGCGCGTGGTCCATGGCGGATCATGTCCAAGGCCGGCGGGGCGGAGCAAGGGCTGAAAAAAATCCCCGCCAGGCGTCAAGCCGGGCGGGGATCAGGATGCAATCCTGGGCAAAGGATTGCAGACCAACTCGTCGGGCGGCGTCAGCTGTTGCCGCGCTTCCCCCACTCATCGCGTTCGTTGTTGTTGCGCTGGCGATTGTCGTCGCGGCGATCGGCCTCGCGCCGCCTGTTGTCGTCGCGCTGTTGCGTGTTCTGCCGGTTGTCGGTGCGGCCGTTGTTCCAGTCCTGGCGCTGCGGCTCCTTGCGCACGACCTGCTGGCGATCGTCGTCGCGCTTGCCCTTCCAGTTGCTGTCGCGGCGGTCGCCATCCCGGCGGTCGTTGTCGCGGCGCTGGCTCCAGTCGCGATCGCCGTCGCGGCGATCGTTGTCGCGCCGGCCGTTCCAGCCGTGTCCGTCATGGCCGCGGCCGTCGCGGTCCCAGTCGCGGCGATCCCAGTCGCGCCGGTCCCAGTCACGCCGGTCCCAGCCGTAGCGATTGTTGTGATCCCAGCGGTCGCGATCCCAGTAATCTTTGCCCCAGCGGCTATTGCCCCATTCGTCGCGGTCGTTCCAGCCGCCATGCCCGTAGCCGCCATGCCCGTAACCGCCATGGCCATAGCCGGCGTAGCGGCGCTCGCACACCAGATATCCGTCGCGCACGGTGACTTCGTTGCCCGGGCAATTGTCGAAGTTGATGCGGGTGTTGCGGCGCCAGCCGCCGCCATATTTACGGCAATCGGCTTCCAGCCAGTCGCCGCGAATATCGGCGTCCTTGCAGTAGCGATGCCAGTCGCCGCGCGGACGTTCCTTGGCTTCGGCGGGAGCGGCGGTGAGAGCGAGCAGGGAAAAGGCAAAGGCAAAGGCCGTCGCCGGCAGAACGCCGGTGGCGGTGCGGGGGAACAGCGATGGCATGTCATCCTCCCTGCAACGCCGGCGCCGGCGGTGTTCCGCCCTGAGGGGGCGAGCGGCTGCTGCAGTACGGTAAATCTGGAATCGGATTGCGACGGAATCTTGGCAAAGGCGTCGGAATTAATTTTTTCGTGGCGGGGATGGGCCCAGCCCGCCCAACGTAAAAGGGGCGGCCCGAGGCCGCCCCCTGTCTCATCCGGTCGGACTGTTTTCAGCAGCGCAGCTTGCCGTCATCGTTGTAGACCGGCTGGCCGCGGCAGTCGCGCAGATCGATGCCATCGGTGTTCCAGCGCCCGTCCCGCTCGCGGCAGTCGGCGTAGAAGCGGCCGTCGCTGCCAAAGCGCGGATTGCGGCAGCTCTGCTGCCAGCTGCCTGGCGGCAGGCGGTTATTGTACCCGCCACCGAAATTTCCGCCGCCACAAACCAGCCGGCCATTATCGTTGCTGACGGCCTGGCCGCGGCAATCGTCGAGGTCGAGACTGGCGCGCACCCAGTCGCCGTCGCGCTGACGGCACTCGGCGAACAGATCGTCGCGCACGATGCGGGCGTTGCGGCAGCTCTGGCTCCACGAGCCCGGCGGCAGCTGGTACTGGCCATAGGAGCCGCCATAGATTTTGCCGCCGCATTCGAGATGGCCGTTGTCGTTGGCGATGTCGCGCCCGCGGCATTCGTCGATATCGAGCCGCGTGTTACGGAAGCTGCCGTTCTGGCGCTGGCACTGGGCGATCAGCAGGTCGCGGCCTTCCAGGCGGGCGTTGCGGCAGGAGCGCTGGTAGGAGCCGGCCGGCAGGCCCTTGCCCCACCATGGACCCTGACCGCCGCCCTGCGTGCCAAAGCTCTCGCACACCAGATTGCCGTCGGAATTGGCCACCGTGCCGCCGCGACCGCATTTGTCGATGTCGATGCCGGTGCGGTTCCAGGAGCCGTTGCGACGCTGGCATTCGGCCCGCAGCGTATCGCGCCCCTCCATGCGGGCATCACGGCAGCTTTGCCGCCAGGAACCGCCGGGAAAATTCTGCGCTGCCGCCTCGTCGGGCAGAACGAGGAGGGCGGCAACAACACCGATCAAGGCGATCACGCCAAGACGGAACGCACCGAAAACGGACATGGCGATTTCCCCTCTTTTCCGCCGCCGCAAAAAGAGGCGGGGCGCGGCCGCATGTTACCGTGCGGCCGCGCCCCTTGCTATTGGATTAGAAATTACGCGGGGAAATGCGGGGCCGTTTTACGGGCAGCGCAGCTCGCCATTATCGTTGACCAGGCCGCGGTTGGGACAGCGATCAAGGTCGATGCGGGTATTGTGCCACTGGCCATCGCGGCCGCGGCACTGGGCGTAGAGATCGTCGCCACGGATTTGTGCGTTGCGGCAGGACTGCGTCCACGAGCCGCGCGGCATGTTATAGCCGCCGCCGCCGCTGGCGAGTTCGCCGCAGCGCAGGCGGCCATTGTCGTTGCTCACCGGCCGGCCGCGGCAATCGTCCAGATCGAGGCTGGTGCGGTTCCAGTCGCCGTCGCGCTCGCGGCATTCGGCGATCAGGTCGTCGCGCACGATGCGCGCGTTGCGGCAGGACTGGGCCCACGAGCCGGCGGGCGGCTTGTAGCGGCCGTAATTGCCGCCATAGCGATAGTCGCCGCATTCGAGATGGCCATTGTCGTTGCGGATGTCGCGGCCGGCGCACTTGTCGATATCGATCCGGGTGTTGCGCCAGTTGCCGTTCTGCCGGCGGCATTCGGCGGAAAGGTCGTCGCGGCCATCCATCTGGATGTTGCGGCAGCTTTGCCGGTACGACCCGTCGGGCGGCGCGCGGCGCTGCGCCTCGGCTGGAACGGCCAGTACGCTCATGGCGGCCAGCACCAGCGCCGCCAGCAGCGGCAGGCGATTCGTCAGAAAATTCGGCATGCAATCCTCCCCGTTCGATCGCGCCGCCGCGATATCGGTGGGCAATCGTCTGTGACAGACGAGCGAGGAGCGAGTTGGTTCCGCGAATTCGCCGGCCTTGCGTCTGGGCGCAAGGGAACAATCAGGGCGTGAGCGGCGGCACGGTCAGCGACGAGGAGGCATCGGCACGATGCAGCGCGCGGATCTGCTGTACGGCGCCGGGCAGGAAGATGGCGACGTGCAGGCGAACGGCGGCCTTGATGTCGGGATGCACCGGCGCGCCGTAGATATCGCGGCGAATGCGCACGAAAGACAGCGCGCCATGCAGGTTGAAGATGATTTCCAGCTCGCCATACATCACCGGCTGCGTTTCGAAGCCTTCCAGCTCCGCCTGATGGCGCAGCTCGGCGATGATCGGCATCATCACATGCTCGACCAGATCCTGATGGTAGAAGCGCGCGAAGCTCCAGCCCTCCAGCGCCGCCCGCATCCACAGGCGATAGTCGGGCGCGCTCAGCCGGTCCATGTAGACAGTGAAGAAATCGACCAGACGTTCTTCGAGCGGCTGCGTCCTGTCGCGCAGCAGCTCGATCCAGGACGGATCGCGGCGATCCGCGAAGCGCTCCTGATAGACCGCGCGCACCAGCGCCTCCTTGGACGGGAAATAGCGATAGAGCAGCGCCTGCGTGATGCCGAGCGCACGGGCCAGCGCCCGCGTCGAGGCGGCAGGACCGTTGCCGGCGAAGAATTCCGCCGCCTGTTCGAGGATCATGCTGCGCCGATCGCCCGGCGACATGCGCCGCCGCCGGCTGTCGTCTTGATCGGTCCCGGGCAGGTCGGCTGAGATTGCGACAGGATCGCCGTTTGATTCCGATCCGTCGGGCGGCTCGTCGTCACCAACTGGAGGGCGCGGTAATTGCATCACCCCATCCTATCCAAGATTGCGCATGCGGCGACAAGGTCCCGCTGCAAATAAAGATCTTTTAGCAAATGAAATCACACTATGGCTGCATATTGATCGGGTCGTTTGAATTATGCAGATCCTCCCGCGCAGCCGATGCGGCCCGGCGTCTTCAGGCCCGAGGGGGCTTGTTCAGGCGCGCGACGACATCGTCCAATTGCTCGTAATCGTCACAAAACAGACTGACCTGGGTCTTTTCCCCGTCGCGCTGGACAATGTCGACGCGCAGACCGAGCGCGGCTTCCAATTGCTTTTCCAGCGCCCTGACATCGGCCGATTTGGCGACCACCGCCGACGTTGCTGCCGCGCCACCGCTTTTGCCTTTGCCGCCGGCGACGGGCGCGCTGGCGGGCGCAGCGGCCGATGCCTGCACCAGCTTTTCCACCTGGCGCACCGACAGGTCTTCGGCCACCACGCGCTGCGCCAGCGCTTCCATGTCTTTCGCACCCATCAGGGCGCGGGCATGGCCGGCGTCGAGCTTGCCCTCGTCGAGCAGCGTGCGGATTTTCGCCGGCAGGTCGAGCAGGCGCAGCGTGTTGGCGATGTGCGAGCGGCTCTTGCCCAGGGCGTCGGCCAGCTCCTGCTGCGTGGCGCCGAACTCGTCGCGCAATCTTGCGTAGCCTTGCGCCTCTTCCACCGGCGACAGGTCGCGCCGTTGCAGGTTTTCGATCAGCGCGATTTCAAGCGCGTCGCGGTCGGCGAAATCGCGCAGCACGACGGGCACGTCGTGCTGCTTCGCCAGTTGCGCCGCGCGCCAGCGCCGCTCGCCAGCCAGGATCTCGTAAGAATCTTTTGCTACCTGGCGCACCAGGATCGGCTGCAGCAATCCCTTCTCGCGGATCGACTGCGCCAGCTGCTGCAGCGCTTCCTCGTCGAAGACGCGGCGCGGCTGGAACTTGCCGGGCTTGAGGAACTCGATCGGCAGGGTGAAGGTCTCGCGCCGCAGCGCTTCGAGATCGGCGGCGGTGGGACCGGGCGCTGCAGGCGCCACGCTTGGCGCCGGGGCGGGCGCCGCCTCGGGCTCGTCGCCCAGCAGCGCCGAAAGCCCGCGTCCAAGTCCCTTGCCGGCTGGCTTCATGTCCCGTCCCCGCTCGTCGCCTAAGCCCCGTTTTGGGCCATCCTACCGATTAGCGAGGCTGAAGGAAGGGTTGAGAATCGGGCATAAATCGGCGCCGGAACGGCCATCGCCGCCGGGCCGTTGCTCCTGCACACCCATACAGGAGCAAGCCATGGCCATGCCGGACGAATTGAAGGAAAAATTCTGGGACAAGTTGAAATCCGACCGCACCATGATGCTGGGTCTGGACGGAGTCGAGGACGGGCATGCGCGGCCGATGACGGCGCAGGTCGAAGACAAGGTCGAGCACGGGCCGATCTGGTTCTTCACCTCGACCGACAACGCCATCGTGCAGAAGCTGCAACAGAACGACGGCCATGGCGAGCGCGCCATCGCCACCTTCGTGGACAAGGGCCATGATCTGTTCGCCACCGTCCACGGCGCGCTGTCGATCGACAAGGATCGCGTCATGATCGACCGGCTGTGGAACAAGTTCATCGCCGCCTGGTTCGAAGGCGGCAAGGACGACCCCAAGCTGACCCTGCTGCGGCTCGACGCCGAGACCGCCGAAATCTGGCTCAACGAGAACAACTTCCTCGCCGGCGCCAAGATGCTGCTCGGGATCGATCCCAAGAAGGACTACAAGGACAAGGTCGCGGAAGTGCGGCTGAATTAAATTTCGCGTTCTTCGAACAGGCGCCGCTCCCGGCACGGGAGCGGCGCTTTTCTTTGCGCCTACGGCTTGATGCCGGACTCGGCGTAGATTTCGTCGATGCCGGGCTGGAGTTTGCGCGCCGCAGCCAGATCGGCGTTGCCAGACTCTCTCTTGCCCTGGCGCAGAAGGGAGATGCCTCGGCCGTAAAGGGCATAGGGCTCGTTGGACTGCAACTTCAGTGCGCTCGCAAAATCCTGCTCCGCCAACGCGAAAAGCCCCGCTTTCAGATGTGTTGCGCCGCGGCCAGTGAGAAAATTCGACGCGGTCGGGTCAAGCGCGATGGCGGTAGTGCAGTCGGACAATGCCTGGTCCAACCTCTCGCCCCACTCCATCCGCGACAGGCATCGCAGATGATAGTAATTGGCATCCCGAGGCTTGAGCCTGACCGCCTGATCGAAGTCGGCAATGGCGCGTTGGTACTGCTTCTGCTCATGGTGAGCGATGCCACGGCTGGAATAGCCAAAGGCATCGTTGGGATCCAGGCTGATGGCCCGGTCGAAATCGGCAATGGCGAGATCGTGGCGCCCTTTGCTTAAATGGGCAGAGCCACGGTGTTGGTAGACGGCCGCGTCCTTGTAACCTAGCGCGATCGCCTGATCAAAATCGGTGATGGCGCGGTCGTGCTGGCGTATGTCCGAGTGGGAAAGGCCACGGAAAAAATGGCTGTCCGCCAGAGTCGGCTCGATCTTGATGGCTTGGTCGAAGTCGGCGATGGCGCGCTCGTGCTGATCGTTCCTGGCATAGATCGTGCCGCGAATGCGATAAAAGAGAGCCTCGTCTGGCTTTAGAGCGATGGCCTGGCTCAAGTCCGTGATCGCGCGATCATATTGTTGCATCGCGGCCAAAACGAGCGCGCGCGTGTAATAGAAGCGAGCCGTGCGAGGCGTAAGCGCGACGGCCCGGTCATAGTCGGCAAGGGCACGATCGTATTGCTCGAGTTCGCTGTAGGCGAGACCGCGTGCGTTCAGAGCGTCAGCGACGATATACGGCTTCTCTTGCCCATTGGCGATGATCCGGGAGCAAGCTTCGATGCGTCGCTGCGGCGGTGCTGTATCGGAGCGGCAGATGTCCATCGCCGACTGTGGCTGTTGCGCCTGTGCCGGCATGCAGAGCAGAAAAACGATAAGGACGGCAAGAATGCGCATGGTAACAGGGCGGCCCGCAGGGGTTGTTGTACCGCTGCGGCAGACATGGCGACTCCGTGCAGCACGCCATGTTGCCGCGCCCGTATCCTTACTGCAAGAGGATCAGCGACGCCTTTGCAACTGCGACGTGCAGCTTTAAGGCTGCTTGCTCCCCGCAAACGTCCCCGCCGCCGAGTAGTTGGCGCCGTTGATGGTGAAGTTGCCGCCCTGGCCGGCGATGGGGCTGGTGGGCGAGGCGAAGAAGGAGCCTTGCGCCGAGCCGGTGCGGCCAATGCCGGTGCCGTTGATGCCGGTGATGTTGCCGGAGAAATCGCGCGGCGTGCCGATCGGCGCGGAGGTGATGCCCGAATAGTCGCCGCCGTCGAAATTGTTGATCTGGAAGGCGCCCTGGCGGGAGGAGAAATTCCACACCTGGCGGAACTCGCCGACCGCAACGTATGAGGCGCCGTTGTTGGTGACGTTGCCGGTTGCGTGGCCCTTGTACAGCGCGGTGCCCGACAGCGGAATCTCGGCCTGGCTGGGCAAGGTGCCCGCGACCCAGGTGGCGACGTGCACGCGCTCGCTTTCGCCCGCGCGCGGGCCGGTCGTGTACTGCATGTCGCCCATCCAGTAGCCCCAGCTCATGAATTCGCAGGAGCAATAGGAGACGCCGGGCGGCAGCAGATCGGCGTCGTTGCCGACGCCCTGGTGCGTGACCATCGCGAGATTTGTCACCACGGGATTGCCGTTGTTGGTGCTGCCGCCGGTGGGCGAGGAGCCCGCGGCATAACGCTGGTCGTCGATGAAGGAGGATGAGTTGGCGTTGAGCCCCGTCGTCGAGCCGAATTTCAGATCGTAGCTGTTATAGGGATTGTTGACGTCGGTGAAGGCCATGCTGGCTGCGACTCGGTTGTTGGTGGCCGAGGTGGTCACGCTGACATCTGTGACGTTGGCGCTGGCGAATTGCGTCGTGGTGATGGTGCCCGCCGTATCGCGCATGTCGAGCTGGCCGGCGGTGTAGCCGTAGAGCGTCTGGTTGGTGCGGCTGGCGCCAAGCCCGGCCGGCGCGTTGGCCGCTGGCGCGCTGGCGGTGACGTAGTAATAGGGCGACTTGGTCAGCGTCTCGAAATCCTGGGACGCGCCTGCCTGCGGCGTTACCAGATCGGGCGAAAGGTCGTTGTTGCGCTTGTCGGGCAGGAACACGAAGTAGTCGCCCGTGCCGCCATAGATGGCGCTGCCGGTGGCGGTTTGCGCCGTCGAGATGTTGGAGCCGAAGCGGGTGACGTTGCCGGTGCCGCTTTCGCGCAACGAGGCCTGTGCCACGCCCGACGAATAGAGCGCGCCGTTCGCGTCGCTGCCGAACTGCCCGATATTGACCGACAGGAACGAGGCCTGCGACGCGCCGGTGCCTTCGAAATTGATCGAGCCCTGGAACCAGGTGGCGCGCTGGTCGCTGCCCGCCTGCTGGGCGGCGCTCAGGATCGGCGAATGGGCGATGAAGAGCGGCTGCTGGGCGGCATTGGCGATCACCGGCAGGGCGGACGCGACCTCGCCCAGGAACGGCTTGGAGACATCGAGGCTCAGCATGTCGCGGGCGGAGACGCCGGTGGTCGGGAACGCGGAGGCAAGCGTCGGATCGCCGGCGAAGAGATTGATCTTCTTGCCCGAGGTCTCGTCGAGCAGCGTGTAGATGTAGAAATCTTCTTTGGGCGCCACGAAGCCCGCGCCCGATACCGGGCCCAGGCTGGAGGTCGAGTTGGTGGCGTCGACGATGAAGGTCGAGCCCGGCGTCCAGGGCAGGTTGAACTCGTTGCCGCCGCCGGTCTTGGCCACCAGCCGGCCGCCATAGGTGCCCGCTTCGGTGATGCCGGTGTTGTTGGCGGGATCGCGATCGGCGTTGCCGGTGAGGGGATCGTAGGAGACGAAGGCCGTGTCGCGCACATAACCGCCCGAAGTGCTGACCGGGCGCAGCGCGATGTCGATGTCGGGCGGCTGGAAGTTCGGCGTGCTGGAATTCTGGCTTTCGCCGGCGGATTTCTCGGAGTTCACCGAGCTCAGGCCGCTCTGGCCGACCTTGGCGTCGACGCCGGTGCTGCCGCGCACGGTCTGGCCCGACGGCGCTTCCAGCCGCGCCAGTGGCCCGGTCAGCGCGCCGGTGGGCGTCAGGGCGGGCGAGGACGGCTCCTGGCCGAAGATGGTCTTGATCACCGAGCCCGCCCGCGTGGCGGTGCGCGTGCCTTGCGGGGTGGTGACGGAAAGCTTGTCGCCGAACATGAAGAAGGCGTCGAGCCCGCCGGGGTTGGAAGCATCGATGATGGCGATGCCGCCGCGCAGGCCAAGCGTTGCGGTGCCGACTTTCATCGTCGCCTCGCCCTGCTTGGTGATCTTGCCGCCGACCAGGCGGAAGACGCCGCGCGTGGCCGAGATCGCCAGCTCGCCCGATCCCTTGCTGGGATCGAAGACGAACTTGTCGATCACCAGATCGGAATTGGGACCGATGGTCAGCGCAGAGCCGTCGGCGAACAGCAGATGGGCGCGATCGTCGGCTCGGGTCTGGATGCGTTCGTTGGCGAAGACGTCGATGCCGACCTTCAGCACGCGCTGCGCCTGTTGCGGCGGCGTGCCCAAGGGCTCGCCCGTCGTGGTGCTGGTGACGCCGACCTTCGCTCCGGCATTCGAAACCGCCATGAACGGCGCTGCGACCAGGACCAGCGCCAGAGCCGTGCCGTGCAGAAGTGCGTTACGCATTGTCAGCCTCCATTGCGATCGCGCGCTTAAAAGCGCCACGCGACGCCACTCATGGTGAACCAGTTCTTGTATTCGTAATTGGGCAGCGACGAATCGCGCCGGTTGTAACCGCCCTGGACGACCAGCGACCAATCCTCGGCCAGCGGCAGATTCATGGTGGCGGCGAAGCGCCAGTCCTTGTCCTTGCGCTTCATGTCGGGATCGACCACGACGTCGACCTGGTCGTAGGTGGAGCGCAGATGCGCGGCCGAGAAGGCGAGCACCACGTTCTGGTCGGATTGGAAGGGCGAGGAGAAGGGCTGGATGGTGAGGCCTACGCCGATGAGTTTCTCGCGATAGGCTTCCCAGCCGATCTTGGCGTCGTAGCGCGCGTAGCCGGCGGAGAGCGACACGCCCAGCCAGTCGGTGATGGCGTGCTCGAAGCCGATGCGGCCGGCATAGTCGTCGCCGTCGCGGAAGGAATTGAACGGCCGGGTCTTGCTGTCGTGGTATTCGCGGCGGCGGAAATCGAAGCCCAGGCTGAGCAGGCTCTTCTCCCAGCGCTTGTCGAGCGACACCGACGCGCCCGGCGCCAGATACTCGCGCCGATCGTCGAGCATGACGAAATCGACCGCGGCGGCGATGCGCAGCGACAGCCCGTCGATGGTCTCAGGCAGCAGCACGAAGCGCGGCCCGATCGAAGCCACCACGACCGAGGCGTTGACTTCCGAACGTTTGAGCTGGCGGGCGGCGTATATGTTCACCCGCGTGTCGAGATGATCGCCGCTCTGCCAGCCGAAATCCCACAGATGCACCGCTTGCGCGGCAACGAAGGCGTTCCAGTCCGACGCGGCGGTCGAGTTGTCGTCGAGCTCGGCGTCGAAGCCGCCCACACGCACGTTGCCGGTGGGCGCGGCATTGGCGTTGGATTGCCAGCGCAGGCCGGCCAGCACCGTGCCCGAGAAACGCGACGGCGATTTCTGCTTTTCGATCTGGGCCAGGAATTTCTCGGCCCGCTCGCGCACCTCGGGCGGCATGTTTTGCGTCTGCAAGGCCGTCGTCAGATATTCGCGCGCCGCTTCATACGAGCCCAGCCGGTAATAGAGTACGCCCAGCTCGAGCCGCACGCGCGGCAGATTGGCGTTGATCAGCAGCATGCGTTCGAGCGCCGTCACCGCGCCTTCGAGATCGCCCACGCGCACGGCAAGGCCTGCGAAGCGGAAGGATTTGTCGAGATCGCCCGGGTCGGCCAGCATGGCGGCGAAAGCCTCGTCGTAGAGGCGCTTCACCTCGGCGGCGGAACGGCCGTCATTCTCGTCGACCACATTGCGGTCCTGCAGCGCCGGCCGCTGCTGGGCGGCCACGGGCAACGCCAGTACGCCGGCCAGTGCCAGCACGCACGCGCCCGCCAGGCTACGCCGAAAGCCCCCCATGTCCCGATTCCCGCTGCCGTCGATTGTCCTGTCGCGACGTTACGCCTGCAGCGCAGCGGAATCCTAGACGAAAGCAACAGAGATGCAGAAAAAATCGACGGCACCAGGAAGATGCAAAATAAAACGGCAAGTAAAACGCGGTATTCAATTTGCACTTGTCCTGTAATTAATCAACGATCGTGCAAATAGATTGTTCGTTGCCTTGCGCCACTCTGCCAAAGTAGTACGACAACAAAAAACCGGCCGACCCTTTTCAGGATCGGCCGGTCTGTGTGTTGGCGCTCGACCGTCAGCCCGGAGGCTGGGACGGGAGCGGCAGGTTCAAGAGGCTTAGAGCGCCTTGAGGTTGGCAGCCGCGTCGCGGCCGCGCTGGTTGGCGATCTCGAACGAGACCTTCTGGCCTTCGTTCAGGCCGGAGAGACCAGCGGCTTCGACGGCGGAGATATGGACGAACACGTCCTTGCCGCCGTTGTCCGGCTGGATGAAACCGAAGCCCTTCTGGGCGTTGAACCACTTCACAGTACCGTTAGCCATAGTATGGCTCCTTGTAGAAAGAAGGACCGCGCCGCCCCGGCCGGTATTGGCAAGTGGGAAACGGCAAACGGCCCAACCGCGCGAGACGTTGCGCGGCAGGACGACAATCTGGTCTTGGGAGGCTTGGAGTACTCGGCGCCGCCGGACTGGTCGCGCAAAAGCGGACAAATCCTATTTTTCTTAAGCGGTCGCCAACGGCAAGTCAGGCCTTTGACGTCGATCGTAAAGCCCATATAGGCGGTTATTTCCGGGAACGCAACCCGGGCTCACCCTTGCGACGGATCAACGGAAGCCGGCCGCCAAAGGGGCTATGCTGGGCAAAATAGCCGCTCCGGGACGCCGCCGCCCATCCATGACCGAGCCCCCCGCCCTGCCCGCGCCGCTGAACTGGCCGCGCTTCCTGCTGCGCTTCTGGCATCTGGCGGGACCCTATTGGCACTCGCCCAGGCGCTGGCGGGCGCGCTGGCTGACGGCTGCGGTGATGATCCTCACCGTGGCCCAGGTCGGCGTCGCCATCGTGCTGAATTTCTGGAACGAGCAATTCTTCAACGCGCTGGAGCAGAAGCAGCTCGACCGCTTCCTGCTGCTGATCGCCGTCTTCGCCGCCATCGTCGCCGCCAATGTCGTGGTGATGAGCCTGCATCTGCATTTCAAGCGCCGCCTGCAGATCGACTGGCGCGACTGGCTCACGGCCGAGACCATCGAGCGCTGGATGGTCGAGGGCCGGCCCTACCAGCTGGGCCAGATGCCGGGCGCGCACGACAACCCCGATGCCCGCATCGCCGAGGACGCGCGCATCGCCACCGAATACGCCGTCGACCTCGCCCATTCGGCGCTCTACGCCAATTTGCTGCTGATCAGCTTCGTCGTGGTGCTGTGGCGCGTCTCGGGCACGCTGCCGGTCGAGCTCGGCTCGTGGGCGTTCGACCTGCCGGGCCACATGGTGTGGATCGGCCTGGTCTATTCGCTGCTCGGCACCTGGGTCGCGCTGTGGCTGGGACGGCATCTGATGCAGGCGGCCGACCGGCGGCAATCGGCGGAGGCGGGCTTCCGCTTTGGCCTCGTGCATGCGCTGGAAAACGCCATCGCCATCGCGCTGGTGAAAGGCGAGCGCGACGAGCGCCGCCGCTTCGCCGATCTCTTCGCTGCCGCCATCGCCGCCTGGAACCGCCAGACCACGGCGCTGCGCAATCTCTACCTCTATACGATCTCCTGGCCGATGTTCTCGCAGATCTTCCCGATCCTGATCGCAGCCCCCCGCTACATCGCGGGCTCGATCACGCTCGGCACCCTGATGCAATCGGCGCAGGCCTTCCAGCAGATGACGGCGGCGCTGAGCTGGCCGATCGACAATCTCGCCAAGGCCGCCGACTGGCGCGCCTCGGTCGAGCGCGTGCATGGCTTGCGCGCCGGCCTGCACATATTGGAGAACAAGGTCAGCGCGCCCGACGCCCATCGCATCGCGATCGCGCTGTCGGACAAGCCGGTGCTGCGCCTGCAGTCGCTGACGATCGAGAATCCCGACGGCAGCCTCGCCATCGCGCCGTTCGATCTTGAGATCGCAGCCGGCGAGCGCGTGCTGATCTCGGGCGAGACCGGCGCCACCACCAAGCTGTTCAAGGCGGTGGCCGGGCTGTGGCCGTGGGGGCTGGGCCGCATCGAGCTGCCGGCGGCGGCGTCGCTCTATTACATGCCCGAGCGGCCCTATCTGCCGGTCGGCACCTTGCGCGACGCGGTCTGCTATCACGGCGTGCCGCAAGGCTGCGACGACGAGGCCATTGCCACCGCGCTCAGGCGCGCCGGACTGGGCCGCATCGCCCATCGCCTGAACGAGATCGCCATCTGGGAGCAGGAGCTGGGCGTGTCGGACCAGCAACGCCTGGGTTTCGCCCGCCTGCTGCTGCACCGTCCGGCCTGGATCTTCCTGCAGGAGCCGACCGATGCGCTGGATGCCGAAGGCGAGCGCGAAATGATGGCGCTGGTGCAAGAGCAGTTCGCCGACGCGACGTTGATCACCATCAGCCAGCGCAGCGTCATGCGCACCTATCACACACGGCATCTGGCGCTGCATCGCCATGACGGCTGCGCCATCGTGCGGGAAGAAAAGCGCGACGCCGTGTAAGCGTCAGATCCTGCCCGTGCGGATCAGCTCGGCGTACCAGCGCGCCGAGCTTTTGGGCGTGCGCTTCTGGCTCTTGAAATCGACATGCACCAGGCCGAAGCGGTTGCGATAGCCGGAGCCCCATTCGAAATTGTCGAGCAGCGACCAGGCGAAATAGCCGCGCACGTCGGCGCCCTTCTCCATCGCCTGGCGCATGGCGCCGACATAGGCGCGCAGATAGGCGACGCGGCCGGGATCGTGCACCACGCCTTGCGCATCGGGCTTGTCCTCGCCGCCGCAGCCGTTCTCCGTGACGTAGATCGGCAGGCCATAGCGGCGCGTCAGCTCGAGCAATTCGTCGGCGAACATCTCGGGAAAGATCGGCCAGCCGATTTCCGTGCGCGGCGTCTGCGGCGGCGGCTCGCCCCAGGCATAGCCCCAGATCGCACTGGCATCGCGCTTGGCGAAGATCGGCCCGTAATGGTTCAGGCCGAACCAGTCCAGCCGCCGCGCGATCCGCGCCAGATCGCCTGGCTGCACATAAGGCTCCAGCGCGGCGGCAAGCTGCGGCGGGTAGAAGCCTTTCAGCTGCGGCTCGGTGAAGGCCAGATTCCAGTGCTCGTCGAGCAGCGCCGCGGCATCGCGGTCTTCCTGCGTGTTGTTCTCGGGCAGGATGCGCTGGCGGTTATGGATGGCGCCGATCGACGCGCCGGGCACAGCCTCGCGCAGCACGTCGACCGCCGCGCCATGCGCCATGTTCACGTGATGGATCGCCTTCAGGTGCGCCACGCGATCGGTAACGCCCGGCGCGCCCCAGTCGATGGCGTAGCCGAACAGGGTGAAAACGGAGAATTCGTTGAACGTCGCCCAGCGTTTGACCCGGTCGCCATAGCGGCGCGCCACAAGCGACGTGTAATCGGCGAACCAGCCGGCCGAATCCCGTGCCGCCCAGCCGCCCAGATCCTGCAGCGCCTGCGGCAGATCCCAGTGATAGAGGCACAGCCACGGCTCGATCTTCGCTTCCAGCAGCGCATCGATCAGCCGGTCGTAGAAATCCAGCCCCGCCTCGTTGACTGCGCCCTTGCCCATGGGCAGCACGCGCGGCCAGGCGACCGAGAAGCGATAGGCGCCCACGCCCAGATCGCGCATCAGGCCGATGTCCTGGGGGTAGCGATGGTAGTGGTCGCAGGCGACGTCGCCGGTATCGCCGTTCTCGATCTTGCCCGGAATGCGGCTGCGCGTGTCCCAGATGCTGGGGCCGCGGCCGTCTTCGTTGGCCGCGCCTTCGATCTGATAGGACGAGGTCGACACGCCCCAGAGGAAATCGGCCGGCCAGCCGGCATTGTTCGTTGCCATGGCGCATCATCGCATAAGGAGCGGCAGCGTTCTTGATCCCGATCAATTGCCGGACCGGCCCGGCGGGCGCATGGTTGATCCATGGCCGCGCCGGCAAACCTCGACGACATCGCGGTGGAGATCGTCCCCGCCTCGCGCCTGACCCTGCACGGGCCGACGGCGGATGGAACAAGCTTGCCGCGCACCGACTGCAATTCGCCGGTGCTGCGCGAGAGCGGACAGGCGCTCGCCTTCGTCTCGCACTACGCGCCGCGCGGGCACACTTATCGTCGCGCTGCCGCCGATCCGTTCGACGCCCGCGCCATATTACAGCCGGTGCGCCTGCTCGACGATCCCGCCGCCGCCATCGGCAAATGGATCGAATCGATCTGGCGTGCGCCCGGCGGCAGGCTTTATGGCTGGTATCACGCCGAGGAGCCGGCCGATTGCCCGGGCCTGGTGCGCAAACTATTCGTGCCGCATATCGGCGCGCTGGCGTCGGACGACGATGGCGCCAGCTGGCGCTTTCTCGGCGAATTGATGCGTGCGCCCAAAGACCAGATCGATTGCGGCTTCGCCAACGGCTTCGTCACCGGCGGCTATGGCGATTTCTGCGTCGTGGCCGAGGGCGCGTTCTTCTATCTGCACTATTCCAGCTACGTCGCCCACCAGCCCGCGCAAGGCGTCTGCGTCGCCCGCTACCCCATCGCCGCGCGCGATAGCCCGCAAGCGATACAGCATCGGCGCGATGGCGCGTGGGCTCCCGCACAGCGCCACCAACTGCCGCAACCGCTGCTGCCAAGCGTGCGAAGCTGGAAGCACGCCGACCCCGACTCCTTCTGGGGTCCGGCGCTGCATTTCAATCGCGGGCTCGATTGCTGGGTGATGCTGCTGAACCACGCGCAAGGCGGGCGCGACATCCATCAGGAGGGCATCTGGATCGCCTTCAACCGCCGCCTGGCCGATCCCGCCGGCTGGACCGCGCCGCGGCGGATCGTGAAGGACGGGTTCTGGTATCCGCAGGTGATCGGGCTTGGACCGAACGACGGCGACACCAGCGCCGATCTGACCGCGCGCTTTTTCATCGCTGGTGTCAGCGAATGGGAAATCCGCTTCGGTGCGGCCGCGCGCGCCGATGCCGGCGAGATTGCCATCGCCAAGGCGCCGCTCGATCCGGGCTGGTGACGGCACAGCCCTTCAAGGCGATAATCGATGCAGACGAAGGAGAGAACGATGCGAGCGAGATCCTTGTTGATGGCGGCCTGTGTCGGCGCCGGCCTGGCCCTGCCGGCGCAGGCGCAGAGCACCATTTGTAACGCGGCCCTGGTCGGCACCTGGCTGACCACCATCCAGAACGCCGCCGGCGACTACGCCTCGCGCTCTTTGCTCACCATTCATGCCGACGGCACCATGGTCTCGGCCGATTCGGCGCAGCATCAGGGCTTGCAAGGCTCGAGCTTCTCCGCCCAGCACGGCGCCTGGCGCTGCAGCACCGACGCCAGCGCCGCCGCCACGACCCTGAATTTCGGCTTCCCCAATCGCGAATCGATCGCCCGCAGCGACTGGACCTTGGCCCATGACGGCAAGGCGCTGAAGGGCACCATCGCGCTGCACATCTTCCCCGGCGTCAAAGGCGTCGATCCGTTCCGCGCCGATTCAAAGCCGGTCGACACGTTCTACTTCACCGCACAGCGCGTGACCGCGCCGAACTGAACCGCAACCCGGAGGGCAGTCCGATGAACGCCGGCCTCTCCAACCCCAAGCGCAGCGTCAAGATCTGTCTCGCCGCCATGGCGTTGGGGGCCGCCTCCATGGCGGCGGGCCTGTCGATGATGAACGGCATGGGCAAGGAGACGCCGCTGACCGGCGCTTTGGTCGGTGTCGGCCTGCTGGTGCTGATCGTCTTCACCCTGTTCCTGTTCAACTTCATCTGGGCGGTGCGGCTGACCAATGCGATGAGGCGCGGCGAAGGCGTGATCGCGCGCTGGACCGTGCCGCTGCAGACGCTGGAGGAATTCCGTGAGGACGATTCCAGCCCGAAGAAAATGCGGCGCAAGAACGACTACAGATTGCCGCGCACGCTGCCGCCTGGAGGCATCGAGGTGATCTTCTCCGCCGATGCCGTGATGATCGGCGACGCGTTCTTCGGCCTGGCGAAATCGGGCCTCGCCCGCTTTACCGATGTCAGTACCGTGCCCGGCAATCCGCTCTCCATCGCCTTCCGCATGGCGGTGACCACCGCGCGGGGCACGTCCTACGGCGCCCCCACGGTTCGCACCAGCCGCAGCGAATTGCGCGTGCCCGTCGCCCGCGGCGCCAGCGCCGAGGCGAGCAAGGTGCTGACCCATTACACCGCGGTCACCGCCGGCCAGACCATCGCCCGGCCCGGCTTCTGGGCGTTGCGCGTCAAGATCGGCCTGTGGGCGGCCGGCGTCGCCGCCACCGTCGCGGCGCTGGGCTTCCTGTTCAACGCGCTGAAGATCGACCTTGGGAACGCGCCGGTGATCATGGCGGTGGCGGGCACGGTGACGGCGCTGGGCGGACTGGTGCTGGCGGGGCTGGCGGCGCTGCAGCAGCGGCATGAGCGGGGGGATGGGAGGGGGTGAGCGCGGCCGGGCCTTGGGAATGAAACCGTTGGTTGGTGGCGTCCACTCCCATAACGGGTAAATCTATCTGCAACAACAACCGAGCGGTTGGCAGATGGCTACATTGACTAAGTTAATGCATCCTATCATTATGATAGGCGGTTGCCGTGGCTAGGAGCGGAGACGTTGTTCCGCTGAGGCTGACAGAAGCTGTGGCAACGCAACGGATCCATATCGCTGCCGGCAAGGCGGGTGGAATTGCGCTGGGCCAGGATGTGCGGGAAGAGATGGCGGCAATCGAGTTTAGTCATCCCGCTTTGGCGCTGTTTCTGACCACGGCAAAGGTGACGAACGATCCGCAGCCGATTGACGGGATGCCGGGCGCTTGGCGTTGCCGTCTGGAGGGATTGGTGAAATCGGTCAATGCCGGCGCACGGGTAGTCGTCGTCCTCTACGGCGGCAAGGTTTTGGTCGAGGAGGTCGCATGGGCGTGAAGCGAAAGACAGTGTTGCGCCGTTCGGGCGAGCCCGATGGCGAGTTGCTGCATTATCGCGAGAGCGGGCTGGACAATGTCTATCTCGCCAATGGCTGGCGCTGGGAGGAAACGCCGATCGGCCGTTTCCTGGAGATCAAGGACGACCGCGCCCTCTTTGCCGCCCTCGCCCGCCACATCATCGAACAGCCGCACCAGCCCAGCGGCAAGGAGCTGCGCTATCTGCGTGTCTATCTCGATCTGAGTCAGGCCGAGCTGGGCAAGCTGCTGGGACTGAGCGACCAGCAGGTGGCGCGCTGGGAGAAAGAGACCAGCAAGATCGAGCCGGCGGTGTTTCGTCTGCTAAGCCTGCTGGTGCGCGAACGCATCGGCGGGCCGATCAAGATCGAAGCCGGTTTGCGAGCGGCGGCTGACAACAGCCAGCCCCGCAACAAGCGCCTGCCGCGCGTGGTGGCATTCCGGCGCTCGGGGTGGAAGACGAAGGAAGCGGCTTAGGTCCTTGTGTGTGGCGCGCGCCGCAATACGCTCTCGATGGGTTAAACGACCAATCGATAGGGAATTTCCAATGAGTGGAAGAGAACTTGCCGATGTCCTTGAGGATGTGCGGCGACTGGCAGTTGAGTACTACGACATGACCGGTCGGCCGCTTGGATGTACGGGGGAATTGGCCGAGTACGTCGCTGCAAAGGCCTTGGCTCTGGAACTCAGTGAAGTTCGTTCTGCTGGCTTTGACGCTAAGGGAACAATTGATGGCATCGAGCAAAGAATTCAGATCAAAGGACGAAGATACGGCGGCCAAAAATGGGGCGGACAACGAATAGGAAAGATCGATCTCAGGCAACCGTTTGACAGCGTTGTACTTGTCCTAATGGACGCTAAATATCAGCCGATTGAAATGCACCTTGCTGACAAGGCTGCTATCGCCAGAGCTTTGACTGCGCCGGGTTCTAAAGCGCGAAACGAACGAGGTGCACTTTCGGTATCGAAGTTTCGTAGCTTGGGTAAATGCATCTGGAGAAGTGAGCCGCTAGCTGGCTAACTCCCCGCCCTCTCCCTCAACCTACCAATCAACTCCGCCGCCAGGCTCACATACGCCTGGCTCCCCGCGCAGGCGTGGTCATAGATGATCACCGGCAGCCCATGGCTCGGCGCCTCGCTGACCCGCACGTTCCTTGGGATCACCGTGTCGAACACCACCTTGCCGAAATGGCCGCGCACGTCGTCGGCGACCTGGTCGGTGAGCTTGTTCCGCTTGTCGTACATGGTCAGCACGATGCCGATGATCTCGAGCTTGGGATTGAGCGCGCGCTTCACCCGCTCGATGGTGCGCGTCAGGTGACTGATGCCTTCCAGCGCGAAGAACTCGCATTGCAGCGGCACCAGCACGGCATCGGCCGCCACCAGCGCGTTGACCGTCAGCAGGGTCAGCGATGGCGGGCAGTCGATCAGCACCACGTCCCAGTTGGTCGGCGCGTGGCGGATGGCGTCGCGCAGGCGGAACTCGCGCTGGTCCATGTCAACCAGATCGAGCTCGGCGCCGGAGAGATCGACGGACGTTGGCGTCACTTGCAGATTGGTGATGGCCGTGTCGTAGGAGCCTTCGTTGAGCGGCAGGTTCGACACCAGGATGTCGTAGGTGCCGCGCGCCTTCTGCTCGCGCGCCACGCCCAGCCCGGTCGAGGCGTTGCCCTGCGGGTCGAGATCGATCAGCAAGGTCTTGCGACCGACGGCGGCGAGCGCGGTGGCGAGATTGATGGCGGTGGTGGTCTTGCCGACGCCGCCCTTCTGGTTGGCCACCGCAATGACGTAAGGCCGCTTGTGCGTGGCGAGCTTGGGCGTGCGGGCAGGATCGGTTGAGTGAACGGCGTTCACATCTACTGGCGGTTGCGGCTCGGCAATATTGACGTCACTCATTGATGCACTCGCCGAGGCTTACTTCTGCGCCAGTTGCGTCAGGACCAGGATGGTGCCGCGCGCATCGCTGCGGCTGGGCACGCGCTCTATTTTCATCTTCCAGTCTTTGGCCGCGCTTTGCAATTCGGCTTCCGCCTGCTCGCCCTTGGGGATCAGGAGGATTGTTTTGTCGTCGGCAAACCGCGCCATCCACGGCAGCAGCTTGTCCAGCGGCGCCAGTGCGCGCGCGGTGATGACGTCGGCAATCTGCGGCTCGATGGCTTCGGCGCGCTGGGCGCGAACCCGGACGGCGGTCTTGCTGCTGTCGTCGGTGGTGAAGCCAACGGCGCGCGCGGCCTCGGCCAGGAATGTCGCCTTCTTGCGATCGCTCTCGATCAGGTTGACCCGCAGCGGCCTTCCGCCGGGATAGCGCTTGTCGCGCCGCCCCAGTATCGCCAGCACCAGGCCGGGGAAGCCGGCACCGCTGCCGAGGTCGAAGATCTTCAGCTTGCGCTCGCTGTCGCGGTCATTGTCGGGCAGCAGCGGATAGAGCTGGGCCGAGTCGAGGAAATGCCGGCGCCAGATGTCGGGCAGGGTCGAGGGCCCGACCAGATTCATCTTGGCCTGCCAGGCGGTCAGCGTGTCGGCGTAGGTCTGGAGGTCGGAAAGTGTTTCACGTGAAACATTTTCCATAACGTCAGGCAGCGCCGCGGCGAAGCCTTCCGGCGTCATCGGTTCGGACAATTACGCCGCCTTCTCGCGCCGCTTCACGTGGCGCAGCAGGGCGGTTAGCGCCGCCGGCGTCACACCGGCGATCCGCGCCGCCTGCCCCAAAGTCGCCGGCCGGCCGGCCGAGAGTTTCTGGCGCATTTCCGTCGAAAGCGCACCGACCTGTGCGTAGTCGAGGTCGACCGGCAGGGCCAAAGACTCGTCGCGGCGGAAGGCGTCGATGTCCTTCTGCTGGCGGGCGAGGTAGCCGGCATAGCGGCCGTCGATCTCGAGCTGGTCGGTGGTGTCGCGGTCGAGCGTCTTCAGCTCAGGCCACAAAGCCGACAGCCGGTCGAAATCGATCTCCGAATAGGCCATCAGATCCAGCGCCGAACGCGGCACGCCGTCCTGGTTGATGGCGAAACCGGCCTTGGCCAGCACGGTGGGCGTGGCTTTCAGCCCCTCGACCAGAGCCCGGCCGGCGGCCAGTTTTGCCCGCTTTTCCGCGAATTTCCGGGCGCGTTCGGGCGAGGCGGCGCCCAGATCGATGGCTTTCTGGCTCAGGCGCTGGTCGGCATTGTCGGCCCGCAGCAGCAGCCGGTATTCCGCCCGCGAAGTGAACATGCGGTAGGGCTCGGCAACGCCCTGGCTGGTGAGATCGTCGATCATCACCCCGATATAGGCGTCGGCCCGGTCGAGGGTGAACTCGCGTCCGCCGCCATCGGCCCTGAGCGCGGCATTGAGGCCGGCGATCAGCCCTTGCGCCCCCGCTTCCTCGTATCCGGTGGTGCCATTGATCTGCCCGGCCAGGAACAGCCCGGCGACCGATTTGGTCTCCAAAGTCGGCTTCAGCTCGCGCGGATCGACATGGTCGTATTCGATGGCGTAGCCCGGCCGCACCATCACCGCCCGCTCCAGGCCGGGAATGGTCTTCAGCAGCTCGGCCTGCACCTCGGCCGGCAGGCTGGTGGAAATGCCATTGGGGTAGACCGTGTCGTCGTCCAGCCCCTCGGGCTCGAGGAAGATCTGGTGCCGCTCGCGGGCGGCAAAGCGCACCACCTTATCCTCGATCGACGGGCAATAGCGCGGACCGGTGGAGGCGATCTGGCCGGAATACATCGGCGCCCGGTGCAGATTGGCCCGGATCAAAGCGTGGCTTGCCGGCGTGGTCGCGGTGATGCCGCAGGCGATCTGCGGAACCTCAATCTTTTCAGTAAGATAGGAGAAGGGCACAGGCTGCGGATCGGCGTCCTGACGGTCTAGGGCGGCCCAGTCTATGGTGCGTCCGTCCAGCCGTGGCGGGGTGCCGGTCTTCAGCCGGCCGAGGCGAAAACCCGCCCGGGCCAGGGCGCCGGACAGGCCCATCGACGCCGGGTCGAGCGAGCCGTCTCGGGCGATGCGGCCGGCCTGGATCTGGCTCTCGCCGCGATGGATCAGCCCGCGCAGGAAGGTGCCGGTGGTCAGGACCAATGCGGCGCAGGGGATTTCCCTGCCCTCACCGGTCACCACGGCGCAAACCCGGCCGCTGGCATCGAGCAGCACGTCCTCGACCGAGGCTTCGGCGATGTCGAGATTCGCCTGTTCGGCCAGCAACGCCTGCACCGCTTGGCGATAAAGCTTGCGGTCGGCTTGGGCCCGCGGCCCGCGCACAGCCGGGCCCTTGGAGGCATTGAGCATGCGGAACTGGATGCCGGCGCGGTCGATGGCGCGGCCCATGATGCCGTCCAGCGCATCGATCTCGCGCACCAGATGGCCCTTGCCCAGCCCGCCAATGGCCGGGTTGCACGACATCTCGCCGATCGTGTCGCGCTTGTGGGTCAGCAGCAGGGTGGCAGCGCCCAGCCGCGCGGAGGCCGCAGCCGCCTCGCAGCCGGCATGCCCGCCCCCGACGACAATCACGTCGTATCGCTTGTCCCGTCCAACCATGGTTGAAATCCGATAACCGCCGGAATTCCCAGCGCTTTCAAGCGCCGGAAGATACGGAAAACAGGGCCGGGAGTCAAAGAGACAGGTTATGGAAAATGTTTCACGTGAAACATATGTATTCTAGTATTTTAGATAACATTATTGCGGATGTTGCGCAGCAATTTGATTGGAAGATCCAGATGCTGCGGATGCTGCGGCGCAGCAGAGAGGAAATTTGCCTTAGAGGGGTTTGTTTCCGAGACTGAGCAGATGTCGTTCCCACCTCTCTTGCCCCGCATCGGCCAGGCTATCGCCACGCGCGAAGCGGCGACCCTGAGACTGGAAAACGGGCAGGTGAAAACCCCAACGAGAGGAAACTTCTCCGAAGTCAGTCTCGCGGGCGCGAATACTCCGAGCAGCACCAACGACACCATCCCGCCCTCGCTCACGCACGTCGTCGTGCGCGGGGCGCTGGAAGAGAAATATCGCCATCTCCATCGCTGCTACATCATTCAGTTCGGTTTTCCTCTGCCCAACGGGCCAGTGTTTCTGGTCGATGCGTTCCAGCTCCTGCACGCGCATATCCTGATGGCCGAGGCTCTGCAGGCCGGCGCGGCAACTGCCTTCATCTATTGGACCAGCGACGAGCCGGGGATGTCTGCCGTGCGTCTCGATCCGGGCAATCCGGATTGGATGGTCGGATTCGGCTTCGACCCGATCCCAACTATTTGCGCGCGCTATACGCCAAAGGAGCTACGCACGCACCTGACCGAAACCACGAGCGCCATCAAATCGGCGCTGGAGAAGGAAGGCGTCGCAGTGGACGCGTTGCTGCAAGCCTTGCCGCCACGCGCGGAGTTCTGCTCGCTGGCGCTGCGGACCAACTTCTACATGTCCACGCCACCCAAGCCGCCGCTCGACGAGTGGTAGATAAAATCCGGGGAGAACGCATGCTCTTCATGGTCATCGAACGCTTCGCCGACAACGACATGGTGCCGATCTACCAGCGCCTGCGCGATGAGGGCCGCTCGATCCCGGACGGGCTGGAATACATCGACTCCTGGGTCGAGCCCAATTTCTCGCGCTGCTTCCAGCTCATGCGCTGTGATGATCTGCGCCTGTTCCAGGAATGGTGCCTGCGCCTGCGCGGCTCTGGTGTCGAGCTTGAGATCGTGCCGGTGGTGTCGAGCAAGGACACGCAAGCGGTCGTAGCGCCGCATTTGAGCTGAACCCCTTTCGCACCGGCTCCTCAACCGTCGCATACGCCGGTGTGTTTCCGCGTATCTACGCCCCTGTCAGAAGTAACAGGCTTTCACCTCGGAACACCGGCATAGGATACGCCTCGGGAAGAAGGCGAATGCTTCAGAAATTATTCAACTGGCTATTGTACACACTGATCTTTAACGGACGCCCGCGCTCGTTCTTCGACGACAATTTCGATAACAACCCCTTTCTGCGGCGCGCCTCGATCAATCTGCATCGCGTGAACATTTACGGGGTCCGCTTCTCATTCATTCCGATAGCCTCCGCGCTCGCCTTGATGCTGACGGCCGACAGCCTACCGCAAGCTGCCTATATCGGCGCTTTCTGCCTGCTTATTTGGGCGGCCGCATTCACCATTGGCGGTGGCCTGGGCTTCCTGTTCGGCATTCCGCGCGGAATAGAGGGCGCGCGAGAAAATGGAAGCAAGGGTGGCAGCCCGCTGGCCCCAATGGCGGCTGGCGTTGCCGGTTCGGCGATCAACACCAATCTGGTGCAAATATCGGATTGGCTCACGAAGATTCTCGTCGGCGCCGCCCTGACGCAACTCAAGCCAATCCTGAAGCTTTTCCACGACGTCATCGTCGAGCTTACCGCCGTTGCTCCGGGCACGGCGGACATGCCGCTGGGAATAGGCGTGATTGGCGGGCTTCTGGTTTATGGCCTGGTCTTCGGCTTCGTCTGGGGGCATCTGTGGACGACGTTGTTCCTTGTCCTAGCCTATGTCGCGGTTCAGAACGCCGCCTCTGGCGTGTTGCCGGCGTCTTCGACGCAAACGGGACAAATAGTTTCCAATGTCGTCAACCAAGCCGATCTGAATCCGCAACCCGACAAGAACACGCGAGCTTTCGTTCAAAACATAGAGTTCGACGCCGGTACAAAGGAATTGGCACAGGAAACGGCGAAAGTCGGCATTAATAAACTCGTCACCTATCAGGACTTTCTCGATTGGGCGCGCGCGAAGCTGGCGGTCGGTGGCGTCGATGAAGCTGTCGCCGCCTATCGACAAGCCATTGCGATGAGACCTGACGTGGCCGAGCCACGGCTAGAGCTCGCCAAGGTTCTTTCAGCCAACAAGCGACGTCGGGAGGCAGCAAGGGAATTCAGTCACGTTCTCTCTCTACCCAAGAACTCAGTTTCTCTAGCGACGCGGCAAAGGACACAGTTCAACATCGCGTTGAACTCACTTTACGACGATCCGCCGAAAGGGTTTGAAAGCGCACTGAAGATCCTTGGTGAACTCGCCCAAACCAATGCGTTCGAGACCGACGCTCATTACTGGGTGGTAGTCGCGTGCGCTCATGGCCAAGCGTATCGGCATCGGTTGGCGACCACACAAGCTGATCCCAAGACCGATCCGATACTTGGCGAGCATAGAAAAATGGCACTGAAAGCCATAAGGCGCGTCAAAGAACTCGACGACGAGTGGTTGCCGTTTCTGCGCAAGTGCTGGAGGCCAAAACCTGGCGGACGTGACAACGATTTGGATGCTTTTGCCAACGACGGAGAATTTACGGAGGAACTGGAAGTAAAGATCTGATCTTGCACCTAAATCTCTAAAACCCAATCCCCGGCCGAAACGGCATGTCCGTCGTGCCGTAATCGATGCCCATCATGTGCAGCCCGGTGGTGAGCTGGGAGCGGTGGTGGGTTTGGTGGTTGAAGAGCTGCATGGCATAGAAGCCGCGTTTCACGCGCCGCGTCTTCTGCAGCTTGGCGCTGAAGCTTTCGATGATGTCGTCGCCCCAGGACGGCGCGATGGCGCGGGCGAGGCCGGTCAGCTCGCGGTCGAGCGCCAGGCGGGCCTGCCGCAGCGCCGGCCATTGATCGTGCAGCACGCGGTCGGGGGCGAAGGGGATCGGCGTGCGGTCCTGCAGCACGTCGAGGAAATAGGAATCGACCATGGCTATGTGGTCGAAGGTGCGGTGCAGGGATTTGAAGAACAGGCCGCGATCCTTGTGCCGCTCGGTATCGTCCAGCCGATCAAGAATGGCGATGATATTGGCGTTCTGCCATTCGTTGTAGGCAGCCAGCTCGCGCATCAGTTCAGGCGTGATCATGTCGGTCTCCAAAAGTCCCGGGATGCTGCGGCAGTCGTCCCGGCGCAGCAAGGGTCCGTCAGGGGGATCGTCTTCGACGGCCCCAAGGGTATACATTCTGCCATGGACCTGCTGATCAACATCGACGTCCCCGACCTCGCCCGCGCCGTCGATTTCTACACGCGCGCCTTCGACCTGAAAGTCACCCGCCGCTTCGGCGCGGGCGGCGCGGAACTGTCGGGTCTGCCGGCGAAACTCTATCTGCTGGTGAAGGCAGAAGGCAGCATCGGCGCGGCGAACCAGCCCCGCTCCTACGCCCGCCACTGGACGCCGGTGCATTTCGACATCGTGGTCGATGACGTCGAAGCCGCTCTGGCGAAAGCGCTCGCCGCCGGCGCCAAAGCCGAAGGCGAGATCCGCACCGCCAGATGGGGCCGCATCGTCGAGATCGCCGACCCGTTCGGGAATGGGATCTGTCTGCTGCAGTTCTTGAACCGCGGCTACGACGAGATCGCGCCGCGTCTTTGACGTTTCCCGCACGCGCGCCAAACAAGGCGCGCCGCCACCTTCCCGCCTTGGAAAAAACACATCGCCGTCGTGCAACGCGCAGCAATCACGCACGTTGTGTCGGCGCGTCGAATTTCGCACCAGTGCTTGAAGGCGATTTACCGCACCACCGCTTAGGGACGTTGCAGCGTTGCGGTCCGTAAGAAGAACAATCGCGTCTCGTCTGGGCAGGCCATCGCCTGCTGCGGCGGACGTCAAACGAGGAAACCGAAATCATGCGCAGCAAAGCAGCCGCCATTGCTCTCGCCGTAGCCTTCTCCACCACGCTGACCTCGGCGGCCGTCTTCCTGCCGCAGGAAGCGTCGGCGCAGAGCCGGCGCGGCTACGACATGTTCTACGACGACCTGGCGCAGGACGGCCGCTGGGTCGATCACCCGCGCTATGGCTGGGTGTGGTACCCGACGCAGGTGCGCTCCGACTGGCGTCCCTACAGCGACGGCCGCTGGGTGTGGACCGACCGCTACGGCTGGTACTGGGAAACCAACGAGCGCTTCGGCTGGGCCACCTATCACTATGGCCGCTGGGGCTATGACGATCAGTACGGCCATATCTGGGTGCCGGGCGACGAATGGGCGCCGGCCTGGGTGTCGTTCCGCGATTCGGACCAGGCCATCGGCTGGGCGCCGCTGCCTCCGGAAACGCTGGGCATGACCCTGATCGCGCTGCTGGCCGGCGGCCGCAGCAGCAGCCATTACCGCTATGTCGACATGTCGGACTCGTACTACCAGCCGCGCTGGACCTTCGTGCCGACGCGCTATTTCACCGACGACCGCGTCTATACCCACGCCTACTCGTGGCGCGACAACGACCGCTATTACCGCGGCAGCCGCAACGTCACCAACTACATCACGGTGAACAACTACTACGTCAACCGTTCGATCGACCCGCGCCGCTGGGAAAGCCGCACCGGCCGCCAGCTCGATCGGATCGAAGTGCGCGAAGTCAACGACCGGCGCGAATGGTCGAACGATCGCCGCGGCGACAACCAGCTGCGCGTCTACAACCCGCGCATCGAGCGCGATCGCGACGGCCGCTCGGCGCCGCCGCCGTCGGTGCGCGCCAGCGCCAGCGACAAGCCGGTGGTGCAGGTGCAGCGCGACTGGGCGGCGCCGGAAGAGCGGCGCGATCGGCCCAACACGCGTGACGAATGGCGCCAGCGCTACAGCCAGGGCGATCGCGACGACAAGGGCCGCGCCGGCAACGATCGCGACGGCACCGACGCCAATCGCAGCGGCAATGATCGCGACGACAAGAGCCGCGACGGCAAGGGCCGCGACGGCAACGATCGCGACCGTGACGGCCGCGACCGCGATGGCCGTCCGACCACGGCCACGCCAGGCGGCGCTACGCCAGCAACGCCGGCAACGCGCGCCACGCCGGCCGATCCGGGCGTCAACCCCGCGACCCGCGCCACGCCCGCAACGCCTGCGACGCCGCCAAGCCGCGCCCAGGATCGCGAGCGCGATCGCAACGATCGGGCCCAGCAGCAGCGCGCCGAGCAGGAGCGGGCCCAGCAGGAGCGGGCCCAGCAGGAGCGGGCTGAGAAGCAGCGCGAGCAGCAGGAGAAGATCCAGCAGCAGCGAGCCGAGCAGCAGAAAGCGGCTCAGGAGCGGGCGCAGCAGCAGCAGGAGAAGATCCAGCAGCAGCGCAGCCAGCAGCAGGATCGCATCCAGCAGCAGCAGCAGCGTCAGCAGCAGGAAAAGGTTCAGCAGCAGCAGCAGAAGGCTGCGCAGGAAAAGGCGGAGCGCGCCCGGCAGCCGGAGCAGGCCGCCAAGCCCGAGCGCCAGCCCGAGCAGCGCCAGCAGCCGCAACGCGGCAAGCAGGAGCAGCGCGGCGGCAATGAGTGCGCGCCGAACCAGCCCAACTGCCGCTAACCGTCAAACCTGACGCAACGGGCAGCGCTGCCAGGCGCTGCCCGTTTTCGTTGCGCTTAAGCGCAATCGCGGGCAGGTGGAAGCTCGGGCGTGATGCGGCATTGCGGTAGGCGGTTACGCCCCGCGTGACGGCACCGGCGACGGAACGGTCGAGCGGGTCCGGGCGTTGCCCTTGGTCACTGGAGGGTTTGGCCATGAAAACGATCTTTACCGCAGCCGTTGTTGTCGCGCTGCTCGCCGGCTCGGCACTGGCGGCATCGCCGCGCGCGGGCTGCTCCTATGGCGCCGAGGCCGCCTTGCCCGCCGCCCAGAAGGCCGCGACCGCCAGCGTCAATGGCGCTAGCGTCAGTGGCGCCAGCGTCAGTGGCGATCGCCTCGGCGTCGAGAGCGAAGGCGTGCTGACGGCGCAATCGTCAGACAAGCCGACCACCATTCGCGAGGACGAGAACGTGCGCTCCGGCGGCACGCGCACGGGCGGCTCCGGCGCGCCGGCCCCTGGCACCACCAAGTAGTCTTACCCGTTCCGCGACGAAACAGACGGCGGCGCCTGCGGGCGCCGCCGTTTCGCTTTCCGCCTCTGTCCCTTTCCTGCCGGTTCCCCGCTCGCAGCTGCCATGCGCCGGAACAGGCGCCCACCCTCTGCCGTTTTTTCCGGTGGAAGGAGAAGCGTCATGAAGAAACTGGCTCGAGCGACAATGGCCATCGCCATGATCGTCAGCATCCCGACAGCGGCCTGCACCTGGCGCGGCGGCAGCGCCGTCGATGGCGCACAGGCCGATCCGGCGGCCGAGGACACCGTGCGCGGCGCGGGCTTCAACTCGGCCCTGCCGTCCAATGTCGACCAGTCGCTGCAGCGTCAGGTCCAGACGGCGCAAACCCGCAACTGATTTCCGGCCGGCGTCGCCCGACACGGGGGCGGCGCCGATCGGCCGGCGGGCGCGCCGCGCTTTGTTTTACCCCGCCGGCAAGGCTATAAAGGGCGCATGATGTTGCGCCGGCATTTCCTGTCGATCCTCGCCGTGCTGCCCGTGGCGGCGTGCGGCTTCGAACCGCTCTACGGCAATCGCGACGCGCCGGGCGATGCGGTGTTCAACGATTTCCACCAGATCAAGATCGCCACCATCCCCGAGCGCTCGGGCCAGATGCTGCGCAACGAGCTGCTTGATCGGCTGAACTATCGCGGCGAGCCCAGCCAGCCGCGCTACGAGCTCAAGGTGACGCTGAAGGAAGAGCAGCGCGAAGTGCTGGTGCGCTCCGACCAGCTGGCGACCGCGACCGACCTGACGCTGACGGCGTCCTACGAGCTGGTCGACCGGGCGAGCAACGCGGTGCTGGCGAAAGGCACGCCGCGCTCGATCAACCGCTTCAACGTGCTGGCCTCGCCCTACGCCACCTTGAATTCCGCCGAGGACGCCCGCCGCCGCGCCGCCAAGCAGCTGGCCGAAGATATCCGCGCCCGGCTGGCCGTGTACTTCACCGCCGCCAAGGGGAAGTAGGGCCGCCCCATCCTCCAAGTTTCAGAGCAAATTCACGCGATCCCGTTTAGATCGTGATTTGCCCTAACCCGCCTTCTCGATCAGCGTCTTCAGCACCGAGCGGTGGCAGTGGCTTTCGTTGGCGCAGTAGCAGCCGATCGACACGTCGGTGCGCCTGGCCAGCAGCGCCATCATCTTCAGCGCCTCGCGCTTTTCCGCGCTGGCCGACATTTCCTTGGTGTAGCGCTGGGTGAAGGTCGCCCACGCCTTCTCATTGTCGGCCTCGGGAAAGCCCTGCTTCTTGGCCCAGGCCAGCAGCTCGGGCGACGGCGCCAGCAGCGGCAGCCACACGTCGTAGAGATCGCGCTTCCTGCGTTCGGCCTCGCTCATGCCGCGCGGCAGATAGCGCACCGTCGCCAGGCGCAGCGCGCCTTTCGGCGCTTTCTCCGCCGCTGTTTCGCCGGCGATGCGGAAGGTGGAGAGGGACATGGCGCGGCCTCCGATGGAACGCGGCCGATTGTGCGAGAGGTTTGGGCGGCAGGCCAGAGGCTGCGACGCCGGAGAATTGTGCGAAGCGTCCGCCGCCTTAAATGACCCGCCGCATCAGGCAGGCGCCCTCGCCGTACTTGGCCAGCGGCCCGGCCAGAGAAGGATCGTCGATGGCGATAAAGCCGTGGCCGCGCCAGAAATTGGCGGTGCCCAGCACGGCGATCAGCTCGATCGAGGGCAGCGACAGGGCGCTTGTGATGGCGGGCAGCCGCTCGATCATGGCGCCAGCCAGGCCAAGCGAGCGGCGCAGCGGATCGACCACGATGTCGTGCAGGTAGAGCGTGTCGGCATCGCGCGGGATGCCGCCCAGGAGCGAATCGAGCGGCGGCGGGTTGAGGCTGCGCCAGGGATGGAACAGCGCGTAGCCCGCCAGCCGGCCCTTGTGCTCGGCTACCCAGGCGCCGGCGGGAAAAAGCGCACAGCGTTCAGCAAAAACCGCCGGGCTCTCGGGCAGGGTGGCGTGGATGCGGTTGCCCAGGGCTTCGACGGCCGGAAGATCGGTGGCACGCATGGCGCGCCACGGCGAGGGCAGAGCCTCCGCTTCGCTGGCAGCATCGGCGCGCAGGTGATCGAGCGACATTGCTCCATCCTGTAACATTTCTTGCCGCTTCATGGCGAGCATGCGGATGGCTATTCTCTGTGCATGAAAATCGCCAATGCCGCCGCCGATCGCTTCGTGGCGAAACCCGACCCCAAGATCCGCGCCGTCCTGGTCTACGGGCCCGACGAGGGGCTGGTGGCCGAGCGCGGCAAGAAGGCCGCGCAATCGGTGTGTCCGGACCTCGCCGATGCGTTTCGGGTGGTCGATATTCCAGGCTCGGCGCTGAAGGACGATGCCGCGCGGCTGGCCGACGAGATCGCCGCTTTGTCGCTGATGGGCGGAAGGCGGGTGATCAGGGTGCGGCCGGCGGGCGAGGAAAGCGTCGAGGCGTTGACCAACGCGCTGGCCGCTACGGCGGGCGACGGGCTGATCGTGCTGGAAGCGGGGGATCTGAAGAAGACCTCCAAGCTGCGCAAGCTCGCCGAAGACTCGCCGGCTGTCGCGGCGATCGCCTGCTACGCCGACGAAGGCCGGGCGCTGGATGCGCTGATCGAGGAGACGCTCTCCCAGTTCAAGCTGCGCGCCGCGCCCGACGCCATCGCTTACCTGGTCGAAAATCTCGGCGGCGATCGTGGCGTGTCGCGCAAGGAGCTGGAGAAGCTCGCCCTCTACAAAGGCACCAAGGACGGCAACGAGGTGACGCTGGAAGACGCCATGGCGTCGGTCGGCGACACGGCGGCAATGTCGCTGGACGATGTCGCGCTGGCCGCGGCCGAAGGCGATCAGAAGGGGCTGGACCGCGCGCTCGATCGCGCCTTCGCCGAAGGCACGGCGGCGATCTCCCTGCTGCGCGCGATCTCGCGGCATTTCCTGCGCCTGCATTCGGCGCGCGCGCTGATGCAAGGCGGCGCCGATGCGCGCTCAGCCGTCGAGCGCCTGCGTCCGCCGCCCATCTTCTCGATCCGCCCGCAGCTGATGCGGCAACTCAATTTGTGGAACGGCGCGGCTTTGGGCGATGCGCTGTCGCTGCTCACCGACGCCGAGCTGCAATGCAAGACCACCGGCATGCCCGACCAGGTCATCGTCCGCCGCGCCTCGATGCGGCTTGCCAACGCGGCCAACGTGGCGCGCGCGAAGGCGGGCGGGAGAAGGTAGCTTTCCGCTTACTTCTATTCGTCATTCCGAGCGGAGCGAGGAATCCTCCCAATGGCGGCCGAGTACAACCGGTTCCCGTTTATCGCGTGGAGATAGGGGAGGATGTCTCGCTGCGCTCGACATGACGAAATGGAATGCGGGCTAAAGTCTCACAGCGCCATCGCAAAGCACACCATCGCCAGCGCGGCGCAGAATGTGCGGATGGTGTTCCAGCGCGTCCAGTCGACCAGATAATCGCGCCAGATCTTCTCTCCCTCTTCCGGGCGCACGCGCTCGAGCGCGGCGTTGAGGGGCACGTTGAAGCGGATGGTGAGGATGAAGGTGCAGACGACATAGAGCACCGCGCCGGCGCTGAGCACGACGGTGCGGGCGAAATCCAGCGCAACGACGCCCCAGGCGGCCAGCGCCACGCTGAGGATCGCCGTGCCGGTGAAAACCGGCATGAAGGCGCTGCGCAGGATCACCTTGTTGATGCGCTGCATAGCTTCGATGCCGCCCGTGCCCGACGTCTCGCCCAGCGCCTTCATCACGAAAGTCGAGAAGGCGAAGAACGTGCCGGCCACCAGCCCGCTGCCCAAAGCGGCGGCGATGATGAGGATGGTGAGGATGGTTTCCAGCATCGTTGCTCCTCAGTTCACGCCGACGGCGGCGGCCAGGGTCGGGCCGATCTCGCCGTGGATCACCAGATCGGCCTCGTCGTCCTGCGGCGTTGCCTCGCGGTTGACGATGGCGAGCTGCGCGCCGTTGCGCTTGGCGAGCAGCGGGATGGCGGCGGCGGGATAGACCACCAGCGAGGAGCCCATCACCAGGCACAGATCGCAGCGGGCCGCCGCTTCCTGCGCGCGCGCCATCGCCACCACCGGCATGGCCTGGCCGAAGGAGATGGTGGCGGTCTTCACGATGCCGGCGCATTTGGCGCATTCGGGCAGCTCTTCATTGCGCGCGAACCTGGCGCGTATCGCATCGAGCTCGCACCGCTCGCCGCAGTCGAGGCAGGTGGCGTAGGTGGCGTTGCCGTGCAGCTCGATGATCTTAGCTGGCGGCACGCCTGCCCGCGCGTGCAGCCCATCGACGTTCTGCGTCACCACCGCCGAGCATTTGCCCATTTCCACCAGCCGCGCCACGGCGCGATGGCCGGCATTGGGTTCGGCCTTCAGCATCACCGTATCGGTGGCGAATTTGCGCCGCCAGCTTTCGCGGCGGGCTTCCTCCGAGGCCATGAACTCGGAGAAGTCGATCGGCCGGTATTTGCTCCAGATGCCGCCGGGCGAGCGGAAATCGGGGATGCCCGATTCTGTCGAAATGCCGGCGCCGGTGAAGACCATGATGTCCCTGGCGACCTCTAATAGCTTTTTCAGCTTCAGGTGCTCGTTCATGGCGCGATTATAACCGCCCGGCTATGCAATCGAGCTTGAGATTGCGGGCGAACCGGGATGAAAATCGGCGGAACCTTCGGGGGGAGGAACATGCGGAGTCTGGTCGTCGCGATGGCGCTCCTGCCGGCCTTGGGCGTCGGCCCCGGTCTGGCGCAGAAGACTGGCGAGACCGACGGCACGGCCGACGTGCTGAACGGTTTCGTTCTCAGGGAAATAGAGCAATGCCGGCCGCTGCCGCCTCCCGAGCGGCGGCAATGTTGCGAAAAACTGCTGCATCCCAACGCCTGCACCGAATAGGAATTCACATGCGCGTTCTGCTACTGGCGCTATTGCTGACCTTGATCGGCGGCACAGCCGCCCAGGCTCAGCTCACTTTGTGCAACCGGACCAATCAGCCGCTGGAAGCGGCGGTGGTCGGCGAAAACGACGTGCTCGATCCTTATAGCGAAGGCTGGGTGCGGATCGCGCCGAATGCTTGCGTGAAGGCGGCCCACAACTCGGCCGTCGATTACGCCTATTACGTGCGCCAGACGAAGGGCAGCAGAACCTGGGACGGCGGTCCCACCGGTCCGCGGCTTTGCGTGGACCCGGCGAAGGATTTTGGCTACGGCTACGGGGAGCTCGACGAGGAACTGCTTGGCGCAGACAAGTACGACTGCCGTCCGGGGCAGGAAAAACGTTCCTTCATCAAGCTGCCCAATCCCAACGGCAACAACTACACCATCGATCTGCGATGAAAAGGGCGGCTGTCGCCTGGCTGCTCGGCGCGGGAATTCTCCTGTTCGCGGGCGCAGCCCAGGCGCAGCTCACCTTGTGCAATCGCGTCGCCAGGCCGATCGACGTTGCCTGGACGGAGGAGAGCAACGGCACGCTGCAAGTGGCCGGCTGGAAGCGCATCGCCCCCAATGCCTGCATGCGGATCGCCACCAACCGCGCACACGCCTATGCCTATTACGCCCATGCGCCAGGCACCGACAGGCAATGGGTCGGCCAGGAGGATGGCGAGGATTTCTGCGTCCACATGAATCGCGGCTTTCGCATCGACTACGACGGCATCGACGAGGACTATCTCGACGCTGACGATTTCGACTGCCCGGCGGGGGCGCAGAAGCGCAGCTTCCGGGTGGTGCAGAAGGGCGTGCGCCACACCATCGATCTGGATTGAGCGCCCCACTCCTCCACAGAAAACGCGACGCCGGCATCAGCGATTGATTGCCAAGATTCCGTCACGGGACGATGATGGGCGCGGTTTTCTCACCGTTGTCGGGCATCGCTCAGATTCCCCGGAGGGACGTGATGGCAAAAGCCAAGAAGGCCGCCAAGAAGGCCAAAAAAGCGAGTAAGAACAAGCCTGTAAAGAAGAAGGCTGTGGCGCCGGCCAAGAAGAAGATGGCGGCCAGGAAGCCCGCGCCGAAGGCTGGGAAGGCGCCGGCCAAAGCCAAGGCCGCCTCCAAATCCAAGCCGGCCGCCAAGGCTAAGCCGATCGGCAAGGCCGAAGTGAAAGCGGCGATCAAATCGGTGGCGGCTTCGTTCAAGCCCGCGCCCGCCAAGCCGGTTGTGCTGGTGAAGAAGGATCTGCCCAAGCCGCACGCGAAGACTGCGGTGGCGCCGGGCCTGAAGCCAGCGCCCAAGCCCGAACCCGCGCGCACGCCGCTGCCGCCCAAGCCGCCGGCGCCGGAGATCACCACGCCGACCAGCGCGCTGGCCGCCCCGCCGCCGCTGCCGATCCGCTCCACGCCCTCACCCGCCCCCACGCCTCCGTCGGACAAGATCCGCGAGGAGTAGCGTCCGGATCCGTCATCCCCGCGCAAGCGGGGATCTTTCTCGAACAAAGCCTCCGCCATCGATCCCACTGGGCCGTCCGCACGAAGTCCCGGCTTGCGCGGGGATGCCGATTATTGCTGCTTCAAATGCTCTAGCGGCAGCGCGTGGCTGCGCTTGATGGAGCGCAGCACGATGGACGAGCGCACCTGGCGCACGCCGGGCAAAGGCATGACGTTGTCGAGCAGGAACTGCGAGTAGGATTTCAGATCCGTCGCCACGATGCGCAGGATGAAATCGGCTTCGCCCGTCACCGCCACGCAATCCATGATCTGCGGCAGCGCGCGCATGGCGGCGTGGAATTTCTCCGTGCCTTCGGTCGAATGCCGCTCCAGCGACACCAGGCAATAGGCCTCGAAGCCCAGCCCGATCGCGTCGGCATTCAAGATCGCGGCGTAGCCTTCCATCAGCCCCGCCTCTTCCAGCCGCTTCAGCCGGCGGCCCAGTTGCGAGGCGGACAGGCCGATCTTCTCCGCCAGCGCGAAGAGCGAGGCGCGGCCATCCGCCTGGAGTGCAGCCAGCAGGCGGATGTCGAAACTGTCGAGCGCGATGGCGGACATGGGCGCTTGAATCCTGCGCATCTGGAGATAATTACGCAGGATTATAGCTCATCTTAGCCAATTTCCGCATCACTTTGCGGGGAAATTGCAGGCACGTGCAGGCAGGATGGGCGTTACCAGATCAGGAGTAACGACCATGGGCATGACCGGCCTGCAGGCCTACCAGACGACCCTCAACGCGACGCTGTCGGCGGGCGCGTATCCGGGCGACGTGGTGGTCGAGCAGCCGTATCAGCTTTACGGCGTTGCCGAGCAGCAGACCTGGCAGACGCTGTGGCGGCGCCAGAGCGCCATGGTGTCGGGCCGCGCCTGCAACGCCTTCATCGCCGGCCTCAAGCAGCTCGATCTCGGCGATCGCATTCCCCGCTTCTCCGAACTGACGAAGAAATTGAAGGCGCTGACCGGCTTCGAGATCGTGGCCGTCAACGGACTGTGCTCGGATCGCGTCTTCTTCGAACATCTGGCCAATCGCCGCTTTCCGGTGACGTGGTGGATCCGCTCACCCGAGCAGCTCGACTATCTCGAGGAGCCCGATCTGTTCCACGACACGTTCGGCCACGTGCCGCTGCTCGCCGATCCGGTGTTCGCCGACTACATGCAGGCTTATGGCGAGGGCGGCTTGAAGGCGCTGCGCGTCGGCGGCCAGCAGGCGCTGTCGCAGCTGGCGCGGCTCTACTGGTACACGGTCGAGTTCGGCCTGATGCGCGAAGCGGGCAAGCTGAAGATCTACGGCGCCGGCATCGTCTCGAGCAAAGCCGAAACGCTTTACAGCCTGGAGAGCACGACGCCGAAACGTCTTGGCTTCGACCTCATGCGCATCATGCGCACGCAATACAAGATCGACGATTTCCAGCGCTGCTATTTCGTCATCGACAGCTTCGACGAACTGTTCGACGCCACCCGCCCCGATTTCACGCCGGTCTACGAGAAGCTGAAGAGCCTGCCGGAGATCGAAGCCGAGGCGATCGTGGCGGGCGACCGGCTGATCAACGGGCGCGACTGAGCGTCTATTCCGCCACCGTCTGGCCCGAGCCGCCCAGCTCGGCCGGAAAATCTTTCATCTTCGGCAGGCCGTCCTTCATCGGCAGCACGGTCTCGGCGTAATTGACGTGCAGCGCCGGCACGAATTTCAGGCCGGGGATGGTGGTGGCATAGACGTCGACCAGGCCGAAGGTCGGGTGATCCGTCAGCACATGACCGCCGCACTTGGTGCAGAACTTGCGGTCGCTGGTCTTTGTCTTCATGAAATGGCCGAGGAATTCGGTGCCGCGCGTGACCTTCACGTTCTGCGGCTGCCACAGCGTGAAGGCATTGACCGGGCCTGCCGACCAGGAGCGGCAGGAGGAACAATGGCAATAGCCCATGGCTTCGGGCTTGCCGGTGACCTCGACGGCGACGGCGCCGCAGAAGCATTGGCCGGTGTGTTTTTCGGTCATGACCTTTTCCTTGCAAGGCGCGGCTTGATGCAGCGCACCGGGCATTCCTAGCAGGTCATGCGAATCGCAGGAGTGATCGCGTTCACAGGCTGCGCCTTAAGCGCGAGCCATAAAAAGTTGCAATTCGCCATCGCTCGAAGAACTACTTCAGCGCAACCCACGCACCGGCACGTCGAGCAGTTCGGGCAATTCGTGGATGATGCGATCGGGCTCGGCATCCAGCCTGCCTTCGCGGGCGGCGGTGTGGGGCACGCCGGTGTGCATGGCGCCGGCCAGACCGCGCTTGTGCGGATCGAACCAGATGCCGTGGATGCCCTCGCGCTTGGGCGCCAGCACGTCCCATTCCAGATTGTCGCCCACCATCCACACGTCGCACGCTTCGCAGGCGACCTTGGACAGCGCGTGCAGATAGACCTCGCGCTCGGGCTTGCCCTTGCCGAACTCGCCTTCGATCTGCACGTGGTCGAAATAGTCTTCGAGATGGAAGCGCGTCACCTTGTGGCGCTGGATCTCGGCGCCGCCATTGGTGATCAGCGCCAGCTTGATGCCCTCGGCGCGCAAGGCCTGCAGCACCGGCAGCGCGTCGGGGAAGAGCTTGTATTCCGACTTGCGCAGCTCGAAGAAGGCATCGGCCATGGCGTCGGCCATGCGATGCATGGCGCCATCGGCCACGGTGCGATCCAACAGCTCCAATCGCTCGAACGTCTCGCGCAACACCAGCCGCCGTGCGCCCTTCAGATCGATGCGCCACTTGGCCGACCATTGCGCGTCGGCCCAGTAAGGCCGTGCCACTTCCTGCAGGGTCCCGGGAATTTTCGCCGCCACATGCGGCTCCAACCCATGATCGAACTGCGACAGCAGCCGGTGCCAGGCGCCATGTGGATCGCCATAGGCGTCGAGGAGCGTGTCGTCGAGATCGAACAGGATCGCCTTGGGGCGGGGCATTTCATTGGTCATCATGGAGCGGGGTTATGCCGGAAGCCGTGAGCGCGTTGCAAATGGCAGCTTTGCGCGGCAGCCATTCGCTGCCCGGCGATACCGACAAAACCCTGATTGTCCTACCAATTCGCCGGATCAAGGAGAGTGCGGCCCGAGGCCAGCCGCCCTTTGGGCTCCCGCCGCATCAACTGCATCTCGCTGCCGGCGAGCTTCAATCCCAGAACCATTTTCACCGTCGGCCGCGACGGCGCATCGCCCTCGCCCAGGCTCAGCATCGAGACCACGACGATGCCGTTTTCGACGGCGAGCGACTTCACCTGCGCGTGTTCGCCCAGCCGCCAGCTCGCCATGTTGCGCACCCGGCCGGCGCGCTGCACCACGGCGGCGAGATGGATGATGGTCGTTTCGGCGGTGCGCTCTTCCAGCAGCACCACCGCATCGCGCGTGCCGTCATGGTCGAGATCGCCGTGCGCGATCAAATCGCCCAGCAGGCGCAGCGCCCGCCTCTCGTCGCGATAGACGCCGCCCGCCAGCTCGAGCGCGCGGCCCTTCTCGATATCGACATAGGACAGCGACTGCAGGACCGGCAGCGGCAGGTCGGGGAGTTGCTGGTTGGCGGCTTGCTGGGTTTGCGCGTGCGTTTCTATCGCCGGGCCTGCGAGCAGGGCGAGTGCGAGCAAAACCACGCGAACGCACATGCCCTCATGCTGTGCCTCATCGCGCCTCGCCACAAGGGAGTAGCCGTGCGTTGCAGCACGGCTTTTTATTGTGCAGTCAGGGAGTTAGGAGCCGTTCTGCATGTTAAAGAGGCAGATCACAGCCCGTCGAGCTTGCCCGGCACGATCACGTAGGTCGGCTTCCACTGGAAGTCTTCGGACTGCACCTCGTAGGTGTTATCGCCGACCTTGTTCACCGTGTAGCATTTGCGCGGGTTGGACAGGTCGTGGCAGATCGTGCCGCCCTTCACTTCCCATTTGGCATCGCGCACCGAGCCTGAGCTGGTGGTGGTGCGGGCAGCACCCGACGGATCGAAATAGACTTTCTGCAGCGCGCCGTTGCGGTGCGTGATGTTGGCCGAATTGCCGGCGAAGATTTTTGTCAGCTCGGCCGGGTCTTTCACCTGCTGCGCCTGGGCTTCCATTCCAAAACTCAACGCAACGGTCAGCGGCAACGCGATCAACGCGAGCTTGCGTGCGAAAATCATGGATCTTTCCCCCAAAAGAACCGGCCATGCGCCGGCCGAGGGGTATTTTATCAAAGGCGCAAAGGCGATGGCAGAGGCTAGACCACCACGTTGACGATGCGGTTGGGCACCACGACCACCTTGAGCGGTTGGCGGCCGTCGAGCGCCTTGACCACATCCGGCTCGGCCAGCGCCTTGGCTTCGGCCAGGTCGCGGCGGACATTGAGCGGCAGGGTGATGGTGGCGCGCAGCTTGCCGTTGACCTGCACCGCGATGGTGATTTCGGTATCCTCCAGCAGCGAGGCGTCGGCCTGCGGCCACGCCGTATCGGCCAGCAATCCGGTGTGACTTAGGCGCTGCCACATCTCCTCGGCGATATGCGGCGTCATCGGGCCGATCAGGCGCACGAAGATTTCCAGCGCCTCACGCAAGGCGAAGCCGTCGCCGGCATCGTTGGCGGCGGGCTTGAAATCGGCGATCGCGTTCGACAGCTCATAGAGCCGCGCCACCGCCTTGTTGAAGTGGAACGCCTCGATGTCGTCGGCCACGCCCTTGATGGCGCGGTGCGCGATGCGACGCAGCGCCGTCGCCTTGTCGGAGAATTTGGCGGGGGCTTTGGTACTTGCCGGCGGTAGCATATCGGCGACCGCATCGACCATGCGCCACAGCCGCTGCTGGAAACGCCAGGCGC
Source organism: uncultured Hyphomicrobiales bacterium (assembly GCA_964388115.1). GTDB lineage: Bacteria > Pseudomonadota > Alphaproteobacteria > Reyranellales > JAQSWP01 > JAQSWP01. Next base: position 521,918 of record CAYLYK010000002.1, read on the forward strand.
CGGTGACGCCCGATTCGGTCCATTCCAGATCGCGCTCGGGCGGGCTGTCCGACAGCATGAACCAGCGCGCGGTGTCGGCGCCGTAGTCGCGGATGATCTGGTCGGGATCGACCACGTTCTTCTTCGACTTCGACATCTTCTCCGAACGGCCGACCGTCACGGGCAATCCGCCCTTCACCGTGACGAATTTCTCGCCCTCCTTCTTCACCTCGTCGGGGAAGAGGAAATGGCCTTTCTGGTCCTTGTATGTCTCGTGGCAGACCATGCCTTGCGTGAACAGGCCGGCGAAGGGCTCGTCGATGCCGATCAGGCCGACCTCGCGCATGGCGCGGGTGTAGAAGCGCGAATAGAGGAGATGCAAGATCGCATGCTCGACGCCGCCGATATACTGATCCACCGGCATCCAGTAATCCGCAGCCTCGCGCTCGAACGGCACGTTCTCGCTGCGCGGGCTGCAATAGCGCGCGAAGTACCAGGACGAGTCCACGAACGTGTCGAACGTGTCGGTCTCGCGCGTGCCCTCGCCGCCGCAGCTGGGGCACTTCACGTGCTTCCAGGTCGGATGGCGCGCCAGCGGATTGCCCGGCTCCGAAAACGTCACGTCGTCGGGCAGCACGATCGGCAGATCGCTTTCCTTGACCGGCACGGCGCCGCATTTGGCGCAATGCACGATCGGGATCGGGCAACCCCAATAGCGCTGGCGCGACACCAGCCAGTCGCGCAGGCGGTAATTGATGGTGCGCTCGCCCGCGCCCAGTTTCACCAGCTCGTCGATGGCGCGTTTCTTCGCATCGTCGACGCTCAAGCCGTCGAGGAATTTCGAATTGGCCAGCTTGCCGTCTTCGACGAAAGCTTCCTTGCCGACGGCGAAGGCCTTCGGGTTTTCGCCGTCGGGGATGACGACGGGCAGCACCGGCAGATCGTATTTGCGCGCGAAATCCAGGTCGCGCTGGTCATGCGCGGGGCAGCCGAAGATGGCGCCGGTGCCGTATTCCATCAGCACGAAGTTCGCGACGTAGACGGGCAGCGTCCATGTGGGATCGAACGGATGGATCGCCTGCAGGCTGGTGCGATAGCCCAGCTTCTCCGCCGTCTCGATCGCTTCGGCCGATGTACCGGTGCGCTTGCACTCGGCGATGAAGGCCTCGAGCTTGGCATCCTTGGCAGCCATTTCTTTCGCCAGCGGATGATCGGGCGAGATCGCCAGGAACGAGGCGCCGAACAGCGTGTCGGGGCGGGTGGTGAAGATCTCGAGCTGGTCCTTGCGGTCCTTCAACTTGAAGAACGCGCGCGCGCCCTCGCTGCGGCCGATCCAGTTGGCCTGCATCAGGCGCACTTTCTCGGGCCAGCGATCAAGCGTCGCCAACGTATCCAGCAGCGAGTCCGCGTAATGGGTGATCTTGAAGAACCATTGCGACAGCAGGCGGCGCTCGACGATGGCGTTGGTGCGCCAGCCCCTGCCCTCGATCACCTGCTCGTTGGCCAGCACGGTCTGGTCGACTGGATCCCAGTTGACCGACGCTTCCTTGCGATAGACCAGCCCCTGCTTGAAGAAGTCGAGGAACATCTTCTGCTGGTGCTTGTAGTAGCCGGGATGGCAGGTCGCGACTTCACGGCTCCAGTCCAGCGACAGGCCCATGCTCTTGAGCTGGGCGCGCATGGTGGCGATGTTGTCGTAGGTCCATTTGGCCGGATGGGTCTGTTTCTCCATCGCCGCGTTCTCGGCCGGCAGGCCGAACGCGTCCCAGCCCATCGGGTGCAGCACGTTGAAGCCCTTGGCGCGGCGATAGCGCGCCACCACGTCGCCCTGGGTGTAGTTGCGCACGTGGCCCATATGGATGCGGCCCGACGGATAGGGAAACATCTCGAGCACGTAGTATTTCGGCTTGGCGCGATCGATCTTCGCTTCGAAGGTCTTGCGCTCGTTCCACGCCGATTGCCATTTGCGCTCGGTCTCGCGGAAATTGTAGCGGACGGTGTTATCCGCCTTGTCCGTGCTCGACTCCGACATGTGTCCTCGCGCGCCGCCTCGGGCGCCATCAATCCAAACGACAAGGAGGGAGTTTTTAGGGTGCGTCGGGCATGGGCGCAAGTTGGCGCGATTGGCACTCCCCAGGCGTGAGTGCAGCGCTTGGTGGCTGCGTGCCTTCTGCGCGGCTGGAATCGCTATCGCGCGATATCAGCGGGTTATGGCGGATTCTTCATTATGACAAAGGTATTAGGCTGATTTATGTGGCGACAAACGAGTCGACTCGCTGCGGCTTCGGAGTCACGCTGAAGAGAACCGGGATCCTCCAGAGCCTGTAGTTGAGGAGGTTCGCAATGAGCAAGACAGTCGCCCTGCCCTGGTATCACCGCGCCGACTGGTCCGCCCTGCATGCCGACTTCGCCGACCGCGAGTCGATCTCGCCCTGCTACGATTCGTGGAAGGCTCGCGCCCTGGCGCGCGAGACCAAATGGCGCCAGGAAGGCTACGACGTGCAGCGCGTCGAGCTGCGTCCCGATGCATTCCGCGACTGGTGTCGCGCCAATGGCCGCGCCGCCAACCATGCCAGCCGCCGCGCCTACGCCGACGAAATGCTGGCGCAGCGGCGTTTGACGGGCCAAGGCGTTGAGTCCGCACGGGAGCAGCGGGTCTGAAGATTTTCGGCCCAATTCTGCACTGAAATGGCGACTTGCCCGTTTCGGGCGGGTCGACAAAACTGGCCGCCGCATGAGCGCCAAAGTTTCCGACATGAAAGTGATCGAGATGTTCCCCACCCCGCTTTGGGTGGTCGATCTCGATGCTGCCGAGGGCAAACGCCTGAATGAGCGCCTGTTGGCGGAGATCGACAAGCTGCTGAGCCCGCGCCCGCCGGTGCCGCGCGGCGGCTCATGGCAGACCGATCCGGTTCTGCATCGCCATCCGGGATTTTCCGAACTGGTGGAGCTGGCCGACCGGGTCGCCATCGGGGCCATGCGGTTCCTGGCCATCAAGCATCCCAAGGCCCGCATCAGCGGCATGTGGGCCAACATCAACCCGCGCGGCGGGCAGAGCAGCGCGCATACTCACCCCAACAATTTCCTCTCTGCCGTCTACTACGTGAAGGTGCCCAAGGACGAGGGCGTGATTCAGTTCAGCGATCCGCGCCCGCAGGCCGAAGTGATGCTGCCACCGGTGGCCGAGGGCAATCGCTTCAACGGCAACCAGATGAGCGTCGACGTCATCGCCGGACGGCTCGTTATGTTCCCCGCCTGGCTGCGCCACAGCGTGCCGCCCAACAAGGGCGACGAGGAGCGCATTTCGATCGCCATCAACCTGATGCTCGACAACTACGTCGAGACGGCGAGTCCGCCGCTATGGACCGGCAGCGCGCGCATCGACAAGTCGCTGCTGAAATCGTGAACGGCGTTTGGTCACGGTGTCGCAACAATCCGATGCTTATGCCACAAGCATCGGATTGATCTAAGTGCAAAAGAAAACGCCGCCCATCGGGCGGCGTTTTTCGTCGAGGCGATTAAGCTCGTTTAGCTGCCGACCTGCGCGATGCGCAGCTGGCGGGCGCGGGTGAGAATGGTGTTCTCGAGATCGACCGCGGTCTTGGGGTCGATGGTCTGATCGATCCAGCCGCCGGCGCGCTGGTCGTAGCGCTGGCGGAAGATCGAGGCGCGCACGCCATCGGCGCGCAGTTCGCGATCGAGAATGAGAATGTGCACCTTGACGCGCTCGCCCGGCGCTTCCGGCGGCTGATACCAGTCGCTGATGATGACGCCGCCGAACGGATCGGCCGACACCAGCGGCATGAAAGCGATGGTGTCGAGCGCGCCACGCCACAGGAAAGAGTTGACGCCGATGCCATCATTGCCGCCGCGGCCCTTTTCCTGGTCGCGGCCGCTATTACCCAAAAGCGTTATGCCGCCGGGACCGAAAAGACCGCCCCCCGATTTGGCGCGCTCGGCATCGGTCACCGGGCGACCCAGATGGCGCTCGTTGGATTGGGTTGTAGGATAGTCCTGCTCGCCACCGCAGGCGGCCACCAAGGAGCCAAAAATACAAACCATAACAATGGCTTGGATTTTCGATCGTGTAACAAGCGGCATGGAGATCCTGCCTTGTGCCATTGCGGGGCGCAGCTTCGTCTACCTGCTATTTTCCAGGTGTCGGCCGCCAAGGTTTATAGGGTCTTCTGCAAGGACGCGGCAAGTCGAGATTGTAGCGCCACGGCCAGCCGGGAAAATCATTCCAAATCAAGATATTGCGGCGCAAACCGAAGGTTGTTGCGAATTGGACACACCGCCCACCAATTCGCCAAGGTTTCGCCCAACTCGCCTTGACCCTCCCCCGGCCTGCCGGTTTATTGTGCCCCGTCAGCCGCGTTGAGGCTGGACGGGTGTTGGGGGTGGCTCGCATCCGGTCCCAGAAGATCTCGGCTAGTGAAAGACAGAGAGGGAGACACATGAAGAAGCTTCTGTTGGGATCGACCGCGCTGGCTGCTGCCGGTTTGATGTCCGCAAGCGCGCTGGCCGCTGACCCGATCAAGGTCTCGGTCAACGGCTATTATCAATGGTATTTCGTTGTCGGCAACTGGGACAAGTTGGCGAACGGCAGCGACGGCCGTTCCAACGCCATCCGTCAGGAAGGTGAAATCTGGTTCAACGGCATCACCAAGCTCGACAACGGCACGACCGTTGGTTTCCGCGTCGAGCTCGAAGCCTACACGACCGCCGACCAGGTTGACGAACATTACCTGTTCTTCTCCGGCGACTGGGGTCGTATCGAGGCGGGCGCCACCAACGGCGTGATGTCCAAGATGATCTACGGTGCGCCGTCGGCTCTGCCGGGCTTCGGCTTCATCTCGCAGAACTTCAACTTCCATTGGAACGCTGCCCAGACTGCCAACACGGCACTGACTGGCAGCAGCGCGATCCAGGACGATCGTCATAACGGCGATGCCAACAAGATCAGCTACTTCACGCCGCGTTTCGCCGGCTTCCAGCTGGGCGTGTCCTACACGCCGGACTTCACCCCGGGCGTGAACGGTAACGTTTGCGGCGCGACGGGCGGCTCGTCCACCAGCTTCGGCGTCTGCTTGAAGAACCAGGATGCCCATTTCCAGGCCTTCCAAGGCGCCGTGAACTATCTGGCGACCTTCAACTCGGTCAATCTGGCTCTCTATGCCGGCTTCATGTACGCCAACCCCGACAACAAGAATGTTGGTGGGGTTAAGGTGCTCGATGATTGGTGGCATTGGCTGGTTGGCTTCAACGTGACGTTCCAGGGCTTCAGCGTCGGCGGCAACGTCGGCAAGGATACCAACGGAACCAACCTTGATACCGATACCTGGATGTACACCCTGGGTGCGACCTACACGACCGGTCCGTGGACCATCGGCGCCGGTGGCCGTCACTTCCGTCGTAACGTTCCGGGCCCGCTCCACGATGACAAGGTCTGGCAGTTCGAAGTCGGTGGCAACTATCGCATCGGCCCGGGCATCGCTCTGGCTGGCGGTCTGATCTGGAACGAGAACTCCGGCGACAAGGCTGGCGGCGCGTTCCCGAACGTGAGCAAGGACTCCTGGCAGCTGGTCCTCGGCACGGCCATCACCTTCTAAGCATCGACCCTTTCCGGGGGAGATTGGGGAGAGCGGGCTTCGGCCCGCTCTCTTTTTTTGTGCCGAGTGCGACAAGGCTGGGTATTTTGCGCGCACTACCATCCGATCGCGACTGCATGACCAATGACTGCCGAAGCCGCAACCAGCCCATGCGATATTTCCGGCCGCCAGCTTCAAACGGGCCGGACTGGGCCCGATGGCGCGACGAGCGCAAGCGACGCCCAGGTCTTCAATCGGCGCGGCGAAACCCTGCTCGAAGCTCATCTTCCTCTCGACGCTCTGGCCGAGTTCGATCGCGCGCTGGCATTGCAGCCCGATTTCCCGATCGCGGCCCATAATCGCGGCCGCGCCTTGAGCGCCCTTGGCCGCCTGCACGAGGCCATCGACTGGCACGGCCGCGCACTCTCGTTGCAACCCGACTTCGCCGCTGCGCTGGCGCAGCGCGCGCAGTGCCGACGCGACATAGGCGACGAGGATCTCGCCGTGCGCGACTATGAGGCGGCGATCGGCCTCGATCCGTCGCAGGCGAATTGGCAGATCGAATACGCAATGCTGCTGGGAGATCTCGGATCGCTCGATCGCGCGCGCGTCGCCTACCGACAGGCAGCGGCCAGCGGCGCCGATGCGGCGGCCATCGATTTCCTGCTTTCCGCCACCCTTGGCTCGCCGCCCCCGGCCGCGCCTCCCGCCGCCTATGTTGCGGCGCTGTTCGACGCCTACGCGCCGCGCTTCGAGCGACATCTGACGCGCCGGCTGAAATATCGTGCGCCGCAATTGCTGGCCGATGCGCTGCTCCCGCTGCTGGGGGTGCGCGCGCAAGCGGTGGCCGATCTCGGCTGCGGCACGGGGCTGATGGGCGCCTTGCTGCGGCCGCGGGCGATCCGCCTCGAGGGCGTCGATGTTTCGGCGCGCATGCTCGAGCACGCCGCGGCAAGAAGCATCTACGACGGGTTGCAGGTGGGCGATATGACCGAGTTCCTGCTGGCGCGGCCTGGGGCCTACGACGCGATCGTCGCCGCCGACGTGTTCGTCTATCTGGGAAATCTGGAGCCGGTCTTCCGTGCGTCGCGCGCGGCGTTGCGGGCGAACGGCTTGCTGGCGTTCACCGTCGAAGCGCTCGATGACGGCGACTACGTTCTGCAGCCTACCAGGCGCTACGCCCATTCGCGCCGTTACATCGAACGACTGGCGAACGCGCATGGCTTCGCGCCTCGCGGTATAACCCGCAGGGTGTTGCGCCTGAACGGCGACGACGAAGTGCAAGGTTATGTCGCGGTTTTCGCCGCGCGCAACGGGCGAGGCTGACATGGCGGGAATCATCTGGCTCGCGTCCTATCCCAAATCGGGCAACACCTGGCTGCGCGCCTTCCTGCACAATCTCATGCGCAACGCTTCCCAGCCGATCGAGCCCAATCGCCTCAACGAGCTGACGTTGGGCGACGGCATGGCGCGCTTCTTCGCGGCCCACACCGAAGGCCGCGCCACCATCGACATGCCGCTGGAGGATATCGCCGCACTGCGTTCCAAAGTGCAACGCGATCTCGCCGCCACCTCGCCCGATTCGGTGTTCGTCAAAACGCACAACTGGCTGGGCGTCGATCACGGCCATGCCTGCATCGACATGAGCGTTACCGCCGGCGCGGTCTATGTCGTGCGCAACCCGCTCGACGTCGCCCCGTCGCTGGCCGATCATTTCGGCATGAGCATCGACCAGGCGATCGCGCAAATGGCCGACCCGAACGCGCGCACCTTGAATCTCAAGCATCGCGTCCCTGACGTGATGAGTTCGTGGAGCAATCACGTCAGGAGCTGGACCGCGCAACGCAACCCGCGCCTGCATGTCATGCGCTACGAAGACATGCTGGCGAAACCGCAAGCCGCGTTCGCGCAACTGACCGCGTTTCTTGGCCTGCCCGCTTCGGCCGAGCGCATCGAGCGGGCGATCCGCTTCTCTTCTTTCGAAACGCTGCGGACGCTGGAAAGCAGTAAAGGCTTCGTCGAGCGCTCGAGCCATTCGAAAGCGTTTTTCCGCCAGGGGCAGGCCGGCGGCTGGCGGCATATCCTGACCGCCGACCAGGTGCAGCGCCTGGCCGCCGATCATCAGGAGCAGATGGAGGTCTTCGGCTATTGGCCGCTCACTCCAGCCGATCGCGCCCGATTTCGGATCAGAAGGATCGAAAAATAGGCATTTCACGCAACGGACCTTTCGGGAAAGTGGGAGGAATGATGCCACTTCGTCCAAATTCGAGGCAGTTGCCGCCCGCTGAAGCGTCCATTCCTCTCGCATAGCGAGAGTTGGTCCGCCTATGCCGCTTTTATGCGCGTCCCATACTCGAATTGTGGCCTCCGCGTTACATCACCGAAGACAATGATATTGCTGGCGAATCCCTCATTGAGCAGATGCGGGATGGCCTCGTATTCTCCAATTGAGAAACGGTCGCGGCGGCGCTGGCACGCCGTGTGCAGTGAGTACAACCCGAGGCGGCATGGCTTCGGAAGAATTAAGAGGGGCATATGAAAAAGTTTCTATTGGGGACCTCGGCGCTGATCGCCGCCGGCATGATCGCGAACAACGCGCAGGCCGCCGATCCGATCAAGGTAGGCGTTGAGGGTTATGTCTCCTGGCTTTACACGTTCGGTAACCAGACCAACGTTTCGTCCTTCGCCGGCTCTGGCGACCGCTTCGACCAGATCAAGTGGGACGGCGAAATCCAGTTCAAGGGCCGCACCAAGCTTGATAACGGCTTGCGCGTTGGCTTCGTGGTCGAGCTGGAGGCTTTCAACACTGGCGCTGGCGGCGACCAGATCGACAAGCACTACGTCTGGTTCGAAGACAGCTGGGGCCGTCTGGAGCTGGGCGCCACCGCCGGCGCCGCCAACCAATTGCACGTCTTCATCCCGACCGCCACGCCGGGCGGCGGTGTCGATACGCCGGACTATTTCCATTTCGCCACGCCCGGTTTCAGCAGCGCCGTGCTGTGGTCGACCGCCGGTAGCGACAATGCCGATATCGGCGACGCCAACAAGATCGTCTACTTCTCGCCCAAGTTTGGCGGCTTCCAGTTCGGCGTGTCGTATACGCCGGAATTCCAGCCCGGCCTCAACGGCAATGCCTGCGCCTCGACCGGTGGTTCCTCCACCAGCTTTGGCGTCTGCCTGAAGAACAACGCCGGCCAGTGGCAGAATGCGATCGAAGCCGCCGTTCGTTACGAGGGCGAGTTCAATTCGGTCACCATTGCGGCCAGCGTCGGCGGCTTTTTCGCCGATGCCGAAGTCAGCGGTGGCGGCTTCAAGGACTACAAGCGACTGGCCGGCGGCCTGTCGTTCAGCTTCTCGGGCTTCACCATTGGCGGCGCTTTCCGCTGGTCCAACCAGGGTCTGACTGGCGACAACAGCCAGTATCAATACGGTCTGGGCGCGACCTACACCGATGGCGGTTCCTGGACCTTCGGTCTGGCCGCGGCCCGCGTGGTGGACAAGGATGGTCCGGCCAATTCCGACAAGCTCACGCTGATCGATGGCGGCGCGGCCTACAACCTCGGGCCGGGCGTGGATCTCTTCGCCGGCGCGCAGTGGGCCAGGTACACCGGCAATTCGGCTGGTCCCAACAGCTCGGGCATCAAGGGCTATGTTGGCACCAAGCTGACCTTCTAAGGGTCAGGCCGGCCGCACGGCACCGCTTCGGGCGAGCCACACCGAACGCGGAAAACCGCCAGGCGGCCGGCCTTCTTCTCTGCCGCAAACGGGCCTCTTCGGAGGCCCGTTTCCTTTTGGGCGTAGGCATGCTTTAGACAGGCCATGTCAGCCCCTTTCGATGCCAGGTCCGCTCTCGCCGCCATCGCTGCCCGTATCGAGGCCGCGCGGCGCGCGAGCTTCCATCCCGATCTTCCGGTAACGCTGGTCGCCGTCTCCAAGACCCACGGCCCTGAGAAGGTCGAGGCCCTGCTGCGGGCGGGCCAGACCGTGTTCGGCGAGAACCGGGTGCAGGAAGCGCAGGGAAAATTTCCCGCGTTGAAGGCAGCGTGGCCGAAGCTGCAGCTGCATCTGATCGGCCCGCTGCAGACCAACAAGGCGAAAGAGGCCGTGGCGCTGTTCGACGTCATCCAAAGCGTCGATCGGCCGAAGCTGGCCAAAGTGCTGGCCGAGGAGATGGCGAAGCAGGGACGCAGGCTGCCGTGCTTCGTGCAGGTCAATACTGGCGAGGAAGAACAGAAGGCTGGTGTCGCGCCGGGCGATACCGATGCCTTCGTTTCCGAGTGCCGCGCGCTGGGGCTCAACATCGTCGGGCTGATGTGCATCCCGCCGGCCGATGAAGAGCCGTCGCCGCATTTCGCGCTGCTGGCCAAGATCGCCGCCCGCAACGGGCTCAAGCAATTGTCGATGGGCATGAGCGGCGATTTCGAAACCGCTATCAGGCTAGGCGCCACCCATGTGCGCGTCGGCACGGCGCTGTTCGGCGAGCGACAGCAGCCGCTTTAATCTTCCGACACGAGATCCTTGCGATACCTGAACTCGACCGAGTTCGACAGATCGCCCAGCTTCCATTCGCCCGGCAGGCGCTTGAAGCCATGGCGCTCGTAGAAGACATGCGCTTCGACGAAGCGGGTGTCGGTGTTGAGTTCGATGAAGGCCGATTTGCGCCGCTTGGCTTCGGCCTCGACCAGCGCCAGCAGCTTAGATGCCAGCCCCGTGCGCCGCGCCTCGCGCGCGACATAGAGCTTGTGCAGCTCGACGCCGGCCGGATTGCTTTGTGGCGTGCGCACGCCTTCCTTGCGCGCCGGCGCCATGCCGATCATGCCGACGATCACCCCATCGGCGCGCTCGGCCACCCACAGCCTTCCTTCGCGATTGGCGAAATGAGTGGCGAGCGCATAGAGCTCGGGCAGCTCGGCGTCGACATCGAACACGATGCCATCGTACTCGCCCCAGACCGCGCCCATCAGCGCGATCAGGTGGGCGGCATCCTCGTCGCGCCCACGGCGGATGGTGATGTTGGCGGCCTCGTTCATGACCCGTTTATGGCGCATGGGATGCGCTCGATTCAACCCATGCCAGCGTATGGGCGGTGGAAACGATCTGCGCGTACTCGCCGTCGAGCAGCGCCAGGGCGCGTTCGTGCATGTCGGCCGCCGCAATCGTGCGCCCGTCGCGCAAGGCGCGGTCGACGGTGAAGCAGGCATCCTCGACCAGCGCGATGCTCCAGCCCAGATCGGCGCCATGGCGCACCGTCGTTTCGACCGAGTTGTCGGTGATGACGCCCGCGATCGCCAATGACGCGATGCCGCGCTCGCGCAGTCGGCGATCGAGATCGGTGCCGACGAAAGCGCTGTGCGCCTGTTTCGGAACAATCGTCTCGCCCGCGATCGGCGCGGCCTGCGGCTTGAAGCCATGCGTGGCGGTCCCGGGGCGATAGGCCGATTTCTCCTCGCGCGAATCGTGGCGCACATGGATCACGGGCCAGGCGCTTGCCCGCCATGCCGCCAGCAAGGCGGCGACGTTGGTCTCGGCCTGCAGATTATTGCGCGGCCCCCAATAGGGTGCGTCGATCGCCAGTTGCAGATCGATCAGCAGCAGGGCGCAGGGCAAGGGAAGGGAAAGCGACATGAGGGAAGATAGCGCCTAACGCGCCGCAGCGCTTGTCCCGCGATGGCAGACGTTCAGCCTTCTTTGCGCGAACGGCGATAGCGCGGCAGCTGGTCGGCGACATGGAACCAGGGCAGGGCGCTCTCGGTCCAGATGTGATCCTTGGGCGTGAAGGACGAGGCGTCGTCGAAGGTGCCGACGCCGATATCGACTTCATTCGGTGTCGAGACACCGACCCACGTCAGCGAGGTACCGCAATCGGGACAGAAGCCGCGGCGGCCGATCTTCGACGACTCGAACAGGCGCGGCTTGCCCTTGGTCCACGTCACTTGCGCGACGGGAAACGTGGCGAACGCCGCCACGGGCGCGCCGGAATGGCGCCGGCACTGGCCGCAATGGCAGTAATTGACGGCCGACGGCTGCCCGGCGACGCAATATCTAATCGCGCCGCACAGACAGCCGCCTTCCAGAATGTCGTCCTGGCTCATGAGCGTAGCAACGCTCCTTACTGCCAGGCGCTCCGCCGCGCCTCGTCATTGGCGGCCATGCGGTCGATGCCGATATCGCGCAGCAGGCGGGTATCGAGCTCGCCCAATTGCCGGCGCGAGCGCTGCTTGGCGCGCATATTGAACCAGCTCACCAGCAGGCGGACCACGATGCCGTTACCCGCGACGCGAGCGTTGACAGCGCTGGCGGTGCTCATTGTGGGCTGCATGATCGTGCTGGACATGGCCTAATCTCCTTTATGGCAACTTTGCGACAGACGGCTTTTCATCCTCGATAACGTCCGTCGCAGGCCCGTATTTCCGCCTTTCGTGCCCGTTCGACAAACGATCTTTTCTCTGGACTGGCATTAGATTTTCTAGGGCCAGTAGTCTAGGATGGCAGCCATGCGTTCGTTGCCGCCCCTCAACGCCTTGCGTGCCTTCGAAGCCGCCGCCCGCCATCTGTCGTTCACCCTGGCGGCGGAGGAGCTGCACGTGACGCAAGCGGCGGTCAGCCATCAGGTGAAGGCGCTGGAAGACCGGATGGGGCTGAAGCTGTTTCGCCGCCTGCCGCGCGGGCTGATGCTGACCGAGCAGGGTCAGGCGCTGTTGCCCGAATTGCGCGGCGCCTTCGATCGCATCGAGCTGGCGCTGGCCAAAGCCGGCGCGCTGGGCAGCGAAGGGCCGCTCACTGTCAGCCTGATGACGACGTTTGCACTGACCTGGCTGGTGCCCCGCCTGCATCGCTTCCAGGCGCGCCATCCCACGATCGACGTGCGCATGCTGACCACCAACCGCATGGCCGATTTCGGCCGCGAGGACGTCGATCTCGCCATTCGCTATTCGGCGGATCCACGCCAGCCGGGCCTGCGCGGCGACAAGCTGTTCAACGATCTGCTGACGCCCCTGTGCGGCGCGGCCTATCGCGAGCGGCTGCAGGCGCCGGCCGATCTGCTGCGTGTGCCGCTGATCGACACCACCGGCGATCCCGATTGGCTGGTATGGCTGCCGGCAGCGGGCGTGCGCCAGCCACCGCGCAGCCCGCCGATGGTTTTCGATTCCACCAAGATCGCCGTCGATGCGGCGATGGAAGGGGCGGGCGTGGCGATCGGCGCGCCGTTTCTCTTCAAGGCGGAGCTGGCTTCAGGCCGGCTGTTCCAGCCCTTCGATCTGGTGGTGCCCAACGGCAAGGGGTTCTGGCTGGTCGGCCCGGAATCGACCGCCGAGCAGCCCAAGCTGAAGGCTTTTCGCGAGTGGATTCTGGACGAGGCCAAGGCCGACTTGGCGGCCTCGGAGGTCGGCGTCGTATCTAATTCGGAGTGACGAGCGCCCCTACTTTTTCTCGTCGTGGTCTTGGACGGCAAGACGCGCACGCAATAGATAAGCTGCGCCAATCATAACCTGCCAACATTCGCGAATTGACATACTCAAAACGAAAAATACGACAGACTTAATTCCTATATAAGCGGACGGAAACTCTTTTTCCGGAATAATTTGATCAACGATTCCAAGACCAACGAGGCCCCAAATAACCAAAGTCGTCACTAGAATTAGGCAGGACAGAAGAAACCCATATATGTAGTTAAGGTGACCATCCGGATTTCCCCTTGTGAATTTCCTAAGCTCATCAGTTTGCAAAAGGCCTTGGGCCACTCCTATCCATGCGAAGGCGATACCAAACAAGACGGCTGCTAGAGGGAGTAAAAGTTTATGTGAGAATTCTTCTAGGCGTTGTTGCGTGAGCAGCGCACAAGCCAGCCCAACGACAACATGCAAAATAAGCCATGTATCGAAAAGTTTTAGGATCCCCGCGCGAGCATTGTATCCAGTGAAAAGCCAATCCCAGAAATTTGGTGGATCGCTTTTATCGTCCTTTATTCTAAACATCGCTGCCCTTTGCAGCTTCGTATTTATTTTGAAGCTCCTTGATCACTGAGGCAGGTTCCTTTTCAGCGATGATGGGATCAACTTCTATGCTTATCGTTGATCCAGTTAATGTCTTAGTTACCCCACGCGATTCTTTTGTCTCGTGAATTTTAGCCTTTACCTCGTCCCCAGTCGCAGCGCCCGCTCCGGCAAGTTTGACCAACGTCGGCTTATTTAAGCTTTCCCCCTCCACTTGAGCCTTTCCTTTAGTGCCCTCTGAGTTCTTCACGAAATCTTCCATGGGCTTTTGAAAATCTTTCTCCACATCCCACGGATTGGGTCGGCGGAATGTCATAGAAAATCGCGACACGCGCGCTGCTTTTAAGATCAGCTGAATAAAATTTTGTGGATCAACTATAGGGTCGATAATGAGTTTGGCTCGTTCTCGTACTACAGGTTGAGACTGATTAATTAACTTCGAAAAATTTCGAGCAATACCCTTAACGTCTGGCGACAGCGAAGGTTTATGTGTAATTCCGATAAGTTGGTACTTCAAATCGATCCACAAAATTGTAAATGGCGCCTGATCCTCGAAGGTCTCGACGAATGCTTTCATTTTGATGTCAAACTTCCCCACAATAGGACGGGTTTGCCGACCTATTTGTGCCTTTAAAGCGGCATGACCTACATCTTCAACTTCTCCGATACGCCAAATTGACCCCTTTCGAATTTCAGCTGCCGGAGACGTGCGGATTGATTCCTCTAATAAAGAAGCGGGAGTAAGGCGTCGTTCAGAAAACAATTCTTGTTGGTTGGAAAATTCAAATCTGAACCTGTGAAGAAAGATTTGCTCACTCATGAGAATGCTCCTCTGCCACAACCATCGATTGCTTTAATTTGGTGTCCTACATTTAGAATGCGCTGCGAATTTACGGATGGAAACTGGCAAACGGTATTTCCTGTTAGGAGCCAAAATACGGAGACTGGTGAAGACCGCGCAGATAAGCAGAGGCTTCCTCGGTTGCCGTTAATGGCCTTTCCAGAAAGCCCGCCTGCTTAAGTTGCTACCAATTCGCACTTGCAGCCCGTCCGTGGATGAGCTACCACAACGCTATTGCGAGTCATTCGCATATCTATTCCAGAATGCCCGGGAATATTGGGATTTTGGCGGGCGAAGGGGTGGGGGATGTATGCGTGGGGCGGCAGCCGCGGCGATGCGATGGGGCGTGTGTGGCGCGCCTGCCAAAACTTCCTGCGCAGCCTGATGCGGCCGGGCTCACGAGGCTTCGGCCAATGACCGGTGCGGCCAAGGAGGAGAACAAGGTGACCGCCAACGAAAATCCGGCCGATGAGGCGTCTCGTCAGGCGCCGCTGCCCAGGCTGCGCTCGAGCGATCTGCTGAGCGGCGCACGCGAAGCGATCATCGAACACGGGCAGGAGCAGTATCGGCTGCGCCTGACCAGCAACGGCAAACTCATTCTGACGAAATAGCAAGACGCGCGGCGGACCTGGCAATCCGTCGTCGATGAAATGCCCGCGTCCGGTGTCTGTCGGAACGCGTCCATCAACGGAAAGCAAGCAAGCCACCTCCTCGCGGCACAGGCCGCGATCCCGGTAGCCAGCCAGTCGACCGCACAACGATCGAACATGAGCTGGGGAGTCTATTGGGGATGTTGAAATCTCATTCATTGAAGCGGGCGCTGCTGGGGACTGCGGCGCTGGCGCTGGTTTCGCCGGCAGCTGTTGCCCAGAACGCGCCTACCGCCAACGCAACGGCACAGCCGACGCAGGAAGTGCAGACGCAGGCCGTACCGGTGACGCCCATTGCGGCTGAAGACGTACGCAAGCTGAATGCCGTCACTTCGACCGGCACGAAGACGCCGGAAGACGCAGCCAAGCTGCCGTTCAGCGTCAACGTCATCGATCTGGAAGAGATCGAGCGGCGTCGTCCCTACAAGCTCGACGATCTGTTGCGCGACATTCCCGGCGTCGATGGCGTCGCAGGCCCGCGCCGTTCGTCGCAGACGCCATCGGTGCGTGGCGTCGATGGCAACCGCGTGCTGGTCACGGTCGATGGCGCACGCCAGAACTTCGACGCGGGGCACAAGGGCCGCATCTTCTTCGAGCCCGACATCTTGAAGCAGGTCGACGTGCTGAAGGGCGCGTCCTCGGTGCTGTACGGCTCGGGCGCGATCGGCGGCGTCATCTCCGCCACCACCCGCGATGCCGCCGATTTCCTCGAGCCCGGCGAGACTGCCGGCATTCGCCTGAAAGCGGGCTGGCGTTCGGCGGCCGACGAGTTCCTCTACAGCGGCACCGCCTTCGCCAAGCCGCATGAGCGCATCGACATGCTGGCCAACATCACCAGCCGCGACGCCAAGGACATCCGCCTGGGCGGCGGCGAGAAGCTGGTGTTCTCGGAAGAGGATCTGCTGTCGGGTCTGTTCAAGATCGGCGTCGAGCCGTTCAAGCATCACAAGTTCACGCTGAGCTACAGTTTCTTCAACCAGGACGGCGACATTCCGGCCAATCCCGGCGTGCAACTGCCCAATACCGTGGACAACCCGCTGGTGCGCCGCGACAACCGCCACCGCCAGCTGGTCTTCTCCTACAAGGGCAGCGATCCCACCACGCCGCTCCTGGCGCCCTCGGTGACGCTCTACAACACCAATCTGAAGATCACCGAAGATCGCATCGATGGCGGGGCGGCGCGCAAGGACGTGTCCGACCAGAACACCAAGGGCCTCGATATCTACAACACCTCGCGCCTCATGCTGGGCGGCATGGGCCACACGCTGACCTATGGCGTGGAGTTCTATCGCGAGAAGCAGGAAGGCACGCGCAACGGCGTCAACCGGCCGCAATTCCCCGCCTCGAAAGGCGATGTGCTGGGCCTTTATGTGCAGGATGCGGTAGCGATCAGCGAGACCGTTACCCTGGTCGGTGGCATCCGCTACGACGGGTTCTGGCGCGATCCCGACGGGGCGCAGGACAAGGTGCATGACGATGCGATCTCGCCGCGCGTCGGCGCCATCTGGCAGGCGCTGCCGTTTCTGGCGGTCTACGCCAATGCCGGGCTGGGCTTCCGCGCGCCGTCGATGACGGAGTTGTTCGTCACCGGCACGCATTTCGCCTTCAACACCTTCATTCCCAACCCCGAGCTGAAAGCGGAGAAGAGCACCGGCTATGAGGCGGGCATCCGCCTGAAGTTCGACGACGTGGCGAGCAAGGGCGACCGTCTTACCATGAGTGCGGCCTTCCACGACACCTACTACAAGAACTTCATCACGCTCGACATCCAGCCCGGCCTGTGCCCGTTCCCCGGCCCGCCGCTGATCGACCTGATCTGCGGCACCACCACGCCGGTCAATCTCGACCGGGCGCGGGTGTGGGGCATCGAGGCCGAGGCGCGCTACGATATGCGCTACGCCTTCGCTTCTCTGGGCGGCTCGCTGATTCGCGGTCGCGACACCACGGCCGATACCTGGATCGACACCATCCCGGCCGACAAGATCGTCGGCTCCTACGGGTTCAAGATGCCGGAATGGGACATCGTCGGCGGCATTCGCCACGAATATGTGTTCGATCAGCATCGCATCGCCCGCGGCTCGGCCCAGCCCAAGACCGACGGCTATTTCCTCACCGGCATCTTCGCCTCCTGGGCACCCAGCACGGGTCCGCTCGAGGGCCTGCGCATCGATGCCGGCGTCGACAACATTTTCGACAAGCGTTACCGCCGCCATCTTCAGGCGATCCCCGAGCCCGGTATCGATGCCGGCGTCTCGGTGTCCTACACGCTGAAGCTCTAGCGGCAGTGGAATCGGCATAGCTATGACGGCCATGGCCCTCTCCCTCGATCCCGCCGGACGGCAGCCGAGCGGGATCTCAGGCCGTCATGCCGCGCCGCCCGCGCTCGCCCCCGAACGGGCGCGGGAAATTTTGCCGGCCCGTCGCGATCAAAACGCCGGCTTCGCTCTGACGGCCTCGCTGGTGCTGCATCTGATCGTGGCCGGTGCGGCGCTGGCGGCATTTGGCGGCGAGACCATGGGCGGCAGCGGCGGCAGCGCGGGTGACGGCGAGGGCAGCGGCATTCTGGTCGAGCTGGTGGCGCTGGCGCCGGCCAATGCCAGCGTTGCCCAAGCCAGTGCGCCCAAAGATGCCGTGCAGGCCGACGAGAACAGGGAAGCCGAAGCGCCCCGGATCGATGCCGCTTCGCGCGAAATCGTTCTGCCGCCGCCAAACGATGCCGAAGCCATCCCGCTTCACGTGCCGCCGCCCGAAGCGGTGAAGACGGCCAAGCGCGAAGCGTCCAGGCCTGCGCCGGCAAAAGCCAAGGAGCCTTCGACCACGCAACAGGCCAAACCCAAGGACGCCGCCAGCGCGCCGGCGCAGTCGGCGATGGCCGATACCTCGGCGGCGCAGCGCGGACAATCGGGCAATGCCGGCTCGCCGGGCGTCGCCGCCATGGGCGGCTCGGGTGGCGACCAGGTCGCCGCACTCGGCGGCACGGGCTTGCGCGTGTTGCAGGCGCGCTTTCGCGTCACGCCGCGGCCGCCACCTTACCCGCGTCGTGCGTTGTCCATGCATCAGGAGGGCGTGGTGCTGCTGCGCGCGCTGATCGACGAGCAGGGCGCGGCGCGCCAGATCCGGCTGCAGGCCAGTTCCGGCTATCCGCTGCTCGACAAGGCAGCGCTGCAGGCCGTCGAGGAATGGCAGTTCATGCCCGAAACGGTGAATGGCCGCGCCGTCGCCGTCTGGGTCGAGGTGCCGGTGCGTTTCAAGATCAACTGAATTTTTTCGAGGACGGTTTTCGGGAACCGTCGCAGAGACAGAGGGAGAGAGAAAATGTCGATGCAAAGTCAAACCCAACGCGCGGAGACCGGCTTGCCGCTGGCCGCAAGCTGGCAGGCGCTGAAAGAGAGTGAGTCCAATCTGCGCATCCGCGATGCGGCGCAGAGGCTGGGCGTCAGCGAGGCCGAGTTGCTGGCCACCAGTTGCGGCGCGACCGTCACGCGCCTGCACGGCGACTGGACGGACGTGCTCAAGCGCGTGCCGGCGCTGGGCCGCGTCATGGCGCTGACCCGCAACGAGCACTGCGTGCACGAGCGCAAGGGCATCTACAACGATCCATCCTTCCAGGGCCATATGGGACTGGTGCTGGGCGACGACATCGACCTGCGCCTGTTCATGGGCCAGTGGCGGTCGGGCTTCGCCGTGCAGGAGCCGATCGCCGAAGGCATCCGCCGCTCGCTGCATTTCTTCGATGCTTCCGGCGAGGCCGTGCACAAGATCTATCTGCAGAACGACAGCGACGTTGCGGCCTACCATAAGCTGGCGGCCGATTTCACGTCGGCGGATCAGAGCCCGGTGCAGAGCGTCAGCGAAAAGCCGGCCAAGGCGGCGGATCGCCCGGACCGCGAGATCGACGTCGCCGGCCTGCGCCAGGGCTGGGCGACGCTGAAGGACACGCACGACTTCTTCGGCTTGCTGCGCAAGTTCAAGGTCGGCCGCCAGCAGGCGCTGCGGCTGGGCGGCGAAAGCTTCGCCGTCAGGCTGAACGCAGGCGTGGCGCGCGACGTGCTGAACCGCGCGGCGGCCAGCGAAACGCCGATCATGGTGTTCGTCGGCAGCGCGGGCTGCATCCAGATCCATTGCGGGCGCGTGCGCAAGATCGTGGCCATGGGTCCATGGATCAACGTGCTCGATCCCGACTTCAACCTGCATCTGCGCGAAAGCGGCGTCGCCGAGGCGTGGCTGGTGCGCAAGCCCACCAGCGATGGCGACGTCACCGCGGTCGAGCTGTTCGACGCCAGGGGCGATCAGGTGGCGCAGTTCTTCGGCACACGCAAGCCCGGCCAGCCGGAAAACCGCCACTGGCGCGCGCTGGCGCATGGTCTGGTCGAGAGCCTGCCGTCCGGCTGGAACTGACATGACGACGTCAATACTCCGGCGCCGCGCTTTGTTGCGCGGCCTGGCGGGCGCGGCGGCAGCGGGATTGGGGGCAATGACGCTGCGTCCCGCCACGGCCGCTATCTGCGCCGCCAACGGCCAGCGCGTGGTGTCGATCGGCGGGGCGGTGACCGAGATCGTGGCCGCGCTCGATGCGATGTGCCGGGTCATCGCCACCGACACGACCAGCCTCTATCCGCGCGCGGTGTTCGATCTGCCGCGCGTGGGCTATATGCGCGCGCTGGCGTCCGAAGGCATCGTGGCGCTGAACCCGTCGCTGGTGCTGGCGTCGGATCGTTCCGGTCCCGAACCGGTGCTGCGCCAAATCAAGGATGCCGGCGTCGATATCCGCCTCATTCCCGACGATCCCCATATCAGCGCCATCGCGCCCAAGATCGTGGCGGTGGGCGAGGCGCTGGGTTTGCAGACGCAGGCTGCTGCCCTGGCCAAGGCGGTTGACCACGATATCGCCGCGCTGCAAGCGCAAGTGGCGGCGATCAAGAGCAAGCCGCGCGTTCTCTTCCTGCTGTCGGTGGCGCGCGCGCAACCGATGGCGGGCGGCGCCGATACCTCAGCCGATGCCATGATCAAGTTGGCCGGCGGCATCAACGCCGCCACTGTCAGCGGCTGGAAGCCGATCTCGGCCGAAAGCGCGCTCGACGTGGCGCCCGATGTCATCTTGATGATGAGCCAGACGCTGGAAGCGGCGGGCGGCATCGATGCGGTGTTGGCCCTGCCGGCCCTGGCAAGTTCGCCGGCTGCCAGGAATCGCAGGGTCGTCGGCATGGAAGGCACGTATCTGCTGGGCCTGGGACCGCGTACGGCGCATGCCGGACGCGACCTCGCCGTCGCCCTGCATCCGCAGGCCACGCTTTCCGCTTTGCCTGATCGCGCCTGGGCGGTGAAGGGCTAAAGCATGAGCGCCGTGGCCTCGACGCCGGTCGCGCCCGCCGCGTCGCGTGAGCGCGGACCTCTCATGCTGACGGTGCTGGCCGCGCTGCTGGTCGTGTCCATCATTCTCGCCATCGGCTCGGGCGCGTCCTGGCTGTCGCCGTTCAAAGTCATTGCCGTATTGCTCGACGCCATCGGCTTGAACATTGCGCCGGTCGAATTGCGCGATCAGGCGGTGGTGCTGGGCATTCGCCTGCCGCGCGTGATGCTGGGCATCATGGTGGGCGGCGGGCTGGCGCTGGCGGGCACGTTGATGCAGGGGCTGTTCCGCAATCCGCTGGCCGATCCCGGCCTGATCGGCGTTTCCAGCGGCGCCGCCTTGATGGCAGCCGCCACCATCGTCGTTGGCGGGCCGGTCATGGCGTGGCTGGCGCTGCCCAAGGCGGTGCTGCCCTTCGTGCTGCCGGTCGCCGCCTTCATCGGCGGCATGGCGGCCACGGTGCTGATCCATCAATTGGCGCGGCGCGACGGCGAAACCGAAATCGCCACCATGCTGCTGGCCGGCATCGCGGTGGCCGCGATCGGCGGCGCGGCGATCGGCTATCTCTCCTTCCTCAGCGACGACCGGCAATTGCGCGATCTCACCTTCTGGACCCTGGGCAGCCTGGGCGGCTCGTCGTGGCGCTCGGTGATGGCGATGTCGGTGTTCATCGTGCCCGCGGTGATCGCGTCACCACTTCTGGCCAACACGCTCAATGCGCTGATCCTGGGCGAGCGCGAGGCGGGGCATCTGGGCATCGATGTCGAGCGCCACAAGAAGATGATCATCGCCGTCTCGGCGCTGGCCGTCGGCGCATCGGTGGCGGCGGCGGGCATCATCGGATTCGTCGGTCTCGTCGTGCCGCATCTGGTGCGCCTGATACTGGGGGCGGATCATCGCTACGTGCTGCCGGGCTCGGCCCTGCTGGGTGCGTCGCTGCTGCTGATCTGCGATCTGGTGGCGCGCGTCGTCGTGGCGCCAGCCGAACTGCCGATCGGCGTGGTGATGAGCGCGCTGGGCGGGCCGTTCTTCCTGTGGATGCTGCGCCAGCGCCGCGCGCTGAGCATGAGCTGACCATGCTGCAGGCCGACAGAGTTTCCGTCGCCATCGGCAGCAAGCGCCTGATCGACGGCGTTTGCCTCGCCTTGCAGCCGGGCGAGATGCTGGCCGTGGTCGGCCCCAATGGCGCGGGCAAGTCGACCTTGCTGCGCGCATTGTCGGGCGAAGCGCGTTTGGCGGCAGGCGCGGTGACGCTCGATGGCAGGACGCTGCAGCAGATCGGGCACCAGCAACTGGCATTGCGGCGCGCCGTGCTGCCGCAGGAAACGCGGCTGGCCTTCTCGCTGACGGTCGAACAGGTCGTGTCGCTGGGCCGCCTGCCGCATCGTGGCCGCGCCGATCGCATGGCCGATCGCATCGCCACCAATCGCGCGCTGCAAGCGGTCGACATGGCGGGCTTCGCCAGCCGCGCCTGGCCGACCTTGTCGGGCGGCGAGCGCCAGCGCGTCAACCTGGCGCGCGTGCTGGCGCAGCTGGACATCGCTCATGAAGCGAAAGAGCCGCGCTATCTGCTGCTCGACGAGCCCACCGCCGCGCTCGATCTCAAGCATCAGCTGGCGCTGCTGAAATTGCTGCGCGTGCAGGTAAACCAAGGCGTCGGCGTGCTGGCGATCCTGCACGATCTCAACCACGCCCTGCTGGCCGATAGAGTGGCGATGCTGTCGGCCGGCAGGCTGATCGCGCTCGGCCCGCCCAACGAGGTGCTGACGTCCGGCATCGTGCGGCGGGCCTATGATGTCGAGGCGCGGGTGATCGATCTGCCCGGTGGCGGCCGGCTGATCGCGGCAGGTTAGATAACAACCTCTATCGTCGACCCGGGCGCGAGCGCCGCAACGATCGCAAGCAGATCCTCGCGCGCAAACGCGATGCAGCCTTCGGTCGGCGCGTAATCCTCGCGCATCAGGTGGATGAAGATGGCGCTGCCACGTCCCGAAATGACGGGGGCGTCATTGTAGCCGACGACGACGATCAGATCGTAGACGTGATCGTCCCGCCACAGCTTCTCGTGGCGATGCTCATGGGGTAGCGGCACCATACGATTGTAGGTCTCCGCACCCGGCTCGTCGCACCAGCCATCCTGCGGTGTCAGCGCGCGCAGCAGTAGTTTGGTCGGCGGCGGCGCTTCGCGATCGGGGCGATAGAGAACCTCGCGCAGCGGAAATTTCCCCAATGGCGTAGCGCCATCGCCTTCGCGCTTCTCGCGTGCAACGCCGCCTCTGCCCAAAGCGCATCGATATTTCCGCGTGCAATCGCCGATGATTGCAACGCCACGCCGTGCATCATCTTTGTCCGGCGTCACCAGCAGCGCGGGAATTTTCGCTCGCATATCGGTGTTATGGCTCGCAGGACGAGGCGGGGGCAAGTTTCTCCTTGCCTCGCAGGAGCGGTCGGGCGTCTGCTGGGCGCAGTGAGTTGGGGAGGGGTCGTGAGCAAGGAGCGCGCAAAGCGCAAACGGGCGCGGCACGACATCAAGCGGGCGGCGATCTTCGCCATCGCCAAGCGGGTGTTCCTCGAAGAAGGGCTGGAAGGCGCCTCGCTGCGCGCCATCGCGCGCGCCTGCGGCTATGCGCCGGGCGCGCTCTACGCCTATTACGATTCCAAGGAAGAAATCTACGCCGACATCCTGCGCGATTCGCTGGAGCGGCTGAAGGCCGCGACCGAGCGCGGCGCGAAGGGAAGCGATGCCAGGAAAGCGCTGCGCGGGGCGGTGCGCGCCTTCTACGGCTTCTATCGCGACAACCCGCACGATCTCGATCTCAGCCTCTACATTTCGCACGGGCTGGGGCCGCGCGGCCTGACGCCGGAACTGGACGCCGAGCTCAACGAGCGGCTGGGCGTGGCGCTGAAAGTGCTGGGCGAGGCCTTGTTGCGCGTGCGCCCCGGCATGAACGTGCGAACCTGCCAGACGCACCAGCAGACCCTGCTCAGCGGCCTGATGGGCGTGCTGCTGCTGGAGCGCACCGGCCGGCTGAGCCGGCTGAAGACCGACCCTCGCAAGCTGCTCGACCGGCATATCGATCTGACGCTCAAAGCATTGGCCGACTAGGCCTTTTCGTCTTCCGGCTGGCGGCTGTTCCGCCACCTTGCCTTTTGCCGCCGCTCGGGCACAATAGTGAACAGTGTTCAGAAAATAGCAGGAGGAAAGCCATGGGCGATACGGTGCTGTACGAAAGCGACGGACGGATCGGGCGCATCACGCTCAACCGGCCCAACGTCATGAACGCCATCAACGACGATCTGCCGCACGATCTGGCCGCTTGCGTGCGCCGCGCCAACGACGACCCCAAGGTCCACGTCATCGTTCTCTCAGGCAAGGGCCCGGCCTTCTGCGCCGGTTACGATCTGACCTATTACGCGCAGGCCACCGGCACCAACGACATCACGCAGAAGATGCCGTGGGATCCGATGCAGGATTACAAGTTCATGATGCGCAATACCGAGCTCTTCATGAGCCTGTGGCGCTCCTACAAGCCGGTCATCACCAAGGTGCACGGCTATGCCGTGGCCGGCGGCTCCGACATCGCGCTGTGTTCGGACATCATCTTCATGGCCGACGATGCGCGCATCGGCTACATGCCGACCCGTGTCTGGGGCTGCCCGACCACCGCGATGTGGGTCTACAGGCTTGGCGCGGAGAAGGCCAAGCGCATGCTGTTCACCGGCGACAAGATCACCGGCGTCGAGGCTGCCGCCATGGGGTTGATCTACAAGTCGGTGACACCGGCAAAGCTCGATGAAGAAGTCGAGGCGCTGGCCGAACGCATGGCGGGCGTGCCGCAGAACCAGCTGATGATGCAGAAGCTGATGATAAACCAGGCCTACGACAACATGGGCCTGCAGAACACGCAGATGATCGCCACCTTGTTCGACGGCATCACGCGCCACTCCAAGGAAGGGCTGAACTTCAAGAAGAGGGCCGAGGAGCGCGGCTGGAAGGAAGCGGTCAAGGAGCGCGACAACGGCACGTTCGACTGGACTGAGAACCGGCCGATGAACAAGCCTCAGTAAGGCGATCCGAAAGATGGCGTGATTGTGGCCGTTCCCGCGCAATTCCTAAAATTGCGCGGGGATGGAGAAAAGTCTCAATCGTAAATAAGGGTACGAACCCGAACTAGGTTCGTCGGCCGAGCCGCAGTGTCGACGCGGCCGTTTTCTTTCGAGGAGGAAGCGATGAGCCAATCCACTTCACTTTCGCGCCGCAAGATGCTTGGCGTTGCTGCCGTTGGGGCCGCTACCGTCGGCCTCGCCGCCGTCGGTGCCAGCCCCGCGCAGGCCGCGCGCGGCACCGAATACGGCGACGCGCTCGATCTGCTGGTGCGGGCGCGCGACGAGCTGATGGAAGGCGGCCGCGAGCCCAGCCGTCTGCAGGCGCTGCGCCACGTCAACCTGGCGATCTACGAGACGCGCCAGGCGATGCGCGAGGATCGGCGCTGGGACAATGACTGGCGCTGGCGCGATCCGCGCTACAATCGCTGGGACGACAGCCGGTTTCGGTAGCCTCCGTTAGAGCAAATCACGGCTTGACGGAATCGCTTGCGATCCCGTCAAGCCGTGTGAATTTGCTCTAATCTTTACGTTCGATGACGGCAATCTGATCGGGCGGCAGGAGCGCGGCTGGCTTATACTGGGCGGGCCGCAAGCTGCGGTTTCCATCGGAGTTCCGAATGCCCGCTTCGTTCCGTTTGGCCGTTCTGTCTGTCGTCGCCCTGCTGCTGCCCGTTGCCGCCCAGGCCCAACCGCGCGAGGGCAACTCGCGCATCGAAGTGAAGGTCGACGGCGACACGACGACCTGGGTCACGCGCAATACCGAGTTCGCCTATGTGCCGCATAACCCGGTGGCCCCCACCGAGCGCGGCCTGATCGTGCAATTCGAATCCGAAGTCACCCGCTCCAGCGCCAGGGAAGGCGCTGACGGCAGGATCATCGCCCGCGCCTGGCGCGTGAAGCCCGACGGCAAGCAGGAAGATGCCTGGAGCGGCACTTACATCGGCAACGAGGCCTGGATTTCCGGCGAGCGGTTGATGATGCCGGTCTATGGCTGCTGCGGCGCCGGCAATTCCTACACCGCCGTCTCGGCCGCAACTGGCAAGGTGCTCTATACGGCCTCCGGTCCCAGCCCGGGCGCGCAGGTCGTGACCATGGAAATTCCCAACACCGGGCCGCTGGGCCTTCGCTTCGTTGCCGTGCATGGCGTCTACTCGGCCACCGACGACGTCGTGTTGAAGAGCCAGAACGCGCTGGGCCTGATCACCTATGCCTCGCCCGCCGTGCCGATGCAGCGCATCAAGATCCTGCAGCGCCAGGGCGGGCGCATCGACGACAAGTATCGCGAAGTCAAGATGAGCTGGGAGACGGACAAGCCCAACGCCATCCAGGGCAATCGCCTGATGCTGTGGCAGGCCACCGCCAACAAGGAGCCGTCGGCGGTAGCCGGCGCCTCGCTGCGCATCCTGGTGGGCGACCACAATATTCTGCTGCCGGTGATCGGCGATCGCTTCGACATCCAGCGCGGCATCGTGCCGTCGGAAATCGTGCTGATCGAGGAGCCGATCAACTGATGCCGTTGTAAAGCAACGCCAGCACGCCAAGGATCAGGAACAGAGCCGCGGCGGCCAGGCGAATCCATTTCAACGGCAGCTTGCCGGCCGCGACATTTCCCAGCCACAGCACCGGCAGATTGGCCAGCATCATGCCCGTCGTCGTGCCCGCGGTGACCCAGACGATCGAGTGATATTTGGCCGCCAGCGCCACGGTGGCGATCTGCGTCTTGTCGCCGATCTCGACCAGGAAGAAACAGATGGTGGTGGCGAGGAATGGCCCGAAGCGGTCGAAGCGGCCTTCGTCGTTGCCGTCCAGCTTGTCGGGGATCAGCGTCCAGGCCGCCATGGCGATAAACGAGGCGCCGACGATCCAGCGCAGCCACGGCCCGTGCAGCAACTCGGCGATCAGCGTGCCGCCCCACGCGGCCAGCGCGTGGTTGAGCAGGGTGGCGAGCAGAATGCCGCCGGCGATCGGCACCGGCTTGCGATAGCGGCTGGCCAGGAGCAGGGCCAGAAGCTGCGTCTTGTCGCCGATCTCGGCCAGGGCCACGGCCACCGTCGAGGCAAAAAAAGCTTCCAAAGGAAATCTCCAGGGGGTCGGGCGACCGATAACCGCGGCGTCGCCTTCCCCGCCCGACCCTGGCCTGCGCCCGGTCTTCGGAAAGACGATGCCAGCGGTCTCGCCAGAAGCATTTCGCTTCTGCCTGCGCCATGAGATCCCGTTGCCGGTCCCTCAAGTGTGTTGACGCAGGCCCCGCCGAAAGGCGCGGGCGGCTACTCCCCGATGGATGGGCGGGATATAGCGCGGTGCAGATACACAGGGAAGCGACAAATCTCCGCCGCGACGAAAAGTGCCGTCTTGCGGCGAGAATTACCGCAATGGAGAATTACTCGCATGGATACGCAAGTTTCGCTTCCCGCGCCCGACAGCATCGTCGCGCTCCTGGCCTCACTGGATTTCGACAAGACCATCGACTTCTACCAGCGCCTCGATTTCACCCTGATCTCGCGCCACGACGATTATCTGCTGATGCGCCATGGCGAGAGCGGGCCGGAGCTGCATTTCTGGCTGACCGAGGATCGCTCGATCGCCGAGGCCACCGGCGCTTACGTGCGCTGCGCCGACGTCGACGCGCTCTGCGCCCGCTGGCGCGCCTGCTCACCCGGCGCGCGCATCACCACACCGGAAGACAAGGATTGGGGCATGCGCGAATTCTACGTCTTCGACCCCAGCGGCAACCTGCTGCGCGTCGGGCAGCCGCGTCGAGCGGTGTGATCGCTCTCACAGACCCGGCCGGCTGTGCGCCTTAAATCTCTCGTCCAGCGCGGCTGGCCACCATGCCGGCGCGAGAGGATGAAGGAGTGAGGACGATGAGTTTCTACGAACGTCATGTGCTGCCGCATGTGCTGGACTGCGTGTGCGGCATGAAGTCGATTGCCGACATGCGGGCGAAGGTGGTGCCGCACGCGCGGGGCGTGGTGCTCGAAATCGGCATCGGCTCGGGTCTCAATTTCAGGTTCTATGACGAGAAGAAGGTCAGACGCGTGATCGGCCTCGATCCCGCCGGGCCGATGCTGAAGCTCGCGCGCAGGCGCGCGCAAGCCGTCGCCTTCCCGGTCGAGTTCGTCGAGCTGGGCGGCGAGCGCATCCCGCTGCCGGACGCGTCGGTCGACACGGTGCTCAGCACCTATACGCTGTGCACCATTCCCGACCCGGTGGCGGCGCTGCGCGAGATGCGCCGCGTGCTCAAGCCGGGCGGACGGCTGCTGTTCTGCGAACATGGGCTGGCGCCGGACGACGAGGTCGCCAAATGGCAGCATCGGCTGGACGGGACGTGGGGCAAATTTGCCGGCGGTTGCCATCTGAACCGCGACATGCGCGCCATCCTGCGCCAGGGCGGCTTCGCCTTCGAACGCATCGAGACCGGTTACGAGCCCGGCACGCCGCGCTGGATGGGGCATCTGTTCCACGGCAGCGCCACGGCGCCGGCCGCGATCGGGCGCGAGCCGGCCAACGACGACTTCAACGCGTGGCAGGCGCGCGGCGAGGAATCCGCCCTCGGCTATGGCCAAATCGACGGCTAAAGCTCCTTCCAGTAGAAGCGCGTGTCGACCGCCAGCCGCACGAAGACCAGCGGCAGCTGTTCCGGGTCGATCCGCGTGTAGCCGTTCTTCTCGTAGAAGCGGTGCGCGGCCTTGAAGGCGTCGGTGGTGCCGAGGAACAGCTCGTTGATGCCGTGCCGGCGCGCGTGATCCTCCAGGGTGCGCAGCAGTTGCGTCGCCACGCCCTGCTCGCCGCCGCCGCGATGTCCCTGGCGCACGAACATCTTGCGCAGGGCCGCGATGCGCTTGCCGCGCCGGTCGGTGCCCATGTCGTGCAGGCCCAGCGAGCCCACGACATGGTCGGGCTTGGTGTTGGGCGCCTGCGCCACCCAGAACTGGCCGACGCCGACGCGATAGGCGGCCTGGATGTCGTGCAGGTCGGTTTGCTGGCCATAGGTGATGGGCAGGTCGAATTCGTCCTGCTGGATCGCCAGGATCATCTCGATCAGCGAATTGCGGTGATGCGGCGCGAAGGCTTCGATGCGGATGGTCATGGCCGACCTTTCACGCTCAAAGCATGTGGCCGGCGCGGGTGGCCTTGGTGCGCAGGTAGTTCTCGTTGTGCCCGTTGGCGGGAAAGGCGTGGCGCACGCGCTCCACCACGTCGATGCCGAACTGGCCGAGCTGCCCCATCTTCTCCGGGTTGTTGGTCATCAGCCGTACCTGGCGGATGCCCATGCTGGAGAGGATGATGGCGGCGGGACGATAGAGCCGCTCGTCGGCGTCGTAGCCCAGCTGCTCGTTGGCGTCGATCGTGTCGAAGCCGCTGTCCTGCAATTGATAGGCGCGCAGCTTGTTGACGAGCCCGATGCCGCGGCCTTCCTGCGCCAGATAGAGCAGCACGCCCGAGCCGACGCGGGCGAGCTCGGCGATGGCGCCGCGCAGCTGCTCGCCGCAATCGCAGCGCAGGCTGCCCAGCAAGTCGCCGGTGAAGCATTCCGAATGCAGGCGCACCAGCACCGGGGCGGTGGGGTCGATCTCGCCGATGACGATGGCGATATGCTCCTTGCCCCCATCGCGCGGTCGCCAGGCGACGATGCGCGCATTCTCAGCCCCATCCAGCGGCACGCGAGCATCGGCCACCGGATTGAGCGTCTGCGCCGCCAGCTCCTCGTAGAGCGCGATCGACGCGGTGTCGACATAGATCAGATCCTGCTCGCGCGCCCAGGCGCGCAGCTGGTTACGCCGGTCGATGGCCAGCGGGCCCATCAGCACGGCAGGCAGCAGCCGCGACAGCTTCGACAATTCGATGGCTGCCTTGGCGACGGCGCTGGAGGGTGGCGATACCGGACGCGAGAAATGGCGGCCGACTTTTTTGGGATCGGCGCGCGGGTCGGCGACGTCGGCCACGATCTCGGCGGCAACGCCGGTCGGAATCGCCAGCGCCACGGTGTTGGTCTCGTGCATCTGCGCCACCAGATGCGGCGGCACGTCGATCGCCAGGGCGCGCGCGCGCGGCTCGGTCAGCAGCAGATAGGGCGTGGAGGCGCACAGGCCGGTCAGGCGTCGCTGCACCTCGCCGGTCAGGCCTTCGGCGGCGGCGATCAGGGCGGCATGGCCCGAGGGATCGCGCAATGCCACGATACCGCCGCGGCGCAATTCCGCCATCGCCCGCTCCACCATGCCCAGGGGGGCTGCAGCGAGGGTCGGGCTGGGTGCGGGCGTTGCGGATTCGGACGGCATGTCTTTGAAACTTTTGAATAATTTTGTCGCGCGGCGTTTACCACAGTACGACAATGCAAGCCGAAGATGAGCGCGAGGCGTATAAAGGTCAATGGCGGCAACGACAGGCCCGCCTCTTGGAAATCGCATCGTTTGGATCGCAAACACAATGACGCTGGTTTATCGCCATTTCGACCAGGCCGCGCTCGATGCGGCCTACAACAATCGCGCCCACGTGCCGCACTTCATGCAGATCGTCGACCGCTTCATGGCCGACAGCGAGCGGGCGCGCGCCACCTTGAAACCAAAGCTCGATCTCGCCTATGGCCGGGATGCGCGGCAAAAGCTCGATTTCTTTCCAGCCGCCGGCAAGGGCGCGCCGCTTTTCGTCTTCATCCATGGCGGCTACTGGCAGTCGCTGGACAACAAGCCGTTCTCCTTCATGGCGACGCCTTTGGTCGAGGCTGGCATCGCCTTCGCCGCCATGACCTACGATCTGTGTCCCACGATCAGCATGACGCGACTGGTCGAGCAGGTGCGCGAAGGCATGGTCTGGCTCTATCGCCATGCCGGCGAGCTGGGCTTCGATGCGCAGCGGATTTTCGTCGGCGGGCATTCCGCCGGCGGGCATCTGACGGCGATGCTGCTGCTGACCGACTGGGCGCGCTACGGCGTGCCGGCCGACATCGTCAAAGGCGGCTTGAGCATCTCAGGCCTGTACGAGCTGGAGCCGGTGCGGCTGGCCTATGTCAACGAGGCGCTGAAGCTCGATCCGTCGTCGGCACGGGCGTTGTCGCCGGTCCATCATTTGCCGCGCAACGGCAAATCCGTGCCGCCGCTGCTGCTGGCGGTGGGGGCGGCGGAGCTGCCCGAGTTCGTGCGCCAGCAGCGCGATTTCGCCGCCGAATGCCGGCGGCACGGGCTGCGCGTGGCCGAGATCGAACTGCCGGGGCACAATCACTTCTCCGTGTTGGAAGCCTTGCAGAACCGGCAATCGGCGCTTTTTCCCCCGCTGCAACGGATGATCGATACCGGCGCCGTGCTATAAATCGCCGCCATGAAGGGATACGCATGAGCAAGGGTCGCAAGATTCTGTTGGTCGACGACGACGAGGCCCTGCGCGGCGCTCTGGCCGAACAGCTGGGCCTGCACGAGGAATTCGTCTGTTTGCAGGCGGGCACGGCGGCGCAGGGGCTGGAGCTGGCCAAAGGCGATCACTTCGAGGCGCTGATCCTCGATGTCGGCCTGCCCGACATGGACGGGCGCGAGCTGTGCAAGCTGTTGCGCCGCCAGGGCGTGCGCGCGCCGATCATCATGCTGACCGCGGCCGATACCGATTCGGATGCCGTGCTCGGTCTGGATTCCGGCGCCAACGACTACATCACCAAGCCCTTCCGCATCACCGTGCTGCTGGCCCGCCTGCGCGCGCATCTGCGACAGCACGAGCGCAGCGAGGATGCCGTCCTCAATATCGGCCCCTACGAATTCCAGCCCGCCGCCAAGATGCTGCTGGAGAAGGGCGGCAAGAAGAAGGTGCGGCTGACCGAGAAGGAAGCGGCGATCCTGAAATATCTCTATCGCGCCGGCGAGAAGCCGGTGGCGCGCGAGACCCTGCTCAACGAGGTCTGGGGCTACAACGCCGGCGTCACCACCCACACGCTGGAAACGCATATCTACCGGCTGCGCCAGAAGATCGAACGCGACCCCTCGCAGGCCGCGCTGCTGGTGACCGACAAGGGCGGCTACCGGCTGCAGCCGTAAACCACGCCTCGCGCTGCGGCGCCCGAGTCTCTAGCCTGTCGGCAGATGCCACAGGAGGAGACCATGTCCCTGCTTCCAATCCTCGCCGACGAGCAAATGCCGGCCGCCTCGCGCGCGGTGATCGACGACATCCGCTCAACTCGCAAGACCGACTTCGTGAACAATTTCTGGCGCGTGCTGGCGCATGATCCGGCGCTGCTGAAGCGCACCTGGGAAGACATCAAGCAGGTGATGGGGCCGGGCACCATTGATCCGCTGGTCAAGGAGATGATCTACGTGGCCGTCTCCGTCGCCAATAATTGCGAATACTGCATCCGCTCCCATACTGCGGCCGCGCGCAACAAGGGCCTGACCGACGCCCAGCTGGCGGAACTGATGGCCATCGTCGCCATGGCCAGCACCACCAATCGGCTGGCGATCGGTTTCCAGGTGCCTGTCGATGCCGCTTTCCTTCCGAAAACCGACTGAGACGGCAGATCGGCCACAGCGCACGGTATTCGGTCGCCGCGCGCGGATTGGTTGATCAGGCAGGTTGCACAGCGCCACCGGAGGAATATGCTTCCTTAAGCGCAGATTTTGCTTTCTGCGCAGGGGGACTTCATTGGCGCGAACGGGCGGGGGTCGTAACGGCACCGGGAAAGCCCTGCAGACCGGCATTCTGGCCGGGTCGCTGGTGTTGGCTCTTGCGGGTTTCCAAATGTCGGCCCTGGCGCAGCCTGCCGCGTCGGGCCCAGCGGGCTCGACGCCGATCGGGCCTGGCCAGGCGCCGCCTTCGCCCGAACTGAAGCGCCAGTACGATGCCGCCTTCGCCGCCATGCTGGCCGATCCGGCCAATCTCGACAAAATCTTCAAATTCGCCGAACTGGCCAACGCCACGGGCGATCTCGAAGGCGCGGTTTCGGCGCTGGAGCGCATGCTGCTGATCGACGCCAACCTGCCGCGGGTGCGGTTGGAACTGGGCGTGCTCTATTACCGGCTGGGCAGCTTCGAAGCGGCCCGCACCTACCTGCTGGCTGTCCTTGCCACCAAGGATCTGCCGCAGGACGTGCGCGGCCGGGCCGAGACTTTCCTGGCCGAGATCGAAAAGCAGCGCTCGCCGTCGAAGCTGTTCGGCACGCTGATGATGGGGCTGCGCTATCAGTCCAACGCCAACGCAGCGCCGACGGGCAACGTGCGGGTGGGCGGCATTCCCGCCAGCCTCGACGACAACGCCACGGCCGACGCCGACTGGAACGCCTTCGCGGCGTTGAATGCCACGCATTTCTACGACATGGGCACCCAGCACGGCGACGTGTGGCAGACCAATGTGTCGGCCTACGGCGCGCGCCAGTTCAAGCGCCATGAAGTCGACGTCTCGCTGCTGTCGCTGCAGACGGGCCCGCGCTTGGTGCTGTTGCCCCGGCACCTGGAGGGCTGGAGCCTGCGGCCGTACGTGGCCCTCGACTATGTGGCGCTGGACGATCGCACGGACTATGTGGCCCATGGTCTCTCGGCGTCGCTCGACAAGAAGCTCGGCATGGGCACGCTGGGCTTCACCTTCGACTGGCGCGAGCGCGAGTACAACGACACCAGGCGCAATGCCTTCAATTCCGAGCGCGACGGCACGGAACTGGCTGGCCGCGCCACCTGGGATTTCGTGCTGACCAACTGGCTGACCGCGTCGGCGACGGCGGGCTATTCCGACTACAACGCGCGCGTCAATTACGAGAGCTACGGCGAGATCCAGCTTGGCCTGTCGCTCAACGTATATTTCGATTTCTCGCCCTTCGTGAAGGAGCAGAAGAGCGCGCTGGTGATTTCCGGCGCGCATCTGCGCACCGATTACAACAAGGCCAACCCTATTATCGATCCTGATGTCAAACGCAAGGATCGCGATTGGCGCCTTTCGGCCACCGGCAGCCTGCCGCTGACCGAATCGATTTCCTTCATCGTGCAGGGCGGCTACACGCGGCGCGATTCGAATTTGCCCAACTACGAGTTCGACAACTGGTTCGGCATGACGGCGCTGGCCTGGCGTTTCTAGGCTGGCGCATAGGAGGACGTGACATGACCATGAGCCATAGCGGCCTGCGGGCCGCCTTGTTCGCCGGCGCCGCGCTTGCGGGGCTTGTCGCCGTGGTTCCCGCGCAGGCGCGGGTAGGGGTGACCAGCCAGACAACGAACAATCCTCTGGGCACGCCGCCTGCGCAGCAGCAGCGGACGCTGAAGGTTGGCATCGACGTGTTCGCCAACGAGCGCATCCAGACCACGGCCAATGATCGCGCCCATCTGCTGTTCCTCGACGGCTCGTCGCTGACGGTGGGGCCGAACTCGGACCTGCTGATCGACAAGTTCGTGTTCGATCCAGATACGGGCAAGGGCGAGCTGGCGGTATCGGCGACCAAGGGCATCTTTAGGCTGGTCGGCGGCAAGATCACCAAGAGCAACGAGGCCACGATCAAGGTCGGCACCAGCACGATCGGCATTCGCGGCGGCATCACCATCGTCAACGCGCCGGAATGCCCGCCGACGGTGTCGGCGGCCGATTGCCAGGCGCAGGCGTATTTCATGTTCGGCCAGCAGCTCACCGTGACCAACCCGGACGGCACGCAAACGGCGACGCGGCCTGGCTCGCTGATCGCCTTCGGCAAGGACGGAGCGCCGCTGCCGCCGGTCATCGCGCCGCCCAATTCGCTGGTCGGCCCCATCGCGCAGCTTGAGGCGCCGTCGGGGCAGGGCAATACCGGGCCATCCGGCCTTGGCGGTCCGATCGAGCAGAAGACGGCCAGCTCCGCCTTGCCGCCGGCCAATTCGGGCGCGCCGCCCGATCCCACCAACGGCGCGCCTCAGACAGCGCAGGCGGCCAACAACACGACCGGCGCTGGTGGCGCTGTGGGCGGCACGCCCGATCCCAACGCGCCGCCGCAGAATCCGCCGCCCGATAACACGCCGCCGCCGCCGACGGTTACGACGATCAGCGCCGAAGGCCGCTTCCTGCGCGAGGAGCCCAATGGCGCTGTGACCATCGACGCTTTTTCGATCACCTCGCCGCGCGATCCTGCCAACAACCACTTCCTGCAAAGCGCCGCCGTCACCACCACGGGCGGCCCGATCGTAACCCTGGTCACCAGTCCTGGCACGCTCAACGTCACCAGCGCCATGGGTGTGACATTCGAAGTGCCGTGGCAGCCGACCGGCGAGCCTTTTGCGGTCAGTGGCACTTCGAGCGTTGGCCCCGTCGCAGGCACCGGCATCGTGTCGCCCAACGGCGATTTCTACGCCTACAACCTCAAGGAGACGGCCAACGGCGATCGCGGCATCGGCTTCTTCGGCGGCGATCGCACGCCGGTCAGCGGCCTGCCGACGACCGGTTTCGCGTCGCGCGAATTCCTCACCCTGGAGGGCTCCAAGCCGTTCATGCCCGACACTTTCGCCATGAGCACGCCGGTGGTGGCCAACGCCACGCCCGGCCTGGCGCATATCGCCTGGTCCGACGTGCTGGGCCCCAGCGAAAGTTCGCACCGCGCCACTTGGTTCCAGGCGACCTTGAACATCCAGGGCCAGGGCGAGGCGCAAAGCTCGTATCTCTCCATCGCCACCGGCGTCTTCTTCACCGACGAGACCAAGGGCGACACGCTCTATGCCGCCGGCGGCAACCAGGCTTTCGTGCGCCGCAGCGCCTTCGAGGGACCGATCAAGTTCACCTCCGCCACCAGCACGGCCGAAACGCAAGGCGGTTCGGCGATCTATGGGCCGAGCGGCGAATACATGGTGCTGGTGCCGGAGAAGGTGACTTACAACGGCGAAGAGACCACGCGCACGCCCTCCGCCGGCGCCAGCCTGCCCTTCGACACGCTGGAGGTCACCGATATCCACTATCCGGTGGTGATCAGCCGGCCGGCCACCGGGCCCAGCGATCTCGGCGCCACGCGCACCTCGGAAACCCTCTTCGGCTTCACCGGGGCGCTGGTGGAGAAGTACGACGAAGGCTTCTATTCCAGCTACGCCGTCTACAACACCACGCCCGACCAGGTCAGCATCACCAAGAACGCGGCGGCCAACCGCGTCAGCGGCCTTTTCGCAATGACCACGGGAGCGCCGCCCGCCGACGCGATCATGCTGCAATGGGGCAGCACCAACGGCAACTTCAACCAGCAGCAATCGGCCTTCATCGACGACAAGCGCTTCGCCATGCGCGAGGCCAATTCTTCGGCCGGCACCTACAATGGCGATTCCATCGTTACCCAGATGTCGATGGTGACTCATGATGCCGTCGCCACCCCGACCGGCATCCTGCCGGCGGGCGTCTCCTTCTGCGAGTGCCAGTACCTGACCTGGGGCTACTGGCAGGCCGACCTGAACTATCTGGAAGGCGCTCGCGCCGGACAGCGCGACTACGTCACGCTGGGCACCTGGGTGGCGGGCACGCCCACCCTGGACGTCGATCTGCCTTTGAGCGGAACGGCGACCTACACCGGACACATCATCGGCAATGTCGAGAACGACATGGGCAATTCCTATGTCGCGGTCGGCAAGATGGATACGACCTGGGATTTCAGCAGCCGCAGCGGCGGGCTGACGATCACCAATTTCGACGGCGCCAACTATTCGGGCTCCACCTTCGGTTCGCCCGGCACGGGCAATTTCGGCGGCAGCTTCAGCGGCACCTCGCCCGGCGCCACCAATCGTCAGGGCCAGGTGTGGGGCGCTTTCTATCGCTCGCCCACCGACGCCACGCTCAATCAGGCCGGCAACTTCAAGCTCAACAGCACCGAAACCAACTACAAGGCCGCGGGAACCTGGGCGACCCAGCGCGTTGGGCCGGTCGGCCCGCCTGTCATCGTCACCGTCGCGCCCTAAACGAGCGTTTACACAGGGCGGTTTTGGCGCAAGACTTCCTCCAACGGCGATAAAAGCCAGTTGGAGGAAGCGCGTATGACCAAGCGGCCGATCTCGGCGGACAGCCACGTCACCGAACCGCCTCGCTGCTATATCGACAATATCGAAGCCGCCTATCGCGATACCGCGCCGCGCGTCGTGCGCGACGAGAAGCAGGGCGACGTCTTCGTCATCGAGGGCATGAAGGGTCGCGTCGCCATGGGCCTGATCGCCGCCGCGGGCAAGCCGGCGGAAGAGCTGACCATGGGCGGCGCCAACTACGACACCATGCACAAGGGCGGCTGGGATGCGAAAGCGCGGCTGGCCGATCAGGATCGCGACGGCGTCGCGGCCGAGGTGATTTACGCGTCGGTCGGCATGCTGCTGAACAACCATCCTGACACGAACTACAAGCAGGCCTGCTTCGAGGCCTATAACCGCTGGCTGCAGAGCTTCTGCGCCGATGCGCCGACGCGGGTGTTCGGCCTGGGCCAGACGGCGCTGCGCAGCCCGGAAGAGGGCGTACGCGATCTGCGCAAGATCAAGGAGATGGGGTTCGTCGGCGTGATGATGCCGGGCAATCCCGGCATCTCTGATTACGACGATCCGATCTGGGATCCGGTGTGGGAAGCGGCGATCGACCTGAAACTGCCGCTGTCATTCCACATCCTGACGTCGAAGGACGAGGCCACCACCAAGGCGCGCGGCCCGCGCATCAACGGCTTCCAGAACATCATCCGCGGCTGCCAGGACATTCTGGGCATCTTCGTGTTCGGCGCCGTGTTCGAACGCCATCCGAAGCTGAAGATCGTCTGCGCCGAAGCCGATGCCGGCTGGGCGCCGCATTACATGTACCGCATGGACCACGCCTACAAGCGCCACCGCCACTGGATGAACGGCCGCGAACTCTCTCGCATGCCCAGCGAATACTTCCGCGACAACATCTACATGACGTTCCAGGACGACTGGTCTGCGTTTCGCGTGCGCCATCTTCTCAACATCGAACGCCTGATGTGGGCATCCGATTTTCCGCATTCGGATTCGACCTGGCCCCATTCGCGCGAGGTGCTGGCCGAGCAGGCGGGCGATCTCGATTCCTACGAACGCGACCGCATCACCCACGACAACGTGCGCGAGCTGTACAGGCTTCCGGTTTAGGGATCGCTAATCCCCGCATTTTCAGTGGCTTAGCGAAACGCCCATGACAGGCGATTTCGGCTTGTGATATTCTGCAAAAAATGAACAAGGCGTCATAAACGTCGAACTGAAGCCATCGCCAGAGGGAGCGCTGCATGTCGTCCACGCGCATTTACGAATTGCCGGTCGAGACCACCCAGTGGGAATTCGACGGCCAGACCCAGATCCAGTTCACCTGGGAATACGAGGACGGCAGCAACGAGCTGCTCGAGCTCTACGAGAAGGGCAAGAAGCAGCAGTGGAACGCGACCGACCGGCTCGACTGG
The DNA here is from genome assembly GCA_964388115.1 of uncultured Hyphomicrobiales bacterium. Taxonomy (GTDB): domain Bacteria; phylum Pseudomonadota; class Alphaproteobacteria; order Reyranellales; family JAQSWP01; genus JAQSWP01. The sequence goes on from CAYLYK010000002.1 coordinate 559,769, forward strand.
ACGCAGGAGCTGGACGAGGACAACCCGATGGGCATGTCCGACGACACGATCCCGATTTTCGGCACCGACATCTGGAACAAGGCGACTGAGAAGGAGAAATCCTGGCTGCGGCGCAATCTGCAGGCCCACACCGTGTCGCAGTTCATGCATGGCGAGCAGGGCGCGCTGATCGCCACCGCCAAGATCGTCAACACCGTGCCGGACGCCAACGCCAAGTTCTATGCCGCGACGCAGGTGATGGACGAGGCGCGCCACGTCGAAGTCTACAAGCGCCTGCTGCACGAGAAGTTCAACATGGCGTATCCGATCACGCCGTCGCTGAAGAACCTGCTTGAGCAGACGCTGACCGACCGGCGCTGGGACATGACCTATCTCGGCATGCAGATCCTGATCGAAGGCCTGGCGCTGGCCGCTTTCCAGCGCATCCGCGATTCGGCCAAGAACAATCTCGCCGCCTCGGTCAACGCCTACGTCATGCAGGACGAGGCGCGCCACGTCGCCTTCGGCCGCCTCTCCCTGCGCGACTACTATCCGCAGCTCTCCGACAAGGAGCGCGACGAGCGCGAGGAATTCGTGGTCGAGGCGCTTTACTTCATGCGCGATCGCTTCAACCAGGCCGAAGTGTGGATGCGCTCGGGCCTGCCGGTCGACAAGCTGATGGAGCTGGCGGCCAATTCCGACGCCATGAAGCGCTTCCGCGGCCGGCTGTTCAGCCGCATCGTGCCGACCGTCAAGGACATCGGCCTGATGGGCCCGCGCGTTAAGAAGGCGTTCGAGGAAATGGGCGTGATGGAATACACCCAGCTTGACGCCAAGGCGATGCTCGATAACGACCAGAAGGTCGCCGACGATTTCGACGCCAAGCGGTTTGTGCAGGAGTCGGTGGCGGCGGAGTAATCCGCGCCGCCGGAAAAAAGAAAGGCGGCCCGCGGGCCGCCTTTTTGCTGGAAAATCGAAACGCCTACTTCTTGATGCCGAGGATCATCTCGGCCTTGCCGAGCGCGGCTTCGGATTCGGCGTGCTTGCCCGCCTTGTGCAGCGTCTCGCCCTCGGCGCGCAGTTTCTTCACTTCGGTCATCTGGGCGGCGGTGATCTTGGGGTTGGTGGCGAGCGCATCGTCGATCGCCTTCATGTGTTTGGGGCAGGAACTGGCTCCTGCCGTGCCGGCCAACGCCAGGACAAGCGCGGCCACAATAAATCCGGTTCTGATCATATCAAGCCTCCCTCAGGCCATCGCAGGATGCAGACGGCTCTATGAGGATACACCGCCGGACGGCGGCTATTCCAGCCAGTGAACGAAATTCTATTGCGGCGCGCGGGGGGCGCCGGGGGGCGGCTCGCGGTTGGAGGGCAGGAACTGCGCCCATTGCTCGGCGCGGATACGGGCCACCAGCTCGTACTTGTCGTCGCCCAGGGGCTTGACGACCACGGCTTCGGCCTCGCGCAGGAATTCCTCGCCGATCAATCCGTTGGCGCTGCCATGGCCGACGACGATCAGGTTGGCGCCCGGCTTCTGTGGTGTGGTGAAATGCGCCCGCATTCTCGCATCCGCCTTCATGCCGCGCACCTCGTCGGCGGCCGTGACCTTGCCAAAGGCGATCCGCGCGGTGTCCATGCAGCGGCAGAAGGGCGAGGCGATGACGTCGCCGACGGGAATAGCCAGCGCCTTGAAGTTCTCGCCGATAAGCGCCGATTGCGAGCGGCCCAGCGCGTTGAGATTGCGCTGGCGCGGGCAGTCGGCAAAATCGGTGATGCTGGGTTCGGAATAGTCGGGCGTGCTGCCGTGGCGGAAGAAGATCACCAGCCCGCCGTCGCGCAGCATCTGCAGCAGCGCCACCGCATGCGGCGGCACGATCTTGGTGTTGTTGACCGGATGTTCCTGCGCCATCGCGGACGAGGCGACCAGAAACAGGGCGGCGGCAAAGATCAGCAGGCGGCGCATGGCGTTTCTCCCCAGAGTGGGAGAAGCCTACCGCTTCTTCTCAATCGCGGCGCATCACGAGCGGGTGAAAACCCGGCCGCACACCTGGCTTCAATGCGCCTGGATCTGGCGCGGCACGTAGACGCCGTTCTTCACGCCGGAGAAGAATTCGTGCACCTGCGGATGGCCGACCGGCCGACCCGACGTGTCGGGCAGCAGGTTTTGCTCCGAGACATAGGCGATGTAGGTGGTCTGATCGTTCTCGGCCAGCAGATGATAGAAGGGCTGGTCGCGATGCGGGCGGATGGCTTCGGGAATCGAGTTCAGCCATTCCTCGGTGTTGGCGAAGACCGGATCGACGTCGAAGATCACGCCGCGAAACGGATGCACGCGATGCTTCACCACCTGGCCGATGCGGAACTTGGCGCTGCGCGCGTCGGGGACGGTGACGGCCTCGACCAGTCTGCCTTGCTCTTCCACGGTCGCCCTTTCCGGCGCGTCCCGTTTTGATGCCGGGTGCGCGCCTCTGTTACGCTTGCGTCATAATACTCCTACGCGCGCCCGGTTTGAACAGATGAGTGTGCCTGCGATCCGGGCAAGTCGTTGCAAAATTGAGGTAAAAAGAGGGGAAACGGTCGATGCGCAATCACGTCAATCGCCAGGTGCGGCTGAAATCCCGGCCCGTGGGCATTCCGCAGGCCGAACATTTCGAGATCGTCGAGACGCCGGTGCCGGCGGCCGATCGCGGCCAGATCGTGGTGCGCAATCGCTTCCTCTCGGTCGATCCCGCCATGCGCGGCTGGGTCAATGCGGCGGCCAATTATTCCAAACCCGTGGGCATTGGCGAGGTGATGCGCTCCTTTGCCGTCGGCGAAGTGGTGGAATCGCAGCATCCCGACTATCGCGCCGGCGATGTCGTGACCGGCATGCTGGGCTGGCAGGACTATGCACTGTCGGATGGCAGCCACATCAATCGCAAGGTGATGGAGAAGGATCTGCCCATGTCGCTGGCACTGGGCGTGCTGGGCCTGAACGGCGTCACCGCCTATTGGGGCTTGCTGGGCGTTGGCCAACCGAAAGCCGGCGAGACGGTGCTGGTGTCGACGGCCTCGGGCAGCGTCGGCTCGGCAGTGGGACAGATCGCGAAAATCAAAGGCTGCCGCGCGGTCGGCATCGCCGGCGGCACCGACAAGGTGAAGGATTGTCTCGATCTCTACGGCTACGATGCGGCCATCGATTACAAGGCCGAGAAGACTCTCGACGCCGCCATTGAGCGCGCCTGCCCCAAGGGCGTCGATGTCTATTTCGACAACACCTCGGGTCCGATTTCCGATGCGGTGTTGCGCCATCTCGCCGTACGCGCGCGCATCGTCATTTGCGGCACCGCTTCGCAGCCAAGCTGGGATCCGTGGCCGGTCGGCCCGCGAGTCGAGCGCCATATCCTCGTGAAGCGCGCACGCATGGAAGGTTTTCTGGCCTTTGACTGGGAGGACAAATACGGCGAGGCCATTACGCAATTGGCGCAATGGGTGCGCGAGGGGAAACTGAAATATCAGGAGGATATTCTGGATGGGCTCGAGCAGGCGCCGGGCGCCATCGCCGGGCTTTATCGCGGCGACAATCGCGGCAAGCGGCTGATCCGGCTGGCGTAGAAAAATCCGTCATCGCCCGGCTTGACCGGGCGACCCACGGTGCAACCAGGCAAACCTCTATTATCAGTCATCGGTATTGCTATCGACATGGGTGCCCCGGTCGAGCCGGGGCATGACGGAGGAGGGTTGCCCTGAGTTCCGTTTCCGCCATAATCCGCGCCAATCGTTGGTATCCAAAACAAAGGGAAGAAGCCGATGGGCTACGTGGTTCCGATCTGGTCGATCACGACCGTGCCGGTGGCGGGCAGCGCCGATGCGTTTCCGGTGCGCCGCATCTATTGCGTCGGCCGCAACTACGCCGCGCACGCCCGCGAGATGGGCTTCGATCCCGACCGCGAGCCGCCGTTCTTCTTCACCAAGCCGGCCGACGCCATCGTGGTGATGGCCGATCCCGCCAAGCCGGCGCCGGTCGCCTATCCGCCGGCGACCAAGAACCTGCATCACGAGATGGAGCTGGTGGTGGCGATCGGCAAAGGCGGCGCCGACATCAAGGTCGAAGACGCGCTGAACCACGTCTATGGCTACGCCGCTGGTCTCGACATGACGCGCCGCGACGTCCAATTCGCCGCTCGCGACAAGGGCCGGCCGTGGGATATGGGCAAGGGGTTCGACCAATCGGCGCCGTGCGGGCCGATCGTGCCGGCGGCCAAGAGTGGGCATCTGGACAAGGGACTGATCGAGCTCAAGGTCAACGGCGCGTCGAAGCAGAAGGCGAACCTGAACGAACTGATCTGGAACGTTGCCGAGACCATCTCCTATCTCTCCGGCCTGGTGCGGCTGGAGCCGGGTGATCTGATCTACACCGGCACGCCCGAAGGCGTCGGCCCGGTGGTCAAGGGCGATGTGCTGGAAGGCGAAATCGAAGGCGTCGGCAAGTTCGCCTGCAAGATCGTTTGAATCATTCCGTCATGGCCCGGCTTGACCGGGCCACCCACGTCTCACGCAGTACACCAAGCCAGCAAATCAAAAGCTGTTTCGCAATGGGTCGCCCGGTCAAGCCGGGCGATGACGAATTAAAGTGGATCGGCTGAGGCTCAAAGCTGCGCCGCGTTGAACGTATCGCAGGCGTTGAGCTTGCCCTGCTCGAAGCCGCGGCGGAACCAGCGCGCGCGCTGCTCCGAAGTGCCGTGGGTGAAGCTCTCCGGCGAGACCGTTCCGCGGGCGCGCTTTTGCAGCCGGTCGTCGCCGATGGCGGCGGCCGCGTTGAGCGCCTCATCGATATCGCCCGGCTCGACGACGCCCCGCGCGCGATCGGCATGATGCGCCCAGACGCCGGCGTAGCAATCGGCCTGCAATTCGACGCGCACCTGCAGCGCGTTGCTCTGCGTTTCGCTCATTGACTGTCGAGCGCGCTGCACTTTCTCCAGCACGCCGGTCAGGCGTTGCACGTGATGGCCGATCTCGTGCGCGATGACATAGGCCTGCGCGAAATCGCCCGGCGCGCCGAAACGGTTCTTCAGGTCGTCGTAGAAGGACAGGTCGATATAGACCTTCATGTCGTTGGGGCAATAGAACGGCCCGACAGCGGCTTGCGCAAAGCCGCAGGCGGAATTCACCGCGCCCGAGAACAGCACCAGCTTGGGCTCGACATACTGCGCGCCGCCGGCCTGGAAGATCGGCCGCCACGTGTCTTCGGTATCGGCCAACACCACGGCGACGAATTGCGCCTGTTGATCCTGCGCCTGCTGGCTGGAGCCCGATTGCGGCCGCTCGATCGGCGCGTAACCGCTACCGCCGCCCTGCAACAGCTCCGAAGGGTCGACGCCCAGAAGCAAGAGAACAATCACAATGGCTATGCCGCCCAGGCCGCCGCCAATGCCGATGCGCCGGCCACCACCACTGCCGCCCCCGAAACCGCCGGGGAAGCCGCCGCCGCCAATTCCGCCGCCAGCGCTTTGCCCGCGCCGGTCTTCGATGTTCTCGCTGCGACGTCCGCCCATCCAACGCATGGAACTCTCCCTGGCAATCGCCCGATCATACCCCTTGGGCCGATCTTCAACAGCCCACCATCGACAGGAGACGCATCGGCGCCCCTTTCGTTCCCGCCGCCGCGTTCTATATTGCAGGCGACAACCACCGGATTGCCATGCCACTGAAAATCGCCACCTGGAACATCAACTCCGTGCGCCTGCGCATCGGTCTGGTCGAGCAGTTCCTGCGCCAGCACAAGCCCGACGTTTTGTGCCTGCAAGAGACCAAGACGCCGGACGAGTTCTTCCCGCACGAGGCGTTCGAGAAGCTGGGCTACACGCATCGCACCATCAACGGCATGAAGGGCTATAACGGCGTGGCGATCGTCAGCCGCATCCCCTTTACCAGCACGCTGACGCATAATCGCTGCGGCAAGGAGGATTGCCGCCATGTCGTGGCCTCGCTCGATCGCGGCGACGGCGATCCGATCGAGCTGCACAATATCTACGTGCCGGCCGGCGGCGACATTCCCGATCCCAAAGCCAACGTGAAATTCGCCCACAAGCTCGATTTCATGAAGGAGATCGGCGACTGGTTCGAAGCCTGCAAGCCGACCAAAGGCCAGCGCAAGGGCAAGCGACGCATCATCGTGGGCGACCTCAACATCGCACCATTGGAGCACGACGTGTGGTCGCACAAGCAGTTGCTCGACGTGGTCTCGCACACGCCGGTCGAGGTCGATCTGTTCGAGCGAATGATGCGGACCCAGGACTGGATCGACCTGCCGCGAGTTTTCGTGCCGGCGGATCAGAAACTGTATTCATGGTGGAGCTATCGCAACCGCGACTGGCGCGCCTCCAACCGCGGCCGGCGGCTGGACCATGTGCTGGTCAGTCCGGCGCTGAAGGACAGCATCAAATCGCATGCCATTCTGACCGATGCGCGCGACTGGGAACGGGGGTCCGACCACGTGCCGGTGCTGGCGACCCTGAATGTTTGAACCTTTTCACCCGGGCTGCGTTACAATGCCGGTCGCAATCTTAGGGGGAGGATAAAAGCATGAGCTGGTTATGGATCATCCTGATCGGTTTCGTCGTCGGCCTGATCGCCAAGTTCCTGACGCCCGGCCGCGATGTCGGCGGCTTCGTCGTCACCACCCTGGTCGGCATCGGCGGTTCGCTGCTGGCCACCTGGGCCGGCCAGACCATGGGCTGGTACGCGCCCGGGCAGCCGGCCGGCTTCATCGCCGCCGTGGTCGGCGCCATCGTGCTGCTGCTGATCCTGCGCGTCATCAGGCGCTGACGCGAAAATCTCTTTTACGCAAAAGAAAAGGCCCGCGAGCGATCGCGGGCCTTTTTGTTTGGAAGAAGCGAAGGCTAGGCGCGCACGACCTGCGCCTTGGCGAAGTCGTCGTGGAAGCCCTGCTTGTTGGACTTGAAGGCGACGGCGATGCACGACACCAGGATCGCGATGCCGACGATGCCGGCCAGGATGTAGCCGGTGCCCAGGACCAGATCGAGGACGCCGAAGAAATAGCCGAGCCAGTGCACCCAGCTGCGCTTCAGCGCAGTGGCGAAATCGAGCGTGCCGCCGCCGGCCGAGGTGACTTTGATCTTCATCACCTTCTTGCCCAATGTTGCGCCACTCGGGCCGGATTCCATCTTGCCCCAGTAGAGCAGCGCGATGATGCCGCCCGCGACATAGGCGATGATGGTAGCGAGCACGACGCCGTTCATTCCCATGACCAGCCCCAACACGAAGCTGATGACGAAAATGATGATGGTGAGGATCACCGCATCGATGATCGACGCCACGAGACGAAGCAGGAAACCGGCGGGCGCGCCCGGGCCCGGTGCAGCAGAAGCCATCGACATGAAAATCTCCCCAGTTGTTGTATCCCCGGGTGCGAGATTACCACGCCAGCAGGTCCGGAAGCCATTGGCGCGATAGGGTTTACCCCTATACGGCGGTGGAAAGGGATGATCAGGCCCCGACCCGGTAGATGAAATATCTGTCCGGCTTGACGCCCGGCGGCTCCGGCAGGCGGGTCCAGCGGGCGACGTGCAGTTTCTGGTTGGCCAGCACCAGCCCGCCCGGCGCCATCAGCGCATCCAGCGCCGGGCCCAGGAACCGGCCCAGTTCCTCGTTGGCCTGCTTGTCGCCGGTACCGAGGTCGGAATGGGCCAGCATGGCGGTGGGGCCCAGCCGCTGCAGCGCTCGCGGCAGGGTTTCGGCGATATCGCCCAGGAACAGCCGGTCGTCGGGCGGGATGCAGTCGGGATGGGCCCGAACCTGGCGTTCGAAGACATAGATGTCGCGGCCGGGGAACAGCTCGCGCAGATGGTCGTAGGTGCGCCCGTTGCCCAGGCCCAGTTCCAGGATCGGGCCGGGCAGGCCATGCACCTGGTCGGCGACGTGGTTTATGCAGTCGCGCTGCGCCTGCATGCGGCGGATGAAACTGTCCAGACGCGACATGGAAATTGCTGCCGGCGCTATTTCTTCTGCTGCGCCTGAAGCTGGCGCAGTCGCGCATTGGCCATCTCCAGCCGATGCGCCAGCTCGCGCATGATCTCGACCGCCATTTGCGGAAATTCCTGCACCAGGCGGAAGAACAGATCCTTGGTGATTTTAAGCGTCGTGGTCTTCTCGCGGGCGGTGACGGTGGCGGTGCGCGGCACGTCGCACAATATGGCGATCTCGCCGACGAATTCGTTCTTCTGCAACTCCGCCACTTTCAGCGCCCCGTTCGGCGTGTCGATGATGACGTCGGCCGACCCTTCGACGATGACGTACATGGCATCGCCGATGTCGCCCTGACGACAGAGATCCTGGCCGCCTTCGAAGGTCAGCCGCTCGCTGGTGAAAGCCAGCAGCTTCAGCTTGGAGGCTTCGATCTTGGAGAACAGCGGGATGGTCCGCAGCAGCTCGACTTCCTGGTTGAGACTCATGGCTTCCTCCGGCGCTTGCCGCGCCTCCGTTCCGTCTATTCCGCCGCCAGCAGATCGGCGACCGCCGATCCGGGCTGCTTCAATTCCTCGAACCCGCCTTGCGCGATCACCCTGCCTTCGCGCAACGCCAGCACCGTGTCGAAATGCTGCGCCAGCGCCGGCCGGCTGAGGATCCAGATCACCGAGCGGCCCTTGCGCTCTTTCAGGATCGCCGCCATCAGCCTTGTCTGCGCGCCGCCATCGAGCACCGCCGTCGCGTCGTTCACCACCAGCAGGTCCGGCTGTTTCACCAGCGCGCGCGCCAGGCCGATCTTCTGCCGCTGCGCCGCGTTGAGCCGTTTGCCGGCGTTGCCGACGTTGAAGTCGAGACCAACGCCGACAACCGTACGGCGCATTTCCAGTTTGTCCAAGACCTCGGAGATCAGGGCACCGATGCGTTCGGAGGCCTGAGCCTGGCCATAGGCGAGGCGGCCGAACAGGATGTTGTCCTGGATCGTGGCGGCGCGATTGTATTTCTCGCGGTCGTAGACCTCGACCACGCCCTCGGGCAGCGCCTCGGCCAGCGCCGCGCGCGCTTTCAGCAGCCTGGCCTGCATTTTCTCGTCAACCAGGCCGAGGCGATGTCTCGCTTCGATATAGGGGAAGGGCAGGGCCATCAGCCGGGCCCGATCGTCGGCGCTGATGTTTTCAGCGCCACCCTTGCCCGCGATGCGCGCCACCATGACGCGGAACTCGGGCAGGTCTTCGGCAGCGATGAAGGAGAACTGTTCGAAGAACGGATGGCCCGGCGGCAGGTCGGCGAACAGCTCGACCATGGTTTCGGCGATCTCCCGTCCCATGCGCAGGAAATCGTCGGTCAGGCCTTCATCGGCCAGCACCTTCAGCACCAGCTTGTTCTGTGCCAGCCGCTCGGGCACGAAATCGGCGTCGGCGGCGGTGCCGAACAGCAGGTTCTCCGCCACCGACATGTTGCGCACGTAATGCTCGCGCGCGAACGGCTCGATCAGCGAGGCGATCTGCGGATCGGACAGGCGCTGATGCAGCTCGGCGCGCGCCGCCATGATGGCGGCAGCCACTTTGGGCTGCGCATCGGGGTCGATCGTGCCGCGCAGGCCCATGCGGTAGATGTCGTCCTCCAGCTCGACCAGCGGCAGCAGATCGAGAATGCGCTGGTCCATTTCCTCCGCGCCCGACACGCCCACCGATTCATAGTCGATCCATTCGGCATTGATGTCGAACAGCGGGTTGCCCGAGCGTTTGGCCTCGGCCACGAAACGCTCGCGCCGTCGCCGTCCGTCCTCGTCGTACTCGACCGGCTTGCACTCCTGGTGCTTCAATCCGTAAAGCACGTTCTCGCGCACGCTGACGGGAAACAGGTAAGTGTCGGCGCCGGCATAGCCGGTGCGCGCGCCCGTGGCGATTTCCGGCAGCTGGTCGAATTCGCGATCGCCGATCTTCACATGGCCGGCTGACGGCTGCACCAGCCGCGCCAGCATCAGCGCCACCGCTTCCTTGCCGCCGCCCGGCGGGCCGATCACCGCGATGTGCTTGTCGGTATCGAGAACGAAGCTGGCGCCGTCGAGCAGCTTGTGGCTTTCGTCGAACACCGACACGCCGGTCAGCGCCAGCTGGCCGGCAAGCGGCGGCGGCGCCTCGGACAGCGGCGCCTGCAGCGTCGGATCGAGCATGCCGTCGGGCGTGAACTGCTCGATCACCTGTTCGTACTTGATCTGCACGTCCTGACGCTGCTGGTCCCAGTCGATCAACTCCTTGATCGGCGGCGGCAGATCCTTGTAGGCAGCGATCACCGCCACCAGCCCGCCAATGTCGAGCTTGCCGGTGATCGCGAGATAGCCGCCGATCAGGTAGAACAGGAACGGCGTCGTCTGCGCGAGGAAATTGTTCCAGAACTTGACGGTGAACTTGCGTTTGTAGAGCTCGAAGCGGATCTGGAAGATGCGGCCCAGGCGATGGACGATGTCGGCGCGCTCGTAGTTTGAGGTGGCGTTGGCGTGGATGTCGGCCGAACCGTCCACCGCTTCGGCGATGCGGCCGGCGAGCTGGCGGGCGGTGAGCTGGCGTTCCTTGCCCAGGACCAGCACGCGCTTGCGCAATTTGGGAATGATGCCGAGCTGGATCGCCAGCACGCCGACCGCCACCATGCCCAGCCAGAAGCTTTGCGTTACGATGAAGAACAGCGCCGTCGCCGCCTGGCCGCCCAGGAACACCGGCTGCACGAAGGCGTCGCCGATGAAGCCGCCCAGCGGCTCGACCTCGTCCTTCACCATGGTGGCGATTTCCGCCTGCTTCACCTTGCGGAAATGGCCTTGCGGGAAGCGCATGACTCTGTCGAACAGCTCGTAGCGCAGCCGCCGCAGCATGCGCTCGCCCATGCGGCCTTTCATGGTGTTGATGTTGAGCTTGAACTGGCCGTTGATGACGACCATCGTCAGGAACAGCAGGCTGAGCGCGATCAGATAGGGGATCTGCTCCAGCGGCACGCCGTCGAAAACGTGGATCGAGCCGATATCGGAGATGAAACGCGGGATCGGCACCTCGATGGCGAAAAAATTGGTGGTGGCGCCTTGAACCACCTTGCCGGCTGCGTCCTTGGGAAAGGAGCGGCCCTGGATGGCCTCGTTGACGATGGTCTTGGGGATGTTCAGCGACAGGAAATAGAAGATCTGCGCCAGCACGATGATGATCAGGATGGCGAACTGCTCGCGCACGGTATGGCGCCAGACATAGCGGAACAGGCTCTTTTCCATAGGCGGTGCGCAAGCTCCCCAAACCCGCCAGCCTCTAGCGGCTGGCGGCGCTGACCCTGCAGCACGGGCAGGACGGCAGGGTCGTTATACCTTATTTTGTGCCGTCCGGCCCTGCATTCAGCAACATGTGTTGCGGGGATATTGGGCAGGCTGGAGCGATATTGAGCACATGGCGTTCCACAACCTGTAACCCGGCCGTGACATGCTTGCGACATCGTGCGCAGTGGGCGGGAATACCGCCTTTTTTGGTCGCCGGCCCCCCGCCGGGCATGCCATATTTTGCCGTCGCACAGCGGCCTTCGGGGGTGGGCTGGTGGGAGACCACAGATGAATGAACGGCGCAACGGCGCGGCCAAAACTTCCGATCGCGCCAAGCGAGTCCTGATCTACAGCCACGACAGTTTCGGCCTCGGCCATCTCAGCCGCTGCCGGACCATCGCCAATTGGCTGGTGGCGCAGGACAAGAACCTGTCGGTCCTGATTCTCTCGGGCTCGCCTCTGATCGGCAGCTTCGATTTCCGCGCGCGCGTCGATTTCATCCGCATCCCCGGCGTCATCAAGCTGCGCAACGGCGAATACACCTCGCTAAACCTGCTGATCGACATCGAAGAGACGCTGCACATGCGCGCCTCGATCATCCAGCACACCGCCGATATTTTCGATCCCGACCTGTTCCTGGTCGACAAGGAGCCGCTGGGCCTGCGCGGCGAGGTCACCGACACGCTGAAGATGCTGAAGAAGCGCGGCACGCCTCTGGTGCTGGGCCTGCGCGACGTGATGGACGAGCCGACGCTGCTCGAGCCCGAGTGGCAGCGCAAGAACGTGGTGCCCGCCTTGCGCGATCTCTACGACGACATCTGGGTCTATGGCCTGCCGCAAATGTGCGATCCGGTGGCGGGCATCAACCTGCCCAAATCGGTGCGGCGCAAGATCACCTATACCGGCTATCTGCGGCGCGAGCTGCCGCGCGGGCTGGCGCGGCCGGCGATGCTGTCGGCGGTGAAGCGGCCCTACATCCTGGTCACGGCCGGCGGCGGCGGCGACGGCGAGGCGATGATCGACTGGGTGCTGCGCGCCTACGAGCACGACAAGAAGATCCCCTACGATGCGGTGATCGTGTTCGGCCCGTTCATGAACCCGCAGCGTCAGAAGGAGTTTCGCCGCCGCGTCGACGCGCAGCCGCGCGTGCATGCGCTGACCTTCGAATCCAACCTGGCGGCTTTGATGACCGACGCCGCCGGCGTGGTGGCGATGGGCGGCTACAACACGTTCTGCGAAATCCTGTCTTTCGACAAACGCTCGCTGATCGTGCCGCGCACCCATCCACGACTGGAGCAGTATATCCGCGCCTCCTCGGCGCGAGCTCTGGGCCTGTCCAACATGCTGCCCGACGATGGCGAGCGCGACGCGCAGGTGATGGCGACGGCGCTGCGCCAGCTGCCGCAGCAAAGCCTGCCGTCGGAAGTGATCATCCCCGGCCTGCTCGACGGGCTGCCATCCGTCGGTCGGCTGGTGAAACGCACACTGGCCAGCCGGCCGCCGCGTCCTTCCATGGTCGAGTCCGCCCGTAAACGCGCGTGATGCCGTCGAGCGGGCTGGACGGCGGCCCCAGGCTGGCCATCGTCCTCAAGGGCTATCCCAGATTGTCCGAAACCTTTATCGCCCAGGAAATCGCGGCGCTGGAAGCGCGCGGCCTCAAGCCGCTCCTCATCTCCTTGCGCCATCCGACCGACCGCTTCACCCATCCGGTGCATGGGCGCATCAAGGCCGCGGTCTCCTACCTGCCGGAATATCTCTACCAGGAGCCGCTGCGCGTGCTGCGCGGCTGGTGGCGAGCGCGCAAGCTGCCGGGCTATCGAACCGCCTTCCGCCAGTGGATCAGGGATTCCTGGCGCGATCGCACGTCCAATCGCGGCCGGCGTTTCGGCCAGGCTTGCGTGCTGGCGGCGGAATTGCCGCAAAGCATGCAATGGCTGCACTGCCATTTCCTGCATACGCCGGCGTCGGTGACGCGCTATGCGGCGATGATGCGCGGCCTGGCGTGGAGCGGTTCGGCGCACGCCAAAGACATCTGGACCACGCCCGATTGGGAGATCGCCGAGAAGCTGGCCGATTGCCGCTTCCTGGTGACCTGCACCGATGTCGGCTTCAAGCGCCTGCAGGCGCTGGCGCCCGACCCGTCGCGCGTCGAGCTGCTTTATCACGGCCTCGACTTCGCCCATCTGCCGCCGACTTCCGATAAGCCGCGCGCGGCGCGCGATGGCAGCGACGCCAACGATCCTGTGCAGCTTCTCTCGGTAGGCCGCTGCGTCGAGAAGAAGGGTTTCGACGATCTGCTGCGCGCTCTGGCGCTGCTGCCGAAGGATCTGCACTGGCGGCTGCTGCAGATCGGCGGCGGGCCGCTGCGCCCCACCCTGATGGCGCTGGCCAAAGAGCTGGGCATCGACGATCGCTGCCGCTTCGAGGGCGCACGCCCGCAGGCCGACGTCTTCGCCGCTTATCGGGCTGCCGATCTCTTCGCGCTGACCGCCCGCGTGGCCGAAGACGGCGATCGCGACGGGCTGCCCAATGTGCTGATGGAGGCGCAGAGCCAGGGCCTCGCTTGCCTGGCAACGCGCGTCGGCGCCATCGAAGAATTGATCGAGCCGGAAACGACCGGCCTGCTGACGCAGAGCGGTGATGTGAAGGCGATGGCGGCGGGTATTGAACGGCTGATGCGCGATCCGGCCTTGCGCGCGCGGCTGGGCGCGGCGGGACAGGCCCGCGTGCGCGAGAGGTTTTCCTTCGGCGCCGGCATCGATCGGCTTTACGCGCATTTGCGGCATCTGGCGTAGGATTGCCATCATGCGCATCGCCTATTACACGCCGTTGAAAGCGCCGGGCCACAAAGTGCCCTCGGGCGATCGCACCATGGCGCGCGCCTTGCGCGATCTGCTGCGCAGTGCCGGCCATGAGGTGGTCGGCATTTCCAAGCCGACGGAGGGCGGCAGGCTGCCGAAGGCGGAGGAGCAGGAATTCCATCGCCGGCGGGCCGAGACCGAACATGCCGCCTTGCTGGCGGGCGAGGGCGGCGATTTCGATCTGTGGTTCACCTATCACGTCTATTACAAGGTGCCTGACTGGATCGGCCCGCGCGTTGCGAAAGCGCGCGGCATTCCCTACGTCATGGCGGAAGTCTCCTACGCGCCCAAGCGCGCCGGCGGGCCCTGGGACATGGGCCATCGCCAGGTCGCCGCCGACATTGAGGCCGCCAATCTCATCCTCAACCTCAACCCCATCGATGCCAATTGCGTGCGGCCGCTGATGGGTAATGAGGCGCGCATGCTTGACGTGCCGCCCTTCCTGCAGGCGCAGCCCTACCGCGCGGCGGCGAGAAAGCGCGCCATCCATGCGGCTGCTTTGCGCACGCGGCTGAACGCGCGCAAGCACACGCCGTTACTCCTGTGCGTCGCCATGATGCGGCCGGGCGACAAGCTCGCTTCCTACCGCGTGCTGGGTGAGGCGATGGCGGGCCTGCTGGAGCGCGACTGGCGGCTGGTGGTGGCGGGCGATGGCGAAGCCAAGGCCGAGGTCAAGGCGGCGCTGAAGCCTCTGGGCCGGCGGGTGCATTATCTCGGCGAGCTTGTGCCGCAGGATTTGCCGGCGCTGTATGCGGCCTGCGATCTCTACGTCTGGCCGGCGATCAACGAGGCCTGGGGCATGACCTTGCTGGAAGCGCAGGCGGCAGGCCTGCCAGTCGTGGCAGGTCGAACCGGCGGCGTGCCCAACGTGGTCGATGACGGGCGAACGGGCTTGCTGCCGCGGATCGGCGATGCGAAAGCTTTTGCAGACGCCGTGGCGCAGCTGCTCGACGATGGGGTGCGCCGGCAGGCGATGGGCGAGGCGGCGATGGGCTGGGTAAAGGGACGGCACGATATCGCCGCCGTGCGCGATGTGATCGACTCGGCATTGCAGGACGCCTGCAAGAGGAAGGCACGATGACCATGCTGGCCGTGATCCGCCACGGGCCGACCGAATGGAACGCGGCGAAAAAACTGCAGGGCATGTCCGACATCCCGCTCTCAGCGGAAGGCCGGGCTTTGGTCGCGCAGTGGAAGCTGCCGCAGGAATTCCGCGACTGGCGCTTCCTGGTCAGCCCGCTCAGCCGCGCACAGGAAACGGCGAAGCTGCTCGGCGCCGAAGCGCCGGTGCTGGAGCCGCTGCTGCGCGAGATGAGCTTCGGCCAGTGGGAAGGCTTCACCATCAAGGAGCTGGCGGCGCGCAGCGATCCGGCGGCGTTCCAGGCCATGGCCGACAAGGGCCTCGACATGCTGCCGCCCGACGGCGAATCACCGCGCATGGTGATCGAGCGGCTGAAGATCCTGCTCAAACGGCTGGCCGAGGAGAACGAGCCCACCATCGCGGTTTGCCACAAGGGCATCATCCGCGCGCTGCTGTCGCTGGCGACCGACTGGCCGATGCTGGGCCGTCAGCCGGTCAAGCTCGACTGGTCGTCGTTGCACTGCTTCCGCCTCGAGAAGGATGGCATGCCGAAGCTCGATCGCGTCAATGTCAGCCTGCGCCAGGAGACAGCGGCGTCATGAGGGGCAGGGTGTTCTTCTACTGCCAGCATCTGCTGGGCATCGGCCATCTGCGTCGCGCCGCAACGCTTGCGCGCGCGCTGGCGCTGGCGGGGCACGACGTGACGCTGGTGTCCGGCGGCGAGCCGGTGCCGCATCTCGATTGCGCGCCGGCGAAACTGGTGCAGCTTGCGCCGGTGCGCGCGGTCGACAAGTTCTTCAAGGTGCTGGTCGACGAGAACGGCAACAAGATCGATGACGATTTCAAGGCCGCACGCGCGGCAAAGCTTCTGGCGCTGTTCGAGGAGACGAAGCCCGACGTCGTGCTGACGGAAATGTTTCCCTTCGGCCGCCGCCAGTTGCGCTTCGAACTGATCCCGCTGCTGGAGGCGGCCCGCGCGGCGGCGTGGCAGCCGCGCATCGCAAGCTCGGTGCGCGACATTCTGGTGATGTCGCCCAAGCCTGAGCGCATCGACGAGATGCTGGGCCTGGTCGAGAGCTATTACGATGCCGTGCTGGTGCATGGCGACCGCCACCTCATTCCCTTCGACGCCACCTTCGCGCCGGCCGCGCGCATCGCCGACCGGCTGGTCTACACAGGCTATGTCGTCGAGACGCAGGCGCCGCAGCGGGGCGAAACCATGCCCGGCCACAACGAAGTGATCGTCTCGGCTGGCGGTGGCGCGGTCAGCGAACCGTTGCTGGAAGCGGCGATGGCGGCGCGCGAGCTGACGGCGCTCAAGAACCGAACCTGGCGCTTGCTGGTCGGCCACAACCTGCCGGAGGACCGTTTCCAGAAACTGCGCGACGCCGCGCCCAAAGGCGTGATCGTCGAGCGCGCCCGGGCCGACTTCGTCACGTTGCTGGCCAACGCCACCTTGTCGATCTCGCAGGGCGGCTACAACACGGTGATGGAAACGCTGAAGTTCGGCCGCCGCGCCGTCGTGGTGCCCTATGCCGGCGGGCTGGAAACCGAGCAGACCTTGCGCGCCCAGCTGCTGGGCGAGCGTGGCCTGATTCAGATCGTCGATGAGACCACCATGACGCCGCAATCGATGGCCGAGGCAGTGGCGCGTGCGCTGGCGGGTCCGGAACTGGCCGGCCGGTTGAGCGTCGATCTCAACGGCATGCAAAAAACCGTGACGGCCATCGGCTCCCTGGTTTCTCAGGCGCGGCGGGCGAGCCGCTGATCATGAGCGCCGATTTCGCGCCGTTGCTCGAGGTGCTCGATCGCCATGCGGCGATGGGGCGGATGGCGACGTTATGGTGGCGCGACGACGATGCCGGCGCACCGTCGCCGGCGCTGGATCGGCTGTTGGCGCTGGCGAGGACGCATGACGTGCCCCTGGCTCTGGCCGTCGTGCCGGCCGAGGCGGGCGAGGCTCTGGCCGCGCGGCTGGGCGCTGCGCCGCAGGACATAACGGTGCTGCAGCATGGCTATGCGCATCAGAACCATGCCGCTGCCGGCGAGAAGAAGATCGAACTGGGCCCGCAGCGCCCGGCGCAGATGATCATCGGTGAACTGGCCACCGGCTGGCTGCGATTGGAAACCCTCTTCCCCGGCCGCGCCCTGCCGGTGCTGGTGCCGCCGTGGAACCGGCTGGCGCCTTTTCTGGTGCCGGTGCTGCCGGAATTGGGCTATCGAGGGCTGTCGCAATTCGGTCCCCGCAAGCGAGTCATGCCCGTGCAACATCTGTGTCAGATAAACTGCCATGTCGATCCCATCGATTGGCGCGGCCGGCGCAATTTTGTCGGCCGCCGGGAGGCCGTTGCCTCCCTTGCCGCGCATCTGGCGCTGCGGCTGGAAGACCGGGATGGCGCCATGGGGAGCGAGCCCAGCGGGTTGATGACCCATCACGCCGTGCATGATGAAGAGATGTGGCAGTTTCTCGATGAAGTTCTGATGGTTACAAAAAGCCACCGGGCCGCGCGCTGGCTGTCGGCGCGGGACGCCTTCGCGGCATGAACGGCGAGGCGCTGAAATACCGCCCCAAGGCGCTGCTGGGCGACTATCTGCGCGCGGCATGCGGGGCGCTGCTGACGGGTCTGCCAATGTTGTTTGTCACCGGGAGTCCTGCCACACTCGCCATCCTCGGCGGTCTGACGGCTTTATTTTTGCTGTTCGGATTCCGCACCCTGGTCCGTCATTCCACGTCCGTGGTGTTGAGTCCGGCCAGCGTTCGGGCGCAGGGGCTGCTGGGCGGGGAGATTGCCTGGCGGGAGTTGGACCAGGTGAAGCTGGGGTACTACACGACCCGGCGCGACCGGCAGGGGGGATGGATGCAGCTCACGCTGCGCGGCAAGGGACGGCGCTTGAAATTCGATTCATCGTTGGAAGGTTTCGAGCGGCTGGTGCGTCAGGCCGCGACGGCGGCGCGCGCCAATGATCTCGAACTCTCCGATGCGACCATGGCCAATCTCGCCTCGATGAACATCGCCGCGCCCGCCGGCGCTGCCGGCCAGTGAGCGGAGGCAACGTGACCGATCTGCTGCAGGTCCGCGATCTGAAGATCGATTTCCGTGTCCATGAAGGCACGATCAAGGCGGTCGATGGCGCCTCCTTCCGCGTGCGCCAGGGCACGACCGTCGCCATCGTGGGCGAATCGGGCTCCGGCAAGTCGGTGTGCAGCCAAGCCATCATGGGCATCCTGCCGCGCGCCGGCCACATCACCGGCGGCCAGATCCTGTTCAACGATCCGCAGACCGGGCTCGTCACCGACATCGCCGCGCTTGATCGCAACAGCGATCAGATCCGCGCCATCCGGGGCGGCCGCATCTCCATCATCTTCCAGGAGCCGATGACCTCGCTCTCAGCCCTGCACACGGTGGGCGACCAGATCGGCGAGGCGCTGATGCTGCACCGGCCGGTGTCGAAGCCCGAAGCGCTGGAGCTGGTGGCCGACATGCTGCGCATGGTGGGCTTTCCCAACCCCAAGCGGGCCTTGCGCACCTATCCGTTCGAACTGTCCGGCGGCCTGCGCCAGCGCGCCATGATCGCCATGGCGCTGGTCTGCCGGCCGGCGCTACTGATCGCCGACGAGCCGACCACCGCGCTCGACGTGACCATTCAGGCGCAGATCCTGAAGCTCATTTCCGATTTGCAGGCCGAGCTCGGCATGGCCGTGCTGATGATCACCCACGATTTGGGCGTCGTCGCCAACATGGCCGAGGAGGTCGTGGTCATGTATCGCGGCAAGGTGGTCGAGAGCGGCCCGCTGGAGGAAATCTTCCGCCAGCCCGAACATCCCTACCTGCGCGCCTTGCTGCGCGCGGTGCCGCGCTTCGACATGAAGCCCGGCGAGCGCCTGCAGCCGATCCGCGAGATCCGCAGCACCACCGGCCATCTGCTGGCCGACAAAGAGCCGTGGCCGCGCCAGGCCGGCGAAGGGCCGATGCTGAAGGTCGATGGCGTGGCCAAGACCTACACCATCCGCAAGGCCGAGACGATGCGCCAGCAGCTGTTCGGCGGCGGCGCCAAGCGGCAGATCAAGGCCGTGCAGGATGTCAGTTTCGATGTGGCGCGCGGCGAATGCCTGGGGCTGGTGGGCGAGTCGGGCTGCGGCAAGACCACGCTGTCGAAGATCCTGATGCGCGCCATCACGCCGGAAGCCGGCAGCATCGTCTTCAACGACCGCGGCAAGCAGGTCGACGTGCTGGCGCTCCAGGGCAACGACCTGACCGAATTCCGCAAGCGCCTGCAGTTCATTTTCCAGGACCCGTTCAGCTCGCTCAACCCGCGCATGACGGTGTACGACATCATCGCCGAGCCGCTGATCATCCATAACGTCGGCAACGACGAGCACCGCAAGGAAATGGTGCGCGAGTTGATGCAGCTGGTGGGCCTCGATCCGCGCCATCTCAACCGCTATCCGCACTCCTTCTCCGGCGGCCAGCGCCAGCGCATTGGCATCGCCCGCGCGCTGGCGCTGAAGCCCGACATGCTGATCTGCGACGAGCCGGTCTCCGCGCTCGACGTGTCGATCCAGGCGCAGATCCTCAATCTGCTGAAGGACCTGCAGGAACGGCTGGGCCTGACCTATCTCTTCATCTCGCACAATCTGGCGGTGGTCGATTACATCGCCGACCGCATTGCCGTGATGTGCGCCGGCCGCCTGGTCGAACTGGCGCCGGGCGAGAGCCTGTTCCGCAACCCCGTGCATCCCTACACCAAGGCGCTGCTCTCGGCCGTGCCGGAGCCCGATCCCAACGCGCGGCTTGATCTGAGCGCGCTGATGGAAGGCAAGGCCTCCGATCCCTCGGCCTGGCCGGCCCCTTTCACCGTCGGCGAGGCGCCGCTGCACTGGATCGACCTGGGCGGCGGACATTTCGTGCGCGCGGCAGCCGATGCCGAGCCGATGCGGCTTGCGGCCAGCGGAGGCCGGCGATGAAAAGAATCCTGCTGCTTTTGGCGCTGTTCGCCGCGCCTTCCCTCGCCTTGGCGCAGACGCCGGCGCTGAAAGAGACGCCGTCGCTGGCGGCCGACGTGCAGGCGAACAAGCTGCCGCCCATCGCGCAGCGCATTCCGCAGGAGCCGCTGGTCGTCGCCGTCGAAGGCAACCCGCGCTCGGGCGGCGAGATAAACCTGTTGATGGCGACCGCGCGCGACGTGCGCATGATGGTCGTCTACGGCAATGCCCGCCTGGTCGCCTATGACGAGAAGCTGCAGCTCAAGCCCGACCTGCTCGAGAAGCTCGATATCGAGGAAGGCCGCATCTTCACCCTGCATCTGCGCAAGGGCCATCGCTGGTCCGACGGCCATCCCTTCACCACCGAGGATTTCCGCTACTGGTGGGAAGACGTCGCCAACAATCGCGAGCTGAACCTGTCCGGCCCGCCGCAGGACATGCTGGTCGACGGCGAAGCGCCCAAGATCGACATCATCGACGCGCAGACCATCCGCTACACCTGGAAGCAGCCCAACGCCAACTTTTTGCCATCCATAGCCGGCGCCTCGCCGATGTGGATCTTCCGGCCGGCGCACTATCTGAAGAAATTCCACGTCAAATACGCTGAGCCGAAGGCGCTTGAGGAGGCCATCGAGCGCGAGCGCCAGGGCACCTGGGCGCGGCTGCACAACAAGCTCGACGACATGTACCGCAACGAGAACCGCGATCTGCCGCGACTCGATCCCTGGGTGCCGATCTCCAAGCCGCCGACGCAGCGCTTCATCTTCGCGCGCAACCCCTACTATCATCGCGTCGATGCGCAGGGCTTGCAGCTGCCGTATCTCGACCGCGTGATCATGAACATCGCCTCGGGCAGCCTCATTCCGCTGAAGACTGGCTCGGGCGAGGCCGATCTGCAGGCGCGCTATCTGCGTTTCGACAATTTCACCTTCCTCAAGCAGGGCGCCAAGCAATATGGCTTCGACGTGCGCCTGTGGCAGACGGCGCGCGGCTCGCACATGGCGCTGTTCCCCAACCTCAACGTCACCGATCCGGTGTGGCGCGCGCTGGTGCGCGACGTGCGCTTCCGCCGCGCCCTGTCGCTGGCGATCGACCGCGAGGAGATCAACGAGGTTCTGTTCCTCGGCCTGGCGATACCGGCCAACAACACCGTGCTGCCAGCCAGCCCGCTGTTCAAGGACGAGTACCAGAAGAAATGGGCGCAGTTCGATCTCGAGGCGGCCAACAAGCTGCTGGACGAGATCGGCCTGACCAAGCGCGATGGCCGCGGCCTGCGCCTGCTGCCCGACGGGCGGCCGCTGACGGTGATCGTTGAAACCGCCGGCGAGAACACCGAAGAAACCGACGTGCTGCAGTTGATCCACGATTCGTGGCTGAAAGCCGGCATCAAGCTCTACAGCAAGCCGCAAAGCCGCGACATCCTGCGCAACCGGGTCTTCTCGGGCGAGGCGCTGATGTCGGTGTGGAGCGGGCTGGAGAACGGCGTGCCGCAACCCGGCTCCAATCCCAACGAGCTGGCGCCGACCAGCCAGGTGCATCTGCAATGGCCGAAATGGGGCCAGTTCTTCGAAACCGGCGGCCGCAACGGCGACGCCATCGATCTCGACTGGGGCAAGCGGCTGATGGAATTGCTGCAGCGCTGGCAGCGCAGCGCCAGTGTCGAGGAGCAAACCGCCATCTGGCACGAGATGCTGGCGATCAACGTCGAACAGGTGACCAGTATCGGCATCATCGCCGGCGTGCCGCAGCCGGTGGTGGTCAGCGGCAAGCTGAGGAACGTGCCGGTGAAGGGCATCTACAACTGGGATCCGGGCGCCTTTTTCGGCATGTACCGCCCCGACAGCTTCTGGCTGGCGTCGGGCAGCTAGGGGATAGATCGTGCTGAATTACGTCATCAAGCGCATGCTGATCATGATCCCCACATTGCTGGTGATCAGCGCGCTGGTATTCTTCATCATCCATCTGCCACCGGGCGATTTCCTGTCGTCGAAGATCGACGAGCTGCTGGCCCAGGGCGGCAGCGACGCCATCAAGAAGGTCGAGGAGCTGCGCATCCAGTACGGGCTCGATAAGCCGCTGGTGGTGCGCTATATTGACTGGATCTGGGGCATCCTGCACGGCGATTTCGGCATCTCCTTCGAATACGACCTGCCGGTCACCGACGTGATCGGCGAGCGCATCGCGCTCACCATGCTGATGGAAACCGCCACCATCGCCTTCATCTGGATCGTCTCCTTCGTCATCGGCGTCTATGCCGCCACGCATCAGTACCGCTTCGGCGACTACGCCGCCTCGTTCATCGGCTTCATCGGCCTGGCGACGCCCAACTTCCTGCTGGCGCTGGTGCTGCTCTATTTCGCCAAGGTCTGGTTCGGCGTTTCAGTCGGCGGCCTGATGGACCCGCAATACGTCGATCAGCCCTGGTCCTGGGGCAAGGTGCAGTCGGTGCTGTCGCACCTGATCATTCCGGTGATCGTGATCGGCACCGCCGGCACCGCCGGCATGATTCGCCGTCTGCGCGCCAACCTGCTCGATGAATTGCAGAAGCAATACGTCGTCACCGGCCGCGCCAAGGGTCTGCCGCCGATGCGCCTGCTGATGAAATACCCGCTGCGCCATGCGCTGAACCCGTTCATCGCCGATATCGGCAACGTGCTGCCGGAAGTCATTTCCGGTTCGGTGATCGTCTCGGTGGTGCTGTCGCTGCCCACCACCGGCCCGATGCTGCTGGGGGCGCTGAAGAGCCAGGACACCTATCTGGCTGGCACCTTCCTGCTGTTCGTCGCCAGCCTGACCGTGGTCGGCACGCTGGTGTCGGATCTGCTGCTGGCCGCGCTCGATCCGCGCATCCGGCTCGGCGCCAAGGCGGAGAAGTGACATGACCGACACTTCCGCCCCCAACTCTGGCGCGCCCAAGCCCGACCAGGACGGCAAGCTGCCGCATTTCGTCACACGCGAGCCGTGGGACCCTTACGTCGACGACCAGCTGTCGCCGGCGCAGGAAAAATACTACATGGCCGGCCAGTGGAAGCTGATGTGGTGGAAGCTTAAGCGCCACAAGCCGGCGGTGATCTGCGGCATCTTCCTGCTGTTCATGTACGCGACCACGCTGGTCAGCGAGATGATCGCGCCCTACGAGCAGCAGTCGCGCAACATCACCCATATCTTCGCGCCGCCGCAGTCGCTGCATCTGTTCCACGATGGCAGCTTCGTCGGTCCCTTCGTGTACGGACTGAAGATGGAGCGCGATCCCGACACGCTGCGCCGCGTCTATACCGAGGACAGGACCAAGGTGCAGCCTTTGCGCTTCTTCTGCATGGGCGAAAAGTACAAATACTGGGGCCTGATAGAGGGCCGTTTCCATTTCGTCTGCCCGGCCGAAGGCGGCACGCTGTTCCTCTTCGGCACCGACCGGCTTGGGCGCGACATGTTCTCGCGCATCGTCTATGCCGCGCGCATCTCGCTGACCGTCGGCCTGTTCGGCATCACGCTGAGTTTCATCCTCGGCCTGGTGATCGGCGGCATCGCCGGCTATTACGGCGGCTGGCTGGATAGCGTCATCCAGCGCATCATCGAGATCATCCGCTCCTTCCCGCATTTGCCACTCTGGCTGGCGCTATCCGCTGCGCTGCCCGTGAGCTGGTCACCGATCCTGATCTACTTCGGCATCACCATCATATTGGCGCTGCTCGACTGGCCGGGCTTGGCGCGCGCCGTGCGATCGAAACTGCTGGCGCTGCGCGAGGAGGATTTCGCGCTGGCCGCGCACCTGATGGGCGCGCCGCCCAAGCGCATCATCGGCCGGCATCTGATCCCGTCCTTCATGTCGCATCTGATCGCCTCGGCGACCTTGTCGATCCCGTCGATGATCCTGGCCGAGACGGCGCTGTCCTTCCTGGGCCTGGGCCTGCGGCCGCCAATCACCTCCTGGGGCGTGCTGCTGAACGAGGCCACCGACATCAACGTGGTGGCGGTCAATCCGTGGCTGATGCTGCCGGTGGTGCCGGTGATCCTGGTTATCCTGTCGTTCCAGTTCCTGGGCGACGGCTTGCGCGATGCGGCCGATCCCTATCACTGAAAACTCCAACGACACGCATGGAATTGCCGCCCCGCGTTCGCTAAAATTCGCGCAATGGA
This sequence comes from uncultured Hyphomicrobiales bacterium, assembly GCA_964388115.1. Classification (GTDB taxonomy): domain Bacteria; phylum Pseudomonadota; class Alphaproteobacteria; order Reyranellales; family JAQSWP01; genus JAQSWP01. Next base: position 584,071 of record CAYLYK010000002.1, read on the forward strand.
CATCGTTTCTGGGGAGACACGATGAAGCTTTGGGGGATTTGCGCCGTCGTGACGGCGCTGGCTTTCGGGATTATTGCTTTACCGGCACAGGCTCAAACGCAAGCCGAGCGCGAGGAATATCTGCGCTTCTGCAACAAGCATACGCGCAAGGTGCAGGTGGCGGTCGCCTGGCTTAGCGGCGAGAAGACCAGCGCCGGCCGGCAGATCGTGATTTCGAAGGGCTGGTACGGCATCGAACCGGGACAATGCTCGACTCTGATCAAGGGGCCGCTGCCCTATCGCTATTACTATTACTACGCGCAGGATAACAACAACGCGGAGTGGCGCGGCGAATATCCGGTCTGCATCAGCGAGCAGCCCTTCACCATCAAGGACACCCAATGCGGCGACGGCTACAAGCGCCGCAATTTCCGCCAGATCGACACGCAGGGCCGCAAGCAGCTGTCGCTCAATCTCAGCTAGATCATTTGCCGATGCAGAATTCGCGGAACACGATGTCGAGCATGTCCTCGACGTCGACCCGGCCCGTGATGCGGCCCAGCGCGCGGGCGGCCAGTCGCACGTCTTCGGCCAGAAGTTCCGGCAGCGCTTTCTGAGCCTGCGCGCGCTTCAGCGCTGCCAGGCATTCTTCCAGCGCCAGCCGGTGGCGCTGGCGGGTCAGCGGCATGCCGCCGCCGTCGAGCAGCGTCACGACGCGCTGTTGCAATAGCGCGAGCAATTCGCCGACCCCCGCGCCAGTGCGCACGGACAGGGCCAGTGCTTCGGCCGGAATGTCCGCGGCCGGCGCCAGGTCGATTTTGTTCAGCACCACGATGTCGTCGGGCGCCATCAGTTCTTGCAGCATCGAAGGCGTCTCCGCCGATGCCGCGTCGAGGACCACCAGCCGCAGATCGGCGCCTCGCGCCCGCAGCTCGGCGCGGCGCACGCCTTCGCGTTCGATTTCGTCCGCCGTCTCGCGCAGGCCCGCCGTGTCGGCCAGAGTCACGGGCCAGCCGCCGAGGTCGAGATGCACCTCGATCACGTCGCGCGTGGTGCCGGCCTGGGCCGAGACGATGGCCACGTCGCGGCGGGCCAGCAGGTTGAGCAGCGAGGATTTCCCCGCGTTGGGCGGGCCGACGATGGCGATCTGCGCGCCCTCGCGCAACCGCTCGCCGCGGCCGGCATCGTCGAGATGGGCGGCGATGGCGGTCTCGAGCTCGCGCAGCACGGGCAGCACGGCGGCCGCCATGCCTTCGGGCAGTTCCTCGTCGGAAAAGTCGATCTCCGCTTCCAGATGCGCCAGCGCCCGCAGCAGCCTGCCACGCCAGTTCTCGTAGAGATCGCCCAGCGCGCCGTCGAGCTGGCACAACGCCTGGCGACGCTGCGCCGCCGTCTCTGCCGCCACCAGATCGGCAATGGCTTCGGCTGCGGTGAGATCGAGCTTGCCGTTCTCGAAGGCGCGGCGGGAGAACTCGCCAGGCTCAGCCGGCCGGCAGCCCGGCAGATGGCTCAGTGCCTCGCTCAACGCAGCAGCGACGGCGCGCCCGCCATGCACGTGCAGCTCGACCACGTCTTCGCCGGTGAAGCTGGCGGGCGCGGGAAACCACAGCACCAGCGCCTGGTCGATCGCCTCGCCGGTTTGCGGCTCGCGCAGCCGATGCAAAGTGGCGCGTCGCGGTTCGGGCAGGCCTGCGCCCGTCAGGGCTTGCAAAGCCGCGCCCGCGTCGCCGCCCGACAGGCGCAGCACGGCGACGCCGCCTTTGCCGGGTGGCGTTGCGAGGGCGAAAATGGTGCCGGAAAGCGCGCGCATGAACGTGGGCGTAGCGCAATCGCCGCGAGGTGTCGAGGTCAGGCCGATGCGTGCAGCCAGATGCCCCAGCCGAGATAGGCCGCGCCCAGCGCCATGATGATGCGCTGGCTCCACACCATGAAAGTCTTGTCGGTCATCGCGTCCAGCACGCGGCGCGCCAGTGTCGTGCCGGTGATGGCGGTGACGATGGCCATGCCGTAGAGCCAGAGATCGAGCTCGACCCGCAGCGCCGAGAAGGTCAGCAAGGTGAAATAGCCCAGCTTGATGGCATGCCCCACCACTTGCGTCGCCGCCTTGGTGGCGACGATGACGCGCCGGTCCAGGCCGGAACGCACGTAGAAAATGTCCAGCGTCGGGCCGCTGACGCCGCAGGTCAGCTGCAGTCCCTGCACGATGATGCCGCACAGGATGGGCATGCCGGGCTTGAGGATGTTGGGCGCCATGCTATCGGGCAGCGGCCGCACCAGAAACGGCACCAGCCCCAGCACGATGTAAGCGGTGGCGGTCGAGGGCACCCACTGGATCAACGCGAAGCCGCCCAGCGCGATCAGCGCGCCCAGCGTGGTCCACAAGAACACCGGCCAGTGAATGTACTGCCGCCACAAAACGGCGCGCCAGCCGTTCGACGCCATCTGCGTGATGGCATGCAGCGCCATGGCCGATGCCACCGGCAGCATGGCGAGCAATATGCCCATCAGGATCAGCCCGCCGGCCATGCCGAAAATGCCCGACAGGAACGAAGTTCCGAGCACGGCGGCGAAGAGGAGGGCTGCGAAAGCGAGCGGGGCCATGGGCGAACCATGATCCTGCCGGCATGGCGCGGCAAACGATCTTATGGCAGGCTAGCCCAACAATTCCTGAGGCTGATCCATGCGCAAATTGCCGTCGTTGAACGGTCTGCGGGCTTTCGAGGCTGCTGGCAGGTTGGGCAGTTTTGCCGCCGCCGCGACCGAGCTGAACGTCACGCAGACGGCGGTCTCGCGTCTGGTGAAGGCGCTGGAAGCGCGGCTGGGGTTTCCCCTTTTCAGCCGCCGCGCCAATGCGCTCAGCCTCACCGATCGCGGCGCTGCGCTGCTGCCGGGACTGACGGCATCGTTCGATGACATCGCGCGCAATGTAGGTCGCGTGCGCTCGCTGTCGCAGGCGCTGACCGTAGCGGCGGGGCCCAGCTTCGCCATGCGCTGGCTGATCCCGCGCCTGTCGAACTTCCAGGCGGCGCAGCCCTCGGTCGAGGTGCGGCTGGTGACGGCCAGCGGTCTTGCCAATGACAGCACGCCGTTCGGCGACGACTGGACGGCGGCGATCAGGCTGGGTCATGGCGATTGGGACGGGCTGGAAGCCACGCGCCTGTTCGAAGCCGATCTGTTTCCAGTTTGCGCGCCAGCGCTGGCGGGTCAGTTGAAGAAGCCGGCCGATCTGACGCGCCTGCCTCTGCTGCGCGTCACCAGCGCGCCCGACGACTGGTTGATCTGGCTGAAGGCGGCGGGCTTGCGCGGGCTGCAGGCCAAAGGCCCGCGTTTCGATTACGACGCCTTCGCGCTGCAGGCTGCGATCGACGGGCTGGGCGTGGCGCTGGCGCATCGCCCCTATGTCGCCGACGATCTCGCCGCCGGCCGTCTGGTGATGCCGTTCGACATCGTCGCCGCGCGCGGAGAGGGCTGGTATTTGGTGCATCGCAACATCGCGGTCAACGCGCCGGAACATGCGCCGCTGGCGCAGTTTCGCGACTGGCTGCTGAAACAGGCGGCAGGCGAGAGGCAATCGTCGCAACGCAGGTCTTTGACCCGGCGCGATGCCGCCGCTAGGGTGAGGCGCAAATCGGCGCCGGGAACCATCCGCGCGCGGATACGGGAGGAAACGAAATGAAATTCACCAAACCGCTGGTCGCGGCGCTCGCCGCTGTCTGTCTTTCGACCATGACCGTTCCGGCCCTGGCGCAGAACGAAATCAAGATCTCGCATCAGTGGAAACAGGGCACCGACGGCCGCGACAAGGCCGTGCGCGTCTTCGTCGAGGAGGTCACCAAGGCCGATCCGTCGCTGAAATTCCGCATCTATCCGGGCTCCTCGCTGATCGCCAAGCCGACGGCGCAGATCGACGCCATCCAGGACGGCTCGCTGGAAATGGCCGTCTATCCGCTGGTCTATGCCACCGGCAAGGTGCCGGAGTTCTCGATCACCCTGATGCCGGGCACGATCAAGAACATGGACCACGCCATGCGGCTGAAGAACTCCGCCTTCCACAAGAAGCTGCAGGAGATAGCCGAAGCCAATGGCGTGCACATCGTGACCTGGTGGTGGACGCCGGGCGGCTTTGCCACCAAGGACCGCGTCATCACCGGACCTTCGTCGGTCAAGGGCTTGAAGATGCGCGCCGCCGATCCCTACATGGAGGAAATCCTCAAGGCCGAAGGCGCGTCGATCCAGTCGATGGCTTCGACCGAAATCTATCCGGCTCTGCAGTCGGGCGTGCTCGACGGGCTGATGACCTCGGCCGAGAGCTTCGTGTCGATGCGCATCTACGAGCAGACCAAGAACGCCACGGTGGGCGGCGACTACTCGCTGTTCATCCTGCTGCAGCCCCTGATCATGTCCAAGCAGCATTGGGACAAGCTGACGCCCAAGCAGAAGGAAATCTTCGAGGCGGCCGCAGCGAAGAGCGAAACCTTCTTCAACGACGGCCTGCAGAAGGAAGCCGCCGAGAAGATGGTCGAAACCTTCACCAAGGCCAACAACGCGGTGCGGCCGATGACCAAGGCGGAGTACGAAGCCTGGGTGGCGCGCGCCAAGGAAGTGGCGTGGCCGAAATTCGTCAAGGACGCCAAGCAGGGCCAGGAATTGCTGACCCTGATCCAGCAAGTGCAGTAAGAATTATCCGGCGATCCGTCCGGGCGGATCGCCGGATCCTCCTTCCTTATGCAGAATTTCATCCGCGTTATCGACCGTCTCGCCGACATCCTGGCCATCGTGGCCGGAGCCATGGTGCTGGTCGCCGTGCTGATCGTCACCTACATGGTAACCATCCGCATGGCCGGCGCTTCGAACTACTGGGAGATCGAAGCCTCGATCTACCTGTCGATCGGCGCCATCTTCCTCGCTTCGCCCTATTGCCTGCGCACCGGCGGCCATGTCGGCGTCGACATGCTGCCCTCGCTGATGGGGCCCGGCTTGCGCAAATACTGGCGCCTGACCTTGAAGCTGGTCGGGCTGGCGGTGTGCCTCTATCTCGCCTGGGTCGGCGCCCATATGACGCTTGAAGCCTATGACAGCGGCGAGCGCGGCCATTCGTTGTGGAAGCCGCTGGTATGGCCGCTGAATCTGGCGATGCCGGTCGGCATGGCGCTGACTGCCTTGCAGTATGTCGCCGAGATTTTCCGCACCGGCCCCAGCGCCGTCGATGAAGGACTGACGCCTCTATGAGTGAACTGGAGTTGGGCGGGCTGATCCTCGTCGTCACGCTGTTCGTCCTGTTGAGCGGCCTGCCGATCGCCTTCGGCCTGACGGCGGTCGCCGTGGGCTTTCTCTATGCCTTTGCCGGCGTGGCCGGGCTCAACGCCGTGGCGCGCACCTTTCTCAACGAGATCTCCGGCTTCGCGCTACTGACCATTCCCATGTTCATCCTGCTGGGGGCGGCGATCGGATCGAGCAGGGCGGGGGCGGACATCTTCGAATCGCTGCACCGGCTATTGGTGCGCGTGCCGGGCGGGCTGGTGATCGCCAACATCCTGGCGTGCGGCCTGTTCGCCGCCGTCTGCGGCTCCTCGCCCGCGACCGCCGCCGCCATCGGCCGGGTCGGCGTGCCGGAGATGCTGAAGCGCGGCGTGGCGCCGGGCCTGGCGACGGGCGCCATCTGCGCCGGCGGCACGCTGGGCATCCTCATCCCGCCCTCGATCACCATGATCCTGTACGGATTGGCGACGGAAACCTCGATCGGACAGCTGTTCGTCGCCGGCGTCGTTCCCGGCATCATGCTGGTGGCGATGTTCTCGATCTACGCCTGGCTCAGCTCGGTGCGCAGCCAGCGCGGCCAGCCGCCCTCGACCGAGAACTACACCTGGCGCGAGAAGGGCACCGGCCTGCTTCGCGTCAGCCCGTTCCTGATCATCATCGCGGCGATTACGGTGTTCATGTATGGCGGCGTCGCCACGCCGTCGGAGATCGCCGCCGTTGCCGCCTTCCTGGCGCTGATCCTGGTGTTCGTCATCTACCGCACCACCAAGCGCAGCGAAGTCTGGTCGATCCTGGCCAACACGGTGCGCGAATCGGCCATGATCATGCTGATCATCGCCGCCGCCGGCGTCTTCTCCTACATGATGTCGCTGCTCTACGTGACGCAGAGCCTGGCCGACGCCATGGTCGGCATCCAGATGAACCGCTGGGTGCTGCTGATCGCCATCAACGTCTTCCTGCTGATCGCCGGCTGTTTTCTGCCGCCGGTCGCCATCATCCTGATGACCATGCCGATCCTGCAGCCGGTGCTGGAAGCCAACAATTTCGACATGGTGTGGTTTGGCGTCATCATGACCATCAATCTCGAGATCGGCCTGATCACCCCGCCGGTGGGGTTGAACCTCTACATACTGCGCAGCGTCGCCCCGCAAGTGCCGTTGCGCACCGTCCTGGCGGGCTCGATGCCGTTCGTCGCTCTGATGATCGGCGGCATGGTGATCCTGGCGCTGGTGCCGCAGATCGCGCTGTGGCTGCCGCAGGCACTGCGCTAGCGGAAGACTCGTCGCGTCAGCCCTTGGGCGGGCGCTGGTCGGGCTGCAGCATCAGCCGCGCCACGCGGCCGCCCTGTTTGAGGTGCACGTTCAGCACCTCGTCGATATCTGCCTTGTCGCGCACCGAATACCAGACGCCCTCGGGATAGATGACGATGCAGGGGCCCAGCTCGCAGCGGTCGAGGCAGCCGGCCATGTTCACCCGCACGTCCTTCAGTCCCAGCTTCTTGGCCTGGGCCTTCATGTGGTCGCGCAATTCCTCGCTGCCGCGCTCGGCGCAGCAGCCGCGCGGATGGCCGGCCGGGCGGCGGTTGGTGCAGCAGAAAATATGGGCGCGATAGTATAGCGCCGGGTCGGCGGTCTCGGTGGTGCGGTTGCCGACGCCGGAAAAGTGCTTGGTGTCGTTGTCCATGATCGCCTTACTTGCGCCCGGTACCGGTCATGCTGGCCAGGCTGTTCCAGAACGCCTGCTGCAGCTGCTCCATGCCCTGCATCGAGGCCGAGTTCCACGAGCGCATGATGGTCTCGGGGTCCATCGCCTGGATGTTGGACATCAGCTTTTCCTGCACCTGCGCCATCACCGCTTCCTGCATCGGTTTCACGTCGGGCAGGCCGAAAAAGGCCCGCGCCTCCTCGGGCGTGCATTCGACATTGACGGTGACTTTCATGCTGGCTCCCCGCGGATCTGCGCCGATGCGCCAAGCCTATAGGGGCCAATAGCCCCTGCCAACAAAGGGTTGCGGAGCGGGACCGGGGCGGGAAAAGTGCCGGTTCTCCTTTCAGGATAACGAAAGCATCACCCATGGCCGGCAAGAGCAGCACTTCAAACGCCTCCAACCGCCTGTCGGGCGAAACCAGCCCTTATTTGCTGCAGCATGCCGACAATCCGGTGGCGTGGTGGCCGTGGGGCGATGAGGCGCTGGCCGAGGCCAGGCGCAGCAATCGGCCGATCCTGCTGTCGGTGGGCTACGCCGCCTGCCATTGGTGCCATGTCATGGCGCATGAGAGCTTCGAGGACGAGACAACGGCTGCGGTGATGAACGAGCTGTTCGTCAACATCAAGGTCGACCGCGAGGAGCGGCCCGATATCGACCAGATCTACCAGCAGGCGCTGGCGCTGCTGGGCGAGCAGGGCGGCTGGCCGCTGACCATGTTCCTGACGCCTGCGGGCGAGCCGTTCTGGGGCGGCACCTATTTTCCCAGCGAGCAGCGCTATGGCCGTCCGGCCTTCACCGACGTGCTGCGCACGGTGGCGCGCGTGCACGCCGAGGAGCCGGAGAAGATCAACAACAACGTCGTCGCGCTGAAAGAGGCGCTGGGCAAGATGTCGACGCCGCAGGCCGGCGGCGGCGTGCGGCCCGAGTTGCTGGACCAGATCGCCGAAAGACTGTTGCGCGAGATCGACCGCGTGCATGGCGGTTTCGGCCAGGCGCCGAAATTTCCCTCGACCTACATATTCGAGTTGCTGTGGCGCGCCTGGTTGCGCGGCGACCGGCAGAACGCCAACTTCAGGGAGGCGGTCGAGATCACGCTTGATCGCATGAGCCAGGGCGGCATCTACGATCACCTGGGCGGCGGCTTCGCGCGCTATTCGACCGATCCCTACTGGCTGGCGCCGCATTTCGAGAAGATGCTGTACGACAACGCCCAGCTTATCGACCTGCTGACGCTCGCCTGGCAGGAAACGGGATCGGCCCTGTACCGGCAGCGAGTCGAGGAGACCGTCGCCTGGGTCGAGCGGGAGATGATCGCGGGCGGCGGCGAGCACCCGCGCGGCGGGTTTGCGGCCACCTTCGATGCCGATTCGGAAGGCGAGGAAGGCAAGTTCTATGTCTGGAGCGAGGCCGAGATCGACGCGGTGCTGGGCGCGGACGCGGCCTTGTTCAAGCACCATTACGACGTCTCGGCCGAGGGCAACTGGGAGCACAGCAATATCCTCAACCGCAACAAGCGGCCGGCGCTGACTGACGAGCAGACGGAAGCGAAGCTTGCAGCGGCGCGGCTGAAGCTGAAGGCGGTGCGCGATCTGCGCATCTGGCCGGGCTGGGACGACAAGGTGCTGGCCGACTGGAATGGGCTGATGATCGCAGCCCTGGCCAAAGCCTCGCGCGCTTTCGGCCAGCCGCACTGGCTGGAGCTGGCTCAGGATGCCTTCGCTTTCGTGCGCGATCACATGACCGGCGAGGACGGCCGGCTGCGCCATGCCTGGCGGCAGGGCACCTCGAAGCATCGCGCCACGCTCGACGACTATGCCAACATGATCCGGGCGGCATTGGCGCTGCATGAAACGACGGGAGAGATGGCCTATCTCGATCAGGCCAAGTCCTGGACCGCGGTGGCCGACCGGCATTACTGGGATGCCGACAATGGCGGCTATTATTTCACCGCCGACGATGCCGCCGATCTGATCCTGCGCGCCAAGAACGCCAACGACAACGCCGTCCCGTCGGGCAACGGCACCATGCTGGCAAACCTGATGCGCCTGTTCCTGCTCACCGGCGACGACGCGTTTCGCCGCCGCGCCGAAGCGCAGCAGGCGGCTTTCGCCGGCGAGCTGCAGCGCAATTTCTTCCCGCTCACCACGTTCCTCAACGCCAGCGATTTTCTCGACCGCTCCATCCAGCTCGTCATTGCCGGCGAGCCGGGCGCGGCAGATGCCGAGGGGTTGGCCGATGCCGCCTGGTCGGTCAGCCAGCCCAACCTGCTGGTCCACTATGCCGCCGCCGACCGCACTCTGCCGACGCTGCATCCGGCCTATGGCAAGGGCAAGGTCGCGGGCAAGGCTGCGGCCTATGTCTGCCGCGGCCAGACCTGCTCGCTGCCCATAACCGACCCCGAGCAATTGCGGCAGGCCTTGCGACAATAGCGGGGAACCGGGGTATCGAACGGCCGTTTCTCTCTCCGTGCCCATGCACGAGGGAGAAGATTATGGCGGAACAAACGAGCGGTTCGGGAAGCGGCATTTACTTCATTGTCGGCGCGCTAGTCGTGGCGGTGCTGGTGATCGGCTATTTCGTCTTCGGCGGCAGCTTTGGCCGCAGCGACAAGGTCAACATCACCATCGAGCCGCCGAAAGCCACCGCGCCCAAGTGACGACAATCTGATCTGCAAAAATGGCGGATAGGCGTCGCGGAAAGTTTCTGCGACGCTTTCCGCCATGGCTTTGCGCAACAGAGTAACGCCCTTCAACGACATTGTCGCCATCGCCGCGCGCGGCACGCTGATGGGCAATCGCGGCCGTCTGCACGATGCGGATCGCGAGCTCGGCAATCGTCTCTATACGACCCGCAGCTGGGTCGCCTGCGTTCTTGAGTTCAGGAACCGCTATCGCCCGGTAATGCAGCCCGGCCGCTATACCGAACTCTTCTTCCTCGATGAACCGACTGCGCTTGCCGCCGGCCACCGGCCCTGCGGCCAGTGCCGCTATGGCGACTACCACAAGTTCATCGCCGCTTGGCGGCAGGGCAATCGCCTGCCCAATGCGCTATTGCGCGAGATCGACCAGCGCCTGCAGGAGGATCGGTTCGATCGCAGCCTGCGTCGCCAGAAGCGAATTCAGGCGTCGCTGTCCGAGCTGCCGGACGGGGCGATGGTGGGCCTGCCGCTGGAACCCGGCATGGCGCTGCTGGTGTGGGGCCAGCGGCTGCTGGAATGGTCGCCGACCGGCTACAATTCCTGTCGCCAGCGCCCGAGCGAACTCGAGGTCGAATTGCTGACGCCGCTATCGACGGTCAAGGCGCTTGCGGCCGGATACAGACCAATGCTGCATCCGACCGCCGCGAGCTTGCTCCAATCTTAAATATCGCCGCAGCGATATTTTCTTTTCGTCATCGCCCGGCTTGACCGGGCGACCCATGCTGCGACCGCTGCGCTATCTGAAGAGCGTCGTGCTCGTTTGGACATGGGTGGCCCGGTCAAGCCGGGCCATGACGGGTAAAGAGGATGCGCCTCAATAGTGGAATTCGCCGATCACCAGGCGCTTTTCCGACACCGGCCAGCTCTGCACGGCAAACGACTCGCCGTTGAAGCGCACCGGCACCGCACGCGGCGCACCGGCGGGCAGGACCAGCTTGCCGGTGGAGACGCCGGGTACGCCCTCATTGACGCCGCCCGGCGTCTTGCCGTCGATGGTGAAGATATCGCGGCCATGGCCGAAATAGCCGCGCGGGCGGGTGATGGTGATGACGCTGCCCGCTTCCTCGTCGCCTTTGGCCATGCGGGCGGGGCGCAGATGAACCACGTCCGAGCCGCGCGGGAAGGGCGTGCGATAGATATGCGTGATGGGCTGGCCCGGCGCCTCGACGACGAATTCGTAATAGGCGTCAGACTTGGCCTTGAACGGACCCCAGGCGCCATCCCCGCTTGTGGTCTTGCTGTGTGCTGCCGCGCCCAGCCGCGCACCGGTGCGCGGATCGACCTCGAACACCTCGACCTTGGCGCCGGAAACGCCGGTGTTGTCATAGACGCCGCCGGTGATGCCGGTGACGTTGCCGTTCAGCACCGAGTCCTTCTCCGGCAGGATCTCAAGCCGGGGCGGCACGCGGCCGGTGATAAAGCGATAGGTTTCGACGAACGCGGCCAGCGAGTAGGAGACCTCGCGGTGGTCCAGCCCCGGCAGGACGAAATCGACCGCGCCTTTCAAAGCCGGCGCATCGTAGGAGATGCCGGTGGGCTTGCCCGCCATGCCGATGAACAGTCCGTCGGGCTGGGCGAACTTGTCGAAGCGGTCGGAGCGGATGGTCATGAATTTCACGCCGGCCACCACTTCGTTCGGCCCGGCGTTGAGTTTCTTCATGAAGTCGCTGTTGCCGTTGAACTCGCTGCCGACCAAAGCAGTGTCGGATTTGATGACGCCATGATTGACGCCGCCGCCCAGCACAACATGTGAGACGTGATCCTTGCCGCCGCCGTTCTTGACGTAATTGCGTATGGTGTTGGCGCCGCGCGAATTGCCGACCAGCGCCACCTTGGCGGCGCCCGTCTTTTTCTTCACCTCAGTTACATAGGCCGCCAGCTCCTTCATCACGTCATCGGTTGAGGAACGGCCTTCCTGCGCGATAGCGTCGACATTGCGCGCGGTCGGGTTCTTTAGATCGATGGCGAAAAGCTGATCGCGGCGATAGCCGTTGGATTCGAAACGCCAGATCTGCGCGATCCACAACGCCGCCGTATCGCCGTTGCCATGCACGAAGACGATCGGCGGATCCTTGGGCGGCGGCGGGCTCTGCTGCTGTGCCCCGACGGAGAGCGGCAGGGCCAGGGCTGCAACCGCAGCCAGCGACAAAAACAAGCGGCGCGTAAGTGCCATCATCGACGTTATCCTCCTGACATTCCTTGGCGATATGCTCGACATCGCACCCCGATCATCGCGCCATCGGTTGCAGACGGCAATGGTGCTTCGGTCTGGCAAGTCGCGCGATACCGTCCTAGACCATGATCGCATCGGATATAAATCCGATGTGTGAATCATGGTCTAAACTTTAATGAATAGAGCAAGATTCACGCCCCGCTTGGTTCCAAGCGAGGCGATCTTGCTCTAGCATTGCTGCATGACAGCAAAAGCACCGGTCGAGTTTTACTTCGATTTCATCTCGCCCTTCGGCTATCTCGCCGCTGCGAAGATCGACGAGCTGGCCGCCCGTTACGGGAGGGAAACTCGCTGGCAGGCGATGATGCTGGGCATCACCGTGATGAAAGTCATGGGATTGAAGCCTTTGCTGGACACGCCGCTGAAGGGCGATTACGTGCGCCGCGACGTCCCGCGTCTGGCGAGACTTTTTGACGTGCCGCTGAAGATGATCGACGACGTGCCCAACCCGCTGGCCCCGGCCCGCGCCTTCTATTGGCTCGACGATCGCGATCCCGCCTTGGCCAAGCAACTGGCAAAGCGCCTCTATCCGCGCCTGTTCGCCCGCGGCCAGGACATCTCGGCCCCCGAATCGGTGGCCCAGGAGGCGGAAGCTTTGGGCATCCCGCGCGAGGAGACGCTGGCGGCGCTGACGAGCGAGCCCGTCAAGCAGCGGCTGCACCAGGCGGTTGAAGCTTCGATCGCCAAAGGCGTTTTCGGCTCTCCCTTTTTCATCATCGACGGCGAGCCGATCTGGGGCTGCGACCGGCTGTGGATGGTGGAAAAGATGCTGCAGGAAGGCCGACTTTAGGCGGAGGCGACGATGCGCATTCTCTCCCTCGACGGCGGCGGCTCCTGGGCCATCCTGCAGATCCAGGCGCTGATCGACATGTTCCCGCAGGCCGTCACCGGCCACGACGTGCTGCGCCAGTTCGATTACGCCGCCGCCAATTCCGGCGGCACCATCGTGCTGGCAGGGCTGATCGAGAATTTGAAGCTTACCGACATCGAGGCCTTCTTCCTCGATGAGCGGGCGCGCAAGGAAGTCTTCGTCAAGCTGCCCTGGTGGAAACTGATCCCCCGCATCATCGGCCTGGGCCCGCGCTACGATACCGAAGAGAAGATCAATGGCCTGGCTTCGCGCATGCCGCTGCACGGCAACAAGCCAATCACCGAGCTGGGCGCGGTGGTCAGCGGCGGCACCGGACGTCCTTTCCAATTTCTGATGATGACTTTCGACTACGACAGGCGCCGCGCGGTGTTCCAGCGTTCGGACCGCGGCAGCCCTGCTTCCAGTTTCACCGGTTCGACGGCCAATACGCCGCGTCTGGCGCCGACTCTTGCCGAAGCCGTGCACTCGGCAACCAATGCGCCGGTCGATTTCTTCGACAAGCCGGCGCGTTTCCCCCTGTGGGACATAGGCCTCAACCCTGCCGCCAACCGGCATCGCCGCTTCTGGGATGGCGCCATTGGAGGCTACAACAACCCAACCGTGGCGGCCGTGGTGGAGGCGCTGTCGCGCACCGCCGGCCCCTCGCCCACGGCCATCAGCGTGCTCAGCATCGGCACGGGATCGGTCGTGCTGCCGCTGAAGGTGCATTATCCGACCGCAGACAAGGCGCTGGTGCAGGAGCTGCCCGAGCAGGGCCTGCTCAACGACATCAAGACCATTGCTACAGCCATCCTCGACGATCCGCCCGATGCGGCAAGTTTCATCGCCCATGTCTGGCTGGGGGGCAGGCTGCCGACCAATCCCAATGCGCCGGTCACCGATGGACCCGTGGTTCGTCTCAATCCGCTGGTGCAGCCCCTGCGCACCGTGAATGGCACGCTGGTGCCGCCGGTCGGCATGACGCTCGACCGGTTCGAGATGCTGCGGGAGCTCGAGATGGATGCCGTCGAGCAGGATCAGGTGCTGGCGATCCAGGATTTCGGTCGGCGCTGGCTGCGCGACGACGTCACCAATCAGGCGATTCGCAACAACAGCATCACCCTCGCCCCCGAGATCGGCTTCAACCGCTACAGCGAAGCCAAGGCGCAGTGGCTGGCGCGCAATCCCTGGCGCTAGACTGATTCTCGGCTAGATCGCGCCAGCACGACCAGGTCCAGCCTGTCGCCGATGCCGCCGACCTGTCGCTGCTCCAGCCGCTCCACCGCGGCTTTGGGCGCGTAACCCTGCGCGACGGCGAGATCGAAGGTCGCTGCGTTGCACAAGGCTATGCTGCCTTCGACCTTGTTTTGCGCCTCGAGCTTGGCCGCCAGGTTAACCGCGTCGCCGATCACCGTGTACTCCAGCCTCGTCTCGTCGCCGATCGCGCCGAACACGACTTCGCCCGCGGCTACTCCGATGCCGATCCGGATCTCGGCTTGGCCCGCGTGACGGCGCTCTTCGTTCCAGATGGCGGCGGACTGGGTCAGCGCGTCAGTCGCGCGCAAGGCGTCGGCCGCGCAGGTCGGCGAGGGGATGACTGCGCCGAAGCTGGCCAGGATGCCGTCGCCCAGAAACTTGTCGATGGCGCCGCCATTGGCCTGGATTATCGGACAGAGCCGCGACTGGTATTCCTGCAGCAGTCGTACGACGTCGGCCGGCGGCAGGGTCGCCGACAAAGCGGTGAAGCCGCGAATGTCGATGGTCAGGATAGCGGCATGGCGCAACTCGCCGTCGCCGGGCTTGATGTGCAGGTCGGCGCCGGTGATGCGGCTGGCGACGCTGGGATCGAAGAAACGCGACAGATCGCGCGCTGCCTGACTTTCGCTCACCGACCGGACCAGAAGCCGTTGCGCCCGGCTGATCGCCAAAGCGAGGATTGCCGTAACGGTCAGCATGGCGACGATCTTGTCGATCTCCGCGCCGATCAGCACGACGTTCGACGTTATGTATTGCACGTAGTCGCGCGTAATCACCGGTGGGCCGCCAAGTCCCGACAGCACGAACAAGGTCAGCGCCGCCCAGCCCAAAGCGGCGCTAATCCCGGCCGCGATGACGAAGCGTGCCTGGAAGCGCAGCGCACGCAAGGCGATGAAAATGAAGAAATAAAGCAGCGTCGGCGCCTTGAGATAGAAGGCGGCCGGCTGGGCATACTGCAGATGGAAGCTCCAGATCGTCACCACCAGCAGCAGCATGTCGATGATGCTGGAGAGATAGGCCAGCCAGTCCGCCAGCAGATCGCGCATGGCGAGGAAAAGCCGAAACACGGTGATGACGATGTAGATGGCCAGGACGGCGGGAATGGTGGCCAGCATCTGCACCTGGCCCTGGGCCATCGGCGCGCTGACATAGAGCGCGCCAAACCCAAGCACGACGGCAAGCTGCACCAGCGACGTGAGAATTTCCGAACGCCGCTGTTGCGCATGAATCGATTGCAGCACCCGCTTGGGCAGGGATTGCTGTCCGCCGCCGCCGCGCATCCAGTCGAGCGCCCGTCGCCAGAACGGATCGGTCTTCATCGCGGCTCGCGTTCCAGCCACAGGCTGGCGTCGATCGCCGCCGCGTGCCGTGGCAGGCCGGCGACGACGCTGCGGCTCAAAGCATCGGCCGCGCGGCTATGCAGATAATGGCTGGCGAAAAGCGGTTTCCAGCCATTGGTCAGCAGCGGCGCCACGCCCTGCTGCTCGTTGTAGTTCCGCCAATTCCACGCTTTGGGATAGTCGTCCGGCAGGAATATGTCGTGGATATGCACCAGCACGCCGGAAGGCAGCAGCGGCAGGACGCGATTGAACAGGAAGTCGCAATCGCTGCCCGGCATCAATATGTGGCTGGAGTCGATGAACAGCACGTCGCCGGCCCGCAGATCTGCAAAGATTGAAACGTCGATCTGCTGCACTGTGCGCCGTTCGAAGCGCACGCGGGGTGCCAGATTTTCGATCGCGGCGCGCGGGGCAGGATCGATCGAGAGGAGCGACGCGTCGTTGCCCGAATCGTGCAGCGCGCGCGCCATGAAGCGGGTGGAGTGGCCTGAGCCGATTTCGATGATGCGGGCTGGGCGGCGCGTGTGAACCAGCGCGTAAGCGGCGGCGGCATCGAGCGGCGCGAACCAGCCCTGATCGAAACGCGGATTGGGGGTGCCGGGGACCGCCTTGCCTCTTTCGGCCGCGATCTTTTCCAAACCTGGCGCCAGCGCTTCGATCGTATCGAGGAGGGCGAGGAAGTCGGCACGCCTTGCATCGAGAATTTGCAGCAGCGGCAGATAAGGCACGTTGTCGCCCGCTTCGGGCAGGCTCGCCGCATAGCGGTGGGGGATGAACCAGCCGCGTCGGGCCACGCCTGTCGCCGTCGCCAGCGCCATGCCCAGCCGCCGCAAGGTTTTCACGGCCGCAAGACCATGCCTTCGCGCGCCACCACGCTTCCCGGCTGCGCCTCTTCGACGTCGCGGGCGATCGCGTCCATGAACGCGTCGGAATGGCCGGGATCGTGATGGAATACGACATACTGTTTGACGCCGGCCGCCTTGGCGAGCTTCAGCCCTTCCTGCCAGGTCGAATGGCCCCAGCCGCGATAGGTCGGGTATTCGTCGTCGGTGTAGGTGGCGTCGTAGATCATGATATCGGCGCCGCGCACCAGTTCGGCGATGGTCTCATCGACGTGATCGGCATAGTGTTCGGTATCGGTGATGTAGCAGATCGACTTGCCGCCGAACTCCACCCTGTAGCCGGTGGCGCCGTTCGGGTGATTCAACAATGCCGTGCGCAAGGTCACGTCTTTGTGCGGCGTCAAGACCTGACCGGCGCGGAAGTCGTTGAAGCTGACGCGGGCCTGGAAGATTTCCAGCGACACCGGATAGAGCGGCGCCATCATCAGGTTGGTTAGCACGCCGCGCAGCGTCATCTCGTCTTCAAGATGCCCCGCCCACATCCGCACCGTGCTGTCGGGACAGAACAGGGAGGAGAAGAAAGTCAGTCCGCAGACATGGTCGAAATGGGTGTGGGTGAAGAAGATGTCGAGATCGTTGGGCCGGCACTGCGCCAGCTCGAGCCCCAGCGCGCGGATGCCGGTGCCGGCGTCGAAGATCAGCCGCTTGTCGCCGCATTTGATTTCCAGGCACGACGTGTTGCCGCCATAGCGCACGTAGTCCGGTCCGGGACAGGCTATCGAGCCTCGTACGCCCCAGAAGCGGACCGAGAAATCGGTACTGCCGGTTACCACATTTTGCTCCTGCGTCCCGAATTGCTCCGGCACGCGTTGCTCCCCCGAAACTTAGAATCGTTTGAGCTATATGGTTCGTCAATATATCGAGTGGATATATCGGGTCCGTGTCTTTGTGGCGATTACAGGCATATAGTCGACGCGGTAAAAAATAAAAAAGCGGCATGACCGCATAATGGGGGGCAAATGCGGGCGGTAGTCATCGCCAATCCCATGGCGCGCAAGGGCGGCTGCGGCCGTGCCTGGCCGCAGATCGAAGCGCGGCTGCGCCAGCATCTGCCGCAATTCGACGTGCGTCTGACCACGCATCAAGGCCACGCCACGGCGCTCGCGCGCGAGGCCGTTGCACAGGGCTTCGATACGTTCATAGCCGTGGGCGGCGACGGCACGGTCAACGAAGTCGTCAACGGTATGGTCGAGAACGGCGCGATGGCGCGGCCCGGCCTTGCGCTGTGCCCGATTCCGGCCGGCACGGCCAATGAGCTTTGCCTGGCGCTTGGCCTGCTGGGCGACGATGACGCGCCCTATCGCAATGTCGTCTCGGGCCGGATGCGCCAGATCGATCTGATCGATGTGCGCTGCACCGGCGTGCGCGACGGCCAGGCGCAGCGCTACGGCTATGCCATTGCCTGTTTCGGCGCGGCGGCGGAGATCTCCTACCGCACCTCGGCTTCGCGCTTCCTGAAGAAGCTGGGCGGCCGCTTTTCCTATTACTACCAGACGCTGCTGGTGACGCTGACCTATCCCTACTGGCAGGCGACGTTGCGTGTCGATGACGGAGCGCCGCGTTCGTTCTCGCTCTATACCGGCCTCGCCTGCAACACGCCCAATGGCGGCGGCGGCATGAAGCTGGCGCCCGGCGCGTCCTACGAGGACGGCGTGCTCGATCTGGTCCTGTTCCGCGACATTACCCGCCGCGACATCATCTTCCAGAAACCGAGCTGGCTCTATGAAGGCCGCCATATCGAGCACCCCAAGGTCGAGCTGGTGCATGGAAAGCGCTTCCATGTCGAGGGGCCTGCCATGGCGCTGGTCGATCTCGATGGCGAAACGGTGGGACGGCTGCCGATGACGGCGCACGTCATTCCCAAGGCGCTGACGGTGAAAGCGCTGATCTAAAAATTATTTCAGCCGCGCACCGGCTTCCTTCACCAGCTCGTTCAGTGACGCCTCGTTCTGCGCCAGCATTGATTGCAGCTCGGACCGCATGCGCGGATCCCAGAATTTCCTGATGTGATCGGCGATGCCGGCGATCGCCTCCTCGCGCGGATAGGCGGCGAAGTATTTGGCGATCTCGTTGGCGTCGTGAATCAGCCGCGGCCGGTTCATGGCGTGAGCCTCGACCTGTTGGCAAAGACCAACATCGAATCGGCCCGTGCCAGCGCTACCAGGGTCACACCCGTCGCTTCGGCCAGGCGCACGGCTCGAGTCGTTGGGGCGGAGACCGCGACCATAACAGGCATCCCGACCGTGGCCGCTTTCATCACCAGCTCGACGCTGCAGCGGCTGGTCAGTAGCAGCGCACCCTGCGTGAGGTCGGTACGTCGCGCGGCGAGCGCGCCGATCAGCTTGTCGAGCGCATTGTGGCGGCCGACATCCTCGCGCAAGGCCAGCAGATTGCCCTGCCGATCGATCCAGGCCGCGGCGTGAACCGCGCCGGTCTGGCCGTTGAGCATCTGATTTTGCGGCAAGCCTGACAGGCCGGCGCGGATGGCGGTTTCGTCGATGACGAAATCGCTTGCAACGCGGGCGGGCTGGCGATTGGCCTGCGCCAGACTGTCGACGCCGCACAGTCCGCAGCCGGTAGGTCCGGCCAGGCTGCGGCGGCGATCGGACAAGGCGGCAAAGCGGCGCGCCGTCAGGCTCATTGCCACTTCGACGCCATCGCGATGGCTGAGGGTGTCGATATCGAGGATCTCGGCAGGGGACTCGACGATGTCCTCGCTCAGCGCGAAGCCGCGGCCGAAATCTTCCAGATCGGCCGGCGTTGCCAGCATCACGGCATGAGTGACGCCGTTGAACGACAGGGCGACGGGCATCTCCTCCGCCACAAGGCGCCTGACGTCCGTCGATCGTCCGCTGCCAGCGTCGAGACGCTGGGCGGAAACCTCCGTTGCCGCAGCGTGCAGCCTATTCGGCGGCATTGATGCGGCCGCCGCCCAGGGTCTGCAATTCGCGCTCACGCTGGATCTGCCAGTCCGCGCGGGCATTGGCCAGGCGAACTTCAACGGCGGTCACCTTGTACTCCGGGCAGTTGGTGGCCCAGTCGGAGAATTCCGTGGTGACGACATTGGCGCCGGTCTCGGGATGGTGGAAGGTCGTATAGACGACGCCCGGCTGCACCCGTTCGGTGATGGCGGCCCGCAGGGTGGTGGCGCCGGCGCGGCTGGCCAGCGACACCAGATCGCCGTCGCGGATGCCGCGCTGCTCGGCGTCGTGCGGGTGGATTTCCAGCCGGTCCTGGTCGTGCCACGTGACGTTCTCCGTCCGCCGCGTCTGCTGGCCGACATTGTACTGGCTGAGAATGCGGCCCGTCGTCAGCAGCAGCGGAAAGCGCGGGCCGGTGCGTTCTTCGGTGGGCACGAACTCGGTCAGCGCGAAATAGCCCTGGCCGCGCACGAAGCGGTCGATGTGCATGATGGGCGTGCCCTCGGGCATGTCGGCCGTGCAGGGCCATTGCAGGCTGCCGAGCCGTTCGAGCTTCTCGTAGCTGACGCCGGCGAAGGTCGGCGTGACCCTGGCGATCTCGGCCATGATCTCGGACGGGTGGCGATAGTCCATCTCGTAGCCCAGCGCCTTGGCCAGCTTGATGGTGGTCTGCCATTCGGCCATTCCGGCCAGCGGCTCGATCGCCTTGCGGATGCGGCCGATGCGGCGCTCGGCATTGGTGAAGGTGCCGTCCTTTTCCAAAAACGACGCGCCGGGCAGGAAGACATGGGCGTAGCGCGCCGTCTCGGTCAGGAACAGATCGTTGACCACCACGCACTCCATCGCCGCCAGCCCCGCCGCCACGTGCTGGGTGTTGGGATCGGATTGCGCCAGATCCTCGCCCTGGCAGAACAACCCCTTGAAGCTGCCATCGATGGCGGCGTCGAGCATGTTGGGGATGCGCAAGCCCGGCTCGGGATCGATCTCGCGGCCCCAGGCCTGTGCCAGCAACGCGCGCACGCTATCGTCGGAGACATGGCGATAGCCGGAAACCTCGTGCGGGAAGGAGCCCATGTCGCAAGCGCCCTGCACGTTGTTCTGCCCGCGCAGCGGATTCACGCCGACGCCGGGTCGGCCGAGATTGCCGGTGGCCATGGCAAGGTTGGCCATGCCCATCACCATGGTCGAGCCCTGGCTATGCTCGGTGACGCCCAGACCGTAATAGATCGCGGCATTCTTCGCGCTGGCATAAAGGCGTGCGGCGGCGCGCAACGTTGCGGCCGGCACGCCGCACAGGGCTTCCACCGCTTCCGGCGCATTCTCGGGCCTGGCGACGAACTCGCGCCAACGGGCGAAGCTTGTGCCATCGCAGCGTTCGGCGATGAAGTCGTGGTCGATCAGCTCTTCCGTCACCGCCACATGCGCCAGCGCATTGATGACGGCGACATTGGTGCCGGGCCGCAATTGCAGGTGATGTTCGGCGGCAACATGCGGCGTCTCGACCAGGTCGATGCGGCGGGGATCGATGACGATCAGCTTGGCGCCCTCGCGCAAGCGCCGCTTCATCTGCGAGCCGAACACCGGATGCGCCTCGGTGACGTTGGCGCCGATCACCATGATGACGTCGGCGTGCTCGACGGAATCGAAATCCTGCGTGCCGGCCGAGGTTCCGAAGGCCGTCTTCAGCCCGTAGCCGGTCGGCGAATGGCAGACCCGGGCGCAGGTATCGACGTTGTTGTTGCCGAAGGCTGTCCGCACCAGCTTCTGCAGCAGGTAAGTTTCCTCGTTGGTGCAGCGCGAGGAAGTGATGGCGCCCACCGCACCGCGGCCGTATTTCGCCTGGATGTCCTTGAAGCGCTTTGCGACATAACTGATCGCCTCGTCCCAGCTCGCTTCGCGCCAGGGATCGGTGATGCGCTCGCGGATCAGCGGTGTGCGCACGCGATCGGCATGGGTGGCGTAGCCCCAGGCGAAGCGGCCCTTGACGCAGGAATGGCCGTGATTGGCCTTGCCGTCCTTGTACGGCGTCATGCGCACGACCTGATCGCCCTGCAATTCGGCCTTGAACGAGCAGCCGACGCCGCAATAGGCGCAGGTGGTGAGCACCGTGCGCTCGGGCAGGCCTTTTTCGATGATGGTCTTCTCGTTCAATGTCGCGGTCGGGCAGGCCTCGACGCAGGCGCCGCAGGACACGCACTCCGAGGCGAGGAAGTTCTCGTCCTGTCCGACGGCGATCAGCGAGTTCAGTCCGCGACCATCGACGGTCAGCGCGAACGTTCCCTGCACCTCTTCGCAGGCGCGCACGCAGCGCGAGCAGACGATGCATTTGTCGGGCTCGAAGGAGAAATAGGGGTTTGAAACGTCGGTCTCGTGCGTGCGGTGCCGCGCGCCGTCGAAGCCGTACCGCACTTCGCGCAAGCCCACCGCGCCGGCCATATCCTGCAATTCGCAATCGCCATTGGCCGAGCAGGTCAGGCAATCGAGCGGGTGATCGGAGATGTAAAGCTCCATCACGTTGCGCCGCAGCTGGCGCAGCCGATCGGTTTGCGTGCGCACCACCATGCCGTTCTCGGCCGGCGTGGTGCAGGAAGCAGGCGTGCCCTTCCGCCCCTCGACCTCGACCAGGCACAGGCGGCAGGAGCCGAAGGCTTCCAGCGTGTCGGTGGCGCAAAGCTTGGGCACTTCGATGCCCGCCTTGCGCGCGGCATACATCAGCGAGCTGCCCTGCGGCACCTCGATCTCGTGGCCGTCGACCACCAGGCGCACGGCTTCGCTGCCCTTGCCTGCCGGCGTGCCGAGATCGCGTTCCTTTAGGATGGGCATGGCATTCTCACGAGGCCAGCCGCGCGGGCTTGGCGAAATCTTCGGGGAAATGGCGCAGCGCGCTCAGCACCGGCAGCGGCGTCAACCCGCCCAGGGCGCAAAGCGAGCCGTCGGTCATGGTCTCACACAGTTCCTCGATCAGCGACCTGGTTTGAGAGGGCTGCAGGCCGGAGAGCAGCCGGTCGATCATCTCCACGCCGCGCGTCGAGCCGATGCGGCAGGGCGTGCATTTGCCGCAACTTTCAACGGCGCAGAACTCGAAGGCGAAGCGCGCCTGCGCGGCCATGTCGACCGTGTCGTCGAACACCACGATACCGCCATGGCCCAGCATGCCCTGCGCATTGGCCAGCGCTTCATAGTCCAAGGGCAGGTCGAGCAGGGAAGACGGCAGATAGGCGCCCAGCGGCCCACCGACCTGCACGGCGCGGATCGGCCGGCCCGAATCGGTGCCGCCGCCGATCTCCTCGATTACTTGCCGCAGGCTCATGCCGAACGGCGCCTCGATCAACCCGCCCCGCAGCACATTGCCGGCCAGCTGGATCGCCAGGGTGCCGCGCGAGCGGCCGGTGCCCATCGCGGCATAGGCAGCGCCCCCTTCGGCCAGAATGTCGGGTGCGGCGGCCAGGGTCAGCACGTTATGGATCAAGGTCGGCTTGCCGAACAATCCGGCGATGGCCGGCAGGGGCGGCTTGAAGCGCACCTGACCACGCTTGCCTTCCAGGCTGTCGAGCAGCGACGTTTCCTCGCCGCAGATGTAAGCGCCGGCGCCGATGCGCAGCTCGATGTCGAAGGTACGGCCGGATCCAAATATGTCGTCGCCGAGAACTTTGCCGTCGCGCGCGACCGACAGCGCATCTTCCAGCACGCGCGCTGCGTCGGGATATTCCGAGCGCAAATAGATGAAGCCCTTGCTGGCGCCGACCGCCAGGCCTGCGATGACCATGCCTTCGATCAGCAGCAACGGATCACCCTCCAGCAGCAGCCGGTCGGCGAACGTGCCGGAATCGCCCTCGTCGGCATTGCACACGATGTATTTCTGCGCTGCTGCGGTTTCCATCACGGTGCGCCATTTGCGCCCCGCCGGAAATCCCGCGCCGCCCCGGCCGCGCAAACCCGACGCCTCGATCTCGGCCACGACCTGCTCGCCCGTCATCGCCAGCGCCCGGCGCAATCCGCGCAAGCCGCCGGTGGCGATGTAGTCGGACAGCGAGCGCGGGTCGATCTCGCCGCAACGGGCGAAGGTCAGGCGTTTTTGCGCGGCGAAGAAAGGATGCAGCGCCGGATCGTCGATGCATTTCTGGTGGCCGCCGCCCTTGAGGAAACCGGCGTCGAACAGCCCGGGCACGTCTTCTTCGCGGATGCCGGCGTAGCCGACGCGCCCGCCGGGCAAATCGACTTCCACCAACGGCTCGAGGAAGAAGGCGCCGCGAGAGCCGGTGCGCTTGATCGCAACGTCGAGGCCGCGCAGCTGCGCCTCGCGTGCGATCGCCTCCGCCACAAGATCGGCGCCGAAGGAACGGGCGGTGGCCTCCTGCGGGATGCAGACGATAGGACCCTGCGTCGATGCCGCCGTAACGGATGGTGTCCCCGGAGCGCGCAGATCGCTGAGCAGCGCATCGAAATGTTCGGCATCGACCAGCGAGTGCAGCGCGCCATTGGCCAGCAGCGAGGGGCCGGTGGCGCAATTGCCCAGGCAATAGACCGGCTCGAGCGTATAGGCGCCGTCGGCGCTGGTCTCGCCCATGCCGACGCCGAGCTTGCCGCAGGCATGCGCTTCGAGCTCGCGCGCGCCGCGCGCCTGGCAGGCTTCGGCGCGGCAGAGCTTGATGACGTTGGCGCCGGCGGGAACGCGGCGGAAGTCGTGATAGAAGGTGAGAACGCCATGCACTTCGGCGCGGCTGAGATTGAGCGCCTTGGCGATCAGCTTCACGGCCGCATCGGGGACATGGCCGAACGTGTCGTTGATGGCATGCAGGATCGGCAGCAACGCGCCGTCGAGATGCGCCCGCGCTTCTATCAGCTCAAGCGCCCGCGCCTCGGTCCATGGCTCAAAGCTTGCGGCCGGCAACGCCACAGCGTCTCCTCCAGGCAAATTGCGGCCCTATGGCCACGTGCCGTCATTATAGAGCGCGAGCGTGTGGGCTGGCGACTGCCGGCAATCCGGCACTGGCGGCACCTATTTGCCGCGTTTCTCGCGCCAGATGTCGAGCTTCTCCTGGATCGGCCGGTCGGAGAAGGAGAACAGCACGGCATCGCTCTCGGCCTCGTGCACGATCTCATGCCAGCTCGGGGCCACGAAGATGTCGCGCTTGCCCCAGGAAAATTCACGGTTGCCGATGCGGGTCCTGCCCTTGCCCTCGACGACGGAGAACACGGTACCGTCGGTCGAGCGATAGGGTTCGCTTTTGAAGCCCTTGGGCAGCAGCTGCATGTAGGTGCCCATGGTCGGCATCGCCGATTCGCCGGTGGCCGGGTTGACGTAGCGCAGCTTCAGCCCGTGGCAGGGATCCCATTGCTGTTCGCGTCGCATGGTCTCCAGCGCTTCGCGGGTGCGGGCATAGGGGTAGTTGAAGATCGGCGAGGTGCGGGATTTTGGCTTCCAGTCGACCGGGAGAAGACCTGCGCCATAGCGCGCCAGCGCATCGCCCTCCTGGCGGGTGACGGCCTGCTCGTCCTCCTCGCCGTTTTCGGCGAAGCCGGCATTGAACATCTGGATCAGCGGAATGTCGAGCCCGTCCAGCCACACCATCGGCTCGGCGCTGCCGTTGCCGTGATCGTGCCAGGTCCAGCTCGGTGTGATGACGAAATCGCCCTCGCGCATGGTGGTGCGCTCGCCGTCGACGGCGGTATAGGCGCCATTGCCCTCGACGATGAAGCGCAGGGCGGATTGCGTGTGGCGATGGCTGGGCGCGACCTCGCCCGGCAGGATCAATTGAAGGCCTGCGTAGAGCGTCGGCGTGATCGCGGCCTTGCCCGGCATGGCGGGGTTTTCCAGGATCAGCACGCGCCGCACCGCTTCCTTGGCGGTGATCAGCGAGCCCGATTCCATCAGATAGGGCCGCACGTCGCTGTAGTGCCACAGCGCCGCCTGATAGGGCGCGTTGGGCTGCGGCGGCACGAGCTGGTGCAGGCTCTCCCACAGCGGCGCCATGTTGAGCGGCCCCAGCCTGCCGTAGAAATCCTTGCGCCGGTTGTCGCCGGTCTTCTGCGCTGCGGTCTGCATCGTGTCCCCCGGCTCTCGTGTGAGCGGAATGTTTGTAGGGCAAACTATACGCCCTCGCTTGCCCTACGTCATCGCCCACCCCCTCTTCGTCATGCCCCGGCTTGACCGGGGCACTCATGGGTCGCCCGGTCAAGCCGGGCGACGACGAAAAGAAGAACGAGCGTACGTGGCGTTATCACGCCGCCGCGTTCAGTCGGCGTCTGGCGGCATGTTCGCGGGCGGCGTCGCCGAAGGCCTGGAACAGGCTGAGCGAGACAGGGTTGTCGGTGGCGCGGTATTCCGGATGCCATTGCAGGCCGAGCACGAAGCCTGGCGCGGTGGGCAGGCTGATGGCCTCGATGGTGCCGTCTTCGGCGGTGGCTTCCACCACCATGCCCGGCGCCACTTTGTCGACGCCCTGGCCGTGCAGCGAATTGACGATGATCTGCGTGCAGCCCAGGCGCTGCGCCAGCCAGCCATCCTTGTTCAGCGCCACCGGATGGGCCGGCGCGTAGCGCTCCTCCAGCGGCCGATCGCGGGCGGCGCGCGAGCGGTGATCGAAGCGGCCGGGCACTTCATGCACGCGTTGGTGCAAGGTGCCGCCCATGGCGACGTTCAGTTCCTGGATGCCACGGCAAATCGCCATCACCGGAACGCCACGCTCGATGGCGCGGCGGATCAGCGGCAGGGTGGTGGCGTCGCGCTGCGCGTCATGCTCGGTGCCGGGCGCGCTGGCCTCGCCCTGGTAATGATGCGGCTCGACATTGGACGGGCTGCCGGTCAGCAGGACGCCATCCAGAACATCCAACAGCGGATCGAGCGCCAGCCCGAGCGCGTTCTCGCCCTCGCGCTCCCAGCCCAGCGCGGGCAGGATCAACGGTGCGCATTGCGAAGCTTGCCGCACGGCGGTCAGATATTTTTCCTGCACCGTATGGAAGGGCGAGTTATTGAGTTGCTTGACGCAGGCGGGAACGCCGATCAGCGGCAACACCCCGGGCTTGGCAGTTGGCGAAGTCATGACGCGCTCCTGGCGCTGGTCCTTATGTCGCGGCCGATCACACGATCGTTGAAGGCAGATCGGACCTCTGCGCCTATGATGCGATATGGACGAAACGCTCGCAATCTCGCCGCTTGGCAAGGCCCTGGCCGTGGGCGGCTGGTTCGCCCTGCTGCTGGCGGCCGAACGGCTGTGGCCGGCGGCGACCCCGCCCGACGCCGCCCGGTTTCCCGGGCCGGGCTGGCGGCGGCTGCTGTCCAATGGCGGGCTGTGGCTGATGAATGTCGGCCTGTCGCTGCTGATCGTCCTGCCGCTGACCCAGGCGGCGGCAACCGCCTTGCCGGCGCTGGGCGCCTGGCGGCCGGGCTGGTGGAGCGGGCTGCCGGGCCTGCTGCTCGACCTGCTGCTGTTGGATTTCCTGATCTATTGGTGGCATCGCGCCAATCACGTCGTGCCGCTGTTATGGCGCTTCCACGAGGTGCATCACCGCGACGAATTCCTCGATGCCAGCTCCGCCGTGCGGTTCCATTTCGGCGAGGTGGCATTGAGCGCATTGGCGCGGGCGGCGATCATGATCCCGCTGGGCCTGAAGCTGGAATCGATCCTGGCTTTCGAGACGCTGGTGCTGATCGCGGCGATCTTCCATCACTCGAACCTGCGCCTGCCGCCTGCGCTCGAGAAGGCGCTGTCCTTCGTCGTCGTGACGCCGTCGATCCACTGGGTGCACCACCACGCCGTGCGCGCCGACACCGATTCCAACTACAGCACGGTGTTGTCTGTGTGGGACCGGTTGTTCGCCAGCCGCAGCCCAACGCACCGCACGCAGACCATGCCGATCGGCGTCGAGGGCCGGCGCGAGGAGAATCTCGGCCGGCTGCTGCTATTGCCGTTTACGGGCCGCGACTAATAGGTCTGCCGCTGCTGGATGTGCGGGTTGGAGTAGACGAAGGTCTTGGGATCGATGCTGACCCCGGTTTCGATGTCGAACAGCCCGACCGTCACGGTGCGACCGGTCTTGTAGGTGATGGCCCAGCGCTTGAGCTGCAGCGGGCGGTCGCCGAACACGATCTGCAGCTTCTCGCCGGTCGGATTCTTCTTCTGCACCAGGTTGAGGGCGATGAAGCCAGGCTCGCGCTCGATGCCGGTCAGCTGCAGACGGTCGTCGAATTTGATCGTCTCCGCCACCAGCACCGACAGCGGCGTGGCGTCGAGCGACACCTGGGTCAGCGCGCCGCCGCCTACATAGTTGAGCTGCGTGCCGTCGGCGATGATCTCGTACGGGCCCTTCGGCACGAACTGGAAGCGCAGCTTGCCCGGCCGCTGCAGATGCAGCACGCCTTCGAGCTGGCGGCCGTCTTCCTCGGTTTGCACGAACTTCGCCCGCAAGGTGGTGATGGAGTTCATGTATTTCTCGATGCGCGCGATGTCGGCGCGGTCGCGCTCGCTGCTCTGCGCCTGGGCGGCAAGCGGCAGGGCAGCAACAAGCGCGAAGGCGGCGCCCAGCAGCGTTCGACGGGAAAGCGCATTCATGGCGTGAACTCGCAGGGTGTGATTACGGGCGGAAGCGGCTGGCGCGATTGGGATCGGGATCATTGAAGACGAACAGATCGTCCTTCAAGGCGCCGCCGGTCTTGAGGTTGGTCAACGTTATGCTGATCGCCCGGTTCCGTCCGTCGATCACCGTCCAGCGCCGCAATTGCAGCGGCTTGTCGCCGAACGTCAGCACCACCTGGCCTTCGGTCGGTGCGCGCGCCTGCACGGCGGTGATCTGCAGCAAGGCGGCATCGCGCTCGACCTTGGTGACGATGAGATCGCCCGACAGGCTGATCTTCGGCGCGACCAGGAACTTCGCCACGGTCAGGCCGGTGGGCAGCTGGCTGATCTGGTCGCTGTCGGCGTCGTAATAGGTGACCTGGCTGCCGTCGGCCACGATCTGGATGCGGGCCGGTGGGTCGTACTGGAAACGCAGCTTGCCCGGCCGCTTGATGTAGAACTGACCCGACAGCGCCGCACCGCGCTCGGCCACCTGCAGGAACTGCGCCTCAAGCGTGGTGATGGAATTCAGATACTGCTCGGCGCGGGCCACGTCCTCGCGGTCCTGCGGCGTCAGCGGCGCCGAAGCGGTCGGAGCGGGCGCCGTGCGCTTGGTCTGCGCCTGGGCGGCAAAGGGAACGCCGCACGCCGCCAGCGCCAGCACGGCGGCGCTATGGGCGAGAATGGTGCGGCGGTTGAGAACGACGGGCATTGCGGTTCCTTCAACGAGCGAGCGGCCGGAAAGTGCTATCGCTGCCGGGGCAATAGGTCAAATTTGTGGCTGCCTAGAACTTGGCTGCACCTGTTTGATTGTACGACTGAAGATCAGGCCTGTATCCCCGGCTGGCGGTCGAGATAAAAATCGGTAAAAACGTTTAGCGGCGCTTCTGCCGTCAGCACCGGGAGCGGAAAGCTGTACCAAGGCGCCGCCGGATCGATCTGCGCGAAATTAGCGAGGAAAGTATCGCGCCGTTCGGCATTGATGCGCTCGTCATGTTTGAGGAACTGGCCCCAGCTCGATGTGCCGCTTAGCCGCGCTCGAATCGCCGGTCGCGCTGAGGCGCCGTAAGCTGGCGGAAACAGCCGGCGATATGCCTCGAGATGGTAGAGCCAAGAGTTGCCTCGAACGGTTTTGGCCTCGGGGTGCTGCTTGGCGATATCGGTAAACATGGCCGCCAAGTCTGCCTTGCGGCGATGGATTTTTCCGCGGCCGAGTGGGCTTGCGCCATCGTCATCCCGGTTGCCGAAATGAATGCGGATCACGCCGTGCTCGTCCGGGATATCGTATCGAAATGAGCCAAATAGAGGACGACCGGTTGAGGGAGGTTGCTCGGGCGTCGAGATGAAAAATTCCTGCGTCCAGGCGAGACGTGCATCCACGTCATGCAAGTGCGACAAGCGCCGGGTGTAAACACTCCAGCCCGGCGCCAATCCGGCATCGGGGTCGCCGAAGTTGAAACGAAGGTGGAAATTGGTGAAGTGGCGCACCGCTTCGGTAAACGGGCGGCCGGCGCGCTCGGCCAGCAGCGCGGCAAAGCGCAATTGCAGCTCGAAATAGTCGCGCAGACGTTCAGCGCGCGCGGCGCGATCAAGCGAAATTTTCGTGCTCACCGCAAAAGCCTCAGTTCAGCCGCTCGTCGTCGTCGATGTCGCGGGCCAGCACTTCGCGCTTGCCGACGTGGTTGGCGGGCGAGACCACGCCTTCGGCTTCCATGCGCTCGATGATGCGGGCGGCGCGGTTGTAGCCGATCTGCAGATGGCGCTGGATGAAGCTCGTTGAGGCCTTGCGCTCGCGGGTGATGATGGCGACGGCCTGGTCGTAAAGATCGTCCGATTCGCCGCCGCTTTCGCCCGACACGCCGCCGCCACCGGCCGTGGCTTCGCTCTCTTCGGTGATGGAATTGAGATAGGCCGGCTCACCCTGGCTGCGCAGAAACTTCACCACCTTCTCGACTTCGGTGTCCGACACGAACGGCCCGTGCACGCGGGAAATGCGGCCGCCGCCGGCCATATAGAGCATGTCGCCCTGGCCCAGCAGCTGCTCGCCGCCCTGCTCGCCCAGGATGGTGCGGCTGTCGATCTTGGACGTCACCTGGAAGGAGATGCGGGTGGGGAAATTGGCCTTGATGGTGCCGGTGATGACGTCGACCGACGGGCGTTGCGTCGCCATGATGACGTGGATGCCCGCGGCGCGTGCCATTTGCGCCAGGCGCTGGATGGCGCCTTCGATGTCCTTGCCGGCCACCAGCATGAGGTCGGCCATCTCGTCGATGATGACGACGATGAAGGGCAGCGCTTCCAGCTCGAGCGGCTGTTCCTCGAAGGTCGCGCGCATGGTTTGCGGATCGATTCCCGTTTGAACCGTGCGGGTGATGATCTCGCCCTTGCGGCGGGCTTCGGCGATGCGCTCGTTGTAGCCCGCGACGTTGCGCACGCCCAGCTGGCTCATCAGCCGGTAGCGGTTCTCCATCTCGCGCACGACCCATTTCAAGGCGACGATGGCCTTGCGCGGCTCGGTGACGACCGGTGTCAGCAGATGCGGGATGTCGGCATAGACCGACAGTTCGAGCATCTTGGGATCGATCATGATGAAGCGGCAGCGCTCGGGCGTCAGCCTGTAGAGCAGCGACAGGATCATGGTGTTGATCGCCACCGACTTGCCCGAACCCGTGGTGCCGCCGATCAGCAGATGCGGCATGCGCGCCAGATCGGCGATCACCGGCGAGCCGCCGATATCCTTGCCCAGGATCAGCGGCAGGCTCTGGCGCTCGTCCTCGTAATCCTTGGTCGACAGCAGCTCGCGAAGATAAACCGTCTCGCGTCGCTGGTTCGGCAGTTCGATGCCGATGACGTTGCGTCCCGGCACGGTGGCGACGCGCACCGAGACCGCGCTCATGGAGCGGGCGATGTCGTCGGCCAGGTTGATGATGCGCGAGGATTTGGTGCCGGGCGCGGGTTCCAGCTCATAGAGCGTGACGACGGGGCCGGGGCGGACTTTGACGATCTCGCCCTTGACGCCGAAATCGGACAGCACCGTTTCCAGCAGACGCGCATTCTGCGTCAGGGCTTCCTCGTCGATCTGGATATTGACGCTGCCCTTGGGCGCAGCGGTCAGGATGTCGATCGGCGGCGTCTCGTATTTGTCGAAGCCCAGCTTGAGTTGGGCCTGCTTGGTGCCGGCGCGCGGCTTGCGCTGGGGAGCGACCACGCGCGGGGCGATGGCGACGCCTTCGCCGTCGATGGTGGTGACACCAGGCTCGTCGGCGGTCGCGTCTTCGTAATCGTCGGCCTCGTCGAAAGTCGCCGGCACGCGGGCCGCGGCGCTTTCGATCTCGCCGGCAAGGGCAGTGGCTTCGCGCGTCAGGCTGGGCTCCTGCCGTGCCGCGCGGCGTCGCGCCGGCCTGGATGGAGAAGCGGCACCGCCGAACAGCGAGATTCGGTCCAGCCGCAGAAGCCGCGCCAGTCGATTCCATAGCGTCGGCGCCACCGGGGGGCCAAGCGAGCCCGCCAGTTCCGGCGGCAGCATTTCCATCTGTTCGAAGACGTTGGGCTTGCTCTCCCGCCGCGCCACCCGCCACAGGAAGCGCATGGTGCCGAGGATGCCGGCCATCACCAGCCCGACGAACTTGAAAAGCAGGCGCACGATCAAGGGCCAGTCGTCGCGCTGCATGGCAAGGGTCGGAACCAGGCAGGCCAGCGACGCGACGCCGAAGCCCAGGCCGAGCAGGCCGGCCGACATGCCGTTGCCGACCACGAAGGAATACGAGCGCACCAGATCGCCCAGCTCGCGGCCGGTGATGCCGCCGGGGCCCGCATGGGTGATCCAGTTCGAGCCGGCGCCGCCCAGGAAGCTCAACGCGGTGGCGGCCAGCAGCAGGGTCAGCGGCAGCAATGCAAGACGCAAGGCAAAGCGCGGCACCGAATGGCGACGCATCAGGCGCAGGCCCCAGACCGTGACGACGAAAGCCAGCACCCAGGCGGCAAGGCCCAGGCTCTGCAGCATCACGTCGGCGACGTAGGCGCCCTGCAGGCCGAACAGATTCTTCGGCACTTGCGGCGTGGCGACATTGAGCGAGGGATCGCCGCGATCGAAAGTCGCCAGCGCCAGGAACAGGCCCAGCCCGCACGCCAGCAGCACCGCGCCGATCGCTTCCATCAGGCGCAGGCGCAGGAACGGGCCGGCGCCTTCGGGAAAGAAGCGCCGCTTGCGCACAGCAGGCAGGTTCATCAACGTCATCGGCCCGGTTCCCCCTTGGCCTCGATACTCAACGGATCACAGCACGTCGGCCATGCGTCGCATGGCTTCGCGCGTTGTCTCGATGTCGTGCACCAGCGCCACGCGGATGTAGCGCCGGCCCGGATTCTTCTCGCCCTCGCCTTTGGCAAGATACAGGCCGGGCACCACCTTCACGGCCGCTTCGCCCCACAGCTTGCGCGTGGCCGCTTCGCTGTCGCCGACGTCCAGCCACAGGAAGAAGCCGCCGGCTGGCTTGTAGAAGTCGAAGCGGTTGTGCAGGAACTGAGCGGCGATATCGAAGCATTCGTTGTAGTGCGCACGCACGTCCTCGACATGCTTCTCGTCCCGCCATAGCGCGGTCGACGCCGCCATGATCGGCGCCGGCACCGACGCGCCGCCATAGGAGCGCAAGCGATTGAGCAATTCGATCAGCCGCGCATCGCCCGCCACGAAGCCCGAGCGCAGGCCGGGCGCCGACGAGCGCTTGGACAGCGAATGGAACACCAGCAGATTGGCGAAAGTCTCGCCCGGCGCCCTCAGCGCCATCGCCGCCTGCAAACCACCGGCGGGCTTCTTGTCGCGATAGATCTCGGCATAGCACTCGTCGACCGCCAGCACCGCATCGTAGCGACGGCACAACTCGAGGGCGTGAACGAGATAGTCGAGACTGGCGACGGCGCCCTGCGGGTTGGCCGGCGTGCAGATATAGACCAGCGCCGTGCGCTTCCACGTCGCTTCGTCCACCGCATCAAGATCGGGCAGGAAAGCGGACCGGCGCGTGCATTCGAGCAGGATAGTCTCGGCGCCTGCCATGGCGCCGGCGCCGATATAGACTTGGTAAAACGGGTTGGGCGCCAGCACGACGGGACGGCCGCCGCCTTTTTGCTCCGGCACCACGGCGAGCGACGTATGGAACAGCGCCTCGCGTGAGCCGGCAACCGGAAAGACGTGGCGATCGGCATTGACCGTGCCGGCGGGCAGGCTGTAGCGGCGGGTCAGCCAGTCGGCGATAGCTTGGCGCAGCTCGGGTGTCCCCGACGGGGCGGGATAGCGGCCCCAGCCGGCGGCCTCGCGCTGCAGGATTTCCGGCACGAAGGCGGGCGGATTGAGCTGCGGCTCGCCGATCGACATGATGATCGGCTTCTTGTCCGCAGGCGGCGTGAGATCGGCGATCAGCTTCGCCAGCCGTGCGAACGGGTAGTCTTGGAGATGATCGAGCTTGGGATTGACCATGGAGATGCCTCCGATTCTTATACTTGAACCGGGAATCTATATCCATCAATAAGTTAGGACGTCTTATTCGCCCATAAATTCAAGAAACTAGCCGCCAGAGGCCCGGCCCCCTGGCGGCCGTTTCTTCAATGGATGACCTCGCCGTGAAGGTGCAGATCGAGGCCTTCGATCTCGACCTCTTCGGGGACACGAACGCCCATCACCAGGTCGATGCCCTTCAGCACGACGAAGGTCAGTCCGCCGCTCCACGCCAGCGTCACGACCACGCCGTAGAGCTGGGTCAGGATTTGCTGGGGCTTGCCGTCGATCCAGCCACCAATGTCGCCGCCGGCGATCATCGACGTGGCGAAGATGCCGGTCGCCAACGTACCCAGAATGCCGCCCACGCCATGGACGCCGAAAACGTCCAGCGAGTCGTCGTATTTCAGGCGCTTCTTCAGCCAGGTCGAGGCCCAGAAGCAGACGACGCCCGCGACCGCGCCAATGATCAGCCCGGAAGAGGCGGTGATGTAGCCCGCCGCCGGCGTCACGGTGCCGAGCCCGGCGACGGCGCCGGACACCAGGCCGAGCACGCTGGGCTTGCCCATCACTTTCCACTCGGCCAGCATCCAGGTCAGCGCCGCGGCCGCGGCCGCCATGTGCGTCGCCAGCATCGCCATGCCGGCGCGCGAATCGGCCAGCAACGCCGAGCCGGCATTGAAGCCGAACCAGCCGACCCACAGCATCGACACGCCGATCACCGAGAAGGTGAGGTTGTGCGGCGCCATGTTCTCGGTTCCATAGCCGCGGCGTGGCCCGAGATAGAGTGCGGCGACCAGGCCGGCGATGCCGGCATTGATATGGACCACGATGCCGCCGGCGAAATCGAGCACGCCCGCCTTGCCGAGGAAGCCGCCGCCCCACACCCAATGCGCCACCGGGCAATAGACGACGATCAGCCACAGCGCCATGAACAGCAGCAGGGCCGAGAACTTCATGCGATCGGCAACGGCGCCGGCAATGATGGCGGGCGTGATGACCGCGAAGGTCAGCTGGAACATCAGGAACACCGATTCCGGAATCGTCGGCGCCAGCGCATGCGTGCTTGCCATCGTCGTGCCGGCGAAGAAGGCGCGGCTGAAATCGCCGATGAAATCGTTGCCGGTGGTGAACACCAGGCTGTAGCCAACCGCCAGCCACAGCACCGAGACCAGCGCGCAGGTGCCCAGACTTTGCGCCAGCGTAGCGAGCACGTTCTTCTTCCGCACCATGCCGGCATAGAACAGCGCCAGCCCGGGCAGGGTCATCATCAGCACCAGCGCCGTCGCCACCAGCATCCAGGCCGTGTCGCCCGAGCTGATCTTGGCTTCGTCCGCGGCAAGGGCGGGAGAGGCGCACAGGAAAGCAGCGCCGACGCCAAGCGTCGACGCGCGCAGGACAGAGCGGATCATGGCTGGCCTCCTAGAGCGCGTCGCTGCCGGTTTCGCCGGTGCGGATGCGGCGCGCCGAACCCAACTCGATGACGAAGATCTTGCCGTCGCCGATCTTGCCGGTATGGGCTGCCTTGCTGATCGCCTCGACCAGCTTCTCGACCATGGCGTCGTCGACCGCGATCTCGATCTTGACCTTGGGCAGGAAGTTCACGACGTACTCGGCGCCGCGATAGATTTCCGTCTGCCCCTTCTGGCGGCCGTAGCCCTTCACCTCGCTCACCGTCAGGCCATGGATGCCCAGCCCGGTAATGGCGTCGCGCACGTCGTCCAGCTTGAACGGCTTGATAATGGCCGTGACCAGTTTCATGTCGTTTCCCCCTTTGGCAGCCGTTATCGCCAGTCCGCACACTATTTGGGCAACTGGAGCCCGTACGCGGATTGGCCGTCGGCAGCTGTGATTTCGGCCGGAGGAGGGTGAATAAAATTACGGCAAATGCCAAATAAAAAAGCCCGGCCCCTTGCGGGACCGGGCTTCGGCCAGTTTGACCGGAGGCGGTTGCCTGCCTCCGGTCGGAGGGAACTGTGTTTTAGTGAACCGTCTCGCCGTGCAGGTTGATGTCCAGGCCTTCGACCTCGACTTCGTCCGACACGCGCAGGCCGACGATCACGTCCACCACCTTGAGGATGATGAAGGTGACGACGGCGCACCACACGACGGTGCCGACGACGCCATAGACCTGGGTCAGCACCTGGCCGGCATTGCCGTCGATCAGGCCGACCGGGGCGTCGCCGCCCTTGATCGCCTGCGTCGCGAACACCCCGGTCAGCAGAGCGCCGATCAGACCGCCGATGCCGTGCACGCCGAAGGCGTCCAGCGAGTCGTCGTAGCCCAGCATGCGCTTCAGGCTGGTGGCGCCCCAGAAGCAGATCACGCCGGCAACCAGACCAATGACAAGCGCACCGATCGGATTGACGAAGCCTGCCGCCGGTGTGATGGCGACCAGGCCGGCGACCGCGCCGGAGATGATGCCCAGCACGCTTGGCTTGCCGCGGAACGCCCACTCGGCGAACATCCACGCCAGAGCCGCCGCCGCCGTCGCGATCTGCGTCACCGCCATGGCCATGCCGGCCGTCGCGTTGGCCGCCACCGCCGAGCCGGCGTTGAAGCCGAACCAGCCCACCCACAGCAGGGAAGCGCCGATCAGCGAGTAGACCAGGTTATGCGGCGCCATGTTGTCGGAGCCGTAGCCCTTGCGCTTGCCGAGGACCAGGGCGCAGACCAGACCGGCCACGCCGGCATTGATGTGCACCACGGTGCCGCCGGCGAAGTCGAGCACGCCCAGACCACCCAGCCAGCCGCCGCCCCAGACCCAATGCGCGATCGGCGCATAGACCAGGAACAACCACAGGCTCATGAACAGCAGCATCGCCGAAAACTTCATGCGCTCGGCAAAGGCGCCGGCGATCAGAGCCGGCGTGATGATAGCGAAAGTCATCTGGAAGGTCATGAAGACCGATTCCGGAATCGTCGCCGCCAGCGCGTGCGTGGAGTCAGGCGCCATGCCTTTCAGCAGCAGCCGATCGAGGCCGCCGATGTACTTGCCCTCGCCGGTGAAGGCCAGGCTGTACGCCGCCACCATCCACAGGATGGTGACCAGGGCCGTGACGGCGAAGCTTTGCATCGTCGTCGCCAGTACGTTCTTCTTGCGGACCATGCCGCCGTAGAACAGCGCCAGGCCCGGGATGGTCATCATCAGCACCAGAACGGTGGAGGTCAGCATCCAGGCGGTATCGCCGGTATCCAGCTTGGGCGCTTCCGCGGCCGCCGGTGCGGCGGCTTGGGCAAACGCCATGCTGGCGGTGCCGAGCGTGACAAGGGCTGCGGTAACGCCCGCGCCCAGCTTGTGACTGAACTTGTTGATCATCGTCCCCCTCCTAGAGCGCGTCGGCGTTGGTTTCGCCGGTGCGGATGCGAACCGCCATCGCCAGATCGAGCACGAAGATCTTGCCGTCACCGATTTTGCCGGTGTTGGCAGCCTTCTGGATCGCTTCGACGACTTTCTCGACCAGCTGGTCGGTGACGCCGACCTCGATCTTGATCTTCGGCAAGAAATTCACGGCGTACTCGGCGCCGCGATAGATTTCGGTTTGGCCCTTCTGGCGCCCGAACCCCTTAACTTCGCTCACCGTGAGCCCCTGGATGCCGAGCGAGGTCAGCGCTTCGCGGACCTCGTCGAGCTTGAAGGGCTTGATGATGGCAACCACGAGCTTCATGGTTTGTCCCCTCTTCATGCGTTTCGCGCCCAAATGGGGCGCTGGCCTGATCGCTCGAGACGGAGATTTTTGCCGGGCATCCCGGCGCAGGCCGGTCCGCCGCGGAATCCCCTGTTCCTGCGACCGCCTCCCTAGGACTCAAGAACCGTGCCAAGGCGGCTGTCGCCGCAGAAAACCGCCACTTTCCCGCTCAGTGCGCTGTTCTGATACCGCTTTGCAGCATTTCACATTAAAACTGCTAACGATCACTGATTAAATTTTAATCAACTGGTCAAAATTGGGCGACTGATAATCATTCGGTTGTGCGACAGCGTTGCGGCTCGACGGGCCCCCTGCGACGGGCGAAGGTTGAGCAATGGGCATGCACGAACAGCGCTATGACGTGGTGATCGCCGGCGCGGGCCTGGTCGGCGCCACCTTGGCCGTGGCGCTGGGCTCGGTCGGGCTGAAAGTGGCGGTGGTCGACCGCATGACCGCCGAGGCGATGGCGGATCTGCGCTTCGATGGCCGCACCTCGGCCATAGCGTATGGCTCGCAGCGCGCCATGGTGCAGCTTGGGCTGTGGTCGGCGGTCGAGCGCGATGCCTGCCCGATCGAAACCATCCGCGTCTCCGACGGGCCATCGCCGCTCTTCCTGCAATTCGATCCGCGCGACCTGCAGAGCCGCCGCGACGACACGGCCGAGCCGTTCGGTTACATCGTCGAGAACCGTTTCCTGCGTTCTTCCATGCACCGGCGGCTGCAGGCGATGGCGAATGTCGCGCGCTTCATGCCCGATTCCATCGCCGGTACGATCAGCAATGCCGGCGCAGTCACGGTGACGCTGGCCGGTGGGGCCGCGATCACCGCATCGCTGCTGGTGGTGGCGGAAGGCCGCCAGTCTTCACTGCGCGAGAAACTCGGCATCGGCCTGCGCCGCTTCGACTACAAGCAGACGGCCATCGTCTGCTCGGTGCGGCACGAGCATCCGCATCGCAACCAGGCGCAGGAGCGTTTCCTGCCGGCCGGTCCCTTCGCCATGCTGCCGATGACCGACGACGAGGAGGGCCATCATCGCTCCTCGATCGTGTGGACGGAAAAGGCCGGCGTGGCGCCGTTGATGCTGAAGCTGGCGGCGGAGGATTTCGGGCGCGAGATCGAGCGCCGCTTCGGCGACTATCTTGGCGCCGTGCTGCCGGTGGGCGGCCGCTGGTCGTTTCCGCTGACCCTGCAACTGGCCGAACGCTACACCGCCCCACGCGCGGTGCTGGTGGGTGACGCCGCACACGGCATCCATCCCATTGCGGGCCAGGGGTTGAACCTGGGCTTGCGCGATGCGGCGGCGCTGGCGGAAACCCTCGTCGATGCGGCCCGGCTGGGACTCGATATCGGCGCTGCCGATATTCTCTCGTCTTACGCGCGCTGGCGGCGCTTCGACATCATCACCATGGCTTCCGTCACCGACGGGCTCAATCGTCTCTTCGCCACCGAGGCGCCGCCGGTGCGCCTGTTGCGCGATGCCGGTCTGGGCCTGGTCAATCGCGCAACGCCCTTGAAGCGCGTCTTCATGCGTCATGCGATGGGTGCGCTGGGCGATCTGCCGCGTTTGATCCGCGGTCAAGCGTTGTGACTTTGCTGCAACGGCGCGCTGCAATCGCGGCATCTCTTTGGTTCCGTTGTTGACCGCGCTGCCTCGGTCGAGGCATTTAGCGCGCATGCAAAAACACCCTCACTTCACTGCCATTTTCGTTTGGACCCACAACGCGTGGGCCCTTGGCTGTGAGCGTGATCGTGCCTGAAGCATAGACCGCGTTCTTACAACCAAAGGCCCCGCCGGCAACGGACGGGGCCTTTGGTTTTTAGGCGTCTTCGTTTGCCGGCAGGGGCTGCAACGGAGGCTCCATGTCTGTTCAATACTGGTTGCTGCTGGCAACCGCTCTCGCGCTGCTCTGCGCACAACGTCGATTGCGTCGGGCATGGGCGCTGCGCTGCAAGGGGCGCACCTTGCATTGGCGGATCGGCATAGCGTCGAACGGTCGATTACGGGCGCATGGCCTGCGCTTGCGTCTTTATGGCGTCAGCGAAGCCTTTGATCGAGAAGTCGCCAGTCGATGTCTGATCGATTTGATCGGCGGTGAGAACGTGCGACTGCGTATCATCTCTGTCGACAGCGACGGCACGGCTGCGGCGGTGATGCGCGTGCGCGGGCAAAATGTCGCCATCGAATTGCTGCGCCAGGGCGTGCTCGCCGTGCGAGGCTCGGGTGCTCGAAGATTGCTTCGGGCGCAGGAGCGGGCGAAGTCGCGGCGCGAAGGCCTGTGGCGCAGCGTCGGATTGTGGCCGGCTCAGCCGATTGTCAGGAAAGGCGATGCAATTTCGCCTTTCCCATGGTGGCAAGGGTAGCGACTGCAAGGCCGCGACGGTGCAAGACGATAGTCAGGAGCGCGTAACATGTTGGATGGAAAGCGGGCGTCGTATCTCAAAGTCTGGGATCCCTTCGTGCGCGGTTTTCACTGGCTGCTCGCCGCCCTGTTCGTGGTCGCCTATGTCAGCGAAGGCGAACCGATCTGGCTGCACAGCTGGGCCGGCTACGCCATCACGGCCCTTCTGCTCCTGCGTTTCGTTTGGGGCTTCGTTGGACCGCGTCATGCGCGCTTTGCCGATTTCGTCTACCGGCCGAAAACCACGCTGGGCTATTTGCTCGCTTTGCCGATCGGCAAGGCGAGGCGCTATCTCGGGCACAGCCCGGCCGGCGGAGCGATGGTCGTGGCACTGCTGCTGGCCTTGGCGGGCACGGCCGGCACCGGCATGGCGCTGCATGCGGTGCGCAACAATGCCGGGCCGCTCGCCGGCATCGTCAAGGCGGCGCCGATGGAACAGATTGCCCCGCAAACCGACGATCGCGGCCGCAGTCGCGCGCGCAAGCCCGGGCGGGCGCTGAAGGAAGTCCACGAAATCTTCGCCAATCTCACCCTGGTGCTGGTCTTCCTGCATCTGGCAGGCGTGCTGGTCGCTTCGCTGGCGCATCGGGAAAATCTGCCGCGCGCCATGATCGACGGACGCAAGCGGCCGCTGTCCGACTAGAGCACGGGCAAGCCGCTGTGGTTTTGCCGTCACGCCGATTGCAAATGCGCTGCACAACGCGGCCCCTGGCTTGACCGCAACGACGCCCAGGCGCATCAAGATAGGGTCAAGGAGGTAACCATGCACATGCTCATCAGCATCAATCCCATCGAGAAGCTGTCGGCAGCCGCATCGCGGGGCGCTGTTGAGGGCGTGTATGGCTGTGCCTAAGGCATAGTTCATTCGTTTCAACCAAAGGCCCCGCCGGCAACGGACGGGGCCTTTGGTTTTTTGGCGCGTTCTCCGTTGCCGGTGCGGGCAAGCGGAGATCGTCTATGCCGGGTCAATTGATTTTCTCGCGCGCCGTCTTGCTGCTGCGCGACGTGCGGCTGGTGTCCGGCCGCAGCCTGTCCTGGCCGTTGCGCGTGAAACGCGACGGCAGTCTGCGCAGCCATGGGCTGCGCTTGCGTCTCTATGGCGTGAGCGAAGCCCAAGACAACCGCCTGCTCGCTGCGCGTCTGGTCGCGATGCTGGCTGACCGGCATTGCCGCTGGCGCGTGGTCGCGATCGATGACGACGGTACGCTGGCCGTGCTGGTGCGCGTCGAACGCACCAATCTGGCCGTGCCGCTGCTGCGTGACGGGCTGGTCCGCTTGCGCGGGTCGGGCACCAGGCCGCTGCGCCTTGCCCAGGACGATGCCCGACGCCGGCGGTGCGGCGTCTGGCGCTTCAACGACGAGTGGCAGATGCCGGTCGAATAGGAGCACTCGCCCCCGGTCCTGCCGGTTGCGAACTGGCGGACCAAGCGGGAACGCTCCTTTGTGGGCTGCGTTGATTAGCGGCCGAATTGGGGCAGAACCGGTCTTGAACCTGCCCGAATCGACTCCTAAGTCGCTTGGCCTTGAGGGCGCGGCCTTTGGGCCGGCGTTTCAATGGAGGAATTCATGTCCCGACTGATCCGCAGTCTTCCCGTCGTCCTGGCGCTGGCCTTCAGCGCCCCGTTTGCCGCCGTACCGCAAGCCTGGGCCGAGAGCCGCACGCCGGTGCTGGAGGCCCAGCCCGCGCCGTCGCTGGCGCCGCTGGTCAGGGCCGTCACGCCGGCGGTCGTCAATATTTCCGTGGTCTCGACCATGCGGGTCGAGGAGAACCCGCTTTATCGCGATCCCTTCTTCCGCCGCTTCTTCAACGTACCCGACCAGCCGCAGACGCAGCAGCGCCAGGCCGCGGGCTCGGGCGTCATCGTCGATGCCGCACGCGGCTACGTGATGACCAACAATCACGTCGTGGCGCGGGCCGACAAGATCGCCGTCACCTTGAAGGACGGGCGCACCTTGAACGCCAAGCTGATTGGCACCGATCCCGGCACCGACATCGCCATCGTGCAGATCCCGGCCGAGAACCTGACGGCGCTGCCGTTCGGCGATTCCGGCGCGCTGGAAGTGGGCGACTATGTCGTGGCCATCGGCAATCCCTTCGGCCTGGGCCAGACCGTGACCAGCGGCATCGTTTCGGCGCTGGGCCGCTCGGGCCTGCGCATCGAAGGCTATGAGGATTTCATCCAAACCGACGCTTCCATCAACCCGGGCAACTCGGGCGGCGCGCTGGTCGATCTGCGCGGCCGGCTGATCGGCATCAACACCGCCATCATCGCGCCCTCGGGTGGCAATGTCGGCATCGGCTTCGCCGTGCCCATCAACATGGCGCGTTCGGTGTTCGATCAGATCGTGCAGTACGGCAAGGTGCAACGTGGCCGGGTCGGCGTGCAGGTGCAGGACGTCACGCCCGATATCGCCAGCGCCATCGGTCTGACGCAGCCCACCGGCGCGCTGATCGCGCGGGTCGAACCCGATTCGCCCGCAGCCAAGGCCGGCCTGCGCCAGGGCGACGTGGTGCTGTCGATCAATGGCGCAGCCGTGCGCAACTCGGCCGATCTGCGCAATCGCGTCGGTCTGGTGCGCGTTGGCGACAGCGTCGACGTCACCTATCGCCGTGGCGAGAATGAACGCA
Organism: uncultured Hyphomicrobiales bacterium; assembly: GCA_964388115.1. Taxonomy (GTDB): domain Bacteria; phylum Pseudomonadota; class Alphaproteobacteria; order Reyranellales; family JAQSWP01; genus JAQSWP01. The sequence goes on from CAYLYK010000002.1 coordinate 625,978, forward strand.
GCGCCAAAATGCGGGTGGCCGCCCTTCCAATGCCGGCATCGCAGGCGCAGGAGCGCTGATCGCCCTTGCTTCAAAGCAAAAGAGCCGCGCTTGTCGCGGCTCTTTTCGTCTGGAGCCTCTGCTGTTTTCAGGGGTCGCGGCTGAGTCCGCGCTGCGTCAACGCCTTGAGATAGTCGTTCCACACCTGCTCCTGGCGCACGCCCAGATCGTGCAAATAGGTCCAGGAATAGATGCCGGTATCGTGCTTGTCGTCGAACAGGATGCGGATGGCGTAGTTGCCGACTTCCTCGATGCCGACGATCTTCACGTAGCGTCGGCCGGCCAGGATCGTCTTCTGTCCGCCATGGCCCTGCACTTCGGCCGATGGGCTTTCCACCCGCAGCATTTCGGCGGGATAGGAAAACTTGCTGCCGTCGGTGAAATCCACTTCAAGCCGGCCGGCTGCCTTGAACAGGCGGATCTCTGCCGGCCATGCGCCGTCGCCGCTATTGGCCGATTTCACCGTGCCAGCCATCGCTTTCAGCCCTGTTCCAGTGGGCGCGCTTCGTCGGGCAGCATGATGGGAATGCCGTCGCGGATCGGATAGGCCAGCCCGGCGCTTTCGCTGACCAGCTCCATGCGTTCGGCATCGAAACGCAGCGGGCCCTTGGTCAGCGGGCAGATCAGGATTTCCAGCAGCCTGGGGTCGAGCCCGGCGGCGCTGGCGGCATTGCGATTGTCCGATGTCGAGGCGTTCATGGTCCGACTGTTCCAGCTTGCCCCGGCAGCGTCAATGCCGCGGCGTCTGCTCGTGCGGGCTTTGCACCATGACCGAGGATTCCAGCAGGCCGATCAGCAATTTGCCGCGCACCGTGCCGTCCTCGGCTTCAAGCAGCGCCTGCTTCTCGACCGGCTCCAGTGGCGCCACCATGCTGATGGTGCCGACCAGCGCTGCATCGTCGAGCTGCTCCAGCGCCTTCCAGTCGATGGCGAGATTGTTGGCCGAGAAGAAGCGCTTCAACGCCGTCATCAAACGCGGCCGGTCGAGCGTCGTCTCGCCCGCCTGCATGTCGGAGCGGAAACGGGCGTAGTCGGCCCGCACCAGTCGATAGCCGCCCGCGGCATGTGCAAGCTCATCAACGATAGAGAAGCGGCACAGTCCCTGCAGCGTCAGCAGGATGCGCCCGTCGCCGGTTTCACTGAAGCTGGAGATGCGGCCGGCGCAGCCGATCTTCTGCACCGCTGGCGGTCCGCCGCCCTCGCTCATGCCGTCGCCTGCGAAACCGCCCGGCGTTTTCGGCTGCACCATGCCGATCAGGCGCTGTCGGGCCAGCGCATCGGAGACCATCGCCAGATAACGCGGCTCGAAGATGTTCAGCGGCAACCGCCCACCCGGCAGCAGCAGCACGCCGGCCAGCGGAAAGATCGGCAGCGTGTCAGGCAGCTGATCGAAGCTGGTCTCGAAGGGATTGCGCGGAGGCGTCAGATCGCTCAATCGTCCGACCCGTCTCAGGAAAACAGGATCGATGACAGCCGCTTGCGTGCATCAATGGTGAGCGGATCCATGGGGCCGCGCGCCTCGAAGAACTTCACAAGCTGCTTGCGCGCGCCTTCCTCATTCCATTTGCGGTCGCGGCGCACGATCTCGAGCAGTTCGTCCACGGCGCCCTGATGCTCGCCACTGGCGTAAAGCGCCATGGCGAGATCGAAGCGCGATTGGTGATCCTTGGGATCGGCTTCGACCTTGGCCCTGAGGTCGTTGACCGGACCGGCTTTCTTGGCGACCTCCGCCAGTTCGATGGCGGCGCGGGCGGCGACGATTTCGGCGTGGTTCGCCTGCTCCTTGGGCGCGGTCGCCAAAATCTGCTTGGCGCGCTCGACGTCGCCGGTCTTCAGGTAGCAGCGCGTCATGCCGGCGATGGCGTCGACATTGGCCGGATCGTGCTGCAGCACTTCGCTGAAGATCTGCGAGGCGGTCATCATGTCGCCGCTGTCCAGCGCCTCCTTGGCATGCGCCAGCACTTCGGCCAGCTGCGCGGCTTCGTCGCCGCCGGGCGTGGCGCCGGTGACCTGCATCAGCTTGGCGATGAATTCCTTGAGCTGGCTTTCGGGCAGCGCGCCCATGAAGCCGTCCACGGGGCGGCCCTGATAGAAGGCATAGACGGTCGGGATCGACTGGATGCGCAGCTGCTGCGCCAGGGCCTGGTTCTCGTCGATGTTGATCTTGACCAGCTTCACCGCGCCCTTGGCGGCGGTGACGGTCTTTTCCAGCGCCGGGGTGAGCTGCTTGCACGGCCCGCACCACGGCGCCCAGAAATCCACGATGACGGGGCGATCGCGCGAGGCGTCCAGCACGTCCTTGGCGAAATTGGCTTGCGAGCTGTCGATGATGTCGCCGCCCGCAGCGGCGGTCTTGGTCTGGCCGATAAGCGATTCCATGGGTCCTCAACCGTACCGGTAAATGCCGAATTCAGAAGCCCGAACATGGGCTTTCCGGGCGGGGGAGGCAAGCCCGCCAGGTGGCCGGAATCTCCCGGTGAGCCGTGCGGCTTTTCAGGCCTCGGGCCGTTCGGGAATGTCGATCAGGCGCGGCTCATGGCCAGTCTCGCGCAGAAACCGCAGCAGGTCGTCGGGCTGCAAGGTCGTGGTCATGGTGTTGACCAGCGGATGGCAATGGATGGCGTTGCCCTGCAGGATGGCGCGGTCGAGGCAGATCGCCACGCGGCCCTGGGTGTCGTTGATGGCGGAAAGGGGCGTGACGGCGCCGGGCAGCACGCCGAGATATTTCATCAGCCGCTCGGCGCTGCCGAAAGACAGCTTGCCCACGCCCAGCTTTTCGCCCAACGCCTTCAGATCGACCCGGCGATCCTGCTGCGCCACGACCAGGAACATGGTCTCGCGCCGATCGCGCAGGAAAAGATTCTTGATGTGGACGCCAGGCTCGTCGCCATGATGCGCCTTGGACTGCTCGACGGTGAACAGGGCCGGATGTTCGACGGTGCGATGCTCGATGCCCAAAGCGGAAAGCCGGTCGAGCAATTGCTGCGGCGTGGTGGGAAGAATTGTCTCGCTCATGCGCGGGCCAGACTAGAGCAAATCACGGTTTGACGGAATCGCTTGCGATCCCGTCAAACCGTGTGAATTTGCTCTAATCTTCGAGGATAGAGCGGATTCACACGATCAGATGGAAGAGCGTGCGCTTCCATCTGATCGTGATCCGCTCTAGCGTCCGGCCCGCGACGATAAAAGAGCAATGGGGGTCAGCGGCCCAGCGGCAGCGAGAAGTCGAAATGGTAGCCGACGAAGACGCGGATCCAGTCGCTGTGCACGCCTTCGATCCGCTCGTGCCGATAGCCGGCGCCGAGCTCGAAGCCATGCCCCATGTCGCGCGTGACGTTGAAGCCCATCATCCAGTCGGTGAAGTCCGGCCCGTCGATGGCGGGCACGTTGACGTGACGGCGCGACCCGGCAATGCCGATGTTCCATTTCTCCAGTTCCAGCACCAGGCCCGCTGTCAGGCTCGAGGCATTGGTGGTGCCACCGTCGAAGTTGCGAAAGCGCACGTATTCGACCAGCGGAGTGAGGGCGGCGCCGTCGTTCAGCTCGAAGCGATAGCCCAGCCCGAACGCGAAGGCCGTCTCGTCCTTCAGTTCGGTGCGGCCGCGCAAGAGGTGGCGAACGCCCAAATGATAGAAGAAGCCGGGCGCCGCCTCGAAGCCGCTGCCGTCAAGGGTGGCGGAGAAATTGTTGAGCTTGCCGGTGTTGCCGATGCCGCCATCGGCGCGCCGCAAGTTTGACAGCCGCGCGGCGCGCTCGTCGTCGGCCCGGGGTGAGGCGAACAGCGAGCGATGCAGGAAGCTGGTATCGACGAAGAAGGCCGCGGCATTGAGTTCATGCCGGCCGAGGCCCGTAGGCGCGAATTTCAGCGAGCCGCCGAAGCCGATCATTTCGGTGGTCTCGTACTCCTCCGAGAATTCCTCGATCAGCAGCTCGGGCAACCGCGCCCAGGCCATGCCGAAGGTGGGATTGAACTTGCCGCCATAGACGGCGAAGAGATCGGTCTCGTAGTTGAGATAGAGCTGCTCGAGGAAAGCGCCGGTGCCTTTGACATAGCGATCGCGCCCGGGTCGCGGATCGCGCACGGATTCGACTTTCAGCGTGCTCTGCAGCGACAGTTCGGGGATCAGGTAGAAGCCGAAATTGGCGTCGCCATGCAGGTTGACGTCCAGCCGCTCGTTCTCCTTCAAATCGGATTGCGGAAAGACGTCGAAGCGCAATTCGACGTGTCCGTCGCCAACCAGCTTCGGATAGTCCTGCGCCTGTGCAGCCGTTGCCAGGCCCAGAAAAAAGACGCAGCTCACCCCTGCGATCAGTCTCATCGCGAAATCTCCCCTGATGATTTGGTGGCGGATCGTGCCTAGTTGCGCGCCATGCCGGCTTTCAACGTCGCCGCATTGTGCTCGAACATCTTCACGTAACTGTCGGCGGGGCCGCCCGGCGGCGACAGCGCGTCGGAATAGAGCTCGCCGCCGATGGTGGCGCCGGCATCGCGGCCGATCTGCTGCAGCAGTTTAGGGTTGCTCATGTTCTCGACGAACAGCGCCTTGACGTTTTCCTTCTTGATCTGCGCGATCAGCGCTGCGATCTGACGCGCCGACGGCTCGCTGTCGGTCGACACGCCGGCAGCGGCAATGAATTCGATGCCATAGGCCTTGCCGAAATAGCCGAAGGCATCGTGCGAGGTGATGACGCGGCGTTTGGTTTGCGGAATGGCGGCGAAATCGGCGCGCAGTCTGGCGTCGAGCTGGGCCAGGCGCTGCTTATAGGCATCGGCACGCTGCGCATAGAATGCGGCATTGGCCGGATCGGCCGCCGCCAGGCCGCGCGCGATGTTGTCGACATAGACACGGCCGTTCGCCAGATCCTGCCAGGCGTGCGGGTCGGGCACGGTTTCGTCCTTGGCCTTCTTGCGCGTCGAGCCGGAGCCGCCATGGCTGTGCCCGTGGCCATGGCCGTGATCGTCGTGCGCCATGGTCATCGCCTTGACGCCGTCCGACGCCACGATCAGCCGGCCCTTGAAGCCGGCGGAGCGCTGCAGCCGTTCCAGCCAGCCTTCGAAGCCCAGCCCGTTCACCACCATCACCGCGGCCTGCGATACCGCCCGGCCATCGGCCGGGGTCGGCTGGAAGACATGCGCATCGCTGTCGGGACCCACCAGCACATGCACTTCGATGCGATCGCCGCCGATCTCGCGCGCCATGTCGCCCAGAATGCTGAAACTGGCGACCAGCTTCGGCTTGTCCTGCGCCAGGGCGGTTAGGGGCAGCGTCGCAATAGCAGCCAATCCCAGCAGAAAACCGAAAAGACGGGAGCGGCGGTTCATGGCTATTCCTTTGATAAGCCTTGCACATTGCGCAGGCTGAATCCTCGAATTAAGAAACGTTATAATATAACATACAGGACCGCAAGAGTGGTTTTACCGCACGTCGCGACGGCCGGAACAACGCTTGCATTGGCAATCGCCCTGACTATGATGCGCGGGCTTTTGCGGGCGTAGCTCAGGGGTAGAGCACAACCTTGCCAAGGTTGGGGTCGAGGGTTCGAATCCCTTCGCCCGCTCCAATTCTCCCGACCACAAATCAGAGAGTTGCGAGCGGCCAGGCGCGTAGGCGTCTCGCACCGATTCTTTATCTTCGCTTTCAAGGCGCGAAAAAAAAGGCGGCACAAGGCCGCCTCGAGTTGCGCGAGAGCCCGCTTCATGCGGCAACGATGCTCAGCCGCCGCTGGCCGATGAATTCCAGCTCGGCAAACAGCGCCACTGCCAAAGCCTGACCGGCGATGACGACGATGCCCAGCGTGTTGGGCGCGATCAGGTTGGTGAACAGGATGGCGATGCTGGCCAGCGCCCAGCCGGCGTTGCCGACGATGATCAGCCACACCAGCGCCGGGACCGGATAGCGCCGCAGCATCAGAAGCGAGGCGGCAAAGACGACGAAGAACAGGCCGATATAGAGCACGAGGCCCGTGGACAGGTTCAGCAGGCGGCCGACGAAGTCGGGGGCGGCGGCCATGACGAGGCCCAGTACGCCGCTCGCCGTTGCATCCAGCAGCAGCGCCTGGCGCAGGAAGTTGCCATTGTTGAGCATGATCGTCTCTCCTTTCTACGCAGCCTGTTGCGCGGGCACCTGATCGAGGAAGCCGGTCACGGCCTGCAGCTTGCCGTCCTTGATCACCGCGAAGTCGGTGCCCTTGACGATCGCTTCGCCGCCTTGCGGTCCCAGCGCCCAGGAGAAGCGCAGCCGGTCGGCATGCGCGTCGGGGCTGCCCAGCAGGCTGAAGCGGAAATCGGGAAAACGCTGCTGCACGGCCGCGATCATGCCGTCGATGCCCACATGGCCCTCGCCTGCCATCAGCGGATCGAGATAGCGCGCGTCCTCGGTCCAGGTGCGGGCGATCAGCGCGCGGCGGCTTGCGGCATCGGTGTCGTTCCAGATCGCGATATAGCGATCGACCAGGTCTTTAAGGTCGTCCATCCTTTTCTCCTCTTCTCTTTCGCATCGTTCGATGCTGCCGCCATGCTGGCCCGACGAGGGTGGGGCGTCGATTACGCGGCAGGTAAGAAATCCGAGATTCTTTCCTACCTCTCTGGTAATGGACGGCGCGGCGCGCCGCCGGCAAAGGCGCGGGAGTTCGGCAGGGAGTTGTCATGGACGCGGTGTTCAGTCTCGACGGCGATCAGGTCACGACCAGCCATTACGCGGCGGGCCCGTGGGATCCGACCATGCAGCACGGGGCGGCGCCGTCCTCGCTGATGGTGCACGCCGCCGAGCGCCTGCCTACCGCCGTTCCCATGCGCATCGCCCGCATTACATCGGAGTTGATGAAACCGGTCCCGGTGGCGCCGCTGACGCTGAAGGCGCATGTGGTGCGCGAGGGCAGGAAGCTGCAGCTTTGCGCCATCTCGCTGCAGGCCAACGGTTCCGAAGTGGCGCGCGGCATGGTGCTGAAGCTGCGCCGCGCCGATCTCGGCTACCAATCCAAGATCGCCTACCCGACTCTCGACCTGCCTTTGCCGCAGGAAGGCCAGGCGCGCATCACCATCGGCAAGAACAATCCCTTTCTCAGCGGCCTCAGCACCGCCGTGGTCAGAGGCAGTTTCGAAACCACCGGTCCTGCGGCCTGCTGGTTCCGCGCCGACCGGGCGATCGTTGAAGGAGCGCCAATCTCGCCCGCCATGCGGGCGGTGATCGCCGGCGATTTCTGCAACGGCGCCTCGACGCTCCTGCCGTTCCAGTCCTGGACGTTCCTCAATGCCGATCTCACCATCTCGCTGGCGCGCGATCCGGTTGGCGAGTGGGTGCTGCTCGATTCCGAAACCTGGCTGGGGCCGGATGGCTCAGGCATCGCGTTTGCGCGGCTGGGCGACACGCAGGGCTATTTCGGCCGCGCCATCCAGAGCGTGCTGATCGACAGGCGCTAGTCTTTCAGCATCCGCGCGATATGGCCGTGGAAGCGGCGCAAATGATGCTCGAAACGGCCCAGCACGAAACTTTCATTGGCGCCTGACTCGAGGCCAAGCTGGATCTGCTCGGAGATGAACAGATCCTCCTCGCCGAAGACCCCGCCATCCAGCAGGGCGAAGGAGCGGTCCCAATGCGCTTTCTCCTTTTCATTCCTGGGCTCATGCGGCGTGAACATCGTATGCACGAACAGGATCTCGTCCGGCGCCGTCGGGAACATGCCGAGATGAGAAGTGTAGTCGGGGTGATAGACGATCACGGTGTTGGGAAAGATCACATGCGTCAGCGTGGCGTCGCGGCGCAGGTCCCAATCCTGCGGCGTCTTGCGCCGGGCTTCGTTGAGGCCCTCGCGCCCCACCAGCACGCGCATGTGCGGCCCCACGCCTTCGCCAGCCGACTTGGTATCGAGGAAGAAGGGGCCAATGGTGCGCGCGTGCAGGCGCTTGATGTGGTAGAACTCCTGGAACGCATCCATCACCAGCTTCCAGTTGGTCTTCCGCTTGCGCGCATGCTGGCGATAGAAGCGATGCGATCCCATTTCCATCGCCGCCATGTCCGCGTCGATGCCGCCCAGGAACGAGGCGACGTCGATGCCCGTGGCGTTGGGATCGAAGATCGCCCAGATCAGCCCGTGCCGCACTTCGACGGGAATGCGCTTCAAGCTGCGTTCGCCCTTGTCCAGGCCGGGAAAGGCCTCGGCGCCGGGCACGGCGCGCAAGGTGCCATCGAGATCGTAGGTCCAGGCGTGATAGGGGCAGGACAGTGCCCCCTTCTTGCAGACCTCCTCTTCGCCGGCCACCAGTCGCGCGCCGCGATGGCGACAGACATTGAGCAGACCGTGGATCTGACCCTTGCGGTCGCGCACCAGCAGCAGCGGCACGCCGTAAAGATCTCGGGCGATCATACTGCCGGGTTCGCGCAGCTGGTCTTCATGGCCGAGGCAAAGCGGCACGCGCTTGAAAATGCGCGCGATCTCCTTCTCATGAATCGCCTTGTCGAAATAAATCTTGGGATCGAGCGTGCCCGTGTCGGCGTCCCACTCGACGCTCTCCTTGCTCTCCATCTCGTCGAGCATGCGCTGGAACAGGCGGAGCAGCGGCTCGTTCGGCGTGGCGTGATAGCGTATGGCGGCGTGCTGGTTCATGAGCGTCCTCCCTTCAGGGGTCGCAGAGGCGTGACGGTGGCTTCGCGCGCGCCCACCGCGCGCAGGCAGAAGCGAACGATGGTTTCGACCAGCCGGCTTTCCTCCATCGGCTTGGCGGCATCGGGCGCCAGCGGTCCGATCAGGCCTTCGATCAACGCGCCGACGATGCAGGCGGACGTAGCTTCGCTGTCCTGCGCCGGCAACTCGCCTGTGCGCATGCCTTCCTCGATCAAGGTGCCGAACAGCCGGCCGAAGGCGCGGCGATATTCCAGGCGCGCGGTGTCGACCTCGACATCGGCCGGCTCGGCGATCATGGCGTAGGCGAGCTGTTTGGCCTGCAGCGCGCGGCTGGCGAACGCCTTGATTGCGTCCTGCAGCCGTTGCACCGGCGGTCCGTCCGACGCCACGATTTGCGCCAGCACCTCGATCTCGTGCCGCGAATTGGCGCTGACCGCTTCGGCGAACAGCTCGGCCTTGGAGGGGAAATAGCGATAGACCGTGCCGGTCGCGACCCCGGCGGCGGCCGCCACCATGGCGATCTGCGCGTCGCGGAAGCCGACATCGCCCACCACGCGGCGCACCGCCTTCACGATCTGGGCGCGCCGATCGGCGAGACGTTCTTCGACTTGCTGGGTGCGGCGGTACGCCAAAGTGATGAACTCCGGTTCATTTCTTTATGAAGTGAACCGTATTTCATTTCTTGAGTCAACGGGGCGCTGGCACATCGCGCAACACCCTGAACTCGTGCCACAATTCCGCAAAGCTGCGCGCCGTCAGAAGCGACAACGGGGGATGACGACCATGAAACTGCCACGCCTGACGCTTGCCGGCATTGCCGCCCCGGCGTTGCCCATCGCCGGACTGGGCCTGCCGATCGTGGTCTATCTGCCGCCCTTCTTCGCCAACACCATCGGCATTTCCCTCACCACGGTCGGCATCATCTTCATGCTGGCGCGGTTCTGGGACGTCTTCACCGACGTGATCTTCGGCGTGGTCGCCGATCGCACGCGGCCGCCTTTGGGCCGGCGCAAATTCTGGATCGCGGTCTCGGCGCCGATCCTGATGGTCAGCGTCTGGCTGATCTTCAATCCCCCCGACGGCGTTGGCCCGCTCTACCTGTCGCTGTGGCTAGGCGTGCTCTATGTCGGCTGGACCATGGCGACGATCTCGGTGATCTCATGGAGCGCCGAATTGTCGAACGACTATGACGAGCGCACCCGCGTGCAGGCCTGGTACATGGGCTTCCTGATGATCGGCCTGATCGTCGTGCTGATCATCCCCGCCGTCATCGAGCAGCTGGCCGGCGGCGATGCGCGCGCCAAGATGCGGGGTATTGCCCTCTTCATCGTCATCCTGCTGCCGCTGTGCTTCGGTTTCGCCTTGTGGAAAGTGCCGGAGAAACCAGTGCGGGAGGACACGTCGGAAGACTGGGGCAAGGCTCTGCGCAACATGTGGCGGTCCAAGCCGCTGCTGCTGATCCTGCTGTGCGATCTGGTGATCGGGCTGGCCAGCGGCATCGCCGGCTCGCTCTATCTCTTCGTGGCGCAGGATGCGCTCGGCCTGGGCAAGACGGCTAGTCTGCTGCTGCTGTTCTACTTCTTCACCGGCTGCCTTGCCGTGCCGCTATGGGCCTGGGCCGCCAAGCGGCTGGAGAAGCATCGCGCGCTGGCCGGCGCCTCGGTCTATGCCGGGCTGACGGCGCTGCTGTTCCTGGCCGTGCCGGGCGGCGCCACGATCTTCATGCTGGCCGTCACGGTGCTGAACGGCATCACCTATGCCTCGGCGCGCTTTCTGCTGAAGGCGATGATGGCCGACGTGACCGACGTCGACCGGCTGGAAAGCGGACGCATGCAATCGGGGGTCTATTTCGCGCTGCTGACCATGACCGAGAAGATCGGCCTGGCGCTGGCGGTGGGCATTGCCTATCCGATCCTGGCCGCCATCGGCTTCGAGGCGGGCGCCGCCAATTCGGAATCGGCAAAGCAAGGTTTGGTCATGCTTTTCGCCTTGTCGCCGGCGATATTGCACATGCTGGCGGCAGTGGCGCTGTGGCGTTTCCCGCTGGGGCGCGCGCATCAGCGCGAATTGCGCCAGAAACTGGCGACGCGCTTCGGCGACTAGCTCTTGCCCCGCTTGCGCCGCAGCCATGGCGGGCCGGGCGTGAACTGTTCGACCATGTAGTCGATGAAGGCGCGCAAGCGCGGCGGCTCGAAACGCTGCGGCGGCCAGGCCAGATAGATCGGCACGTTCGGTCGTGGATTGAATTCCTCCAGCAGCAGCACCAGCCGGCCTTGCGCGACGTCGTCGGCCACCATGAAATCGGCCAGCCGCATGATGCCGACCCCTTCCAGCGCCATCTGGTAGAGCAACTCGCCATTGTCGGCGATGAAATTGCCGGTGACTGGAAACTCGCGCTCAGCCCCGCCCTTCTTCTCGCGCAACGGCCAGGCGTTGAGCCAGCTCATGTAGTGGAAGTTCAGGCAATTGTGCCGTGCCAGATCCTGCGGTGTGCGTGGCCTGCCGTGGCGCTCGATGTAGGAGGGCGCGGCGAATATCTGCCGCGTGACGTGACCGAGCTGGCGCGACTTCAGCGCCGAATCGGGAGCGCGCCCGAAGCGGATACCGATGTCGAAGCCTTCGGCCACCAGATCGACGTTGCGATCCTCCAGGCTGAGCTGCAGCCGGATCTCGGGATAGCGGCGCAGGAAATCTGGCACCAGCTTGGAAATTTGCGACAGGCCAAGTCCGACCGATGTCGTCACGCGCAACAGCCCGCGCGGCACGCTGCCTTCGCGTCCGATCTGCGTCTCGACCGCGCGCAGCTCCTCGACCAGAACCGAGGCGCGCTTGTAATAAGCCTCGCCCTCGGGCGTCGGCCGCATCTGCCGCGTGGTCCGCTGCAGCAGCCGAACCCGCAGCCGTTCCTCCAGCCGCGCCATCAGCTTGCTGACTGCCGAAGGCGACAGGCCGAGCTTTTCCGCCGCAGCGGTGAAACCGCCGGTCTCGATTACGCAGACGAACGCATCGATTTCGTCGAGGCGGGCCATTTGTGAATTCCAATCATAAATGATTGGCAAAGATACCGCATTAATTCCAACGGTCAATGGCGCGATAAGAGTGATGGGAGCGAGATGGAGATCGTCATGATTGTCGTTGGCAGCCGTATTCCCCCCGAATTCTTCGACTGCGCCCGGCGCCTGGCCGCCGAGGAACGGGCGAAAGCCATGGCCGCTTTCTTCGCCGCGCTGGAACGCAAACTGGAAGCGCTGCTGAAGCCGCAGCAGCCGCCAGCCGACGTGCATCTGCGCTTCCATCGCGGCGGCTTGTGGCGTGGCATCTGAGGTTCTGGCGCATTGGCGGCGGATGGCGGCCTATAACAGCGCCGCCAATCGCCGCCTCTACGTCGCCTGCGCGTTGCTACCGGATACCGCGCGCCGGCGCGATCGCGGCGCCTTCTTCGGCTCCATTCACGGCACACTGAACCATCTCATGGTCGGCGACTTGATCTGGATGGCGCGGTTCGAGGGCGGTGAAGCCCCGTCGACCGGCCTGGATGCCGAGCTTTACGCCCGGTTCGACGCACTGGCGCGGGCGCGGTTGGCACTGGATGGCCGCATCGAGGATTTCTTCGCCGCGCTCCATGCCGACGCGCTCGAGTGGGAGATCGACTATGTCAACAACCAGGGCCGGCGCTTCGTCGATCCGCTCTCGCTGCTGCTGCCGCATTTCTTCAACCACCAGACCCATCACCGCGGCCAGGTCCATACGTTGCTCAGCCAGGCCGGGGTCGATGCGCCGGTGCTCGATTTGCATCGTGTCCTGAAGCCCGATCCGTAAAGCCCCGTTCCGCGCTGCACAACGCCACCAACCGCGCGGCATTTGCCTTGGCCGCCCGCCTGTTCTATCCATGAACGAAGCCGTCCAAGAACAGAAAACGCGGGAGCAGCGCCGTGAGCGAACCGAAAGCCTTTTCCGGCATGCGCGTGGTCGACCTGACGCAAGGCGTCGCGGGTCCGCACTGCACCATGCTGCTGGCGCAGCACGGCGCCGACGTCATCAAGATCGAGCCGATGGAAGGCGATTGGGGCCGCACCCTGGGCGATCTGCGCGGCGATCATGGCGGGCACTCGGTCTATTTCAATCGTGGCAAGCGCTCGATCGTTCTCAACCTCAAGCATCCCGACGGCATCGCTATCGTGCGCAAGCTCAGCGCCGACGCGCACGTTTTCGGCGAAAGCTTCCGTCCCGGCGTCATCAAGCGGCTGGGCCTGGGCTATGACGCACTGAAAGCAATGAACGAGAAGATCGTCTATTTCTCGGTCTCCGGTTACGGACAGGAAGGCCCGCTGGCCACCCGCCCCACCGTCGACACGCTGATCCAGGCCTTCTCCGGCATGATGGTGATGAACCGCACGCCCGATGGCGTGCCCCATCGCCAGGGCATGATCGCGGTCGACGTGTTGACCGGTCTCTACGGGTTCCAGGCGGTGTCGGCGGCGCTGACCAAGCAGGTGCGCTTCGGCATAGGCACCTATATCGACAATTCGATGATGCTGGCCACCGCCGCCTTCCAGGGCGCCAAGCTGATGGAGCACGCCATCAGCGAAGGCAGCCCGCCGCCGCTCTACGTGCCGGCGGGCATGTTCAAGACCACCAACGGCTACATCGTGGTGTCCTCGATGCGCAAGCATCACTTCACCAAGCTGATGGAAATCATCGGCCGGCCCGACATTCCCGCCGATCCGCGCATGCAGACGCATGATTCGCGCATCCGCAACGCTGCCATCATCAACAAGGCGTTGGCCGAAGCCTTTCCGAAGAAGTCGACGGAAGAATGGCTCGAGCAGCTGATCGAAGCCGGCGTCTTCGCCGAGCGCGTCAACAACTACCAGGATTATCTCGATCATCCCCACCCGCAGGCGGTCAACGCGGTGGACTGGATCGAGCAGGACGGCGTCGGCCGCGTTCCGGTCACGCGCATTCCGGGCCTGCCGCGCCCGGCCGAGTCCCTGTCGACCCAGCACGCACCCCATACCGGCGAGCACGGTCGCGCCATTCTGGGCGAGCTGGGCTATGGCGCGGGCGATATCGACCGGCTGATCAAGGACGGCGCTGTCGGTGCGCCGTCGACTTCGGCGAAGGCTGCGGAGTAGGCCGACCTAGTTCAGGTCGATGCCCGCTTTCTCCAGCCGTTGCTTCAGCGCGTCGCGATCCTTCTCCAATAGCGGCAGTATCGTCTGCCGCGCTTTGGCCGTATCGGCGAGCAACGCGTCGGCCGCGGAGCGCGCATCGCGATCGGCTTGAGTCATGCGCTGCAGATTGGCGCTGGCGTCGCGATAGTAGCGGCGAATGCCGGTCAGTGCGGCGGCCGGCACCTGGAACGTCTCCTTGGAAAAACGCATCGCGTCCCAGACGAAAGTCTGCGGCTCGAAGCGTGCGCCCTTTACGAAGAAGTTCTGCGCCTGGCCGCCGGTGAAGGCTTTGCCCCATTGCTCGGACTGATCGAGATTGTCGCGGAATTCCTCGATCAGCGCCGCGCGCAGGTGATAGCCGTCCTTGTCGCCCATCAGCTGCTCGAACTGCACCGCCTTGCTGAAGCCGGTCTGGGCCGCGAGATAGACGCCCAGGACGGTGGCAACGATGATGATGATCTGGGCCACCCAGAATTCGAGATTATCCTTTTCGCGCACGCGCAGGACGCGCGCCCACCGGGCCGGGTCGACCATGCTCCTCCACAGAACCGAATAAGTTTCTCAACGCAATTATTGTTCTGTTTTGCCTTTTTCCGCAACAGCGCCGGCGCGGACAGGCGGGCGGGTATGGAAAATGCGGCCATCGGCTGACAGCAGGACCGCGACCGGCCGCGTCTGCTCGAAATTGGCCAGCACGATCATGACGATGACCATGATCGGCACGCACAGGAACATGCCGATCACACCCCAGATCGTGCCCCACACCATCAGCGACAGGATGATGACGAACGGGCTGAGGTTGAGGGAGCGGCCGAGGATGGCGGGCTCGACGATATTGGCCATCGAGATCTGCGTCACGCCCATGGTGACCGTGACGATGGCGAATGGCGTCAGGCTGTCGAACTGCACCAGGGTCAGCAGCATGGGCGAGAGAATGGCCAGCAGCGAGCCCACGGTGGGAATGAAATAGAAGAAGAAGATCAGCACCGCCCAGAACCCGGCGAAGTCCAGGCCCACCGCGCGCATGATGCCGTAGCCGATCAGCGCCATGATCAGGCCCAGCGTGATCTTGATGCGCAGGTAGATCTGAATGTCCTGCGAGACTTGCGCCAGGATGGTCTTCAGCCGCCCCGACCGCACGGGATCGCGGAACAGCAGCTCGATCTTGCGGTTGGCGTTGATCTGTTCGACGAAGAGAAAACCGACATAGACGATTACGATGCCGATGATGCCGGCCACCGAGGCGGTGGCGCCGGCGATATCCGACAGCACGCTGCCCAGATCGAAGCGGTTGAAGAGTTGCGACAAGGTCGGCGCCTCGTCGAAGCCCAGCCGATCGGCGACCTGCAGGAACACCTTTTCAAGCCGCTGCTGGTAGCCAGGTGCGGCGGCAATGACGGCGGTGACGTTGCGGCCGATGATGGTGCCCAGCACCCAGAGTAGAGTGCCGAAACTCAATATGGCGGCGGTCAGCGCCACCGAGCGGGGCAGGGTGAATCTGCCGATGCGCAGCCGCTTGTAGAATTCCGCCAGTGTATCGATCAGATACCAGAACACGACAGCCAGCACCAAAGGCTGCAACAGGTTCTTGCCGACGATCATCAGATAGCCGGTCAAGGTCAGGATGAAGAGCCAGAGGGCGTAGCGGGTCAGGGTCATGGCATTTGTCCCCATTATGCCCGGTCCGGGCAGGAACGTCTCTAGCCGGCCGCCCGCCGCGTAATCGCGATACCCATCAGCACGGCGGCGGCGCCGATCCAGCGCGCCGCCGTCATGTGCTCGCCCAGGAACAGTACGGCGATGGCGATGGCGAAAAGCGGCACCATGTACATATAGATCATGGTGCGGGTCACGCCCAGCCGCGCCAGCCCGACATTCCACAGCGCCAATGCCAACGCCGCCGTGAAGATCGCGGTGTAGAGATAGTTCAGCCACAACACCGGCCGCATCTGCTCCCACGGCGTATGCAGCCCGCCCCAGAGGGCCAGCGGCGACATCACCACGACCGCCAGCAGCATCACCCAGGCGAACATGCGCGTGGCGCCAAGCTGCGCCACCAAGGGCGGCGATTTGGCGACGAAGAAAGCCCACAGGAACGCGGTGAACAGCCACAGCAGGCTGGTCGAGATCGAGCCGAAATCGACGGTGATCGCGTCGAGCGAATTGTTGATGACCAGCGCCACGCCGCAAAACGCCAGCACGATGCCGAACCAGCCCACGGGCCGCAGGCGGTGGCCGTCGATGGTCGCCAGGATAGTGCCCCACAGCGGCGAGGTTGCGACGAAGATCGCCCCCACCGAAGCATTGGTCAGGCTTAGCGTGTATGCCCAGCTGGTCTGGAACACGCCGAACACCAGTGCGCACAGGATCAGCAATTTGCGATCGACGCCGCCTGCGCCAAGCGGTTGGCGGCGAAGGGCCAGCCAGGCGAACAGCGCCAGCGCCGCGATGCCGTAGCGGCTGGCGGAGAAGAACGCCGGGTCCATGATCGGCAGGACCGACTTGGCGAAGGGGAAGGACGATCCGAACAGGAAGGCGGTGAACAGCATCACCGCATCGCCAACACCCAGTTTCGCACTCGACGCACCGGCCGTTGTGCCTAGTTTTTCAGCCATTTCGGGTTGTTGACCTGCAGCGCTTCTTCAAGGGAGCGCAGAATATGCTCGCGCAGTTTTTGATCGTCGAGCGAGACTTCGTCCTTGCTGATGCGCTCCACAAGCATGTCGTTGAGCGCCTCGCGCGAGCCGTCGGTCTTCAGCAGGTCGACCAGCCGCTGGCGTTCGGCCTCATCCAGCGCCGCACCCTTCTCGAAGCTGCGTTGCAGGATGCCCAGCACGTTGATGGTCACGCGAACCTGATAGGCGTGGTAACCGGTCAGCGTCGGCAGCAATTCCTCGCGCAAATAGGCGATGGCTGCCTGCAGCAGGACTTCCGGCGTCGGCAGGCCGCTTGGCATCAGTCGCGTCCTTCGATCAGGTTGAAGAAATCGTAGAGCGGTTCCTCGATGCGACGGCCGATGGCGCATTGCTCAAGGTCGAGCTTCTGTCCCGGCTCTGTATATTGCAGTCCCTTGCGCAGGCACATGACGGCCCACTTGACCGAGCCGAACGCCTCCCAGAAGCGCACCGCCTCGACGTCGACGGTGCGGCCGGACTCCCTCTCATAGGCTTCGAACAGGGCCTCGCGCGTGCCGAAGCCGCCAGCCGGCTTCGCTCCGCCGAAACGCCAGGTCTTGACGCAAAACCACCCCAGATCCTGCATCGGATCGCCCAACTGGCCGATCTCCCAGTCGAGCATGGCGCGAATGCCGTGCTCGGGCGAGGCGATGAAATTGCCGTTGCGGAAATCGCCGTGGTTGACGCGCACTTCGCTGCGGTGGCGGATGTTCTTCTCCGCCCAGCGCAGGCCGAACTCCAACGCGGGCAGGCGCAGCGGCGAATTGGCGACCAGGTGGCGATAGATGCGCACCTGCTCGGCTGCATCGTGGCGCTTCAGAAACGGCACTGTGGCGGGATCGATGGCGTGGATACGTGCCAGCATGATGCCGGCTTGCTCCGTCATCTTCTTATGCGCCGGCAGGAAGGCGGGATCGCGCGCGATCTTGGCGCCCAGCGTCTGGCCTTCGACGAATTCAGTGACGTAGCCGCTGCCCAGCCCATCGTCCTGCTGCAGGATGGCGACGACCTTCGGCACCTGCACGCCCTTGGCGGCGGCCGCCATGGTCAGCCGGGCATCGGACTCGCCATCCAGTCGTGGGGTTGCATTGGCATCGGGCTTGACGGGCTGCGGCGCTCCGGTGCGCTGCATGATCAGCTTGCGCGAAGTGCCGGTCTCTACAAGGGTGAAGGCGTAGGTCTGCTTGGTGGCGCCGCCGGTCAGCCGCGCCAGATCGCGCACCGCGACCGCGCGGCCGAGATGGCGCGTCAACGCCGCCTGCAGTTTCTCCGCCAGCGCCTCGTTCATGCGACCGAGTTTCGCTTGGGTTTGCCGATGGCGCCGAACAGATGGCCCGCCACCTTGCGGATCTGAATCTCTTCCGAGCCTTCGGTGATGCGATAGCGCCGATGGTGGCGATAGATGTGCTCAAACGGCTTGTGGCGAGAATAGCCGATGCCGCCATGCACCTGGATGGCGCGGTCGGCGGCGTCGCACACCAGCCGGTTCGCCCGGTAATTGCACATCGAGACCTTGTCGGAGAGATGGATCGCCACCTCCGGCTTGCTCATCTGGTCCATTTCCCATGCCGTCTGCCTTATCAGCGCCCGCAGCATGGCGGCTTCGGTGTGCAGCTCGGCCAGCGGGAACTGAATCGCCTGGTTGGCCGACAGCGGCTTGCCAAACGGTTTGCGCTCCTTGGCATACTTCACGCTCTCGTTGATGCAGAACTGTGCCGCGCCCAGGGACGAGGCCGCCTGGCGGATGCGGTTCTCGTGCACGAAATGCTGCGCCAGCGCGAGCCCGTCTTCGGGATCGCCCAAAATCGCTTCATCCGGCACCCAGACATTGGTCAGCGAGATGCGCGGGTGGTCGGTCGGCATGTTGAAGGTCCACAGATACTCCTCGACCTTGAAGCCTTCGGAGTCGGTGGGGACGATGAAACAGGTGATGCCCTTGGCGTCGCCGTCTTTTCCTGAGGTGCGGGCGAAGACGAAATCATGCGTCGCCTCGTGCAGGCCGGTGTTCCACATCTTCTCGCCGGTGATGCGCCAGCCTTTGCCGTCTTTCACCGCCCGCGTCTCCATCCAGGTGGCGTCGGAGCCGTGATTGGGCTCGGTCAGGCCGAAGGAGATGCGCAATTTGCCTTCGAGAATGCCGGGGATCAGCTTCTTCTGCTCCGCGGTGCCGAAATCGCGCAGCATCAGCGCCGTCGGCAGATTGCCGACGATCGAGCTTTCGTTCTGCAGATCGTTGTGCAGGCCGAGCCCCTTGGCCGCCAGATGTTCGCGGATGATCGCCATGGCGAGGTTGGTGCCGTCCTTGCCGCCGAACTCCTTGGGCAGGGCGTAGCGATAGTGACCAGCCTTGTCGGCCAGCCGCTTCATCTTGCGCAGCAGGTCTTCCCAGTCGTGGCGCGGCAGGCCCTGATTCTCGAAATCGGTGCGGGCCCATTCGCGGCGATGGTCGAAGAAACGCTCGTTGTCGTCCTGCGCCTGCAGCGGCTTGATCTCGCGCTCGATGAACTGGTCGAGCTCGACCAGATAGGCGGCGATATCGGCCGGAATGCGGAAATCCATTATGCGTCCTCCCGTTATGAACAACCGTTTACCAGAGGCGGCGGAACAGGGAAAGAAGAGTCGGGTTTGACCGGGCGCGGAGAATGTTCTGCTATGCGGCCATGACGTCGATCCCAACCTTGAACACCGCGCGCCTGACGCTGCGGGGCTTTACCAACGAAGACGCGCCGGCCTACGCCGCCATTCGCCTGCATGAGAAAGTGGTCGATTGGCTGCCTCTGCCCACACCCGGCGAGACGCCGGCGGAGATCGCGAACAGAACGGTTCGCCATTTCCAGGAATGCTGGGCCAAGGACGGCTTCGGGCCCTGGGCCGTGTGCGACCGCGAAAGCGGCACTCTCCTGGGGCAGTGCGGTTTGCGCTGGCTCGATGACTTCAAGGGCGTCGAAGCTTTATGGACCATCCATCCTTCATGCTGGGGGCGCGGCTATGCCAGCGAAGCGGCAACCGAGGCGCTGCGCTTCGGCTTCGAGCAGGCGGGCTTGAAGGAAATCTTTGCCATCACTTTGCCGACCAATCTTGCGTCGCGGAAAGTGATGGAAAAGATCGGCATGGGTTACCGCAAGGAAACAACGTGGAAGAAATTCGATATCGTCTATTACGACATCGACCGCGCGACATGGCAGAGTAGGCAGCAATGAAGGCGGGAGGCCGACCATGCTGAAGACCACCATTGCAGGCAGCCTGCCCAAGCCGTTCTGGCTGGCGCAGCCGGAAATGCTGTGGGCGCCTTGGCAGCAGCCGGGCGAGAAGCTGGCCGAAGCCAAGCGCGACGCCACCTTGCTGTGGATCAAAGAACAGGAGATGGCCGGGATCGACATCGTGGGCGATGGCGAGCAGTCGCGGCAGCATTTCGTGCACGGCTTCCTCGAGCGAGTCGAGGGCATCGACTTCCAGAACAAGGTGAAGATGGGCATCCGCAACAATCGCTATGAGGCGGATGTGCCCACCGTCATCGGCCAACTCAAGCGCAAGGGCAGCGTGCATGGCACGGAAGCGAAGATACTGCGCGCCGCCACCGGCCTGCGCACCAAGTTCACCTTGCCCGGCCCCATGACCATCGTCGACACCATCGCCGACCAGCATTATGGCGATCGCATCAAAATGGCGTTCGCCTTCGCCGAACTGCTCAATCAGGAGGCCAAGGAACTGCAGGCGATCGGCATCGACGTGGTGCAGTTCGACGAGCCGGCCTTCAACGTCTACATGGATCAGGTGCGCGAGTGGGGCATCGATGCGCTGCATAAATGCATCGAGGGTCTGACCTGCACCACCGCCGTCCATATCTGCTACGGCTACGGCATCAAGGCCAACATGGACTGGAAACAGACGCTGGGCGGCGAGTGGCGCCAGTACCAGGACACGTTCCCGCATCTGGCGCGCAGCAAGATCGACCAGATCTCGCTCGAATGCGCCAACTCCAAGGTGCCGATCGATCTCATCGGCCTGCTCAAGGGCAAGGACGTACTGGTGGGTTGCATCGATGTCGCCAGCGATCAGGTCGAAACCAGGGAGCAGGTGGCGGCCACCATCCGCAAGGCGATGGAATTCGTCGACCCGGAGAAGCTCTACCCCTGCACCAATTGCGGCATGGCGCCGATGCGCCGCGATATCGCGCGTGGCAAGCTGCACGCGCTCGAGCAGGGCGCGGCGCTGGTGCGCGAAGAGCTGCGGAAGTAACGGCTTTAGATTACTTCGTGGCGGATGGTGAAGCCGCCCAGCAGCGCGCCGATCCTGGCCGTCGCGGCCTTGCGGTCGGCGGCCTTGACCAGCTTGACCGT
>CAYLYK010000002.1:646927-664009 GCA_964388115.1 uncultured Hyphomicrobiales bacterium
CGCCGATCCTGGCCGTCGCGGCCTTGCGGTCGGCGGCCTTGACCAGCTTGACCGTCGCCAACGTGCCGAACTCCTTGTGCGCCCCGACGCTGACTTCGGCCTCGATCCCGTCCGCTTTCAACGAGTCGAGCAGCCGCGCGAAAGTGCGCTGTGCGGCGTCGTAACGTAATGTCGGCTTGAAGATCTTGCCGACGCCCGTGGTGGGCATGACGTCGATCACCACCACCTCGACCGGCGCCGAGGCGCGCTCGGGCACGCGAGCTCTGGCGAATTCCTGCAGCTCTTCCGCCGTAACCTTCCGGCCGGGGCGAAGCTGCACATAGGCCATGGGCAACTCGCCGGCATGGCGGTCAGGGCGGCCAATGGCGGCGGCCGATTCCACCGCCTCATGCTGGTGCAAGGTCTCCTCGATCACCAGCGGATCGATGTTGTGGCCGCCGCGGATGATCAGATCCTTGGCGCGGCCCGTCAGCCAGATGAAATCGTCGGCATCGATGCGGCCGAGATCGCCGGAGTTCAGCCAGCGCCTCTTGTCGGCATCGTTTGCTTCAGCCTCGACCCACGCATCGCGATCGTGCGCAGGCGAGACGTAGCCTTTGAAAATCTGCGGTCCCCGCATCAGCACCACGCCCTGCTCGTTGGGCGCGCAGCGGCGTTTGATCCGATTGCCTTCCAGTTCGGCCACGATCAGCTGCACGTAGGGCAGGCGATGGCCGATCGAGCCGATGCGCGGCGTGCCCAGGCCCGGGTTCATGCTGGAGAAGCCGTGCACTTCGGTCATGCCGAAGCCTTCGACGACTTTCACGTTCAGAAGCTTCTGCACCTGCTTGGCCAGTTCCACCGGCATGGGCGAGCCGCCGCAATTGGCAAGCTTGATGGAAGAAATGTCGGCTCCATTGAGCGGCACGTTCATCAGCGCGCCCCACACGGTCGGCACGGAGCCGACCATGGTGGGCTTGAAACGCTCGACCAGTCTCCAGAAATTGCCGGCGACCAGCGGGTTGCGCATGCCCAGCGGCGAGAGCAGCACGGTGGTGCAGCCATTGCCCATCGGCGCCAATCCGGCGCAAATCGCGCCGCCGACATGGAACAGCGGCAGGCCGTTGAAATAGAGATCGTCCGGGCCGGGCAGCAGGCCGTAGGCGTTCGTCATCGACGCCATCACCAGCCCGCCTTGCGTGTGCTGAGCCAGTTTAGGCGTACCGGTGGTGCCGCCGGTATGGAACAGGTTGGCGACATCATCGAACTTCGTGTTGCGCGGGCTGGGCGGGTTCTTGCTGTCGTACTTGCCGATCTCGTCCTCGTAGCGCAGCACATCGGGCGCCGGCTTGCCACCGACCACGACGATGTGCTGAAGCGTCGGCACCTTGGCTTTGATGTCGGCCAGCTTGGGCCAGATATCCGCCACGATGGAAGGATCGCACGTGACCAGGACCTTCGCTTTGGCCTCGGCCATGATGCCGACGATCTGCGACGCCTCAAGATAGTGGTTGATCGGATTGGCGATGCCCGCGGCTTCCGCACCCCACATCGAAAAGAAGGTCTCCGGCAGGATGGGTATGACCAGCGACACGACATCGCTCGGGCCCACGCCCAGCGCGCGGAACATATTGGCGCTCTGGGTGATGCGTTCGATGAACTGGCGGTAGGTATAGGTGACGGCCTGGTCGTCGGCCGTGCCCTTGGGCAGGAAATGGATGGCCGGCTTGTCGGCGTGTTTCTCCGCCGTCTGCTTCAGCAGATCGTACACATTGGTCGCCGTGATGCGCTTCTCGTAGGGCGTCTTCTCGAACTCCTCGATCTCGGCCAGGCTGGCGAACGGCATTGGCGCATCCCTCTGCTTTGCATAAACGGCTGTTCATAGTGATAAGGATGCGGCAGGCTTGATGCAACCCGCATTGGAGAAGGCTTTCATGGACCGCATCGCGTTGATCACTTGCGCCACCCGTTTCGCCGGCCGGCCCGCCGCCCGCGCCTTGCTGGCGCAAGGGGCCAAGGTCGTCATGCACGACGAGGCTTTTGCGGACCAGGCTGCGCGCCAGGCCTTCGAGAAGGAAGTGCCGGGCGTCACCGCCATCGCCGCCGACGATTACGATGACATCGCCGCCAAGGCCATCGCCGTGCACGGCCGCATTGACATCTTCATCAGCAACGATGCCTATCCCGCCAAGCGTGTGCCGCTGGAGCAGAGCAGCGCCGAGGCCTATCGCGAGGCGCTGGAGGCGTTGACCGTGCGGCCCCTCGCCATCGCCGGCAAGCTGGTCGGCGGCATGAAGGCGCGCAACTGGGGGCGCATCGTGCTGGTATCATCGGCCGCCCCGCTGCAGGGCATTCCCAATTATTCGATGTATGTCTCTGCCCGCGCCGCCTGCAACGGGCTGGTGTCGTCCTGGGCCAAGGAGCTGGGCAAGCACGCCATCACGGTCAATGCGGTGGGCTCGAACTACGTCGAGAACCCGGATTACTTCCCGCCCTCGCTGCTGGCCGACAAGGTGGCGATGGCCAAGATGACGGCCAACATTCCACTGGGCCGTCTCGGCAAGCCTGAGGAAATCGCCGCCACCATCGCGTTTCTGGCGTCAGACGGCGCCGGCTTCATCACGGGCCATGTGCTGCCGCATGCGGGAGGATGGGCTTAGCGTACGCCCTCGTCGTCGTAGCCGGCGCGGGTCCAGGCGTTGATCGCTTCCACCAGCACCAGTTCCACCGTTCCCGAATTGCCGGCGTCGTGCTTGATGCCGAATTCCTCGAACTGGAAACCGGTGGCGGCGCCGCGGCCGGCGAAGATCGGGCGGCAGGACGGCGTCGGGGTTTGCGGCTTCTCCATCTGCAGCGACAGGATGCGGCCTTTCAACGGCACGCGACTGGCGAAGCTGGGCGCCTTCTGGCAGCCGGAAATGACGATGTAGTTGACCAGCGGATTGTAGACCTGCTGCGCCACGTCGATCAGCGTCTGCACGTCGTCGCCCATCGCCAGCACGGAAATGTTCTCCGGCCGCACGCCGTTTTCGACCAGCCGCTTGACGCTGCCGGCCATGCTCTGCGCCGTGGCCTTGCGCTCATGCACCATGCGGAAGCCCTGGCGCTCGAGCGCATCATGGATGCGCTGCGCCTCGACGGGGTCGGGGGCCTTGCCGGTCGTGCCCGGGGCCACGATCAGATAGCGCCCGGCCGGATCGATGCGCACCGGCAGCGGCCGCTCGGCCTGCGCCATCGCGAGGGTCGGCTTGGCCATGGCCCGCTCCTGGCACAAGGCCGGGACAGCGATGGCGCCGATTCCAAACAGCATTGCGCCCGCGAGGAGCAGGGAGCGGGGGCGGAAAATCTTCATGTGAGTCTCAGACCTTGTCGAATGGCGTCTGTCCCCAATGACAGTCGCCGGCGGGAAAGGGCGCGGACCATATACAGCCTAGGCCAGAGCGTCGAGCCCAATCATCGCCTGCTGATACGTAAGCGCCGCACGGGAGATATCAATGCCCATCAGATCTTCGCCGATGACTATCGGACCGTTATAGTCCCGCCGCACTTCGGCCAGCAGGGCGGCACGATCGAACTGGGTCGGCACGAAATGGTTCAGCACCAGGCATTTCACGCCGGCCTGACTGGCCACCTTGCCCACTTCGCTGCTCAGCGTGTGGTAGGAGGCGACATTGTCGGTGCCCTCCTTGGTGCGGATGCCCGGCACGATCTTCATCTCGCGATGCAGGAAGCACTCGTGCACCAGAACGTCGGCGCCACGGGACGCCTCGATCAGCGCAGGGCAGAAAGCGGTGTCGCCGGAGAAAGCGAGTTTCCGCCCCTCCGCCTCGAACACGAAGCCGAAGGCATTCTTGATCGGCGAATGCTCGACGCGCACGGCGCGCACGGTCATGTCGTCGTGACGGATGATTTCGCCGTCCTCGATTTCCGTGACCTCGATCTGCAGGGCGACGGTCGAGGGGCGCAGCTCGTGCGCGATGCGTTGCTCGAACTCCGGCCGCCAGAATTCCATCAAGCCATCGACGAAACGCCGGGTGCCCTTGGGGCCGAAGATGCGCTGCGGTTTCTGCCGCGCCTGATGCCAGCTCGACATGATCAGTTGCAGCAGATCGACCGTGTGGTCCGAATGCAGATGCGTCAGCAGCAGCGCCTCGATATCGCGGCCGGGCGTTCCCGCCTGCACCAGCCGCTGGCTGACGCCCGAGCCGCAATCGACCAGGAAGGCGTGGCTGCCGTGGCGCACCAGATTGGACGGCCCTAGCCGCAGCGGATCGCAATTGGGGCAGCCCGTGCCCAGCAGAACTAAATCCATCGACGTTTCCCCGGTTTCTTTTTTGATCATAGCCACTGGTCAGGCATCGCCCGGTCAAAGAATTTTGAGGGCCTGTTCCAGCGCATGCGATCATATGCAAAGTTAATATCGTTTCAAATCAGTACGATAGCTAAGTCATTCTCTTTAATGGTCATTTGACCATTATTCACAGAATGTTCTTTCATCATGGTTGCAAACAACAATCGGGGAGAACGTCATGAGAACGGCTTTGCTGGTTATTTTGGCCGGCGTTCTCCTCTACTGCCTGCCGGGAAACGCTTCGGCGCAACAAAACCAAGGCATCTGCGGCCCGGGGCAGGTCAAGCAAAACGGTGTTTGCGTTGATCGTCCAAGAGTCGGATACGGCCTCAATCCGGGTCCCGGCGAGACTTACGGCCCCGGTTTGCCGGGCTACGAGGGTGCCTGCGTCAATGTCGAGTACGACTACATCAACTGCGGCGGCACCAACACCGGGCGCATGCCCAAGGTGCGTCGACCCCCCGGTCAATAGCCTGTCCGTGAAACGAAGCGCCCCGCGGTGAGCGCGGGGCGTTAGGTGGGGAAGGCCTGAGTTCGCCGGCAGGAGAGGGAAGGAACCTGCCGCAGGGATAGGCTACTACTCGAAGGCTTCTTCCCAGCTGCCGCGCGTTGCGGCTTTGGAATATTCGGTGGCGCGATTCTCGAAGAAATTCGTGTGCTCGACCGCATTCAGCATGTTGTCGAGCCAGGGCAGCGGATTCTTCTCGATGCGATAGATGGCCTGCAGGCCAAGCTGGCTCAGGCGGCGATCGGCGATGAAGCGGATGTAACGCTTCACGTCGTCCGGCGTCATGCCCTCGATGCCGCCCAGCTCGAAGGCCAGGTCGATGAAGGCGTCCTCGTGATCGACGATGGTCGAGCAGGCGACGTAAAGCTCGCGCTGCAAGGCCTCGGTCCAGATTTCCGGGTTCTCCGAGATGAAGGTGCGGAACAGCTTGATGATCGAGTTGGTGTGCAGCGTCTCGTCGCGCACCGACCACGACACGATCTGGCCCATGCCCTTCATCTTGTTGAAGCGCGGGAAGTTCAGCAGCATGGCGAAGGAGGCGAAGAGCTGCAGGCCTTCGGTGAAGGCGCCGAACACGGCCAGCGTCTTGGCGATGTCCGCTTTGGAGTCGACGTTGAACTCCTGCATGTAGTCGTACTTGTCCTTCATCTCCTTGTAGCGGAGGAAGGCCGAGTATTCCGACTCCGGGATGCCCAGCGTGTCGAGCAGGTGCGAATAGGCCGCAATATGCACCGTCTCCATCGCCGAGAAGGCCGCCAGCATCATCTGCACTTCGGTGGGTTTGAACACCCGCGAATAGTGCTTCATGTAGCAATTGTTCACTTCCACGTCCGACTGCGTGAAGAAGCGGAAAATGTGCATCAGGAGATGCCGCTCGGAATCGCTGAGCTTGTTGCGCCAGTCCTTGACGTCATCGGCCAGCGGCACTTCCTCCGGCAGCCAATGGATGCGCTGCTGCATCAGCCAGGCGTCATAGGCCCAGGGATAGTTGAACGGCTTGTAGATCGGCTTGGAGTCGAGCAGCGACATGGCGGTAATCCTGAAATGAAGCGAAGCGGCCCGCCTATTGGCAGGACAGGCACTCTTCGTAATTGTTCGAGTTTTCCTGCTCGCGATCGGCATTGAGTGCGTGCATGGCGGCCAGCGGCAGTTCCACCGCGCCATGCGTCGGCATCGTCACGGTGGCGGCGGAGGTATCCGACACCACGTCGGCGCGTTGGATCGACATCGAACGCAGGTAGTAGAGGCTCTTCACGCCCCGCTTCCAGGCCATCATGTGGATCTGGTGCAGGTCACGCTTGTGCACGTCGGCCGGCAGGAAAATGTTCAGCGATTGCGCCTGGCAGATGAAAGGCGCGCGATCGGCGGCATGCTCGATCAGCCAGCGCTGGTCGATTTCGAAGGCGGTCTTGAAGGTCGCCTTCTCCTGCTCGTCGAGGAAATCCAGATGCTGCACCGAGCCGTTGTTGACGGTGATCGAGGTCCAGGTGTCCTCGTCGTTGCGGCCCTTGGCCTCCAGCACCTTGGCGAGATACGGGTTACGGACGTTGAACGAGCCCGACAGCGTCTTGTGCGTGAAGGAATTGGCAGCCACCGGCTCGATGCCGGGCGAGGCGCCGCCGGCGATGATCGAGATGGAGGCGGTGGGCGCGATCGCCAGCTTGTTGGAGAAGCGCTCCATGACGCCGAAATCGGCTGCGTCCGGACAGGGGCCGCGCTCCTGCGCCAGCTTGCGCGAGGCCTGGTCGGCATGCTCGCGGATATGCTTGAACATCTTCTTGTTCCACACTTTGGCCATCACCGACTCGATCGGAATGCTGTTGGCCTGCAGGAAGGAGTGGAAGCCCATGATGCCCAATCCCACCGAACGCTCGCGCATGGCGGAGTAGGTCGCGCGGGCGAATTCGGCCGGCGCAGACTCGATGAAATCCTGCATCACGTTGTCGAGGAAACGCAGCACATCCTCGATGAACAGCGGGTGGTCGTGCCATTCGAAATAGGTCTCGACGTTGAGCGACGACAGGCAGCACACGGCGGTGCGTTGCTTGCCGTGGCGGTCGATGCCGGTCGGCAGGGTGATCTCGCTGCACAGGTTCGAGGTCTTGACGCTGAGGCCCGCAAGCTTCTGATGCTCGGGCAGCGCGCGATTCACGTGGTCGATATAGACGATGTAGGGCTCGCCGGTTTCGACGCGGGCGGTGAGGATGCGGATCCAAAGATCGCGCGCGCTCACCTTGCGCAGCACGGCGCCGTCCTTGGGGCTGGTCAGCGCCCATTCCTCGTCGTTCTCGACCGCGCGCATGAAGGCGTCGGGAATGAGAATGCCGTGATGCAGGTTCAGCGCCTTGCGGTTGGGATCGCCGCCCGAGGCGCGGCGCATTTCGATGAACTCCTCGATCTCGGGATGGCTGACCGGCAGGTAGCAGGCGGCCGAGCCGCGGCGCAGCGAGCCTTGCGAGATGGCAAGCGTGAGAGAGTCCATCACACGGATGAACGGCACCACGCCCGAGGTCTTGCCATTGAGGCCGACCTTCTCGCCGATCGAACGCAGATTGCCCCAGTAGGAGCCGATGCCGCCGCCGCGGGCGGCCAGCCACACGTTCTCGTTCCACAGCCCGACAATGCCGTCGAGCGAATCGGTGGCCTCGTTCAGGAAACAGGAGATCGGCAGGCCGCGATTGGTGCCGCCATTGGACAGCACGGGGGTGGCCGGCATGAACCACAGATTGGAAATGTAATCGTAGAGCCGCTGCGCGTGCGCATCGTCGTCGGCATAGGTCGAGGCGACGCGGGCGAACATTTGCTGGATCGATTCGCCAGGCAAAAGGTAACGGTCTTCAAGTGTGGCTTTGCCGAAATTGGTCAGCTTGGCGTCGCGGCTGGGGTCAATAACAACCCGACCGCCGCTCTGTACCTGAATGACGTCAAACACTTGCGGCCCCCTTAGACTTTCTTGTCCACACCTGTGCAAAGGACAGGGTGGGGATGGAAACTAGATGTTGGGTGGTATCCCCCAAGGACCCCACCAGATGTCGATGATAGTCAGGGTGATTTTCGAGTCACGCCTGATATTTTTTCATGATTAAAAGAATGAACTTGACATTGTAAGTTGCTGATTTTTCGATAAAAAATAGACTTTAGGCATGGGCAAGATAATTGCCGAGCTCAGCGACAAAATAACAAATAGGAATTGTATATTTCAGAAATGTTTTATGGTTGAGGCGCTTAGAACGAGTTGCCGCCACAAACCCCGCAAATAGGCGATCCCGACCTTTATCCCCGCTTCCCTGCCGCCGAAAGCGGCAAAACCGAGCGGCTTTTGGTTGCCGAACGATATGCTGTCATCACGACAAAGCACACTGGGCGCCTTGCCGCTTCTCATACGTTGCGTCCGCAAAGGGACCGCATTTCAATCGCATCAACGCCTTGTGACCAAGGCCACAGCGCCTGCCAGGGTCGAAGCAAACAGCAGCGGCACGACGCTTAAGAGGGCGCAGGGGGAAAAATGGATTCGCCAGGACCGGACGCAAAATCCCAGCCCGACCAACAGCGCCAGCATCTCGCCGTCGAGGCGATCGTGGCGGCAGCGAGCGAGACATTGGCGCAGTCCTCAGCCGACGAAGCGGCGCGCTTCGTGCGCGCGCTTTATGCCAAGGCACCAGAACCGGACCTAGCCGCAGCTCAGCCGCGCGAGCGCTTGGGTGCGGCGCTTGAGCTGCTGGCGCAGGCGCGCAGCCGTGAACCCGGCAAGGCGGAGATCGTCGCCTTCAATCCTGTCGCGGCCGACAATGGCTGGAGCTCGGCGCATTCGGTGGTGATGATCGTCAACGACGACATGCCGTTCCTGGTCGATTCGGTGATGGGCGAACTGGTGGCGCGCGAGATCGGCGTGCATCTGCTGGTCCATCCCGTCGTCCGAGTTGAGCGCGATGCGTCGGGTACGCTGCTGCGCTTCGGCCCCGACGCCAATGACGGCGCCGCCAAGGAATCGATGATGCTGCTGGAGATCGACCGGCAGACGCCGTCGATGCTTGACGAATTGCGTACCGCGCTTGCGACCGTGTTCGAGGACGTGCGCGCGGCAGTCGAGGACTGGCGCGCCATGCGCGGTGCGGTGGGATCGGCGCTGGCGGGATTGACCATGCCTGGTCCGCTAAGCCAAGCGGAGGATGTCGCAGAGGCGCGCGATTTCCTGGAATGGATCGCGGCCGATCATTTCACCTTCCTCGGCTATCGCCGCTATCGCTATGCCGATCCCGAAGCCCCAACCGGCGCCGTTTACGAATTGCTGCCGGGGTCGGCGCTGGGCGTGCTGCGCGACGAACATCGCCTGCTGTTCGAAGCGGCGCCGGGCGAAACCGGCCTGCCCGCCGCCATGCGCGCCTTCCTGCACGGACCGGCGGTATTGCTGATCGCCAAGGCGGACATGGTCTCGAAAGTCCATCGCCGTGCGCCTATGGACGTGCTGATCGTCAAGCATTTCGGAGCCGATGGACGGCTGGAGGGGGAGCATCGCTTCGCCGGGCTCTTCACCTCTGCCGCTTATAACCGCTCGCCGCGCGATATCCCGTTGCTGCGACGGAAAGTGGCGCAGGCGATCGCCGGTGCGGGCTTCGATCCGCACAGCCATGACGGCAAGGCGACTCTGAACATTCTCGAGACCTTCCCGCGCGACGAGCTGTTTCAGTACGACGATACGACACTGCTGCAGACCGTCCTCGGCATCCTGCACCTGCAGGAGCGGCCGCGCACGGCGCTGTTCGTGCGGCCTGATACGCTGGGCCGTTCCGTCACCTGCCTGGTCTTCACCCCGCGCGAACGTTACGACAGCGCGCTGCGCCAACGCTTCGCCGCCGTTCTGGAACAGGCATTCGGTGGCAAGGTCGTGTCCTATTCGGCAACGCTTGCCGACGATTCGCCGCTCGCCCGCGTGCTCTTCACCGTGCGGCTGGGCGCGCCGACGCAAAGCTGGAATCAGAGCGAGATCGAAACCCGGCTGGCGCAAACCGCGCGCACCTGGCGCGATCGGCTGCGCGACGCGCTGGTGGCCGCGCTCGACGAGCAACGCGGCCTGTCGCTGGCGCGCCGCTATGCGCATGCATTCCCTGTCGGCTATCAGGAGATCGCCGAACCCGCGGCCGCTTTGGGCGATATCGAGCGCGCCGAGCAGGCGCTGAAGAACGGTACCTTGCAGATCGCGCTCTATCGCGAGCAAAACGACCGGCCGCAGGATCTGCGCCTCAAACTGATGCGCGCCGGCGGGCCCATTCCGCTGTCCGACGTGCTGCCGCTGCTGGAGAACATGGGCCTGCGCGTGCTGACCGAGGTGCCGCACCGCCTGCGGCCGCTGCCCGAAAGCGGCGGCGAGAGCGTCGAGCTGCATTTGCATGATTTCACGCTGACGACGGCTTCCGGCGCGGCGGTCGATCTGGAGCAGGTCAAGGCCCCGTTCCAATCGGCGCTGGGTCAGGCGTGGACCGGCGCGCTGGAAAGCGACGGCTTCAACCGGCTGGTTCTGCTGGGCGGCCTGCAATGGCGCGAGGTGATGGTGCTGCGCGCCTATTGCAAATATCTGCGCCAGGCCGGCATTGCTTTCAGCCAGGACTACATGGAGCGGGCGCTGGCAGCGCATCCCGGCATTGCCGTGCTGCTGGTGCGCCGCTTCCTGGCCCGCTTCGATCCCGAGCAGCAGCAGATGGCGGAACAGGTTTGCGCCCAGATCGATGCGGAGATCGCAGGCGCGCTCGACAAGGTCACCAGCCTGGACGAAGACCGCATGCTGCGGCGCTTTTTCAACGCCATCGTCTCGACCTTGCGCACCAATTTCTTCCAGGTGGGTGAGAACGGCTGGCCCAAGCCCTGGTTCTCCTTCAAGCTCGACAGCCGCAAGATCGACGATCTTCCCCTGCCGCGGCCAATGGTCGAGGTCTTCGTCTACAGCCCCAGAGTCGAAGCCATCCATCTGCGCGGCGGCAAGGTGGCGCGTGGCGGCATTCGCTGGTCCGACCGGCGCGAGGATTTCCGCACCGAGATCCTGAGCCTGATGAAGGCGCAGATGGTGAAGAACGCCGTCATCGTGCCGGTGGGCTCCAAGGGCGGCTTCATCGTCAAGCGCCCGCCGCCTGCCACCGGCAATGCGGCTTCCGATCGCGAAGCGCTGATGGGCGAAGTGGTCGACTGCTACAAGACCCTGATGCGCGGCCTGCTCGACATCACCGACAATCTGGTCGCCGGCCGCATCGTGCCGCCCGCTTCGGTGGTGCGGCTCGACAAGGACGACCCCTATCTTGTGGTCGCGGCCGACAAGGGCACCGCCACCTTCTCCGATATCGCCAATGGCGTATCGCGCGATTACGGCTTCTGGCTCGATGACGCTTTCGCGTCGGGCGGCTCGGCCGGCTACGACCACAAGGTCATGGGCATCACCGCTCGCGGCGCCTGGGAATGCGTCAAGCGCCATTTTCGCGAACTGGGCACCGACACGCAGGTCACGCCCTTCTCCGTCGTCGGCGTCGGTGACATGTCGGGCGACGTGTTCGGCAATGGCATGCTGCGCTCGGACAAGATCCGCCTGCTGGCCGCGTTCGATCACCGCCATATCTTCCTCGATCCCGATCCAGATCCGGCGAAGAGCTTCGCCGAACGCCAGCGCCTGTTCGCCCTGCCGCGCTCGAGCTGGGCCGATTATGAGCGCGCGCATATTTCAGAAGGCGGCGGCGTGTTCGAGCGCAACGCCAAGTCGATCAACCTGACGCCGCAGGTCAAGGCGATGCTCGATCTGGAGGTCGATCATCTGACGCCGGCTGAATTGATGCGCGCCATTTTGAAAGCGCGGGCCGATCTACTGTGGTTCGGCGGCATCGGCACCTACGTGAAATCCTCGGCCGAGAGCAATCTCGAAGCCGGCGACCGCGCCAACGATGCGCTGCGTATCGACGGCAGGGACATTCGCGCTCGCGTTGTCGGCGAAGGCGCCAATCTCGGCGTCACCCAGCGCGGTCGTATCGAGGCTGCATCCGCCGGCGTGAAGATCAACACCGATGCGCTGGACAATTCCGCCGGCGTCGACTGCTCTGACCATGAGGTCAACATCAAGATCGCGCTGCGCGATGCGGTGCAGTCGGGCGCATTGTCGATGGCGGAGCGCGACAAGCTGCTGGAAGCGATGACCGACGACGTCGCGGCCCTGGTGCTGCGCGACAATTACCAGCAAAGCCAGGCGATCAGCGTCGCCGAAGCGCAGGCCGCGACCATGATTAGCGCCCATGGCCGGATGATGCGCAATCTCGAAGTCGCCGGCCGCCTCGACCGCGCCGTGGAATTCCTGCCTGGCCGCGACGGTCTGGCGCAGCGTGCCGCCGCCGGTCGCGGCCTGACGCGGCCCGAGCTTTGCGTGCTGCTGGCCTACGCCAAGATCGCGCTGTCGGAGGATCTGCAGGCCTCCGACCTGCCTGACGATCCGCTGCTGGAATCCGAGCTCTTCGTCTATTTTCCCAAGCCGCTGGTCGAGCGCTATCCCGACGCCTTGCGCGGGCATCGGCTGCGGCGCGAGATCATCGCCACCAAGGTGGTGAACTCGATGATCAACAGAGTCGGCATCGCCTTTGTCGACGAGATGCGCGAGCGCACCGGGTGCTCAAGCCCCGACGTCACCCGCGCCTACGCCGTGGTGCGCGATGTCTTCAGACTGCGCGATCTGTGGGCGCAGATCGAGGCGCTGGATGCGCAACTGGTTGCGGCGACGCAGATCGACATGCTGATCGTCACCCAAAGGCTGATCGAGCAGGCGACGATGTGGCTGCTGCGCAACATGCGACCGCCGCTCGATGCGCAGGCGGCGCAAGCGCGTTTCGCGCCGGGCATCGAGAAACTGGCGGCGGCGCTGCCCGATCTTCTCTCCGATGCCGATCGCGCCGAGTTCGACGTTCGTGCCAAGGCGCTGGGCGGCGGGAAGGTTCCACCGGGCCTGGCGCAGCGCGTGGCGGCGCTGGAGTATCTCGGCGTCGCTTTCGAACTGGTGCAACTTGCCGAACGCGCCCAGGTCAGCGTCGAGCAGGCCGCCTCGGTCTATTTTTCCGCCGGCGACCGTTTCGGCCTGTCGTGGCTGCGCAGCGCGGCGCATCGTTTGCCGCGCGAGACGCCCTGGCAGGCGGCGTCGGTGCAGGCTCTCGCCGAAGACATTCAGACACAGCAGAGCGAGCTCTCTGCCTCGCTGCTGGCAGCCGGCCAGCGGGAGAAAGGCCTGTCGGAGCCCTGGACCGCGCCGCGCAAGAGCGCCATCGAGCGGCTGGACCGGCTGTTCGCCGAGATGCGCACCCAGCCGGCCGTCGATCTGGCCATGCTCACCGTCGCCAGCCGCGAACTGCGCGGTCTGCTGGCTGGCTAGTCGCGGCGGAACAAGGCGCGGAAACGGCGCACCGGCGGCGTCTCTTCGTCGAGGAAATCCTCGAACGAAACCTGACGCAACCCTAATGCTGCGAATCCTTCCACCTCGGAACGGAGCAGCGGCCACGGCATCAGCCCCGGCGGGTCGTGTTCGTCGCGGCCGCGGCAGATGACGAGCAAGGCACCGCCCGGTTTTACGAAGTCGGCCAGCCGGGCCATCGCCTTGGCTCGCAGCTCGGCCGGCAGCAACTGCAATGTATAGACTTCGACCACCAGATCGAATTGGCTGTTCCATGCGGCCGGCGCCTGCAGGAGATCCGCCACCTGCCAGTCAATGATGGCCTGGGGGAACCGTCGCCGGGCCCACTCGACGGCGCTGGCGGAGATGTCGAACGC
This sequence comes from uncultured Hyphomicrobiales bacterium, assembly GCA_964388115.1. Lineage (GTDB taxonomy): Bacteria > Pseudomonadota > Alphaproteobacteria > Reyranellales > JAQSWP01 > JAQSWP01. The sequence goes on from CAYLYK010000002.1 coordinate 660,547, forward strand.
GGTGACGTCGTAACCCTGCGCGTTGAGAACCACCGCATTGTCGCCCAGGCCGCAGCCGACATCGAGCACGCGCTTGCCCCTGCCATCGGGCTTCTCTCGCTCCAGCCAGCGCACCAGCGGCACATTGGCGTGCAAATCGGCCCAGGAAATCTTCGACGCATTGCCGCCGGCTTCGGCATAAAGCCGCTCGAACCAGCCCAATGTATCGCCTCTGGCCTGGAATTCCTTGAACAAGGCGCGCTGGCGTTCGGCGGACATGGCAAGTTCCTGGTGGCGGTTGCGGCGAAGAGTGAGCGGCGGTAGTTTAGCAACTGTCGCTCTGCCGCTCCATGCGGCGTGCGGCCGCTTGCGTGACTGGCGATGGAGGTGGGAAACCACCGGGAAGCGCAAAGCGACTGAGCCGCTCGCCTGGGCATTTCTTCCAACCCAGGAGCGCGCATGGATCGCCACTATTCCATTCTGCTGCAGAACGACCGGCAAATCTTCTCCGCCATCGATGGCGAAGAACGCCGACAGGCGTCCGGCATCGAAATGATTCCGTCGGAGAACCACACCTGGCCCGAAGTTCTGGCGTGTCTCGGCTCGGTGCTGACCGACAAATATTCCGAAGGCTATCCCGGCCGACGTTATTACGGCGGCCAGGAGTTCACCGATGCTATCGAGACCATCGCGCGCGATCGGGCGAAGACGCTGTTTCGCGCCGAGCACGCCAACGTGCAGCCTCTGTCGGGCTCGCCCATGAACCAGGCCGTCTATCTCTCGTGGCTGAAGCCGGGCGACAAGGTTCTGGGCATGGACCTCTCGCATGGCGGACATCTCACCCACGGCGCCCCGGTCTCGCACATGGGCAAGCTGTTCGACTTCGTCCGCTATCGCACCGAGCCCGGCGGTAATGGCGGCATCGATTACGACGAGGTGCGCGATCTGGCGAAGAAGCATCGGCCGAAGCTGGTGCTGTGCGGCTTCTCGTCCTATCCGCGCGATCTCGACTATGCCGCGTTCAAGTCGATCGCCGACGAGGTAGGCGCGCTGACCATGGCCGATGTCTCCCATATCGGCGGGCTGATCGCCGCCGGCGTGAAGGACAATCCGATGGATTTCGGCTTCGACGCCATGACGACGACGGCGCACAAGACGCTGCGCGGCCCGCGCGCCGGACTGATTCTGTGCAAACAATCGCATGCTGCCGGTATCGATTCATCGGTGTTCCCCGGCCTGCAGGGTGGGCCGCACATGAATGCGATCGCCGGCACTGCCGTCGCGTTGGCGAAAGCGTCGACGCCCGCGTTCAAGGCCTATGGCGCTGCGATCCTGCGCAACGCCAAAGCGCTGGCCGCGGCCTTGATGGAACAGGGCATCGTCCTGATCACCGGCGGCACCGACAATCATTTGCTGGTGATCGACACCATCTCGAGCGTCGGCATCGACGGGCGCGAAGCGGAGCAGGCGCTCGATCGCATCGGTATTACCGTCAACAAGCAGGTCATCCCCGACGATCCGCGCCCGCCGCTGCGCCCTTCGGGCATCCGGCTGGGAACGCCGGCCTGCACCACGCGCGGCATGGATGAAGCGGCGATGCGGCGGATTGCAGGGTGGATCGTGCAGGCGTTGCGCGCGCCGAAGGACGAGGCGCTGCTGTCGCAATTGTCGGGCGAGGTGAAGGAGTTCGCCCGCGGCTTTCCGATACCGGCCTTGTCTAGCTGAGGCCGGCCTGACGCTTCGCCGCCTGCAGCGTGTTGTGCAGCAGACAGGCGATGGTCATCGGCCCAACGCCGCCCGGCACCGGCGTGATGGCGCCGGCATGCTCGATGGCGGCGGCGAAATCGACGTCGCCGACCAGCTTCGTCTTGCCGTTGCCGAGGTCGATGCGCGTGATGCCGACATCGATCACCGCCGCGCCCGGCTTGATCCAGTCGCCCTTGACGAAAAGCTGACGGCCGATGGCGGCAACCAGGATGTCGGCCTGCCGGCACAGCGCCGGCAAATCCCTGGTGCGCGAATGGGCGATGGTGACGGTGCAATCCTCGCGCAGCAGCAAAGCCGCCATCGGCTTGCCGACCAGGATCGAGCGGCCGATCACCAGCGCGTTCTTGCCCGACAGCGAGCCCAGCCGATCCTGCAACAGCATCAGGCAGCCCAGCGGCGTGCAGGGCACGGAAAAGTCGAGCTTCGCGCCCGCGGCGACCTGCGCCAGCTTGCCGGCATTGAGCGGATGCAGGCCATCGACGTCCTTGGCCGGATCGATGGCGGCGACGATCTCGGCATTGTCGAGATGGGCTGGCAGCGGCATCTGCACCAGAATGCCGTGCACGCGCTTGTCGGCGTTGAGTTCGCGCACCACCGACAGCAAGTCGGCCTGCGTGGTTGCGGCGGGCAGGATGCGCTCGAAGCTTTGCATGCCGGCATCGGCCGTCTGCTTGCCCTTGTTGCGGACATAGACCTGGCTGGCCGGATCGTCGCCGACCAGCACCACGGCCAGCCCGGCCTTCGTGCCGGCTTTGGCGGCGAAGTTGGCGGCGTCGATGGCGATCTGCGCGCGCAGGCGCTCGGCATAGGACTTGCCGTCGATTAGCTTGGCGGCGTGCGGCCTGTCTGTGGTCATGGCATCAATTCCAGCGTGTTGATCCAGTCGTTGAGCCGCGTCAGCAAGGCGGCATCGACGGCGTCCAGTCGAATGATCTTCTTGCGCCCGGTGGCGCCCGACACCAGCGACAGGCGTGTCTTGGCGATGCCGATGGTTTTGGCCAGCAGCGCCAGCACCGCCTGGTTGGCCTTGCCGTCATCGGGGGCTGCGTTGACAGCGATCTTCAGCATCTTGCTGCCGTCGGCGTCCCTGATCACGCCTTCGACCGCCTGCCGACTGGCGCGCGGGCTGACCCGCACGGCGAACTGGATGGCTCCGTCGCGCGTGGCGCTGAAGATCGGCCGCATGGGGGCTGTCGCGGGATCAGTAGAGAAGATTGGTAACGATCAGTCGTTTGACGAAGAACAGGATCAGGATCAGCACCGCCGGCGAAATGTCGAGGCCGCCGATGGTGGGGATGATCCGTCGCAGCGGCCGCAAAGCCGGCTCGGTGATGCGATAGAGGAAATCGATGACGGTGGCGACGAAGCGGTTGCGCGTGTTGAGCACGTTGAAGGCGATCAGCCACGACAATATGGCCATGGCGATCAGCAGCCAGATGTAGATGTCGATGACGATCAGAAGAACTTCGATCAGCGCCTGCATCGTCGCTCCGTTGCGGGGATCGGTCGGAAGGCGGCCACCCTACCCAACGTGTCCGGGCTGCGCAAGCCGGCGGGACGGTATCGGATTTTGCGCCCAAGCCCTTGCGTGGGATGGGATTTCTGCTTCCTTGACAGGGCGGGAAGGGGCGAGGATTATGCGCGCCGTTTCGGTACGGGGCCGTAGCTCAGTTGGGAGAGCGCGTCGTTCGCAATGACGAGGTCAGCGGTTCGATCC